>JBPKLU010000003.1:0-451208 GCA_051293815.1 Nitrospiraceae bacterium | reverse complement strand
CACTTCGCCCCGGGTGACGTTCCGGGCGATGATGCGGCCAGCGAAGGGCGCTTCGATCGGGACGTAGGACCGGATCTTGTGATCGCGGTCCAGGCGCTTGATGTCCCGTTCCTCCATGCCGAGCAACAGCAATCGATCTTTCGCTTCCCGCGCTTCGGCCCTGGCGCTGTACAGCTCCGCCTCGCGGCGCTGGGCTTCGGCGGTGCCGATGACTTTCTCCTTCAACAGGAACTCGGCCCGTTTGTACGATTGTTCGGCCAGATACAGTTTCGCCTGCGCCTTGAGGTATGCCGATTGCGCCAATCCCAACTCGCTGCTGTACAGAATCGCCAGCAGGTCCTCGGCTTTGACTTCCTGGCCGAGGTCTGCATACACGTCCACGACCCGGCCGCGCACCAGCGTGGTGATGTCTGCCAGCGCGCGTTCGTTCGGGCGGATGGTCGCGGGAAAATCTCGGAATATCCGGAATTCACCCCTTGTTACCGGTTGGACGGTGATGCCAGATCGTCCGACCGTCTCCGGATTGAGGCGGATCTCGTTGACGGACTGCTGCGGCTGGGCACTCGGTTTCGCGCCGGTCGCTTCATTGGGCGCGGAATCGCACCCGGCCGCCAAGCTGAACATCAGCACGGCGGCCGCCAGTCCCCATCCCTCCTTTGCGATCACGCTCATCTCGCCGTTCGTCTCCTGTGGCTCGTGAAACGTTTCCGTTTCGCGAAGCGGCGTTCCATTATAAAAAGCCGGCGACGGCCCGTTCGAGCCTCGCCAGGGAGACTGACAGGCTGAAGCGGGCCTGCACGTACTCTGCGAGCACCTGCTGCCTGACCCGCTGGGCGTCCAGCACCTCCAACAGGCTGGCCGCCCCCTGCTTGAAGCTGAATTCCGCGATGCGTAACGCTTCCTGGGCCTGTTTGAGCAGCCCCTGCTCGAACACGTCGATCAGGTTCGCCGTCGTCTGCGCGTCCTGGAAATGCTGGTTCACGGCGCGGAGCAATTCGTTGCGGGCTCGGAGCAGCTCCGCTTCTTCCCGGCGTTTGGCGCCGAGTGCCGCGGCGATTTCGCCTTGGCGCAGGTACCAAATCGGCGTCGGTACGGCGATGCCGCCGTAGAACGCTTCCCGGCCGGCCTCCCGGCTGTATCCGCCGAAGACGTTGATGTCCGGCACCCGGCTTTGTTCTTCCTTCACCACCGTGAGCCCAGCCCGCTCGACCAGATGTTTGAGGCGGCGGAGCGTCGGATGCCGCTCGAGCGCGCGGGCGGTCAAGTCGCTCAGATCCATGCTCTTGGGGAAGTGTTCAAAGTCCCCGGTAATCTCGTAGGTCGGCCCTAGGGCGCCGACCGTGAGCGTGTCCAACACCACCCGGTTCACCCGGACGGAGTTCTGCGCCCGTGTGACGAGCTGGTTGGCTTTCAACACCTCGACCTGGGCTTTGATAGCCTCGAACTGCGGGGCTTCGCCGGATTGCACACGGGCTCTGACGATCCGCGCCACCTCCTCGACGATTTCCAAATTCTGTCTGGCCAGGTCGAGGGCCTGCTGGGCCTGCAGCAGTTCGTAGAACGCGATCTTGACCTCGGCGATCAGGTTCAGCTTGACCTCTTCCAATCCCGCGCCAGCGCCGGCCAGGCCGGCCTCCGCTTCCCGCTTTCTCGCCGACCGCTTGCCGGTCCACTCCAGGGGCTGGGTCAGGGTGACCATGCGCTCGACGAGCCGAGCGCCGTCGGGGTCTCGAATGACGCCATCCGCTGTTTGGCCCACAATGGTGGGGTTCGGATAGGCCCCGGCGGCGATCCGTTGGCCGCGGCTCTGCTCGATGACCGCCTCAGCCCCGGTGACGGTCGGGTTCCGTTGAAGCGCCAAGTCGATGATGTCGGACAGTTCGTAGACGCGGGGGCGTGGGTCTGCCGCGTCCGCCGGATGCGTGTCCTGAAACAGCACAACCGTAAAGGCGAGGAACATCAGGCGACAAAACATTCTGGCTGCCATGTTCAAGTCTCCTTGGATGTCTGGAAAACGCTATCAGCGAGAAGCTGACAGCCCTCTGCTCGAGTGAGTCGCAATGGACAACGGACGGTTAGACCAAAGAGAGGATGGGCGGTCGAAACCGGTCCGAGCAGAAGATGTCCTGTAGGCTGGTGTTGTGGTCAGTACGCCATGGTCTTGCCTGCAAGGCGATGTGAAAAGGAGAGCCCAGCACGAAAGCGTACTCCAACTCGGCCGGGTCTTTGCCGTCCTCTGTCTCGGTCAACTCCTCGGTTCCACCGGGGAGTGGATCGTGGGCGTGGAATGGATCTCTAGACCGGTCGGTCGTCCAGTCTTCCACAGAGACCGGACTAAGGAGCTGGACAGTCAAGAGAATTACTGATGTGAACAGAAGACACTGACTCCATCGGCGTCTCATCATGTCATATGCTCTGCCACTGTCAGTTCACCCAAACACGATGGGAAAGTCTCCGCTATGGCAATGTGCCTTCCTTGGCTCCGGCAAGGAGAACGGAATCTCCTTTGGCCCAGGATCAATTCACCGCCAGCCACCGCTCGAGGAGCCGGTCCAGCACCGCAAGCCGCACCGCCTGGTCTTGCAGAAGCCCCAGCTTGATATCGGAAGGGTCGAGGCCGGGAAGCGCGGTAGTGAAAGGCTTGTCCGCACCGGTTCTACCTTCCCGGTCAGTGGGTTGCGGCCCGGACAGGAGAATCTGCACCGGCAGCGCGGGGGAGAGGGCCTCGCGCGCTCTGAGAAACGCCTGCAGGTGACTGAGGAGTTGATCGTGCGGTTGGCCGATCAGGACGATTGCGCCGATGGAGCCGGGCAGGCACTGTTCCCAGACCGACCAGAACCGCTTTTCGATGCGCACCGCGAGGAGATGGAGCACCATGCCGGGTGAAAGGCGGACGCGGCCGACATCGATGCGGTAACGCTCTTTGCCCTCTTCGCTTTCCAGAGCCGCCCAATGGGAGCCAGAGAGATCGTGCACGAGGCCCTGGATCAGCTCGCTCTTGCCCGATTTGGCCGCACCGACCACCAGCACGCGCAATGCCAGCGGGCCGCTGCCGGGCGGACGTTGCGCGCGCACGCGCTGTGCGATCCATCTGAGCCGTTCGAGCACCTGCTGGACGGCCGGAAGCTCCTGCTCCTGCGCAACTGTCACCGGTTCGGCGCGCTGTTGTTCGGCCTCTCGCTCGTGCTCCTGCAGGGCCTGGAGATCCTGAAAGAGAAGGTTGGCCATGCTGGCGGTGATCGGCATCCGCTCAGGCACCGCGTCCGGGATGAACAGGAACCGGCCGGTCTTCCACCCGAGCAGGCGAAACAGCGGTTCTTCCTTCACTGGCGAACGGATTTCCGCTTCCACGATCACCCCATCTCGAAAATACAACGTGCCGGTCCGCTCTCCGTGACTGAGCACCAGCGCGCCGGTCTTCTGTTCGAGCTCCAGTGTCTGAATCAGGTCCAACAGGTCCACCTCCTCGATCCGGCCGCTCAGGCCGATCCGGTCGAGCGGAATCTTCCGGGCCTGCTCGATTCGATCTATTGCGGTCTCAACGCTCTGCGCCAAGCGCTCCAGCGAGCAGGGTTTGGTGAGGTAGTCGTCCCCGCCGACCCGCCGGGCTTTCAGGCGGTCTGTGTCCTGGTCGCGGGCGGTGAGAAAGATGAACGGAATGGTGCGGGTGGCGGCATCGCGTCGGAGCCGGCTGCACAGCTCGTAGCCGTCCATCCCCGGCATGCTGATATCGGCGATGATGAGGTCTGGGCGATCCTCGGCAATCTTCTGGAGCGCCTCGTGACCGCTCAGCGCTGTGGTCACCTGGCAATTACGGCCGCTCAGGTACAGCGAGACGATGCGCAGCCACTTAGCTTCGTCGTCGGCAATGAGAATTTTGGGCGGCATATCACAGGGACAAGGGGTAAGAGGCCGGTGGCGATGGGCCGGGATGCGTTGTGTGTCTCCAAGGTCCTCTGCCCATAGCCGCGCCTCCAGTCAGGTGATAATTTCTGGTTGTCCCGTGCCGGTGATCACGGCTTCGGTGATGACAACGGATTTGACGCCGTTCAGCGCCGGGACCTCGTACATGAGGTCCAGCATTACATCTTCCAGGATCGTGCGGAGCGCGCGGGCACCAGTTTTCATCGCGCCGGCGCGGTGCGCGATGGCTTTGACGGCAGCGTCCGTGAACTCCAGACGCACATGTTCGAGTTCGAACAGCGCCTGGTATTGTTTCACCAGCGCGTTCTTCGGTTCGGTCAACACCCGGACAAGCGCGTGCTCGTCGAGATCCGAGAGCGTGGTCAGGACGGGGAAGCGTCCGACGAATTCAGGGATGAGCCCATACTTCAGCAGATCATCGTGCTGGACGCGACTCAGCAGACCGCCGGGCCCCGTGGCCTCGCGCGTGGTCGTGCCAGCCCCGAAGCCCAGGCGCTTCTGCGTCGTGCGCTGGGCCACGATCTGTTCCAATCCCACGAACGCACCACCACAAATGAAGAGAATGTTGGAGGTGTCTACGCGGATAAACTCCTGTTCCGGATGTTTGCGCCCGCCTTTCGGCGGTACGTTGCAGATCGTTCCTTCCACCAGCTTGAGCAATGCCTGCTGGACGCCCTCCCCGGATACGTCCCGCGTGATCGAGGCACTCTCGGACTTGCGGCTGATCTTGTCAATTTCGTCGATATAAATGATGCCCGTTTCCGCACGCTTGACATCGTAGTCGCATGCCTGGAGCAGCTTGAGCACGACGTTCTCGACGTCTTCCCCCACATACCCGGCTTCCGTGAGAGTGGTGGCGTCGGCGATGGCGAACGGCACGTGCAGGATTTTGGCGAGTGTCTGAGACAGAAGCGTCTTGCCGGTACCGGTCGGACCGATCATCATAATGTTGCCCTTCTGAAGATCGACGTCTCTCAGCCGTTCCCGGCTCAGAATCCGCTTGTAATGATTGTGCACGGCGACCGAGAGCACCTTCTTCGCGCGGTCCTGACCGATGACGTACTCGTCGAGGATCGCCTTGATCTCGGTCGGCTTGGGGACGCGGATGCTGGCGGAGCTCTCGGTCGCGCTGCCCGTGCGTTCTTCCGCGAGGAACGCCGAGCAGAGCCGGATGCACTCGTCGCAGATCAGCAGGTTCGTGCCGGTCTGGCAGGTTGTGCATCGGTAAGCCGCCGGGCTTTGGACAAGACTTTTGACCGCGCTTTGCTGCTTGCCGCAGAAGGAACAGGACCGGTCGCGCTTGTCGCGGTTATGACGTGACTCCCAAAACACCGAAGTCGCCTTTTCCGGCCTCCGATCGATCCTGGCAGAGGCCCCATCTTAGTCCGCGCGGGTCTGGAACCTCAAGTGCGGAAACAGGTGATTACCCTTTTATCCCTTTTCTGCTCACCGGGAACCTGACCGTGAAAGCGCTCCCTTTGCCTTCTTCGCTCGTCACCGTCAGCGTCCCGCCGTTGTCCTCCACCAGCCGTTTCACGTTGGTCAGCCCCAGGCCGGTGCCGTATTCCTTCGTCGTGAAAAAGGGCTCGAAGATGCGGCCGAGATTGGCCTCCGGGATCCCACAGCCCGTGTCGGCCACCTCGATCTCGACAGTATCCTCGTCGCCGCGGCGCGTCGTCATGGTGAGGCGACCGCCGTTTGGCATGGCTTCGCACGCGTTCATCAGAAGGTTGACGAGCGCTTCCTTGACCTGTTCGGGGTCGACATAGAGGGTCGGCAGGTGTGCTTCAAACCGGGTGTCAAGCGTGATCCGGTCGTGCCCACCTTGCGCCTTCCACTGCCACAGCGCCGCTTCGGCCAGGGCAGAGGCCGTCACCGCCTTGAGCTCCGGCGGCTTTTGACGGGCGTATCGGAGAAAGTCGTTGATGCGGTGGGTGAGCCGATCCACTTCATCGATGATGTATCTGGCGACTTCCTGCTTCACTGCCTCGTCCTGATGTGCTTCGAGCACCAGTTGAGCCGAGCTGCGAATCACGCCGAGCGGATTTCTGAGATCGTGGGCGAGTGCTGCCAAAAGTTGGCCGACCGAGGCCAGTTTCTCCCGCCTGATCAGTTCGCTTTGCTGGGACTTGATGGTGCGCAGACTGTCTTCAAGCGCCGTCCTCATGGCGTGGAACGTCGTCGACAGGGCCTCGATCTCGTCCCCGGTGCGAATGTCCGCCGATGGTTTGTTCTCGATCGGCGGCGATGGGGTCGCTTCGAAGAGGGCGGCAACGTTGCGGCGAAGCGCTTCCGCCTCTCGCCGGAGCGCGAGGATCGGGCTGACGATACGCCGACCGACAACGAACCCCATGGAGGCCAGCCCCACCACCAGCCCGAACCCGATGAGGCCGACGGTAAACAGCATCGAATTGATGGGGGCATAGGTCTCTTCCGGCTGCTGGCGGACGAAGGCGAACCACCGTTCTCCACCGAGGCTCGATGTGGTCAACTTGTGGCTGAAGCGGACTGGCGCCGCGCCGACAATGGACTGATGACCGCCGTGCGCATCGTTCTCCGCCACGAGCCACAAGGGTTCGTTGCGGACGAGTTGATTCAGCAATGCGTCATGAATCAAGTGCGCGGTGGGCGGGAGCACAGGACAGATCAGCGGCGTGCCCTCCGTGTCCAGCAACATGCCGTGGCCGGTCTGCCCGACGTGGATGGGGAGAATGGTGTTCATGAGCACATCGCGTCTGATCACCAATCCCACCACGCCGATGGGTTCGTGCTCCTCCTCGTCGGTGACCGCGACCGCTACGTCGAAGACGAAATCGTTCAGTCGGCTGTCGAACCGCAAAGAACTGACGTAGGCTGCATCCGCTCCCTCCTCGAAGGCCTCCTGCCACCATTCCTGATCGGCGTTCTGATACGGAATCTCGGGATCGGTGGATGCGACCACTGCGCCCCGGCTGTCTGCAATCACCACGCGCACGTAGTAGTTCGCCTGCCGCGCCCAATTCTGGAGATAGGCCGTCGTTTGGGCGACTTCGGGCGGACCGCCCTGCAACCGGGTTCGCATCCAGAACGTTTCCCTCTCGGCCAGGAGGCGGCGGATCTCGGCGTCGCTCTTGCCGACGTACCGCTGGTTCGCCGTTTGAACGACTCCCCGGACCAGGACAGGCACAAGGGCCAACCGTTCGGCGCGATCGATTTCCTGATCCACAGCCGCCGCGATGCGGATGGCGGTCGAGCGGGCGATCTCCTGGAATCCACTGCCGATCGAGTGCTTGAGCGTATAGGTGCTGTACTGGTACGTGGCGATCAAAGCGGCGATGCCGGGCACGATGCCGACGATCAGCAGGGCGATGAAAAACTTCTTTTGCAGGCCGCCGGCTTTAAACATGCCGTGCCTCGCCACTGGCGCGGCTCTCGCAATGAAAGACGAGAGCCGCGCGTTGCCTCACTTGAGATGGTACTTCGCCATTCGGTACCGGAGCGTGTTGCGTGTGACCTTCAGCAGCCGGCTGGCTTCGGACACGTTGCCGCCGGTTTTTTTGAGGGCCTCTTGCAACATGGCCTTCTCCACCTCTTCCACGGACAGGCCGAGCGACAACAGGGACGGCAGCTCCTTGGCCCCCTTGGCAGCCGGCTGTGCGCCCTTCAGCGACGGCGGCAGGTGATCCGGTGTGATTTCGCCTTCTTTGCACGTGATGGTGATCCACTCCACCACATTGTGAAGCTCGCGCACATTGCCGGGCCAGTCGTACTCTTGCAGGAGCCTCAGCGCGTCGGGCGACACGCTTCGGATCCGGCTCCCCCGCTCGCGTCCAGCGGCGTCGAGAAACGATTCCAGAATGGGCTTGATGTCTTCCCGACGTTCCCGCAACGGGGGGATGTGCAGGTGGCAGACGTTTAAACGATAGAACAGGTCTTCTCGGAACCGCCCGTTCTTCATTAGCTCGGACAGGTCCTGGTTCGTGGCGCCGATGACCCGGATGTCGACGGCGACACTGCGCACGCTGCCCAGCGGTTCGACGTGATGCGTCTCCAGCACCCGGAGGAGCTTCGCCTGGGCGACCGGGCTCATTTCGCCGATTTCGTCGAGAAACAAGGTGCCGCGGTCCGCTAATTGGAACCGCCCGGGCTTGGACTTTTTCGCATCGGTGAAAGCGCCCTTTTCGTATCCGAAGAGTTCGGATTCAAGAAGCTGTTCGGGAAAGCCGGCGCAGTTGACCGCCACAAGCGGCCCTTGCGCGCGTGGACTGGCGAGGTGGATGGCCCGCGCCAGCAGTTCCTTGCCGGTGCCGCTCTCGCCTGTGATCAACACGGTGACGTCGGTTTTGGCGACTTCCATTGCCAGGCGTTTCAACTGGGCCATTTGCGGAGAGACGCTGACCATCCGGTCGAAGCCGAACCGCTCCTGTAGGCCGGCCCGAAGGGCTTGATTGGCCCGGGATAGCCGCCGCAACTCGAGCGCGCGGGCGATGACGATTTTCAGCTCTTCGTTGTCGACCGGTTTGCAGATGTAGTCGTAGGCGCCTTTCCGCATCGCTTCGACGGCCGACTTCACGGTGCCGTATCCGGTGATGATCAGCACGGGGACGTCAGGCACGGTTTTCTTCGCTACCTCTAAGACATCCAGGCCGGAAACACGGCCAAGTTGCAGATCGGTGAGGATCACGTCGAAAGCCTGCGTTTCGCCGATGAGCCTGATGCCCTCTTCGCCGCTCCCGGCCAGGACCAGGTCATAGCCCTCGGGCTTGAGCACCAACTCCAACAGGCGCCGCATACGTTCTTCATCTTCGATGACGAGGAGCGTGGGGGGACGCATGGTGTGTCCGGATTCGGTGAACCGGCTTCTTTAGGAAAAAATCCACTATAGCCTACCACTATCGAAGCAGCAGGAGAAGTGGTTACGAGAGGGGAAGAAAAAAAGAGGGAAGAAAATGAGCAAACAATGAGCAAACGAGGAATGAGGAATTCTCAACCGCTTGGGCTTCGACCCGGTGAGCCTCGCGCCCCTTTTCGAAGCGGAGCTATTGGCTGCATGCTACGTCCTGCTTGCTATTGCGGAGTGCGATGCCGACATTGCGGAGAAACCCTGCATGCTTGGCGCGCCGGATCGGACTGCGGCGGAACATTACGGCAAAATCGGTTTCGTGTTGCGCCGCCAAGTCCGCGAGGACGGGTGCGAGGGTTAGCGGCGAAGGCTGGAAGGCCGGTTCGAGGGTCGGTTGTGCGTTCATGTTGTACGGGCAGACATCCAGGCACTCATCGCAGCCGAAGATCCGATTGCCCAGCTTGGATGCTGTCTCGACCGGAATCGTCTCCGCTGAGTCGCGCAATTCGATCGTCAGGTAGGAGATGCATTTCCTAGCGTCCACGACGTAGGGTTCCACGATGGCACCGGTCGGACAAGCCCGCACGCAAAGGGTGCAGGATCCGCAAAGATCGGTCGCGGGTTCATCGGGGTCCAGCTCCAGTGTTGTCAAGAGTTCGCCGAGCAGGAGCCACGAGCCGTAGTGGGCCGAGACGAGGTTCGAGTGCTTGCCGATCCATCCCAGGCCCGCCTGCTGGGCCCAGGCTTTTTCCATCACCGGCCCGGTGTCCACGTAGGCGCGGGTCTGGGCTTCCGGTGCTAGGGCCTTGATGCGCGCCTCCAACTTCGCCAGCCGCTCACCCAGCAGCTGGTGATAATCTTCGCCCCACGCGTAGCGCGCAATCCGGCCGTGACCGGGGCTCTCGTCCGGTCGGTGGTCTGTGTAATAGTTCATGCCGACAGAAATGATGGAGCGGCAACCGGGCAAGACCTCGCGAGGGTCGGACCGCCTGGATGGCGCGCGCGCCATCCAGGCCATCACGCCGTGGTAGCCACGATCGAGCCATTCGCGTAAGCGCCGGTAAAGCAGGTCGGTCAATGATGTTCGCGGTTTGACGTTGGAGGTTCCGAGATCAGGACGAAGAGGCGATGTCGATAGAGAAGCCGTCGGCGATCCTCCGACCTCGAAGTTCGAACTGTCGGCCTCCACCCGGCAGATACCGACCGCGTCAAAGCCCAGGGCATGGGCCTCACGTTTGATCGCTGCCGCGAGCGACATAGCGCTACCGTTTCGAACAGTCGAAGCGGACGCTGAATTGAGCCGAGCACTGCGCGGAGGTACAGCGTCCGCAAATGCCGGTGATGCGGGTCTTCCAGTCTGTCTGGCTTTCATCGAACCGACATTTTGTCCGGCCCCCCTTTGAGATGGTAGCCCATGGAGTGGTTGTGCCTGGCAAATTCGCGACGATGCACCCCGCTGGAAACGGAACCTGGCAACTCCGCTTGGTTTCGCCTTTGCCCATGCCGAAATTGCAGGACAACTCTGTCGTGGCGGTGGGCTCCTCAAGCGGCTGGGCAGCGGCAAGGTCGAGCAGGATACCCCCCAGCAACAGGGCCAATGCTAGTGGGATGCTGCTTGCTCGCATGCGGCTCGCGAAACCGGTGGATGTCATGAACGCGATCCTATCACATTCCGTTCCATTGCAGCCAATAGGAAACTGCGCGTAGAATTTGCTGGACACCCGGGCGACAGGCAAAAGACGGAGCATCGCCCTCGCCACATGCCCAAGTCCGATGATTGACAAACGTCAGATTGCTGCGATGTTCGAGGAGATCGGCCTGTTGCTGGAGCTGAAAGGCGAAAGCCCATTCAAGAGCAACGCCTACCATAACGCGGCGCGCACGATTGAGGCTTTGTCCGAGGACATCGGAGAGTTGGTTGCTGCCGGCCGGATCCGGGAACTCAAAGGCATCGGGGCGGCGCTGGCGGAAAAGCTGACGGAATTGGTCAGGACCGGGCGGCTGCAGTATTACGAGGACCTGAAGCGGAGCGTGCCGGAGGGGCTGCTGGAAATGATGGCGATCCCTGGCATGGGGCCGAAGAAAATCATGGCCGTCTGGCAACAATTGGGGATTACCACGGTCGGCGAGCTAGAGTACGCCTGCGTGGAAAACCGCCTTGTCGGATTGCCGGGCTTTGGGCAAAAAACGCAGGAGAAAATCATGCAGGGGATTCTCCAGCTTAAAAAGCGGCGAGGCTATCACCTCTACGCGAATGTCCTCGGCGAGGTGGACCGGGTTGTCCAATCGCTCGCGGCGGCTCCCGGGATCAGGCAAGTAGAAGTGGTCGGTGAGATCCGTCGGTGCATGGAGGTAGTCCGGGCGATCGAATTGCTGGCGGCGGCAGAGCGGCCGGACTGGGTGCTAGAGGCCCTCGGTCGGATGGAAGGCGTGGAAGGCGTGGGGCAAGAAGGAGCCGTCGTCCGTGGCACGTCCGGACTGGGCCTGCCAATCATCGTGTCCGTGGCGCCGACGATCACGGCACACATGCTGTTGTCAGCCACCGGAAGTCGGGCGCATCTCGACATGCTTGCGGTGCGCGCTGCGCGCCTGGGGGTACCGTGGAATCTCGATCCGCAAGCGGGCGAGTTGGCCCCTCGAGCCGATTGCGAAGCGGCGCTCTATGACGCGGTTGGCCTGCCGTTCATCGAGCCGGAACTCCGAGAAGGGATGGGGGAAATCGAAGCTGCGGAGGCCGGCAGACTTGGCCCGCTCGTGGAGCCGCGGCACATCCGAGGCGTCTTTCACAATCACACGACTTATAGCGATGGCTCGGCTTCGCTCGAGGAGATGGTGGCCGCGGCCAAGGCGCTGGGCTATCAATACATTGGCATCTCCGATCACAGCCGGTCGGCTTATTATGCCAACGGTCTTCAAGAGGATCGGATTCGGGAACAGCACGCTGCGATCGACGCCTTGCGGAAGCGGGTGACCGGCATCGCGATTTTCAAAGGCATCGAGGCCGATATCCTGGCCGATGGCTCGCTGGACTATTCGGATGAGGTGCTCGCGCAATTCGATTTCGTGATTGCCTCCGTTCACAGCCGGTTCAACCTCTCCGAGGAGGAACAAACGGCGCGGGTGCTGCGGGCCCTGTCCCATCCGCACGTCACGATGCTGGGGCATCCGACTGGACGCCTGCTTTTGTCTCGCGAGGGCTACCGGCTCGACATGAAACGCGTGATCGAAGCGGCTGGGCAACACGGCAAGGTCATCGAAATCAACGCCAACCCTCACCGGTTGGATCTGGACTGGCGGCTTTGCGCCTATGCCAAGGCGCAAGGCGTGATGGTCAGCATCAACCCCGACGCCCACGCGACTGACGGCCTCCGCGATGTACCGTTCGGCGTCAACGTCGCGCGCAAAGGCGGGCTCTCGCCTGCCGACGTTGTCAATACATTGGGACCGGACGAGATCCTGCCTGCGCTCGCCAGACTTCGATCTTGCGCGAGGCAATAGTTGTCGCGCGACGTCTCACGACCAGTGTGCTCACTGTAAATTTTCATGTGCAGATCCGCTGTAGCTGTGACAGCCGTTCTGGGGCTCGGGCTTTGCGGGACGGGTCCCTCTGCGCGCGGGCTTCGCCCGTGGGGAGTCGAATTGCGACCGAAGGCGTTCGCGTGTGCTGGCTGTTCGGCCCGATCCGGCTGGAGGCGTTCTCGCCTTGGCCACGATCGAGGTTCCGGTCGCACCGGCGATTTTCCCGGCGGTTCTGACCGATTACGCCCGGTGGCCCAAGTTACTCGAGGTCCGGATGCGTCTTATGAATGTGGAATGGCGGGATGGGCGGACCGTCACTGATCTCCGCATCCGGCACGCGCTGCTGCCGGGCGAGCGCCGGCTCCTCTGCGAATCGCGTGCCTTGCCAAACGGGGGTGTCGACCACCATGGTGGGCTGAGATTTCAAACGGGACCAGCTTACCTGGCAACTTACGCTGGAAGGGGAAGGCAGCCGGATACGCGCGGACTTCGAGCGGATCTGGAGACGGATATGGTGGTCCCCGACTGGCTCCTCGCGGTTTCGCTTTGCCGCGAACTGGAGGCGCACTTCTCGCTGGTCAGAGAGCAGGCGATCGAACGGGCTGCGCAGGGAAGGTAACTTCCACGAGTTCCGCTTTGTCAAGACCCTGTTTGACGAGGGCGTCAAGATCGAAGCCGCGCTCGATTGTGCGGATATGGTCGAGATTGGCCCTGGTGCTGGGATGCGGCGGGATGAACAGCCGACAGCAATCCTGATCCGGTTCGATGGAGGTCTCGAAGGTCCCGATGCGTTGCGCCTGTTCGGTGATTTCGATCTTGTCCATGCCAATGAGGGGGCGGAGGATCGGCAGATGGACGGCTTCCTGAATTACGGTGAGGTTCTCCGGCGTCTGTGACGCGACCTGTCCCAAGCTGTCCCCCGTGACGAGTGCCCAGCACCGGTTCTGCCTCGCGAGTTCTTCAGCGATGCGCAGCATCATGCGTCGGTAGAGCACGACCCGATAGGCGGCCGGCGCGCCGAGTACGATGTGGCGCTGAATCTCGCCGAAAGGAATCAGATACAGCCGTGAGTACAGTTGGTAGCGGGTCAGCAGGCCCACGATCTCGCGTACCTTCTCCTCTGACGCACGGCCCAAGAACGGCCGCCCGTGAAAATGGACAAAGACCGCTTGGCAGCCCCGCCGCATCATGCGGTAGGCCGCGACTGGCGAGTCGATGCCGCCGGATATCAGGCACGCAACCTTGCCACTCACGCCGGTCGGCATGCCGCCGGGGCCGACTTCTTTCTTCACGGAGTAGTACGCCTCCGAACTGAGCAGTTCGACAGAGACGGTCAGGTCGGGCTTCGTCAGATTCACCTTCTTGCCCGTCGTCGCGCATAGGTGGGCGCCCAGCTCCCGTTCCACGTGCATCGAGGTCAGTGGCAGGCGCTTGTCGGCGCGCTTGGCAGTGACCCGAAACGTCTGAAACGCCAACCCTCGAACTTCGTCGGCGATGGCGGTCTTCAGCGCGTCGAGATTCGGATGGGTCAGATCCAGCGGGACCGACTGGGCCAGCGAGAAGTTAACGACGCCGAAGACGTGCAAGAGGCGGGTCTTCACCGGCTCCCAGGCAAGCGCCTCGGGAAGGATCGCGCGAATGCGGCCGGGCAACGCGTCGACCCGTGTGACACCGAGGTCTTTGAGCGCCAGGCGGAGGTGGCGGACCAGGCGCTGCTCGAAGAACGGCCGGTTCCGCCCCTTCAGGGCCAGCTCGTGATAGTGGATGATGGCGCAGCGCATCGACTCGTCACCCGCACCTTATGAAGCGTCTTTCGACGGCTCGCGGACGACGCTTCACTCACCGAGCGATTCAAGATAGCGTTCGGCATCCATCGCGGCCATGCAGCCTGAGCCGGCAGCGGTGACAGCCTGACGGTACTTGGAGTCCTGTACGTCGCCGGCGGCGAAGACGCCCGGCACGCTGGTCGCGGTGCCGTTTCGGGTGATGATGTACCCCTTCGCATCCATCTCGACCTGGCCTTTGAAGATCCCGGTGTTCGGGCTGTGGCCGATGGCGACGAAGACGCCGGCGCAGGCGAGCTCCGAGGTCTGGCCAGTCACCACATTGCGGAGCTTGACACCGGTGACGACCTGATCGCCGAGAATATCTTCGACGACGCTGTTCCAGATGAAGGTGATCTTGTCGTTCTTGAAGGCGCGCTCCTGCATGATCTTGGAGGCGCGGAGCTTGTCGCGACGATGGACGACGAAGACACGAGTGGCGAACTTGGTCAAAAAGATGGCTTCTTCCATCGCGCTGTCGCCGCCTCCGACCACCACTAGTTCTTTACCGCGGAAGAAGTAGCCGTCGCAGGTGGCGCAGGTGGACACGCCGCGGCCCATGAGGCGGGATTCGTTGGGAAGGCCGAGGTGGAGTGCGGAGGCGCCGGAGGCGATGATCACCGTTTTAGCCTCGATGATCTGCTCCCCGTCCACTGTCAGCCTGAACGGCCGGCGGCTGAAATCCACGGCGGTAACCTCTCCCGCCAGAAACTCGGTGCCAAACCGCTCCGCTTGAGCACGCATCTCCTTCATGAGCTCGGGCCCCATGATCGCGTGCGCAAACCCCGGATAATTTTCCACCTCGGTCGTTGTCGTCAATTGTCCGCCGGCTTGCCACCCCTCGATCAGCAAGGGGGACAGAGCGGCCCGCGCCGTGTAGATGGCGGCGGTCAGACCGGCCGGTCCCGATCCGATGATCGCAACGTGACGAACCATGCAACGACTGTAACATAGCCGACCAAGGGGCGAAAAGGGCCGTCCTCACGCGCTGTGCCGCAATTGTTCGAAAATCCGCGCCACTTTTCGGCGGAGCCGCGCCAGCGGCAGGGTGCCGTCAAGCACGTAATCGGCCCGGATCGTTTTCTTTCCCAACGGCATCTGGCTCCGAATCCGGCGCAGGGCTTCGGCGCGCGTCAAATGATTCCGCTGTTGTAAACGGCTGATCTGGGTCTTCCGATCGGCGGTGACGACCACGACCTTGTCCACGCGGCGGTGCGCGGCGGCTTCGAACAAGAGCGGGACGTCATAGACGATGATGGCATCCGGGTCCTTACGGGCGATCTCCCGCACGAGCCGCGCCTGCGCTCTGGCGACACGTGGGTGGACGATGGCGTTGAGCCGGCGGAGCTTGGTGGGTGCACGGAAGACGATCGCTCCCAAGGCGCGGCGGTTGATCGTACGATCCGGGTTCAGAATCCCCTTGCCGAATGTCCGCACGATGTCGCGCCAGGCCGGCTTGCCCGGCTCGACGGCCTGGCGGGCCAAGACATCCGCGTCAATCACTGCCGCGCCACATTCCTGAAACAGCCGCGCCACGGTGCTTTTCCCCGTGGCAATGCCGCCTGTCAATCCCACCAAAACCATGGGCGGGAGCCTAGCATGTGCCACATGACCGCTACAAGGACACTGGGGGCCAGGCGATCAGGCTCAAGGTTCCATGCATGGTAGAAGTCCACAGTGACCATTGACTCCTGGCGGCTCTTCCCTGTATCACCCATAGCATGCGAGTCATGGGTCGAACCGGTGTGCTGGTATCGGCGCTTCTGCTGTTCGTCCATCACGGCCTGGCCGCTGTGGTGGAGGAGACGGAATCCTCCCGCACCTTGGTGGTGGCCCAAGACGGCAGCGGCCAATTCACATCGATTCAGGCGGCGGTCGATGCGGCGGGGAGAGGCGATACCATCAGGATCAAGGCCGGAGCGTACCGTGAGGATGTGACGCTCCACAGTAAGGAGCGACTCCGGGTGATCGGGGACGGGATGGATCTGGTGACGATCCTGGGCCGTCAACGGGTCGGGGTGTTCCACATTGGCAAGTGGCCCTACGGAGCATCCGACATCGAAATCAGCGGATTGACGATCAACGAGCACGGCGGACATGCGATGGGCATCTTCAACGGCCGGGGGATCATCCTGCGCGAGGTTCGCGTCAATGGGATGCTGTTTGGACAACAGGTGCGGGATGTGCGTATTGAGAATTGCACTATCGGCGGAAGCGAGACCACAGGGGTCCAACTGGCTGACGCCCATGTGGTCCTCCTCGGCAATGTCATCCATGATAACGACCATGGCGTGACGGTTGCCGGCCGGTCCGACGTGCGGTTGGAGCGTAACGTTATCACCCGCAACCTGTTCGAAGGCGTGGTCGTCATGGATCAGGCCCGTACTGCACTGATCAGCAACACGATCGTCAAGAACGGCGGGGGCGTCGCGTTCCTGGGGACTTCGCAGGGGGAAGCCACGGGGAATATTGTTGGGTTGAACAAGATCGGGTTTGTGGTCTCGCCGTCGAGTCAGGCGAAACTTTCCTACAATGCACTGTATGCCAACGAGGGCGATTACCTTTGGGCCGGTGCCTCGCTCCGGCCGGCGCCGGAACTTCGGGGGGAGTCAGACCTGGCAGTGGATCCCCGCTTTGTGGATCCGGGCCGGGACGACTTTCGTCTTAGGCCGGATACCCCTCTTCTAAAAGTCGGCGGGTTTTCCTATCTTGGCGCGCTGGCCCCGGTTCCGTGAGTGCCCAGCCAGAAAAGCTCCAAGAAATTGAGCGGTTCAATCGAATGGTCCAGCCGGAACCCATCCGTATGGTATGCTAATGCCCAGAGGCCGGTCTGTGAGAGGAAAAGGTCTAAAATTGCCCTCGGTGACATTCGTAGAGAGGACCGGAGAAAGGCGCCAACATGGCTAGCTACCGTTCGGAATTCGAAAAAGCCGGTGCCGATGGGATTCCCTCCTTGGAGGAGCTCGAATCCGGCAGGCTTGTCGGGGCTGTCGTTCCGATGTCCGAGCAGGCTCAGGTCCAACTCCGGGACAGTATTGAGGTCATCGATTATCTCCTCCGTCAGGACACTGTGATCTGGAATTAGATTTCCCGGATCCGGCTCGGTGGCCTCATCTGCCGGTCTTCACTCTTCTCTTCCTTGGTCCTCCCGTCAACCTGTCGGTCTCCCCTGGTCCAAGGGACTGGACGATATACGAGTCTGTCCGTTTCAGCAGACTCGCGCAGGCGGTGATGCGGTGCAGGGAGAGGCATGGGCGTTCGTCGTGATCAAACTTCTTTCACGGCGTGTCCTGCGATGACGGAAGAAAGAACTTGCGCACATTTCCGGATAGGAGCATCTTGGAGAGACGATCGTAGCGCAGCCTGTCGCCGGCCGGTGAGTCTTGAGACAGTCTCGTGTCGAAAAGGGAGATCCTCGATGGCGCTGTGCAGCCGAGGATCAACAGCCTGGGGCCAGATATGACCGAGTGGCGACGTCTTGAGGAGGATGCCCGTCGCGAGCGGCACTGGAAGCGATGGGGACCATACTTAAGCGAACGGGCGTGGGGGACGGTGCGCGAGGACTACAGCCCCTATGGGACCGCCTGGGAATTCTTTCCGCATGATCATGCTCGGTCGAAAGCCTATCGATGGAACGAAGATGGCCTGGCTGGGTTCTGCGACAGACATCAGATGATTTGTGTCGCCTTGGCCCTGTGGAACGGGCGCGACCCGATTTTGAAAGAACGGCTGTTCGGTCTCACTGGCCGCGAGGGCAACCACGGCGAGGATGTCAAGGAATATTACTTCTATCTTGACGCGACGCCGACCCATTCCTACATGCGATATCTCTACAAGTATCCGCAAGCGGCCTTCCCCTATGCCAGACTGGTCGAAGAAAACAGGCGCCGCAGTCGGCAAGATCCGGAATTTGAGCTGCTGGATACCGGCGTCTTCGACGACAATCGCGACTTCGATGTTTTTGTGGAATATGCCAAAGCGACACCGGAAGATCTGTTGATCCGCATTCAGGTGGTGAATCGGGGACCGGAAGCTGCGGAACTGACCGTGTTGCCCACCATCTGGTTCCGCAACACCTGGTCATGGGGGCTAGACGCTCGGCGACCTCGGCTCCGCAAAGGCGATCCTGTCCGAGACATGAGCGTGATAGAGTTCACGCATGACTACTACGGGTATCGGCGCCTGCTCTGCGAGGGCAGGCCGGAACTGCTCTTTACGGAAAACGAAACGAACACGCGTCGGCTCTATGGTGATCCGAACGGGGCACGGTATGTGAAGGACAGCATCAACGACTACATCGTGCACGGTGACAAAGGGGCAGTAAATCCCGACCAGATCGGCTCGAAGGCGTCGGCACACTATGTGGTGAACGTGGCATCGGGAGGAACCGCCATCCTTCGTCTCCGTTTTACCGATTCAACGGTGAACGACTTACTGACATGGGAAGCCTTTGAATCCGTCTTCGCTGAGCGCAAGCGGGAGGCTGATGCGTTCTATGCCAGCCTGGCGCCGAGCGGCCTCTCGGAAGAAGCCCGGTTGGTCCAGCGGCAGGCCTTCGCTGGCGTGCTGTGGAGCAAGCAGTTCTATCACTATGAAGTCACCCGATGGCTGAAGGGTGATCCCGCCTGGCCTGAGCCGCCCAAGGAGCGGTTGAAGGGGCGCAATTGCGAATGGACCCATCTCGACAACGCCGACGTCATCGCCGTGCCGGATAAGTGGGAGTATCCCTGGTATGCCGCTTGGGACTTGGCGTTTCACTGCATTCCCTTGGCGCTTGTCGATCCCATGTTCGCCAAAGAGCAACTGGTGCTCATGTTGCGCGAGTGGTATATGCACCCGAATGGGCAGATTCCTGCCTACGAGTGGGCGCTGGGCGACGTGACCCCGCCGGTTCATGCCTGGGCTGCGTGGCGTGTCTATAAGATCGAGAAAAAGCGCAAAGGCATGGGCGACCGGGCTTTCCTCGAACGGGTTTTCCATAAGTTGCTGTTGAATTTCACCTGGTGGGTCAACCGCAAGGACGCCGAAGGCAAGAACATTTTCCAGGGTGGATTTCTCGGACTGGACAACATCGGCGTGTTTGACCGCAGTGCGCCGCTGCCGACCGGCGGGCACATCGAACAGTCCGACGCTACGAGTTGGATGGGGATGTACTGCCTGAATATGCTGGCGATCGCGCTTGAGCTGGCCAAGGAGAACCGGGCGTACGAGGATGTGGCGAGCAAATTTTTTGAACACTTCGTGTATATCTGCCGCGCCATTAACAACATCGGCGAAGAACACATCGAGTTGTGGAACCGGCAAGACGGTTTCTTCTACGACGTCCTTCACCTGCCCGACGGACGCAACGTTCCGCTGAAGGTCCGGTCGATGGTCGGTCTCATCCCACTATTTGCGGTGGAGACGCTGCACTCCGAGTTAGTGGACCGCCTCCCGCGGTTCAAGTACCGGATGCAATGGTTCATCGAAAACCGGCCGGATTTTGCCGCGCATGTGGAGACTCAGAGTGGGGACGGCGGCGTGCGGCGATTCTTGTCGTTGGTGAATCGCAGGCGGCTTCAGAAGGTCCTGCGCTACCTGTTGGATGAGCAGGAATTTCTTTCTCCCTATGGGATTCGCGCGTTGTCGAAATATCATTGGGATCATCCCTATACGCTCATGGTGATGGGGGTGGAATATCGGGTGGATTATGAGCCGGCGGAATCCACGACCGGCTTGTTCGGTGGGAACTCCAACTGGCGTGGCCCGATCTGGTTCCCGGCCAACTATCTGATCATCGAGTCGCTGCAGAAGTTCCACTACTATCTAGGTGACAGCTTCAAAGTGGAATATCCTTCCGGTTCTGGCCGTCAGGCATCCTTGAATCACATAGCTGCCGACCTGTCTCGTCGGCTCACGCACATTTTTTTGCGAGGGCCTGATGGCCAGCGCCCGGTGTACGGGGGCACGAGGAAGTTTCAGGAAGACCCTCATTGGCGGGACCTAATCCTTTTCTACGAATACTTCCACGGAGACAACGGTGCGGGAATCGGTGCCAGCCACCAGACCGGCTGGACGGCGTTGGTGGCGAAGCTCATTCAGCAAAGCGGGGAATAATTTTGTGAAGCGTATCTCGCGAACGACGAGAGACGGGAGACGAGATACGCGGAAATAGCGACAAGCCGCCAACGATGCGCGTGAAGAAGGACACCTGCCAGGATCTCGGCCGTGCGCTCGGTCTCGAATGGCTTGAAACGAACGGGCGAGGCGGTTTCGCGTCCGGCACCGCCGCTGGTGCCAACACACGACGGTCCCATGCGTTGCTGCTGGTCGTGCGCGCCCCGGTCGATCGCATCGCGCCGGTGAACCATCTCGAAGAATGGGAGAAGTTGGCGGCCAGGTCATGCCGGTGCCGACCAATCTCTACCCCGACGCGGTTCATCCGGACGGCTATCGACGATGTGCGGGCTTTTCGACCGAACCGTGACATACGACATACAGGGCATCCCGATGCAGCGGGAGATCGTCTGCCCGCTGCGGACAAGATGTCGTCGTGGTGCAGTGGCGAATGATGAACGAGTTTGCGCCGGTCGAGCTCCGGGTGCGGCCAGTGCTCACCGGGCGCGATGACCACGCCTTGCATCACGAAAACGGCGCGCTGTTTCAGCAAGCGGTGATCGCGGACGGATACGTGAGCTGGAGTCCCTATGTCACGCGGCGGACAAAATCCTGGCGGCGGGGATGGAGATGGAGATGGGAAAGTGAATTCTGTCCAGCGCGTCGATGTGGACCTGGGAGCCCGGAGGGTCATTCATTGGATGTTCGGTCTACAGCATGATCGTTTCTATCCGCTCTATTTCTTCCGGAGACAGGATAAACTGTTCGACTTGGAGATCTTCCTTCATGTGTTGTGGGTTTGTGGTGCCGGTCAACGGGAGTATGCCGATCTGCATGGCGAATCGAAAGATGACCTGGGCAACGCCGGTCCCATGTCGCGCGGCGATGGCGCGCACGTCCGGATCCACGAGAACCTGTCGATTGGCGGTCAAGAGCGAAAAGCCTTGATAGATGATACCGTGGGCTCGACACATCTGCCGCACCTCTTTATCCCATCCGAGCCAGGCGTAACACCGATTTTGCACCACCATGGGCTTGACGGTCGCGCGCTCGCACAGGAGAGAAAGTTGTTCGGCGGTCACGTTACTGATGCCGACCATGCGGGTTTTCCCTGCCCGATAGAGTTCTTCAAAGGCTGCCCACACCTCCCAATCCGCTTGACTTAAGCCTCGCCGCGAATGTGGTCCGTGGAGGATATAGGAATCGAGATAGTCGGTGTGAAGGTGTGCCAACGAGCCCTCGAACGACTGGGTGACCTGGGTGGGCAGATCGGCCGTGGGATCGTACGGGATCCGGTGGTCGTGGCCGTTCAGGGGGGTGAACTTCGTCTGGAGAAACAGGCTTTCTCGTAGGATCCCGTCGGCTGCGAGTAGCCGCAAGGCCTCTCCCACGCGAGGCTCGTCATAATGTTGCGGCTGATTGGCCGTGTCGATTGCGCGGAACCCGGTCCGCACGGCTTGTTGGACCAGGGCCGTGGTCGCCTCCTTTTTCCACGCTGTGCCGTACATGAACGAGGGAATCGGCACCTGGTTATAGGCGGTCAAGGTCATGTCGGCTCCTTTCTGCCGCTTTTCCTCTCAGGGCTATCAGCCGGCTTCGTTTGGCTTTATCTTCCAGCGACGCCAACCTGATGCTTTCGTGGGCATTGTCGGTTCCGTCGTTTCGGCTCGATCGTCGCCGTCCGGACAGCTTCCGCAGGCGCTCGAGTGCGATCGCGCGATTCTGCTCTTGGCTGCGGCCGCCCGAGCCTCGATGACCTCCGTGAAATCCCATGATGATGGAGCTGGAAAAGTGAGGCGTTAGACAAGTCCGGAAGGGAAGAGGCGCGAATGTCAAACCGAAGGTTATTCACGTGCAAGCCTCCGGGGCCGTGCTCCTGAACAGCGGTCAGTTCGATCTCGTCGTCGGAAATGCCGAGGTGAGGCGTAATGGACCACATTCAACACATACAAACAAATGGATCGAATGAAGAGACAAGCTCAGCGCTCGTCGGCCAAGCGCCATTGTAGTTGAGGCAGCAGCATGGGGCAACCGGCGAAGACGGAACAAAGGGGTCTGAAGACGGAACAAAGGGGTCTGACCCCTTAACGTTGACCTCGCGCGACCGGCGATGAAAGTCAGAACGTATACACCAGCAGCGCGTTCGCTTGGAACCTGATATATACGGTAGCAATCTGGGTGAAGTCCGCCATCACTTTGAACAGGAATCGCTGCGGAAGCTTCATGGTGTACGAGGCGTGTGCGTCGCCACCGACCCGAAAGACCGGGGATTTCGTCGCCTCGTCGATGTATTGCATCGCTGGGCCGGCCGCCATGTACAGCTCGCCCTTGTTCCCGGTGCCATAGGTAGCCGCGAGACGCGGGATCTGGTTCACGAAGACGCTGGGGCTGAAATAGCCGCCAGGCAGTGGCTCGACCGCGCTGGGCCGGAAGCCGGACTGATCCTCGGCGTAGTGGGTGAGGTAGAAAAGATATTCCGCGTAGACGTCCCAGCGGTCGTCCTGCCAGAACGGGACCGCGAGCTTGGCCTCGATCCCCACTTGGGCGTTGTTGTCGAGGTTTTCGGCCGAAACCCACCCCACAAACGGCGTCACGTCCATCCGCGCTTGGCCGGTCTCGAACGTCAGGTCGGAGTAAAAGAGCGTCGAGCGGGCGAGGCCAAGGAGCGGGCCGGTCTTGCGCGATCCCACCAGGGCGGCGAACGAATCGTACCGGAACTCCCGCTTCACGCCCGGCCGGACCGTGAAAGCTGTGGCCTCGTGCGTGAACTCGAACTTGTAGGCCAGCCCGTCTCCTCTGGTCACACCGTGATATTCCAGGAGGGCATCCAGGCGGATGGTCGGGTTAAAGCGAAGCTGGTTTCCGATCGACAGATACCCACCTGACCGGTTCTCCGATGAATCCCAGAAATGCTCGGCCCCCACTTCGAGCGTGCTCGTCGTGAACGGCGTCAAGTCCATCTTGCCGCGCGAGCCGAGTCGAAGACCGAACAATTCGAAGGGCCGCTCGGGCTGCACGAGGACCCCCACCGTGCCTTCCACCGTCGGCTCCCGGCCTTTCATCATTTCGCGTCGCAGGACGGTCATGTCGCCAGGTTCGCGACGGGAATAGTCCCGAGCGAGATTGGTGTAGTACAACGCTTTGTCGTTGTCGCCCAACCAGGCGTAGGCCTTGGCCAATCCCCGGTACGCCTCGACGTTGCGGGGGTCCTTCGCCAGGACCTTTTCATATTGCACGATGGCCTCCTGGCTGGTCTCCTTACGCTTCGCCAGATGGGCTGCGTACTTGAGCCGCATGCGCGGGTCGTCCTTCCGCTTGAGCCCCATCCGGTAATACTTCATCATGTCTTTCTCCCGGTAGCTGTAACGCGACCATTCGAGTGCCTGCGCCTGTTTGAAGGCGATCTCCGGATCGTCCTCCCACTTGTCGAGATAACGGTCGAATTGCTCGATGGCCTTGTCCTTCAGGCCCTGCTTTTCGTACGCAAGCCCCAGGGTGCGCATCGCCTCGCGGTTGTCCGGATTTTTCTCCACGACTTTTTCGAACGCCTCGATCGCCGCCTTATAGTTCCCGATCTCCATGTTTGCCCGCCCGCGGGACATGTACCAGGACTCCGTGAAGTCGGCAGCCCAGGCGGTCGTGCTCCAGCAGACCATGCAGAGCAGGCCGATGGTAAAAAGCATCGTTCGGGATGGTGTCATGGTGATGGCCTCATGAATGTGAATGTTCGATGGCGATCTGAAGCACCGATTCTGGCTCAGGCTCTCGCAAGGAAGGCGCTTGAGCCTCCAAGCCAACGCGGTAAAGGAGCGGAAGAACGCGTCGCTGATACACGAGTCGGAACGACGTGTCGATGTACGCCGGGTTGATGAGCCGCCAGAGCCTCTCCGGAGGAATCTGGTGCCCTAGAGACAACAGGCCGGCTCCTCGCGGAGACCAGTCGCGCACAAGCACTCGCCTCCGCTGCGACCCGATCTGGACCTGTGCGAGCCGCCAGGTCTTGCGGCGCACGGCGCGGCGGCGAGTCCGTTTGGCCGCTCGAAAGCCGAGCACGATCCCGCGGAAGAAATGCCAGGCCATCAGCAGCTGGCTCCGCACGCGGGCTTCGTGTGCGTCCCGCCAGGTGTTTGGGTCGGCGAACAGGTTCAAGACCAATGCCCGGCGGATCTCCTGGTTCGCGTCTAGAATGGCAAGGCCGCACCGGTATTGGCGGCCGATCCGTTCATGGTAAACGACTCGACAGCGGCACGTGATGGGGCGCCGGTCGTGCAGCGTGAGCTCGACAGAGGACGGGATTGGGTCAGCTAAGGAAGTAAAGAATGAAACGCCGGTCAGGCTGATGTCCACAGTCCGCCCATGGAGGGTGAAGGTGTTGTCCCGCAGGGTGAACAGCACGGATTTTCGCACCCGCTCCTCCGCACGCCGTTGGGGTTTCTCCCAGGCGATGAGGAGTCCGGCCAGCAAGAACAGCAGGTTCAGTGAAGCCCAGCTCAGGTTGAAGAAGTAGGCGTCCTTTTCGATACCGAAATAAAAAAACTCGGTCAGGCCCTTGCCGATGGCGATGATCGTAATGATGGTGGCGAGGACGAGGGCCTTTGATGAACCCCAATCGAAGGCCCGCCGGTCCGACGTGATCCCCTTCGGCGTGACCTTGAAGCCCAGCCGTTTGGGCAGGAGCAGATCGAACATGGACCGGAACAGGGAAAAGCTGACCGGCATTTCATAGAGAGAAGCCCAGAGCAGCCGCGGCCAGCCGGGCAAAAGTGCGTAGGAGAGCAACGGCAGAATGACGAGAAACGGAAGCAGGTAGGCGACCAGGATCGAGACCTCCGAGAAAATCGGATGGAGGTGAAAGCACAGGTAGTAGAGCGGCGTGATCCAGAAGACAACGCGCGCGGCGGGAAAGAAAAAGTAATAAAGGGAGGCGAAATAGCCCAGGCGCTGGCGCAGCGTCAGCCCCCGGCAGAATAGCGGGTTGTCCCTGAAGAAGATGTGCAGGCAGCCGAGCATCCAGCGTCGCCGTTGCACGATGTAGGACGACAGATTTTCCGCTGTCAGCCCGACGGCGAGATCTCTGTCCACGAACACCGATCGCCATCCCTTGGCGTGCAGGTGCTGGCTGGTGTGAATGTCCTCGGTGATGCTCATCAGGTTGAAGCCGTTGATCTCCACGATCGCGCTGCGCCGGAAGACGGCGCCGCTGCCGACGAAAAAGGCGCCATTCCACGGCGCGCGTCCGCGCTGGATGGCGTGGTTGAACAAATCCTGCTCGTTCGGAATCTGCGGCCCGGTGGAGAGCGCGCGCTGATAGATGTCCTGGTTGTAGAAATGATGGGGGGTCTGAACGAATGCCACCTGCGGGTCGGTGAAGAAGGGCACAGTCTCTTTGAGAAAGCTCGTGACCGGAATGTGGTCGGTATCGAACACGACGATCAAGTCGCCACTTGTCTGCGTCAAGGCGTGGTTTAGGTTCCCAGCCTTGGCGTGCCGGCGCGGTCCCTTGAGGTAGACCGCGCCGTAGTTAGCGGCCAGTTTGGCCACTTCCGGCCGGTGCCCATCGTCCAACACGTAGAGGCACTTGTTCGCATACTCGATTGCGCTGGCAGCGATGAGGGTCTTTTCGAGAATCTCGCACGACTCCGTGTAGATCGGAATGAAGATGTCCACGGACGGGGCGAAACCGGCTGGCGCCGGGGGAGGCTCGTCACACGACTGTTTCCTTCCCAGCCCCACTTGCACCAGGAGTAGCGCTACCGTTGAGAAGGCGTACAGCTCCGCCACCCAGAGCGAGAGGCTAATGAACGGGCCGGCCGTTTCCACGAAGTTCAGCGTGTGGGTGAAACGCCAAACCAAATAACGGCCGCACAGCATAAACCCGCAGACGAGGAATGCGAGCTTAAGCAGGGGATGGTACTGTGCCACGACATAGAGGCCGATCGTCACGAAGAACAGTTCCCAGGGGAAATGGGCGGAGAAGCCTTTGAAGTCGAACGGCCGAAGAAACCCGAGGAACTCATCATACGTCCGTATCAGATGCAGCTCGAACGCCCGGCCGAACCAAAGCCAGTTATGCAGATAGTAAGGCGTGTCTTTCCCGGCGAGCGCTTTGCTGTGCAGTGTTCCGAGCTTCGTTTCGCTCAGGACACGGGCCAGATCGTGGCGTTCCTGGAGAGCGAGCGCGTGGACAGTCGCGTAGAGCGGCAGTCCTTCGAACGCGGAGCGGGGCTCGCCAGTCACGGTATACTGATCGAAGAATTTCTTGCGCGCTTGCCATTCCTTCCAAAAGAACGCAAGCATGTGACGGCGGAGATCGCTCTCGTCGCGACGGCCGAACCAATTCGCGTCCACCGCCATCCGCCAGAACAGCGGCACGGCATCGTAACCAAATAGGGCCGACGCGCCGGACTGCGGACGCTGGAGCAGCAACTCTCCGGTACGCTTATCGAGATAGATGATTTCTGGCGGCAGTGGCAGCTTCTTCTCGAAGTAGAGCCACCGCAGGATCGCATAGGAACTTTGGATGAGCTGTCTCCAGGGATGGCGCCGATCGACGTTCGCGAAGACTTCGTACGCATAGGGCGCGAGATAGGCTGTATGGATCGTCGGGTAGTCTTCCTGCACCGCCCAGTTGCCGGCGGTCACAAAGGCCCGCTGGCCGATCGTGAGGACCTCCGTCTTCCAGATCGAATCCAGGATCGCGAGGGCTTCTTGCTCGTAGGTCGGCTCATCGAATCGCCGTGACGCGAGGATCAGCGCCAGCGCGATGTCGGTGTCGGCGTCGGTAGCGGAGTTGAAGGAGAGGACCTTGCCTTTCCACTTCCAGGCGAACAATTTGTCGGGCCGGACCTGCAAGTTCTGCTTCGTCCATGTCCACACGCTGGAAAAGGTCGAGCGATCGTTCGACCACACGGCCCGCAGCATTGCATAGCCTTGGCCTTCCGAGGTCGTGATTCTGTTCTCGTCCAGGCTGATGACGCGGCCGTTCAGAAGGTACTTCTGCTTGTAGAAGCTCCACAGCGCGGAGAGCTCGTCCAACTGCTGGATGTACAGATCGCTGGACGAGTGTGGAGGCTCGGCCTGTCCGGCAGCCGGCACCACCAGTGTGAGGAGCAACGCAAGGCTGTTATGAACGACGGAGGCGCGCATGGATCTCCATTACTGAGCCGTGGACATGGCCTGTGCAACCACTGGATGCAGGCGGGATTAGCGAGGGTGGAGCGGTGGGAGGGAACGCAACAAGAAGGAATATGAGTGACCAGCTGCTGACATGCGACGGATTAAAACATATTCAGCATGGCCGCGGCAATTATGGAAAAAGGGGTCGGGAATCTTTTACAAGCCTCGTCCTCCACTAGCGACTGGATGACTCGTGGATGACTCGCTGGATGTGGCCGCGCACAAATTCTTCCAGGTACTCCCACCTCTCGCTGCTTGACGAGGCCCCAGTTCCTGTGTTCTGCTTTTTCATGGCGGTGCCTCCTCCTTGTTGTGTTGGGATGATCCTGGCTGGGTTTGATGCCCTGTGAGGGGGGCCACTGCCTTTTCCCTATTTCCACACTTTCCAACTTATATCTCCGGGCCGAACTGGCAATGGAGCCAGCTCTGCTGAATGAAGCGATGGGAGATACGCTCCTTTCGCCGTCATGAGCGGTCACTGGCCTGTCTTTTCCGGGGTTGCGTTCGACGACATGAACATCGCAAACACGACTGTTGCGGACATAGGTGAGGATCGGCTGGCTGAGGAGTACGCTGTGCTGGAGAAGATGGCGATGGTGCGGGAGGGGAACGGCTCTTCGCCGCAGAGGCTCGATCAAGTGTGGGAACTGCGCCGTGAGCGTCTGTGCGCTGGACGGATGATTCTTTCATACTCTTCTCTCACGCGCTGCTGAGTCGACGCAGATGAAAATGGGGACAGGCACCGCCGCGACCGTCCTCCATACTAGTCCGCACGCCGGTCTTGTCGGTCAGCGCGAGGCGATGTAACAGGTCTATCGGGAGATCGGCCGCGTCACCAGCAGCCAGGCGACCGTGCGGCTCCGGGGGAAAGCGGAACTGGCAAGGAACTGGCGGCTAAGGCGACCCATCTGGGCGGGGAGCGGGTGAAGTGGCCTGTTGTCCGGTTGCACTGTGCCGCCGTGACCCAGACCTTGTGGGAGAGCGAGCTGTTCGGGCACGAGCGGGGGCGTTTGGAGCGTGATCTGTTGGCGCTCAAGGTCCGCTATCATGAGCTCGGCAACATGCGGGAACTCCAGAACTGCGTGGAGCGACTTGTGGGCATGGTCAACTCGGATCCGGACGAGATCGCGTTCGCGACGATCCCGGACTCGTTGCACGGCTATGTTGCCGACATGAAGCGGGTGACGGACGGCGAGCACGGCCGGAGCGATTGGGGATGTCCGGATGAACAACCGCTCGGCGTGAGCCTTCAGGCGGTTGAGCGGCGGCTGTGCGAGGCGTTAGACCGGGCCGGCTGGATCCAGGCGAAGGCTGCGCGCGCTGGGCTTGACTCCGCAACCGGTGTCATACCGCATACAAAATGCGGGACGTGTGAAACGTAGGGGACCGGCTCGTCGGTCTGCTTGTGTGCCTGTCCCTGTGAAGCGGAGGGGATATGCAGCGGCTCGAAGTGCCGCGAACGTGAAAAAGGTTGAGGCTGAGATTCAGGTTAAGCGAACCCCTCAGCCTCAACCTGGATTTTCATAACAGCAAGTACAGAAAGGAGGAAGCCATGCGTAAGCTTGCGTTGAGTGTCATGGCCATGTTCGTGGGGGGACTGTGGCTGTGCGCCCCGGCGGGGGCGGAGATAGAGAGCAGCGTCGTGGATGCCCTTGCCCATAGCAGCTTTCACAAGCGCAAGGCCACGTTGGACATCGCCAACAAAGCTGCGGCGGAGAAGAAAGCCACGCTGGAATCGCTCGGCAAAGCCTGCAACCTGATGCCGATCCGGATCGGTGCGATTCTCTCGGGACAGGCGCCGCTGGAGAAGAAGACGGAGGAGTGCCTGGAGAGTCAGTTGGGGTTGAAGCCGGGCGATCTGGCTCCCTTGGCTGAACCTCCGGTTCGCTGGAACAGCGGGGCCATTTACCGCCTCCACGAGGCCGTGGATGTGTATGCGCCGGCGATCCAACGCTGGATGATTGAGCAGTTCGGCGATGCCATCATGTCCGCGATTGACTTCGTGGTAGAGGTGAAGGAAACCAAAGGCAGCCACGGCGAACGGCGCATTCAGATCATCTTTGACGGCAAGGCGCTCCCTTACTCCAACGACGAAGGGTGGGCGCCGCGACACTGAAAGCGCGAAGAATGTCGGTGTGGCGCGCCATTGCCTACGGTTCGCCGCCGGAGGCCTATCGCGCCACGGAAGTGCGAGTCCCTGGCACATTGTCTTGGTCGCCGTGGCGCTCTCAGAGGCGCTGACCGCGTCCATGAGTCTCGTGTGCATGGGCGTGTGCTGTGGGATTACCTCATGACGGCCAGGCTCCTATCCTGTATCGTCGCATCGGTGTGTGTGGTTGCGGTGGTCAAGCCGCTGATCGCCCAGCGTGAGCGGACGAAAGCCTCGTCGGGGGAGAATCATCGGACCCTTGAGACACTGGTAAGCCACCTTGGCTGGCATGGCGTACCGGTGCTTCAATAACCAGGATCGGTCTTTCACGTTCGTCAGTGACGGCTGCCTGAGCCTGACCGGCCATTGCTCGTTCGATCTGCTCCAAAAGCGGGTGACGTAGGGGCAATTGGTTCATCCGGGCGACCCGCAGTCCGTGTGGAAGGACGCGCAAGCCAAGTTAAAGGAGCGGGAGCCGTTTTTGCTGACCTCTCGCATCCGAACTGCTGCCGGGGAAGGAAAAGCGGTGTGAGAGCAAGGAAAAGGGGTCTGACCCCTTATAACTAAGCTCGCGTTAAAGCTTTTGCACTTCTGCGCTGGCCGAGCAACGTCAGTGTCATCCGCTCAATGTGAGCGGTTATGGGTGACGCGGTCCAAACATGATGATGCACATGCCCACGATCTCCACCCCTGAGCCGATAAGATCCCATACGGTGGGCTGCTCAGCATCCAGCACCCAGAGCCACACGATGGCTGCGGCAATGTATACGCCTCCGTAGGCAGCATAGACGCGGCCCGCAGCGGTGGGGTGAAGCGACAATAACCACGCGAACAGGCAGAGGCTCAACCCGCCTGGCACCAGGAGCCAAGCGGACGCATTTTTCCTCAGCCAGAGGTACGGAAGATAACAGCCGACAATCTCCGCGACCGCAGTCAGGATAAACAAACAGAAGGTCTTGAAAAACTCGTACATGCCTCACCCTGGGGTATCTGGTTTTCCATCCGGCCCCGGTCGGTCCGGCGGCAGGAAAAGCTCCTGGTGATTTCCTCGCGATGGCGGGGGTTGCGTCACAGGGTATGCGGGAAATCCGGTGCAATTCTCCACTCGCAGGCCAAGGACGCGCTTCAACTCCTTGATGTTGTTGGCCAAGCCGAACCCCAGACTCAACGCAAGGGCGGCGATCCCATGTCCATTGGCCGATCGGCCGACCGCTTTTCTTCCTGAAGGCTCTGATCTTTCCGTGGGTGATGGTTGCAGAACGATCGAGCATCGCGATCTCCGGGGGCAGGACAAATTGCTGCTGCACTTTGCAGTTCCTGGAGGGAGTGTTGCTCGTGCTCGCGCCATGCATCAATGCGGGCAACGTGATGACCGCAACGCCGATGTCTCCAACCGGAGACGATACGAAGATCGAACACGACCGCCGACTGTCTCTTGATTATAAGAGAGATGCCGATGTTTGTGTCGAGCATGAACTTCATGAGAAGGCTCGGCGCCTGTTCTGAAAGCGGGGTTGTTCTCGATCCTTTGCATGATGTGGGCAGTAATCTTCTTCAGGCGTGCGGCGGGCACACCCACGTTTTCCGCTATCACCCTTTGGGGGCTCCGTCGTCTCCCTTCAACTTGTGAAACACCTTCGGAATTTAGACCGCCTGGCTGTTCTCGCTCATAAAGAGCTTTGCCGTCTTCATGAAACTCCTTCCCTCTGGATAGATGGGATAGGCAGTCAAGCAGACTGATCGGGGCAACATGCAGTCGAAGTGAACGACGAGCAGACGGCAAAATCGTCGAGAGCCACCCTCGGCATGCCTTTGCTTATGGCTTACCGCTGGCGGAGGCTAGGGTCGGGGTGGAAGAGGTCCGGCTCCGTCTGCTTGATCTCGTCCAGAAACCAATTTGCTTTCAGATGAGTGCCGCTGGGTGCCGGGAGATCGAGTTGGGCGGCGATCCAATCGCCGACCCGCTCGCAGAGTGCGCGATAGGTGGTGAACTTCCCCCCATAGATGGTGAACAGATTGGGCACGGTTTCGTCCACCACGGCTTCGCGGAACAGCGCGGAGACGTCGCGATTCACCGTGCGGAGATACCAGGGCGACGCAAAAGGCTTCTCGCGCCAGGCGTCCGGCACTGAACAGGTTCTGGGCTTCACGACGCTCTGAGGAAGCGGAATCGTGCGAATGCCGCAAAAGAATTCTCGTATGTGACGCGTCGGCTCGATGAGGGCGAGATACCGTTCGGCCGCTCGGAGGAGGTACTCATGGTCGTGCGGCGGACACTCCCACTTGTCTGGTGTGCCTTCGAGCACGGATTCAGTGGTGCCGAGCAGCCAATATCCCTGCCAGGGGATGAAAAAAAGCACACGCCCATCGTCGTGCTGCAAGAGTGCCGCTGCGCAGTCTTCCGGTGAAGCGCTTACAGCCTCCGGTGAGAACAGCAGATGGGAGCCTACATTGAGAAGGCAGGGCACCCGCGGGGTGCATCCCCAGGTCAACAGGTTGGCATTCGCCCAGGCTCCTGTCGCGTTGACGAGCACCAGGCTGGTCACCACCTGCCGGCCTACCGGGGTGGTGAGGCAGACGCGAAATCCACTGCCATACGGTTCGACCTCTTCCACACGCGTGTGCTCGGCGTACGTGGCGCCTAAGCGGGTGGCGGCCCGGGCGGCGACGCGCACAATCACGTCGTCAAGCATCTGGGCCTCGTAGTAGAGGAAGCCTGACTGCACGTCCTGATCGAGCCGCTCGCGGCGGAGGTACGGTGCCATCTGCGTCATCTCCGCTTTAGTGAGGCGGCGTGCTTTGGGGAGCCCCCCTTGGCGGGCGAGCCAGTCATAGAGAGTGAGCCCGATGCGGAGAAGCCAGGTGGGTCTGCCGCCTGTGAAGTTTGGCAACACGAAGCGAAGCGGTGAGACGAGCTCGGGCAAATTGCGGAGCAGGAGTGCGCGCTCCCGAAGGGCTTCGCGCACGAGACTCCATTGCGTCGGATGCTCCAGATACCTCAGCCCGCCGTGTGCCAATTTGGTCGTGCGGCTAGAGGTGCCCGAGGCCAGCCTGGCCTGTTCGACCAGGTGGACGCCCTCGATCTTCCGGGTGGCAAGGTCATGCAGCAGCCCGACGCCGTGAATGCCACCGCCGATGATCAGTACAGTAAGGTCCATGAGGGTAGCTTATCAGGTTTAAAGGAGTCTGGCGGAGGAGAGATGCGTCGGCTGTGCAGGCGATGCGTGAGCTCAGAGCGTGAACCTGAATTCCCAGGTGAGTTGGACGGTGGGGCTCGATGAAGCCGAGATGCATGCGACGATGGGGACGCCGGAGACGAACGCCTTCGGTACGATTTCCAAATTCCTGCGACAGTGCGACTAGCTTAGATGTGGTGTCGAACAAACCAGCGGCATGGGGCCTGTCCGTTCGGCCGAACAGTGCCTGGGCGGCTCACAGCGCGTCAGGATGAAGACAGAACGTATCCGGCAAGATGCGCGGGTCTGGATTAGGGCGCCAGGCGACGAGCACGGTGCTTTCCCGGTGCACACGTAGACCGATGCGGCTCCACGCCTGGCGCCCCGGTCCGGTTCAGGCAAGGTCTTCAGGCCATTGCTGCCCGCACGAGATCGAAAGAAACCCGGCTCACCAGGCGAGATTGCGACGATTGTGTCGGCGATGTGCCAGGTTCCTTCATGGCGGCGAAAAAGCTTCCCAGATCGTTCTCGTTATTGGCACACTCCGTTTGAAATCGCAAAGCCAGCAAATGCGATGCCGGCACATCTCGGCGATCGTTGCGTCATGTTGGCGGCCTCAGTACTATACGACCGTTTGCGCCGAACCGGCCGCACCACTGCATCGGCTGGTTTGCCTATCGAAAGTGGACAACAGGGAGGCTGAAATGAAAACACTGGCGTTAGTGGCGGGCCTTACACTCGGAGTCATGCAGACCGCCTCGGCGGACGAACTGCCGCGCGAGGCGGTGTTGCCGGTCGTGCAAGCGGACAAGGCTGCGCATGCCGCGTTGGAGAAGTGTACGAAGGACGGGTACAAGGTGAGCGTGGCGGTGGTGGATCGGGCCGGAGTGCTGCGCGCACTCCTGCGCGGAGACGGGGCCGGATCGCATACGGTTAGCAGCAGCTCGAAGAAAGCCTTCACGGCGGCGAGCCTGCGGCGGCCGACCAGCGAGTTAGCGGACTTGGCGGCCAAGGTGCCGGCATTGCAAGGTTTGCACAGGATGGATGAGAAAATCCTGATCCTGGGCGGCGGCCTGCCGATCGAGATCGGTGGCGAGGTGGTGGGCGGCATCGGCGTTGGCGGGGCGCCCGGCGCCCACCTGGATGACGCCTGCGCGCAGGCCGGATTGGATGCGATCGGCGCGGCGCCGAAGGTGCAAGAGAAAAAGTGAGTCGCCGGGGCGCGAGGCCCCGATGGTCACCCAGAAGAAAATGTCTTCGTCGTCTCCGATCCAGCGATGCCGGAGATGAGGAATCAACGCCTCCGGCTCGTCCAGCAGGGCATCGAGGAGCACGAGATCGGGTTCGGTATTGGTGATGTGGTCGGCTGGCGCATGTCCGGCATTGACGGCGGCTCTCACGGCCAGTTCCTCGAGTGCGGTTTTTGTTGCGTCGTCTATGTCGCAGGCGCCTGTGACATGATTCGTTCGGCGAGGCCGTACAGCGGCCACTTGCGGCCGGCGTCGACCAGCTCGCCCTGCACGATACCCATCGATCCCCCAATGACCCAGTTGGCGATCGTTTTCCGATCCGACAGGTGCAACGTCATCAAGGCGGGGCTGCGGCTCCCGTTCCAGGTGATGCCCCAGACGGTCGGCCACCGATACAAGCCGAGTGCCCAATCGCGGAAACACCTTGATGCGTAATTCGTTGAAAGGATCGGTCCGCTCGTCGAAGACCGCGAACCCGACCTGCTGATCAGCCAACGCCACGAGGCACATGCTTCGCTGGTTGCGCCGGTGGAGGACCCATCCCTGCTGGCCAGCAAATATAAACCTTGAAACTCGTTCCACAGGCGGAAGCAGGTTCTGGTCAGCCGAGCGAAGTCTGGGGCATGGCGAGCCCTTCGGAACTCACGCGCCCAGCAACGGTCCGTCTCCGGCAGGTCAGCACCGCTGGCGCCGATCCCTTCCGGATCACGGACTGCTCGTACGTGCAGGGGCTGCTGCGGAATCGGATCGATCTTCAGGCTCAACCGGTTTGTCTCGCAGGTCACGACAGAGCCGGTGTCCAGGGGCCCCTGAAACTGAAAGAACGGCGAGTCGGGGATGGGACCGAGTTCCTTTCCGACAGGCTCGTACTACCCGTTGCCGGCGACGTCGCCCTTTCCTGCCGCTCGTCGTGCAACACGGCAAAGTGCTTTGTCTGATAGGCCTCACCGGCGCATCCTCGATTGTTGTCCAGTGCGAACGTCACGTGCCTTGTTGATCGGCGCCCACGAAAGAAAACGAGAGTGAAAGCCGGAATGTCGGCGATCGGGGCGGAGGGTAAAGCGGAAGTCCCTATCTCCGTGACCTCACTGGACAGAGAAAGTAGCAGAAGCCACCCGCTGCCTCAGCGCCTGAGCAGCCTTCTCTGCAGGCGATTATTCCCATGGCCAACCTTTCGATCGACCAGCGTCCTTTTCCGGCTTCTGCTACCGTTTCGGTCCAGGGCTGGCAGCATGACCTCAAGCAATAGTCGCCAGATTTCCCGATGGCTCGCCTCGTTCGGCTGGAAACTGTCTAGATCGAAGACCGAGTCATAGTGAGCTGATTGGGCGAGCAGGTTCACGACCGGCGAGCCGGCAACAGGGGCCTCCTCGTCGATCGCGCGGTTGAACGCTCTAACGCGCGCCAGGTTCACGGCGGGATCGGGGTGGCTGCGGAACATGAAAATCATGCTTTTTCTCTCTGGTGCCCAGAGCAAGAGCAATCCGTGCTAGGAGATCTTGCAGAAATGGCGGAAGCTTGTTCTAATTTGTGCCGCCTGTGACCGGTTTTTGATCTGATGCGTACGGATCGATTGTGCCGAGGAGAGGCCCGAGGAGGGGGGGGAGATCTCGTGAACCTCATTCGGTGGAATCCTGAGACGGATGGACCGTTTTCTGAGCGGGCACTCCGGCAGAAACTCGAACGGCTCGGCTACTCGGTCACCCGGTATGTCTATCCGCCGGGGACCTGTTTTCCGGATCACACCCACCCCGTCGATAAGATGGATGCGGTGGTGTCCGGACGGTTTCGCCTGATTGTCGAAGGGGAGGACACCATTTTGGAAGCGGGCGACATTCTCGAGGTGCCGAGAGGTGTCGTCCACTCCGCTGAAGTCGTCGGCCATGAGCCGGTGGTCAGCCTCGACGCGGTCAGAACCTCGGCATCCTGCCCGTGAATCTTCATCCGGTCATGATGAAGTTGTTTGCCGTCGTCACGTGATGAGGGATGTCTGACGGCAATGGCTGCCCCCGTGCGTGGTAATGGAACGAGAAATCGTCGGGTTTCATCAGGATGAGCACGGAGACTGGATCGCGGATTTGGTCTGCGGCCATGGACAACATGTCCGCCATCAGCCGCCGTTCATGAATCGACCATGGATCCTCACAGAAGAAGGCCGCAACTGGAGGGTTGGAGAGACCCTGGTTTGTAAGACATGCGATCAAGGGGGAACGAACGAGGTGACGGTCACTCGATGATCGTTACGTCGAGGCCGGCCTCGGTCGTCAGGCCGAGGCCGGGTTCCCACCAGGGATGCAGGCGCGGGCCGCTGTAGGCGTACCCGCCTTTGATCGGGTCGTCGGCGAGCAGGAGTGGGGTGTCGAGGTCCAGCACGTCGAATCCGCCAAGCCCCAACACGATTCCGAACGAACAGCCCATCGCGATGCGTGTTTCCACCATTCCGCCAATCATCAGTCGTAACCCGGCCCCGCGAGCGAAGGCGGCGATGTCCAGCGCCTGGATGACGCTGGTCTTCATGATTTTGATGTTGATGTAGTCCGCCGCCTGCTTCTCCAGGACTCTGCGCGCATCTTCCAACGAACGGACCGATTCATCGGCGGCCACCGGGATGCCCGTCAGATGGCGTAGCGCCAGCAAGCCGTCCAGGTCGTCCCGCGCGACTGGCTGTTCCAACAGGACCAGGTTTCCGCCGAACCGCCTCACGCCGTGGACGAAGGCCAGACACTCGTCGCGGCTGAAGCCTTGATTGGCGTCCCCGACGAACGCGATGCCGGGAAGCGCCCGATGCACGGCTTCCAACCGGCGCACGTCGGTGTCCACGTCCCTGCCAACCTTCATCTTGAACAGCCGGAACCCTTTCGCATGCCAGCCGCGCGCCAGCTCGACGGTGCGGTCAAGAGCGGCGATTGGGATGGTGATGTCTGTCTCGTGTGCGCGCACATCGGCGCCGCCCCACAGAGTCCAGAGGGGAATTCCGACGGTGCGGCAAAAGGCATCGAGCATCGCCGTCTCCAGCCCGCAGCGCACGGCTGGGTGCGAGGGTGCCAGGTCCTGCAACAGAGCGGCCAAGCGTCTGTACTGCGTTGCGGACTGCCCCAGCAGTGCTGTGCCTAGCTGCGTGGCGACGGAGAGACAGGTTGCGCGATCCTCGCCGCCGACCTCGGGAAACGGTGCCATCTCGCCGTATCCCTGAGCACCGCCCCGCAAGGAGATCCTCGCAAACACGGTCTGCGCGATGACGCGGCTGCCGGTCGCGACGACGAACGGGTCGGTGATCGGGATGTCTACCGGCCAGAGTTCGACTTTGGTGATGGTGGCGGAATCTGTTCGGACGATCGTCACGCTCCGCGGAGAATGAAAAAGGGTGGCTTGTTGCGATTGTGCATGACTCACCCGTAGCGGTCGTTCTGCCACAGCAGAACGGAGTTCGAATAGCCGCGCACTTCCCAGAAACCCTTCTGATCACGATCGGAGAACGTGATCTCGTTCACCCATGGGGCGCTTTTCCTGGCATTGCGCTTAGGTCCGATCGTGTGGACCAGCCAGCCCTGTTCCTTCGTGAGCGGTTGGCCGTTCCATTTTAGGTTATAGGCCAGCAGCACGTCGTCATCGTTACAGGCGTCGAGCGGCAGGTTCGTGGTGTAGTCGTCGTAAGCTTTGATGTACTTGGCCAGCGACAACGGTGACACGACTTCGATGAGCCGTTTGAACCTGATGCCCTCCTACTCGTTCCCCAGACGACTCTAACTTGTCACGCAGTAGAAATCCGAGCCCGACTTGAAAGTGGCCCCGGCGAGGAACTGCTCCCACGTCCAGGCAATCGGGCGGGCGACGAAGCCGTTGACGGCGCGCCTCTATTCTGATCTGAGACCGCGATCTTGGGGATGTAGCCCAGGTCAAGCTCGGGTCAGGTGTTGACAAGGTGCTGGCCCGGGGCACCCGATCATGTCCTTCCTCGAAAACCTCCCACCCTTCGCCACCGCGACTTGCCCGCGCCCAGTTCTCTTTGGCTTTGATCAGCCGCTCGCTCCTGCCCATCGCACACGTCTCCGCGTGAAAGAAGAGTAGAGCAAACCCCGGTGGGCTGACAAGGCTTTCTTGCCGAACCCTGGCAACGTAGGGGGTGATCAGAGTGGAGCCCGGTCTGCCCGGCCCAATCCATCTCGCCGTGCTACCCAAGCCTTCGGTTACCGGCATCCCGACCATGGGCACCTGGGGCGGGTATCGTGACAGGTGTAGTAGACTGCGACCATGGTCGTTCATAGGAGGAGAAGCGATGAGACTCAAGACCATGCCTGAGAAGCGTTTTGCGGCTGGGGTGCTGGCATTGATGACTCTGGTGATCGTTTTGTGGATCGTACTTGCGACGTCGGCGCAGGAGCCCAAGCGGTTCCAGTACAAAGTCGTGGATTCGGCTGCGGATACGCAGACGATGCAGGCGATCTTGAACGACTACGGCAATGCTGGCTGGGAGCTCGTGGCGGTGGCGATCGGCGACATTCAAGTGCCGCGGCTGATCTTCAAGAAGTAGCAGGTCCTCCGTTGCTAGAGCAGCTCGGTCGATGGCGGACATGGGGAGTGATCGTCGCCTGAGCGACGATGGGGTTTGGCATGCCTGGCCCGTGCGAATGGAGTTCGGCGAAAAAACGGCGGGCTCGATCAAGCGATTTCCCAGGCAAAGCAGGTGAGGGTGGTTCGCGGCGTCGTCCGCTCTCTTCGTTTTTTTGAATTGTCGAGGCACCCGAGCGCTTCAGACGTCGGGTGGATTCGAACCGAGACGGACAGATCGACCCTCTTGAGCCAACTGCGGCCTTCGACTACATCCTCCAATTGGACCGAACCCTCGACGGGGTGGGGGATCCGATGGAACGGGCCCTTGCGTGTCTGGTATCGAATACGACGGACCGGTCGTACCGAGAGAGGTGGAGTGGTTAAGGCCCAACTGCAGCGCTTCGCAGCACGTGACTGCTAGGCACTCCAGCTCGTCTGCTGAGTCTGACCCCAATGTTTTTTCGGGCAGACGTCGCGGCCCGTCATACTTAAACCGCGAGGGCTGGGTTCTGCGGCTGGGTTGGCGAGCGGGACCCTGTGCTTCCAGTCACTGAAGAGAGAAAATGTCAACCAGCTGACAGCATTGACAGCCGGAAGGGGAGATACCATGATACGCGAACGGGTTACGATGACCCCACGTGTCCAGACCCCTTCACAGACGAGCAGATCCAGTACCGGCAAGTTCATTCTCGCGTCGGTTTTGGGATTGGCCATCGGCGCGTTCTTTTATTTTGATCTCGACCGTTACCTGACGCTGGATGCGCTCAAGGTGAACCGCGATCAGCTGCTGGCCTTGACCAATGCGAACTTTACCGCGGCCGTTGCCATCTTCATCGCGACGTATTGCGTGGTGACCGGCTTGTCCCTGCCCGGCGCGGCTATCCTGACGCTGGCCGGCGGATTTCTCTTCGGCAGCGTGCTAGGGACGGTGTTCGTGAATATCGGCGCCACCATCGGCGCCACCTTGGCGTTTTTGGCGTCGCGATATCTCCTGCGGGACTGGGTCGAGCAGAAATTCGGCGACCGGTTGGGGCCGATCCAGGAGGGTTTCTCGAAGAACGCATTCAGCTACTTGATGACACTGCGGCTGATCCCGCTCTTTCCGTTCTTTCTGGTCAATATGGTCTCCGGGCTGACACGGGTCAGCCTCGCGACCTATGTCGCGGCCACGGCCATCGGGATCATTCCCGGCAGCTTCGTGTACGCCTACGCTGGCCGGCAACTGGGCACGATCGATTCGCTCGCGGATATCGCCTCTGCCAATGTGCTCCTGGCGTTTACTCTGCTTGGGCTGCTGGCCTTGGCGCCGGTCCTCTATCGGAAATTTGCCGCGAAGAAGGCGTGAGCAGGACACCACGATCGGACCGCGTCTGCAACCGGGGACACACAGGGCGTAGCGATCCAACCAACAGTGAGGGCGTCACCGATGAACACGCCTGAGGATGTCCTAGTGCTTCCCGACGACGAACATAATCGGCGGCTGCTTGAGAACGTGCATCCGAGGCAATGGATCAACCCCGAACCCTCCGGTCGGTACAACTTGGTGGTGATCGGCGCGGGAACCGCGGGCCTGGTGACTGCGGCCATTGCGGCCGGGATCGGTGCGAAGGTGGCGTTGATCGAGAAGCACCTCATGGGGGGCGACTGCCTGAATGTCGGGTGTGTGCCTTCGAAAGGCATGATCCGGGCTTCGCGCGCTTGGGCGGCGCTTCGACGGGCTGAAGACTTCGGTCTCCATATCCCGCCCGGGGTCAAATACGATTTCGGCGCGGCGATGGCGCGCATGAGACGATTGCGGGCTCGGATCAGCCACATGGATTCGGCGCACCGGTATAAGGGCTTGGGGGTAGATGTGTATATCGGGAGCGGCCGGTTCACGGGGCCGGACACAATCCAGGTGATAGGGCCGGCCGGGAACCGGACGCTGCGCTTCGCCAAGGCGGCTCTCTGTACCGGGGCGCGGGCGGCGGCGCCGCCCACTCCCGGATTGGAAGAGGCGGGGTATCTGACCAACGAGACCATCTTTGGGCTGACCGAACTCCCCCAACGACTGGCCGTGATCGGCGCCGGCCCGATCGGATGCGAACTGGCGCAGAGCTTTGCCCGCTTCGGAAGCCAGGTCTACCTCATTGAAGCCCTGCACGGCATCCTGCCAACCGAAGATCGCGATGCGGCGGCCATCGTCCACGCCTCCATGCTCCGCGACGGTGTCACGCTGCTGTGTTGCGGGACGGATTTGCATGTGAGCAAAACGGACGGCGGCAAACGCTTGACGGTCGATTCGCACGGCCAGCGCTTCGACATCACGGTCGATGAGATCCTGGTCGGCGTCGGCCGCGCTCCGAATGTGGAAGGGCTTGGCCTGGAGACGGTCGGCGTCGACTATGATAAGACCGGCGTGAAAGTAAACAGCCGGCTCCAGACTACCAATCCGCGAATCTATGCTGCCGGCGACGTGTGCTCGCGCTACAAATTCACGCACGCCGCCGACGCGATGGCACAAATCGTGATCCAGAACGCGCTGTTCCCGCACCCCTTCGGGCTGGCCTATGCGAGCACTGACTCGCTCTTGATCCCGTGGTGCACGTACACGGAGCCGGAGATCGCGCACGTGGGTCTGTACGAGGCGGAGGCGAAGGCAAAGGGGCTGGCGGTCGAGACGTACACGTACCGGCTGGATGAGGTAGACCGAGCGATCCTCGATGGCGAGGAGGAGGGCTTCGCCCGCGTTCATATCCAGCAGGGGACGGACAAGATCCTGGGGGCCACGATTGTGGCGGCTCACGCCGGCGATCTGATCAGTGAATTCACTGTGCTGATGAAGGCGGGTGCTGGCGCGAAGACATTGGCTGGGACGATTCATCCCTATCCCACGCAGGCTGAGGTGAACAAGAAGGTCGCGAATCTGTGGCGGAAGGCGCATTTCACGGAGGGGCAGAAGCGGCTGTTGAAGAAGTGGTTGGCGTGGGCGAGGAGGGGATGAAGCCGGTCCTATCATCGACCGCCTCCTGTCGTGCTCGCACCCCGCTTGGTGGAGGGCTCTGCTGCGCGCGACAGGGAACCTCGCTCAGCGCCATCCGCCTCAGCGAAGGGACAGGGAGCAAGAAGGTTCTCCCACGGCTGATCGTTGCCGGCTTTGTTGTCTTACTCTCGTCTTCGTTCTCGCTAGCGACCTCTCGGACAGTTCTTGAGGTCGGGAAGTTTTCGGCGGCAAGGGAAGGACAGGCATTTCCGGACGGGTGGAAACCGCTGACGTTCAAAAAGATCGAACGGCACACGAAGTACGAATTGGTCCGGGACGGAGGTCAGGTGGTCGTGAGGGCGACGAGCGAGGCGGGATCGGCGGGATTGACCAGAGAGATCAGGATCGATCCCAAGGAATACCCGATCGTGGCCTGGCGCTGGAAGGTGAGCAACATTTACCAAAGGGGCGATGTGACCAAGAAAGAAGGCGATGATTATCCAGCCCGGCTCTATATCACCTTTGAATATGATTCTTCGCGTGTCGGCTTTCTCGAGAAGGCGCAATATGAAGCCATCAGACTGCTCTACGGGCAATATCCGCCGCTCGGCGCGCTGAACTACATCTGGGAAAGTAAGGCACCTAAAGGGACCATTGTGCCCAATCCCTACACCGACAAGGTCAAGATGATCGTCGTGGAAAGCGGCACAGAGCGGCTGAATCAATGGGTCGACGAGGAACGCAACCTGTATGAGGACTACAAGAAGGCCTTCGGCGAGGAACCGCCGATGATCTCCGGAGTGGCCATCATGACCGATTCGGACAACACGCTCGAATCAGCCACGGCGTACTACGGCGATATCGTGTTCAAGAAAGCCGCGCCGTGAGGATGAAATCCCTTTTGACCGATGGTTTGGGGCTGCATCGACGCAGAGCGACGTGTGTTGAATTGCCCCAGCGCGTGATTACCGGACGCAACGGAAGCGGTGTGAGCCATTAGTTGATTGCGAGCAAGAAGATGGGCTGACCAGTTGCCGGTCAGCCCATGGGGCATTGCCACAAGATTCCGGCGGGCTCGCGGCACCCGCATTATTGAATCGAATTCGCGAAGCCGCCGCGGGTGATTTCCGCACGGACTGTGTCTCCCACCTTCTTGTTCCCGCGAAGCTTCTTGGTGTCCTTGCCGACGTACAATCGAACTTCGTTGCCGTTGTAGTCCTCCACCACGTAAATATTCCCGTCGATCTTGTTGAGCTTCCCCTCGACCATTTGAAAGGCTGGCCCGGGCTTGGTGTCCATCTTCATCGGAGCCGGCTTGGAGGCGACCTGCGGGGGCGGGGTGGACTTCGAAGATTTCGAATTGGCGGCGTCGGCCAGGTCGGCGGTCAAGAATCCCGCGATGACAGCAAAGCCGAGGATACCGATCGTTTTCTTCTTTTTCTTCTTCATGTTAACCCTCCTTACCTCCCTGGATGAGAGTTGATGACATCGGCCCTAGCCCCATTTGTTTCCTTCGTGGGAACAGAGCAGAAGGCTCAGCAAACGTTGTGCCTGGCATCTTGTGGCACGAATCGCGTGGTTTCTTGGAGGCTTAGGCGAAGAATTCCAGCAGAGGCCGATTGGGCTGATGGAGAACGGGTGAACAATCGTCCGTGAATGTGCAATTCTGTTCTGAAAACGGGGAGGGATGGGCCACATCTGGCAGGAGGGCGTCTTCGTCGACAGGTGTGTCGGCTAGCCGACTCTCGTGGATCGAAGGTGTTGTGGACTGCGGCTTATCGACTTCCAGCTTCTCCTGCTCTCACTGTCGGTCGTGACCGATTCCCACAAGTTCGTCCCCCGACCCTCTCCGGCGCGTTCTTTCCAAGACATCCGCTGGGCATTTTGACCTGTTTTACCTTTCGGCTGTTTAACCCAACACTTTCCGTTTACGAACTCCATCACGTTTCGTCTAAGTTCGTGACAGTCTTTATTCAGCCGTGGGTTACACACTGCAGCGGGAGACGTTCTCGTCCTGAGATCCTCTCCCAGGTACCCGTTGCGCGGGGTGCCGGCTATGCTTTGTTGCACCGGACCGACCAACGGGTGATGATGAGGAAGAGGGGGGAAAGCTGCTCATGGTTTGCGACTGGCTGCTTGCCTTTTACAATGCAGCAGGACCGTTCAAAGGAGGAGCCGTGGCGGATCGACCATCTCGCGTTTTGCGACGATTGTCGCTCGGCGTCGCGTGCGCGTTTGTTCTGTCCGGGTGTTCGACGACGCTGGTGCGGGACGATGTGAAGCGGACGACGGTTGCAGAGGCACATTGCTCCGGAGGAGAGTGGGTGGACGACTCGTCGATCGCCGTCTTGCCTGTTCCTGTAGTCGCCTTGTTCGTGCCGCATGTGGATCTGAACGAGATCAAGGGCGCGGAGTATCTGAACCGGTGCGGCGAGCCGGCCCGCTTGATCAACCGTAATGTCACCGTGACCAGAATCGCTTGCATCCCAGCCGGACTGACCCGCATCGTCACGTTGGGGGTCTGGCAGTGGTGTCCGGCCTACGTGGCCTGGACAGCGGACGTCAAGGCGGCGGGCAGTGTATCGGGCGACAGGCCTCCGGCGATGAAGGAAGGAGGGAGCCTATGAAGACGGTAGGGACAACACCGGTGGTTTGGCTGGCTGCGTGTGTGCTGGTGGTTTGCGGAATGTCGCCGGACCGCAGCCTCGGGCAATCGCCGGATGAAGCGACGATTCGGGGCGCGCTCCCGCGAACGCCGAGCGGCGCAGTGGACTTGGCGCAAGTGCGAGAGGTCGTTGCTGGTCAGGTCGCTCGGGGGATCAACGACGTGCAGTTCCGTGACTTCACGCTCGGCGTGGAAGAAAGCCGGAGTCTGCTCCTCAGCGTCGAGCGCAACCAGAACCTGCTGGCTCACATCGCCACCGCGTTGCCGGCCGACGGGGTCGAACGGACTGTGACGTTTCGAGGCGTGGTCGACGGCCAACAGGTGGAAGCTCGGGTGCAACGCCAGGAGGACGGAACGTTGCGTGCGCGGATCGAGGGGGTCAATATCGGGACCCTGAGCGATGCCGACCGTGCGCAACTGGTCCAGCGCCTGAGCCGGCAAACGGGATTCGAGCGGGTCCGCCTCGAAGGGGTTGACAACGGCGGCAACCGTATCCGGACAGAATTCCGCGCAGATAAAGGTCTCGTGAGCAACGAAGTCAAGGGGGAGGGCCGCGGTCGGCCGGATGCCGGGGCGGTGCGGACAGAGGGGCGGCAAGAGGACAGGCGAGACGATCGCCGGTTGGAGCGCCAGATAGACCGTCGCGAAGACCGGCGAATCGATCGCCAAGGCGATGGACGAGTCGAGCGCATCGAGCGGAACCAGCGGGTCGAACGGGTTGAGCGGATCGAACGAATCGAGCGACCGGATCGCTCCGGGCGCCGATAATGAGCCAGTGGGAGGGGGCCGCGGACCGGCCTGAAAAAGAGCGTCGAGGATCAACGCGTAGGGTGTGCAAGCGCATCAACATGGCAATGCTTGAGGAGGTGCGAAATGACGATGACGCGGTTATCTCTGGTGTTCGGATTGCTCCTGGCTGCCGTCTGCGCTACCGGGCAGGTTTTCGCTCAGTTCGATGCCGACGAAGCGCGGATGCAGGCTATGCAGCGGGAAGCAGAGGAGGATGCGGCCAAGCGGGGGCAACAGGCGCAGGCTGAACTCCTGGCCAGGCAGTTCCAACTGCCCGTCGGCGAGGTCGAAAAGTTACGGAATGCGGGGCAAGGATGGGGAGAGATCACGATTCGGTTGGCATTGGCCGATCAGCTCGTCAAGACCTCCACGACAGAGCCCAAACTCACGTTTGCGGAGGCATTGGAACGAGTCGGCGCCTTACGCAGTGACGGAAAGGGCTGGGGGCAAATCGCTAAGGAACTGGGCTTCACGCTCGGGCCTGTCGTCAGCGACATCAGGCGGTCGTTGAACGATTTGCGGCGTGACCTGCGTGCTGGCCAAGCCAGAGCAGACCGGATCGACAAGGCTGACAATCGAGGGGACATGAAGCGCGAGGCACGGACGGAGAGGGCCGACCGACTGCAGCGCCCGGAGCGGCCTGAGCGCCCTCAGCGACCTGAGCGCCCGGAAAAACCAGAGCGCCACAACCGGTAACCAAGGAGGCGATATGATTTTTTTGAGGAACAGGTTCATCGCTCTCTGCTTAGCCATGGTGATCTGGTGCGTAGGCGGGGTAAGCTTGGCCCAGGCTCCGGAAACGCCGACCATTTCACCGGGCGATACCGAGCGAGGCCATCGGAGCGGGCTGCGAGGGCTGGACCGTGCGGACGAGGCGGCGGGAGAAGCAGGCCAGCACGGCCGCGACATCGCACGGCAGAATGTACTCAAAGGGGGAGACAGGCCGGAGCGGTCTAATCGCCCAGAGCGCGGGCTACGGCCGGAGCGGCTCGAGCTTCCCGATCGGGCAAATCGGCCGGAGCGGCCAGGTCGCTAGTTGCGGGGGATATCAATCCGGATGATGGTCGATTCGTAAGGAGGGGCAACGAGACGATCGAGGCGGCGTCGGGTGAGGGCCCGGCGCCGCCTCGCTGTGTCCTGCGACCGGAGTCGAAGTGTGCCGGAGGAGAGGAACGATGTCGGGCAGAGGATTCAGATGCATGGCCGCTATAGTGGGAGTGCTTGTGGTGCTGGTCGATGCGGTCGCGGGCGTCGCAGCCGAACAGAAGAACGACCAGAGGGCGCCGGATTGGCAGGTCAGTTTTTCGCCGACGTATTCCAGCGGCAAATACGGCACGGAGACGACGACCGATATCGCCTATCTCCCGCTCTCGATTCGACGACTCTTTGACGACGGCGATCTCACCGTGACGATTCCTTACATTTGTATCAGCAGCACCGGCGCGGTGACATTGCTGAGCGGGGTGCCCAACCGGGTGAGCCGCAGCGGCAGCGGCGGGTCGGGAAGCAGCGGAAGCGGATCCGGCGGAGGCTCTGGTTCCGGCAGCGGAGCTGGCAATAGCGGCAGGGGACGGGGAGGCGATGACAAAAGCCCCGGCAATGTGGCACCCACCGCCTCCACGGACTGTGGGATCGGTGACCTGATTCTCCGCGGTCGCTATTATCTGGTGGACGAGCGGGATTGGGTTCCCACAATCGCGGTGACGGGGCGAGTCAAGTTTCCCACCGCGGACGAACATCGTGGCCTGGGCACCGGCGAGTTCGACGAGGGTTTTGGTGTCGAAATGAGCAAGACGCTGGTCGACAACTGGCTGGGGTTCCTGGATTTCGGGTACACCTTTATCGGCGATCCCCCGGGGGTGGACTTGCGGAACCAGTGGTACTACGATTTCGGTGTCGGATACAACGCCACTAAGAATCTCTTACTCAGCGCGTACTACGAGGAATATCGAGCGTTGATTCCGACCCTCTCCAATCCGCGTGACCTCCTCTTCGCCTTGAATTACAAGGCCATGTCCGCGCTTCGATTTAACGCCTCGCTGCTCGTTGGGCTCTCCGACGGGGCGCCAGCCTATGGGCTCACCGGTGGGATCGCATGGCGGTTTTAAGCCTTAGGATCCCTCCGCGTGGGATGGGGAACAACTTCCCGCTTCCGGCTTGGGAGAATCTGTACAATCCATTTACCGCAGCGGCTGAGCGCCGTCTAAGGTTAATGGAGAAGATTCGGGCTTGGCGGTAGCGCCCGCGGGCGGCCGGATCTGGATAGACTGATGGGAGCAGGGAGAACGGCGCCCGATGAACACGACCTGTTGGCCCGCAGCCTTCGACGGGACCCGGACGCGTTCGGGCAATTGGTGGAGCGGTACGCTGCCTCCATCATCAGCCTGGCCTATCGGATGGTGGGGGACCAGGCCGACGCCGAGGATGTGGCGCAAGAAACGTTTCTCGCCGCCTTCAAGGCGTTGCCCACGTTCCGGGCGGATGCGAGCTTTTCGACGTGGCTGTATCGGATCGCGATGAATAAGTGCAAAGACTGGCTTCGCGCGCGCCGAGCGCGACCGGGGTCTGCCGAGTTGGAAGCCGAAGAAGCGTGGGCGGAACTGGTGGTGGATCAGGTCACTCCGGAACGCGCACTGACGCAAAGGCAGCTCGCCGATCATCTGGAGCGTGCCATTCAGAAGCTGCCGCCTCTGTACCGTGAGGCGTTTGTGCTCAAGCATGTCGAAGGGCTCGACTACGAAGAGATGGAGCAGATCGTCGGCGTCCATCGTGACACCCTGAAGATGCGGGTCTATAAGGCCCGGACTCAACTGTGCCGGATGCTGGGCGCGCTACAAGAGACCGGATGAGGTGCGGGAGGAACAGGGCATGGAGGAATCCGAATTGCTGCTCCAACGGTTCGTGGACAACGACCTGACGCCGGACGAGCGCGTCCGTTTGTTGGCTGAGCTCGATCGGGAGGCCACCTTGCGGCGGCGTCTGTTGGAGATCGAGCGGCTCGTCGCGGAGGCCGGGCGACTTCCACGATTGGCGCCCTCGAGCCGATTCATCACACAGGTCCGAGGCCGCTTGCGCGAGCCCAACGCAACCAGATGGAGCCGAGTCGTGGACTGGTTGCGCACGCCGCACACACTGCGCTGGAGCCCAGCCGGGGCGCTGGCTGTCGCGGGTATCGTGCTGGCGGCGGTGATCGGGGTCTCCCGTGTCGCGATCGATCGTTCCACGCCGCCTCCGGTGCCCTCGGTTGCGACTGAACCGACCGTGCTGGTGCGGCTGGTGTTGCTAGAGCCTCAGGCACGCTCGGTCGCGGTGGCGGGTGACTTTAACGGCTGGAATCCGGAGCGGACGCCGCTTTCCCGCGTCGATGGAGGCGTCTGGACCGCGACTATCCCGCTCAAGCCCGGTCGCTACCACTATATGTACGTGGTGGACGGCACACAGTGGATTGCAGACCCCTTCGCGCACGAGGAAAGTCTGGATGGTTTCGGATCGCACAATGCGGTACTGGACGTCGAACCGCCCCTGTAAGCCGGCGCTCCGGCGGCTTGCACCGCTCTCAGCGGCTGCGCTACCTTCTCGCCGAGCATGCGTTCGGGGGCAGGGATGGCGCGTCAGTTTCGAGCGCTCGGCCTGGCATTCGCATTAGGACTGGTCCTGGCGGCCTGCGCTGCGCCGGTGTCGCACATACCGCGGGCGGGGAGCGACGGCGTCCGGTTCACGGTCGTGGCGCCATCGGCGCGCTCGGTCGCGGTGGCGGGTGACTTCAACGGGTGGTCGCCGACCGCGCATCCACTGAAACCCGCCGGGCGCGACGGAGTGTGGAGCGGGGTCGTCGCGATTCCGGAGGGTGAGTATCGATTCATGTACGTCATCGATGGCAAGCGATGGCTTACGCCACCGGAGGCGGACGACTTCGTGCAGGATGGATTTGGAAATCTCAATGGCGTGCTGGTGGTGCCATAAGCCAATGGGAATGGAAAGAAGCCGGCTTATCGTATCGTCCTCGGCGCGAGCGATGCTCGCATGTCTGGTTGTCATGGCTGGACTATGGCTAGTCGGCGCTGAGGCTGCCTTCGGGCAATCCATTCTCCCGCAAGACTTAGACGATATTGCCCGTTTGAGCGCAGCGCAGGGCCGTTCTGCCGAGGAGATCAAGCCATTGATCGAGTTGGCGAACTCAGCCGGCGAGCGCGGCCTTCCACCACGACCCCTCGTGAACAAGATCAAGGAAGGCTTGGCGAAGGGCATTGAGCCGGTGCGGATCGCACCGGTGCTCCGCGAGATGGCTGGCCGTTTGGGGACGGCACAGGAGACGTTGAAAGAGCTGAGCGGACGGGGGGTGATCGATCCCGCAAGCGGCGGACGCCAACGGGCGGTCGAAGTGTTGGCCGAGGCGCTGGCACGCGGCGCATCGCCTGACGAGGTGCACGAGATCGGGCGGCTGGCTCAGGAAGGCAAGCTGCGCCTGACACCGGAAGCGCTCGCCTTCGGTGCAAAGAGCCTGGCGGTTATGAAGGAAGGCGGAGTCCCCTCCCGCGAAGGACTCTCCCTTGTCACCGAGGCGCTGCGGCAAGGGTTTCGCCCCTCAGAGCTGGCTGACCTGAGCCGCGAGATCAAACGGCGCGGGCGCGAGGGGGGACTTCCGCTGCAAGCCGTGCAGGACGCGGTCAAGCGCGGTGACCGGCCGGATCAACTCTTTCGTGAGGGCCGGCAGGGACCGGGCGGAGGCGGCGACCGGCTGGACCGCGGCGATCGTGGAGAACGACTCAGAGAAGACCGCGGCTCCCGCGGCGACGGCCGGCCAGAGCGGCTGGAGCATCCCGAGCGACCCGAGCGGCCTGAACGGCCCGACCGATCCGGCAGCGGGAGATGAGATCATTTGGAGTCGCACGGCGTTGTTTCGAGGACCGCTTCCAAGTTCTCAGCCGCGAGTTTCATCGTCCAGTGAGAGGAAAGATGAGCGAAGGGGGCAAGGAGGAATAAATATTCGTTGCGCTTTGGCAAGGTGCGGGCTTATCATCTCCTCGTCCTTGTCAACCGAGCGCGCGGTTGAACGGTCGGTGGGTGACAGTCTGCACGGTTCACCAGTAACCAGGAGGCGAGTATGAAGAGGCTGATCGTGGGTGTGTTGGCGGGAATGGTGCTGGTCGGGTCGGTGGCCTTTGCGCAAAGCGAGACGCCCGGGATCGACCGACGGCAGGCCAATCAGGAGCAGCGGATCGATCAAGGCATCGCCAGTGGGCAGTTGACTGAGCGGGAAGCGGCCAGGTTAGAACGGCAACAGCATCGTATCAATCGGATGGAGGACCAGGCCAAGTCCGACGGGGTCGTGACCGCGCGGGAGCGGGCTCGGATCAAGGCCGCGCAGGACCGCGCCTCCCGCGATATCTTCCGCGAGAAGCATGATCGACAAGGCGCACGGCATCGCTAGGTTCAGAATTAATCCCTGCTCCCCTCGGCGCCTGTGATGCGGCTCATAGGCACCGAGAGGCCTTATCTGCTTTCCGTGTTGCTTCCTGTCTTTTCCCGATACTGCTAGAATCTCCCGTGTGGATGTCATCACGACTCATCTCAACGCCGATTTCGACGGTCTGGCCTCCATGGTGGCCGCGCGCAAGCTCTATCCCGGTGCGGCGCTGGTGCTACCAGGTGGCGCACAGGAAGCGGTCCGCAGTTTCCTCGCGAGGCATGACCTCGGCGTCACCCGCCTGAAAGATCTCGATCTCGCTCAGGTCACGCGGTTGATCCTGGTTGATACGCAGGATCCGGAGCGGATCGGTCCGCTCAAGGACCTCTGTGCGAAGTCGGAGGTCGAGGTGCATTGCTACGACCATCACGAAGCCCGAGCCGACGAGGCCTCGGACGCAGGCCAGGCATGCCCGGCCCGTGTGGGCCTGCGGGTCGTCGAACCGGTCGGCGCGACGACGACCCTCATGATCGAGCAACTCCAAGCCCGCCATCTTCCGCTCACCGCGTTCGAGGCGACCGTGCTGGCGTTGGGCTTGTATGAAGAGACCGGCTCGCTGCTGTTTAGCTCCACGACACCGCGCGATCTGGAAGCGGCGGCCTATGTCCTGCGTGCCGGGGCGGACCTGAAGGTGGTGTCGGACACATTGCGTCGCCCGTTAAATCCGGAGGAGGTCGCGCTGCTCGACGATCTGCTGCGGTCGAGCGAAACGTATTATCTGGAAGGCTACAAGGTCCTGGTCGCATTCAGCACCTATGACCGGTACCGGGGCGATTTGGCCGAGCTGGTGCACAAACTGGCGGAGTTGGAAGGGGTGGACGCAGTGATCGCGGCGTTCGCGATGGAGGAGAAGGTGCAGGTGATCGGCCGCAGCCGTCGTCCGGAGATCGACGTGAGCTGGATCGCCCGGGAATTCGGCGGAGGTGGGCACGCGGTTGCCGCCGCGGCAAGCGTCAAAGGGAAGACGTTGGTCGAGGTGAAAGAACGGATCGTCCGGTTACTCACCGAACGGTATCGCCCCATCCTGTTGGCCAAAGATGTGATGACCAAGCCAGTTCAGTCGATCGGCATGGACGCCACGATCGCCGAGACCGAGACGCGCCTGACCAAGTACGGGGTCAACGTGTTGCCCGTGCTAGACGGGAAGGACTGCTACCGAGGGCTGATCAGCCGCGAGATCGTGCAGAAAGCGCTGTTCCACGGATTGGCTGATGCGCCGGTCGAACAGTTCATGCAATCCGAAGCCTATACCGCTGCGCCGGACACGCCGTTCCACGAGATTCAGACCCGGATGATCGAGCAGAACCAACGGTTCGTGCCGGTTCTCTCCGGCAACAAGGTGGTCGGGGTGATCACCAGGACCGACCTGCTGCGCGTGCTGCATGAGGATATCCTTGCCGGTGCTCGCCCCAAAGCCAAGGATGCGGAGATGGCCGGTTGCGGTGAGACGCTCCGGCGAAACGTCGCCGGGATGTTGGAAGCCAAGCTCCCGTCCCGCTTGGTGGCATTGCTCAAGCACGCGGGACAACTCGCCGATCGGCTGGATGTGTCGGCCTACGTGGTAGGCGGGTTCGTTCGGGACCTGTTGCTTGGCATCGAAAACCTCGACGTGGACTTGGTCATCGAAGGCGACGGCATTGCTTTCGCCCGCGCGCTGGCGCGGGAGAATGGCGGGCGGGTCAAGGCCCATGAGCGATTCGGCACGGCCGTGGTGATCTGGCCGGACGGGTTCAAAGTCGACGTCGCAACGGCCCGCACGGAATATTACGAGTACCCGACGGCCCTGCCCACGGTCGAGCGGAGCTCGATCAAGAAGGACCTCTATCGGCGGGACTTCACGATCAACACGCTGGCGATCCGGCTCAATTCCCGCTTCTTTGGCCAGTTGATCGACTTCTACGGCGGCCAACGCGACCTCAAGGAGAAAACGATCCGGGTCCTGCACGGATTGAGTTTTGTGGAGGATCCGACGCGCGTCTTCCGCGCGATCCGGTTCGAACTGCGGTTCGGATTTCACGTGGGAAAAGAAACGCTGGCCCTCATCAAGGGCGCGGTGAAAATGGACCTCTTTCACCGGCTGTCCGGCCATCGGCTGCTCGACGAACTCAAGCTCTTGTTCTCCGAGCGGGAGCCGCGCCGCGCGGTAAGCCGGATGGCCGAATTGGATCTGCTGCGCTTCATTCACCCCAAGCTTGTCTGGTCCCCGCGGCTGGAGGAGTTGCTCGTCGGCGTGGAAGAAGCGCTGGATTGGTACCGTCTGCTCTATCTGGACCGGCCGATGCACTCCTGGCTGGTCTGTATGATGGCGCTTCTGGACGTGCTACCGGGTCGCGCGGTCTTGGACCTGCTTAAGCGTTTCCCCTTCACAGAACAGGAAGCGGAGAAACTCAAGGCGGCGCGGTTCGCTTTGCGCGGGTTGCTGAGACGACTGGCGAAGCAGCCGCCTCCGCGTCCGGCGGAGACCCTGCGCTTGCTGACAGGGCTCGCTGATGAAACGCTAATTTACATCATGGCCAAGGACACGTCAGAGTCGGTGAAGCGTCAGATCTCCGCCTATCTCACGACGTACCGGCACGTAAAACCATTGCTCACCGGTCGCGATCTCCAGGCGATGGGCCTGAAACCCGGCCCGCTTTACCGGAAAATCCTCGATGCGCTGCTGGATGCCCGCCTCAACGGTGAAGTCAACACGGAGGCGGAAGAGCGGGAACTGGCGAAGCGGCTGGCCGGTTGTTCGTGAAGCGTGACCGCGAAAGCGTTCACCGTGGAGAGTGTTCTACCGACCGACGAACAAGGACGGTTGACGAGAGACGGCGATCACAGCGACGCCAACCTCCGATCCTGTTCCATCTTGCCAAACAGGTCGTTCAACGCGGCGTGCAGGGCCCGGTTCACCGGCCGTTTGTCGGCATCTCTGCCGCCTCGCGCCACTTCGCCGACCGCTTTGCCGAACCCGCTATAACTCTTCAGAAGGCGGTCGTTCCGCGGGTCTTTGAACAAGGCGTCGACCCGGGCAGCATAGATATAGTTGAAGTCGAAGGCTTGGCTAGGATCGATATAAATGGTGCCCCATAGCTCCAGGTTGAGATCCGCTGTGCCCTCCTTGAGGACCCGGCGGAACGTCCCTCGGGCGGTTAGGTACTGAAGGATCGCCGCTTCCCACTGTTCCCGGGGCGAGACCAGCGAGTCGACCGGACTGAGGACATGGTTCTGCAATCCGGGATCGGCAATCATCGTCGCGCCTGGCTCGACGATAAACGCAGCTAATGGTCCAAGCCTGAGTTTGACCGAATAGGGGAGTTGGTGCGGGGTCGCTACGACGGGAGCGGGATCGAACGGGATGGTCGCGCAGGCGCTGAGCGTGCCGATCAGCAACGGTGCCAGAAGAAGGTGGAAGGACATGGCAAAACGCGGAGTTCGAGCCGCCATGGTTCATCCTCCTCGCCGGTGTCAAGCTGCTTTAATTTATCAATCTACACACCTGAGGAGGCCGGCTTCAAGATCACCGTCGGTACGGGCCCGGGTGCAGGGGTGGATCGCCCTGCGCCAGCACAGCCCGCAAACGGGGTTCCGATCTTTCGGTCCACCGTGTCCGCGTGGGTGGGCGAGGAACTGATGCGATGGATCATTCGTTTTTATGGTCTGGTTTGTCCTTCTCGTTGGGCTTCGACGAAGCCGTTGACACTTCGCTGGGGTGAAGCAGTGTGATGGCTGCCTGGCTCTCGCGATCCGGCTGAATCAGAGCATACAACGGATAGAGTTGGGGAATCTCCTGCGGCGGAATCGCCAGCAACGCCGGAAAACCGATTAACGGCGAGACCACCGGGATCGTCTCAAAGCGGAGACGAAGGGCCAGCAGGACATCGCGAACACGACTTTCGATCAGGGGTTCGGGAACCTGTTGAGAGACGGTAATGGCTGCCTGCCACAGCGCCCGGGTCAGCGCGACGGGATAGGAGAATCCGAGCCGCCGCGCAATCGGCGTCACATCGATCAAGGCGCCGGATTTCAACGCTTCTTCTCTGGTCAACTGAATGGCGGGAGGCGGCTGATGATACGGCTCGGCCGCACCTAGCGACAACTGGGGGAGGGGCGAAGGTGGAGATTCATGCAGTTTCGGGCGCGCTCCATGGCGCCGACCCTCTATGGCGGCGCGCTCGATCCGCTCGATTTCGTCCAACTCGGCCGGCCGCGGCAGCACCTTGAGCAGACCCTCGTATACGGCGCGGGCTGAGGCAGACCAGCGAGGATTGAACGGCCGTCCGCTGAACGCCGCCTCGGCTGCCGCGCGTTCGTCGGGCGTCAGAAGCCGCTCTCTCGGGTGCTCCTGCATGCTAGCCAGATAGCGCAGGACCCAAAGAAGTCAAGGGCCGGTGGCCTCAAGTGCGCTTGCCGGCCGGAGGGAGCAGTCGATCCAGATCGGCGCGCCGGGCACGGGCGATCGCCTGCGCCTCTGCGGCCTCTACCGGGGAGAACCCGATTGTGTCGCCGGGCAAGAGTTGCGCCGCCAAGGGTAGGTCGGCCGAGATGACGACGGCGATCTGCGGATAGCCGCCAGTTGTCTGGCAGTCGGCCATCAGGAGGATGGGCTGCTGATTCGGCAGCACCTGGATCGCTCCGGGCGCTGTTGCGTCGGACACCATTTCAAGCGGACCGGAGTGGGGAAGTGCCGGGCCTGTCAGTCGGTAGCCCATGCGGTCCGACTCGGGCGAGACGGTGTAGCGCCGGCTAATCAACGTTTCGAGGGCTCGGGCCGTAAACGCGTCCCGCTGAGGACCAAAGAGGATGTGGACAGTAGGAGCGGCGTTGTAAGCTGGACGAATCGAGTCGGGAATCGAGCGACCGGCGAGATCGCGCCAATCAGCCGGCGGCTGTCCACCGATCAACCCATCGCCCTTGGCCAGAGCGCGTCCTTCCACTCCGCCGGTCCGGCTGCGGAGATGGGTGGAGCGGCTGCCGAGTACCAACGGGACCTCGACACCTCCGGTTATGGCAAGATAGGCCCTCGCTCCGGTCCGGCGCCGGCCAAAGGTCAGGACATTCCCAGCCTGCACGGCGACGGCGGTCCAGAGCGGTAAGGCCATGCCGTCCACTGCTGGCGACAGATCCGCTCCGGTGATGGCGATGAGCGTGTCGATTTCGAAACGCAACTCGGGACCCAGGATCGTGATCTCGAGACCGGCGGCGTGGTCTGGATTACCGACAAGCCGATTGGCGACCCGGAGTGCGAAGTGATCCATCGCACCGGCGATGGGCATGCCGTAGCGTCTGAAACCATAGCGACCCAGGTCCTGTACCGTCGTCAGGAGACCGGGTCGAATGACACGCAAGGCAGCCCGTTCAGGCATGGACATTGGTCAGGCAGGCGATGCGGATGCCGGCGTCGGTGAGCGCGTTTCGGACTGCACAGGCCAACCGGTCCGCGCCGGGTGTATCTCCATGCAGGCAGAGGGTGTCGGCGTGTAGGCGAACCGGATGACCGTCCACACTCGATACGGTGCCGTCCCACACGAGGCTCACCGCGCGGGCGACGACCGTTGCTTCGTCGTGAATCAGCGCCCCAGGGCAATCCCGCGGCACGAGCGAGCCGTCCGCCCGGTAGGCGCGATCCACGAAGGCCTCTTCCGCTGTGGCAAGGCCGGCCGCTTGGCCAGCGGCGATCAACTGCGAACCGGCAAGTCCTACGAGGATCAGGCGCCGATCGGTCGCCGCGACCGCCCGAGCGATGGCATCGGCCAACCGGCGATCGCGGGCTGCCATCGTATAGAGCGCGCCGTGCGGCTTCACGTGAACCAGACGCGCGCCTGCCAGCGCGCAGATGCCCGCCAGTGCGCCGATCTGGTAGGCGATCAAATTTTCCACATCGGTCTCGGTGAGGGCACACTCGCGGCGCCCCTTTCCCTCCCGATCGCCCAGGCCGGGATGGGCGCCGATCGCGACCTCATGGGCCAACGCCAGTTGCACCATTCGCCGCATCAGATTTGGATCGCCGGCGTGAACGCCGCACGCGATATTCACTGAGGTGACCTGCGCCAACACCCGGGCCTCAACGTCCCATTGTGCCGGTTCGGCAGCTTCACCCAGATCGCAATTCAGATCAATCGTTCTTGTCAACGTCTCGATTCTTCCTTTAGCCGTTCGAACTCTCGTTGATCGATGGAGACGAATCTGACCTGATCGCCCGGTTCCACCAGAAAAGGATCGGGCCATGTCGGGTTGTACAGTGTCAGCGGCGTTCGCCCGATCACCCGCCAGCCGCCCGGGCTGTCCTGCGGATAAATGCCGGTCTGTCGGCCCGCGATGCCGACCGATCCGGCCGGGACGCGGATGCGCGGTTTGGGCAGGCGCGGCGCGGCGATCGCTTCGGGGACCGGGCCAAGGTAAGGAAAGCCGGGGCTGAACCCCAACATGTACACACGATACTCGACAGCAGTGTGCAAGGCGATCACCTGTTCGACCGAGAGGCCGGCTCGCTCTGCCAAGGCTGGCAGATCCGGTCCCATCTCGCCGCCATAGAGGACCGGGATCGTGACGGTGCGCTGCCTGCCAGCCGCTTCCGTGGGGAGGTCGCCTGCGAGAACGCTCAGCGCTTCCCGAAGCGATGCGAGGTCGGTCTCCACCGGATCTATGTAGACCGCAGCCGACCGGTATGTCGGCACGACTTCGACGACGCCGGGAAGACGTGCGCGCTCGACGGCCCGAGCGAAACTCATCACCCGGTCGTTGACGGCGGGGTCGATGGAGTCACCGAACTTGACGAGGAGTCCGATGTCTCCTAGGGGCAGAATGCACGGCTTGTACGGCATCGTACTCACTCCGGCAGGGGTTTTCCTCTGGTTTCTGGCGCAAACGGCAACACCAGCAGGCCCACCAGATAGATTAACGCCACGGTGCTCGCGGCTTTGCCAAAGGTTCCCATGGCGCTCACCAAAAATCCGGTGAGGAACGGTGCGCCCGAAGCCAACACGCGACCGGCATTGAAACAAAACCCTGCGCCTGTCGCCCGCAGGCGAGTCGGATAGAGTTCGGGAAGATAAATAGGAAAACCAGTGAAGATGCCGTTGTTGAAGAATCCGAGGATCGGCAGCAACGCCAAGACATGGGGGTAAGCGTGCGGCGCGAGGAAGGCCACTGGTAACATCACCAGGCTGCCGGTGCACATCAGCGCAAAGACCGGACGACGTCCGAACCGCTCGGCCAACGGGCCGAAGCTCAGATAGCCTCCCAAGGCTCCCACGTTCAGCGCCATAATGGCATAACTGACGTATTGGGCGAGGGTCGCGTGATCTAGGCCCTGCATATCGGGTAAGGTTCTGATCAGGGTGGGAGTCCAATTCGTGGCGCCCCAGAGGCCGAACACGGCGACGAATGCCAGGACCGATCCAACCAGCGTGGATCTCCGCAGGTTGGGATGAAAGAGTTCCGGCAACTTGGTCATCGAGGCTGTCCCTGAGCGGCACTCCTGCGTGCGCGCTTGCACCCACCGATCCGGCTCCTTGACCCAGAGGAAGATCGCGATGCTGACGAACGCCGGGAGAACGCCGACCACGAAGAGCGCCCGCCAACCGTACTCGCTCAGCCACAAGTTGAACGCAGCGGCCAGGAAGAAGCCCACTGCCCAGGCAGATTGAAGGACGCCAGCCGCCTGGGCGCGCTTGTCCTCCGGCCACGATTCCGCGACGATCGCCGCGCCCGCTGCCCACTCGCCGCCGATGCCGAGCGCGGTCAGGAACCGGTAGAGCGCCAGGTGCCACCAATCCTGCGACAGCGCCGCCGCGCCAGTGAAGAGCGCATAGATGAGGATCGTTACGATGAGCGTTTTCGTCCGGCCGACAGTGTCGGCGACGATTCCGAACAACACGCCGCCGATCGCCCACCCGACCAGGAAAATCGAAAAGATGATGCCGCCGTACCAGCCGATCTGTTCCGCATTGGCCGTGCCGGCCGACGATCGGAGCAACTCTTCGAGCGCGGGATGGAGGACAATGGCATAAATCGTGGCGTCCATCGAGTCGAACACCCATCCGAGCCAGGCCACGAACAGCACCAGCCATTGGTAGCGGCTTATTCCTTTTCGCCATGCTGTCACGGTCACCCCATTCGCTGTCACTCCATTGCCTCGCGCATGCCAGCGAGTGGCGAAGAGCTGATAACTAAAACCAATAGCAATGAAGTCAACAGCGAATAGCGAGCAGCAGGCAGCCGAGAAATCCGTGCTGCCACGTTCTTGCTCTTATCGCTCTCGACCGCCGATGACCGGCTATTAGCCAAGTTGACGCCGGGAGTCAAGGCGAGAATCGGCGTCAAGGGACTCGATTGCCATTGTAAGCGGATGTTATAGTTTCTGCGCTGTCATGCCGCGCATCGATTACTACAGAGTCCTGGGGGTCTCGCGTGAGGCCTCCGACGAGGACATCAAAAAAGCCTACCGCCGACTCGTCTTTCAGCACCATCCGGACCGGAATCCCGGAAAGGCCGACGCCGAAGCGAAGATCCGCGAGATCAACGAGGCCTATGAAGTCATCGGCGATCCCGAGAGCCGCCGGACCTACGATCGGCTCCGTTGGGGCGCGGAGCCGCGCGAGGAGGGTGTCGATCTGTCTGCCCTCCGCGAAGAGATGGAGAGCAAACTGTTCGAGGAGGGGCGCAAGGAACTGTTTGCCCTCCTTATCAAGGATGTCCAGCGGATCAGGACCGAACTGAGGCTCATCCGCGAACGCACGGTAGCGGCGCAGGGGTACGACACGTTCCGCGAGGATCTCGTGGCAGATCGGGCGGCGGAAATCATGGAGGAGTTTCTGAGTCCGGAAATGGAGAGCCGCAAAAAGCGATTGGTGGACGTCGCGGTGCAGATGATGGCGACCCAGGGCGTCATCAAGAAAGGCGACGAAGGGCAGATCAGGGAGCTGCGGGGACGCTTTGAAGACATGATCCGCCGAGGCAGGGTGAGCGGCTTCACCGCTGCGCTGGAGTTGTTTTACCAGCGGCGATGACGCCGCAATGCGGAATGAGGAAGGTCTGGGATTGTGCGCGTGCCATTCCTCATTCGTCATTCCTAATTTCTCATTTACTTGGAGAGCGGGCCTGAGACGAACCGCCCCGCCTGCATCACCCCCACGATCTTGTCCTTGTCGCGGAGCAGCCCGATCCGTTTCAGGGGATTGCCGGCGACGACGACCAGATCGGCGAGCTTACCGGCTTCGATCGTCCCGACCGCGTCGTCGATTCCCAGCAGCCGAGCCGCCCACGCGGTTGCGGCCTGCAGTGCTTCCATCGGACTCATGCCGAGCGCAACCATCCGTTCCAGCTCCTGCGCGTTGTCGCCGTGGTGATTGAACGGTGTCCCGGCGTCGGTGCCCAATGCGATGGAAATCCCGGTGCGATAGGCTCGCTTGAAGCTGGCTTCGTGGCGCTCGCGCAATGTTTTCGCTTTTGTCACCGCGCTTTCCGGTATGCCACAGGTCGAGCCGTGCTCCGCGGTTGTGGCTAGCGCCGATAGCGTCGGCACCATGAACACGTCGCGTTCTTTCATCAGCGAGGCGGCTTCCTCGTCCATCAGCGTCGCGTGCTCGATCGAATGGACGCCGGCTCGAACGGCGTTCTTGATCCCGATCGCTCCATGGGCGTGCGCCGCGACGCGCCGCCCGGCTCTTCCGGCTTCCGCAACGGCCGCGCTCAATTCTTCAGGAGTGAACTGCGCCGCCTCGGGTGATGTGCCCGGCGTGAGCACCCCGCCCGAGGCGATGATCTTGATGACGTCGGCGCCGGCGGCCAACTGCTCGCGTACCGCTGCCATGACGGCGACCGGTCCGTCGGCTTCGCGGCCGATGAATCGCGCATGGCCGCCGGTCATACAGATGGCAAGTCCGGCGGCCAGGATACGAGGTCCCGGCGTCAAGCTTGACTCGATGGCGCGCTTCAACGAGAACACGGAGTGATCGCGAAACCCGAGATCGCGGACGGTTGTGAATCCGGCTTCCAACGTTCGGCGAGCGAACTGCGCGGCCTTGAGCACGGTCAGGGTCGGCGTGTCCCGGGTGATCGTCGTCACGACGTCCGGTTCGCCGCCGAGGCACAGGTGCACGTGACAGTCGATCAAGCCGGGCATGACGGTCCATCCCCGCCCATCGATCACCCGTGCCCCGCGGAGAGTGCCGATGTCTCGGCTGTCGCCGACCGCTGCGATGCGGTCGCCATGGATGACGAGGGTTGCCCGTTTGTGAGACCGGCCGAGCCCGTCGATCAGCTCCACATTCCGCAGGACCAGCGCCACGGCGCTCACTCGCTGATCGGAATCGTGATCACGATCCCGCCCATGACGTCGTTTAGCTTGTAGTCGCGGCGCGGGCTGTTGGGGTGGGTGTTGTGACAGGTGATGCAGGTTGGGGCGATCGCTCTGTCCGCGTACACTCCTTGGAAATAGCGGGCGTTGCCAATCCTGACGAATCCCATGAACGGCTTGTCCGGCTCTTTCATCACGGCCTCCAGGCCTCGGCGTTCGAAGTCGCTGGTCGGTCCGTTCCAGACGTAAATGGGGGTCAGGCTGGCCAGCCGATAGCTGAGCTTGTGCCCTTTTTCGGACAGCAGGCGACCCGACTCCATCAAGAATTGGGCGGGTAAGGGAAGACCCTTTTCGTCCTTCCAATGTTCCACCGCTTCCACGACGCCCTGCTTCTGCAACTTCTCCACGACGTTCTTGGTGTAAGTCGTCCGGTTGGCTTCGATGACGGCGTGGAGGTACTCGACGACTTTCTCTGGCGGAACCATGTCGGGTTTTCTGGCTTCTGCGACGACCAGGGCGATCGTCCAATAGGTCACGACGGCGACGAATGCGAACGCGGCGCCGGCGAGAATCCATGCGGCTGGCCGACTCATGCTTCGATCCTCCTTGGTGACGAGGGAGAAGCTGCACTGTACACGCGAGAGGCCGCCTGCAACGCCGCTCCCGGTCGCGAAAGCCGGTCGAAGCGTGCCACGATCTTCTCCACCGCGTTGAGCAGCGTCTCTACGTGATGGCGCGTGGATGATTCACCCATCAGGCCGATGCGCCAGACCGCACCCTTGAGCGGGCCGAGGCCACCGCCGATCTCGATGCCGTATTCGCGCAGGAGCGCCGCCCGCGCCGCAGCGTCGTCGAGGTGCGGCGGGAGCGTGACGCAGTTCAAGGTGGGCAGGCGCTGGCCTTCCGCCGCCAGCGGGGTCAACGAGAGTTCGGCGAGGCCGGCCAGCAGCGCCGTGCTGTTCACCCGGTGCCGTTCGAATCGCGCTGCCAGCCCTTCTTCCTGGACCAGGCGCAAGGCTTCGCGCAAGGCGTAGAGCATCGAGATCGGCGCCGTGTGGTGATAGGCTCTTGTGTGTTCGGCCCAGTACTCCGCCACCAACGCCAAGTCTAGGTACCAACTCCGGCACGGCGTTCGTCGCCGGCGGATCGCGTCAAGGGCTCGTTCGCTCGCTGTCAGCGGGGCTAAGCCGGGCGGACAACTCAGACACTTCTGCGTGCCACTGTAACACAGGTCGATGTTCCAGGCGTCGACTTCGAGGGGAAGGCCGCCCAACGACGTCACGGCATCGACGATGAACAACGCATCATACTCGCGGCAGAGCCGCCCGATCTCTTCGAGCGGTTGCCACACGCCGGTGGACGTTTCAGCGTGGACGAGCGCGACAGCTTTCACCGGTCCCGATCTGGCGAGTGCGGTACGGACATCGTCGGGCTCGATGATGCGTCCCCATGGCGCCTCGATCCTGATCGCCTTGCCGCCAACTCGCTCCACCATCGTCGCCATGCGCGCGCCGAAGACACCGTTGACCCCGACGACGACCGTCTCTCCCGGCTCGACCAGGTTGACGAGCGCGGCCTCCATGCCGGCCGAACCCGTGCCGGAAATGGCAATCGTGAAGGGATTGGCAGTGCGGAATACGTACCGGAGGAGACGCTGGATATCGTTCATGAGCGCCAGGAATGCTGGGTCTAAATGACCTAGCAGCGGCGCCGACATGGCACACAGCACGCGCGGATGGACCATGCTTGGACCGGGTCCCAGAAGCAACCGCGGCGGCGGCACAAACTCGCCTATGGGCTCAGGAGTCATGACCTGGATGTCCCCAAACGGCCAAACAGACGATTGCTCCGGCAGACGGAGCCCCCCTCTCTGCATCGAGAGGGGCGCAGGGAAAATGCAGTATAACCAACTCCGGATCGCTCCGCCAAGAGCGGTGCGGTTGCGCCGACTTCACCAAGAGAAGGCTTGCGAGGGGTTCCGCCACTGCAGAGGCGCTTGCGTTTTCTGGCTCTCAGAGCGCATGGTATACTACCTCGCACGTGAGACCATTGTGCGTCCTGATTCTTCCCTTACCGATACGGGCACTGCGGTTACAGGCGACTCGTCTCCGGCCCCTCTTCCCTACGATCCTCGTTTCTCGCGCGTGGTGACGGTCCTTTCGGCGATCGTGCTGTGCGCGTCGATCGGCCTGTTCGCGTGGTTCATGCTCTCGCTGCCCCGCTTGGACCGCGTGGCCTCACCTGAACGCGCGCTTCATCTGATGGTGGGCCGGATGATGGACGTTGAGGAAGCCTTGTTTCGGGCACCGGAGTGGGAGCGCGTCTTCTACGAAATCGCCGTCGGCAGCGACGCCAATGAGCGCGACCAGGCGATCGCCTGGTATGAAGAGCTGTCATCCTACTCGGAGGACCCGACGGTCCATCTGAACTTGGCCGTCCTGGAGGCGGAATCAGGTCGGCTCTCCGAGGTGACAAGCAAAGCCAATGTCTGGGCAGCAGAAGAGGCGCCGTTCCCGCTCTTCGCACGCCTGTTGCGTGCCGCCTATCTGCATGAACGGATCGACCTCGCGGAAGGACAGCGTCTGCAGGCGGAGCTGGCGGAGGCACTGCCGGCTGGATGGTTCTACGATCGGCTGGCGATGAGGCTTGCGAGGCAGACTGGCGATCATGCTCTGCTCGCGTCGGTGGAGGCGGCCTCGACAGAGCGGGCGGAGGCGCTGTTGCGGCGCTCGCGTGCGCTGGCGGCTGCGGAGTTGGCTGTCATGCTGGTCGGCGGCACGGTGTTGGTCTCGGCTTGGTGTCGTCGGCGTGGGACAGATGCGTTGCGGGTGGGATCGGCTTCGCTGCCACCACAGTGGCCAGGCGGGGTGGGGGTGGCGGTCTTGTTGCGCGGTGGCGCGATCGGTGCGGTGCTCACGGTCGCCTTTCTATTCGCCGCGATCGATTACTCTTCGCTTCGGGTGTTGGCCATCCCGCTGACACATCTTCCGTTGCTGCTGCTGGCCCGCCGGCACCTGCTGAAACCGGCCGGACTGGGGTTCGCCGAAGGCTTTGGCTTGAAACCTGCTCGACGGTACCTGCCTCGATTCGTGACAGTCGTTCCGGCCATTATGGCGGCGGGCTTGCTGGGCGAATGGGTGTTGGGCAAGGTGATCGAACCGTTCAGTCTCTCCAGTCATTGGACGGAGTGGTTCGATGCCGACTTGGTCTGGGCGCCTCCGTCAGTCATGAGCATCAGCCTGCTGGAATACGTGATCTTTGCGCCCGTCTTCGAGGAGCTTGCCTTTCGCGGCCTGCTCTTCGCGATCTTACGGCGGCGCTACAGTTGGGAACGGTCGGCCCTCATCAGCGCGGGCCTCTTCGCCGTTGCGCATGGCTACGGGCTGGTCGGATTTCTGAGCGTATTTTGGAGCGGCGTGGTGTGGGCCTGGGCCTATGAAAAGACCGGCAGCCTGCTGCCAGGGATGATCGCCCATGCGGCCAACAACCTCTTCGTCTGTCTGAGCGTCATCGTGCTGCTGCGCTTCTAGATTCCACTCCTTGCCTCCGACCTCGGGCCTGTTTTTCAGCCCGGCAACCAGAAGTCATTGGACTGGCGGCCGTTTTTATCCGGTGGATCGCCGTCTCTTTACTGTTCGAGAACTGTGATTATCTAGCGTCCCAGCGACCGCCATAACCTCGTATGGGAGGAGGTGCTCTATGGATTTCCTTTCAATTTTGGACAAGGCCATGTCGATCTTCAATACCAACTGGATGGAAGGATTGATGTGGCTTTTGCTTATTATGGCGTTTGGGGCTTTTGTCCGCAGGATGTGGGAGCAGTTCTTCGGCAAGGCGGGGGAGGCTGAAACGGGTACTCATGTCAAGAAGGCCGCCTGAGAACAAGAATCTCGCCGGAACGCCGTTTGCATTTCCTTTTGCTTGCGTCGGCGCGGGGGTGTGGCTGCTGGCCGCGGCGGCGGTGGTGGCCGCTCCCTCCGCTCCGTATTCCATCACGATCGATGGAGGGGCACCGTACTTCCTTCCGAAGGCCGCGACAGTGTCCGCGCACGCACCGGTCAGATGGTATAACATGACCGGTACCCATCACACGATCACCCACGAGAGTTGCGAGACAGGTGGACCTTGTCTGTTCGATTCCGGCGTTGTTCCGCCAGACGGCAGCTATGAGCTGCCCGGGTTGCCACCTGGAAATTACGGATACTACTGCAAGCTGCATCCGATCATGCGCGGGGTCCTGACAGTCAGCGAATCGGGCCCTCCGTCTTCAGCATCCTGATCTGACCTTCAGCAACAACGTTGGTAAAAACCGAGCCGGACGGCTCAGGTGGAGTGCCGTGTGTTTCGCATGGTAACATCCGGACACATGCCGCTCTCCCGCTTCCATCCCGTTATTGCCGACTGGTTTAGGGCTCGGTTCGGTGAACCGACCGACGTTCAGGCACGCAGTTGGCTAGCGATTGCTTCCAGGTCAAACGTCCTGATCGCCGCGCCGACCGGATCAGGCAAGACCCTGGCCGCCTTTCTTTCCTGCATCGACGTGCTCTTCAAGCAGGCGCTCACCTGCGAGTTGGACGACCGCACGCAGGTGCTGTATGTCTCGCCGCTCAAAGCGCTGAGCAACGATGTCCAGAAGAATCTGCAGCAGCCGCTGGCCGAGATCAGGCAGGCTGCACTGGCGGCCGGCTTGCTCGTGCCGGAGATCCGCGTGCTGGTCAGGACTGGCGATACACCAACTCGGGACCGGCAGCGGATGCTCAGCCGTCCGCCCCATATTTTGATCACGACACCGGAATCGCTCTATCTGTTGCTGACCGCTGAAAAGAGTCGACCCATGCTGCGCGATGTGCGGACGGTGATCGTCGATGAAATTCACGCCCTCGCGCCGAACAAGCGCGGCGCCCATCTGGCCCTGTCGCTCGAGCGGCTCGAGGCTCTGACCGCTTCGCCGCCTGTCCGCATCGGGCTGTCGGCGACTCAGCATCCGATCGAGACGGTGGCGAGGTTTCTGGTGGGGGCGAGAGCCGTCTCCCTTGTGGAGCGTGAACGGTCTCTCGTCCCGGAAGGTACGAAGGACGAGAGACACACGACGAGCGACGTGATCGTCGTCGACGTCGGCCACCGGCGCGATATGGACGTGGCGGTCGAGGTTCCCCAGGATGAGTTAGGCGCCGTGGCCACCAACTCGATCTGGCGCGATGTTTACGATCGGGTGGCCGAACTAGTGCACCAGCACCGGTCCACCTTGGTCTTCGTGAACACGCGACGGCTGGCCGAGCGGGTGGCGCACCACTTGGAAGAGCGCTTGCAACATCTGGGCGCGCAGGTGGTGGCGGCACATCACGGCAGTTTGTCTCGACAGATCAGGCTTTCCGCCGAGGAACGGTTGAAGACCGGACGGACCCGAGTAGTGGTGGCGACTGCGTCGCTCGAACTGGGGATCGACGTGGGCACTGTCGATCTGGTCTGCCAGATCGGCTCGCCGCGCGCCATCGCGACGGCCTTGCAGCGGATCGGCCGGTCCGGACACTGGATCAAAGCCGTCCCGAAGGGCCGGCTGTTTGCGACGACCCGGGATGAGCTCATCGAATGCGCCGCGCTGGTGCGGGCGATCCGGCACGGCGTGCTGGATCGCCTTGAGGTGCCAACTGCACCGTTGGATATTCTGGCCCAGCAGATCGTGGCGGCCGCCGCGACTCAGGAATGGCGCGAGGATGAGCTGTTCGCCCTGTGCCGGCGAGCGTATCCGTACCGCGAGCTGGACCGCCGGGACTTTGACGCGGTGCTGAGGATGTTGTCCGATGGAATTCCGGCCATTCACCCATTGCAGCAGAAGAGCAACAGGTACCCGGGCCGCGGCCGTGCCTATCTATACCACGACCGGATCAACCGGCGCATCAAAGCGCGGCGAGGCGCGCGCTTGGCGGCGATCACGTCGGGCGGCGCCATTCCGGATACAGCCAATTACACGGTGATCGCCGAGCCGGACGGAACCGTGGTCGGTTCGGTCGATGAGGACTTCGCGGTTGAAAGCCTTGCCGGCGATATTATCCTGCTGGGGAATTCTTCCTGGCGCATTCGCAGCGTGGAGACGGGCAAGGTGCGGGTAGAGGACGCGCACGGCGCCCCGCCGACTATCCCGTTCTGGCGAGGCGAGGCCCCGTCGCGCACTGCGGAGCTGTCAGCTGAAGTCGCGTCGCTCCGGCAAGAGATCGCGGGGCGGCTGAATGCTTCGGCGGTCAGCGATCAGTTCTCAGTGGATCCGTTACGAGCCCCCCCTGACCCCTCACTGCTTACATGGCTTCAAGCAGAATGCGGCCTTGACCGCCGTGGCGCGGAGCAGGCGGTCGCGTATATCCTCGCTGGCTGGCAAGTTCTCGGCGCGGTGCCGACTCAGAAGACCCTTATTGCCGAGCGGTTTTTCGACGAGGGCGGTGGGATGCAGTTGGTCATTCATGCGCCGTTCGGTAGTCGTCTCAACCGCGCCTGGGGCTTGGCGCTCCGCAAGCGTTTCTGCGTGACCTTCGATTTTGAACTCCAGGCTGCCGCGACGGACGAAGGCATCGTGATCTCACTGGGCGAGCGGCACAGTTTTCCTCTGGAGAGCGTCTTCGGCTTCGTGCGATCGGAATCCGTGCGCGAGGTGCTCACACAGGCAATACTCGCGGCGCCTATGTTCGCCAGCCGGTGGCGCTGGAACGCCACCCGCGCGCTAGCGTTGCTCCGGTTCGCCAATGGCAAGCGCGTGCCGCCGCAGATCCAACGGATGCGCGCGGAAGACCTGTTGGCCGCCGTGTTCCCGGCGGCGTTGGCGTGCCAGGACAATATGCGGGATCCGCATGCGCCGAGGGATCTTCCCGATCATCCCTTGGTCAAGGAAACCGTGCGGGATTGTCTCACCGAGGCGATGGACCTTGACGGGCTCATCGCGGTGCTGCAGCGGATCGAGCGGGGCGAGATCCGCTGCGTCGCGGTCGACACGCCGGTTCCCTCGCCCTTCAGCCACGAGATTCTCAACGCCAATCCCTACGCCTACCTAGACGATGCGCCGCTGGAAGAACGGCGCGCCCGCGCGGTCGAAATGCGACGCACGTTGCCGCCGGACCTGGCCGGGAAGGTGGGCGCGTTGGACCCTGCGGCCATCGCGGAGGTGATCGAGGAAGCCTGGCCCGTCGTCCGCGACGCCGACGAACTGCACGATGCGTTGCTGACGCTGATCTGGGTACCTGAACCCATTGCCCCTGGATGGACGCACTATCTGCCGATGCTCGTTGAATCAGGCCGCGCCATTTCCTTTGCCCCTCACGGGGTGAGCGGGTGGGTGGCGACGGAGCATCGTGCAGCGGTCGAACGCGCGTTCGGTGACAGTGATGAAGCGGCGTTGAACGCCATCGTCTTGGGTTGGATGGAAAGCATCGGTCCGACGACGGCGGCGGAATTGGCGGGACGGCTACACCTTTCTGTCGATGCGGTCACAGGTGCGCTGCTCAGATTGGAATCTCAAGGCCAAGTCCTCCGCGGGCGATTCCGGCCAGCTCCGCCCTCAGCACTCCCTACTCAGCACTCCGGCACAACTGAGGTTGCGCCGGTCGAGTGGTGCCATCGTCGCCTCTTGGCCCGCATCCATCGGCTCACGATTGCTCGTCTCAGGAAAGAGATCGAACCAGTGACCGCGGCCGAATTCATGCGGTTCCTGTTGCAATGGCAACATGTGGCGCCGGGTTCGCGCCAACATGGGGAACTAGGCTTGTTGAAGATCATTGAGCAACTGGCTGGGTTCGAGGCAGCCGCGTCGGCCTGGGAATCGCAGATCCTGCGGGTCCGGATGGCCAAGTACGAGCCGGAACTGTTGGATCGGCTCTGTCTCAGCGGGGCCGTGAGTTGGGGACGACTCTCGCCACATCCGCGTTTGGCCGATGGAGGGGAAACAGAGCCCGGCCGACGCGGGCAGCGCATCGTTCCTACCAGCGTGGCCCCAATCAGCCTGTTCCCGCGCGATGAAGCGGTCTGGCTGCTGGCGGCGTTCGGAGAGGAATGCCGCCAGTCGGACGACGCCTCGGGCCTCAGCGCGGTGGCACAGGATCTCTACAGGCACCTGCGGGAGCGCGGTGCGAGTTTCTTTGCCGATCTGGTCCGGGGCACCGGACATTTGCCGTCACAGGTCGAGGACGGCCTGTGGGAGTTGGTTGCGGCCGGACTGGTGACGGCAGATGGATTCGACAACCTGCGAGCCCTCCTGGACCCGCGGCGCCGGCGGGCGGAAGGGCGCGAGCGGATGAGACGGCCGCGCCACGCGGCTGGACGGTGGGCGCTGCTGCGAGAACCCGACAGCCGGCCAACAGCGAGCGGCGACCAGCAGGGTAACGCCGGCTCGGACGTATCAGTCATCAGCCATCAGCCGTCAGCGCCGATACTTCAGCACTCAACACTCAGCACTCAGGACCCAATCATCGAACGGGTGGCCCGCCAGTTGCTCCATCGCTATGGCATCGTCTTTCGTGACCTGCTCGGGCGAGAATCGCTCAGTCTCCCGTGGCGGGATCTGTTGGTCCAGTATCGGCGGCTCGAATTGCGAGGCGAGGTGCGTGGCGGGCGGTTTGTCAGCGGCTTCACTGGCGAGCAGTTTGCCTTGCCGGAAGCGGTGGAATCGCTGCGAGCATTGCGAAAGAGCGGTGGCAGCGGCGAGTCCAGTCAGGAGATCAAACTGTCTGCCGCCGATCCGTTGAACCTGGCCGGCATCATCCTGCCGGGGCCGCGCGTGCCGGCCCACCCGTCCCACTTTGTCGTGTTCCGTGATGGCATGGTTGTCACAGCCGGTGCGGCTTCGGCGGTGGTCTCTATCGACGCGGCTCGGTCATTGAAGCGCTGACCGCGCTGCCCATTCTTGTTGCAAGGCCGCCAGTATCGTCGCGGGGGTTGTTCGGTCATTGCCCACAAGCATCGGATATCGCTGCTGAACGAAGGCCAGGAACTCCGTCTGCCGGTCGGGAGGCACGTTCATCAACGTGCCGAGCGACGAGAGATATTCTCCGCCGCCTCGCGCCATGTCCTGTTTTAGGTTCTCATAGTTCATCCAGGCGAATGCCTCGACTTTCAACTCCTCCCGTACCAATCCATCCTCGGTGAACCAAGTCTTGCCGGAGGTGGAAGACAAGAAATTGGTGGTACCGTCGGATGTCGTATCCAGAGTCGCCTTCAAGGTGCAGGCTGACAAGGAGGCGATTAAGGTTCCGAGCAGGATCGGGAGCAGCATGGCGTGTGTGAGCGCAAACATCGTGTTTTCTCCTCCCTTTAAGTTGAGGGTTGTTTGGCGCGATGCGCAGGTCGTTAAGAGTAAGACGTACGGAGGGGCGAATCAAGCCCGCTGGAACTCCAGCGGCTAGGCACACCGCGGCGTCCAGCAGCGCGCCGCCTACGAGGACTTTGACCCACGGCGGTTCGATGATCACGAAGAACCCGAAGAAGCCGGCGACCGTGATCAACGCGAGGATGGTCGTCACCAGACGGCGCCGGATTTCCAGGCCTGTTTGAGCCCTCGAAGCGAGAACTGTTCGGAATTCGTTCGTTCCGCTATCTTGTCCCAAATGCGGGAGGACAATGCGTGCCAGGCGACCGGTCGCGCGGCGCAGCTCGGGTTGGCCGATCAGCAAACCAAGCAAAGCAATACAGGTGCCGATCGCCGCCCGGGCTTGAACGGCTTCGCGATAGAACCGCTTCCGGTTCTTGCCAGTTAGAAACGCCCGCACAGACCAGCATGGTGCCGACGGCGAAGACAATCCCGCTGACCCATACCGACTCACAGCGGGATCGAACGACTCAGCAATTTCAGAATCGGTGAGCCCGGCATCTTCACTCTCTGCTGATCCAGATACTGACACGCGACTGCGCATCTCGTCCCCCACCTTGCCAGTGTGGTCCTGGAGCCAATGACCCGCCTTATCCGGCGACATGATGCTGCGGATATGGGCGGAAACGATGCGATGACTGCCGCCTCCACGAGCATGCTGCTACGGCGTAGCACGTTCTCGCGCGTTCTTTTACTGAGGGGGTTGAAGACGACGAACCCGCCGAGGCGCTGAAGATCAAGAGTAAGATGAGGTCTCCTCTGCTCTGGTCGGCCACCCGATACGTGTCCAGCCGATCTGGCTGGTGGGTCACCTGAATCGGGCCGCGTTCGTCGAGTGGGCCCCAAACACCTTCCGGTCCTTGGGCCTCACCGCGGACGAGCTTTCTCTCCACCGCTTCGACCTTCCTTCTCCCGCCGGTCGATCGCGCTCGCCCGCTGGATTCCGACAGAAAACCCCGATTGCAAGAAACAGCCTGGCGACCAACAGCCAGATTCCGCCACCCAGAACCAGAAGTTTCTCACGTCAGGCGAACCACGGAGATGCCCCGAGATGAAGCTCTGGGATTCGGCGCAGACAAATTTAGGAAAATACCCGCTGAGCGAGGATCTTCTTCATCTTCTTTTGGATGCACTTGTCCTTGGGAACTTCTCCATGCGACAACAACTGGGGAATCGCTTTGACCGGATCCCGATACTTCCGCTTGCACCTACCGGTCTTTTCCGTGTTCTGCTTTTTCTGGTTGCTTTCCCCCGCGCGGCTCTCGATCTTGCCGGAGAGCAGCCGATCGAACGGAATGAAATGATCCCCGGCAAAGGGCGGGTTTTGCTGCCAGCGATTGAAAAAATATTCGACGTTGTCGGGCACCGGCTTGGTGATGTTCTTCCGCAATCCTCCTTTCCCCACGCCATCCAGGACGCCGAGAAAGGCGATCTTCCTGTCGTGGATTCTTTTGGTGACCTGCAGCACGGCGTCCCCGCCGTAGCTATGACCGATCAGGACGATTGGGATGGACGGGTTCTTGGCGTCGATCCTCTTGATGACGTCCTGCATTTGTTGGATGAAGGTCTCGTCGGTGGGCGGAGAAGGCGTGACCTTCCAGGCGAAGTTGTCCGGGTCCACCGCCGGCACGCCGGGGTTCCCTTTCCGGTCGATCTCGTTCCAGTTCGAGATGTGGACATAGGCCCCTTTCTCGCGCAGGAATTTTTGGAATTCCTCGCCGGGGATGCAGCAGCCGGTGAACCCGTTGACCAGAAACACAAACGCGGTGTACTTGCCGGCATTGTCAATGGCTGTATCCAGCGCCTGGTCGGCGGACGCGGGACGCGCTGCCGACAGTGCCAGAGCAATGGAAATCGTGACGCTGAGTCCTACTTGGAGCCAGCGGTTCATTCGCGCAGATCCCTCTGTTCTGTGTGTTCCGCCGTCACCGGCCCTTTCCCCCTGATGCCTTTTGGCCTTGCCCTGCCAGGCTCTTCTCATTTTCCTCTTCCTCCTCTTCGTCCTCTTCCTCGTCCTCTTCTTCCTCCGACTCTGAGCCGGGTGAGGAGGTCTTGCTTCCCTTGATCTTCGGATTTCTTCCCGACATGCCGCTGCCGAGTGTGACATCGTCGAACGTGCCGATGCCATAAATGGTAATGGCGACCGTCTTGACGTTCTTGGGTGGCGCTTCGAACGTCGCGCGGAGGGTCTTCACATCCTGGCCTTGGTTGAGTGTGCCGGAGGTAAATCCGTCGAGTTTCTTGATCGGATAGGTGGTGCCTGTTGCATAGTCCAACAGGTGGGTATATTTCCCCTCTTCGCTGGTTCTCAGCCATTCCGAATGTTTCTTGTCTTTGCCGCCTTGATAAGTGAGGGATACCGTCGCGGATAATACGGCGCCCCGAACCACCACGTCTTTCAGCGTGGCCGCGACGTTTTTGTCGAAATCCGCCTGAATCATGTAGGAACCCAATCCACCTGAACCCTTCTCGGAGCTATCCGCTGCGTCTTCGTCCTCTTCCTCGTCCTCCTCTTCTTCCTCCTCCTCTTCTTCAGCGGAGGCGTCGAGGCGCTTGGTTGGGGCGTTGCCCTTATCTTTAGACTTTTCTTTAGACTTTTTTGCCCTGGATTCAGGCGATGTCTTGCCGAGGAGCATTCTTCCCTCTTGCACAGGGTCAGAGACGTGACCTGCGATAGTCAAGGTATTCGGCTGAGTGGATGAAACTTGAGAGTGAGCCGACTGCTCGCTGGCTCGTGTCACCCCCTGTGGTGATTTCGCATCCTCTGGTTGTGGTCGTGCTCCAGCCTCGACCTGGGCCATGCAACAGGTTAGCACCAGAAAGCTCACCGGCACGATCGCTCTAAGGCTCATCGCTTTCTGGAAAAATACCCTTGTTCGATCTCCATGGTGATTCATTTATGACCTCCTCATCCCAATGATTGCATGTCACGTAATTCTCTCGTTATTGGTCTTCAAAACAGAAGCTTCTTTTTTTTCTTCTTAACCTGTTTAGTCTGCTCGCTTCCTTCCTCCTCCATATCCTCTTCCTCTCCTTCTTCGTTACCTAGAATGTCAGAAGTGTGAGCCGTAGGCCCACCCACCTGAGCCTGGGACTGTTCCTGCTTTGCAGCTTCATCGACGGCACGCTGGAAATTCGCTTTGGCCTGTTGGGGATTGCGCTTGGCTTCAATCGTCGCCTGAACCATTTGATTCGGAAAGTCGTAGTCTTTCGGAATATTGAATCCCAGATGTTTAATAACTTTTCCCTGCTGTTCCGTGATTTCATCGAGCACTAGACGGGATAATCCGGGCGGGATCCCGAAGAACGCCTGAAGCAAATAGGCCTTGCCCGCGTTCTTTAGTTTTTCCGTCATCACCCAGAGGTCAACCAACTCGGGAGGGAGCTGAAAAGTTGCACGGCCGGCCTTTTCATTCGGCAGGTTGAAACCGAGCAATGCGGCGGCCGCCTCGTCTCCATATGCTTTATTGAAATGCTTTTGGCCCCCCGTGACATACTGCGCGCAGATCGCCGAAGGGTTACCCAGTTTCCATTTGAGAAAGGCATAGACCTCTTTCTTAGCACGTTTCGCCGTTTGGTCATCCACAAGGTCCGCAATCTCGTATTGTTTAATGGCATGGTTGATCATCTTTTTCGCGATACTCTTGCTCACCTTCGCATCGCCTTTTGTGGCACACTTTGCAGCTCGCTCCGCTTTGCCGGCAAAGGCCGCATCGGCAGTCAGTAGGAACCAAGCCACGAATCCAACGATGCCGACGATTGCCATAGCTCGACAAGACAGACCCTTTGAAATATATGAGGTGATCATGTCCCTCACCTCCATCGCTCAAGCGGCGCGCTCATTTTCGATTCACGCCTTACGGTTCAGCGGAATCTCCAGTTTGAGGCCCGTTTTGATTTATTCAGGATCTCCTCATTACTAGTGGTTGCTGTTCGATCCTGATAAGAGCGTTCAAAAAGGAAGCTTCTTCTTGGTCTTTTTAGTCTTCTTGGTCTCCTTGCTTCCCTCTTCCCCCATGTCTTCTTCCTCTTCACCCTCTTCTTCGCCTACAGTGCTGGGGGATTTAGTTGAAGGCCCACTTGGCTGAACCTGGGCCTGTTCCTGCTTTGCTGCATCATCCATGACTTTTTGGAACTTGGCTCTGGCTTGCTCTGGGTTCCTCTTAGCTTCAATTGTCACCAACACTGTCTCATTCGGGAAGTCGTATTTCTTAGGGATGTTGAAGCCCACCTTCTTGAGCACTTTCCCTGTCAACTCAGTCTGCGTGTCCAAAATCTGTTTCGTGAGGAACGCGGGTATGCCATAGTAGTACTGGAGGACATAGGCCTTGCCAGTATTCTGGAGTTTTTCTGTCATCATCCAGAAATCGACCAGTTCGGGCGGGAGTTGAAAAGTAGCGCGCCCTGCTTTTTCATCGGGAAGATCGAACCCCAGCAAGGCGGCGGCCGCTTCATCACTGTAGGCTTTGTTGAAATGCTTCTGCCCAGCCGTTATATATTGGGCGCAGACGGCGGAGGGATTGCCGAGTTTCCATTTCAGAAAGGCGTAGACCTGCTTGCGCGCATTCTTCACACCGGCATCATCCACCAAATCGGCAATTTCGTATTTCTTTATGGCATACTTGACCACCCTTTGGGCGATGCTCTTGCTCACCTTGGTATCGCCCTTGGTCGAACATTTGGCAGCTCGCTCTAATTCGCCCGCTACAGCAAGGCTTGGATTATGGAGCGAGAAGCACAACGGCAGAAGCGCGGCTCCTACGAAACGGGCCACATGAAAGAGACCTTTCGAACTCACCGGGGAAATCATGGCGTCCATTGTCTCCTCCCCAGTGGCTTAATCATCATGCCTTCGCTTTGCGTTTCAGCTTGATTTCCAAGTCAAGTAACTTGTTGTCGAAGTCCCACCCCTTTGGCACGTTGAATCCCAAGTTGTCAGTCGCTTTGTCGGCGTACTTCCTGACGGCGTCGACCACAAGGCCTGTGGCTTCGGGTGGTATCCCGTACTCATCCTGTAAGGTCTTGGCAAGACTGTCACCGGCTTCTTTGTAAGACTGCTTTAGCGCCTCGGCCAGCTCCTTCGGTAACTGAATTTCGGCCCCGTTTTTCCCCGGAAGTGTATAGCCGAGCAACGCAGCAGCGGCCTCATCTGAGTAGGCTCTTTTAAAGTGCCTTAATCCCGAGCCTATGTACTCTGCACAGATCGCAGACGGGTTGCCGAGCTTCCACTTGAGAAATTCATACACCTCCTTTCTTGCGGCTTTGATGTCCTCTTTATCCACCAGGTCCTCGATCTGATATTTCTCGATCGCATGCATAACCACTTTAGTAGAAATGCTCTTACTGACGCGCGCGTCCCCTTTTGTTGCGCACTTCTTCACACGTTCGGCTCTTCCTGCATAGGTGGGATCCACTAATGGGGGAATAAGCAGAAGGACCAGTGAGCACAGCAGAATCACGAACCAAGATCCCTGATAGAGTTTTAAGTGGTTGGCAGTTAGAGACAGCATCGTGGCCTCCTTTGAAACAGTGAATCGTTTTTGGGGCGAGTCCGGGTTGGACACTGACTTCTGAGAGCTTGTCTTGGTTTCGTCAGACCGAGGCTTGCCCTTCTGGCGGCTAACCAAATCTCTTGCCACAACTCAAGGATAGGTACGTAAACAGTACCATTGATGGCAGCCGTTATGACCTTCCGTCTGACGGGGTCACGGAAGCTGTACAATTGCGCCTCGGACTCGTCATAATCGCTACACTGATACCGCATATTCCTTTCGTCTCTTGTCACGTTCGCTCGTCAGGGGTCTGGGTTTTCAGCGTTGTGCTGCTAAGAACCTCTAAGGTCCTCTATGGACTTCCGGATCCGGTCGGCGTCACTAGCATGAGGATTGAGCGCCAGGTACCGCTCGAAAGCTTCAATTGCTGTTTTCCGGTCCCCCATTTTGTAGTACGCGAGCCCCATCTCTCTATAGGCGTCGGCGAATGCCTCGTTGGCTTTGATCGCGGCGACGAAATGTCCGATGGCCCGCTTGGAGGCCTCGGGACCGCTTTCCGTTTCCAGTGCGATCTTTCCAAGGTAGTAGTGCAACACGGGGTCGTTGTCCTTCGCCGCCAGCGCTTTTTCAAACATCGCTGCGGCTGTCTTAAACCGCTTGCGGTCGTAGTCCAGCTTGCCGACATTCACCACCAGCTCGCGCGTCCGCCGGTTGAACTCGTCGGTATTCACCAGAAGCTTCCGGCTTGCCAAATCCTGGCTGTATTTCGATTGGACCAAGCCGGTGAGCTTGGCAATCCGTGACTTGTTGGTCGGGTGGTCGCCGTAGAAGAAGTTTTCGAGGGCGCCCTGATCGCCGTATTCTTTCAGGAGTTGCTCGAACGTCTTCGGCGCCTCCCGCGGGTCGTAGCCGGCCTTGACCATGTACTCCAGCCCCACGACGTCGGCTTCGGTTTCACTGGCGCGGCCGTGGCCGCTGATGGCGGCCTTCATCGAGTACTCGTAGGTTTTTTGCAACAACGCAGGCGGGAGTGTGACCTTGCCGCTGGTCTCGGCTGCCTGCGCGGCCAGTTGGCCCAGCACCTGAATGCCGTAACTGCCTTCGATGCCCTTGGTCACGTGGCTTTCTGTCACGTGCGCGATCTCGTGCGCGAGGACCATGGCCAATTGGGCTTCGTTTTCCATGCGGGCAAGCAAGCCGGCGTTGACGTAGAGGAGCCCGCCGCCGAACGTGAAGGCGTTGATGCTCGCATCGTTGACGACGCGAATGCTGTAGACAAACGGACGGGGACGGGCTTGCGCGACGAGTCGCTGGACGACGTCGTTCAGATAGGTGGCGAGCAGCGGATCGTCCCACAACTGGTGGCTGCTCTCATACTTCTTCGCGTTCTCCTGCGCCATCCGCTCTTCATCGGCTTCAGTGAAGGTCGGCCGATTCATGACGGCGCTGCCGACTGACATCCCTGTCTGAAGGTAGCGATCCGTGCCGGCCGGCAGGTGTTTCATCAGGTCTTCGCAACCGGCCAAGGCGAGGAGCAAGCCTGCGACGATCACGGGTACGGTGGGATAACGCATGCGGCGAGTCATAAGGGCCTCCTCTTCCGCAAACTGGACACGGGTTCTTACTGGCCTTTCCCCCGCCGGTCACCTGAGGCGCGCTGCCTGCCGAGCTTCGACCACAACGCCTCCCACAGCTCGGCACTGCTGTGAAACGCCCGGCGTCGGCCCTCGCTGTCCTCGACCGTTCCCACCAGGTGTCTTGCCCGGCTTTTCGTGGCGAGACCGTCCTTGCGGCCGCGGCGGTAGATGCGCACGATGTACGACTCCATCCAAACACCGGATCGCAACGGTCGATGGACGCTGCCGTGATGAAAAACGCGCGTATCCTACCGGAGAAGCCCTTACCGATGACTTACCGATCCCGCTGGACGGAAAGACGCGAGAACGACGTGAGTTGTGCGGCGGCAGGGGGCGGCGGGCGGAATTCCACCTTGTGCCCGGGGGTGTGTGGCGGTCGATTCAGGCGGAGGTAGAGGGAATGTCGGGTGTGGAGCCAGTCCGGTGGTCGCCACGGGCGACACTCGGCTGTTGCAACGTCTGGCGGAGCCGTTCGATCTCCGGGTTCGGCGCAAGGCCAAGCCCGGCCTTGAGCGCCTGCCGGCAACGATGATACACCGCCAGCGCTTCGGCGGGACGGTCCTGGGCCTGATAACAGCGCATCAGCTCCAGATACAGGTCCTCGGCGAGATCGTCGGCGGCCAGACCTTGTTCGAGCAGGGTCACGGACTGATCGTAAAGGCCCATTCGTATCAAGCGCCGAGCATGCACGATCGCAAAGTGGAGGAATCGGGTCTGTAACCGCGCACGCGACGAGAGGACCCACGGTGCGTCTACTCCGTCGAGGAACCGGCCACGGTACAGGCTCAGCACCTTGCCGGCCGACGAGGCGATGTCCGCCTTCTCGCTGTCGTGTTCAGCGGCATTGAGCAGGCGTTCGAACGCCCAGGCATCGACCCAGACATCGCGCGGCTCGAGGGTGAGGCGGTTGTGAGTGAGTCTGAGCGCGGTGTCCGACCCAAGCAGATGGCGCAACCGATGCAGCGCCACAGTGAACGCTCGATAGGCGGCGTCGGCGTCGGCGTCCGGCCAGAGCGCGTCGGTCAATTTCTCGAGCGGAACCCCGTGCCCACCTAGGGCGATCAGCGCCATGAGCAGCTCGAGCGGGCGGCGCTGGGTCTTACCTTTGAATCGAAGGGGCGTGCCGTCTTTCACCACGGCGAAACGTCCCAAGGTATAGACCTTGATCGGCCAGGGCCAGTCGTCGGCCGGAATGTCGGCCGGCGGCGCGAGGGCATGCCGCCGAACCGCCTCCTTGACATAGGCGGGCTCGATCCCCGCATTGAGCGCGCGCGCATACAGCCGGGCGATACGATCGCGCGTCCACCACGGAAGAACGGCGAGGCCAAGGGCTTTGCCGAGGCGCAAGGCTTGCCGGAGTAAGGCCAATCCTTCCGGCTCTCGCTGCACCGAGAATTCGAGCTCCGCCTCCGTGAGGTCGCACATGTATTCGAGGGATCGGCTGCCGATGGCGCGGGCGATCCGGCGCGCGCCGTCTAGCGCATCCCGTGCGCGGGTCGTCTGGTCTGTCTCCAACGCAATGCGCGCGGAAGCCATAAGACAGATTGCTTCGCCGAACGGCATGCCGCTGGCCCTGACCATCCTCAGGGCGGACTGCGCGCACTCTTCGGCGTGGGCCACTTGGCCTTTGTGCAGAGCCACTATCGAGGCGAGGTGATGATAGTACGAGCCGTCGAGCAGACTCTGGGGGCGGAGGGCAAAGGATGTCTGATGAAGCCGGCGCTCGGCCGCCTCGACATCGCCTTGGATGAGGAATAGGAAAATTTCCGCGCCCAGGCGTTGAATCTCGACCATACGGATGCCAGTGGCGTCGGCCAGCCTGCGTCCTTCCTCGACTTCGCGCAAACCCTGTTCGATGTCCCCCGTGTGCCAGTACACGATCGCCAGCGAGGCGTGCCACCAGAGGCGGGTCAGGGGCGCGATGTCCTGCCTCGCCCATTCCGCCCGGATCTCGGCGATGAGGTGCTTTGCCTTGGCAAGGTCCCCCAGCCATATGCAGTAATACAACAGGTGGTTGGCCTGCATCAGGCGGGTGTTGATGTCCGCCTCTGACCAGAGCAGCGCTTCGGCTTTTGCAACCCACGAGGGAAGGTCCGGGTGATCGGGCCAGCGGTTGATGAGCATCGTAAAGGTTGCCAAGGTGATGCGAGCCTCGATCTCGGGTGATGGATATTCCGGATAATGGCGGCGGAGGTCGTCGAACAGCTCCCTGCACCGATCGAACTGGACGAAATCCCGCCATTCGAAAAAGACGCTTTCGATGAGACCCAGCCAGGCAAGATATGAACCGGCGGGGTCGTTCGCCTTCTCGAACAGCGCGAGTGCCCCATTGAAGTGCGTTCGTGCTTCGACCGGATTGAACGGCAGCCGGCAAGTCCCCAGCCAGTAGCGGAGCCACGGTGTCCCTGCGCGCATCTCGTCCGGGACGGCCTGAATCCACTGCGCCAAGGCCTGGCTGCGGCCCTGGGCAGCCATCGCCGGCGCCTGCAGAAGAACCAGTCGGATCAGCCTGTCCCAATCGCCGGCTTCAATCAATAATGCGATAGCGTCTTCGACGAACCCGTCGGCTTCGAGCAGCGCCGCCGCCCGGCGCCGCAGGCGGTTCAGCTCCGGTGGGGAATAAGCGATACGGGCGCGGGACTGCAGGAAAGCCCGAAACAGCGGATGGTATTCATAGGTCAGGGACGGGCCGGCGAGCTTGAAGGTGAAGTAGTTGCGCCGCACCAGTCCGTTCAGCAAGGCCTCGGCCTGTTCGATTCCGGTCAATTGTCGGGCCGCCTCAGCCGTGATCTTGGAGAGGAGAGACGTCTGAAGCAGCAGCGCGCGCGTCGAAGCGTCCGCGCGCTTGAACAATTCCTCCGCAAAATAGTCGAACAGCATCGAGTGGCCAGAGGAGAGATCCCGTGTTCGTCGTCTCCCGCGAGGCGAGCCATGTTCGACCAACAACACGAGGCCGGCGACCCAACCCTGCGTTTCTTCATGCAGGGCGAGAAGTTGCTCTCTGCTCAGCTGGGACCGCAGCCGGCCGATCGCGAGACTCTCACGCTGGGTCAGGCGCAGATCCTCCCAGCCCACGAGGGCAAGCGAACCGGATGCAAGCAGGTGAGCGAAGGAGGCCGGAGGATCGGCGCGGCTGATCACGATCACGGTGACGCCGGATGGGGTCTCGGCCAGCCCGATCGACAGGAGGTCATGCAACGGCGAGTCCTCCGGCAGGCGCTCGAAATTATCGAACACCGCGACGCCCGGCCGTTTGATCTGGGCAAAAAAGAGACGGAAGAAGTTGCGGGTAAAGGCCTCGAGGCCCGGCAGGTATTCCGGCGTCAGCAGGGGCAGCGGACGTGCCTGGCGGGAAGCGCCCTGCCTGCCAGCGAGCCCCAAATAGTAAAAGAACGACGCGGGGTCTCCATCACCGGCGTCGATGCTGTACCAGATGTGAGGCAGTCTCCGCGCGCCGAGGTAGCTTGCCGCGAGCGTCGTCTTCCCGGACCCGGCCGGAGCGGTGAGCCAAACGACCGGTCTCCTGCACGCCGCATCGAGGAGGCGGAACAGCCGCTTCCGCTCATGCACGATAGGCAGAGTCGGGCGCGCGAGCTTGGCCAGCGTAAGGTTGCGTGCGGGCATCGGCTTCCCGACCGCGGTGGCAATGATGGTCTCACACTTGGCTCCTAAGGGCAAGTCCTTGACTCCGCGGAAATCGCTCTCGTACGATGCGCGCCCTATGCGCGATCCCGACGCACGGTGTCTCCTAAGTCTGATAGGCTGGGTCTGGGTCTCGCTGGTGTGGGGCGTGGGCGCGTCTCCCGCCTATGCCGACGGCTTTCGCAATCCTTTTCAAGGCTCGGCGGCCATCGGACAGGGCAATGCGTTTGCGGCTCAGGCCGACGATCCGACCGCGGTCTTCTACAATCCCGCCGCCATGACGAGGCTGCGGGGGATCCAGCACGCCGTCGGCGTCCAATTCGTCAGCCCCCACACCCGGTTCACGAATCCAAGCGGAGCGCAGACGACCAACGATCTCGGCGGGCCGGTCGGCTGGCCTCCGCCGGGCCAACTGTATCTCACGGCCAACCTGGAACGCTCAAGCCTGCCGGTCCTGCGGGATCTCAGTCTGGGATTGGGCCTGCTGTCGCTCTATGGGTTCGGCAACAAGTACCCGGAACGCGCGCCGTTCTCTTCCACAAGCTACCAAGGCAGCCTTCCGCTGCTCGACATCAAGCCCACCCTGGCCTACAAGGTTTCGGATCGCCTCTCGCTCGGGCTCGGTGCAGACATCTTCACGTTCGCGAGTTTTATCGGCGAGGGGCAAACGGAAAGCCTGTCCATTTCGTCCGGCGCGGGCGGCATCCCGGCGGGCAGCCGTGTGGAGTTGAACGGCAAGGGCACCACCGCCGGCCTGGACGCCAGCGTGCTCTACACGCTCATTGGCACGGCGGACCGGCCGCGGGTGAATCTTGCCGGTGTGTGGCGCAGCCAAGCGGTTTTGCCGGTGCGCGGACAACTGCTCGTCGACGGAACGCCGGTCGCCGACGCCTCCGCGAATTTCCTGTTGCCCGAGGTCTGGACGCTGGGGCTGGCGCTCTGGCCTCTTCGGGACGCCGAGCGCGCGTGGAAGGTCGAGGTGGATGTGGACTACACCCGGTGGCGATCGGTGAGAAATGTGGATGTCGCCCTTTCCACTGGCGCTGTCATCACCAACCCGCAACACTGGAACAATAGCGTGTCGATCGCCGTGGGAACGGAATACACGTGGCTCCGTCTACCAGACCATGAAGCCTGGCAACTGGCGCTCCGTGCCGGCTACAACCGTTCGCACACACCCGTCCCCGATGCGAATTACAATCCGGTCATCCCCGACGCCGACGTGCATGTGTGGTCGATCGGGCTCGGCCTTTTCTGTCGGGAAGGTGGACGGGTTCTCGGGGTAGTGGACTGTGAAGGTGCCGCTGGCGGCTGGTTGACCCGAAAGGCGATCGGACTCGACCTCGCCTATCAACTTCTGCTGTTTGAGCCCCGCACGGTCACTGGCCACCCCAATTCCGGCGTCAATGGGACTTATCGGACGACAACGAATGCCGGAAGCCTGACCCTGCGGATCAATTTCTGATCGTCTCTGAGCGGTCAGTATTCATGCCCGACCGGAGCGAAGCCCGGATGCCCGCTCCACGTTGTTGATCTGCGGCACGAGATAGTGCCTGAGTTTCAATTCGGACACAAGAAAAAGAAGTGTGCTACGAATGCAACGATCGCGGAAGCGAGAGGGGGGCTTTACTCATGAGAGGAGGTCCCTTGAGGTTGGCGTGCAGGTGCAGACTTCACACAGCGGCTGGCGGCGTCGATCAAGCGTCGTCGTGAGCGTAGCCGGAAAAGGCGGAGGAGGACTCTGTCAGGTACGCATCAAGAAGACGAACGCAAGTGAACCACTAAGGACATGCCGAAAGAACAAACGCGACGTCGAAACCGGGATCGAGACTCTGTCCCGGAGGTTGATGAGGACCTGTTACCGCTTTGCTGGCGTCTGGCATGAAGGCGTCGTGATCTTGATTCAGGCATGGCCCGGGAACATAGGAACCTGTCGCTTCGATGAGGTTGCTCTACAGCGAAAGAGGGCTCAAGGCGCCTGTGTGGACACAAGGAAAGGGGGCGAGAGTCTTTGCAAGGGGGCGAGGTGGATCTGGCGTTGACGCACGAAGTGCCGCTTGTCAGCCGACGAGACGCGCGGATGTCGCTCAGCGGGCCTGAAGTCAGCCAGCTTCTCGCTCCGCGTCCACCGTTCAACGGCGGCCTTGCAGCCGTTCCATCGCGATACGCTTGAGCGCGCGCAGGTCCAGTTTGCCGGTACCCAGCACGGGCAGCGCATCCACTTTGATAAAGTGGTCCCGGCGTGGGATGAACAGGTTGGAGAGGCCGGTCGCCGCGACCTTGTCCAGAATTTCCGGAATCATCTTCTCGTCCAGCGTGTGCAGCACCGCCAACTGCTCGCCCTTGTGTTCGTCCGGGATGCCTGTGACGGCGAAGACTTGTCCCTCGACACCGGCTGCCTCGTGCAAGGCCTCCTCTACCCGCCCGTGCGGCACCATTTCGCCGCCGATTTTCGAGAAGCGGGAGAGCCGGTCGATGATGGTGATGAAGCCGTCTTCGTCCACCTGGGCGATGTCGCCCGTGATATACCACCCGTCCCGCATGGCCTGGGCCGTGAGGTCCTCGCGGCCCAGATACCCGCTCATGACATTGGCTCCCTTGACCAAGAGCAGACCGGGAGTATTGGGCGGCAGCGGCTCGAACGTGTCGGGATCCACGATGCGAACGCACACCCCGGGGAGCGGCTGTCCGACGGTGCCTCGGCGCGAGGCCGGCTGGAAAAAGCCCGAAGCGCGAAAATCGGGCAAGTTCGTCGAAATGACCGGCGCACATTCCGTGACGCCGTAGCCCTCCACCGGCCTGATGCCGAACCGGTCGTAGAACGCCTGGGCGAATTTTTCGGACAACTTCTCCGCCCCGGTGATGATGACGCGCAGCGTGCTCAACTGCTCTGGCGTGCACCGGCGGTAATAGAGTTGGAGGAAGGTGGGGGTGGTAACGAGCAAGGTGACGCGGTAGCGGGCGATCAGGTCGCCGATCGCGGCGGCATCGAGCGGCGAAGGGTGGCACACGAGGCCCACGCCGTGGGTGACGGCGAACCAGAAGATCAGATAGCCGAACGAGTGGAAGAACGGGAGGATGCCCAGCGCGACGTCGCCTCGCTGAACGTGCAGGACCTGGGCTGCCCCGTCCACGTTGGAGTCGATGCTGAAGTGAGAGAGCATGACGCCCTTCGGCTCGCCGGTGCTGCCGCTGCTGAAGATGATCGTCGCGAGCTCGTCCAGGCTGGTGGTCCGTGACTGGCCGCAGGCGAGCTCGATGATGCGAGCGGGCGCGAGGATTGCGAGCAACAACGCCGCGAGTTGCTGACCTCGTCCGATCGTCTTGACAAGGTCTTCCAGCCAGATGAGGGTCACGCCTGCTGGCACGTCCAGGTTGGCTTTCTTCACGAAACGGCGGCTGGTGACGACGGTGTGCAGACCAGCCTGCCGGCAGGCGGACTCCAACCCGGCTCGGCCGACCGTGTAGTTGAGATTCACGCTGGCTTTCCCGCAGAGCGTGGCGGCCACATTCGCGAGCGCGCCCCCGACCGACGGTGGGAGCAGCAGCCCGACGTGCGGCTGGTTGTCCCAATGCGGGCGCAACGCCCGCGCTAGGGCGATGGCACCGATCAACGCCTTGAGGCATGTGACGTGGGGCTGCGTGGCGTCGGCCATGGCGAAGCGGAACGGGTGTCGGCGCATCGCGCGAATAAAGCGCCGGTGCAACGGCTGGCAATCCGGCTTGCGCAGCCTCCAGGCGGCTTCACCCAGCTCTTGGACGGCCTGCCGCACCTGATACGCCGGCGTGTCGGGCGGCAGAGGCTGGCCAAAGGAAACGGTCACCGGATAGGGGATCCGTTCCGGCCATTTGGTCAGGAACCGGCCACCGACGTAACTGAAGATGCTGCCCCAGATCCGGTCGAGATGGACCGGAATGATCGGGACTGTGCGGCCTCTCACGATCCGTTCGAATCCCCGACGGAACGGCAGCAGAGCGCCAGTCCGCGTGATCTGGCCCTCGGGGAAAATACAGACGAGGTCGCCGTCGTCCAGCGACTGGCCCGCTTCGCGGAGCGCGTGGAGGATCACCCGTGGCCCGCCGGAGGAGGAAATCGGAATCACCCGCATGGCTCGCATGAAGGGCTTCAGTAGCGGGTGGGTGACATAGGCGGCATCGACCACAAAGCGGATCGGCCGGTCCAGGCTGGCCATCAGCAGGAACCCGTCCACGAACGAGACATGGTTGGGCACGAGCAGCGCTCCGCCTGCCTGAGGAACATGCTCCCGTCCGATGACACGCAGCCGGTACAGGCTGTGGGTGAGCAACACCAGGACGAGCCGGAGGAAGGCGTCGGGCAGGAGCCACAGGGCCCAAGCGGTTCCCGCGACGGTCGCCAGCGACGCGGCGAGGAGGATGCCGCTGGGGGACAAGCCGGTTCGCGACAAGGCTTCGGCGGCCAGCGAGCCGATCAGAATCCCGCCGAACACAAAGGTGTTGCTCATCGCGATCACGGCCCCGCGCCGATCCCCCGGCGATCGCCACTGGATCAGCGCGTTGATCGGCACGATGAGCAACCCGCTCGACACGCCGAGCCACGCCATGAGGACGAGCGTGTGCGGCAGGCTCGGCGTGATCGATCCGAGCAGGCCCAGGAACAGAGCCAGGCCGCTGGCGCCCAGCGGAATCAGGCCGTACTCCACCTTCGCGGCCGACAATCGTCCCGCGAGGAAGGCGCCGCCTCCGACGCCGAGGGCAAACACCGCCAACGGCGCGCCTGCGAAGCGGTCGGAGAGGCCGAGCGCGGCCTTGCCATACACCAGCATGTCCTGGCCCACCAGGCTGGCGACCGTCCAGAAGAAGCAGGCGCCCGCGACGGCGAGCCGCAGCACGCGATCCGTCCGGAGGGCGGACCAGGCTCCGTGGAGCGTTGCGGCGAGCCCGCCGTCGGATCGCGCCGGCGGGACGCGAGGAACTGTCCAGGAGGCGATGAAGCCCACCACGGCGCTCGCCGTCAGGATCAGTCCGGCTTTCCACGGCGAAGGATCGGTGAGATCCAGCAGCAGGCCGCCCGCCGCCGTGCCCAGGATGATGGCCAGGAACGTGCAGAGCTCCAGGACGCCGTTGCCGGCCGATAGGCGTTCGTGCGGCAGCACCTCCGGCAGGATCCCGTACTTGGCCGGGCTGAAGAGCGCGCTGTGGACTCCCATGAGCCCCAGAATGAAGAGAGGCCAGACGATTGCGGAAGGATTGATCAACAGCACGACTGCGCCAGCCGCCATGAGCAGCACTTCGGCGGCCTTCATGGCGATAATGACGGTGCGTTTGCTGAGGCGGTCGGCCACCACGCCGGCGATCAGGGAGACGATCATCAACGGGAGGGTGATCGCGACAAAGGCTACTGTGGTGTGCGTCTGGGCGGCGGCCTCAAACGCCGGTCCTGACGAGCCGATCTTCGCTGCGACGACCTTGATCCCCAGCAGCGCCACGATCAGTTTCCAGGCGTTGTCGTTGAACGCGCCGCAGAATTGGGCGATCAACAGGCCGCGAAGGGGATGGCGGGGCACAGTGGGCATGTCCGTACAACAGCGGGATTTTTCCAGCATGCCATTACTTACTATGGAGGAACTTTGCGGAAAGATCAAAGGCGAGACATCGCCTGCGCACCCAGCCGCCAGCTTCGCTCATGACGGCGACCGCATGTCCTCCACCGGCAACCCTTCCAGCGCCATGATCCGTAGCGCGTTGGTGGTGGGGCAGGGGCCTTCGCGCAACCGGTAATCGAACTGCAACGCGCCGGCTGCCACCGTTTCCTGGAAGTGTGCATTGGTCAGATGTGGAATCTGCTGTTCCAACTCGGTCAATTCCAAATCGTGGGTGGTTACCAACCCGAAGCCGTTGCCGCGGGCCAGCGCGGCGATATAGGCGCGGCTGCCGGTCAATCGCTCCCGGTTGTTGGTGCCTTTCAAGATTTCATCGATCAGAAACAGCACCGGCGGTGCCGACCGGTTGCGCGTCTCGTCGAGAATCGTTTTGAGTCGCTTCACCTCCGTGTAAAAGAAGGAGAGGCCCGCTTCGAGCGAATCATCCACGCGAATGCAGCAAGCCAGCCGTACCCAACTCCATTCGAACCGGTCGGCGCAGACGGGAGCGCCGGCTTGAGCCAGGCACACATTGATCCCGACGGTCCGCAAGAATGTGCTCTTGCCGGACATATTGGACCCGGTGATCAGAATGATCCGCCCAGCTCCGCGCAAATCCAGATCATTTGCGATCCGCCGGTCCGGTCGGAGCAAAGGGTGGCCGAGTCGGAGGGCGACCAACGTCGCCGGATAGCCATTGTGCTCCGCCGCCTCGGGCGGAAAAGCCGGAATAGGCCATGAATACTCCGGGTGCAGATACGCGAAGGTGGCAAGGGCCGAGGCGGCCTCCAGTTCTGCCAGCGTTTCGAGCCAGAGGGGGAGGCGGGACAGGATGAGACGTTGCAAGCGTCGGAGTTTCTGCGTGTAAAACAAATCCCAGGGGCCGACAGCGTTGACGGCCAGATGAATCACTGGATTGGCGCGCACGCTGAGCCGGTGCATGATCGCGGCGGCGCGGCGGATTGCGTCGGAAGGCCTCAGATCCCTGCCCAAGGCAGGCGCGCACAAACGGCCCAGCACAGGCGTGGCGCGATAGGATCGACGTTCGAGAGCGGTAAAGACCCTGCCCAGTTTTTCCAATTGGAGATGAATGCCGACAGCTTTCTCGAAGATTTCCTCGCCGCGCCCCGCGAACAGCAGGTGCACCAGCACATAAGCGCCGAACGACAGCATCCAATAATTCGGCAGCCAATTCAGCACAGATCCCGATGCCAGCAGCAGGGAAGTCGCCGCCAATCCAGTCTGGATGCCCAGCAGCGTTTTTAGACCGGGATAATGGATGGGTGTGCACAGGGCGGCGTGCAGTCGTCGGCCGTTGATTTCCTCGTCGTCCCCGACCAGTTTCGCTTCGAGAACCAATCGGTCCCGGAACAAAGACCGCGAGGTGAGTTCTCTGGTGAGCGCCTGCCGGTTTCTCCAGGCGGCGGGATCGAACGGCTGGGACAGCAACCAAGCCGAGAGACGCTCGCGACCGTTCGATGACACCGTTGTGTCGAGCAACTGCAAAAGCGAGTGCGGACCGACGAGATCCAAGTCGAGGGCATAGGGGTGTTGAGTGATCGGCAATGTGGGCCGGGCTGGAATCTTGTCCCACTCGAGCGTCAGACGGGCCAGGTGAGTCCGTTTGATCTCTCGCCACAGTCGCAGGCGATGCAAGCGCTCTTCGAGCCTGTTATGATACCGCGCGACCGCGGCGAACACGACGACGAATACCGCCAGCGCCATGTTGCCGACGTGGTACCAGCCGAGTTTGTAAGGAATGATCGTGCAGAGCGCCCCGGCCATGAAGATCACTAGCCGCCACCGGGTCACAAGGTTGCTGGCAGTCGTCCCCCGTTGGTGCAGGCGGTCGAGCCTGCCCACCAGCCGTTGCAGCAGGCGCTCGCGGTTGGGTTTGGTTGGATCCCGATCCGACAATGGTGACATGCCAGCGACGATACTGGTTGCATCCGGTCAGGTCAATATTGAAAAAAATTGAAAAAGATGGGCGTGAGGCGGTAGGCGATGGTCGGAGAACCAAACCATAAGAATTGAACCGTGCTGCCTCCGCCTCGACCCATCGCGATTGCCTAGAGCCTTACATGAGTCTGATGATGAACGCATGGGTTGAAGTGCGGATCCGATCGTCGGTTGATGCGGGGGAATTGGTCTCGTTGCTGAACGATCCGGCTGTCCAGGGTGCGTGGCAGGAGCCCGACATGATCCATTTGTATTGGCCGGCCGCACGCTGGAATCCCGATATCTTGCAGAATCTGCTGGCGGTGTTGAAGGATCTCGGCGAGCGGGAAGTGGAAGGGCGAATGACGATCGATCGACTGCCGGATCGAGATTGGAACCGGCTCTGGGTGCAGTCCGTCGAGCCGATCCGCGTCGGTCGGCGCGTTGTGATCCGGCCAAGCTGGCGGCCTGCGGAGCTTCAGTTCGACGACATCGAACTGATCATCGATCCGAAACAGGCTTTCGGCACTGGGCACCACGCCACCACCCGGATGTTGATCGAATGGTTGGAGGAGGTCATTCGCGGGGGCGAGTCTGTATTGGACGTAGGGACGGGAAGCGGCATCCTGGCAATGGTCGCCCTCCGGCTCGGCGCCGGGCGGGCCTTGGGGATCGATATCGACCCGATTGCCGTGGACTGCGCGCGTGAATACGCGGTCATGAACGGCTTCGGTTCGGAGTTAGAGCTGGAGACTGCCGCGCTGGAGCAGTTGGATCCGCAGCAGCATCCGGCGTACGACTGGGTTATCGCAAATCTCGACCGGGGCACGCTGGTCGACTTGGCACCGGCGTTCGGTCCATACCTGCGCCGCGGCGCCAGGGTGTTGCTTTCCGGGATCCTGGTCGATCAGCAGGCGGAGGTCGCCGGCGCCTTCTCGGCCGTGGGCGGGCACGTCGGGCGCGTGCGCGAGCGCGATGGGTGGTTGGCGCTGGAAATTCTCGCTCCGGATTCGTGCGCGGGGAATGACCGCATGGACCGTCTGGTACGGCCGGCTGTTCCGCACCTTCATCAGATCAATGTCTCCGACGGTGGGGTGCCGAAACATCCGGTGCCCCAGGCGCACATCAGTGTCCACGGGGTGAGCGGCGACCGTCAGCGTCGTCCGGGCATTCATGGAGGGCCTGAGCGGGCGGTCTGCCTGTACTCGCTGGAAGTCATCGAGGCGCTGCGGGCTGAGGGGCATTCGATCGTACCTGGCTCGGCCGGCGAAAATCTCACGTTGGCCGGGTTGGACTGGGCCCAACTGAAACCGGGCGACCGGTTGAGAGTCGGTGAGCGAGTGAGGCTAGAGATCACCGACTATGCGGCACCCTGTGAACAGAACGCCCGCTGGTTTCTGAACGGGGACTACAAACGGATTTCGCACAAGCGCTATCCGGGGTGGAGCCGATTCTATGCGAGGGTGCTGGCTGAAGGAACGGTGCGGACAGGGGACCCTGTTTTCATCGAATGCGTTGTCGGCCATCAGCGTTCAGCCGAAGAGCAGCGAGTCCCATTCCGAGCCGAAGGTTGAAACCCGATAGCGGATAACGGATAGCTGGGCGCACATGGATCGGATTCTCGAACCCGAAATCATGGACGATCCCGAGCAAGCGGTGGTCTATGCACGGGCGAATTTCGAGAAAGAGAATCAGACCTTCGTCGCGCTGTTCCGGGAATATTTCCCGGATCTGACGGAAGGCCATGTGCTGGATCTAGGGTGCGGGCCGGCCGATATTCCTATTCGCCTGGCCCGTGCCTTGCCGCGGTGTCGTGTGAGCGGTGTGGACGCGTCGGCCCCTATGATCCGTCTGGCCCGGGAGGCCGTGCAGGCGGCCGGTTTGGCGGATCGCATCACGCTGCGGTGCGAACGCATCCAACAGGTAACGGTGCCGGAGCCAGTTGAGGCCGCCGTCTCAAACAGTTTGCTGCACCATCTCCCGAATCCCTTGCAGTTCTGGTACAAGCTCAAGCAAGTGGTCAAACCCGGCGGCTGTGTGCTGGTAATGGATCTGATCCGGCCCGAGTCGCCGGAGGCAGCCCAAGCCATTGTCGATCGGTACGCCGCGGGCGAGCCGGCGATCCTGCGACGGGACTTTTACAACTCACTGCGGGCGGCGTTCACCGAGGATGAGGTCGCCGCACAGTTGGCCGAATTGAGCCTGACCCATCTGCTGGTCGATGTGATTGATGACCGGCACTGGGTGGTGGGAGGGAGGATTTAAAAAATATCCGTTGAGAGCGTCATTGAAAAATCCGCATCACACTAGCGATACACATGCCTGCCCAGGCCGGAAAGGATCATTGTCTTCATGCCGTTGTTGTTCTTCGGAATTCCAAATGACCGATTCGTTTGGCGAGGTAGGCCATCGACATCCACTGGGCCACGGGCCATGTCTGACTGAATATCCCTGCGGTCGAGGACCAACTGGTACGGGGTTGGGCAAATAAAGAAGAGATTTCGTGAGCACGAGCCAGTGGGCGAAGGTCAGGTCCAAAGAAGGACGGCCGTGATCACCAGCACGGTCAGTGCTGTCACCACCGAAAATAGACGGTGACGCTGCGATCACCCAGCCAGGCTGTCTGCTAGCCTCCCGGATAGAGGGGTTTGTCCGATAGGGAGAGGCCTTCTTCTGTAGAGGCCGAGCGCCCGCTCAATCTCGATGGGCGTGTGTTTCGCCGTCTGGTTAACGGTCGCGCGGCTGGAGGATTAAGTAGCCGAAGACGCCCGAGAACAGCATCACGCTGGTCACGGCGAACAACGTGCCGGTCCCGTCTCGGCGAGGCCCGTCCGGGACGGCCAACATGGTCACGAGTCGCAGCACGAGGAAGGCGCTGGTAAAGGCGGGCAGACGCATCATCTGATCCCTCCGGCGGAACACCTCTCCCTTGTACCAAGGATACAGGATGTTCAGCACCTCCCGTTCTCTTTCTCCACGAGCCGGCCAATCAGGCATCCTTTGCTGCCAAAAGGCGGGGTAGCTGGTAGCAAGCGACCAATGGGTTTGGACTCTTCACCGCTATCGGCTCGTGTCCAGCCACGCGAGTGAGTCGAGGGCTGATGAGGCTACTCTTCAACTCGCGACAGGTGACGAATCAGCCATTCTGCAATCAACCTCGTCATGGTACGGAAGTCTTCCGCCTTGGTGAACTGGTGGTCGGCGCCGGGCACAATCTCCAGGCGCTTTGGGATCCGCAGCGCCTCGTACAGGCGGCGGCTTTGATGCGGCGGGACATGTTGATCCTGATCCCCTTGGACAATCAGCGTCGGCGCCATAATGGAGGCGGCCGGATCATAGGCGATGTGCCGCAGGCAGTCTTCGTAAAAAGCATAACGCAGTCTGACCCGACCGGACCCGCCCAGGATGTTAGGGATGGTGTCGGTCGTTTTCCACTTCGCCATCTCGCCGTCGCCAAATTCCAGCCGTAATTCTTCTGCAAAATCCACGACCGGGCACTTCAGTGCCAGACAGGCCAACAGCGACCTGGCTGTTCCTGGCCAGCGCGATGCAGCGAAGATAGAGACCAAACCTCCAAAACTGGAGCCGACCAGTCCGATGCGGCGAAACCCGCGATCGGCCACGCACTCGAGGGCTGCAAGCGCCTGATCGACAGCCGCCGCAACCGTGATGTCTTCGAATGGGCCGGTGCTTTCACCCATGCCGAAAAAATCAAACCGGAATGTCGCGATGCCCTTGTCCGTCAGGAGGCGGGTGAGCGTCGTATTGGTCGTGCTGTTCTTGTGGGAGAGAAATCCGTGACACAGCACGACGACGCGGTCGGTCGGTTGCTCGGGTGTCGCAAGGATCGCGGCGACCTTGCGCCGATAAGGGTCGGAAAAGGAAAAAGCCTGTTCCACGCGGGGTATTGTACCAGACCTGGAACAGGCTTGTCCGATGCATGCGTGGGACTGCTCTGGGATTGGACTGTGCCGGAGCGGACGCGGAAATCGACGGTATCACGCAGCCACCTGCAGAACCGCTTCTGTTCGTGTAGGTCCTCGCCAGGCTACGGTGTTTGCTTCCAGTTCTTTACGCTCTCGGCGTCTACCGTCCAGAGCCGCACGCGCTCATGCGGAACATGGCCGCGTTGCATTGCGCAGTGCGAGGACGAGATTCCGTTCTTTTGGTGATGCGCGCGACTTTCTGGGGAAATGGGGTGAAGTCTGTGACGGTGTCCGTGGGAGAAAACCACGTTCGCAGGTCCGCCTCGATCCGGGCGACGTCCTTGTTCTCGAAGTCATGGATCGGGAGTAAGGTTTTCGGCTCGCTGAGATTCTTGCCTCAGATGCTGGCGACGAACCACGCTTGTGGCTTGCCCAGCCTGCCAACTCGTTGAGGTGGCCGTAAGTGTAATGGGCGAGGAACGATACCACACTCTCGGAGCAGCCGGAATGTCTGAATGGAAAGCTGGCGCCACGCCGATGTCCAGTGTGGACTTGGCCTTCTGTGCTTTTCCGTGAAAATCCTCGCCTCGAGGAGATCCCCAAAGATCAGCAGCACGAAGGCGGTTCAGGCATGCCGGGCTGAATGTAGCTGAAGGTCATTCGGCCCGGCATCTTGAAGGACAGGATCGCGAGGTGCTTCAGGGGGTACCAGGAACTTGAGCGCTCGATGTCCCGACGTGAAGAACCAGCCGGTCCTTACCGTGATACATCACGCCGATCCGACCCCATGCATCCAGACGGCGAGTGCGGCGTCCCACCAGGTGAGCAACGACATCTTGAGGATCTGCTATGTCCCGACCGGAGGGCAGCGTGTACAACGGGAGGCGCGTGCACTCGCACGGCGCCGATCCAGAACGGAAAATGGGAAAGAGACGCAGGAAGAAGACATGCCAGCCCACCATCCGGTCGCTGGCGATCGCACAAAGGACATGAGCGCCTGTTGTCTGCCGGAAATCCACGACGGCGGGATGGTCAGAACGTCAAATAGGCTTTGCCAAGGCTCGGGAACGATGTCGGCGATTCGGTCAGGCATGCTAGCCTTCTCGGGTGTTCGTGTGGTTACCCCCTGAAACGTAGTCCACGGCCGTCGATGGCAGGGCTGCGTTTCGACAAAGAGCACGGCATAGAGAGGGAAAGCTATGAGACTGAAATTCCTGCTCTGAGGCTGATGATCTAACCGGTTTGCACGGCTGGACACGGAGCGAGGCGTAGAAGAGAGGATGTTCGGGAAAGTCCGCTCCGTTACGCTGCCGGGCGTGCCCCTAGCAGGTGGCCGATCTTCACCGCGAACAGGAGAAAGCTCAACAACAGCAAACTAGAGCTGGCCCATGCGGCGGCTTGAACGGCGAGCGAACCGAGCGGGAGGCTCCAGGTGAGAGAGGCTACCACGGCCAACCCCAACGTCCCCAGGCTCAGAGCGAGGATCTGGATCGCTCGCCAACGATCGACGATCTGTGTGAGCCGTTCCAGGTAGGGACCACGCTTCTTGTTGCTCGCCACCCGTGCCACTGCCAAACTCACCGGCAACAAGTGTGACAGCGCGCCGAAGATGGTTTGGAGGACGAACCCGACGAGCGCCATATGGGTATAGGCGACCATATGCAAGATGCCGAAAGGAACCGCTGGCGGGTCCCAGAGGTAGTTTACCGTCACAAGGACTCCCATGATGACAGCGAGAAGAAGAAAAAACGTGGCGACGAGCAGATGATCCGAAGCAGCGCCGCCAGGTTTGCCGGCTGCAAGCCAGGTCCGCAACATGTTGTAGGCATAGAGCACGGTTCCGACGACCAACACGCCGCCCCCGGCGATTTCCGTCCAGAGTGAGGAGAGGAAAAAGCCCGTGACCAGCGTAACGATGCCCACGGGCAACAGGAGGAAGACCGCGCGGGCAAGACCAGCGCTGTAGAGCGAAGCCTGCAGCACCGTCGGCAACAGATTGTGCATGGTGCCCACAATGGTCAGCATGACGAAGCCCAACAAGTTAAGGTGAATATGGGCCAATCGAGCGTGAGCGATGGAAGTCGGAGCGAAGAGCTGAAACGCCATCCCTTCTCCTATCGCCAATCCGGCGAATAATGCCAGTAGCGCCAACCCGTAGAAAAGGAGATTCAGCGGGGGGGAGTTCAGGCTGCGACGCGCCTGTCTGAGCGCGTCGCCCGCCAATGAGACAAAGGCTGTGAAGACAAACAGCCCGGCGACGCCGACAATCAGGTGGCGCTGCAGCGCGAAACCGATCAGCATCCCGATGGCTCCGCCATTGACGGCGAGGTACAGAAACGGATGCGAACCGGGGCGTTCACGCCCTGTCATGAGGAGCGGCGGGATGAACGCCAACATCGCGCCCAAAATCATCTGGGCGACCCCGCCGACCAAGGCCCCGTGGACGTGCAGCAGGCGGAGCCAGGATGGGAGCGGCGTCCCGCGGACGACTCCGATGAAAATCGCTAGACCTAAGAGCGAAGACAGCACCAGCCAGCCGAAGCCGGTCAGCAGAAAAACCAACGGACGGATCTGCAGTCGAGCCATTGTCGAACGTTATCCCTCCAGAAAGTAAAAAGGATTGGTCGGCCCCCTGCCGTGACCAATTGCCAATCCATGACGGATCGCTTCCGTCAGAAAGGCTTTTGCGGTCTGGACCGCGTCGGGCAACGTTTTCCCCCTGGCCAGTTGCGCGGCGATCGCCGAGGCGAACGTGCAGCCGGTGCCGTGCGTGTGCGGGGTGTCGATGTATTCACCCTTGAACACGTTAAAAAATCGTCCGTCGTAGAGCAGGTCCGTTGCCCGTTCCTTGATGAGATGGCCACCTTTGATGAGGACGTGCCGACAGCCCAACTGGTGGATCACCTTCGCAGCGCGCCGCGCGTCGGCCAGGGACGTGATCTCAATGCCGGAAAGCTGCTGCGCTTCATGGATGTTGGGCGTGACGACCAGCGCCAGTGGGATCAACTCGCCCTTCAGCGCCTCGATCGCATCCGGCTTGAGCAGCGGGTGACCGGTCTTGGACACCATGACCGGATCGACGACCAGGTTTGTCACGTTTTGCGGCCTGAGCATGTTGGCCACGACTTTGATGATCTCGGCCGAAGACAGCATCCCGGTCTTGACGGCGGCGATGTCAAAGTCGTCGAACACGGCGTCCAGTTGGGCTGCGATGATCGAGGTCGGCAGCTCGAACACATCGGTGACTTCCTCGGTGTTCTGCGCGGTGATCGCCGTAATCACCGACAGAGCAAACACGCCGTTCGCCGACATGGCCTTGATGTCGGCTTGGATCCCGGCTCCGCCGCCGGAATCCGATCCGGCGATCGTCAAAACCTGTTTGATCATCACGATGCTCCGAGGTGGCTCATTATACTCAGCTCAGGAGAACTGTCTAGCGGCAATCGACTTCGCAGAGAGGGACTCAGGAAGAGAAGCTGAGGCTCAGCTCACCGGCAGGTCTCTTGTTTCCAGTCTCGCCACACATTTTGCGCGTCGGCCGCTGAGTGCGAGGAATACGTCGGTCTGCCTGGCGCAAATAAACGTCTTAGCACTCACTCTATCACAGAACCCCGGTTTTCTGGATACGGAGCGCGCGTGTTCCGTTGATTGATCTCTTCGTTCGGCGTAGGTTCTAACAGTCGCAACGCGACCATGCACCTGCTTATCTCATCATCCGATGTCACCGAAAAGGGAGGACACGATGAGCGGGGTATTGGCCTTCGGCTACGGCGTCACCGCCTACGCCGTGTTCTTCGCGACCTTCCTCTACGCGGTCGGCTTTGCGGGCAATGTCGCAGTCCCCAAATCGCTCGATAGCGGCCCACAGGGAACCTTACCGGAAGCCCTTCTCGTCAATCTGGGTCTCCTGGGTCTCTTTGCGGTCCAACACAGTCTGATGGCGCGCCCATGGTTCAAGCGTCGGTGGACGCGGATCGTGCCGGTCCCGATCGAGCGCAGCACCTATGTCCTGCTCTCCAGCCTGATTCTTCTTCTCCTGTTCTGGCAATGGCGGCCGATCCCGGATGTGGGCTGGCAAGTAGAGCATCCGGCAGGGAGTGCGTTCCTGTGGGGGCTATTCTGGATCGGGTGGGGGGTCGTGCTGGTCTCCACCTTTATGATCGACCACTTCGACCTTTTCGGGTTGCGGCAGGTTTTTCTCCACTGGCACAATCAAGCGTATCAGCCGATCGGATTCAACATGCCGGCGCTCTACAAGTTCGTCCGGCATCCGATCATGCTGGGTTTTGTCATCGCCTTCTGGGCCACACCGGTTATGACCTGGGGACATCTTCTCTTCGCGGTCGCCACGACGCTCTACATTCTGATTGGCGTTCACCTGGAAGAGCGGGATCTCCTCAACACCTTTGGCGAACAATACCGCCACTACCGAGAACGGGTGCCCATGCTCATCCCGTTACCGAGACGGAGGGAGTAAGCTGTGTCCTGCTGCGGGCATCGGGGGTTCGATGGCTTCGGCCGCGCCGGATCCGCTGTTGGCTCTCTTCGGCCGAAGCACTCGCCATCTGTGGTCAACTCTATCGGCCTGCTCGTCGCGGGTGAGTTAACGGTCCGGCTATGGCGCAAATCCGGTTCGTGTGGCCCGGTGGATGCTCAGCCCGCATAATTCATGACGGTTCGTCGCGTTCCACCCGTTGCGATGAAAGAGCAGCGGGTGCCCGGAAGTCGCGTCGCGAGACGGGCAAGCGCGCCAGCCGACAGGCCGGGCGCCCATTGCAATCGTGGAGGGCACCCATTGCATTCCTGGAGCAATGGGTGCCCAGTGCCCAGCAGCGAGTCGGGGTGCCCATTGCTCTTTTGTTGCAATGGGCCTAGGTAGCAGAAGCGTTCATGAATTCTGCGGGCTGGGGCTCTCCTTCCCATGATGGCCTCACCCGCTCCCTCTTCCATGTTGCTGCTCCGTCTCCGGGCCGGTCTCCTCGCAGTTTGGCTCGAAGGTTGCGCTATGGACAACCGTGCAAAGGGGCCTCGGCCGGACACAAGATCGGATGGGATACGCGATGGCTCTGCCCTCATGAATCGGGTGCACGGATAATCCTGTTGCGAGAAGGGTGCGGGGACCTTGAGACAGCAAGCGCTGGCGCAGGCGGCTGTTGGGTTCCTCGGAAGGTCGCGGATCGAAGTGCAGGGCCGGCCTTTTCCGTTCGACTGCACCGGCCTGGCCCACGCCGTGTAGGCTGTGCAAGGGATCGACCTGTATGATGGTCTGGGGGAGTCGGACGGCGGGAACGGTGTCGGGCGCATTTACGGGCATGTCCTACGGCACGAGCGGATCCACTACAGCCCAACCGCCTATCCCGGTGACCTGGTGTTCTTCCACAACACCGGGGATTTCAACCGGGATGGTTCCTTTAACGATCCGCTCACTCACGTGGGCGTGGTGGAGACGGTCGAGCCGGATGGCACCGTGCTCTTCGTCAGCCAGGTCTCAGCGGGGATTGGGCAGTGCCGGATGAACCTGAAGATGTCCGACAGGGCACCGCTTCGGCGACGGGCGCGTGCTCAACGCCTCTCTCCGCCGGAAGGGATTCGGCGAGTCGGATGGGACCCTCGACCTCACCGGCCAACTCTTCGCCGCCTTCGGACCGTGATCAGTGTGATCAGACAGTAGCTTTTTCACACCTCGCCACGTCGACTTTGCTCTGCGTTGGGTGCGCTGCTGAGCGCGTCTGAGCGAGGCGCCAGGCTAGCGGTTAACCTCTGGAGTGGACCCGCTAAGCAATGAAAACATTCCCGACCCCTTTTACGGGGCAGCGACAGGACCCGCCAGGCTACACCGGCCACTGCTCTTCGTTCCATGCCATCTCCCAAAACATCCATTCATACCGCGAGCTGATCACGAACGCCTCCTCCATCCGCCGTTTCTCGTCACGTCCAGCATGCTTCGCCCATTCATCCACCTTGCTCCGCATCCATTTCTGAACCTTGGCGAACTCCGGAGAAGCGTAGAGGAGGAGCCAGTCGCGATACGGATGCCCGGCGCGCGGCGGGCCGTCTTTTAGAAGATGCTGCCCAACTACGCAGTAGATCCATGCGCAAGGGAGCGCGACCGCGGTAATCTCGGCGGCGGTGCCTGAGTGAGCCACCGCCAGCAGGTGTCGCGTGTAGGCATAGTTGGTCGGGGCCATCGGGGTCGCCGTCATCTGCTGCGGCGTCATTCGCCAGCGTTTGCCGTAACTCTCATGCAGGCTCCGTTCGACGGTGAGGGTTTCCTCGGCCAACTTGGTAAAGCGAAGGGCAGATTCCGAATCCGGCGCTTTCTGCGCGCCTGCGGCGAACACACGGGACAAGTCTCCCAAGAACCGCGCGTCTTGGAGGATATAATATTTGAACTTCCGTGCCGGCAGCGTGCCCTTGCCAAGGGCGACGACGAAGGGATGTGTGAACTGCGCGTCCCAGATTGGTTTGGCCATTCGACGAAGGTGGTCCGAAAATGACATTGGAAAACTCCTCGAAAGCTTACAGCAAGCCAGCTCAGAGCCGGCAGCTTATGGGCTCGGTGCGAAGTGATTCGTGAATAGCCGGTTCAGCGGCAGTTTTTTCTCGATGATCCGTTGGCCCAGTAGCCAATCGTGGACCGCCTGCCACCGAGTAGATTCCTGCCGCAGAGTTTGGGGGAAATAGGGCAGGGTGGCATGAAATGTCTTGGCGGATAATGTCGGGTCGGCCATTGAGTTCGCTTTTAAGTAGACTCCGAGTGCTTCGTGCGGATAGTCATGGGTGAAGGCCAGCCCGCGCGCGTAAGCCCGGCAGAAGCCGCGGACGATTTGGGGATGGCGTTGAGTCATGCGGTCGGACGTCAGCACGACAAGCTGATACAGATCCGGCACGCCATATTGGGTGGGAGAGACAAACTCGATGTCGGCGCCTCGCAATTGCGCCTCCACTTGCTCGTAGTTGACAAAGGCTCCGAACACCGCGTCGACTTTACCGGTGAGCAACGCATCGGTCAACCCGAATCCGACATCGACGAGCAGGATCTCGTCGAAGGTAAGCCCGGCTGCCTTGAGCATGGTGCAGAGGATCGGTAGATCAATCTCCACCCCTGGCCAGCCCACGCGCCGGTGCCGCAGGTTCTCCAGACGTTTGATCGGGCCGTCCTTGAGGTACATCAAACAGACGACGGTGTGGTCGAGCACCGGCGCAATCGAGATCAACGGTCGGCCCTGGCCGCGCGCTTTGATCACGTTGGTCTGTTCGCCGACACCGAAATCGGCCTTGCCTCGCGCGACGAGGTCCAGCGATTCTTCCGGGACGGTCGGTACGAGGATGGCGAGATCGAGACCCTCCTCGCGAAAAAAACCGTGCTCCTTGGCCGCGACGAGCGGCAAATGATCAGGGTTCAAAAACCATTCGAGAGCCAGGGTGATCAGCACCGGGTGTCGCGGGCGGTTACCGACGCGTCGAGCCAAGCGGAATTCCTCCCGGAAAGGAGCAGTCAAGCCGAGCCGGCCGGCTTAATCGGAGCCCATGGTCGCGGCAAGCGATTGATACCGTCCAGCGCGGCGACTTTGTAGCATTCCGCGAGCGTGGGGTAATTGAAGACGGTGTCGATGAAATATTCGATCCGGCCGTGGAAGGCCATGACGGCCTGGCCGATGTGGATCAACTCGGTCGCTCCCTCGCCGATCGCGTGCACGCCTAGCAACTCGTGTGTGTTCTGGTGGAACAGCAGTTTCAGCATCCCGATTTCGTCTCCGATCAACTGGCCCCTCGCTATCTCTCGATATCTCGCGACCCCGACCGCATAGGGCACGCCTGCCTGCGTCAGCTCGTCTTCATTGTGGCCGACCATGGAAATCTCCGGAATGGAGTAGATTCCATAGGGCAGCAACTCCGTTTGGATTGTGGCGGGCAGGCCGAAGGCGTGGCAAGCCGCCAGGCGCCCCTGTTGCATGGATGTGGAGGCCAGGGAGGGGAACCCGATCACATCGCCGGCGGCATAGATATGCGGTACAGAAGTTTGGAAATGCTCGTTCACGCGGAGGCGACCCCGCTCATCCGGCTTGATGCCGACCGCCTCGAGATTCAGCTCGTCGGTGGCGCCCAGGCGTCCCACGGAATACATGACCGTGGTCGCGGCGATTTCTTTGCCGCTCCTCAGCCGCACGATCACCTGATCGTCGGCTTTCTCGATGGCAACCACTTCCTCGTTGAAGCGAAGCGTGACGCCGATGTTGCGCATCTGGTATTGGAGCGCTTCAATGATTTCCGTGTCCACAAATTCCAGCAGGCGCGAGCGCCGTTCGATTAGCACGACGTGCATACCCATGGTAGCGAGAATCGAAGCGTATTCGGTTCCGATCACCCCGCCGCCGACGATCGTCATGGCCTTGGGTAGGCGCTTGAGGTTCAGAAGCCCGTCCGTGTCGATGATCGTCTCGCCGTCGAACGGAATATGACCGGGCCTGGCTGGCACTGTGCCGACGGCAATGACGATGTAGTCGGCCGTGTGTTCCAGGATCTCGTGAGCCCGGGTGATACGGATCCGATGCGGATCGACGAAACTGGCGGTGCCGAAGATCATCTCGACACGGTTTCGCGCCATCTGGTTGCGGATGACTTCGATTTCGCGCTTGATGACGTGGTTGGCGCGGAAGATCAGATCTTCCATCGTGATGTCCTGTTTGACCCGATAGCTGGTTCCGTACAGGCTGCGCTGGTGAAAGCCGGACAAGTACAGGACGGCCTCGCGCAACGATTTGCTGGGAATGGTGCCGGTATTGATGCAGACTCCGCCGACGACTTCTTTGCGCTCGACGATGGCGACTTTCTTGCCGAGCTTGGCCGCCTGGACGGCGGCTTTCTGTCCAGCCGGGCCGGTGCCGATCACCAACATGTCGTAGTGCGCCATCGTTCTCGCCCAAAAGGAAGGTCCAGGTTCAGGCTGAGGTTGAGGCGAGGGGTAGCGATGGGCCTTGATCTAGAGCTGGCCCTGAACCTCAACCTAGTTGTCGTCTAGCTAGCCGCCACTAGCGACCGGGCGAACCGGAACGCAGTGTCCATATCCGGCAATTGCCCTAGTTCCGGCGTGATCTGGAGATAGCGAATCGTGTTGTGTGTGTCCACCACCATGATTGCGCGTGCCAAGATGTGCAGATCTTTCAGAAACAGGCCGTGGGCTTTGCCAAACTCCGCCCCGCGATAATCGGAAAGAAACGTGACATTGTTGAGGTGGGCCTCCTCGGCGAACCGCTTTTGCGCGAATGGCGTATCTACACTGACGGTGATCAATTCGACCATTTTGTCGAGTCCGTGGTTTTTCTCGCCGAGGTAGTGCGTCTGTTGCTCGCAGACCTTGGTGTCGAGGGAGGGCACGATGCTGATGATTCTGACCTTGCCCTTCCCCTTGGTGTCAAGGATGCTGACCTGTGACAAGTCCGTCTGCGTGAGCTTCACATCTCGGAGGGTGTCGCCGACTTTGACACCGGGTCCGGACAGGGCTAGGAGGCTGCCCTGGAACCGTACACTGTTGCCCTCGCCGGCGGCCACGGTTCCGGTCGCTATCGGCAGGTTCTTGTACATGAAGCCAGATTCAACGGAGCGACCCATGCCAGCGCAGCCTGCGGTCGCAATCGACATCAGCAGCATACCACCGATGAGAACGGAAAATCGGAGCCCATTCATCATCTCCTCCATGCGTTAAAAATCGAGGCGACAGCGAGAAGCTCAAACATCTCCCATTTTATATAGGGGGCAGGTTCCGACCAAGTCAAGGTTGCAGAAACTTGATGAGCACCGGGTTCACCGCCTGAGGTTGCTCCCACTGCGGGATGTGACCGGCGTTCGGAATCACCGCAAAGGTCGAGCCGGGAATCGTCCGGTGCAGGTCATGGCCGACCTGCGGGGGGAACACCCGGTCTTGCGCACCCCACAGGACGAGCGTGGGGTGACGGATCTCGCCCAGGCGTTTGGCGAATCCGTCCTCCCAGAGCGGCACATTCCGGGCGATGGTGAGCAGGGGGCCGATCAAGCCGGCCAGGCGCCGGTTTCGGTGCGAACGGTCGATCACCACAGGGGTCAGCAGCGAGGGATCGTGCACGATCTCCCGCAGCACCGTTTCGGTAAGGCTTCGGCCCAGCAACCAATTTCCCAAAGAGGCGAGCCAAACCGGCGCCCGTGTCTCGATTGCACGCCGGATCAACGGGCTTGCCAACTTCTGTTCGATCTGGTCCGGCAGCCCTCCGATCAGGACCAGTCGGTCCACGCGCTCGGGATACGTCAGCGCCATGCCGATTGCCAGTCCGGCCCCCATCGAGTTCCCAATCAGCGACGCGCGCGGCAGGTTCAGTGCGTCCATGAAGCCGCGGAAGAACTCGACCAACTGTTCCGGTCGGTACTCGAGATCGGGCTTGTCGGAGAATCCCGAACCGAGCACGTCGAGCGTGATCACGCGATGCTCTGCCGAAAGAGCGCGTTGCTGGTATTCCCACTGCCAGAGAGACCCTCCGAATCCATGGATCAGAATGACCGGCGGGCCTTCGCCCGTGTCCAGGTAGGCGATGCGATGGCCGTCGACCAGGACCGTATGGATCGGCATTCGTTCGATCGCGTCGAACCAGTGGGGAATCTCGGGAGTGGCGGTGCAACCGCCGAGGATGGCAGCCATGAGAACTAGCAGCACGGCGATGGAGGGAGGTGGACCCGTCGGAGGCGCAAGCGACGCCGCGGGACGCACGGGAGTCACTCCAGTTGGATCAGGGTCTCATCCGTCTTTACGTTGTCGCCTTCCGTGACATACACGGCGGCGACGGTCCCATCGACGGGCGCGGGCACGCGGCTTTCCATCTTCATGGCCTCGATGATCAGCAGTGGGTCTCCGGCTTTCACCGCGTTACCTTGAGCTACCAAGAGCTTCACCACTCGCCCGGGCATTGGCGGCGCCACGTCACCCGGCTTTGTCGGTTTCGGCCGTTTGGGTTTCCCGCCGGTTTTCGCCTCCGGGGGTTCAGGTACCCCAGCCAGCACCTCCTGAAGGGGTTCCAGGTGCACTTCTTCCAGTTTGTCGTTGACGCGAATGTAATACGGCTTGCGTCCGTCGGTCTTGCGTCCCGAGCCGGAGATCCGAATGTGATAGGTCTCGCCATGCACAGTCACGTTGAACTCCACCGGTGCCAGGTGCAATTCGTGCGCAACGGCCGGCCCTCTCGCCACAGGGGGCTCTAGCGGCTCCGGTGTGAGTTCGCCGCGCTCGCGCGCCTCAAAAAATTCCCGCGCGATGGCCGGAAAGAGCGCGTAAGAAAGCTGATCCTCCAACGATCTGGCTGTAGCAGGTTGTTCGCTCTTGATCGCATCCAGTTCCGGGTCGAGGCGGTCCGCCGGCCGCCCCTTGATCGGCTCCTCATCCCCGATCGCCCGGGCCATCACGTCCCGGTCCACCGGACCGGGCGCACGTCCGTACAGGCCCAGAAAATAGTTTTTCGTTTCCGTGGTGATGACTTTGTACCGTTCGCCAGTTAGCACGTTAAGTGTGGCCTGGGTACCCACGATCTGGCTGGTGGGCGTGACGAGTGGCGGATAGCCCATGTCTTTCCTGACGCGCGGCACTTCCTCTAGGACTTCCTTCATCCGGTCGAGCGCGTGCTGTTCGGCCAGTTGTGCGGCCAGGTTCGAGAGCATCCCGCCAGGGATCTGCGATGTGAGGATCTCCGCGTCCACGCCGGTGAAGTCGCTTTCGAACTGGCGGTATTTCTTGCGGACGGACCGAAAATGCTCGGCGATCGGTTGCAGCGACCGCAATTCCAGACCAGTGTCATACGGCGTGCCGCGCAGGGCCGCAACCAGACTCTCTGTCGGCGGATGGGATGTGCCGCCGGCCAGCGGCGAAATCGCGGTGTCCAATATGTCGAGCCCGGCGAGGATCGCCATCAGCGATGACATCGAGGCCATCCCGGACGTGTAGTGTGTGTGCAGATGGATGGGTACCCGGACGGCGGCTTTTAGCTTGCGGATGAGCGCATACGCGTCGAACGGCGCCAGCAGGCCAGCCATGTCTTTAATGCAAAGCGTGTCGGTTCCCAGGTCTTCCAACTGACGGGCGAGATCGACGAAACGATCCAAGCTGTGGACCGGACTGACGGTGTAACAGATCGTGCCCTCAACGTGCTTGCCGCAGATCTTTACTTCTCGGATGGCCCGCTCGAGATTGCGAATGTCGTTCAACGCGTCGAAGATCCGGAAGACGTCGATTCCGTTGGCCGCCGAGCGCTCGATGAATTTTTCCAGCACGTCGTCGGCGTAATGGCGGTAACCGACGAGATTCTGTCCGCGCAGCAACATCTGAAGCTTGGTGTTGGGCATCGCTGCACGGAGGGCGCGGAGCCGTTCCCAGGGATCTTCCTTCAGAAATCGCAAGCAGGTGTCGAAGGTGGCACCGCCCCAGACTTCTAGCGACCAGAAACCGACGGCATCGAGTTTCTGAGCGATCGGCAGCATATCCTCTGTCCGCATCCGCGTCGCGAGCAACGACTGATGGCCGTCGCGTAAGGCGACGTCCGTGATCAGGAGCTTCTTCCCCGGCGCCGGCTCGAAGTCAAGGGCGGGTGCCTCGCGGGGCGACGTCCCGACGGGTCGGGAACGGCGGGCGCCTTTGGCGACTTTCTTCGATACTGCTGTCTTGGTTCGGCGTTGAACCATGCTGCACTACAGCCCTTCATACGCCGCGATTGCCGCGGAAATGGCCAGGACTAGGTCTTCGGGTTCGGTCCGTTCGACGTAGTTGAACAACTCCGGGTGGGTATCCAGATAGGATGTGTCGAAATGGCCGGCTCGAAAATCCGGCTCTTCCATGATCGCTTTCATAAAGGGGATCGTGGTCTTGACCCCGCGGAGCACGTACTCCTCCAGCGAACGATGCATTCGGCTGACTGCCTCTTCCCACGTGCGGCCCCGGACCGTCAATTTCGCCAGGAGGGCGTCGTAATAGGGAGGAATCGTGTAGTCCTTGTATACGGCGCCATCGATCCGGACACCGATCCCGCCCGGAGAGAGGTACGCCGTAACGGTGCCAGTGCAGGGCCGGAAATTGTTGCGGGGGTCCTCGGCGTTGATGCGGCATTGGATGGCGTAGCCCTGAAGGGTCACGTCTTCCTGCCGGATGTCGAGCGGCTTGCCCGCGGCGATCGAAATCTGGTTCCGCACGATGTCGATCGCCGTGATCTGCTCGGTGACCGTATGTTCGACCTGGATGCGCGGGTTCATCTCGATGAAATAGTAGCGACCTTCCTGATCCAGCAGAAACTCTACTGTGCCAGCATTGTCATAGTCGACCGCGCGAGCAATGGCAATCGCGGCTTCGCCCATCTCTGCCCGGAGTCGCGGCGTCAGGATCAGCGAGGGCGCAATCTCGATCAGTTTCTGGTGGCGGCGCTGGATCGAGCAGTCCCGCTCTCCCAGATGGATGATATTGCCATGCTGATCGGCCAGGATCTGGAACTCGATATGGTGCGGCCGGTCAATGTATTTCTCGATGAACAGGCTCCCGTCGCCGAACGCAGCCTCAGCTTCTCGGGAGGCAGCTTCCATGTTTTCTCGGAGTTCGGCGTCCGACCGGACGACGCGCAGTCCGCGCCCTCCCCCACCAGCGCTGGCTTTGATCATGACCGGGTAGCCCACCGTCCTAGCGAAGGCCAGCGCGTTTTCCACGCTGGTCACGCCGCCATCGGTTCCGGGCACGATCGGCACCCCAACTTCCTTGGCCAATTCCCGCGCCTTGACCTTGTTGCCCATCAAATGAATGGCTTGGGGGCTTGGGCCGATGAAGGTGATGCCGGAAGCCCGGCAGAGATGAGCAAACTGGGCATTTTCCGAGAGAAATCCATAGCCAGGATGGATGGCGTCGGCTCCGATGCGTTTGGCCAGGTCGACGATCTGCTGCATATCCAGGAAGCCCTTCACCGGGCCGGGACCGACCAGATAAGCTTCATCGGCTTTCTTCACATAGATGCCGGCGGTGTCCACTTCAGAATAGATGGCGGCCGTCGCAATGTTCAGTTCGCGGCATGCACGGATAATCCGCATGGCGATTTCGCCCCGGTTGGCGACCAGGATTTTCTTGAACATGGCCTTACGCTCGCTGATGCGGCGCCCCTCGGTGGGGCGGCCACTGAGGAATCAAAAGATCGCGTAACCTAGCACAGCATCAAGAGTCTTGTCGAGACGCGGAGGGAAGAGCCTGAAAGGGGTTCACAAGGGAATCAGGCGGCAGCATCATGCGATGGCGAAGCCGGGAAGACGATCCGCCTTCCCGGTCGTGCCACTCGTTCTGCACCGGCAAGAACGGTCTATTTCGATTTGATCAGAAAAGCCTTCGAACGGGCGTTTCCGCCGCCCGTCACCACATCGATAAACGACATGCCAGCCTTCGCATCGGGAACGACCGCTTCGATGGTGGTCTCGTTAACGAACTTATATTCAATCTGTGCGGATCCGGCGGCACTGAAGGCCACACCGTGGAAACATTCCTTCGTGCCGAAGTTCTCGCCCCTGATGACGACCTTCTCGCCAGGCTTCGCTTCGTCCGGTTCGACCTTCAGGATCTTCGGGCGCTTGGTGCGGTCGCAGACGGGATCCTTTTCCACCTTTTGGGCGTCAAAGCCCTTGATCGATTCCATATCGAACAGGGAGAACCCGGATCCCTCGACATTTGCACCTTCGCCCCGGGCGACGCCGACGGGCACGGCGACGAATCCCGTGATGAGCAGCAGTAAGAGAGCCGGAGAGACTCGCTTCCACATACGAACCTCCTTGCTAGGATTGTTTTTTCGCGAGCGGTGTGTAGGCTTCGGATACGATTTTCTGACCCGCCTCGGACAGGGCAAACTTCCGAAACGCATCGATCACCGGGTTGGGTTCCTTCTTCGAGAGGAGCAGCACGGGCCGGCGAAGAGGATAGCGTCCGTCCTTCACCGTCGGCATTTCCGGTTCAACTTTGTCGACAGGAAGCAACCGCACTGCGACGCCCGTCGTGACGGCCGCCAACGCCTGTCCCAACGACACATAGGCCACAGCCGACAAGGGGGGGAGAGTGCCGACGACCGTCTTGATGACCTTGTCGTCGCGCCCAATCACTTTGGCCGAAGTGGGGATCTTGCCTTCAATACCCAATTGCGCTTCGAAGGCATCCCGGAGGTTCTGGTTGCGGGGCCGGTCGATCACCAGAATTTTGGTTTCTGGTCCGCCCAGGTCGGACCACATCCTGACCTTGCCCGAAAAAATATCGGCAACCTGCTGTTTTGTCACTTCTTTGGTGAAATTGGAAAGATTGACGATGATGGCGATACCGTCCCAGGCGATCTGGGCAGCCGCAAGTTCTGGATCCTCGGTTCCGGTCACGGCGAGATGCGCGCGGCCCGATTTCACCATTTCGACGGGCTTGGAATTCTCATCCCAAAGAATATCGACGTAGGCGCGCGGATGGACTTTTTCGAAAGCCCTGGCAAGGGCTTCGATGGTTTGCAGTTCCGGGCCATTGCCAGCGATAACGAGGGTCCCCGAGACCTCCTCGCTGCTGGCCGAAAACGGCACGCCAACCAGGGTAAGCCCGCACAGGAACGCAAACAGGCTTCTTGTGCACATGATTCCTCCTCTCTCAGCGTGCCTCATGGTCGTCCGATGAGAACATTGGCTGCACCGAGGTGAGCATTTTTAAAGAAAAAAGAGAGGGGGCGGAGGCGGCCGCCACAACCGCGGTTAGGCATTTCCCGAGCTGCGGTCGGTTGTCGGTGACGGGTCCTGCTGCCCGATATACGTTCCCATGGGTGGAGGTTCGGTTCGCTTGCCGAACATCGGCGGCAGCTTCGAAAACTTGTGCATTCGTTCATTGAGCATGCTGTACGCCTTCATATCCGAATACGTCGGCTTATGGTCGCCGACGACTTTTGAAGCAAAGGAGGAAAGCAGACGGGTCGCCTTCTGGGCTTTGCAGTGTGGGCATACGGTGTCTTCTGGTCTTGCGTGCACAGATTGCACGATCTCGAACCGTTCACCGCAGCCTTCGCAGCGGTATTCGTACATCGGCATGGTAATCCTCCCGGTGAGCGCAGGCGATCGTTCGGAGCGCCGGACAGAATCGCTTACCGCGAAGTTGTACGTTTGCTCCACCCTCCGGGGCTTGACCGGCCGCTCAAGTTTGCACTATTGTACCATAAGTTAAGAGGCTGCAAGGAGAGCTGTTGACCAGGGGAGGGAGGCGTGCATGCCGGTGTTGATTCGTAAGTACAAGATGTCGAGCGGGTTGATGCAGGAAGAACGCATCGACGACCCGGACCGCATCGAGCGGTACATGCGTATCTTCGACAAAGAAGATTTGAAAAAACTGGAATCCGGAGCTACGGTGTTCATCGAAAAGGATGAGTGGCAACTTCTGCCGTAACTCTGCCCTCTTGTGCACGTCTTCCCCTTCCCTGGAAGCCCAAGTCGACAAACGTTGGCCTCCCGTGATGGTGAACGGAGGGAAGCGTGTTGTCCCGGTGGTCATGCCCGTGCAGGGCTTGAGGTGGATGGGCAGCTTGAGCGAAGGAGTTCGGCACCATGATCTACTGGGTTCATATCGCGCGCGCTATCGATCGGGCTACGCTGCATCGTGAACGCTGCTCGGAAGTGCCATCGAATGTGACCAGCAGCGATTTCTGGGAAGGGGGATGGTTCGACTATCCCGATAAGCAGCGGGCGCTTCAGGCGATGGAGCAGGCGGGAACGACCGAACAGCGGAAGTGCCCGTTGTGTAAGCCGTAGGCGTGTATGGTGAGTTCTGAATCCTGAGTGCTGAGCGGTCAAACTCAGCATTCCACACGCACCACTCTCCTGAGAACTCAGAAGTCGCTTTCCGTATGCCCAGACTCGCCCTCCTGTTGAGCACCGTGATCTGGGGGGCGACCTTTCCGGCGACCAAGGCTGTTCTCAATCAAGTTCCCCCTCTTTCCTTTCTGTTCCTTCGCTTCCTGCTGGGAACCATGGTGGTTGTCGGTTTATTCGCGTTGCTCGGCAGGCGGCTCCGGTTCGACTGGGAAATGCTGCGCATCAGCGTGATCGCGGCCGTCTGGTTGTTTGTGGGCTATCTTCTTCAAACCATCGGCCTGCGCCACACAACGGCTTCTAATTCCGCTTTCCTCACTGCACTCTATGTGGTCTTTGTTCCGCTCTTTCTGCGCCGGCGCGGATGGCGCGTGTGGCTTTCGGCTGCCCTGGCGACGATCGGCCTTTGGTTCCTCGTCCGACCGATCCTCACTGTCAATCAGGGCGATGTTCTGACAGTCGGCTGTGCCGTCGCCTTTGCGGCGCACATTGCTTGCGTGGAGCGATTTACGCGGGTTGGCGATTCGGCCTCGTTTTTCATGTGGCAATTGCTGTTTGTCACAGCCGCGATGCTGCCTGCGATGATGTGGGAGGCCCCAACGCTTTCTGTCCTGACGCCGAGCGGGGTGTTGCTGGTGGGGTTGCTCGTGACAGGCCTGCTTGCGACGGGCGCCTTTGCAGTGCAAATCTGGGCGCAACGGTTTTTGTCGGCTCAACAGACGGCGTTGTTGTTCGCCCTGGAACCTGTCTGTGCCTCGTGGTTGGCCTGGCATTTCTTAGGCGAGCACCTGGATGCTTGGGGCTGGCTAGGGAGCGGAATGATCCTGGGAGCGGTCCTGCTCGGCAGCATGGATCCGAAGGTAGTCAAGGTGATCGAACTTCCAGGGGAGCCCGTCATTCATGCGGGGGTGAGGCAGGGTAAGGTGAGATAAGCAGAGAGCGATGGCGCAGAAATTCGGCAACGGTCGCTGGGTCCGAGAGGGGTATCTGGATAACCGGGTGGCAGGGTGTGTGGTCGGACGGGTCACGTTTGCCGCGGTGGGAGCGGTCCCATTCTATCTGGCTGGGAACTTCAAAGGCGAGATTTACGGCAAGGCCATCCGCTTCCGGAACAGTCGATTCGTGGAGGAGGAGTTGGCCGCGCAGGTGTTGGCGGACTTTGAAGTGCCCCAGGTCGGCGAAGTGAGTCTGATTTCGTTCGATCCTCATCCGCTGCTTACACCCCATCCCTACATCGAATGGTTTTCGATCCGGAACAACCATTACCGCATCGAACTGGCTCCGGAAGATGCGTGGGTGCTGAGCGATCAGGAAGCCGTCGAGCTCGACGCCGACAGCCGCTCCATCCGTGAGGACTTGCGTGATCAGGTTCGTTCGACCAGGGACCGCGATGATTCTGAATGGGTCTAGCCGCGTTTGACACCCTTTCGCATCGCCCACTAGAATGCCGATTCCATGAACGATCGTTTCCTCAAGGCCTGCCGTCGGCAGCCAGTCGATTGTACGCCTGTCTGGTTCATGCGCCAGGCTGGCCGCTATCTGTCCGAATATCAAAGGGTGCGGGCGAAATACTCGATCCTCGATGTGTGCAAGACGCCGGAGCTGGCCGCCGAGGTGACGCTGCAACCGATCGAGCGGTTCCCGCTGGACGCCGCTATCATCTTTGCCGACATCCTGCTGCCGCTAGAAGCCATGGGCATCCAGTTGGAATTTGCGGAAGGAGAGGGGCCAGTCATTCGCAATCCGGTCAGAGACCGGGCGGATGTGGAACGGCTGCGGATGGTAGACGGGGACGAATTGGAGTACGTCGCCGAGGCGATCCGCCAGGCGTGCCGCGCGCTGAACGGTCGGGTGCCGTTGATTGGGTTCGCTGGCGCTCCGTTCACGTTAGCCAGCTATGCTGTCGAAGGCGGGGGGTCGAGAAATTACGTGTTGACCAAGCAGTTGATGTATCGGGAGCCGGAGGCGTGGCACCGGTTGATGGACAAACTGGCGCGCGTGGTGACCGGTTACCTTCGACGCCAGATCCGTGCCGGCGCGCAGGCTGTGCAACTGTTCGACAGTTGGGTCGGCTGTCTGTCGCCCGGCGATTACGCCGAATACGTCCTCCCCCATGTGCAACTGATCTTTGACGGGCTCAAGCGCGAAGGCGTGCCGATGATTCACTTCGGCACCGGCACCGCGTCGCTCCTGCGCCTGATGCGGGAGGCAGGCGGCGACGTCATCGGCGTCGATTGGCGCGTCCATCTGGATGAGGCCTGGGCGATGGTCGGATATGACGTGGCGGTACAGGGCAATCTGGACCCTGTCGCATTGTTCGCGCCGCTGCACGAGATCGAGCGGCGCGTAGAGGACATTTTACGGCGTGCCGACGGACGACCGGGACACATCTTCAATCTTGGCCATGGGATTCTGCCTAACACGCCGATAGAATCGGTGGAAGCGACGATCGAGATGGTGCACAAGCTCAGCCAACGATAGCCCCATCGTCATTCGTGACGTGTTGTTGCGAACGGCTGGCATTCTTCCTCTTTCCCGACGCTTCACGCCTCACGAGGTCTGCGTGATGCCTGGACCGCACAGACCCATCGCCGTGCTACTCATGGCGATGGGAGGACCGGATAGGGTCGAGAACGTAGAGCCTTATCTCCGCGACGTGCGAGGCGGGCGGCCTGCGCCGCCGGAGTTGGTAGAAGAGATCAAGGAGCGCTACCGGCTTACCGGTGGAAAGTCGCCGGTCCTGGAGATCACGCGCGAGGTCGCGCGCAAGCTGGAACAGCGGCTGAACGGCCCCGGCGGCGAGCGGTATCGCGTCGCTGTTGGTCTACGGCACTGGCGTCCTTCCATTAGGGAGGCGTACGAGGAGTTGCTGGATGAGAGGCCAGAGCGAGTGATCGGGGTGTGCATGGCACCGCAGTACTCTTCGATGAGCATCGGAGCCTACATTGGCAAGCTCGAAGAGGCGCGGCAGGCGCTTCGCAGCGAGTGTCCGGTCAGTTATGTCAAAAGCTGGCACCGACACCCCGGGCTTATCCAAGCCATCGCCGACAATATTCAGCTTGGTCTCATGCAATTTCCTCTCGAGGTGCGCACGCAGGTGCCAGTCCTGTTCACGGCGCACAGCCTGCCGGAGCGGGTTATCGTGGAGATGAAGGATCCCTACCTTGATGAAGTGAAGGGCACGATGGAGGCGGTCTGCGAACGGATCCGACTGGCGACTGCCCGCTTGGCGTTCCAGAGCCAGGGACGATCGGATGAAAAATGGCTGGGGCCTGGCGTGGAAATCGTGCTGGACGAGTTGCATCGCGAGGGCTACCGGCACGTCCTCGTCGCTCCGATCGGGTTTGTCTCGGATCATCTCGAAGTGCTTTACGATATCGATATCCAACTCAAACGATCCGCCCGAGCCAAAGGCATGCGCTTGGAACGTATTCCGATGCTGAACGCCTCCGCGGCGTTGATTGAGACCCTTGCCTCCGTGATCCGGGCGCACGAAGCTGCGCCGGTCCGTTGATGCGGCCTCCGTGACCGGAACACCCCGAACAGTCGTCGTGGTTGGCGGAGGGATCGCAGGACTTGCGACGGCCTTCGCCCTTCAGGAACAGGCGAAAGCGTCTGGCCTGCCGCTCGTCTGTACCGTCGTCGATGCGGACCGGATTCTTGGTGGCAAGATCCGGACGAGTCGTGTGCACGACCTTGTGATTGAGGCCGGCCCCGATTCCTTCCTCTCCCAGAAGCCATGGGGCGTCCGGTTATGCGAAGAGCTCGGATTGGCCGATCAGCTCATCAACATGAACGAGACAGGTGCGAAGGCCTGCGTGTATTCACGGGGACGTCTGCGCGAGCTGCCGGAGGGCTTGGTCGTGCTCGCCCCCGGCCAGATCGGATCGTTCGTCAGGAGCGGGTTGCTGAGCTGGAAGGGGCTTGCGCGGATGGCGCTGGATGTGGTGCTGCCGCCCCGCCAGGCCGCGGGTGACGAGTCTCTGGCGGATTTCTTCCGCCGCCGTTTCGGGCGCGAAGCGTTCGAGCGGGTGTTTGAACCGCTCATGGCCGGCATTTACGCGGGCGATGCTGAGCAGATGAGCGTCCGCGCGACGTTCCCGCGGTTTCTCGAACTGGAACAACGGTACGGGAGTCTCATTTGCGGCATGCTGGCCGCCCGCAAGGCTGCTCAGATGGGATCGCCGGAGCCGAAGCTTCGCCGCACGATGTTTGTCGCGCTGCGGAACGGATTGAGCGATCTGGTCGCGGCGCTGTCGAACCGCTTGCGGAAAGACGGAGCATGCCTCCGGGTGGGCACCCGGGCGGTTGCGCTGCGGGTCCGCTCCCGGGAAGTCGGTAGGTGGGTGCATGACGTGCTGTTCGAAGACGGAACTGCGCTGACGGCCGACGTCGTGGTCTTGGCAACGCCCGCCTATGTGTCGGCCGAATTGGTTAGGCCCCTCAGTCCATCGGCGGCAGGATTGTTGGAGAGGATCCCCTACGCCTCTACGGCGACGGTCTCCTTGGCCTATGATGCCAGCCAGGCCAAAGGTTGCGCGAGAGGGGTCGGGTTCGTTGTGCCACGCGTCGAAGGCCGTAACCTGATCGCCGCGACGTGGACGTCCCTGAAGTGGGCTCACCGCGCGCCGCCGGACACGCTGCTCGTCAGGTGCTATCTCGGCGGCGTCGGACGAGAAGCAATCGTGCAGGCGGACGACGAAACGATCGTGCGGACGGTGTGCGAGGAACTGTTGGTTATCACTGGCCTCAACGCGCCGCCGCGTTATGTCGAGGTGCATCGCTGGAACCGCGCCATGCCCCAGTATACGTTGGGGCATCTTGATCGATTAAAGGATATTGAGATGGCGCTGAGTCGATTTCCTGGTTTGTTCCTGACCGGAGCCGCCTATCGGGGGGTCGGCATTCCGGATTGCATCAAAGACGGTTTTGCCGTCGCGGAGACGGCCGTCCGTTACTTGACCAGTGGCAAATCCAGGTTATTGGATATAACGCGATCTCTCCATGGATAACACGCTGACTATCCTGAACGTGAGCGGTCCCTATCGGGAACCGCGCGAACCGGTCTTCTCTTATGACTATGCGATCCAGCGTCCGACCTGGGCCACCCCGTTCGGCGTCCGGGTGAAGATCTCGATCGCTGACGAACTGGACTATGTCAAGAGCAAATTGCTGGGGCAGGTTACAGGCAGTCCAGGACAACAACTGCTGCTCAATCAGGTGCTCACCCGCCGCATCGCCGATCAGAAATTGCGCATCGCCGATCAGGAAGGCATGTTGTCGGAGCGCCAGGACGTGTTGATCGGTCCCTTCACTGGTCCCCTGGGCCATCTGTTTCCGCGGCTGGAAGCCTGGCTCAACGATGAGCAGGCGACACTCAAAGCGGAAATCCGGCAGCGGGTCCGTCTGTAACGGAATCCGCACTTCCGAAGAGGCGATTCCCATATCGAGGATCAACCCACAGAATCTGTGGACAACCATGTGGATAACCGAGTTTCTACGCGAGGAATCGCAGCAACGGCGAGGCTGCGAGCAATCTGCCCAACTTTTAGGCATTGGGCCGATTAACGCTCGGCCCACAAGATCTTGTGGTTTACAAACTTTCAGCTAGGGAACTGACGAGGTTAGCAAGAAACGGCAAAACGCACTGGGGATAGCATGTGCGTTGAAAGCCGGTTTTTCTGTTGGGAGTAAGCCGGGAGTCATGGATCAGAAGATGCGGCGGTAGTGCTTGGAATGGACTCCCGACTCATCCGCGAAACCGAGCGAGGCGATGTCGGGCTGCCCCGTGTCGTGCAGATTGATGCGATAGTGGCCGCGGACCTGCTCCATCGCCTCTTCGAAGGGGATCGCCCGTGGGTACAGCTCGCCGGGGGCGTGGGCGCCTCGGGCGAGCACGCGCACCGCATCAGGCTGCGCGTATTTCGGGTCGGAAAAGATGTAAATGTCCGCCACGGTGTGATCGCCGAGTTGGTGGCCGGGCGTGGTCGGCGGCAACAGGTTCGACAGGGTGTTGGAAAGTCGTGCATCGCGGAACCGTTTCAACAAGCCGACGATCTGGCTGGTGGTTGCCTGCGCGGGAACCACGATGCTGATAGCGTTCATGTCCGGAATCGTGGCGTGAACTTTGAAGAGGACCGGCGCAGCGTCGGCGTCATCGGGAATCGCGGTCGGCACCGGTTCGGGGTTCGCGGCTTGTTTATGCTTGGAACTCGGGACGATGAGGGCGATGAATATCCACAATCCAAAGATCACGCCAAAGACGACGATAAGAGGATGCACGCCGGCGCGTTTCCCTTCCTGGTAGGAGTTCTCCTCACGCTTCATAGGTCACTGTGCGTTCTGATGCGGCGTCACGATCCGGCATCCGGTCGGACGGCCGTTTTCGCTTCGTGGTGTTTGGCTTCCTCCCACAGCGCGTCCATTTCGTCGGGCGAGAGGTCTCCGAGCGCCCGGCCCCGGCGTGTCGCCTCTGCCTCGATGTGACGAAATCTCGCCGAAAACCGGTTCGTGGCTCGCCGCAGTGAGTCTTCGGGATTGACGTTGAGCAGACGGGCCAGGTTCACCAGCGCGAACAAGATGTCTCCGAACTCCATCGCCACGGCCTCAGGCGGCGCGGTCCCAACACTCTCAGGTGAGGACGGAGCATCGCCGCGGGTCGGAGAAGCCAATTCGGCCCGCAGTTCGCGGATTTCCTCCTCGATCTTGTCGAGCACCTGCTCGATCCCCTGTGCATTGTGCGGCCAATCGAAGCCGAGACGCGACGCTCTGGCCTGGACCTGGTAGGCCCGCAGCAGGGCCGGCAAGGTGATGGGTATGCCGTCGAGGGCAGAACGTGCCTCTCCGGATTGTTCGCGCTCAGCCCGCTTGATGTCTTCCCAGCGGCTCAGCACCTGATCGGCGTCGACCGCTGCTTGACCCTGTTGGTTTTTGGCAAAGACGTGCGGATGGCGGCGGACGAGCTTGTCGGCCAGCTCCCGCATGACTTCCTCGATCGTGAAGGCACCGGCTTCTGCCGCGATTTGGGTGTGAAACAGGACCTGTAGCAACAGGTCTCCCAACTCCTCTTTGAGCTTAACCATGTCCTGCCGATCGATGGTTTCCAGAACCTCGTACGCTTCTTCCAAGAGGTAGGGTTTCAACGACTCATGAGTTTGCTTGCGGTCCCAGGGGCAGCCGTCCGGCGCCCGGAGTGCGGCCATCAATTCCACGAGCTTGCTGAAACGGTACGACATACCGCAGATCCTGCTCTGCCGGCGGAGGCACGGCAATACACGTTCAATTTTATATACCGGCTTCCATCGCTGCTTCAATGCCCGTCTGCGGCTTGCGCCCCCAATTCAACGTGTGATAGCTTACGTCCTACTTTCTCTGCCTGGATGACGGTGGCGACGATGAGCGGAGCGGAGGAGAGAGGCTTTGTCATTCGAGATCGCCGGGGGAGGGGGAGTTCGGAAGAATCCGCGCCCGCCGGTCAGGCCGATACCGCGTCGGAAGCCCGTTCGACAGGTGCGTCTGCGCCGACTGCGGGACAATCGTCCGGGTCAAACGTTCCCGTCACGTTTTCATCCTTCGTCATCTCCCTCGGTACGTCCGCCTTTATGCTGATGGGCGAACAGGTGGATCCTCAGCAGCAAAAGATTCCGATCAACCTGCCGCAAGCCAAAGAGATCATCGATCTCCTATCCGTTCTGGAAGTCAAAACAAAGGGCAACCTGACTGCGGAGGAGCAGGGGGTGCTGAGCGAGATGCTCTACGCCCTGCGCATGAAGTACGTCGAGTTGGCGACGGGCAAGCACGCGATCCACACGCCGTAAACGCCGAGGTTCATCCCGGTCGCCGGCTTCTTTCGTGAGGTTTTGCCCTTCCTCGTCGTCGTGCCGGACGCTGGTTTGGGGCCTGTCGCGGTTTGACGAAGAGCTTTTGAGACTCGGCGGTGAATTCGCTACAGTGACGTAGCCGTATGCAGGAACCGTCACGAGGGTCGGATGTCAGAACCGCTTGAAGTCGGCAAGCTCGACACGCCGGTCGCGGCGCTGAAACATTCTGGCGATCAGCCGGGTGAGGCCAGGCCGTCTGCGGGCGGCGCAAAGGCGGCTATCCGCCCAATCGGCCTGGCACCAGCAACTTCTGCCGAGCCGGATCGCCGCATAAGGCACTTGCGGCCGGTGTGGATTGTTTTGATTCTTCTCATTCCCTGCCTGATTCTCACGGTCTACTACTCCCAGTACGTGCCAGGTGCTGCCGACTCCGGTTCGTTTCTGCCCAGTGCCGGGTACGCCTTCGTGCTGTTGTTGATCAATCTTGATCTGATCGGCCTGGTTGTGCTGGTTCTGTTGCTCTCGCGCAACCTGATCAAAACCTATTTCGAACGCCGGCACCGGCTGGCGGGATCGGGCTTCCGCGCCAAGCTGGTCGCGGCGTTCATCGGCTTTTCGCTGATCCCGACCGTGCTCCTGGCGTTCGTGGCAAGTGGGTTAGTGAACAAGGCGGTGGATGTGTGGTTCAGCGATCAGATCGAGCGCGTGATGAAAGATTCCTACGAAGTGGCGAGCATGCATCATGCGGGCCACATCGCCTTGGCGGTGAACAGCGCACGAGCTATCAGCCACGAAATTTACCGGGAAGACCTGCTGACGCACGAGCAACGTGATCTCCTGGTGGCAACGATGGCACGCAAGCGGCTGGAATACAATGTCGCCGGCGTCGAGGTCTTTTCCGCCAAGCTGGAGACCCTCACCAAGGCCCTCAGTCCGGATGTGCCTGCGATGGTGCTGGATTTGCCGATCGGCCAACTGGTCCTGCAGGTGCTGAACGAAAAACATGAGCTCACGTCCGTGCAGGAAGCGCAGAACGGACGGCTGATCCGCGCGGGGGTGCCCATCGCCTCGAACACTCGCCGCGGCGAGATCGATGGCGTGGTCGTGGTGGACGCCTACGTGCCGGAATCGCTGTTGGCCAAAATGGAAGGCATTAGCCGGCAGTACGCCGAGTACAAACAGCTCAAGGCGATGAAAAATCCTATTAAGGCAGGCGCGTACCTCTTTGTCGCCGTCATCACGGTCCTGATTCTATTCGGCGCGACCTGGTTCGGCTTCTATGTGGCGCGCGGCATTACAGTGCCGATCCAACGGCTGGCCGAGGCGACCGAGGCCATCGCACAGGGGGACTTGAACGTCAACATCCAGGTCAAGGCCGCCGACGAGATCGGTACGTTGGTGGATTCGTTCAACCGAATGACCGAGGATCTGCGGTTCAGCAAGTCGAAACTCGAAGAGGCCAACATCTCGCTCCGCCAGTCGAACCTTGAGCTCGATCGCCGGCGCGCCTACATCGAGACCGTGGTGGATACAATTGCGGCCGGTCTGCTATCGATCGACCGCCATGGGATCATCACGACCTTCAATCCGTCGGCCGAGCGCATTCTCGGTCTGTGGGGAGATCGGTTCCGCGGCCGTCCGGCCAACGAAGCCTTCAAGGAATTTGGGCTGGATCTGTTTCAAACGGTGTACGACCGGATGCTGGCCGATCAACGGGACAATCTGGCGATCGAAGGACAGGTGGAGGTGCAGGGCAAATTTCTCACCATTGGACTGAGCTGCTCGCGGATGCGGGACGAAGCCAACAAGGACCTGGGCTTCGTGTTGGTATTCGAGGACCTGACTGAATTGATCAAGGCCCAAAAGGCGGCCGCCTGGCAGGAAGTCGCGCAACGGGTCGCCCACGAGATCAAGAATCCGCTGACGCCGATCCAATTGTCGGCCCAGCGGCTACGGAAGAAATTCTTCGACAAGGCGCCGGACTTCGATCGGATCCTCGACGAGTCCACCCAAGTAATCGTCAATGAGGTCGCCAGTCTCAAACAGATGGTAGACGAATTTTCCAAGTTCGCTCGGATGCCGGCGCCGCGCCTGGTGCCGGGGTCGCTCCATGACGTGATCAGAGAAGTGGTCACCCTCTATCAGGGAGCCCATCGCGACGTGGAGTTCGTGCTGAGTCTGGACGACGATCTTCCGATACTCAATTTTGATTACGAGCAGATCAAACGGGTGTTCGTAAACCTGTTCGATAACGCCGTGCAGGCCATGAATCAGAAGGGCCGGCTCTGGGTCTCGACTCGCTACGACATCAAGCGGCGCCGAGCGGTCGTGAGTGTGGCCGATGAGGGCGTGGGAATTGCACCCGAGGATCAGGACAAATTATTCGTGCCGTACTTTTCGCGCAAAAAAACCGGGACAGGGTTGGGCTTGGCCATCGTGCACCGCATCATCACGGATCATGAAGGGCAGATCAAAGCGAGTCACAACCAACCCAAAGGGGCGGTGTTTACGTTCGAATTGCCAGTGTAGAACCAGTGGCATGCGGCAGAGAACGTGACGGGCGGTAGGCCGATCCGGCCGAGAAGGCCCCGTCATTCTCGTTCGTGACATGTCGCGGGTCCCGCGTGACGTGTAATGAGGTAGCAATGTCGGCGACGATTTTGATCGTGGATGATGAAGTCTCTATCCTGAATTCGCTGAGCAGCATTCTGGAAGACGAAGGCTACGAGGTGGTTGTGGCGAAGAGCGGCTCCGAGGCGCTCAAGATCTTCGCTACGGATCCGCCGGATCTCATGTTGCTGGACATTTGGATGCCCGAGATGGACGGGCTCGAGACGTTGAGGCGTGTCCGGGAGCTGGCGCCGCAGGCGATGGTGATGATGATGTCGGGCCACGGGTCTATCGAGACCGCGGTCAAAGCGATCAAACTGGGCGCCTACGATTACATCGAGAAGCCGCTGTCGCTGGAGAACGTGACGCTTCGCGTCAGGCACGCGCTGGATCAGCACCGGCTTGAACAAGAGAACCTCAGCCTCCGAATCAAGGTCGAAAAGCGGTTTGAGCTGGTCGGCACGTCGCCGGCTATGCAGCGGCTCCGCCAATTGATCGCGACCGCGGGGCCGACTAACAGCCGTGTCTTGATCTCCGGCGAAAACGGGACAGGGAAGGAGTTGGTGGCCCGCGCTATTCATCAACAGAGCCCGCGCGCGGACCGGCCCTTCGTCGCCGTAAATTGCGCGGCAATTCCCGAAACGTTGATCGAAAGCGAGCTGTTCGGCCATGAAAAAGGGGCATTCAGCGGGGCCATTTCGATGAAACGCGGGCAGTTCGAACAGGCCGACGGCGGTACCCTGTTCCTCGACGAGATCGGCGACATGAGTCTCAGCACGCAGGCGAAGGTGTTGCGCGTACTGCAGGAACAGCAATTCACCCGTGTGGGTGGGACGAAGGTGCTGAAGGTCGATGTGCGGGTGTTGGCCGCGTCCAACAAGAACTTGCCCAAAGAAATCGAAAAGGGAACGTTTCGGGAGGACTTGTTCTACCGGTTGAACGTCGTTCCCGTTGAGGTGCCGCCGCTCCGCGAGCGCCGGGAAGATATTCCGTTGCTCGTGCGGCATTTCATGCACCTGAATGCGGAGGAACAGGGGCTCAAAGCGAAGCAGGTCTCTCCTGAGGCGATGGACTTGCTCATGCAATACGAATGGCCCGGCAATATTCGGGAGCTCCGCAATTTGATCGAGCGACTGCTGATCATGGTGCCTGGCCACGTGATCGAGGCGTCGCACGTCGCGATGTCCTTGCACCCCCGCCCTGCCGCCACGGTGGCTCCAGCCGCTGCTTCAGCCGGGTCGTTGCTCACCAAACAGTATGACTCGCTCCGCGACGCGCGGAACGCCTTCGAAAAGGAGTACATTACCCGGAAGCTGCGCGAGCACAACTGGAACATCTCCCGCACCGCCGACGACCTCAAAATCGAACGCAGCCACCTGCATCGGAAAATCAAGTTGCTCGATGTGGAGATGCGGCCGGAAGGCTGAGGACAGGCTGGGCTGCTTCCGCTTGAAGCCAGAGCCGTTTGGGATCGCTGTAAGCCTCCTTTCTGCGTGGCTGCGGAATGCGCTACTTTCCGTGCCGTGCGCGAACGCCGCTTCGGACAGTGCTCGCCGTCGGCCTTTGGCCGTCCGCGTCAACTCGGTAACATCGAAACCCAGAACGGCTCGATGCTCGCTGCAGCAGCCCGGCCTATTCTCGGTGGAATAGAAGGTGGGAAGAGGTCGTCTGTATACCAACCTAAGTCGGGTTGCACACTTTTCCCCGATTGCCATCGCTGGTTACCAAACTTGGTTGGGTCGTAAAGAGGGAATGAGCCGGCGAAACGAAGAGGCGTATGGGAAATTTGGTGATTCACAAACCGATGACCGTCACCATTGAAAAATTGGTGCAGGGTGGAAAGGGACTGGCACGGCACGCGGGACAAGTCTTGTTCGTGCGCGGGGCGATTCCGATGGAGATTGTGGCGGTTACCGAGGGGGCGTTGAGGAGGGGGTATCGGGAGGGGGTGATCAACGAGGTCCTGCGGGCGTCGCCAGATCGGGTCGAGCCGCCGTGCCCGGTCTATGCGACGTGCGGGGGATGCCAACTGCAGCATATCCGCTACGAAGCACAGATCGAGCTGAAGCGCGAAATGCTGCGGGAGACCCTGAGCCGGGTGGGAAAGTTGCAGGTCGAGGATATCGCGCTGGTTGTGCCCTCGCCGAACCCGTATGGGTACCGCAGTTCAGTTCGCTTCACCGTGTTTCGTCAGCGACATGGGTTTGCACTCGGCTTCCATCAGGAAGGCTCGCATGAGCCGGTCGAAGCGTCGTGTTGCCTGCTGGTGCCGGATCCGGTTCGTCGCCTTGTCGCGCGGGTGCGCGAGGGGTTGGCCGCTCAGCGGAGCTTGCCAGTGCGGCTGGAGGCACTAGAGGTCAAATATTCGGTTGCATTCGGTTCGATTCTGCTGGTCTGGCATACCCGCTCGGCAACACGGGAGCAGGCTTGCGAACTCTGGGATCTGTGGGGCAACGGCCTGAACGTGGTCGGCCAGATCGTCGTCAGCCGGAGTGGAACGCGATGGGTGACCGGTCAGGATTGGATTGCCGATCGACTCGGCGGGTTGATGTTCCGGATCGGCGATCGGTCGTTTATGCAGGCCAACTGGGCACTGAATGAGAAACTTGTGCAGACGGTCGCCGAGTGGGCGGCGCCGTCGCCGGGGCTGCGCGTGCTCGAATTGTTTGCCGGGATCGGCACGCTCGGGTTGTCGATCGCGCGGCGTGGGGCCCTGGTAACGCTGGTGGAAGGGAACCCCCGGGCAATGGCCGATGCGCGCCGTGCGGCGAGAGCCAACCACGTTGGCCGGTGCCGGTTCCGCTGCGAGTCGGCTGAAGCGTTTTTGGAGACGGTGCATCCCGGCGAATATGACGTGGCGTTGGTCGATCCGCCGCGCACCGGGTTGAGTGAAGCCTGTGTGCAAGGACTGGTGCGTCTCGGTGCGACTCGGCTGCTATACCTCTCCTGTGATCCCCCCACCTTGGCCCGTGACTTGGCCCGCCTCTGCGCCAGCGGCTATCGGATCGTCCGGGTCCAGCCCTTCGATATGTTTCCCCAGACCGCCCACTTGGAAACGCTCGTGGAGTTGGCTCGTGGCACGTGTCCAAGCGCGACCGCCGTTGTGGCCGCGGGAACGGCGGAATGAAGGGGTGAGGTTGCGTGCGGCGAGTGCGAGGCGGTGGGCGGCGGTTTTCGTGCGTTGACCACCTCGGCATCCCTCCGCTAAGATGCGCTTCCTCATGACGACCTACCGCCAAGCCGGAGTGGACATCGAAGCCGGCAACGAGTTCGTGCGCCGGATCACGCCGCTCGCGCGTTCCACCTTTCGGCCGGAAGTGTTGACCAATCTGGGCGGGTTCGGGGGACTGTTCCGTTTCCAGGCCGAGAGGTATACGGACCCAGTGTTGGTCTCGGGGACCGACGGTGTCGGGACCAAGCTCAAGATCGCATTTTTGATGGACCGCCACGATACGGTTGGCATCGATCTGGTCGCCATGTGCGTGAACGACGTCGCGGTCAGCGGCGCCGAGCCGCTTTTTTTCCTCGATTATCTGGCGACTGGGAAACTCAACGTGGCGAAAGCCGAAGCGATCGTGCGTGGCATCGCAGAAGGGTGTCGGCAGGCAGGCTGTGCGTTGATCGGCGGGGAGACTGCCGAAATGCCGTCCTTTTACGCAGAAGAGGAATACGATCTGGCCGGCTTTGCGGTCGGGGTGGTCGATCGACCGAAATTGATCGACGGAAGAGACATTGTTCCCGGCGACGTGCTGGTCGGGTTGGCGTCCACAGGGCTGCACAGCAACGGGTATGCGCTGGTACGGCGTGTATTGCTGGATGAATGCGGGTTGAAGGTGGACAGCCGTCTGCCCGAATTGACGCAACCACTTGGCGAGGTGCTGCTGACGCCGACGCGCATCTATGCCAGGCAGCTCCTGACGCTTGCGCGCGAGTTTCCCATCAAGGGCATGGCGCACATCACGGGGGGTGGGATCACCGAGAATCTGCCGCGGGTGTTGCCCAAGGGATGCCGGGCGAGGATCCGGCGTGGGGCTTGGCCAGTACCGGCGATTTTTGGAGCGATTCAGGAACGCGGGCGCATCGATCGGGACGAGATGTATCGCGTGTTCAACATGGGGATTGGGCTGATGCTGATCCTGCCGCAAGCGGCCGCCGAAGGAGTGATTGCCCGCGCCGTGCAACTGGGAGATCCTGCGTACCAGATCGGTGAAATTTTAGCTGCCGAGCCGGATATGCCACGGGTCGAATATGTTGGGTAAACGTGCAACGCCGCTCCGCCTCGGGGTCTTGGCCTCCGGCAGGGGGTCGAATCTTCAAGCGATCATCGACGCAATCGAAGCGGGGTCGCTGGCGGCTCAGATCGCAGTGGTGGTCAGCAATAAGCAGAACGCCCAGGCACTCGAACGGGCGAGCAAGCACGGAGTGCCCGCTGTCTTTCTCGATCCTAAACCCTGTGCCGGCAGGCCGGACAGCCGGGAGGCTTATGACCGTGCCATCCTAGAGGTGCTGCAAAAATACGAAGTGGAATTGGTTCTCCTCGCGGGGTATATGAAAATCGTTACTCCCGTTTTGATCAATGCGTACCAGAACCGCATGATGAACATCCATCCGTCGTTGCTGCCGGCCTTTCCCGGCTTGGATGCGCAAAGGCAAGCCTTGGAGTGGGGAGTCAAGCTCGCCGGCTGCACGGTCCATTTCGTCACCGAACGGGTGGATGAAGGACCCATCATCATCCAGGCCGCAGTGCCAGTGTTAGATGGGGATACGCCCGAAATCCTGGCTGCGCGGATCTTGGAGCAGGAACACCGGATCTATCCCCGCGCAGTCCAGCTCTATGCCGAAGGCCGTCTGCAAGTGGAAGGACGTTGCGTCCGTGTGAACGATGCCGCCTCGGATGTGGCGAGAGCGATACGGAATCCCGTGTAACGATGGCGACACTGGATGAGATTCGCGAAGAACAGATTCGGATGCTGCGGCTCCGCCTGCGCGTGGATCTCACGTGTTACCGGTTGCGTGTGGCGCAACTGAGCCGGGAGGAAGCCACGGCGTTGATTGAGCGCACGAAACAGGAGATTCTCGATCTCTTTCCGGGGAAAGAGCAGGTGTTCGAATTGGTGCTGCGGCCTCGATTCGAACGAATCCTGCAGGAACGAGCCTGGGCGGAATGGGGTGTCGCCGACTCCCTCAATTAGCGCGAAGTTTCGGTAGAGTCGCCGGCAGTGGTTGTGTATAATTTCGACGGTGTTTCGTGCAGCGAGCGCCGCTCCTGCCTCCCCGTCTCCTCCGCAGCCGAGAAGCCCGGGCAATTCCGCCATGGCAGGGTCTGCGGTCAAAAAGGTCGGCGCTCGCTTTCTGTGTCAGCGTGTGGCGAACAACAAGCAGCATGAAATCTGGCTACTCACTGGTCGTGCTTGCTGTTGGCTGCAGCAAGGTGGGGGGCTAGCTCAGTTGGGAGAGCACGACGTTCGCAACGTCGGGGTCGCGGGTTCGACTCCCGTGCCCTCCACCAACCCTACGGGTCTGACCGTCTCACGCCGTCTCTCGCATCTCGATTCATCAAGCACTTAGGCGCTCTCGCCTGCTCAGGATGTCCCATATCAGCCCTTGACAGCGCCGCGTTTTAGGGATACGAGTAGGGGTATCCCGGACCCGTAGGGATACGACAGGGGACCCGATGCCGCGAAACGCGACCCCATTGACCGATACCAAGATCCGCCAGGCGAAGCCCGGCCCGAGGCCCTATCGGCTGTTCGACGGCGGCGGGTTATGGCTGGAAGTGCGGCCGTCGGGCGGGAAACTGTGGCGGCTGAAATATCGGTTTCAGGGGACGGAACGCCGGCTCGCCCTCGGGCAGTGGCCGGCGGTTCCGCTCGCGGAGGCCCGCCGACAACGCGATGCCGCGCGGGCGTTGGTGGCGCAAGGGCGCGATCCGGCCGAGGAACGGCGACAGGCGCAGGCGCGCGAGCGAGACACCTTCAAGAGCCTCGCCGAGGAATGGCGCGCGCGCTATCTCGCCGTGCGCGCGGCCAGTCATCAGGTGAAAACGTGGCAGCGCCTCACCCGCTGGGTGCTGCCGGTTCTCGGACCGAAGCCCGTGGCGAGCATCACGGCGGCGGACATCCTGCCCATCCTCCGGCGTGCGTCGGACGCCGGGAAGTTGGAAACAGCGCAGCGTGCCCGACAAGCGATCGGCCAAGTGCTGCGCTATGCGGTGGCGACTGGACGGCTCTCCCACGACCCCACGTCGGCGCTGCGGAGGGCGCTCCCCAGCGTTTCGCCCCGGCACTTCCCCGCCCCGACCGACCCCGCCGAGGTCGGCCGCTTGCTGCGAATGCTCGACGCCTACGACGGGAGCCCCGAGGTGCGCGCGGCGCTCCGGCTGCTCCCCTACGTGTTTGTCCGGCCCGGCGAATTGCGGCGCATGCGGTGGGAGGAGATTGACGTTGGGGCGGCGGAATGGCGGTTCACGACGAGCAAGACCGAGACGCCGCATCTCGTGCCGTTGAGTAAACAAGCCCTGGCGATCTTGCGTGAAATCGAACCGCTCACCCGCCATCGGCCCGGCGGCTGGGTGTTTCCTTCTCCCCGCGATCCCTCGCGGCCCCTCAGTGACATGGCGCTGACCGGCGCCTATCGCCGACTCGGCGTTGACACGCGCACCGAGCTCGTGCCGCACGGTTGGCGCGCCGCGGCGCGGACGCTCATTCGCGAGCGGCTGGGGTTTTCGGCCGAGGTGATTGAGCATCAATTAGCCCACGCCGTGCCGGACACGTTAGGCCGCGCGTACAACCGGACCCAGTTTTTAGAGACACGCCGTGAAATGATGCAGCGCTGGGCGGACTATCTCGACCGGTTGAAGGCGGGGGAGCCGGCCGAGGTGGTGCCGCTGCGGCGCGGTGGGGGAGTGATTGGCCAGGCTGAACGATGGAACTGACCCGTGTCCACTTGTGGGTGCTCAGCAAATTTCGGTACCCGAACTCCCTCGTCGCTATTTCTAAGCTGGAAGCACAGCTTGGCAGGTCACCATCCACCGTTGGCGGAGTCGAGCAGGAAGGGACGCACGTAAAGGCCGTCACAGTCGAGGACATTTTCTTCGTGCTCGATGATGCCACCAATCAGTGGCGCGAGGTCTCGCGCCCGGTCTTCGAGGAAACGGTGGCGCGCGGCTATGAGACCGCCACCCTCGAGGTCGGGGTCGGCGGCGGATTTGAGAGCGAGGCGCCCGAACCGCGCCGGCAGATCGACTACCATCTGCGCCAAATTGCGGACGGACCCTCCGCCGTCGTGGAGCAACTCATCCAAAAAGGGCTGCTGGAGCTGGCACCACTGGCTGAACGAGTGTCATTCAAGTTTAAGGTGGAGGAGCTGCGGTCGATGCTGAAGGCCAGAGGCTTGCCGGTCTCTGGAACAAAAGCGAAACTCATTCAGCGGCTGATCGAACATGCTGCTCCCGCAATGGCAGAAGCCACGAGGGATGTTGGGCCGTTGTATCAGTGCACGGCCAGGGGCTTGCAGCTTGTCGAGCAGTACCTGGCAGAAGAAGAGGTCAACAGAGAGTCCGCAGAAAGGGAGGTGCTTGACCTGCTAGCGCAAGGACAGTACGAAGCGGCTGTGCGTCGCGTGAACGAGTGTGAAGTCACTCAGGTGTTCCCACGTGGGCCGCTGGGTCAATATGACGTTGAGTGCTTACACGCGCTCTTCACATCAACCCCATCCATTCTGAAAGGGCTTGATCCCGCGCGGCTCGTTCCTCTTCGACTTGCCGCTGGCATGATGCAGTTGTCAGGCGACCCACGAGCCGTGCGACGATGGTTGCCCGCTGACTTTGAAACTGGTGCCCATTTTGACGCAGAGACAGCTTGCAGGATGCTGTCGTTCTCCGTGAATGAGCGTCTCCGTCGGAAATCCGCCAAAGAATCAGGCGTGCGTGTTGTTGAGGTTTTGGGGGCTTCGGATAGTTGCCCTGAGTGTCAAGCGATCAGTGGCCGGCACTTTCCTCTCGATCAGGCTCCAGAGCTTCCATACCCCCTATGCACGTCTGTGCTGGGTTGCCGGTGCGTGACCCTCCCTGTCCCGGAGAAGGAGAATGTCCGCCCTGCTGGAGCGCGACAGGAACGAAGCAGTCTGTTCAGCCGCGTGGTCACATGGGCGAAAAGGCTGATTGAGGATTGACCCGGTGCCGCCGCGCCGAACCGCCGACTGATCATCGGCGGCATGCCGGGTCCCCTTGCCCGGTGGCGCGGCGTCATTTCCGCAAGGGGCGCGGACAAGGGGACGCGATGCCACACACCCGCACCAACACCCGCCGACCACCGGCTAGCCCTATCACAACAACACGTTCGCGAGTAGACCGGCTTGTCCGGTGGCGGTCTGCTGGCGGCTTCGTGAAGCCCGTGGCCGTGACGGAGACGCAGAAGGCGGCCATTCTTGCGGCGGCCGGATACGAGGCGAGCACGCGCGATCCGCGCGCGACCGAGTTGCTTCAGCGCGTGCGCCTAGCCATGGGGCGCGCCTTGTTGGTCGAAGAGCAGATCGACCGCGCCCCGTCGGCTGCGCATTGGCGCGATGAAACAGAACGGGTGATCCAGGCGCTCGAACAGGCTGCCGTGGCGCTCAGTGGCGCGCCGCTTCCGGTGCGACGGCTGGCCCGTGCCGAGTGGCGCGCGGCGAAAGAGGCCGCCGAAGCCCTCATTAAACGGCTGGAAACCGTCCGCCGTGCGTTTGAGGGGCTTCCCAGTCAGCATCGGCCGACCGTCAGCGCGGCCAGAGCAGCGGCCCTCGAACTCGCGGGCATCTGGCGCGATTGCGCTGCGCCAGTCGCGCATCCGCTATCACAGCGCGAGCAACGGCGGCAAGCCCGAGACTTTGTCTCAACCTGCTTCGACGTGCTGGGCCTTGGCCTGTCATTCCGCACGCTGTGCGCCCTTGTTCGCCACGTGATCGACTGACCTTCCCCGATCTGCGATTTAGTCCGCCCCCGAAGAGCCCGACTAAACGGCACCTTCCCTTGCGAGCCTGCGTTATTTCTCTTGCGACAACGCGCGAGCCTCTGTGGGCTCTGTATTCAACAAGGGAGGGACGTATGGAGGCGCAATCGGATTGCATCCTTCGCATTGGTGAGGTGGCGCGGCGCGTCGGGCTGGCACGCGCGACCCTCTATCGGCTCATCGCGCGCGGAGACTTTCCGGCTCCTGTCAGGCTCGGCTTGCGGGCGTCAGGCTGGCGGCTGTCTGAAGTCTTGGAGTGGGTTCAGACCAGGCCCAAGCGCGACCGGCTCGCGCCGGTCAACGGAGGCGGCCGATGACCGCGCAAGCTTTCCGCGCGCGCCTCGACACAGCGGCGGCCGAATTCCGCGATGCCATTGCGCGCGCGGGCTTAAGGCCGCCGTCGGCGATCATTCCGGACGGGGACATCCACCGATTCTCAACCAACGGGAAGCCTGACGATGATGCAGGGTGGTACGTTTTCTTTTCCGATAGTGTGCCCGCCGGCGCGTTCGGGTGCTGGCGCACCGGCATTCAACAGCACTGGAGCGCACGGTCCGACCGGCACATGACGGCGGCTGAGCGCGCCGTCTATCAACGCCGCATTGAACAATTGCAGCAGCAGCGACGCGACGAGGAGGCTCGGCGCCATGCGGAGGCCGCGGAGCAGGCTTCCGCGTTGTGGCGCTTGTCCGAACCGGCACCCGCTGACCATCCCTATCTCGTCAGGAAAGGAGTTCAGCCGCACGGCCTTCGGCTCTATCGCGGCGCTCTTGTCATTGCAGGACAGCCCATCGATGGAGCCTTGATCGTTCCGCTGCGCGACACCGACGGAAGGCTGTGTTCGCTGGAATTTATCTCCGCTGACGGCGACAAGTTTTTTCTCCCTGGCGGGCGTAAGCGCGGGGCCTCGTTCCTCATTGGCACTATTCATGACGTGCTGTGCATCACTGAAGGGTTCGCCACGGGCGCGAGCATACACGAGGCCACCGGCCACGCAGCCGCCGTGGCGTTTGACGCGGGCAACCTTAAGGCTGTGGCCGAGGCGTACCGGTCCGCATATCCCACAGTGCCGCTCATCATATGCGGCGATCATGACGCAAACGGAGTCGGGCAAGCCAAGTCCCAAGAAGCTGCGGTGGCCGTAGGCGCGCGAATCGCGATCCCCGAGACTCCGGGGTGCGACTGGAACGATATTGCTCAGCGGTTCGGCATCCAAACTGTGAAGGAGGGGGTCATGCGGGCGGTGAACGATCCTGGAGCGCAAGATGAAACGCGGGCAGTTGCCGTCAATGGCGGGTGGCCACACCCGGCCGTCGCTGGCGAGCCGCCGACGCCGACGCCTCAGCCGGTGGCGCCCGACTGGCCGACGCTGGATCCGGCTGCGCTGCATGGGCTGGCCGGCGACGTGGTGCGCGCGCTCAGCCCACACACCGAGGCGGATGACGCGGCGCTACTTCTGCAATTGCTGGCATTTGTCGGCAACGTGATCGGGCGTCATGCACACGCGCTCGTTGAAGGCGACCGCCACGCGATGAATCTGTTTGTCGTGCTAGTCGGCGAGACGGCAAAGGCGCGGAAAGGCACGTCCGCGGGGCTGATTCGTCGCCTGTTTGACTCGGTCGATCCCGAGTGGACATCTGAGCGGATTCAATCCGGGCTGGCGAGCGGAGAAGGGCTTTTGTGGGCCGTGCGTGACCCGATTTCCAAGACCGAAGCTATCCGGGAGAACGGGGCCCCGACCGGCGAGACGCGTGACATCGTGATTGACCGTGGGGTGGGGGATAAACGGCTGCTCGTACTCGAGCCCGAATTCGGCCGTGTGCTCGCGGTTGCCTCCCGCGAGGGGAGCACATTGAGCGCCTGCTTGCGGCAGGCGTGGGATACGGGGCATCTCCGCGTCCTGACGCGGAATCTCCCCGTCTATGCGACGGGAGCGCATATTAGCCTCGTCGGCCACGTGACGCGCGATGAACTGGTACGGCTCCTGACCGAGACCGATGCGGCCGGCGGCACATACAACCGGGTCCTGTGGGCGGCCGTCCGCCGGTCGAAGCTGCTGCCAGACGGCGGCCATCCCGACTGGGCGGCGCTGACTCGGATCGTGGACCGAATCGGGCAGGCCGTGGCGTTTGCCCGCCAGGCGGGCGAACTGCGCCGCGACGCCGAGGCGCGCGAGCTCTGGCGTGCGGTCTATCCCTCCCTCTCGGAAGGGAAGCCCGGCCTTCTCGGCGCGGTGGTCGCGCGGGCTGAAGCTCAGGTGCTCCGCCTGTCCTGTCTCTACGCGCTGCTCGATCAATCGACCACAGTACGCGCCCCCCACTTAGAGGCGGCGCTCGCGACCTGGCAGTACTGCGAAAGGTCGGCCCAATTCATCTTCGGCGACCGGCTCGGGGACCCTGTGGCGGATGATTTGTTGGCCGCCCTGCGGCGAGCCCCGGACGGATTATCACGGACCGAGATCCGCGACTTATTCGGCCGGCATCGGCGATCCCATGAGATTGAGCGCGCGCTAGGCGTCCTGGCGAGACAGGGCCTTGCGCGGCCGGAGCGGGTCCAGACTGCCGGTCGCCCGACCGACGTGTGGAAGGCTGTGCGCTGACCTTATGTCGCATATGTCGCTTATGTCGCAAAGGGAGGGGGTGCCAAATGGACTACTTGACGGCTTTCCGGCAAGCAAAAGCACGCCTCTCTAGTCAGGAAGGGCCTGCGACAAAAGCGACAAAAGCGACAAAAGGGGTAGATCCCCCCTCCGCCGCTCAGCCCCCCGAGACTACGACAAAAACGACCGAAACGACAAAAGGCCCCGGTCCCTGCCCGGGCTGTGGCGGCCCGCTGTCCCCCTTCGCCGAGTCCGGTTCGACCTCAGGGACCTACCGGCGCGGATTTTTCTGCGGGCGGTGCGGCCACGAAACCGAGCGACCGCCCAAGGCGGCGGAAGCGATCCAGTTTGAGCCGGCCCCGCATCCTTCCCCAACCGTGTTCTGGGAATCCCAAGGCCGGATTCTCGGCCCGGCCCGAGTGGTCGCCTTGGCCAAGGCGGGGGAAGAGTTTTGGCTGTTGATCGAACACGGCCGCGAATCGCGCTGGATTCGGGATACGCTGTTGCGCTCGAAACGCGACTTCGAGACGCAACAGCCGTTGCGTCCGACCGAGCCGATTCGGGGGCCCCGTTGACGCGCGGAGAAGACGATGGAGGCGGCCCATGAGCGACAGCGGCGGGAACAAGCCCATTGATTGGGCGCGGGTTGAAATGGACTTCACGGCCGGCGCGGAATCGATCCGCGCCATTGCGCGCCGGTACGGCATTTCCGAGGTGAGCATTCGGCGACGGGCGAAAAAATACGGATGGGTCCGTCGGCTGGGTGATCGGCTGGCGGCCATCCGCTCGCAATTGTCGCAAGCCACGGCGCAGGACGCGCCGCGCGCTTCTCCGTCCGAGGTGGCCGAGAAGCTAGCATCGGAGATCGAGAAAGACTGCGCCGATCTCAACCTGGCGCTCATGACGGCTCGCGTCATCCTCCGGCGCCTGCACGAGGTGGCCGAGACCGAGCCGACCCCGCAGGGGCTCCGCACCATCGCCGAAGCGGTGCATCGGGCGACGGAGACGATTTTCCGGGTTCGCCGGCTCGACGACCAGCCGGCGGCGCAGACGGTCATCATTGAGCGAAGCTACGGACTCACCCCTACGGAATCCCACCCCCCTAGCGACGATTTTTAGGGATACCAGTAGGGATACCGCATCGGACGCGCCTTCACAACCCCGCGAGACCGCGAGCAAACTTCGTCTAGCTTGGTGGACGTGCCCTCCACCAAACCAACCTTTGGGTGAGCTAAGGAGGCGGGCCACTTTGCTTATCTTTGATACACCACTTCAACGCGGTTGAGAAATGCCAACAGGGCGTCGGCGTGGCGGCGGACCTCCTTGGCATTACGGTGCGCCGACGCGTGTTCCAGTGCTGCTCCGATCTCGCTGACGGTGTCGAAGCCGTAGCCCCCGCCGTCTCCTCGCATGCGGTGGCCTAAAAGTCGGATCTCTTCAAAGTCTTCCCGTTGGAGGGCAGCGTAAATGGCGGTGAGGTCTTTGCGCCGGTTTTCCAGAAACCGTGGGATCAGGGGTTTAAGGTCAGGATCCAGTCGGACCACGATCTTCTCCTGAGGAGGAGGTGTGTTCGGTCGGCTCATGTTGCGTTGCGTCCTTTGTACGTTGCCAGCATGTCAAGCAGTGCCGCTTTTTTGATCGGTTTGGTCATGTGCGCGGTGCAGCCTGCCTCGAAGATTTTCGCCGCTTCCTCTTTGAGCGCCAACGCTGTCAGTGCAATGATCGGCGTCCTGGGGAGGTGCTGATCCCGTTCCCACTGGCGGATCGCTCGGGTGGCAGCATAGCCGTCCATCACGGGCATTTGTATGTCCATCAACACCAGGTCGTAGCGACTCGCCTTGAACAGATCGACAGCAATTTGCCCATTTTCTGCCACATCCAGCGTGTGTGGGGTGGACTTCACGTAGGATTGGATCAAAAGCTGGTTGTCGGGGGAGTCTTCGACGAGCAGGATGCGCAGCGAATCGGTGGGGCTCGCAGGTGCGGCGAGAGTCGGGGCGGGAGGTGCGGGCAACAGGCCTTTGGTTCGGCCGAGTGCGATGCTGATGGTTTGCAGCAGGTCCGATCGCCGGATCGGTTTCACGAGATAGCCGCTGAGTCCCAGTTCGTACGTGCGCGCGATATCGTCGGCCCACCGATCGGAGGCCAACATGATGGTTGTCAAGCCATGGAGCGGTGGCAGGTTTTGGATTCGTTCGACGACCTCGAATCCGTCCATGTCGGGCATCCGGCAATCCAGCAATAGGAGCTGGTACGGCTTGCCGGCATCCGCGGCCTGCTGGAGTTCGGCCAAGGCCTGCTGCCCGTTTGCGGCTTCCGTCACGATGGCGCCCCACGCTGTCAGGATTTCGCGCAGGATCAGCAGATTGGTCGGATGGTCGTCGACCACCAGCGTTCGGAGGCCGAGCAGATCGTGGGTGAGGGGCGGTTGGGGTCGCGGCGGCTGCGGTGGAATGGAGAGCCGGACCACGCAATGGAACGTGCTGCCTTGCCCCTCGGTGCTCTCGGCCCAGATTCTTCCGCCCATCCGTTCGGCCAAATGCCTGGAGATGGAAAGGCCCAATCCAGTCCCTCCGTACTTGCGCGCGGTGGAGACATGGGCTTGGGTGAAACTTTCAAAGATGGCTTCAAGTTTGTCTTTCGGGATGCCGATGCCGGTGTCGGTGACGGAGAAACGAATGGTGCCGGGTTGGTGGCTATCCGGGTCGTTGAAAACGCGGATGACGACAGAGCCGTGATCCGTAAACTTGATAGCGTTGCCGATCAGGTTGATGAGAATTTGATGCAGACGATTCGGATCGCCGAGCAGGTGATTGGGTACGTCGGGGGCAATGTGGCAGGCGAGCTCCAGCCCTTTCTCATTGGCGCGCATCGCCAGAATCTCGATAGCTTTATCGACTACCTCCACGAGGTCGAACTCTATCATCTCCAGTTCGAGATGCCCGGCCTCGATCTTCGAGAGATCCAGGATGTCGTTGATGAGCGACAGGAGGTTGCCGCCGGCCCGCCTGAAAATGCGGACGAATTTTCGTTGGTCTGGGTTCAGCTCCGTTTCCCACAGCAAATCGGCCACGCCGATGATGGCGTTCAGGGGGGTCCTGATCTCATGACTCATGCTGGCCAAAAACTCGCTCTTGGCTCGATTCGCTACCTCGGCAGTTTCCTTGGCGATTCGCAACGCCTGTTCCGCTTCGCGCCGCTCGCTTGCCTCGATGGCGAGGGCGACGATGGTCGCCAGAGAACTGGCGAACTGTTCTTCTTCCGTGGTCCACTGGCGAGGTCCGCCGACGTGTTCATGGCACAGCACACCGACGACTCGACCCTTTCGGCGGATCGGCGCATCCAGCATGGCGCCGATGCCGAGCGGGTGCAGATAGGATTGGGAGAATTCCTGGGTCCGGGGGTCCCGGTGCGCGTCGTGGGCGGCGAGGGTGTGGTCTTCGCGGTCCAACGCCGAAAAATATGCCGGATACTCGCGGGCCGACAGGGTCGCGCCGGAGGAGTGGCGATCACGAGACAACTCGTAGAGATTGTACAGCCGGATGTGCGAGCGATCCTCGTCGTACAGCCAGATGCCGGATCGCTCGACTTCCAACGCCTGGCATCCAATCTTGGTCACGGCTTGAAAGGCCTGTGCGAGGTCCCCCCCGCTGACGGCGTCGCTCTTGGCCAACTCGATGAGCGCGTGTTGGTACCGCTGCAAGCTGCCCACCCGTCGTTGCTCGATCAGCTCGGATCGTTTGCGTTCTGAGATGTCGCGGGCGATTTCGACGTAACAGACCGGCGAATCGGCGGGATTCCGAATGGCGAACAGCGAGACCTCGAAGGTTTTCTCGGCTCCAGCTTTCGTGCGTGCGCTGACTTCGCCGCGATAAACTCCCCCCGTCTCCAATCGCTGCAGGATGGCAGCAAAGGTGTCCGGACCCAGGACGGCCGCAGGGGTCTTGCCGATCAATTCGCGGTCGGCGTAGCCGATCAATGCGGCGTGCGCAGCGTTCTGGTAAGTAAAGCGCCCGTGCAGGTCGAGGATCGCGATTGCATCGTCCGCGTGCGTGATGATTTCCCGGTAAAGATGCAGATGCTCCTCGCTCCGCATCCGCTCGATTTCCACCGCGGCCCGCGCGGCCAAGACCTTCAGGATCGGGGTGATGCGGTGTTCACCGTTGAGGGGCTTGTCGTCCATGATGCAGAGGTGCCCGATCGTACGGCCGGCCCGGTCAACCATTGCGATTCCCAGATAGCTGACTGCCTCAAGCTCGGCCAAAAACTTGGCGTCGGGAAACAACTCTTGCACCGAATGCCGATAAAAGGCCTTGCCGTGTTTCACGACGTTCTCGCAGGGGGTGCCGGCCGTATCGTATTCGACGGGCGAGCCCGGCTTGTCTCCCGTCCAGGAGGCCAGGGTACGCAAGCATAACGAGTCGCCGCCCACCAGTTCCGTCACGAACACGTATTTCACGCCGAGCGCGCGTGCGAGATGCCGAACGAGTGCGGCCAAAAACTCGCCCCCTGTCACGTTGGCGGTGTTTTCCGTCAGCACTCGTTGCACGCGTGCCCCCCATTTTTTCTCGGAGGCACTCGGTCTATTGTTCTTTCGCGATCGAGCGCGACGTTCCCGGTCCAGCGTCGCGCCGGACTGCTTTGGCTTCGGCGAGCGTACCTGGACGAGCGAGGCGAATTCGGCCGATATCCTGCGCAAGGCGTTTTCGGCTCGCTTGCGGGCGGCCCGTTCGAGCCGCAACGCTTCCAGGAGGCGATCTAAGCGCGTCGCGCGTGTCACTGGTCGTTTGGAGCGGGCGGAAATGACTTTTCTGGCCATCGTACCGATTTCGCGCTTCTCGTTCCTACAAGCCGAGCGGTGTCGTCCCGTGGCCCGTTCCGGCTTGAGCAGGCTTTCCCGGGGCCTCGCTCTGGGAGTAACCGCACCGCGCAGGACGCCGCCCGACTCACACCTTCAAGGCCACGTCAGCCGTCGGAAAGCGGCGAGGAGACATCGTCGCCGCGGGAGGTGAGAAACAGCAGGAAGTCGCAATCGACACAAACCTGACGGCCCCGGTTTCTCTCGAGTCAGTCTTTGTGCAAGTCCTCGACCAGCGAGAAAAGGCTTACCTGCTTGATGCGGTTACGGCCTTCCTGTTTGGCCTGATACAACGCTTGGTCGGCTGCCCTGATCAAGTCGGTCGGCGATGCTGTGCGAGAGGGGATCGTGCTCGCGACGCCCAGACTGATGGTGACCCGCTCTCCAGTCGAATGAGAAATCCCCGCTGTTTCAACCATCCGCCGCAGCGTTTCGGCTACCTGGGCCGCTCCGTCTGCATTGGTGCCCGGGAGCACAACGACGAATTCGTCTCCGCCGTAGCGGGCGACCAGATCGCCTGGCCGGTTGACCGCGTTGGAGATGATGCTGGCAACTTGCTTCAAGCATTCATCTCCTGCTTGATGACCATTGCTGTCGTTGTATGATTTGAATCGATCGATGTCGAGCATGATCAGGGAGAGCGGGGTCGCATCGCGGACGGCGCGCCGCCATTCCTGATCCAGAAAATCATCGAAGTGGCGCCGGTTGGTGATGCTGGTGAGGCCATCCAGGCAGGAAAGGCGAAGCAGCATCTGGTTGGCCTCCTGGAGTTGGCGCATCACTTCGAGCAATTCTTGTTCCCTGGCGCGGCGGCGATCGATCTCGTGGACCAGCCGCAGCACCGAACGGACGCGCGTGAGGAGTTCGACCTTGTTGATCGGCTTGCCGATGAAATCCATCGCGCCGGCCGCGAACGCCAACTGGAGGTCGACCGGATCGGTTTTGACCGTCACCATAATGACGGGAATGTCGCGCAGCCGTTCGACGGCCTTGATTTGGCGGCATGCTTCGATGCCGTTCATCTGCGGCATCATGATATCCATCAAAATCAGATCGATGCGGGCGACGGTCTGCCTCCCGCCGTCCAAGCCGAGGTGGCGGAATGCCGAAGCGGCCGAATCGGCCATGATGATGTCTTCGTAACCGGCCGCGGTCAAGATCGACTGCAGGAGAAGACGGTCATCCTGAGAATCGTCAACGATTAAAATGCCCATCAGGCGCCCTGTTCTGAGAGGCTGTCTTACCTAGGCACGTCCACCGAACTGGATGGTAGCAGTTAGTGTTCATAAACACCAGGATAAAGCTTCTTGATGCAGGTGGCGCAAAGCCCGTGACTGAACTCGGCTTCCGAATGTTCCTGCAGGTATTCTTCCAATTGCTGCCATGCGCCAAGGTCGTTCCGGATTTTCTTGCACGACGCACAGATCGGGATCAGGCCGCGCAGAGTCTTCACCTCCCGGAGCGCCCGCTGTAGCGCTTCATTGCTGGCGCGGAGTTCCTGTTCCCTGGCCTTCCGGCAGTCCATCTCGCGCTTCAGGGCGAGTGCGGAGGAGACTCTGGCCTGCAGCTCGATGCGGTTGACCGGTTTGTTGATGTAATCGGTCGCACCTGCATCGAAGGCCTCTTTGAGGTTCGACGGATCGTTCTTGGCGGTTACCATGATGATCGGGATGTCCCGCAGGTGCGGTCGGGATTTGATCAGACGGCAGGCGGCCACACCGTCGATTTCCGGCATGAGATAGTCCATCAGAATCAGATCGATGGCCGCAGGTCGTGGTTCGGACGGCTCGGCCAATCGCGCCAGCGCCGCGGTGGCCGATTCGGCCGTCACTACGTCGGGATAGCCGGCCTGCTGGAGGAGGGTCTGAAGCAACAGGCGTTGGTCCAGGGAGTCATCCACGATCAGAATGCTCATGTGCACACGGCTCTCAACGTGACCAGGAAAACCACAGGTGCTGGTCGAGTAGCACTGGACACGGTGAAGGGCACACGGGTCGTTCCAGTCTCCGAATCGCCCGACTCGATCGCGTTTCAGAATGTAAAGTATAGCAGGGCTCGCGAAGCCTCGACCGAAGCGGGTCGCTGATCAATTTTCCTATCGACGGCTTGGCTGGCCACGCGAGCCACGACGGTTTTCATGACGATCCCCATGTCCTTCGGCGAGGGTATGCCTATTTCTTGAACGATGGTGTCAATGCTCTTGAATGCGTTTGTTCACCTCCTCTGCGATCAATACGTGTGGGAGATAGCGTTGGATGATCGCGATTTCCTTACGGTTCCTTGTCAGCCAAGTCTTCCCGTCCAGCCTTGCCACATTGTTCGACGGCTTCTGTGCGTTGCTTGATCAATGAGGCCATGAGGCTGGTCATCTCCGCGTCGTCCAGCTGTTGCTTGAGTTCCAGTTTCTTGTTCGTGACCGCGGCCTTGATCATGCGGATGACCTCCATACGGAGCTGATCCTTGGCCTTCATGGCGTGTGTCAGGTCTTCGACGAGGCGATCGTGAAGCGACATGGGGTTCCTTATTGATTGTCGGTCTGAGGAAAGCGCCAGTGCGGTCGATGAAAAACAGAATAGCCCGGCGTTCCGATTCCGTCAATCGGTCTACCGCTTCGGTCATTAGTTCTACGCTTGGAGACGCCGGGCGCAATAGTTTTCCGCTCGGAAGGGGAGTAAGATGTATGTGCGTCGGCTTCCCGTACAGTCGTGGCGGGCAGGGAAGGTTGATCCACGAAAGGGCGCACGCCGTGGTTCGGCCACCGACACTGGCAGGTGTGTTTCCAGGGATAATCCTGTCTGCGCTCATCGGATGCCACTTGCCTGCGCCGCCAGCCGCGCCGGTTTCCGCCACCGAGAGGGTCTTGGCTCCTCCGTTCATTGTCCCGCTCGACGTGCAGCGACTGGCTGTCTTGTATCCGAAGACGTCCGACCGTGAGTTGATGGATGCCTACATACGGCTGGAGGGCGCGGCGTTTCAGCTCAAAGCGCAACGTCCGTCTCTCAGGATCGTTGAACGGTTCCACCTCGCCACAGTGCTGGGCGAGCAACGATTCCAGTTGGGCGGATCGGTGTCCGAGGAGTCGGCCATCCGGATCGGCCGGTTGCTGGGCGTGGACAGCGTGTTGATTTATCGCATCGAGGGTCCCACGCTGAGAGAGCGGCTTTGGGCCAGACATCATGCGGATCTGCCCCCGTACACGGTGATCAGCAAGATTATCCGGGTTGAAAGCGCCGAAGTCGTGTTTCACAACGTTGTGACGGCCTGGGTGGAGCAGTCGGATGGTTGGAGTGTAGCGTCAGCCGATCCGCAGGATTTCCAGCGGTTGAGCCGAGCCGCATTGGAGCGGGGCATAGCCGAAACGGTGGCGAATCTTCGGCTGGCGTTTCAGTAGGTGGCTCGGTCGCTTTTTCCAGCGTGCACCATGAACGAAGGAGGATCGCTTATGAAGGGGGGCGTGCAAGGGGAGGTGCAGAAAATCTGGGTGGCGGGACTCTCGCTTGGTGTGTGTCTGTGGTGGGCGGCCTGTGCGGGCGAGCAACCAAAAGGACCCATACACCCGACGCCTCAGCAGGTTCGCGGCAACGCTGATCGGGCCTTTGAGAAGCTAAAACAGGAAGAACAAATGCGTGTCGGAAACAGCGAGGCGACGCCGCGATAGGCGGCCTGTTCGGCAGAGCCTGCTGCTGTCAGGTATGCGAACGTTTCCCGCTGAAGAATTGAACGAGCGCCGTGGTCAGTGCGAACTCCCGGACCAGGCGGAGGGGGGAAACGGGCTCGACGTCTCGCGGTTCACGGAAAGTGCCTAGCAAGCTGGCGGATACCGCCAGCCGGAGCAAGCCGGAAATGAGGAAGACGATAGGAAGGTTGGAGACCGGATGGGCCTCCAACGGCAAGAAAGTGACGGGGAGAGCTGAGGGCGTCACGGCCGTCAGCCAGCTTCCGATCAGGGCTCCAACGATCCATCCTGCCGCGTTGATCGCATTGGTCACCGCGACGCCTTTGGCTTTGTCTTCGGGCGAGACCGCGTCGAAGACATAGTTCTGCAGCCCAAGGGTCATCCCCGCCCAGATCATGCCGCCCAGGAAATTCACGGTCAACAGAAACAGCAGGTTCGGACTGAGTAAATACAACATTGGCAGGAACGGCACCAACCAGCCGGTCACCTCGATTACCCTCTTGTTGCCGAATCGGTCACTGATGCGGCCCCAGTGTCTGAGCGCAATGAATTGCCCGAACGTGCCGGCCGCCAGCCAAGCGGCGTATTGCAGGTAGTTGAAGTGGAGGTCGCGAAGCAAATAGATGACGAAAAACGGACCGGCGACGAAGACGCACACATGCATAAGTCCGGAATACAGCAGGAAGCGTCTGAAGTCGCGGCTCGATGGTCGGCCAAGAAAATCGAACAAATGTCTACCGGGTTCCTGGGATGCGGGTGCAACCGGATCGTCGATTTTGATCAAACAGTAGGTGGAGAGGCTGCGCGCCACCGCGGACGCCAGAAAAATCAGCGCAAACCCGGTCCATGGAACTTCCGACGATCGTCCGGCATCGAGGAGGAGCCCGGCCGCGAACAACGCACAGAAGCTGGCGATCGCCATGAGACGTGCGCGCCGAGCAAAATAGACGCCCCGGCCGTTCGGGACTACGAAATCGGTGATCAGGCTGTTCCAGGCGGGAATGGTCAAGTGGCCCATGGCCATGTGGATGGTCGCGAGGGCGATGAGCGACCAGGGAGCTACCCGAGGAAATAGGAGCGGAAGGGTGAAGATCAGCAGCCACAAAGCGGCCTGTCCCGCCGCCCCCAGCAGGATCAACGGCTTTCGAGGAACGCGGTTCAGCGCCTTCACGGAAAGCAGTTGAGCCAAAGTTCCGGTAAGCTGGGGGAGCGATGACAGGATGCCGATCTGGAGGGGAGTGGCATGCAGGAAAAGCGCGAAGGCCGAAAGGTAGTTCTCTCCCGACCCTTGAGCGATGGCTTGAAAGGTACCTTCATAGAGGCCGTACCTCCGGTTGCGCTCGTGCGAGGAGGCCGGTTTATCCACGGCGATGCCGGAAAGCCCTACGGCAGGTTGTCCAGATGTCGGTGAGGTCACAAGGGTAAATGCATTAGTCCCGGTGCAAGCAAGGACGGACGAAATACTGCCTCCGCGCCATTATAGCAGACCGTTCCTCAGGACCGACGAACCATTGAAATGCCCGAGTCTATGCAGTAGGCTGGTAAAGTGAACAGAACATCTCACTGTTGGTTGCCCGGTTTGGTCCGGGAAAGGAGGTGCGGCATGAACGTCACCGATCATGGCCCGACTCCGCCTGCCGTCACGATAACGATGCTCATCCCGGCCCTGGTGCTGTTCGTGGGGATCGGCTTTCCTTCGATGAGTCAAGCCAGGGAGTTGATGACGCCAAAGGAACAGTCCGAAACGGAAGTGGATCCGACGTCCTCTCCCTTGTTCGACACCCAGAAAAAAGGCGTTCCGCAGTCTATTTTTGTGTGGATCAAGCTTGCCAAAGGGTTTGAAGAGGAATGGGATAGTTTCGGCCGGAAGGGATGGTACACGCAGGACCCGCGGCTGAAACCCATTGGGGCCGGCACGACCGTGTTTACGCCGGACACCCCGGCCATTTACATCGTGTTTGAAGTAGCCCCCCTCGAAGACCCTGCGCAGTTCAGCGCCCAGTGGTTCCTGGAAGAGAGCGACGGAAAACTCTCCGAGATCCCGATCGGCAAGGACGCCCTGGAAGTGCCGGGGCACTCGCGGTATGGGTATCTGGAATTGAAACGCCCCGATGGTGCCTGGCCCAAGGGCAACTACCTGGTGAAAATTTACGTGACCCCGCTCGGCCAACAGCCTTTCCACGCGGCCAATCAAGTCGGCACCATGCGGTTTACGATTTCGGATCAGCCCGCCCAAGCCGCTCCCCCCGTCCAGAAGTAGGACGGCCCGCCGCGGGCGTTGCTTGTCCGGAGATCGTTGAGTGCTGAGGGTAGCGATGCCGATTTATGAGTATCTCGCTGAGCGATGCGACCGACAGCCCAGTTGTTCGTTGAAAAAAGAGTACCTCCAGCCGGTGTCGGCCGCTCCGCTTACAGCGTGCCGTGATTGCGGTGCGCCGATTCGCCGGGTCTTCTCCTCCTTTGCCGCTCGCTCAGGCCCGGTCGCCGTCTCTAGACCTGACCCTACTCCGCTCAACATCACGGGTGTTCCGGCGCCGACGCAAATGCCTGGCGGCGAGCAGGAAGGACCGTGCGGCGGGGGGAAGGGCCACGAACATTGAGGATGCTAGTGGCGGCATGCACGGGAGACCGCCTGTAAAGGGTGAAAACAAGGGAATGAGGAGAGATGAAAGAGACGGATCCGGAGAAGCTTGCGCTCTTGTACGAGCGCTTCAAGGATGTGTGTCTGGTTGAGAAAGAAATCTGGACTGAGGTGTTTCTGCCGCGGGAGGTCAAACACGGCCCTGTGCGCACCAATGTCCAGGACCGCTATGAGGTGGTGATCGACGATAAAGCTGTCGAAGCCGCGCTCGAAGCGAATATCCCTTTGGGAGGGCAGGCCCTAGCCGCAGCGATCCAGGAATATCGCGCACACATCAGTTTTATCAAGAAGGGGTAGCTTGCCAGCAGGGCCAGTGCCACGCTTGATTCCGCTGACGAGGTCGTCCGCGAGCGGTTTCGTCCCATATGGTCGCGCGCGAGCACTCGACCTCATCGAGCCATCAGGTCGTTTCTAAAAATTCCACTCCCCTTCGCCGGGGAACGGCGATTTGTTCCGTGAGAGACCAGCAGAGCGGCTGTTTATCCGGGCCCTTGTGCTGATCTTGCCGAACAGGGAAAACGGGAGACTGTCCTTCTTGATATAGAAAAAGCTCTTGCCCTCCTCAGTGGTCCCTGGCTCCTGCCAGCCGAAGTTGTGGGCTGAGAGCGCCAGCAATCTCCAACCCTTGGTCCCGGTATATCTCGTATCTCTTCTGCAAGTCGGCCTACTGCGATGTGCCTCCGCAGAAGCTAGCGGTGTTGATCAGCAGGATGCCTTGTCGCGAAGCCGGCTCAGCGGGACCGGCTTGCCGTCGATGTTGAGCGCGAACTCATAGACGTTTGAGGATGGTGCGGCTCTCGCTTCCGTCCTCTCTTCAGCGGCCTGAGCCGAACCCGGAGGAAACACGTAGCCGGCTCCGCATCCGGCGACCATGCCGAATCCCAAGACGAACCACGAAATCCCGTGTTTCAGCCGTGACATCAAGAACACCTCTTGGGCTAGAGCCTCTGGAGCGCGGCGATCCGTTCCTCAATCGGCGGGTGCGTGGCAAACAGCCCCAGAAAACCAGAGGTTTTGCCGGAGATTTTCATGGTGGCCAAGGGGTCTTGAACGGAATATTCGAACTGAGTCCGAGACATCCAGCGATCGATTGCCCGGAGGGCCGAGATCATCGCCTCTTTGCCGTAAACCTTGGCCGAAAAGGCGTCAGCTGCAAACTCCCGGCGACGAGAGAACCAACTGATCGGGATCATGGCGAGGATCGACAGCACGAACTGCAAGAAGACATACACCCCCAGGGCTAAGGCTTCGCTCCGTTCGGCTAGGTGTCGATAGATCCAGCGGCTGATCAGATAGACGAAGGTGTTCATCAATCCGGCCAACACTGTGGTCGTGAACATGTCGCCGTTGAACACGTGGCCCATTTCATGGGCCAAAACAGCCCGGACTTCTTGCTCGTTCAGATTGTTCAACAAGCCGGTCGAGACTGCCACCATGGAATTGTGCTTACTCGGACCGGTCGCGAAGGCATTGGGGTCCGGCGAGTCGTAGACCCAGACTTCCGGCATTTGAATCCGAAGGCGTTGCGCGATCTCCTGCACGGCACCGTACACGACTTGCTCCGCATGAGATCGGGGTTGCGTGATCTGGTAACAATCCAGCATGGACCGAGCCAATTGTTTCGAGAAGGCCAAGCTGATGAAGGCGCCACCAAATCCGAAGACCATCGCCCAGACCAGATCCTGCTGATCGACCACGCCTCGCACATCGATGCCGAAGGCTGGCAGGATAACGTTCACCAACAGATTGAACGAAAACGAAAGCGTGACGAAGATCAAGACATTCGCGATCAGGAGCAGCGTAATTCCCTTAAGCCATTTCATGCAGGTCCTCCTTGGTCATGTCTTTGCTTGTTCGACCGTACGGGTTCAGGTGCGAAGCCGTCACCTGACGGGTTCCCTAAAAATATACAGCGTCCCGGCAGGAATAGCATCCCCTGGTTCCTCAAGCGACTGCATCGGGATGTATATCATAAAGCTCCTTGCGCAGCGGTCAAGGTATGGCATACCGACGTCAGGTGTCCAGTAAGTGCTTGAGGTCGCGAGGCTTGTTGACCCACGGCAGTCCTTCTGCTACAAAGCCTCGCGTGGAATGCACTCGGCGAATCACCCGGACTCTTCTTATAGGGGTGGGGGGGCCGATTGTGGCCGTTGGTCTGGTCTGCGGCCCCGGCGCGTTCGCCGAGCAAGAAAAGCCGGACAAACCGGTCGTCGCTGTGCTCGGTGCGGACGGGATCCAGCGCGCATCCCTCACGCTCGACAGCTATTCGTATGTGCCGAGCCATCTAATTGTCGAAGCCGGAAAGCCGGTCGAGCTGAACCTCACCAGCGTGACGCTGCTCACGCCCCATAACTTTGTGCTGAAAGACGCGGCGGCCGGACTGATGGTGAAGCAAGATGTGAGTGCCGGCACAACCGTCACGGTCCGTTTCACCCCAATGCAACCGGGAACCTACGCGTTTTATTGCGACAAAAAGCTGCTGTTTTTTGCCAGCCATCGCGAAAAAGGGATGGAAGGCAAGCTCGAAGTTCGCTAGAGGTCGGCCACGCGTCCACGTCTTTCCCGACAGCCGTTGTTGCACGACATTCTCAGAGGCGTCTCCCGTTCGTTTTACCTGACCCTTAGTGTCCTCCCTTCTGCGGTGCGCAATCAGATAGGCCTGAGCTATCTCTTCGCCCGCGCGGCTGATACGATCGCGGACACGGATTTGATCGACCGGGGGCAACGCCTGTTGCTCCTCAAACAGTTCAGGGCTCAGTTCGCTGAAGACCACGTCGACTGGGAAGCAATTCGGGCGATTCAAACGGCTTTGATTCCGCATCACACCGATTCGGCGGAGCGCATCCTTCTCACACGGCTCGAAGACTGCTTTCGGTTGTATGGGGAATTCGCGCCAGAGGACCGCGCTCGCATCCGGGGCTTGATGGGAACCTTGCCCAACGGCATGGAAATGGATTTGATGCGCTTTCCCGGTGATTCTGCGCATGACCTGACTGCGTTGCAGACGATGGAAGAGTTGGACCACTACACCTATTACGTCGCTGGCTGCGTGGGGGAATTCTGGACTCGCATGGTGCGCGCGCATGTGTCCTCACTGGCTGGTTGGGATGAGGCGAACATGTCCGCCATCGGCGTGCGGTTCGGCAAAGGGCTTCAACTCACGAACATTCTCAAGGACTTGGCTCGCGACCTCCGGCGGGGGCGTTGCTATGTGCCGGCTGCGCTGTTACGGGAAGCGGGGTTAGCTCCCTCCGATCTCCTTCGAACGGAGACGATGCCTACGTTCAGACCCGTCTTGTACAAGCTGGTCGCGATCGCGCGTGGGCATCTCGACCAGGGATGGCTCTACACAATGGCGATTCCCCGGCGCGAGGTGCGCCTGCGCCTTGCCTGTATGTGGCCGATCCTCCTTGCTGGCGAGACACTGCGATTGGTCGTCGCGTCCGACGACCTATTGAATCCCGCCGTTACCGTCAAAGCTTCGCGAAGTGCGGTCTACCGCATTATGGCCTTGACTACCCTGACAGCCGCCTGCGGCTACGTCGGCACGGCCTATTGGGGGTGGCTGCGGAAACAGATGGGGTGAAGCGAGGCCTCATGCGGTCAAGCCCGAAGCGCTTGAGCAGAGCCGGGTCAAGCCAGCCTGTCTTCTACTTTTTTTGCGGCTCTAGCAGTTTTTCCCCTTTCCGGAACACCGCGTAAATCGCTTGCGATGGGCAGGCGTCGAGGCAGAGACGGCAACTTTCCAGACAGCGGGAGGCGTCGAACTTAAACGGTGGAGTAGAGAGCCAGGCGCCGGTCGGACAAATGGGAATACAGACGGCGTTATGCGTGCAGCGGTCGGGATGCCGAACAAGGTGATCTCTGACAACCATCATGGGTTTCACTCCCTCAAACAGAGCCTGGGAAAAAATTTCCAGCATGTTCTTCATGACCGGCTCTCCTCACTTCCACCGATCGACGAGTTGCCGGAGGCGTTCCTTCAGCTCTGGGATCTGTTCGAGATTATTTTCAATCGCGCCGATGATTTTTTCCAGCCGTGCCGATCGAAGCGCCTCTTTGTCCCTTTGAACCAACCGGTCGTACTCGGCGTACGCTTCCGGATGCCTAGGCTCCAGATAACTTCTGGCGCAGCGGAGCGCCTCGCCCAATTCCCAAGGTTCCGGAGCCAGCGGCGGGGCCACAATGAACGACCCATCCTGAAAGATCAGCACGGCCGCGCCGGGCTTACCGGTCAACGGCACCACGGTGTCGATCGTTTTGCCAGCCGCGTGTTCCCACGACAGGGTCAGCCCAGGAAAGCGCTTCATGAAGGCGACCTTCTCCCGATTGGCTTTCCATTTTTCCTCGACAGGCATGATTCCTCTCGCTCTGAACTAGGCTGCGGTTGAGGCTGTGGGCAAGATGATGCAAGGAGAGTCTGGGGAACCGGCGTAACCGGCTTCTGCCTGAGCCTGAACCTTGACCTTAACTTTTGGGGGGATGCGGTTCATGACCGGGCATGAGCAGTCGCTCCACGATTTCGCCCTTCACAATGTGGCGTTCCATGATTTCCGTGACGTCGGCCTCGGAGCCAACCCAGTACCACACGCCTTCGGGATAAATCACGACGCTGGGCCCGTATTCGCAATGGTCGAGGCAACCGGCTTTGTTAGCTCGGACGATGCCTTTCAACCCCAGCCGCTCCACCTCCTTTTTAAAGAACGCCTGGAGCCGTTCCGAGCCGTGGTTGGCGCAACAGCCGCGCGGGTCCTCCTTCGGCCGTTGGTTTACACAGACAAAAATGTGATGTTTGAAGGTGGACAACAGAGAGTCCTCGATTACGGCGTCAAGGCCGAAGGCTGATTCTGAAGACGGTGAAGGAGGCTCTTGACTTCGCCGATGTTGATCAAGGGAGAGCCGCCTTCCTGCCCGTCGAGAAGAGCCACGATCTCCCGTAACCGCATTTGTGCCCGCTGCAGCTCTTCCGCACGTGCCAATTCGGAGGGGTGTCCCAAGCCGAGCTGTTCGAACTCCAAACGAATGTCGCGGAAATCCCGCTGCAAATTTTTGTGCAACGAACAGACTTCGCAGTACCACTGCGGGTTTTGATCGGCGGATGGCGACAGGCGATCGTAAGGCCGCCCGAAGAAGTCCTTGCCGAGTGAGAATTTCATCAACGGCTTGTTGGTGGCGCCGCAGGCATGACAAGCACTGGACGGCAAATCCGCACCCTCCCGTTTCAACGACCGGATCGCGGTCGAGCAAGTCGGGCGCCATCTTACACCAGGCCTCCGCAAAGTGTCTACCTCGCGCCGGATGGTTCAAGGCGAGGCAAGTGTTCAAGTATAATGTCAAACAATACGGGTCCGAGGCGGAGGAGGGGCAGATGATCATCGGCGTTCCCAAAGAGATCAAGGACCACGAATATCGCGTCAGTGTTACCCCTGATGGCGTGCGGGCGTTGCTCAAGGCCGGACACGTGGTGTGGGTAGAAGCCTCGGCCGGCGAAGGGAGCGGGTTTCCAGATGAAGCGTATCAGCAGGCCGGCGCTCAGATCACGGCGTCGAAAGAGGAGGTCTTTCAGAAAGCCGACCTGATCGTCAAAGTGAAAGAGCCGCAGTTGTCCGAGTGCCGGTTCTTTCGCCCTGGGCAAGTGTTGTTCACCTACCTGCATTTGGCGTCTTCGCTGGAACTGACGAGGGCTCTGCTGGATGCGCGCGTCACCGCCATTGCTTATGAGACGACCGAGGACAGCCATGGAACCCTGCCAATGCTGAAGCCCATGAGCGAGATCGCCGGGCGCATGGCGGTGCAGATCGGCGCCCGCTACCTTGAACGCTTGTCTGGTGGGCGCGGGGTGTTGCTGGCGGGTGTGCCGGGTGTGGCTCCGGCTAAGGTCGTAATCTTGGGAGCCGGTACGGTCGGCAGTGCGGCGACCCGGATTGCGGTTGGGATGGGGGCACAGGTGACCGTTATCAATTTAGACTGGGAACGCTTGCGCTATCTGGACGATCTCTACCAAGGGCGGGTCGTGACGTTGGCTGCCAACCAAGCCGATATTGACCGAGCGGTGGAAACCGCCGACTTAGTCATCGGCGCCGTCCTGGTGCCGGGAGCCCGCGCTCCCAAACTGGTGTCGCGCGCGGTCGTCTCCAGGATGACGCCAGGCTCGGTGATCGTGGATGTGGCAGTCGATCAGGGGGGCTGCTTCGAAACGACGCGACCAACGACGCATTCAGATCCGGTCTATATCACGGAGGGCGTGCTGCACTACTGCGTGCCCAACATGCCGGGCATTGTACCGCGGACGGCGACTTTAGCCTTGACCAACGCGACGCTACCCTTTATAGTCCGCCTGGCTTCGGAGGGGGTTGAACGCGCGATTCGCTCTGACCCTGGCCTGGCGAAGGGCGTCAATCTCATGGATGGCAAGGTGACCTGCAAAGGCGTCGCCGATGCCCACGGCGTGAAGTTTGAGCCCCTAACCTGAGCGAGTCGACAGACTGTGGATGATGGGATCGGGGCGTAGCGCAGCCCGGTAGCGCACCGCGTTCGGGACGCGGGAGTCGGAGGTTCAAATCCTCTCGCCCCGACCAGACTGGCGCTCGCGAGGTCGAGCGTCGCCCCACAGTTCTTGCGCGAGAGCGAATTTCCTGGGCCCCTGCGAGCGATCTTGGCGACGGGGATAACCGTTTCCGGCGCGTTTCGCTTGCTTCCGCGAATGCATCTGCCGGCGATCGGCAACATCGATCGCCGCTTTCACGCTGATTCCCCCGCATGTTCTCAAGAAAAGCGTGACGCGAGAGGGAGGATATGAGAATATCCTTTCCTGAACGATCCCCTATGGGGGAGTTCGGCGGCGCATGGGTGTAGCCATGACCGAACCGCGCGGCAAATCGTTCGTCAGAGCCAGAATTCTTGTGAGCGGGCGTGTGCAGGGAGTCGCCTACCGGGCGTTTGCTCGCCAAGAGGCTGTTCGACGGAACCTCACGGGAGGCGTCAGAAATTTGGACGATGGGCGCGTCGAGGTCGAGGTCGAGGGCGAACAAGAGGCGATCGCGGCACTCCTCGAGGCGCTCAGAGAGGGGCCCCCACTGGCGCGCGTCGATGATCTTCAAGTGACGTGGAGTGCAGCGTCGGGCCGGTATCAGGATTTTCGGATTTGGCACTGAAGACGGCAGCAGCGGGTGAAAGGAAACGATGATCGTGAGCGATGACGACGACTTGAACGAATCGGTTGAAGCCCCGGACGAGGAGGTTGCGGAGGACGAGGAGTTGCATGAAGCGCCTCTGCCCAACGGCCGAGGCGTCAAAGTCCGTGGGCGGAAAGAAGGCAAGTCCGAAGGACTTGATACGCTCAAGTCCTATCTGCGGGAAATCCGGCACAATTCCCTTCTGACCTTCCGACAGGAACGGGAATTGGGCAAGCGCATCATGGCGGGCGACATGCGCGCCCGCGAACAGATGATCGAAGCCAACTTGCGCCTGGTGATCAGTATTGGCAAGCGGTACATGAACCGGGGGTTCCCGTTCGCCGACATCGTGGAAGAGGGCAACCTCGGGCTGATCAAGGCGGTCGAGAAGTTCAACTACAAACGGGGGTTTCGTTTCAGCACCTATGCATCCTGGTGGATCCGGCAGTATATTGAACGGGCGATCATCAATCAGGGGAAATTGGTCAGGCTCCCTGTTCATGTGGTCGAGCGGCTCAACCGCTACCTGACCAAAGTCGAACAGCTCGGCCAGGAGCTGGGACGCGAGCCGAAGACACACGAAATCGCCAGGCGGATGAACATTTCGGAAGCGGAGGTGCTTGATCTCCAGCAACTGATCCGTACGACTTGCTCGCTCGACAGCCCGATCAACGACCGGGGCGACACGTTTCTCCGCGACGTTATCGAGGATCCCCTGAGCACTTCCCCCGAGGAGACGGCCGAGGGGGTGATGCGGCGTGAAGAGTTGATGGCGTGGATCAAGGAGTTGCCAGAGAAAGAGCGAACTGTGGTAATCTCCCGCTTCGGTTTGAACGGCGGGGAGGCTCAGACCCTTGAGGAAATCGGTAAGGATCTCGGTCTCACCAGGGAGCGGGTCCGGCAAATCGAAACAGCGGCTCTGGTGAAGCTCCGGACTTCGATTGAGAAGCGGATGATGAGGCAGGACGATCTGTTGTAGAACGACCGGGCGATCGATGGACTACAAAGCGCTCATTCGTGAAGTGCCGAACTTTCCCAAGCCGGGCATTCTGTTTTACGACATCACCACGCTGCTCAAGGACGCCCGCGCGTTCAGGAGCATCGTGGAGGAACTGACGGCGCGCTATAGCGGGAAGCGCATCGCGAAAGTGGTCGGCATCGAGTCCCGAGGGTTCATCCTGGGTGGGACCCTCGCCAATCAGCTTGGCGCAGGGTTCGTGCCGGTCAGGAAGCCGGGTAAGTTGCCAGCCGACAGCTTCGAGGTCAAATACAATCTAGAGTACGGTGCGAGTTCCCTGGCAATCCACCGCGACGCGATCGCTATTGGAGAACGGGTGCTGATCGTTGACGACCTGTTGGCCACTGGGGGAACGGCGGCCGCCACCGTCCATCTCGTCCGCCAATTGGGAGGTGAAATCGCCGGCTTGGATTTCCTGGTGGAACTGAAGAGCTTGAACGGGCGCGACAAGCTCAGCGGTTACGACGTCCATTCGACCATCGTTTATCCGTGACTTCCGACCCTTCCGGGTGCGAACGAATCTGCTTGCGCAGAGTGTTTGCCTGAAGAGGGAAGCTCCGAGCAGGCACCGACCTGACTTTTCTCATGCCGCAGTTCTATTCGACTTCCCCGTCCGAGCAAGGTCTTGCACAATTATCGACGCCGTGCTATGAATGCCAAACTTTTTCGGTCGACCGGCCGATTCCGATGAAGGTGAAACGACATGGCGGATAAAGTGCAAGCCAAGAAAAAAGCCCAGTCCGAAAGCAAAACACCCGGCAAGACCGCGGCAAAAGCCCGAACCTCGACCAACGATATTGAGATCAAAGAACCTGTATCACCACCGTCTTTCAGGACGGACAAGGACAAGGAACCTGCCCGCAGGAAAGAGGAACAGGAGCGACGACGGGAAGCGCTGTACCGCATGCTGATGAATAAACGGCAGGAAATCATGAGAGAGATCGAGGACAACCTCGGTCAGTCCTTGACAGAAGATCAACGACGGCGGCTTGAGTCGGCCCGCGACGTCGGCGACCAGGCACTCATGGATTTGGAGCGCGAGTTAGGCATTTCGTTGATGGAGATGCGGAACCGCAGGCGCCAGCTCATCGACGAAGCGCTAACCCGGCTGGCTGAGGGTACCTACGGCGTGTGCGCCGAATGCGGTGTGGAAATCAGCGAAAAGCGGCTGGCTGCGGTACCCTTCGCAAAACTCTGCGTCGAATGCCAGTCCAAACAGGAATTGTTAGAGAAAATCGAAAAGGAGGAGGAGCGGGAGTAGTCTGCACCTCGGTCGGCTTCCTGGGCTGAGACACTTCCACTTCGTGTCCGCTCGGTTCACGCTCTCCTCTCTTGAGCGTTTCCTCCCTCGAACGACCTTCCGAAGTCGACCCCGGCTGACTCTGGTCCGAGCGATCGGGTACAATGCTGTCTGCGGCCGGAGGCCGTGGAAGGGCCAAGCGGGGGCGATTCGTGATGAAAGCGGTGGTGCTCGCGAGTGGCGGCTTGGATTCCGCCGTCACGGCGGCCGTCGCAAAAGAAGACGGTTGTGTGCTCTATTTTTTAACGGTTTCCTACGGACAGCGTCATCGGATCGAGGTCGAGCGGGCAAGCGAGATCGCAAGGGCCTTGGGTGCCGCCGATCACGTTGTGCTCGAGTTGGATCTGCGGCGCTTCGGCGGCTCCGCGCTTACGGGCAACGATGCGGTGCCCAAGGATCGAAAGCAGGCCGACCGTGCCGAGGGTATCCCGGCGACCTACGTCCCGGCTCGCAATACCATTTTTCTGTCTCTCGCCCTGGCCTATGCGGAAGTGCTGGATGCGCCGTATATTTACTTCGGCGCCAATGTCCTGGACTACTCGGGGTATCCTGATTGTCGGCCGGACTTCATCCGTGCGTTCGAAGCTGTGGCGAGGCTCGGGACCAAAGCCGGAGTGGAAGGACGGGCGGTCACGATCCGGACTCCGTTGCTTTACCTGTCCAAAGCCGACATCATCCGAACCGGCATGTCGTTGAAGGTGCCGTTCCATCTCACCCACAGTTGCTATGATCCGGTGCCGCCCGGTCTAGCGTGCGGGCGCTGCGACAGTTGCCAGATCCGCCTGGAAGGATTCCGGCAGGCCGGAGTTGCCGATCCCGTGCAGTATGCGATAGTCTAATCCAGTCCGATGGCTGTCTCTCCCGAAGAATTCTTCATGTATTTGACGATCGCGCTGATCGTTCTAGTTCCGGTGTCCGCACGTCTCTATCGGCGCGTGACGATGAAGCGGACGACCGAGATGGTACGGCGGCAATTCGGCCGTGCCGAAGCGCCGGAGCGAAAACCCGAATGAGTGTACGGGCGGGACAAGAGGCCGCGGCGAGCGGTTCCAGAGTGTGGAAGGCGTCAGTCCGTGGGGGGATGGCCCTGTGGCTGTTGGTCGCCGGTCTCTCTTCCGCTTGCACTGACGGATCAGCCACCCAGGACGCGGCGGCCGTCCCGCCGGAATTGCAGGTCGGGGAGGCCAAGTTCAAGGCCAATTGCGCGCGCTGCCATGGCGAGCGGGGTGCAGGCACCGATCACGGTCCGCCGTTGGTCCACAGGATTTACGAGCCCAATCACCATCCGGATGTCACCTTCCAACGAGCAGCCGCGAACGGCGTCCGCGCCCACCACTGGAACTTCGGCAATATGCCCAAAATTGATGGGGTCACGTCCGAGGACGTCGATCAGATTACCCGTTATGTCCGCTGGCTCCAGCGCCAGGCAGGCATCAGCTGAAGATTCGCGTGGTGTTGCCACCTCGTCGGATCCACGCGCATCAGATTCTCGTGCACCCACATCCGGCGGTTTGACATTTTCGCCGAGCGGTTCGTAAGGTACATCCATCCGTAACACAGATCGTCGTGGCTCCGGACGATCGTGAGTCTGCATTCGCGTCCAGTCCGTGTGGAGCCACCAGTTCCAAAAGGAGGCAGCTATGGCACGGCAAGGGAATTGGTTCACGAGGTGGCTTGGCGCGGCCGGTCTCTGCCTGATGACGTCGGGCTGCGCGTTGGTGGCGATCGATGCAGGACACGAAGGCGTCCTGGTCGAGAAGCCGTTCTTCTTTGGACACGGCGGCGTGGATCCCGTCCCGGCGACCACCGGCCGCGTTGCGGTGGCGTTGACCACCCAGGTGATCGACGTGGACGTGCGGCCGATTCAGTATGCCGAGCATTTCGACATCATCTCGGCGGAAAACGCCCCGGTCTCGTTTGACGCGTTCATGATTGCCAGCGTGATCGAAGGCCGCTCGCCGGAGTTGATCAGCCGGTTCGGCCCGAACTGGTACCAGAACAACGTCAAAGAGGCCTTCCGCACCTTCGTGCGCGAGGAGGTGCAGAAGTATCCGTTGTTTCAGTTGACCACCGATCCAACTACAAGGACGAAGCTCCAGGATGCGATCGGGCGGGAAGTCCAAACCAAGATCATTGACAAGCAAAATCTGCCGATTCGCCTCGTGCGCATCGTGGTTGGGAGCATTATGCCGCCCAAAGGGGTGCTGGAACAAACGGCTCAGACCATCATCCAGGAGCAGCGCCGCATCACGATGGTGGAGTTTCAGAAGGCGGAAGAGGCGCGGGAGAAAGCCGAACGGCAGCGTGGCATTGCCGACCGGGCGTATCGGGAGTCACTGGGACTGACGGCGCCGGAGTTTGTGGATCTACGGCGAATTGAGGTGCAGAAGGAAATTGTCTCGCATCCGCCCGCGAACTTGACCGTCATCATGGGGCTCGAGCGGATCGGGATCAACATCCCGCCCCTCGGCGTGGAGAAGTGAGGCGATTGGGCAAGCGCGAGATCGCCAATCGTTACTTGACCACCCAGACGCGATAGGACTTCGCGTTGAGCGGCTTGGCGATCTTGCGCACGCCGATCTCGCCAGGATTCATGACATCGTCGCCAGATTCGGTTTGCCTGGCCGGGTAGCGCTCGGTCCTGATCAACGTTCCCTGCTCGTCGTAGAAATCGACCATCAGGTCAGCATGTTCCCGCAAGCCGCCGTCGTAGGCGGTGTTGAGCCAGTCCAGCCGCTGCAACGCCTTAAAGACCACGGAGATTGTGCCGTCCGCGTTCTCACGCACGCTGAGCACGCGCAAGGCACGATTCTGTGCGATGGCTGTTGACGCATTTTCCACGCCGCCCTGCGGAGCGTGAATCGCTTTCCGGATTTCTTCCGGCTGCACAAGGCCCCGCACCTTGCAATACACTGTCCGGCCTTTTTCCGCCTGCTCGATTGTCTGCACGTCTTTGACATAGTTCGAGGCGATGGTCTGGACGATATCCTTCAACAAGGCTGAATCGACGATCGCCGCCGTTTCTTCACGGAATAAAGGCCAGGTGCTGACCGCAAGCCGGAGCGCTTCCCGGCAGGCGGTTGCCTTCGCCTCGGTCAGCGTTTCAGGATCGTGGTAGGTATAGCGATAATCGCCCACGATCTCGATACGATCGGATTGAGCCCCTGCCTGTTGCGCAAACGGCAAGAGTATGCCGCCCATCAGGAGCAAGGGCAACCAACGAACGCCGGATGTCTGTTTCGGACACCTCATGGCTGCCTTCCTCCTTTCTCGAGGGGGATAAAATCATGCTACCACGCGATTTCACAGGTCGGCAATCGACGATTCCCGGTTTTCCCTGAGGGCGTTGGCCAACGCTTGAATGGTCAGCGGGGCGTTTCCTTCCGCCCGGTTATTGACCAGGATATACGGGGTGACACCGTCTGTGAGAGCCTGCCGAATGAGCGCAAGGGTGTCCTGGCGCATCTGGGGTTGGGCTTTCACGATGTGGGTATACGGTGCGTACCGCTCGACTGCCTTGGCATAGGCGAGGCCCAGCGGGGTCAGAAGCCGGATGACCGTGAACCCGGCCGTCAGTGTGCGGCCAAGTCGCCGGTGCTGTTCACGCAGGGGCGGCATGGCGGTCCAGTGGGTGTACACATGGGCGACCCCGTGTGCTTTCAGGAGGTCTCGGTAGCGAGGGCCGAGATGCACCGGGTTGCGAACTTCCACTGCGTATTGCAGACCGACCGGCAGCTTTGCAAAGAACCGGTCGAGTGCCGTGAGAAACTCGTCGGAGTCCGGACCGGATCGCTGGAACTCGAAGATCAACGGGCCGGCTCGGGCGCCAAGCCCTTCGTGCCAGGGGCGAAGCACGAATTCGTTGCACAGCGCGGGATCTAGAAATCGGGGATTCGGCTTGCCGGCGCGTAGGCCGTACCGTGGCAGGTTGGCGAAGGCGGGCACGGTGATGTCCTCCCACACCTTCGAGCAGAAGTGAAAGTCCGCTGGGACTTGGGCAGCGTAATGGGCAAGGTGATGAATGTCGGGCGGGCGGTAAAATGTGTGATCCAGGCCGACGGTCTTGAACAACGGCGCGCCGTCGTATTCATAGGCCGCGTATTCGGCCAAACAATCCTTGGCGAAGCGGGCCCTGGGATAGGATCGCGTGTACACCAGGCCCCACCAGCCCTCATAGGCCCAGGAACTGGTGCCAAACCGAACTCGATCGCGAGCGTCGCTCACGGAAGTCCGAGCCGCCATCTCTCAGATTGGCAGGAGGCCCGTGACTGGCCGCCGGCCTACGAGCAGGATGAGGCCGGTCCTGGGCCGGATTTTACAATGAAGCGTGTCCTTCGCAACAGCCCTCCTTGACTTGAATCGGGTCTTCACTCAGACTCACCACGATGTCTGTCACGGAGCAAGAGTTACTCAATTGTCTGGCGGAACGCGCCGGGATCGCCCCGGAGTACTACGATATCAGCGGGGTACGGCACGTGACCTCGGAACACACCAAGCGCGCCATTTTGTCGGCGATGGGGTTCCGTGTCGAGTCGGTCCACGATCTGGAGGAAGAACTACGTGGGTGGGACGAGGCCCCCTGGCGACGGTTCTGCGATCCGGTCGTGGTCGTATATGAAGGCGATGAGTCGGCGTGCTGGTCGTGTCGACTGGCGGTCGAAGAGCGCCAGCAAGAGCATCTTCGGATTGGGTGGCGGATCTGCGACGAAACCGGTCGAGTGCGCTGTGAGGATGAAGCGGGCCCGGGGTTGGCACCGCGCGAAGTTCGTTTCCTGGAGGGCCGACGGTATATCCGGGTCGAAGTGCCGCTGCCGCGCGATCTGGCGATGGGCTATTACGACGTGACCGCGAGGATCCTAGGAATCGAGCCCGGCTTAGAACGGTCGTTTCTCCTCATTCTCGCCCCTCGACACTGCTACGTGTCTCCTGTCCTTGAAAAAGCGCGGCGCATTTGGGGAGTGGCGCTGCACCTCTATGCACTCCGTTCTTCGAGAAACTGGGGGATCGGGGACTTTGGCGATCTCTTGAACATCGTCGAGTGGGCGGTCCAAGACCTGGGGGCCGGGGTGATCGGCCTCAATCCGCTGCACGCACTGAAAAACACCCGGCCGTTCCACATCAGCCCCTATTCTCCGAATAGCCGGCTGTATTTGAACGAGATTTATCTCGATATCGAACACATCCCAGAATTTGCCACGTCGGCGGAGGCCAGGAATCTGGTGCGGAGCGCACGGTTTCGGGCGACACTGGAAGAGCTCAGAAAGCGGGATCTGGTGGACTACGACACCGTCGCCGAGGCTAAGCGATCGGTGCTCGAACTCCTCTTTGCGCAGTTTCTCCGGGATCATTTCTTCGAAGCTGGCGAGCGGCTGGAGCCAAAGACGGAACGAGGCCGGGCCTTCACGCAATATGTACGGGAGCAAGGCGAAGCGCTGGAGCGGTTCGCTGTCTATCAGGTGCTCGATGAGGAGATGCGCCGTCTCGATCCTCCGGTATGGATCTGGCAGGAGTGGCCGGAGGGCTATCGGCATCCAGCTTCCGCTCAGGTCAGCGAATTCGCCCGGCGATATCGAATGCGGGTCCGATTTCATCAGTATATCCAGTGGGAGACCGAACGACAGTTGCAGGAGGTGGTGGAACAGGCTGGACGTTTAGGCATGCCGATTGGCCTGTATCATGATTTGGCCCTAGGCAGCGACCGGTCCGGTGCGGATGGATGGGTCTTTCAAGACGTGCTGGCGATGGCGGCCGATTGCGGGGCGCCTCCCGATCCGTTCGCGCCAGAGGGCCAGAACTGGGGTCTCGCGCCTGTGAACCCGGTGGCCTTGCGAGCCACCGGGTACCGTCTGTTCATCGAATTGCTGCGCAAGAATCTTCGGCACGGAGGGGCTATTCGTCTCGACCATGTGATGGCGCTTTTTCGTCTGTTCTGGATTCCGCGTGGCCTGCCTGCCTCTGCCGGCGCTTACGTGCATTACCCGGCGGAGGAGTTATTGGCGATCGTGGCGCTCGAGAGTGTCCGGGCGAAGACGGTGGTGATCGGAGAGGATTTAGGCACGGTGCCTGATTGGGTCCGTGAACGGCTGGGGCAAGCGAAGGTGCTGTCCTACCGCGTCTTCTATTTCGAACGGACGGGAGATGGGGAATGGAAACGGCCGGCCTCCTACCCGGCACAGTCCCTGGCGGTGGTGTCCACCCACGATCTTCCGACACTGGCCGGGTTCTGGGCGGGAGAGGATCTGGCCGTGCGGGCTTCACTGGGTTTCTATGTCGATGCGCGTGCGAAGCAGGAGGCATGGCAAGAGCGACAGCGGGAGAAGGCTGCTATCTTGAGAGCCTTGCAGGCGGAAGGTCTTCTGCCGGACGGGGTGACGACCGATCCGGCCTCTGTCCCGGACATGACGCCCGCGCTGTGCCGGGCGATTCATGTATATCTCGGGCGGACGCCTTCGTGGCTGGTGTTGGCTTCTCTGGACGATGCGATCGGAGAGAAGGCCCAGGCCAATTTCCCGGGCACCGTGGAGGCCTATCCGAATTGGTCGCGTAAGCTGGCGCTCGATCTGGACGAACTGCGCCGAGACGGGCGAATTCACGACCTGAGCGCAGCGCTCAGGGAGGTCCGTGAGGGATCGGTGCCGGGGCGGGCGAGCGAATAAACGCGGGGACTCGATGGCCGACGGCAAGCAGAAAAATCTGCTGGTGCTGAGCGTCGCGGCGGCGCTGTTTGTCGGCATCGTGGTGATGGAGACGTTCATCCCCGCCAACGTTGTCGGGGCGTATGGATTTGTGCTCCCGATCTTGCTGGTGGCTACGGTCAGAAGCCGGAAACTGATGTATCTGACGCTCGCGCTTTGTATCATCGCGACGTACATCGGTTTGTTGCGGCCCGCCAAGCCGGGCCGGTTTGTCTCGGCGCTCATCAACCGGACGGTCGTGGCATGCGTCTTGGGGATCGTCGCCTATATCAGCATGACCGGGGAGGAACGCAAGGCCAGGGAAGAAGCGGCGCGGGCCGCATTGGCCCTTCAGACGGAGAATCTACTTCGAGCCAATGCGCAGTTGGTCGAGATCAAGGACAAGCTGAACCGATCAGAACGGTTGGCGGCGCTCGGCCAACTTGTCGCCTCCGTCGCGCACGAGGTCGGAACCCCTCTGCATTCCATTGCCTGGCATGTCCAGGCCCTGGCTGATGAGCCGGGCGTCACGCCGGAGATGAAAAGACGGATCGCGATTATCGACGAGCAAATCAACCGTGTCGTCCAGATTATTCAGGAGCTGCTGTCGTCGACGCGGCAACGGAAACCCGAACCGACCTGGTCGTCTGTCGAAGGGTTGGTCCGACCGGTCGCCGCGCTGATGGAACCGGCGTTTCACGCAAAAGGTGTGGCCTTGAGGGTGGAACTGGGGCCCGATCCGCCGCAAGTCTGGGCTGATGTGGATAAACTACAGCAGGTGCTGGTCAACTTGCTCACCAACGCGTTGACGGCGACCCCATCAGGGGGCGAGGTTCGTGTGTCGGTGGGTATCCGGCCGGCTTCGACCGATGAGGCGGACGCAGGCTTGCGGGCCGGCCAGCCGCCGGTGGAAAAGATGGTCACCGTCACGGTGAGCGACACTGGGTGCGGAATGCCCAAAGAGCATCTTCAACGGGCATTCGAGCCGTTCTTCACCACGAAAGCCCTGGGCAGAGGAACAGGCTTAGGGCTGTTTCTCAGCCGCGAGACGGTGACTGCTCACGGTGGCCGTCTCACGATCGACAGCGAAGAAGGAAAAGGGACAACGGTGGTGATCACGTTGCCGGGACTTGAGAAGCGCCCGGCAGAGGTTCTCTAAGCTTATGCAAGCGTCGGCGAAAATTCTGGTGATTGACGACGACGCGGTGGCGCGCGAGTTGCTGGCTGAAGCTCTCAGGAAGGAGGGCTACGAGGTCGAGGCCTTTGCCGACGGCGCGGAGGCGATCGAGCGGGGACGAAAGGCACCCGTTGATCTCGTGTTGACCGATATTCGCATGGGCACGATGGACGGCCTGACCGTGCTGCGGGAGTTCAAGAAATTCAGCCCCGATACGCCGATTGTGCTGTTAACCGCATTTGGCTCGCTCGAAGGCGCGATCGAGGCAATGAAGCAGGGCGCGTACGATTATTTGGCCAAACCGTTCAAGAAGGAAGAAATCAAGCTGGTGGTCCGACGCAGTCTCGAACACGGTCGCCTCGTCCGCGAAAACGCCCGCTACCGCGCCGAACTGCGGAACCGGGAAGAGTGGTCACAGATGGTCGGCAGCAGTCCGGCGATGCTGGAAGTGTACAAGCTGGTCGCGCGGGTGTCCGAAGGGCGCAGCACGGTCCTGCTGGAAGGCGAAAGCGGGACGGGCAAGGAGTTGATCGCCAAAGCGATCCATACGAACAGCCCGCGCCGCGACAAACCTTTCGTGCCGGTCAATTGTGCGGCGCTCCCGGAGGCACTACTAGAGTCCGAAATGTTTGGATATGAAAAGGGTGCGCATTCAACCGCGACATCTGCCAAGCCAGGACTGTTCGAGATCGCGAACGGGGGGACGCTGTTTCTAGACGAGATTGGCGATCTGAGCGCGGCCCTGCAGGTCAAGCTCCTGCGGGTGATGCAGGATCAGGAAGTCCGCCGGCTTGGCGCCACCAGTTCAGTCAAAGTCGATGTCCGCATCATCGCCGCGACCAACCGCGATTTGGCAGGCTTGGTCAGGGAGGGCAAGTTCCGGGATGATCTCTATTACCGCCTGAACGTCGTTCGCATTGTGCTGCCTTCGCTGTCCGAGCGGCGCGAAGACATTCCGCTGTTGGCCCATCACTTCCTGCGCAAGTACACGGGCAGTGCCGCGCATCCGGTCAAGGGATTTCTGCCGGAGACCATGGCACTGTTGCAGCGCTATCGCTGGCCGGGGAACGTGCGGGAACTGGAAAATGCCATCGAGCGAGCCGTGTCGCTCAGCCACGGCCCGTTCATCATGCCGGACGATCTACCGGAAGCCGTCCGCCAGGCCGATTCTGTGCAGGAAGAGAAGCCGACTTCTAAGGATGCGTCTTCGGAGGAGGCGTTGTTAACCCTGGACGAAGTCGAGAAACGGCACGTGATGCGGGTCCTGAAAGAGACGAAAGGCAACAAAGTCCGTGCGGCGAAGATTCTGGGAATCGACCGGCGGACGCTCTATCGGATGGCGGAGCGGTTCGGAATCGACTTGGGAGAAGAGCCGGACTCTCGTTAGGGAATTCGGTTACAACAGGTGAAGGGTGTTCTTGATCAAGCGGAGCTGGTTCGCCGCGCTTTGTGGCAGCGGGACAGGAGACGCTTTCCATGCCGTGAAGAGACCGTCCTTTCCCTCATAGGAGACATGAATCGTGAGGCGTGTGCTCTCTTCTGACAGCGGGGTAACAGTAGCCACCACCCAACTTCTTCCTACGCCGAAGCGCCAGTTCAGCATCCAGTTCCAGGGATACGGCATAGTCGGCAGGTAGTGCCGGTAGCCGGTTGTCACCCTGCCTGCTTCTTCTTCCTCCACATCGTAACCGTCCGCCGTCAACACATCGATCAGAGCTTGCCTCACCTGCTCGGCAGAAACCGGCAGGACGGCCTCGATGGTGTCGGCTTCAGGCAGCGGCTGCGTTCCGGCACACGCGCATAACAAGCCCGCGGCGATCACGAGAAACGAGGAAGGTCTCTGGCGACGCATGGGGCGTTTGAAGTCGCGCGCGTTACTTGCCAAGCCGGTACACCAGGTGGGTGTCCGTTTGCGCTACGCCTTCAATGGCATGGATCTTGGTAAGGACGAGTTGTGTCAGCGCATCCTGATCAGGGACTTCCACGATCGCAAAAATGTCAGGTTTTCCCCAACAGGGATCGATTGTCTTGATCTCTTTGATCTCCGATAACGCCCGGACCACATCGCTGGTTTGGCCGGGCAGCACGTTGATCAGTACATAAGCGCGGTCAGGCATCGTCGCCACTCCATGGGTTGCCACTCTGGCGCGTGGTAACACGCGCGCAAGGCAAGGAACGGCAGGAAACGTAGCGGATACGTCGGGGGAAGTCAATATCGTTGATGAAGCGCCGGCAGGGCGAAAGAGCACCAGGCGGCCATATCCCGCCTGGCGGCCACATCTCTACTTGGGAGCGATCAGCAACTCGACCGTATAGCGGTCGCTGACGCTGGTGAGGTCCATTTCGAGCCCGCGTGGATTGCCGATCCGTCCCTCCGGATCGTAGACGAAGCAAAAGAGCGTTTTGCAGGTTTCACAAGCCGCGTAGCGTTCGGCGTCTATCCGCAACTGATCGGCGATTTCCCGTGCGCCGACACCCGGCCGTGTTTTTTTGACGACGATGGCGATACCTTCCCGTTGCAAGAAAAACGTCGTCCGGCTGGCGTAGTCCGTATAGGGCGGTATCCATTCCTCCGAACTGACCTCCTCGAACTCCAGGCGCAGCAAGGCATAAAACAGGTCTTGCACATCGTAGTCGTCTTCTACGTCCAGGGTCGCGCGGTATTCACGGCGGAGCCGAAGCTGCCTGACGACTGTGTGAAAACGCGTGCAGATCTTCCTGACGAGGTCCAGAGGATCCGGCCCGACAGTGGAATCCGAAGGTGTCGGCTTCGTGGCGTCCGATCTCGGGAGGTCCGGTCCGCCGGTTGTTCGCCCGGCGCTCGGTATGGGCTGAGCGGGTTGTCGAGCGAGACGTTCCGCCCCTGGAGCGGGATTAGTGGTCGGGCTGGGACGAGTCCTGCGTTTGGTCGTAGGAGCTGGCTCCGATCCATCCCGTAACGGGATCACGGGGGGTGCGTTTGCCGTAGGGGCGGCTTCTGCTGTGTCAGCCGAGGGAGTTGGAGTTATGGAGCGGGGGGAACTCGGAGGCCTCTCAGCAGCTTGTAATGGCGTTTCGAACACCGGCGAAGCAGCCGACAGCGCAGGTGTCCGCACGGAATGGGGCTTGGAAGCGGCCGATTGGACAAGCGACGAGAAGCCGGGGAGAGCCGTCGATGGAGAAGAGACCGGCACGGCTGCCTGGATGGGTTGTGGCGATGGGTGGGGCAGAGTCTTGGTCTCCTGAAGCGGAGGCTGAACGGACTGAGCCGGACTGGCTGAGGGGGGAACCGTCGTCGATGTTGAAGAGGGCGGCGGCATAGTCGAACTCGGCGCGAATGCGACGGAAGCGGGTTGAACCGGCGGCGAGTTCGAGGGAGCCGCCGCCACGGACGGTTGCGGGGGAGCCGGCGGCTGGGCAGATGAAGCGGTCGAAGTCGCAGTCACGGAAGCGGCGACGTTCGTCGTCAGCGGAATCGACACCGTGAGCGACGGTGCGACAGGCGGCGCTAGCGGCGTGACAGGGATTTGCGCCGGTGGGACCAACGGTGGATGGGAGGCATTGGGCGGGGTCCCGGATTGTAGTGTGTCGGCCGACGGCTCTCCAGCGCCCAATCCCAACAAGGCGAGTTTCTTGCTTTCCAATCTGGCGATCAGCCCGTTCAACATGGAAAGCGTCTCGGTGACCTCCGTCGGCGTGTTTGTGCGGAGTTTGTAGTGTTGGAGTGCCTGGAATTCGGGGGAAGTGTCGCCGAAGATGCGGCGGATGCTTTCGCGAATTTGCAGCTCCGCTCGTGCGCGAAACGCTTCGCGATAGGGAAACCCTTCGCTCTGCAGGTCTTCGACTTTAGCGACCTGCTTGCGGAGCATCTCGATACCCTGATTGATCTCCTCGATCGCCAGGGCGGATTTCGACCGGGTGGTGGACTTCGCTCGTGCCATCTCAGTACTCTCGTCGCGCTGAGTCTAACGTAGGGTCGAGAGGCAGGCAAGGAAACGAAGGATTCCGGACGGAGAGGGAACGTGCTTGGTCAGATCAGGGTGGGAGTGCGGAGCCAAAACTATGGCCACGAAGTTGCTCCGCGCGGTGGTTTTTCAGTCACCTCAGTATTCCTGGACCAAGGAGTAGAAGCAGGATAGTCCCGAGGACGTCGATTCTTCGCAAAGGCCGCCAAAAAGAAGGGAAGAGAGCCCGTTTTGTAGGTCCACGTCCTTCCGGTGTAGCGTGAGGAGCTCGAAGTGGAGACCGAGGCCGGTGTAAAGGCAAACCCGGCTGAGCGTCCGGGGCGTATCCCTACGGCCGCTTCTGCCACGGCGAAAGCTGGGGTGGCGGCCACGGCGATTTCGGCGGCGTTGGCGGCGCGCCCTGTCCCCAACTAGATGACGCCTGAACCAGGCCGGGCTTGATGCGATCGGAGCAGCAAGACAGGTGGCGACTGAACAGGGGAAATAAGTACAGGCTCTTCCGGCTTGTGTGTGGGTGATCTGCCCTTGCACAAATCTCCCCTCTGCTGCTGAAAAGGATGACGGGAGGGACAGGGTGTCAAGGGTCGTGTTACGGAGCGGTCTGAAACGGTGCCGCATCGGACAAGACGGCGGAAATTGTTCTTCCTCTTCCTCACCCATCAATCCTCCCTTACCCGCTCCCATCACACGAGAGAGGAAAAACTAGCCACACGAGTTCCTGACGAGCGCAAGGAGGAGAGTCTCCTTTTTTTCTCCTTCCACGCAGTCCAGGACCTGGCTGAGTCTGCGGGCACGCTCCCCGCTGGTCTCACGGCATAAGTCCTTGCGGAACAAGAGGGGCTTCCGGTAGCCCATTGAATTCTTCACCTGATCGGGTGATTGAACCTCTCAGCCTTGGGGAGATATTTTGTTAAAAAGGGTCTTGGATAACCAGAACACGAAAGGAGGTCCGTCATGGAGAACAGGAAGCTCATAAAAATGGGAATTGGGGCGCTGGTCATAGCGGGAGCCGTGATGACTGCGAGCACGGCCGCCTTTGCTAGGGACCCGGATGCCCCCGGCAGCACCCAACGGTTCCGAGGGGTCGTGACCGAGGGAAAGGCAGGCGACCGCAAAACCAAGGCGGCTGCTCGCGCCAAGGTCACGCTGGAGCAAGCCATTCAAGCCGTCAAAGAGAAAGTGCCCGGGAAGGTTCTCGGGGCCGAGCTGACAGAAAAAGACATGGCTGTCTGGGACGTGAACATTCTCTCCATGGAGGGAAAAGAAATCCACATGAGTGTGGATGCCATGACCGGCAAAGTGATGGAGAGTGAATGAGGAGAACGACTCAGGGGGCGTGTCAATGAGCGCCCTTGTTCCGGTTGAACGATACGCAGAGATTGGATGGCATTGATCCTGTCGCCATCCCTATACCCTATGGATGAACGAGGCGCGCGGCTGCGCGTCGCACCTATGGCGTGCGAAGCCCTCGAGGCCCACTCATGCGTCGGTAACCAGGATCCCGTTGATCATTCCGAGAGCTTCCACCATTTGGTCTAGGTCCACCGTCATGCTTCCCGGCACATCGCGCCGGTGACCCCAAGGGCCTTCGAGCTGAACCCGCTCCGGCCGCCCTGTCCGCCGAACGAGCCCGGGAAGACCGCGGACGCCAATACCTTCCCGATGGCCTCGCCCCGGGAGTCGCCCACGAACCGGTCCTCTCTTCAGCGGAATCCGCAAAACGTGTTGGCGATCGGTCCGCTTTTGTGTACGATTCCGGCGTCCGCTTCTCCGGTCTCGTAGCGCAACTCGTCGCAATGCAGCGGAATCGGACGCACAGGACACCAAGCCCCACGAAAGACAACGGCAAGATGAGCGAGAAGCGCCTCGGAGAAGGCCAGATACTCATTGGCCACTGCTCACCGAGCCGATGCGGGTGGAGACCGTGCGCGCCCTACCGGCGTCCGCAGGACAAGCAGGGAACGGCCCCGACACCTGGAGGCGGTGTCGGTCGGCACGCAATCGGAGCGGTTCCGCACGGTCACCTTCACGAGGCGGCGACCTCGAAGGCCTCACCATCCTGGACGCGCGGCACACCGACGAACGACAAGGCGAGCGAGATCATGCTCGCTTCGCACCTAGCCGCATCTCACGGGGGGAGAACATGGCTCGACAAAGGAATAACCATGTGTCACCCCAGGCGAACGGCGCCACAGTTGGCGACAAGGCCGATATGAACCTTGCCATGTGGTGCGGCATCGAGGGGAGAATCGCCCAGGCGACATGGTTCCACAACGACCACGTTCCTGACTTCACACGCGCGACGGCAGCGGAAACGGGAGAGAACCACCAATGAACCATAGCGAAATCGTGAGCTTCCTTTGGGGTGTCGCGGACTTGATCCGCGATACCTTCAAGCGCGGCAAGTACCAGGATGTGATCCTGCCGCTCACGGTGCTGCGTCGTCTCGATTGCGTGCTCGGCCGACCAAGGAGCGAGTGCTCAAGCGTCAGGCCGAGCTACGCCACAAGGGCCTCCAGGACCTCGACGCGCAACTGCGGCGCGCCTCGGGCTTTGCCTTCTACAACACCTCGCGCTACGACTTCAAAACGCTCTTGGCCGACGCCCCGCACCTCGCCGCCAACCTGCGCAACTACATCGCCGGCTTCAGCCCCAACATGCGCGAGGTGCTCGAGAAGTTCGACTTCGATAACACGATCAGCAAGCTCGACGAGGCAGGGCTCCTCTTCCAGGTGCTCGAACGCTTCAAGAACGTCGATCTCCACCCGGACACGGTGGACAACCCGACCATGGGCACGATCTTCGAGGAGCTCATCCGGCGCTTCAACGAAGCGCTGAACGAAAATCCCGGTGAGCACTTCACGCCACGCGATGTCGTGCATCTGATGGTAGATCTCATGCTCGCCGGCGACGAGCAGCGTATTCGCCGCAAGGGGATCGTGTGCACGGTCTACGATCCGTGCTGCGGCTCCGGCGGCATGCTCATGATCACCAAGGAGCATGTCACGATCGGCTGGCGGCGAAACGGCGAGATTATCCGGCCGCCGATCAACTCGGACGCCGAGATCCATCTCTTCGGCCAGGAGGTAAACCCGGAGACCTGGGCGGTCTCGAAGTCCGACCTTTTCATGAAGGATCCGACCGGGCGCGACGCGGACAACATCGCCTTCGGGAGCGTCCTTTCGAACGATCGCCACGAGCGCCGGCGCTTCGACTACCTGATCGCCAATCCGCCCTACGGCAAGGACTGGAAGCGCGACGAGGACGCCGTGCGCGCCGAGCACGAGCGGGGCACCGCGGGCCGCTTCGCCCCTGGGCTGCCACGGATTAGCGACGGGCAGCTCCTGTTCCTGCTCCACATGCTCGCGCACATGAAAGACCCCAAGGAAGGCGGTTCGCGCATCGCCATTATCATGAACGGCTCGCCGCTCTTCACGGGTGATGCGGGGAGCGGCGAAAGCGAGATCCGCCGCTTCGTCCTGGAGCACGACCTGCTCGAGGCGCTCATCGCGCTCCCCGAGCAGCTCTTCTACAACACCGGCATTGCCACCTACGTGTGGGTGGTGACCAACCGCAAGGCACCGGAGCGCAGGGGAAAGGTCCAGCTCATTGATGCAAGCGGGTTCTGGGTGCCGATGCGCAAGAGCCTGGGCGAGAAACGGCGCGAGATCCCGCCCGAGCGCGCGCAGGAGATCGTCAAGATCCTCAAAGACTTCAAGGACGGCGACACCCGCAGAGTTACGAAGGACGGCAAGGAGGAAGAGGTGGTCGTAAGCCGCATCTTCCCGACCACCCACTTCGGCTTCCGCAAGATCACCGTGGAACGGCCGCTGCGGCTCAACTTCCAGGCCACACCGGAGCGTATCGCGAGGCTGGACCAAGAAAAGGGCTTTCAGGCGCTGGCACAGTCGAAGAAGAAGGGCCAGGCCAAAGCCAAGGAAGAGGCCGAAGGCCGCAGGCTTCAGGAAGCCATCCGCGCGCTGCTCGGCACGCTACCGGGCACCCTGTTCAAGGATCGGGAGGAGTTCGAGCGCGCGCTCAATGCCGCGGCCAGGAAAGCCGGCGTGAAGCTCCCCGCGCCAGCCCACAAGGCGATCCTGTCGGCGCTCGCGGAGCGCGATGAGACGGCCACCATCTGCCGTGACCAGGACGGCCACCCCGAACCGGACCCTGAGCTACGCGACACCGAGAGCGTGCCGCTGCCAGACGGCGAAGACCCTGTTGACGCCGAAGGCGTCCCGGCGAGCGTGCGTGCCTTCTTCGACCGCGAGGTGAAGCCCCACGTGCCCGACGCCTGGATCGACACCGCGAAGCGTGACCCGAAGGACGGCAAGGTCGGCCTCGTCGGCTACGAAATCAACTTCAACCGCTACTTCTACCGCTACACCCCGCCCCGGCCGCTCGAAGCAATCGAGGCTGACATCCGGGCGCTCGAGGCAGACATCGTGCGGATGTTGGCGGAGGTGACGGGCGGCATCCGATGACTCAAAATGTCGGCACCCAGGCCATGAGTGCCGACATTCCACGCCCGGCAGGCGATACAAAACGTCGGGACTTGTTTATAAATACCGACGTTTTGTATCATGGTCGCGTGCCGCCCGCGCCTAGGAAGAAAGCCCTCCGGATCATCGCGACCATGGGAATCGCCCGCGCCCGCGAACTCGAGGCACGCGGCATCACCCGGGCGCAGCTACACCGCCTCGTCCAGGAGGGGCTGGTGCTGCGTCAGTCGCGCGGGGTCTATATCGCGGCCGGCCGTTCGCTGACAGCGGAGCATACGCTGGTGCAGGTCGCCAAGCGCGTGCCCGGCGCCGTCTTCTGCCTCCTCACAGCGCTGCGTTTCCACGGCCTGACGACCCAGGCCCCGGCCGAGGTGTGGATCGCGCTGCCAGAGAAGGCCCGCCGGCCGCGGCTGGACTATCCGCGCCTGCGGATCGCGCGCTTCTCCGGGCCTGCGCTCACCGAAGGGATCGAGGAGCATCGGGTGGAGGGCGTGACAATCCGGATCTATTCGGCGGCCAAGACGGTGGCCGACTGTTTCAAGTACCGCAACAAGATCGGGATCGATGTCGCCGTCGAGGCGCTGCGCGATTTCAGCAGGAAGTTCCGGGGCGCCGCAACTGAGCTCGCCCGCTACGCCCGGATCTGCCGGGTGGCGCGTATCATGCAGCCCTATCTGGATGCGATCGCATGAAACACATAACCAACCTCGCCGCCTCCGTCGCCGCGCGCCTGCTGAACCTGGCCAAGCAGACAGGCGACGACTATCAGGTTCTGCTCACGAGCTACTGCCTCGAGCGCTTTCTCTATCGGCTCGCGATGTCCGACCGTCGCAACCGGTTTGTGCTCAAGGGAGCGATGCTCCTCAAGCTGTGGTCGGAGCGGCCCTACCGGGCGACGCTCGATCTCGACCTGCAGCGGCGGGGCGACGGAGCGTTCGACGCGATCCGCGCGGACTTGCGGGCGATCGTCGCGACGCCAGTCCCGCCGGATGCTGTGGACTTCGACGGTGAGCGCATCCGCATCGAGGCGATCCGCGCCGAGGACGAATATGCCGGCACCCGCGCCACGTTGCCTGCCCGATGCGGAAAGGCGCGCCTCTCGCTCCAGATCGACATGGGGCTTGCCGACGCGGTCTGGCCCGCGCCGCAGCCCTGCACATTTCCTACGCTGCTCGACTTTCCCGCACCCGAGCTGCTTGCCTACCCACGCGAAGCGGTGGTGGCCGAAAAGCTCGAGGCGATGGTGGTGCTCGGCGACCGCAACAGCCGTATCAAGGACTTCTTCGACCTCCACCATCTCGCAAGCTGCTTCGAGTTCGATCGCGCGACGCTCGCCGAGGCGGTGCGGCGGACGTTCGCGCGCCGCCGCACGCCGGTCCCGGCGGTCGCACCCATCGCGCTCACGAGCGAGTACTGGGCAAACCCGTCCCGCCCGGCGCAGGTACGTGCCTTCGCCCGGCGCGCGAGGATTACGGTGCCGGAGGATTTCGCGACCGAGTGCGCCCGCCTGCTCGACGCCTTCCTCTCGCCGGTACTCGACGATCTGCGCACGGGGAAAAGCCAGCGCGGCAAATGGCCGCCGGGAGGGCCGTGGTCAGCATCGGGAGACACTCACACATGATCAGCGCCAGCTTCGATAGCACCAAGACCCCACTGCAGGAATTGCTCGCGCGTGCCCACAGAGGATCGCTCCAGCTTCCGGACTTCCAGCGCGGCTGGGTCTGGGACGACGAACGCATCCGAAGTCTCCTCGCCAGCGTCTCAGTCTCGTTCCCCATTGGGGCAGTGATGTTGCTCCAGACGGGTGGCGAACATGTGCGTTTCAAGCCCCGCCCGCTCACGGGCACGCACCCGCGCCTGCGCCAGGTGTCCCCCGAGACACTGATTCTCGATGGCCAACAACGTCTCACCTCGCTCTACCAGGCGCTGATGAGCACGTCTGCGGTCGAGACCAAGGACGCCAAGGGCAAGCCCATCCGCCGCTGGTACTACCTCGATATGAAGAAGGCGGTCGCCAACAGTGACGAGCGTGACGATGCAGTGCTGAGCATTCCGGAAGACCGCCAGCTAAAGTCCTTCGGCGGCGAAGTCATCCTCGACCTCACGACGCCGGAGCGCGAGTACGCCGCGGACCTCTTCCCGGTCAATCGCATCTTCCAGAGCGCCGAATGGCGTCAGGCCTATAATAGATACTGGAACTATGCGTCGGAGAAGATCCAACTCTACGATGCCTTCGAGCGCGAGGTCATCAAGCGCTTCGAGCAGTACCATGTGCCGGTCATCGAGCTGAAGAAGGAAACGCCGAAAGAAGCCGTCTGCCTCGTCTTCGAGCGCGTTAACACGGGGGGCGTCGCACTCAACGTGTTCGAGCTGCTGACCGCCTCCTTCGCAGCCGACAATTTCCAGCTCCGCGACGACTGGAACGCTCGCGAGCACCGCTTGAAGGAGCAGCACCCGGTCCTGCGGAATCTCCAGAATGACGACTTCTTGCAAGCCATCTCGCTGCTCGTCACACAGGCCCGGCGTCGGAAGGAAAGCGCTGGCGGGGTCAACGAGGACAAGGTGCCGGGCATCAGTTGCAAGCGCCGGGATATTCTCAAGCTCGAAGTCGCAGACTGGCGCGCCTGGTCCGACCGAGTCGAGGAGGGATTCGTGCGCGCGGCGCGCTTTCTTTACGGGCAGAAGATCTTCAAGGCGCGAGACCTGCCCTATCGCACGCAGCTTGTGCCGCTCGCCGCGATCTTCGTGGACCTCGGAAAGAATGGCGAGACCGAGGGTGTGCGCCAGAAGATCGCGCGCTGGTACTGGTGTGGCGTGTTTGGCGAGCTCTACGGCGGCGCCATCGAGAGCCGCTTTGCCCGCGACCTGCCAGAGGTCGTGGCGTGGGTCCGCGGCGAGGCGGCCGAGCCGATCACAGTTCAGGAAGCGAACTTCCAGCCGGGCCGCCTGCTTACCCTCCGGACGCGGAATAGCGCGGCCTACAAGGGGCTCTACGCGCTCCTCATGCGCGACGGCTGTCGCGACCTTCGCACCGGCGAGCCGATCGAGGCCCAGACCTTCTTCGACGAGGCGGTGGACATCCACCACATTTTTCCGGAGAAGTGGTGCAGGGCGGCCCGGATTGACGCGGGCTTCTGCAACAGCATCATCAACAAGACCCCACTCGCCGCGCGGACCAACCGTCAAATCGGCGGCCGCGCGCCGTCGAAGTACTTGCCGGCGGTCGAGAAGGCCGCGGGCGTCGACACGGCAAAGATGGACGAGATCCTGCGCTCCCACTGCATTGAGCCGGAGCACCTGCGCTCCGACCGCTTCTGGGAGTTCTTCGCCGCGCGCGCTGAGGCATTACTAACCCGTATCGAGACAGCCACCGGCAAGACCATCCCGCGTGACCCAGCGCTGTTCCGTCCAGGCGTCGTGGTCGAGGCCTACGAAGAAGGGCCTGCGGAATGGGAGGAGGAGCCGCTGGAGGAGGCCGCGCCATGAACGGGGCGACGCACGAGAACCTGAACGAACCACTGCGGCGGTATAAGCGGTACCCGGCCTACAAGGACTCGGGCGTCGAGTGGCTGGGGGCGATCCCGGCGCGTTGGGAAGTGAAGCGGCTGAAGCACCTCGCGCGCGTTGCGAGCGGGTTCGCGCCGCCGGAGACTTACGATAGGTCAGCAGGCTAGTACCCAGTCTATGGCTCGAACGGGCTGATTGGTTACTGTGAGGAGTACATGACCGCTCAAGAAATGCTCTCGGTAGGGCGTGTGGGTGCAAGTGGGTTGGTGAACGTCGTCCCCGCGAAAAGCTGGGTGTCCGACAATGCACTGCTTCTATGGGATCTTTCGCGAGCCGTTCAACTCGGATGGCTGCGGTACGTCCTGGAGACCATGAACCTCGGGACGCTCGCTGCGAAGAATGCCCAACCGATCATCACGGGGACGTTCTTGGGTAGTCAGGCCCTTGCTGTTCCGCCAGAGCCCGAGCAGCGCGCCATCGCCGCCTTCCTCGACCGCGAGACGGCGAAGATTGATGCGCTGGTGGCGAAGAAGGAGCGGCTGATCGAGCTGCTCCAGGAGAAGCGCACCGCCCTCATCACCCGCGCCGTCACTAAGGGCCTGCCTGCCGCAGCCGCGGCGCAGGCAGGCCTCGACCCCCACGCCCCCATGAAGGATTCCGGCGTCGAGTGGCTGGGGGAGATTCCGGCGCATTGGGAAGTCTTAGCGTTGAAACGACGAGTGAGACGCATACAGACGGGCACGACTCCACCAACGTCAGAAACGCGGTACTACGAGGACGGTACCATCCCTTGGTATGGACCGGGGAGCTTCACTGACGACCTTCCAATCCAGGGTTCGGCCAAACTCATCGCACAGGGCGCGGCTCGGGACGGAGTGGCGCGCCTGTTCGAAGCCGGTTCGGTTCTCGTTGTAACGATCGGTGCGACCATCGGGAAGGTCGCCTATATGGAACACAGCGGGTCGTGCAATCAGCAGATCACTGGCATCACCTTCGACCGGCAGCACGTGCAGCCTAAGTATGCGGCTTATCAGCTCAAATCCCTTGAGCCCGTGCTTCGAGGTATCGCACCGAATACGACGCTGCCCATCCTCGACCAAGAGGAGGTCGGGTATCTCCGCCTCGCTCTGCCCCCCGAGCCCGAACAGCGCGCCATCGCCGCCTTCCTCGACCAAGAGACGGCAAGAATTGACGCCCTCGTCGCCAAGGTCCGCGAGGCCATCGAGCGTCTCAAGGAACTCCGCAGCGCCCTCATCTCCGCCGCGGTGACGGGCAAGATCGACGTGCGCCTACCAGCCGAGCGCACGGCGCAGACCGGAGAGGAGGTGCTGTGAGCTTCGCACCGCGCTTCTCGATCACGAACCCGATCGCCGCGGCGCTCACACGGATCGAGCGGGCGCGGGGGTTCCTCGATGCGGCGAAGCTGTCCGAGGACTGGATCCGCCGCATGGGCGCGCGAGCGCTGGTGCTTGAGGCGCACTATACGACACATATCGAGGGGACCCGGCTCACGCTCGAGCAGTCGGAACGCCTGCTCGCGGGCCAGCCTGTACCAGAAGCCGACCCGGACGATGCGCGCGAGCTTTTGAACTACCGCCGTGCCTTTGAGTTCGTCTCCACCTACCTGGGCGAGGGCGGGCCCATCACCGAGGGCTTGGTGCGCGAGATTCACCGGCGGCTCGTCGAGGGCGTGCGCGGCGGTTCGGCCGCCCCCGGCGAGTATAGGAAGGTCCAAAACTACGTGGTCAACTCGGCAACCGGCAAGGTCGTGTACACCCCGCCTCCGGCCCACGACGTGCCAATCCTCATGCGCGAGCTGGTAGAGTGGTTGAACGAACCCGGGGATGTACACCCGGTGCTCGTGAGCGGCGTTGCGCAGTTCCAACTTGTCCACATCCACCCCTTCCTCGATGGCAACGGACGCACCTCGCGCCTGCTCTCGACGCTGTGCCTCTATCGGGCAGGCTACGACTTCAAACGGCTGTTCACGATCAGCGAGTTCTACGACCGTGATCGCCCTGCGTTTTACCAGGCAATCCAGAGCGAGCGCGAGATGGACCTGACCGGCTGGCTCGAGTACTTCTCCGGCGGACTGGCCACCCAACTCGACGAGGTCAAGGCGCACGGGGAAAGGGCGATCAGGCTCGATGTTTTGGCGCGCGAGCACCGGCTGTCGGACCGCCAGGCGCTCGCCCTGGGCCAGGTGATGGAGCGCGGCCGTCTGACGATCCGGGAATTCGAGGCGCTCTTCCCGCAAGTCAACCGGCGGACGCTCCAGCGGGATCTCAAAGCCATGGTGGACAAGGGCTTGTTCGTTGAGCATGGCACGGGACCGACGGACCCGACGCGGCACTACCGACTGGCAGAGGCCATCCTTGGGCTGGGGAAGGAGCTGTGACAAGCTGTGACACCGAGCTGTGACATGCTGCGACACCCGGCTGTGACACAGCCCGAACGCGCAAGACCTTCTTCAAAAAACGTGCGGACGGTCACCGCATGACTCCCGACATCTCCGAACGCGCCTTCGAAGAGGCGATCGAGCGGGCGCTCCTGGCGCACGGCCCGGATGCCTGTGCGGGCGATGCGACCGCCATCCGCGAGACCTCGCCGCCCTACGGCGAGCACCCGCCGGAACTGCCTGCCGAATCCTCGGTGCAGGCAGGCGGTTACCGCAGGCGCCGGCCCGAGGACTACAACCGCGCGCTCTGCCTCCTGCCGCGCGACGGGGTGGACTTCGTGCTCGCCACCCAGCCGAAGGAATGGAAGAAGCTGAAACAGCACCACGGCGCGGAGGTGAAAGAGCGGTTCTTGAAGCGCCTCGCCGCCGAGATCGAGCGTCGCGGCGCGCTCGATGTGCTCCGGAACGGCATCAAGGACTCGGGCTGCAAGTTCCGGCTCGCGTACTTCCGGCCTGCGAGCGGCTTGAACGAAGAGACACGGCGGCTCTATGCTGCCAATCTGTTTTCGGTCATTCGCCAGCTTCGCTATAGCCAGAAGGACGAGGCCAAGAGTCTCGATCTGGTGCTATTTCTGAACGGCTTGCCCGTTTTCACCGCCGAGCTTAAGAATCCGCTCACCGGGCAGACCGTCGAAGACGCGATCCGCCAGTACAAGACCGACCGCGATCCGCGCGAACCGCTTTTCGCCTTCGGCCGCTGCCTCGCGCACTTCGCCGTGGACCCGGATTTGGTCTATGTGGCCACCCACCTCCAGGGTGCCAAAACGCGCTTCCTGCCCTTCAACCAAGGCCGCTTTGGCGGCGCCGGCAACCCGCCCGTGCCGCCCACCCGCCAGGGCTACGCCACCGCCTACCTGTGGGAGGAAACTTGGACGCGCGACAGTGTGCTTGACCTCGTGCGCCAGTTCATCCACGAGGTTGAGGAAGAACACGAGACCGGCCGCAAGACCGGCAAGCGGTCGCTGATCTTCCCCCGCTATCACCAGCTCGAGTGCGTGCGCCGGCTCGTGGCCGACGCCCGCGCCCGCGGCCCGGGGCAGCGCTACCTGATTCAGCACTCAGCCGGGAGCGGCAAGAGCTTCACCATCGCCTGGCTCGCCCACCAGCTTTCCACTCTCCACGATGCCTCCGACCGGCGCGTGTTCGACTCGATCGTGGTCGTGACCGACCGGCGCGTCCTCGACCGCCAGCTTCAGAGGACCATGCGCCAATTCGAGCAGACGTTGGGCGTGGTCGAAAACATCGACACCACCTCGCGCCAATTGAAAGAGGCGCTCGAGTCGGGCAAGACCATCATCGTCACGACGCTCCAGAAGTTCCCGGTGATTTCCCAGGAGATGGGCGCGCTCCCGGGCAAGCGGTTCGCCGTGATCGTGGATGAGGCCCACTCTTCCCAGTCGGGTGAGAGTAGCAAGCACATGAAGGCCGTGCTCAGTTCCAGTTCGCTCGAAGAAGCCGAGCGCGAGGAAGCCGGTGCGGCCACTCCCGAGGAGGAGCTCGAGAGCCGAATCCTCGCCGAGATGGAGAAGCGCGGGCGGCTCCCCAACGTCTCCACCTTTGCCTTTACGGCCACGCCCAAACCGAAGACGCTCGAGCTCTTCGGCGAGCAGCGCGCCGACGGGACGTTCGGCCCCTTCCACCTCTATAGCATGCGCCAGGCGATCGAGGAGGGGTTCATCCTCGACGTGCTCACCAACTACACCACCTACAAGGCCTACTGGCGGCTCCTCAAGAAGATCGAGGACGACCCGCGCTACGATAAGAGGAAGGCCGAGTCCCTGCTCAAGTCCTTCGTCGAACTGCACCCCCATGCCATCCACGAAAAGGTGCGCATCATGGTCGAGCACTTCGCCGCGCAGGTGCAGAACGAGATCGGCGGCAAGGCGAAGGCGATGATCGTCACGCGCTCGCGCCTGCACGCGGTGCGCTATAAGCTCGCAGTGGACCGTTACCTTGCCGAGCGCGGCTACCCGTTCAAGGCGCTGGTCGCGTTCTCGGGCACCGTGAGAGACGGCGCCAAGGACTACACCGAGGCCAACATGAACGGTTGCCCGGAGGCGCAGACGGCCAAGACCTTCGAGCGTCCGGAGTACCGCTTCTTGATCGTCGCCAACAAGTTCCAGACCGGTTTCGATCAGCCGTTGCTCCACACGATGTACGTGGACAAGAAGCTCGGCGGCGTGAACGCGGTGCAGACGCTCTCGCGGCTGAACCGCACTCACCCGGAGAAGAAGGGCACGATGGTGCTGGACTTCGCGAACGAGGCCGACGAGATCAAGACGGCGTTCGAGCCGTACTACGAGACCACGTTGCTTTCGGAGGCCACCGACCCGAACCTGCTCTACGAGATTCAGAGCCGCCTTGCGGCCTTTGCTGTTTACACAGAGCGCGATGTGCAGGCCTTCGCGACGCTCTACTTCGATCCCAAGGCGACACAAGACCGGCTCTACGCGGTGCTCGCGCCGCTTGTCGAGCGCTTCCGGGGGCTCTCTGAGGAGGAGCGCGCGGACTTCCGCGGTCAACTCACTGACTATGTCCGCCTCTACGCTTTTCTGGCCCAAGTGCTCGCCTTCGCCGACGCCGATCTCGAGAAGCTCTACGTCTTCGCGCGGCACCTGCGCCGGCTCTTGCCCGCTGACCGCGAGGCGCTGCCGCGCGAGATCCAGCAGCACATCGACATGGAGTCCTATCGGATCCAGCAGACCGGCAGCGGCCGGATTGCCCTCGAGCGCAAGGCAGGTGTGCTGGAACCTGTAGCCCCGAAGGGGGTGTACGCCACGGCACCGGAGGAGCTGGAAGCCCTCTCGCGCATTATCACGGAGCTCAACGAGCGCTTTGGCTTGAACCTTGGTCCCGAGCACCGCGTCACGCTGGGGCAGATGATGGAGAAGCTCAATGGGGATGCGGCGCTCGATGCCGCGGCGCGCGTCAACACGCGCGAGAACGTGCGGCTCACCTTCGACCAGAAGGTCGAACAGGTGATTCAGGAGATCGTGGACACGAATTTCGAGCTCTACAAAAGGATCACCGACGACCCTGCCTTTGGCGAGGCGGTGAAGAACTTTCTCTTCGATCAGTACCTGCGCACCCACCGCCACGCCGAGGAGCTAATCAAGCGGGGCGCCTCGAAGACGCTCGCGTTCACGTCTGCCCTGCGCTGGAATCTCAAGGAAGACCGGCAGGACGACAAGGGCGTGACCTACGCAGTGCTGAAGACCATTGCCGCTTTCCTGAACACCGAGGGTGGCGATCTTCTGATCGGCGTCGCGGACGATGGTTCGATCGCGGGCATCGAGCGCGACGGGTTCGAAACCGACGACCAGTTCATGCGACATCTCGTGCAGGTCGTGCGCCACGGCCTTGGCGATCGCGCCGGCACCTGCCTCGACCCCAAGACGCAAGTCGTGCAGGGCAAGACTGTCTGCGTCGTGAGCTGCCAGCGCAGCCCGGAGCCCGTCTTCCTGAAATGGAAGGGCATGGAGACGAACGCCGACGGCGACTTCTTCGTGCGGAACGGTCCGGGCACTGTGAAGCTGCCGCCGGAGAGTGCCCAGCAGTACATCAGGACGCGATTCGGTGCGCGAGGCAAGGGGCGCGACTCCGATGCGTCACGGAAGGGGGCTGTCTAACGAGCTGATGAATGTTGGTCGCCTGCGCCGCCTCGAGCGCTTCTCACAGTCGAGAAGTGTGATCCCTGAATTGCTAGACCTGCCCACCAGGCAATCATCGTGGCGCTGTACCGGTTCTTCTACAAAGCGGTGACCGAGACGGTTGGGGTCGTGGCGGTATAGCACGGCGCCTCGCTTCCACAGAAGCCTCTATCCACGCGGAGTGCCTAACAACAGTGCTGGAACTGATTGCCGGGATGACGAAAACAGCGAGCGGGGTCAGGTCTAAGCGCTGGGTGGAGATGCCGTTGAGACGGCGGAGGGAAGCGACAGAGCGGGCGACGGCGTCTCCAGCGGAAAGGAGAACCGTGCTTGTCCATGAGGATCCACACAGAGTAGACAACCCGGTCCTGGCTAGTCCGGCTGATCGGAGATGACCGCCTCCGGCCAGCCAGCCTCAGGACACGGTGAGGGGTACCAGATTGGCGATGCGGCCAGGAGGAAGATACGGTGGGGCGGTGAAACCGACATCGGAGTTGACTGGTGCCCCCGACACGAATCGAACGTGCGACCCGCGGTTTAGGAAACCGCTGCTCTATCCAACTGAGCTACGGGGGCATTCACAGGTTTTCAATACCTTACACGACTGCCGCGGATCCCTCAAGCGCGGACGGCGGCTGACCGTGACACAATCGTGACGGCCGCCCGGTCCCACGCCGATTGAGCACCGAGATCCCGCGCCGCAGCGACTCCGTGCAATGGTGCGCATAGCGTTGCGTCATCTTCGGATCCTGGTGCCCCACCAGCCGCTGCACGGTGTAGGGATCGACGCCGTCCTGGCAGAGCCGTGTCGCGAACGTGTGCCGCAGATCATGGAAGCGGCAGTTCTCGATGCCAGCTCGGGTCAGCGCCCGGCGAAAGGCCCGGTTCACCGTGCCCAACGTCCGATGACCGCCCTTGCGATTCGCGAAGACCACAAGGCTTGCGTTGCCCGAACGGCTCTGCCGGCGCCACAGCACGGCCATGGCGCGGTTACTCAGCGGAATGGTCCGTGGCAGTCCGTTCTTCGTCGTCGCAGCCTCCACGGTGAGCGTCCGCTGAGCCAGATCGACATGCGGCCACTGGAGGCTCAGGATCTCGCCCAGCCGGAGTCCGGTCTCCACGGCGAACTCGACGAACTCGCGGAGCCACGTCGGACAGGCGGCGAGCAGCCGCCGTTCTTCCTCGTCCCGCAGCCAGCGATCCCGCCCCTTGGGTTCCTTCTCGCGGGTGACCAGGGCGAACGGATTGCGGCTCGCCCACTGCCACTCTTTCATCGCGAGATTGAAGGCGTGGCGCGCCATGCCCAATTCCCGGTTCACCGTGGCGCCACTCGCGCCCGCCTGCCGGCGCGCCGTCTTGTAGGCGGCGATCGCGGCCGGTGTCACGTCGACCAAGGTCAGATGGCCGAACGCCTTGATCAGGTGGGTTTTGAGACTCCGGTCCCGCCGATGGGCGCGCGGCTTCTTGTTGAGCGCGCTGTGTTCCACGTAGTACTTCTCCAAGAGTTCCGCCATGGTCTTGTGATGCTCGGGCAGTTCCGGGAAATAGGCGTCGGTCTCGATCTCCGTCCGCACCTTGGCGTAGATGCGCTCGGCCAGCTTCTCGTTCGCGGTGCCGGTGCTGAGCCGGTACCGTTTGCCCTTGTGTGAAAACGACATCCACCAATGCTCACTATCTTTGCGTTGGAAGATCCCCATCGCCTGTACTCCTTTCGTTGCGATGCAGGTCTCCCGGACGGGCCGAGTGTAACGGAACCTCTCGGGCCGAGACAACGGGTGGACCTGCGTCCGTGGGATCACTTCATGCCGTCGTCGTGGGCTCGAGTTACGGGTTGAGGAGCCGTTTTACCCGCTCCACCACGGCTGGCACGTCGGCCTGACGGCTGGGACGAGGGCGTTTCACCGGAGAGGGGGCGTCCGTCTGGCGGATCACGGCCGCCTTCATGAAGGACAGAAGGTCTTCACGACGGAACCGGAGCGTGCCTTGGATCTTCACGGTGGGGATGGCCTGGCGCGCGGCCCAGGCGTAGACCGTCTTCGGATGGACCCGGAGCCAAGCGGCGACGTCGCGTACCGTCAAGAGCGCACAGGGCTCGGTGGTGGACAACTCGGACATGGTGCATCTCCTTCGGAGTGGCTGTGCGGGAATTCGCAGACAGCCGATCACGCGGCCACCGGTTGTTGGCCCGTTCCTTCCGGGGCGGCAGACGGTCTGTTCGTCGGCGGAGCCAACTCTGCGCGCACCTCCGGCAGACCGAGGAGGGAAGCGATGACGTGTTCGAGGAGCGAGGCGAAGCGGGCGGGAGAGAGAAAGTCGTAGGGGAGAGCATGGGGTTCGCCGTAGCCCTCGCCGGAGTGCAGAGCCCAGAGCAGCTGATCGGGATCGGTGGACACCCAGAAATAGACCGCCACGCCGAGCTCGTCGGCGCGCAGCGCGAGATGCGGGGGATCGGCGTCCAGGCCGCTGAGCACCGAGGCGGGCACGCCTTCCAGCCAGAGGACCTGGGCGGCGTGGCGGAGCAAGGGGCCCAGGACGGTTTCGGACACCGCGTGAAAGCGTGGTTTGGCGAGAGCCGGTGGGGTGATGAGGCGGCCTTGAGCGCGCGCCTCGCGGAGACGGATCCGCAAGGCATCGAACGGTGGATACGTCGTCATCGGGGACCTCCAGGGATAACAGGATGCTGAGCAACAACTCGGGCCTTCCGTAGCCCGATGTTGGTGAAGAGGAAACGGAACAGATAGTCTGGGTCAGGCATGCAGGGCGAGTTCGTCGATGCGGATCGAGAGCACGATCCGTTCGGCCACGGTGGGCGCGTCGCTGCGATAGAGATAGTCCAGCGACCCCAACATGCGGACACGCGTGCCAGCCGGCATCGTGGCCAACCACTCCGCGAGGGGACCGAGGCCCCAGGCGTGGATCACGTAGGTGTGGCGAATGGTGGTGCCCCAGGGGCTCGCTTGCGGTGTGCCTTCCACGGCAAGCACGATGACGGCCACAAGTTGGCCGGCGGCTCCGGCCATCAACTCGGGCTCCTGGACCAGCGTCCCGGACACGGACACGGCATTGAGGTCGGCAACTGGCGGGACATTGGTTGGATCAAACCCGACAGGTGTCTCCATGACATCCTCCTCCGAAAGGGTGAATGATGACCGCCGATCCCAAGCTGGCTCGTGCTGCCGATCAGGGAGGAGCTATCGGCCTGAGGAGGCGGTTGGAGTGGGGAGGTGCCGAAGCACGTCGTGAAACCGGGCGGCGAGGACGTCCAGGGCGCCCGACAGTCCTTCCGGTCCAGCCGTCACGTCGATCCGCGCCAAAAGTTCGCGCGTCTGGATGTTGAGACAGGACAGGCTCAGGCCGGAGCGGTCGGCTCCCTGGAAGCCGCCGAGCAGGACCAGCACGGTGGCGGCGCGCCAATGGCCCGGTCCCAGGGGCAGGTCGTCTTCGATGAGGCCGCTGAGGTGCTGGGCGAGTTCGTCCCGGACGAGCCTTTGCTGATCGTCCGACGCCACCACGGTCAGCCCTTGCTGGACGAGCAAGGCTTGGATGGTCCTGTGAGGGTCGGGGAGCGCCGCGGGCAGGGATTCACTGGCGAGCTTGAACACCAGTGAGTGTGGCCAACGCGCGCGAGGGGCCATGACGGGCGTCTCCAGTTGAACGGCGGTCTCGAGTTGGTCGGCTGTCACCTCAAGAGTCCATCGACGGAGGACCTGATCTCGGTGCCAGGCGACCAGTTCGAGGCGCCCACGCGGGATGGTCGTCATCGGGACCCCGTGCTGGCGTACTGCGGTCGCTAGATGGCTTAAGCGAACGATCGCTTGTCCGTGTGCATTGACGAGGTAGGGCACGGTGACGTCACGCGTCCCTTGCCACGACAGGGTGACACGCCCTTCGGCGAAAGGCCGTGAATCGGGTTCGACCTTGTATTCCGCGACCGTTTCGACGTCGGTCAGCTTCCGGTCCGTGCGGACAATCGACAAGGCCATCAGACAGCTCGTGAACGTGAAATCCACCAGTGCCTTTCGTTGGTCGAGTTGGCGCTGCGGATCCGGGATGGTAGCAACGGCATTCCAAAACCAACCCCACACCGACGATGGACAGGCGAACATGCCGGCGGGAATGGCGAGAGGATTAGGGTAATAGAAATGCCGCTCCTTCCGTTCAGTCCGCACGATCTCAACAAGGCGGATCAGGGGTTGGGTCAGCGCAATGGTCCAGCCCTGGTGATCGGGATGCATCAACAGCGCTGCCCGCGGTGCCCCTGAGGGGACACTTCGGACGTCTTGTCGCAAGCTGGTTAATGGAATGATGCGATCGGTGACTGTCACACAGGAGGTCTGGGCCAAGAGAGCGCCCCAGAGAAACAGCAGTTTGGCAGCACAGCCTGGCAGGCCAGGCGTGAGCCACTGATAGGTTGGTTTGGAATAGGCCATGGTTCCCTCTTGATGTTTGTGCGAAGGGAGAAGGCTGGCCCGGTGCTCATACTCCATCCTGAGTGCAGCGAGGGAGAAGGGTCGACTGGGCGTGGCGAAAGATTGCGCTCTGGGTCGTGTAAGGGCGTTGACCCGGGATGCCATTGACGGGAGCAGTGGGCAAATAACGGACGGCCGGGAGGGTGCCCACTAGTTCTGGGAGAGGCGCTTCGCGATGTCGGCGCGCAGGGCGCCCAGAATATCTAGTATTGGAATCTTCTTACCCTTCTGCGGTCCACCGCGACCGGTGGATGACGGAAAAAGATCTGTGATCTCTGACGGGGAGGAAACGAGGAGCCTGGACGCGTGAGTCCGTGAGATAGTCGTCAGCCAATCTGGAAGATGCTTCTGGGATTGCATCAATAAATACTCGAGGAGCGAGACGGTATGAACGTATTGCTGAAGGGTTATCAGCGGGTTTGAGTGTCCGATGATACGGCTGAGCACGTGAAAGGGATTCGTGTCCCAGGGATGATGGACGCTGTCAGCCAGCTGGGGAAGCGAAATAAAGAGCTGCCGGAATCGCTCAAAGTGCTCTTCCTTGAACAGCGGATGATCAAAGTTGAATCCCAACGTGTTGCCTGGAAGTTGATGGAAAGCGCAGTACCATACGAGCGGAAACCACGAAGCGCCTTGGTGGCGCAAGGGATGCAGGGACTGAACGTCGAGTCCGGCTCGACGCATTGTATTGCTGATGCGATCACCGAGTTGGGATTCTGTGAAGGGGACTCCCTGCTCGTTGACCAGAAAAGGATTCATGCCATTCGAAGACACCGCCCGCTCGCGCGAAGCCCGGTAGGCCAAAACGGTCTGGAGGTGGGGATCCGGCAGGAGTGCCCACAGCGGTACTCGGCGAATGCCCGCACGGGTTTTGCTCCTCCGAATCGAAAGATGAAGATCGTTTGCTGTGCCGATCAGATCATTGATCAGTAATCCAGCGAGTTCGCCTCGGCGAACCATGCCATAGCCGCCGAGAATAAGTGCTACGTTGTCCGGCTGGGAGACGCCATGAATAAGGGCATCGAATTCATGGGGGGAGAGGAGAGGAAATGGATGGATCTCACTTCCAACCCACAGCGATTTGTTGCTGAGATTGACGACTGCCACTCCATGGTTGAAGTGGAGGAAGGAAAAGAAACGGACAAAATGGGCTCGTTGAGTCTTCAGCGTGTTTCCACCGAGGTCGGGATCCAACATGCTGCTGACCGCAGTCGCCACATCATCCTCCGTGACCAGGCTCAGCACATTGCGAGCCCCCAAGCTCTGAACCAGTCGCGCCTGAATCGTGCAGTAATAGTTCCGCACGGAAATAGGGGAAAGTGGGTCTTGGCGAGTGGTGAGGAGGTCTCTGAGCCATTCGAGTTGGAGACGAAAATTCGACAGCGGAGCCTGCACTGAATAGGCTTCGCTTGATGATAGCAGTGGAAGGCCCTGGAAAAAACCTTCAATCCTCTGAGCGAGTATCTTTCGCTCCCCCATGGGTGTGGCCTTATTGATCACGCGTAGCAGCGCATTGACTCGGTGCTGCAGCGGTTGCAACTGGGGACGACAGGTATCGAGTGCGGCCTCATGCTCGCGGTGTTGGTCTTCAGTGAGTGGAGGAGGGCTGCTTGCAGGGCTGACAGATACGGACGAGGGGGGCGGGAGCAAGAGTTGCGGGGTTGGCCCAAGCGCGAGCTTCGGTTTCGTGGTTGTTCGAGTCGGATTGCACTTGGGGGGCTCCTTGCCTAAGACGACTTTGTACCACGACTCAGTGGTTGGCGGGCGTGTAACCAACAAGCGACTGCGGAGTGCTGTGAAGATCGGGCCTACGGTTGTCACCCGAACAGCGCGCCGGGCATTGACGATCGTCCCAAGCAGTGAACGGTTATTTGTTGCGTGTGTAACTGCGAGAGCCAGGTCGGTCGAAATGTGATGCGGGCAGAACTTGACGGGATAGCCCTTGAGCCACTTTGTAAAATAGTCGGGATGGGAACGGATGTATTCAGGAAAGATGTGCGAGCGTGGGTCGTCAAGGACTAAGGGTTCTTTGGTATATCGCCCCCATAATATTCGCATGCGAATGTAGCGCAGAAGCAAGAGTTGAGCGAGAGGGGGAAGCCAAAACGGTTCCGTTAAAAAGCCAGGAGGAGTGCTCTCCTGATTTGCATCCGATGCTTGTTTGTAGCGCCGCGGCACCCAAGGAATCTGAAGGAATCCCTCTTCTATGTACAGGTCAGTCACGCGGATTCTGGTGAGTGGAGCAATGTGATGCGAGAGGAGCAAGTCGCCCTCCATTATAAGACCAAGCAGTGCGAGACAGGCTTCGTCGTAAAGGATAGACCGGAGATGCTCAACGTTGGTGGTCCTTGGCTTCGGCAATTCCGTATGAAGCATTGTCTCAAGGATCTTGTCCCACCACTCGTCTGCGCGAAACCAGAGCTTGACCTCGTCTGGGTGGAATGAGGCGGCCAAGTCGCGACCAGTGTCCAGGCGTATACGAGGCGTGGGGCAGTGGATGAGCTGCATGTCTCGGAGGTGTTGTAGCAGGTAGGCGAGCGCATATTCAGGCAACGTACTCTTGCGTTTGATGTCCCTGCATTTCTCCTGAAGGGTTGAAATGGATTTCGGAGAGAGTTCCACCGGAAGAGAGACTGATGTCTGGCCCTTGAGGTCCAATTCCAAATGGCTCAGGATGGCGCAACTCACGGTCAAGACCAGATCCTTAAGATAATGATGATGGCCAAGAAGAATGGGATGGAGAGTATCCAATGTACCGGCGACCATCGACAGAAAGCGAAAAGGGGGCAGCAAATTTGTGGGAGAAATGGTCATGTCGGCTATGTGAAGGTGACAGGGACTATGCTCAAGAGCTCGAGCATTGCCTCAATTTCACTGGTCAATAGATCACCGGTTTTGTCGAGAGCGCTGACGGAGACTCGCCCCATCCATTCCCGGCCTTGATGCTGATGGCCGAGGATTGCGTGGAGAAGACGAGCGGGGAGTCGCTGCCAGAGGTAAGAGCGGAAGAAGTGACGGTTGGCGTTTAACGGCACCAGATAGTGGTCGCCTAGTCCAATCCCTTCAAGATGCTGACGGATGATTTTTGGGGTGAGGAGGCGAATTTGGAAGTCGGGAAGGAACAGGAAAAAGATCGGCCAATCTTCCCGTGCGAGCTCACCATAGCGAGATATGTGACGGTGGGCCAAATAGCGAACAAACGTTTCTCTTGCCCGGAGTACTTGAGTGACGATCGATTGGCCAATGCGGGTCAGAGGGATAAAGCGACTGTCATCGAAACGTCCATTGCCTTTGTCTGCAACGAGTGCCAAGTCCCAGTGTGCGCTGACGTGGTGATCCCGTAGATTGGCATCGCTCACAGGCCTGATCGCGCTCGCATAGCCGAAGGCGAGAAAAGAATAAATCATGAAGTGATTGAAGTATCGACGTCGGTTCTCAAGAGATGTGCTCGCGGAGAGATCGGCAAGGCAGTTGCGATAGCTCTGGAAGAATGACCTGACAGTATCAACGCGTGGCACCGCTTTCGAACCGAATGCGGCAGAGGACGACAGGATCTCATCCGGTGGCTGAGGGATTTCCTCGACCAGCGTGCGCAGGAAAGTGATGGCATCGTCTGACGCTTGACGACTGGCCATGAGTTCTTGGAGCAGGGCGTGCGCATATTGTGCGGATGCGCCCCAGTACTGCTGGGTGAGGTCGGCAAGACGGACTCTGGTGTAGAACAGCGGAGCTCTTAAGAAATAGGGCACGCGACCTGAAATGTAGCACGAGAGGACCTCATTGAGACCGTAGCGTCCTTCGTACATCTTAAAAGCCCGGGACAAAGACGGGAGTGTGATCGAGTCGCTGGTCGTGAGCTCCTGCCGAAGAAAGCGATTGACATCGGGTACCGATAACGTGGCAGGAGCATCATTGATGCTAAGAAAAAAGAAATCAGTTGATTCGCCTCGATCCAGTCCGCGGCGCCGGTGGAAATAAGGTTCCACCCCTTTCCAGACGACCGGCGGAAGCGGAATAGTGATCTCCCGGGTCGACTCCTCACACCCTTTGAGACTGATGAGAAGGTGGTCGCTGTTGAATCCGCACCAGTCTAGCGGCCGAACATATCGGAGGGTCGGTATCTGTGTCTGTGTATCAAGATACATGCCCTCAAGAGGCACTTCAGTACCGCGCAGTACTTTGATGCCCAATGCGCTATCCGGAGCGAGCCCAGTGTGTTTGACAAGCCAGGCAGCAGCAACTTCAGGTTGCCCAGATTGAGCCAGGTGCCAGAGTTGTCCATCGATTGACAGAGTGGGGCAAGGCCGTTCCCACCAATACGTGGGGCTCGAGTTGATCCGAGCATTTCTTGCGAGAGCCCGATGACGAATCCAAGTCAAAAGGTCCGTAACGGGAAGGTCTGCTTCTGGGACGGTGGCGGAAAGCCTGGCATGTTCCTCGGCAGACTCACCCTCCTGCAGGGCTGAGGTTCTAGTGGATTCATACGAATGATGGAAGGTTTGTGTGCCACCGGTTGACTCTTCGTCATCATCACTCAATGTTTTCTCGGATGGTCCGGGAAGGTCCTCACACATCACTTCATCGTCGGCAATCTGGGTGCTGAGGCGGGGATCTACCGGTGCTAGCGCCTGGGTTCCAAACGCGAGTCGCAGTATTCGGGCAAAATGTTCGACCGTCTTCTTGCCGGGACGTTTGCCACGCGTTTTGCCACGACCTCCACTCCCAAAATTAGCGACTGCGGCGTCGATGTAGTGCGTGCTCTGGTCTGGTGCGAACGGCTGTGCTGGAGCGATTGCCATCGGAACAAATGTAAGGAACCGTTCCAAGTGCAAGGAAAGGTCATATTTTCGCGATCTGTTTATACGCTCGTCTTCAGTAGGCGCTGCTAAGATTCGGTCATGGCACCAAGGCCCAAAATATTCGAACGCCGGGTTCTTCGGACAAGCCAGCAGAAAATAGTAAAGGGGGTACTGCCGACGGCTAATACGAGTGGGTGGCCAAGTGGATCGGGTGATAGCTCTCATCAGCAGGCGGCTCATCACGACTAATATGCGAGCTTCCATGACGGGCATGTTTCGATTTTGGCAGAATCTCGTGAGCAGGAATGCAAGTGGTGTCTTCAATTCGTGAATGCGAGGTGGATTCGGTGGGGCTTCGATAAAATCAAGGAGGAACGCAAAAGCTGCTTGGCATGCAGGACGTAGCGAGCTTTTGAGGCCTGGGAGGTAGGTCATGAGATGGCCTGCGTCGTGTTTGACTAGACCAAGGCCTCGGTGGGAGTTCCGGAGCTCTTCGAGACGGCTGAGCAGCCCAGTCAAAGATTCTGATGCTCTCACGCGGTTGTGCATGGTTGGTTTGCCGCGATCGGCTTGCTGCGGCCAGCGCGAGTGGTGGAACCAGAAACTTGCATGACTTCGTAGATTGTGGAGAGCGTCGATCCTTTGAAGACCAATGGCGCCAAGCCGACGCGCACCATGACGTTGAGCAAACGGCGTCGCACTTCCGGTCTAAGAAAGAAGGGGTCGTCACGCAGGCTTTCAAAAGCACGGCGTAGCGAGCGCAGAATGGCTTGATCCCAGGACCCGTTTTGGGGGTACTTGGTGACCAGGAAAGGTATGTTTCTGTAGCCGTGAGCTTGCAATGCAGCGAGGCGCCGGACGGAATCAACGTACAAGTACTTATTTGCGATAAGCTCAAGGCACCGCAATGGCCGGTCCTTGATGTCCTCCCCGAGAAGCTCTTCCGCGAAGTATTCGGTGGGCAGGATCAAATCCCTAGTCGCCAAGCCGATTGATGGCGCGACATCCGGCTTATCCCCTTTGGAAAGACCACGAGGCTTTAACGCGGGAGTCGTAACGACGATATTTGCTAGGAGTTCAGCCATTGGATGAACGAATAGGTTTGCTTCTGAAAGCCTTAGCGTACGACGTTTGACTGGTATCGGATGTTTATCAGGTGGAATTGAGATGGGGCAGGCAGTGGGAGGTTCAGCAGATTGGTCCCAAATGAACCCAATGATCTTTTCAAGATACACCCTGAGCTCTTGGCTCACCGCCTTTTCGGTCAAGACGGTTTTCAATCCATCCCCTGGGGGGAGATAAATCTGCTGCCCTTCGCGATCCCGGGTCGTCTTGTGTGAACTGCCTCCCATGGAATCCTTGCCCGATGGTCCGGTTACTGTTTCGGCAATATGGTGCGCCCATGCTAGCACGGAGTATTTGTAAGATATTGATATTCATGGTGAATTCATCTTCCTTCATCTTCTCTCACGTGTACGAAATGCGGATGGCAGATGCAGACGGCTGCTTGATTAACGCTGAAGGCTTAAGGAGTGATCTAGATTCGCCGAAATTATGACGATGCCGCGGGAGTGGCAAGGTTGGCTAACTGATGAAGAGTAGAGAACTGATTCTTAACGAACTGGATTATCTAGTGAAGAGCACCTATTTCAAAAAGAAACGGATCCAGAGAAGGTTTCTGCAGCATTTTTTAAACGAATATCGGAAAGCGAATGAGATTGTTCCAATAAAGAACCAAGATTTAGTGGCGATCTATGAGAGGGACACTCCTGAAATCGAACATGATGGTGACAGATTCATCGTCAAAAAGAATGCGGTTTCCAAGCACATTGGTAAGCTTCGGGAGAATCTGAGGAAGTTCTATCGAGGGCCTGGCAAAGTAAGGCCGCATATACTAACTATTCCTGAAAACGAACCCGGGAATTATTCCCTTGATATTATGAATCGTCAACACAAGAAGGGGTTCAGAGAAGAGCCTTTCAAGAGGGTCAAAGGCAACGTCTTGCCTCTATCGGGTATGAACGATACGAGGCCTGCTCTACGCCCACAGTCCGTTAACGAGACCATCTTTCTGGCTCTCAAAGGCATCAGTTCAAAGCATTTGATCCAGATTCAGAGGGTGGCCAGAGGAATCATGTGGGCCTCGTCGTTGATTGGGGTGGCGATTCTCATCGTCTTGCTGGTAGGGATTCCGCACTGGCCAGGCATGCCATTGATGGGCCTTTCCCTGGCAGGATTGCTACTGATCTGTACCTCCATAGCTATTCTTTCAAGGCCAATATCTCAATTGGGAGATGTACCTTTCGGTCGATGGTGGGGCAATACATTTTGCTTGTATCGTGGAGAAGCATTAGCCTTGGCTCGGTATTCGGGGCGATGTGTCGTGAATGGGTGCCAAGGGGAACTATCAATTGTCCAAGAACCCCAAGAGCGAGTCAATTTATTCCATATGCTGCCAAGGCGCTGGCTGATTGTTTGCAAGAATGTCCCAACTGAGCATCCTCGCACACCTTTGGTTTCACGAGACTCGATCAAGCCAGGCACGTAGGAAGTAGTGTAAGATCCATGGCTTGATACTAGCCCAACTTCCACAGTTCGGTCACCGCAGAGTCTTTTTTGCCCGCTGCGTTCACGCAACCCCGCGACAGACTGAAGCCCACCTCCGTGAAGTGACGATGTAGTGCCGACCAACTCCATTGACGTGAGCGGGACGCTCAGGACAGATGGAGTGCAGAATGTATCCACGCCATACGACACGCCGCAAGGATGGCAAGGTTCATACGTACTGGCGCCTGGTGCGCTCTGTGCGGGTCGGCCGCAAGGTCATTCAGCAGACGGTGGCGCAGTTGGGTGAATTGGATGCCCAGGGCCGTGCCCGCGCGAAGGCGCTGGCCCAGGCGCTCGTCGGGGGCTCACCCAAGTGGTGTCAAGGGTCACCCAAATTTCCCCAGTTAGGGTCATCGAAAATTCCCCACCCCGGTGTAGGTTGTCGGTGACGTTTCTTCGACTCGCACCAGCCCGGCTTTGAGTTTCTCCTTGAGCCGGTAGGAATGGCAGCGGATATTGATGGTGATCGCATGGTGCCGGACTCGATCCAGGATCGCGGTCGCGAGCACCCGGTCGCCAAACACCTCGCCCCAGGCCCCGAAACTCTGGTTGCTGGTCAGAATCATCGGCCCCTTCTCGTCGCGACGCGAGATCAGCTGGAAATACACGTTCGCCCTCGTGCGGTCCATCGGGAGATCGCCGATCTCATCACTGATCAACAACCGCGGGATCGTGTCGCGCTTCAGCTTGTCCTCTACCCGATTCTCCGCGAGCGCCCGGGTGAGCGTGGCAATCATCGCCGCGGCCGTGGTGAATAACACCCGGTAGCCCCGCTCGATCGCGTTGAGCCCCAACCCGATAGCCAGATGGCTTTTGCCGACGCCGGGCGGCCCCAGGATCACAACATGCTCGCCGTGCTCGATGAAGTGACAGGTGGCGACTTGCTGAAGCTGCTTCTGATCCAACGACGGCTGGTCGGTGAAGTCGACGGCGTCCAGGCTCTTCCCAAACGGGAACCGGGCGAGAAGGGTGCGCATCGTAATGTTCTTTTCGGCCTTGCGGTGACTTCTTCGCCGAGGACCTGATCCAAGAAGTCCGCAGAGGAGAGGTCGTGGGCGGCCGCCTCTTGTAACAGGGCGTCGAGCCGCTCGCGGCTCTTCAACAGTCGCAAGCGCGTCAATTGATCACGGAGCCGTTCAAGTTGGGCGGGGTTCATGGATGCACCTCCTGCGCCGTGGCGTGTCCGCACAGCGCCTCGTAGCACGCCAGATCCCGAATCTCGACCTCGGGCAGCGACGCGGGCCGCGCGATCGGCTCGCTCACCGTTGACCGGCGCTGGCGCGGCAGGCGGGCGATCGCCCCGGGGCCGTGCTCCGGCAGGATGGAGAACTGGTACCGGCCGGGGAGCACCGGACGCGTCGCCACCTCGCGATCACGGTGAAAGATGTGCACGGTGTCCCCTCGTCGTTGCACTTCGACTCGCTGGCCGATGAGCCGGAAGGGCACGGAATAGCGGTTCGTGTCGAAGCGGACCAGAGAGTCCTCCGCCACGATACGAGAGACCCGTGCCTCCTGCTGGACGCTGCGCTGCCCGGCCAAGGGCATCAGCTGGCCCTGTTCCCGCTCGAACCGCACAATCGGCGGCTCATGCGTCGTCCCATGCCCCCGCCGGTCCGCAATCGTCGCGTTCCATTCATCCAGCTGCGCTTGGAAGTCCACGAGATCGATACACGTCCGCCCAGGCAGGAAGTTCCGCTTCACATATTTGACGCCCGATTCGACCGTGCCCTTGGTCTGCGCCCGATAGGGCCGACACACCCGGGGCTCAAAGCCCCAGGAGTCGGCAAACGCTTTGAAGGTGGGATGCCAGATGCGCCGGCCCGTCTCATCCGCATAGCAGACGGTCCGTGCGCGGTCATACAGATGCTCGCGGGTGTGGCCGCCGAAATGGGCAAAGGCCCGTTCATGGGCCTCGAGAAACTGGGCCAACCGTTCGTCGGCACAGGCGTCATACAACCCCCGGCGGCTGAAGCCCAGCGTGAGCATGAACACATGGACAATGGAGGCGCCAGCCCGAAAGGGCACGGTAGCTTGCCCCCCAATCAATCTGGCTTTGCTGCCCCGGCGGGGTTTCAAACCGCAGGAGCGCCCGGTCCGCTTGGAGCTGGACTTCGCGGAGGGGCGCCACGAATCGCTTCACCGTCTCGTCACTGCCGGCGTCGCCGCGGCTCGCCCGCAGTTCCTAGTACAGAATCCGCGCCGAGTCATAGACGTGGGGCGCACGGGCCCGCACCACGTCAGCATGGGCGGTCAGCAACGTCTCTGCTACCGCCGCCCGGCGATAGGGCTGCCACGTCGGCTGCCGGAGACTGCGTCGGACCGTCTTGCGATCTACGTCCAACCGCCGCCCGATCTCCGAAATGGATGCCCGCTCTTCGTGAAACAACCGTCGAATCTCGGCCCACCGCTCCTGATCCACCATGCACGCCTCCCTAGCCGGGATTATTCAGTGCGCCGTGGAAAGGCGCTGTGTGTCTCACAGGTGCAAGTCCTGTCTGGGGAGTCGTCGGGACACCCCAGTAGCTACCAAGACGGCATGAAAGGGAACCGCCATGTCGAAGCTCTTGGGACAGCGGCCCACTTCGGGTGGGTCAGCGAGCCGACGGGCCGCAACACGTGTGAAGCCTGAGCAGGCCTCGAAAGTGATGAGGCGAGGGCCGACCGGCCTGAATAACCGGGAAGGCCGCCGAAGGCTGGGGGAGCACCCGACCGATGAGCCCAGTCTTTCTCGCCGGGGTAAGGGGCGTGGCACGCCGGTACAGCACACAGGGCAACACGGGAGATCCCACGCGGTGAGGGGTCGCAGCCCTCGCTCCATCATCAGGGTGGAGCCGCGGGGGAAGTCGGAGGGGCTCATAGTACCGCACGCACTCGCCGGACAACACAACTGGCGAGGAGGGAAGGGGCCCTGGTTCGAGACGGGCCTCAACGAGTCCAGGATCAGGAGATTGGCGTGAGCCTGGCAACTCCAGGTACGATCCGGAAACTCCAAGAGGCGCTGGGCACCAAAGCCAAGCAGGCGCCAGCCTATCGGTTCTACCTGCTGTACGACAAGGTCTATCGAGCGGACATCCTGGCCCATGCCTACGCGCTCGCCAAGCAACGTGGCGGGGCAGCGGGCATGGATGGGGAGACGTTCGAGGCCGTGGAGGCAGCGGGACGGGAGCGGTGGCTGGCCGCCGTGCAGGAGGCCCTGCGGACCGAGACCTATCGCCCGCAGCCTGTCCGACGGGTGAGGATTCCGAAACCCTCGGGCGGGGACCGGCCACTCGGCATCCCGACGATTCGGGACCGGGTGGCGCAGACGGCTGTCCTGCTGATCCTGCAACCGATCGTCGAGGCAGACCTGGAACCCACGGCCTATGGGTACCGACCGGGGCGCACGGCGCATGAGGCGATCACAGTCGTCCATCGGGCGCTGTGCGCGGGGCAGACCCAGGTGGTGGATGCGGACGTGTCGCAGTACTTCGACACGATCCCGCATGCGGCCTTGATGCAGGCCCTGGCGCGCCGGATCAGCGACCGAAAATTGCTTCGGCTGCGGAAACGGTGGCTGAAGGTACCGGTGGCTGAACAGACGGGGCGCGGAGGCTGGCGGTACACGGGAGGCAAGCGAGCGACGCGAGGGATTCCGCAAGGCGGAGTGATCTCGCCCCTGCTCGCGAACCTCTACATGAACCGCTACCTCCAGGCGTTCCGCCATGCCGGGCTGGAGCGGCGCTATGGGGCGCGACTGGTCAACTACGCCGATGATTTCGTGGTGTTGTGTCGGCGTGGGGCCGCCGAGGTCCTGGCGCAGACCCGGCAGTGGTTCCAAGAGATGGGGTTGACGTTGAACGAGGAGAAGACGCGCCTCTGTGATGGACGGCGTGAGGCGTTCACGTTCCTGGGGTATACCTTTGGCCCGATGTACTACCGGAAAGACGGCCACTGGTACTTGGGAGCGGCCCCAGCCAAGAAGGCGGTGCAACGGATCAAGCGTCGCATCCGACAGATCCTGGGCTCGGGCAATCAGGCACCCTGGGAGCCAGTCCAAGCCGACCTCAACCGCGTGCTGCGGGGTTGGGCGGCCTACTTCTCCTATGGGACGCGCCTGATGGCCTATCGGGCCGTGGATCAGTATGTCGCCGAGCGGGTGCGAGACTTCTTGCGGCGACGACACCAAGTCCCGACGCGCGGGACGAGGCGCTATCCCTCGGAGCGGATCTTCGGGGAGTTGGGGGTCTTCCACCTCCGGCGCTTCCATCTGGGGTCGGCTGCGCATGCTTCGGTGTGACACTCGTCCGAGAGCCGGATGCGGGAAAACCGCACGTCCGGTTCGATGAGCGGAGATGGGAAACCCCTGACCACTGTGGTTGGCGGTAGATGCGTGCATCGAAACCATCGAGAGCGGCACCAGGTCAGCGCCCATGTTCGACTCTACTGCAAGACCCGCTGAGCTCGTTGTGACCCAATCTAAAAGGAGGAGGGGATGAACGCGAAGGAAGTGTTGGAGTTGGCAAAGAAGAATAATGTCCAAGTCGTGGATCTCAAGTTCGTGGACCTGATCGGCACCTGGCAGCATTTCAGCATACCCGTGAGCGAGCTGACGGAAAATCTGTTCAAGGATGGGTCGGGCTTCGATGGGTCCTCGATTCGAGGCTGGAAGGCCATCAATAACAGCGACATGCTGGTGGTGCCGGATCCCGCCACGGCCTGCATCGACCCCTTTTGCACGGTGCCGACGCTCAGCCTGATCGGCAACGTGGTGGATCCGATTACTCGAGAAACCTACGATCGCGACCCCCGGTACATCGCGCAGAAGGCGGAGAAGTATCTACAGAGCACGAAGATCGGCGACGTTTCCTATTGGGGACCCGAGGCCGAATTCTTCATCTTCGACCATGCCCGGTACGATCAGACCAGCCGTAGCGGCTACTATTTCATCGATTCCGAGGAAGGCGTCTGGAACATGGGGCAGGAGGGCGTCAACCTGGGCGGCAAGATCCGCCACAAGGAAGGCTACTTTCCGGTGGCACCCACCGACACGCAACAGGACATCCGCAGCGAGATGATCCTCGAGATGGAAAAAGTCGGCATCCAAATCGAGAAGCACCATCACGAAGTGGCCACGGCCGGCCAGGCGGAGATCGACATCCGGTTCGACTCGCTGGTGCGGACGGCCGATAAGATGATGATGTACAAGTACATCGTCAAGAACGTCGCGCGCCGCCATGGCAAGACCGTGACCTTCATGCCCAAGCCGATCTTCGGCGACAACGGCTCGGGTATGCACACGCATCAGAGCCTTTGGAAAGAAGGGAAGCCGCTCTTCGCCGGAAAGGAATATGCGGGCGTGTCGCAGACCTGTCTCTATTACATCGGCGGCATTCTCAAGCACGCGCCGGCTCTGGCGGCGTTCACGAATCCGACGACCAACTCCTACAAGCGGCTGACGCCGGGGTTCGAAGCGCCGGTGTTGTTGGCCTACTCCAGCCGGAATCGGTCGGCCGGCATCCGTATTCCGATGTATTCGCCGAGCCCCAAAGCCAAACGGATCGAGGTCCGCTTTCCGGACCCCGGCGCCAATCCGTATTTGGCGTTCTCCGCTATGCTGATGGCGGGGCTGGATGGGATCGAGAACAAAATCAATCCGGGAGAGCCGGCGGAGAAAGATCTCTATGATCTGGAGCCGAAGGAAGCGGCGAAGATCCGGACCATGCCGGGCAGCCTGGAGGAAGCGCTCCACAACCTCGAAAAAGACCACCAGTTCCTGCTCAAAGGCGGGGTCTTCAGCGAGGATTTGATCGAAGCCTGGATCGGGTACAAGCGGACCAAGGAGGTCGATCCCATCCGGTTGCGCCCCCATCCGTATGAGTATTACCTGTACTACGATATCTAAAAAATAGAGGAAAGGCGAGCCAACGCTTGACACCCGCAGTGGTCATCGATAGACTAACGTCACAAATTCAATATTGGTGATGGAGTTCACCTAAACCGTCCTGTCTCGATGATCGGGACTGATAACTCCTATCAGAGGTAATCTGGTAGGAGTTTTTTTATTGCCCCGAAAACCCTTCGGAGCCCTCCTACCTTTCTACGTTCACCCATATCGTTTCGAGGAGCGCGGGCATAGTTTGCGGTCGGCACAGCGTCAAGCCCAGGTTGTAAGGGTTCGAAGCCGTCAGTGAACCAGGCCGGACTTCTGAACAGGGAGGACACCATGGATATCAAAACCGCCGTACTGGCCCTAGCATTGGTCGGCAGCTTGATCCTTTTCGAGATTGAGATGTTCGGGATCGGTTTTGGGGGGGACTTGGGCACACCGGCCATCGGCATGCCGGAAGCCACTCGCATCGTCCTCACGGAGTTTCCGAATGCCCGCATCCTGGAGATTGAGCTCGATACGGAGGACGGCCGGCTTGTGTACGAAGTGGAACTGGTCACTGCGGAGGGACAGAAGAGGGAGGTGCACGTCAATGCCACGACCGGCCGGATCGAAAAGATCAAAAATGACTAAAATCCCGTGTCAACTGGGAGGGAATGAACGATGGAATTGACCTGGCCGATTGCCGCGATCTGGATCGGGATGGCGCTTCTGGCCGCCCTGCTGTCTGTGCGGCTTGGGATGTCGGTGGCCTTGGTCGAGATTTGCGTCGGGTTCACCGGCGGCAATCTGCTGGATCTGCATTCAACGATGTGGATCGACTTTCTGGCCGCTGTCGGCAGCGTGCTGCTGACGTTTCTGGCCGGAGCTGAGATCGATCTGGCAGAGCTGCGCGCAAAATGGAAGGAGACCCTTAGCATCGGCCTCGCCTCGTTTCTGGCTCCGTTCCTCGGTGCCATGGCTTATGCCTACTGGGTGGCTGGGTGGTCGCTTGCCGCTTCCCAGATCGCCGGTATCGCGTTATCCACGACATCGGTGGCTGTGGTCTACGCTGTCATGCTCGAGCGCGGCTACAATGCGACGGCCCTCGGCAAGGCAATTCTGGCCGCTTGTTTTATTACCGATCTGGGAACCGTGCTCGCGCTGGGCTTGATCTTCGCCCGCTATGACTGGTGGCTGTTGGCTTTCGTCCTCGTCATGGCCGTTGTGCTATGGAAGCTGCCTTCAATCACCGCTTGGTTCTTTGCCCAGATCGGTCCGCGGATCAGCGAACCGGAAACCAAGTTTATTCTCGTCATCCTGTTCGGCTTGGCCGCGCTCGCCACGGCCGCTCAAAGTGAAGCCGTCCTGCCAGCCTATCTGGTCGGCATGGCGCTGGCGCCTCAATTCCTCGCGAATCGGACCCTGGCCCAACGGATGCGCGTGATTGCCTTCTCGGTCCTCACACCCTTCTACTTTTTGAAAGCAGGGTCGTTGGTCGGCTTTCACGCGGTCCTGACAAGCGCGGGACTGATCGGGGTCTTTCTCATCGTGAAGATGGCGACGAAGTTCGTCGGCGTGTGGCCGCTGGCTCATGCGTTTCGTTTCGGCCGACGCGAGGCCACCTATACGACGCTCCTGATGTCCACGGGGCTGACATTCGGGACCATCTCGGCCTTGTACGGCCTCAGTCACGACCTGATCACACAAGACCAGTATGCGGTGCTTGTGACGGCGGTTATCCTCAGCGCGATTGTGCCGACGGTGATCGCGGAGCGCTGGTTTGATCCAGGCGCGGTGCCGGAAGAGGAAATGGTCGATCGGCGCTCATCTGACCGTGTTCGCGGTGGCCAACGAGAGCACACTCAGATTTCTCGGTCTGCATGAAGGAGGGAGAGCCCATGTTTCGCAAAATTTTGGTGGCGATCGATGGATCGGAAGGCGCAAACAAAGCGCTTCGTGCGGCGATTGATGTGGCCAAGCATTATGAGGCGGAATTGCATTCGATCTCGATTGAAGAACATTTGCCGCATTACGCCGCGACCGTGGGGGAAGTGGTGGAAGCAAAACAGGAAGCGGCTGATTACTTTCGGCGTGTGGTCCAGGCAGCCGAGCAAACGGCCAGTGCTGCCGGCGTGCGCCTGACCGCGCACGTCATGCCGGGTCATGAAGTTGAGGCCATCGTGCAGTTTGCCAAAGACCGTGGCCACGACCTGCTGGTCATCGGCTTCATGGGGCATTCCCGCATCTATGAGCGGATTTGGGGCGGGACGTCGCAGAATCTGACCCGCCTTGCCCCCTGTTCTGTCTTGGTCATCAAGTGACCGCGACGAGGAGAATGGGCAAATCTCTGTTTGGCAAGATTCTGGTCGCGAACGACGGGTCGGAAGGAGCCCGCAAAGCCCTCGCGGCGGCCATCGAGTTCGCTCAGGCCTATGAGGCGGAACTACACGTCGTTACAGTGGAAGAACATCTGCCGCAGCACCAAGGCTCCATCGTTAGTGGAGAACTGCGATCCAAGACACAAGCACCTGAGTACATAGCAAGGACTACGATCCAGGCCGGCATGTGTGCCACGAATCGCGGGGCGCGATTGACCCCACATGTGCTCTCAGGCCATGAAGTAGAAACAATCGCGACATTCATCGCAAAGCACCGATTCGACCTGCTGGTCGTCGGCTTCACGGGCCACTCAAAGATACTTGGCGGTGAGTGGGGAAGCACTTCCCAGAATCTCGCGCGACTCGCGCCGTGCAGCGTGCTGGTCGTGAAATGACCGCGGAGGCACCATGAGAAATCGTATCAAGAGCGTCCACGCGCTGGAAATCCTCGATTCCCGTGGATATCCCACCGTTCGGGTCCTCATCGGACTTGAAGGCGGCAGAGTCGTCGCTGCCTCAGTTCCCTCCGGCGCCTCCACCGGCACGCATGAAGCCGTCGAGTTGAGAGATGGAGATGTGAAGCGGTACGGCGGCAAAGGCGTGCTCAGGGCAGTCGCGCATGTCAACGAGCGGATCGCACCGCATCTGATTGGTCGAGACCCGACGAACCAAGCGGATATCGATCAACTGCTGAAGCAACTGGACGGGACGACGACAAAATCCAATCTCGGGTCGAACGCCATGCTGGGCGTGTCGATGGCGGTGGCGAGGGCTGGCGCAGAAGTCACCGGACTTCCCCTCTACGTGTCCCTTGGCGGTCCTGACTCTGCCCGTCTGCCGGTTCCAATGATGAACATTGTGAATGGCGGGATGCATGCCGACAACAGTGTCGACTTTCAGGAATTCATGGTCATGCTGGTCGGAGCGCCGACGTTCAGCGAAGCGCTGCGATTCGGAACCGAAACCTTCCATGCACTCAAACGGCTCCTGAAAGCGAAAGGCTATGCGACGGCGGTGGGTGATGAGGGAGGCTTCGTTCCGAATCTCAAGAGCAACGAGGAGGCCTGTGAGTTGATCGTGGAAGCGATCCACGCCGCGGGGTATGTCCCGGGGCAGGATGTGGCGCTTGCCCTGGATCCTGCAGCCACCTGCTTTTATGATGGCTCTGCCTACCTCTTGTCTAAGTCGAAGAGTGGCGTCAAAACGAGCAGCGAATTGACGTCCTTATACGCGCAATGGCTTGACCGCTACCCCATTGTCTCCATTGAGGATGGTCTGGCGGAGAATGACTGGCTAGGGTTTCAAGCGCAGACGGCCGCACTTGGCGATCGTATTCAGATTGTGGGCGACGACATCTATGTGACCAATCCTGCAATTATCGCACGGGGCATTCAGGAAAAGGCCACCAACGCGGCGCTGATCAAGCTCAACCAGATCGGGACCGTGACCGAAGCGATCGAGGCGGTGAGTCTTTGCCGAAAGGCTGGATGGAACTTCGTGGTATCTCACAGATCAGGCGAAACGGAGGACACCTTTATGGCGGACTTTGCTGTGGCCATGGGGGGCGGGCAAATCAAGACAGGATCAGCCTGCCGCTCTGAGCGGATTGCCAAGTACAACCGCTTACTGGAGATCGAGGCCGAGCTTGGATCCGCCGCACGGTTTCAGAACCCACTGATGTAGGCGTCTGTCTTTGCTGCAATGGCATGTCCATGGAGGCTTGCAAATGACAGAGTATGCGCAGGCTGAACCAGCTCGTCGCGAGTTGGGAACCTTGAAGGATGGAATCTTGCTCTCGATCGAGACAAGGGGACACCCTGTGAGCGGAGGCCTCACATGATTAAAAGATGCGGAGATTCCAAGTGCACCGACAAGACTGTTCAACTTTGTGTGTCCCTTCTTGAGCGTGCGCTCCACCATTATCATCCACGTGATTTCGCCGTCCGGTTATGGAGTGGCGCGGTCTGGGGTCCTGAGGAAGGGCAACCCGTCCGTTTCACATGGGTCATCCGACGTCCGGAAGTCTTGCGGAAGATATTCCTAGCTCCGAGTCAGCTGTCGCTTGCTGAGGCGTACATCTCTGGGCAGTTCGATATCGAAGGAGATCTGGAGGAGGTGTTTCCGCTCGCAGAGTATCTGCTCCATCCCACGCTCAGGCTGAGCGATCGTCTGCGCTACGGCTGGCACCTCTTACGTCTGCCTTCGGACACACCGTCCGGGGTCGTTAGCCAGGCGGCAAGAATGACTGGAGCACGTCATTCATTAGAGCGCGACAAACAGGCTGTTACCTATCACTACGACCGCTCCCCCGATTTCTACGCTCTCTGGCTTGATCCGCACATGGTGTATTCGTGCGCCTATTTTGCGACCTCTGACGAGGACCTCGATACGGCGCAGGCGCGAAAGCTCGACTATCTCTGCAGGAAGCTGCGGCTACGACCAGGTGAGCGGTTGCTGGATATCGGATGTGGGTGGGGTGGTTTGATGGTGCACGCGGTCCGACATTACGGGGTGCGTGCCGTGGGGATCACGCTGAGTCAGCGGCAGGCCGAATTCGCGGACACGCTGATCAAGAAATGGGGGATCGTGGATCGGTGCCGAGTTATCGTTCGAGACTACCGTCAACTCGAGGCGCAAGAGGCTTATGACAAGATCGTGAGCGTCGGCATGGTTGAGCATGTCGGCGAGGCTCAACTCCCTGAGTACTTCCTTCACGCCTGGCGCCTGCTCAAGCCAGGCGGCGTGTTCCTTAATCATGGCATCGGCGCTCGCCACTTGGAGACCAGCACCCTTGGCCCCTTCGTCAACGACTACATCTTTCCAGACGCGGAACTGCTCTCGATTGCGACCACCCTTGGCGTTGCAGAGGCTGCTGGGTTCGAGGTGCGAGACGTCGAGAACCTCCGTGAACACTATGTGCTCACCCTGCGGAGGTGGAGAGCGCGCCTTGAGGCAAATCGCGAGCAGGTGGTCAAGATTGCGGACGAACTCTCTTACAGGATCTGGCGACTCTATCTGGCCAGTGCGGCATACGGATTTCGGACCGGTCGTCTCAATGTTTATCAAACACTTCTCTGTAAGCCCGTGCATGGGGCCAGCGGACTTCCTCTAACACGGGGAGACTGGTATGCCTGAGGCTTATCCGGATCATCTGACGCCACGGATGTTTAACAGAATTCTGGTCGGGAATGATGGGTCAAAGGGAGCCCGCAAGGCGCTTCAAGTGGCCATCGACCTGGCGAAGCAGTACGAGGCGGAGTTGCACCAACTTACCGTGAACGAGCGCCTCCCGCGCCATGTAGAGGTGGGCGGATTAGTAGGGATAGGTAGGGTGCTCTCTACCGAAAAGGACGCGGCAGATTATTCTCATCAGGTGTCCAGGGAAGGGAGCAGGGTGGCGACTGCCGCGGGGGTTAAGCTCATTCCGCATGTCGTCTATGGCGATGCGGTTGCCGAGATTACAAAAGTCGTGAAGGAGCACGGATTTGACTTGCTGGTCATCGGCTGTACCGGACACTCTGCGATGTTCGGCCACACGTGGGGGAGTACTTCTACAGAGTTGGTTCAGCTGGCCGCTTGCAGTGTGCTGATCGTGACGTGAGGTCCGACTCTGGAGGACAGGGATCATATTTGTTAAACGGGTATGCTGAGGAATCGGATGGATGATGGCTGCACCCACGGTCTCTGACAACGATGTCGGATAAACGAAAACGCACGGGTCTGAGAAAGGTGAGCGAAGCGGGAGTGAGCAGGACCACTGCCCTGAAGTTTGTCGTACTGCTCGGTGTCGTGAGTCTGTTCGCGGATATGACCTACGAAGGCGCCCGGAGCATTACCGGGCCGTATTTGGGGCTGCTTGGCGCGAGCGGAACCATCATCGGGGTCGTCGCCGGCTTCGGCGAGCTGATCGGCTACGCCCTCCGATTAGTCTCGGGCTTCATTGCTGACAAGACAGGAAAGTATTGGACGATTACGTTGCTGGGGTATGGCATCAACATGATTGCCGTACCGCTCTTGGCTCTGGCCGGTCACTGGGAACTGGCCGCCTTCTTCACCATTGCGGAGCGCATGGGGAAGGCGATCCGCACTCCGGCGCGTGATGCCATGCTCTCGCACGCAACTGTCGAGATGGGACGAGGATGGGGATTCGGTCTGCATGAGGCCTTGGATCAGATCGGCGCGCTGCTGGGACCGCTCATCGTCGCGGGCGTCTTGCATTTCCGGAACAGCTATCAAACAGGGTTTGCGATACTCGCCATTCCGGCCGTTTTGGCACTGAGCGTCCTGGCCGCTGCCCGGGTGTTGTACCCCAACCCACGCGATCTGGAGGTTGAAGTCCCGGATCTGAAGAGGACGAAAAGTTTTCCACCGGCTTTTCGCTGGTACCTCGCCGCCGCCGCCTGCGTTGCGGCTGGGTATGCGGACTTCCCCCTGATCGCCTACCATTTCAAGGCGGTAGCAGTTGTCCCGGAAGTATGGATTCCCACTTTCTATGCGATCGCAATGGGCGTCGATGCCCTCGCGGCGCTCGTGTTTGGACGACTGTTTGACCGTGTCGGGTTGCCCATCCTTATGGTTGCCATACTTATCTCCGCGCCGTTCGCGCTATTGGTCTTTCAGGGAGGGTTCTACGGTGCCCTCGGCGGCATGGTCCTGTGGGGAATTGGACTCGGCGCTCAGGAATCCATTATGCGCGCCGCGATTGCGGGAATGGTGCCTGCCGACCAACGCGCCTCCGCCTATGGCGTCTTCAATGCGGGATTCGGGCTCTATTGGTTCTTTGGCAGTGCCATTATGGGATGGTTCTATGATGTTTCCATTTTCAATTTGATCGCGTTTTCCGTCGTTACGCAGGTTTCGGCAATCCCTTTGTTGTGGATGGCCCGGACCCCAGGAAGATGAGGATGAAAAGCGTTGTCAGAGCTTATCGAAAATCGCTGATCTTCCTGGTAATGAGTCCGGGGTTGGTGTTCGCTTCCTATCTGGGATACGTGTATGAAACGGGTAATTTCCACGCTGTCGTAGCTGAAGAGGCCTATCGTTCCCGTCAGCTGGATGAGGCGGAACTCCGGTATTACCTCCAGACCTACCAGATCAGAAGCATCCTTAATCTCCGTGGGACGAATCAGGGCTCCGAATGGTATCAGGCCGAACGTCTGGTCGCCGAACAGCTTAACGTAAAACTTTTCGATTACGGCATCTCAGCCAACCGAGACGTTCCTGAAGCCGATGTCGACGCGATTTTGACCATTATCCGTGAGGCTCCTAAGCCCATTTTAATCCATTGTAAGTCAGGTGCGGACCGCACAGGCCTCGTTGCGGCCCTCTATCAATATTCGTGGGGAGGAAGGAATGCTGAAGAGGCGTCTGGTCAGTTATCGATGCTGTACGGACATTTGCCCTTCATTTGGAATTCGACCGCCGCGATGGATCGGACGTACTGGCGCTATGTGAGTACGCATTCCGCGAAGTGAGCAGAAGCGATCCGGTCTTCTTCACTCCGCCCTCGGACCCTGTGGGAGAATCATGCTGTGGTATCGGTTGACGAGCACTTCCACACTACTGGCGATGCTCGTCGTCGCCATAGGCTGTGCCACAGAGTCGCGACGACCGGACGCGCTTTTACAGTCTGGTGCCATCGAACGGCGGTGCGGGCCGTCTTCCAGCGCCCAGCCTCGGACCGTTCAAGCCGTTTCGCTGAAGCAGCCCTATGTGGCAGGAGACGTTGGTGCGACTGAATTATTGACTCAAAGATTTTCGCCACAGGTCCTCGAAACCGCCCAGGAGATTGGGGCGAAGGATCTCCTTGTGCAACTCGCTGCGCTTGAGGACGAAGAAAAGCGGAATGTCGAGGGCGCCGATATCCGTCGCCTCCGAGTCCAACAGCAGCTCACCAACCGAATCTTGCTCGCCTTCCTCGATGTGGCAAGGACCGGCGCTGAGGCCGACTGCGAAGAGGAACGAGCGGATCAGTTGGCCGACCGGCTTCAGGAAGCGCGAGACAAACGGATTCGACACAGAACTCTGATTGCCATTGTGGGTGATGCGATGATCGGCATCGTGTCAGGGGGACTGAGCCTGGCGCTGGAGGCAACCGCGTCGGCTGCGACAGCGATTTTGGGGGGGACAGTGGCCACGGGCTTTGGACTCGCCGCGTTCTTCGACGACACGCACTATGAGTTTCGGCACCTCCGGAATATTTTGAAGGAAGTCTGGGAAGGACCAGAAGAACCGGCACTCATTCCGAAGTCCGTATGGCGCCATCTCAATCGGCCGTTACTCGATGATCCGGATCGGCAGTCCTTGCGAGAGACCTTAATCGCCCGTTGGCGACGCGACGGCCGGTTTGGGGAAGTCGGCTCACACACCGAAGAGAGGAGGATCCTTCTCTTTTTTGGCGAAGGGGGATCGTATGAAATTGAAGATCTGCGAGCATGGGCAGCCATGTTGGATCTTCTGGAAGCGGATGTCAACCTGATGAGTCAGGATCTCGAACAACTGATGCAAGAGGTGTTGCTCCACGAGTCACAGGGCTAACGGGTGCAGGACACTGCCGCGACTGTGGTTCAAGAGCGTTTTCGCACGGTGCACACCGTGCGAATCGGCTCAGCGGGACGTCTTAATGCTCAAAAATTGGCCTAGTGGTCGAACGTGACTTGGTCCGAGTTTTGCGGTGGCAGTGAGCAGGTAGTGGTGTGTCTCGTAGGTGACTGCACGATGCATCTCCGCCACAATGTGCAAAGCCATCGGTATCGTTCGCCGTCTGTCCCAAGCGCTCCGGGCATATTTCCGGACCACGTCTTGACAGGCACCGGTGGGTGTACGTGTTGCGATGTGTAAATTGCGGGGATCATCAGTTCCCAAAAGGAGAAAGAGGATGATTCGCCGCGGCCCCCTATTCTTGTTGATCGGTTGGTGCCTTTTGTCGGTGTGGTTGGTCTATGGAGGCCTCGAGCTGGCTGAGGAGTTGACCCTCCTGGTGAAGGTTCAAAACTCTGGACGAGACCTTGACATGGAAGCCCTGGTGCAGCTCGCGTCCGGGCTGAAGCCCGACGTGCCAACCTTGGAAAGTCCACCGGGTTCTCCCAACCTAACACCCGCCGGGGAACCTTCAAGGTATACGCTTTCGTGCCAGATTTGCCGAAAGGAAGGTCGTCAACCCCAAGCATCCGGCTCACGTCGGCTTCATCAATACCTCTCGGTCTATCGGATTTGATTTCCTGCCCCGTTGGATTGTCTGGCACAGCAGGCAATCTACCCCGCGTATTGCGTTTCGCTAGTGTGATTTGTCGGGAAAGTCCGTCTCCGGGCTGAGCTGATCCATTGGCCGACGCATGGATCAGTTCAAAGCCTAGGACAAACCTTCTTTCACGCGAAATGAAAGGACTACGCCCATGCATACATTCCACCTTTTGAACCTTCGATGGTACCTAGTCGCCGCCGTCTGTGTCGTCTGCGTTGTGCAAAATGCAATTGCCAATGCGGCAAGTGAAGAGGAGATTGCTCGCTACCGCAAAATCTGGAATCCGTTTTCCGCTGGCCCTCAATTGGTGAGTTCGGCGGATGTGCAACCGCAGGGGCAATTATTCTTCCGCCCATATGTGTATAGTGAAATCGGGTATGGGCAATTCGGCAACACCTGGTCGAGCACCGCGCATTCACTCCCGCAACGACTCTCCGCCATCAACCCGCAAGTCGAGTTTTCTTACGGCATCACCAATTCTGTTGAATTCGAAATGTACGTCTCAGAAGTCTCGTGGTGGCAATCCTCCGGGAATGGTCAACCAGCCCAGAGCGGTAGTGGACTCGGTGACACCACAATGTTCCTGAAGTACCGTGCGATCGTGCAGCAAGACGACACGTGGTGGCCGACTCTGACCAACGCGTTTTACGTCAGCCTACCGACCAGTGACTGGGCCAGCACGCCATCCATCCCCGGCGGATTCGCGCCGTTGGGGCGCCTTCCCTCCACCCACTTCGGGGCACCGGAGTTCACGGAATCTATTCTGTTCCGAAAGAATATCCGTCCCTTTCGGATCTCAGGCGGGGTGTTCTATTCCTACGGATCTCCCAGCTCCAATAACGGCGCCCCGCAATATTTCGGGGATATTGTCCAGTATCGACTGGCCTTCGAACATTTCCTAGACGATCAGAAGGGATTCGCCTATGCGATTGAGGTCTTGGGCCTGAATGGGCTTCCGTTCCGGCTCGATGGCCATACCATCAACACGAAACCCGGAACCTTCGGGCTAGTCGGTGTTCAGCCGACACTCGAGTATAAGCTCACCGATTCCATCGTCGCATCGGCTGGAGTGCTGTTTACGCTTGCCGGACAGAATGATATTGCGGCAATCTATCCAAACTTCTCCATTTATTATTATTGGAATCGGAGCGGAAAAGTGATCGCTCGCTGATTCCAAAGCCTGTCCTCGGCTGGACGTTTGTTCGGGTGTTCTTTCAGCCAGAGGCGGAGACTGAGGACTCAAGAGGAATAAACAGCGAGAGCGACAATGAAGCTGGCGCGAGCAATGTGCCGCGCATAGATGGTGATCGATCCACGCTGAGAGCTGCGCAAAGTGAAAGGATGGGGATGGGTGTGTGGATGAGTGGACGTCTATCGTCGTCAGGAATTGCCGTCGATGCCCTGGATCTTGCATCAGTCAAGTTCATAGGGATGTCGCCTTTCAGTTTTGAGATAGGTCCTAGAATTCCTGCCATCCTTTCCCCGTTCCATAGAGGAGTGCAGCCGTGCTGGCGTGCAGCGCATACCTTGTCTGGGCAAGTTGAACATGTGCGAACACGAGGGAGGTTGTGGCGGATGTGACGTCGACGATGGATGCGAGTCCAAGACGATACCGTTCGGTCGCGAGGTCGACTGATTCGTGAGCGGTTGCCACTTGCTGCTCGGCGACCTTCGCCTGCTGGATCGCGGTCTGCCGCGGCAAATAGGCCTCTGTCACCTCCAGAGCGATTGGGTTGGAGAGGGTGACTTGCTGTTGCTGGACGTTGCACTTCTGTTCGCGCGCCTCGGCGACCCGGTTTTCGATCAGAAATCCCGTAAAAATCGGAACGGTGATCATTGCCCCGGCACCCCACCAAAGGTGCGTCTGGACGGGTGGGATCCTGCATACTGATTCGTGGGCGCATCGCTGAAGTGGATGACGCCGTACATCCCAAGAGTCGAAATGGTCGGCAAGGCGAGCGCCCGTGCCTTGGCTAGTCGTTCATGGGCTTGTCGGATCCGGTCGCACGAGGCCATCAGTTCCGGGCGGTTGTCCAGCGCCTCCTGGACGAAGGAGGCCAGCGTACCGACCGGTGTGAGAGACGTCCGCACGTCGCCGATGGTGTATTCATCTGGACCACGGACGCCCATGGCGTTGTTGAGTGCTGCAAAGGCACCGCGAAGCTCGTTCTTCGCCTGCAGCAATTGCACCTCGGCGTTCTTGAGTTCTATCGAGATCAGTTCGAGATCGAGCTTCGATTTCAGTTGCCGCTTGAACAGAATTGCAATCTGCTCATGAAAAAGACCACGCTCCCGCACCGTCTCTTCCGCAATCTCCACAAGGCGTTTCTGTCGTAGGCGCTGCAAATACGCCTGCTGCACTCGCAGGATCACGAGCGCCTTCTTCGCGAGGCTCTCTTTTTCGGCCGCCTCCTGACCGGCTCGTTCGGCCGACACCGCGTGCGCGGTTTGGCCGAAGTCATGGATAAGCTGGTCGGCACGGACGCCGGCGCTCTCAATGTAGGAAGTGGGCTTGTTCTGTGAACCGGCGAGGTGGAAGGCACTCAGCGGGCGGATGGTCCCACCGGTCTGGATCGCATAGGCGTTCACCTCGGGATAATACCTTGATGTGGCTTGCTCCGCGACTGCCTCGGCCGCTTTCTCGGCCTCGCGGGCCTGCGCGAGCCGCTCTTAGGCGACTGCAATCTGCCGTTCGGCCGTCAGCCGGCTGAGATAGGCCTGGGCAACTTGCAACACGATATTGTTGACCAATGCTCGTGTGGCCGCGCGGGCTTCGTCTTTGGATGCGTCGGCTTGGTCCACTTGTCCATGGATGCGTCCTCCGGTGAACAGTGGGAGCGACGACGTGACACCCGCGCCCCACCAACCTAATTGTTCGCCAGGATTCGTCTGCGTACCGTGCGCGCTGAATCCCAGCCCCCTCCACAAGGTGTAGCCGGTGGTGCCGAGCGCGCCGACATGGCCGAGGTTCAACTCCTTGGCAGCCGCAAGCGCCTTGCGTGTCCGAAATCCCCGAAACGGTGTCCGGAATGCGCCGACACGCTGTCCGAAATCGACCGAAACGCTGTCCGGTTTGAGCCGAACAACGCAGCGAATGCCCGCGTCCAGCGTATCCACGCCCGTATCGACAACGGGCGCCGAGACTTTCTGCGCAAGACCTCGACCGCGATCAGCAACAACCACGCGATGGTGTGTATCGAGGACTTGCCGGTACGGAACATGTCCAAGTCGGCGGCAGGCACAACCGAGCAACCGGGTACACACGTTCGGGCCAAGGCGAGCCTGAACAAGTTCATCCTCGTCAAGGCTGGTTCGAGTTCCGCCGTCAACTGGAGTACAAAATGGCGTGGCAAGGCGGTTGGCTTGTGGCGGTACCTCCGCAGAACACAAGCCGTACCTGCCCGTGCTGCGGGCATGTGTCGGCGGACGACCGGGAGTCGCAAGCCAGGTTCAAGTGTGTAGAATGCGGTTTCGAGGAACGCGCCGATGTCGTTGGCGCGTTCAACATCCTATCTCGCGGGATGAACAGGTTGCCAGACGAGGGGCGGGACACGGGCGACGCTTCGCCTGGGATGCCGGCAGATGGTTTGCCGGTGTCAGCCCGGATGGCTTGTGGATCGAACCGCACGGGCGGTCTGAAGCAGGAACCAACCGAAGCGACTCGAAGGCGGCTCGCTGCCGCGTCCGAGCGCGGTAGGAATCTCCGGTCTTTAGGCCGGGGAGGATGTCAAAAGCTGCTCTTTCTTGGACATCACCCGCGTCACTTTGATCTTCCCAGCCGTCTTTTGCGCTTTTGCGAGATCATATTCCATCTGAAGCCCGAGCCACACTTCCGCCCGGCTGCCAAACGCCTTGGAAAGCCGAATCGCCATTTCAGGCGAAATCCCCGACTTCCCGTTCAGTAGGTTGTTCAAATTCTGCCGTGTCACACCCAAATGTGTCGCCGTTTCCGTCACTGTCAGGCCCAGAGGCTCAAGACACTCTTGCCTCACAATCCGTCCTGGATGAGGGGGTCTCTTCATCAGCATGTTCCAGTCTCCTCAGTGGTAGTCAATCAATTCAATATCGCACGCGTTGCCGTCCTCAAATCGGAAGATCACCCGCCAGTTTGCCCGAACCGTGACTCCGTAGAACCCTTTCCGATCCCCTTTCAGCGGATGCAGCCTGAAGCCGGGCAGATCCATATCGTTCGGACAGGCCGCACGATTGAGCACCGCAAGGATATTCTCGACCTTCTCAAGAAGATCAGCCCGAATCCCTTTCGTCTCACCGTCTTCAAACAGCCGCTCAGTGCCTTGTGCTGAAAGTTCACAATCACCGGTTTGCCCTACTACGTCAAGTGACAATTGTCAATTATCACACCACTCATTCCTGAAGCCTGTGATCCTCCCCGTTCAAAACGGCATGTCGCCGTTGCGAGTGCACCCATAAAAGGCAACCTGCACCCAAGCCTGGCGGCGCCATGAATGACCAAATGCGCCGCGCAAGCCCCTGGATTCATCCATGGGGTGAGCGGTGCTTCGTGGTATCAAACTGAACGTGTCGCATGCTAGAGCGCAGGATTCCGCACTACGTTCAACGGGAACGTGGTCTTCTCTTGCAACGACCACGGAGTAGGGGAGGTCCGACGACATTATCAAGCCGTACATCGAACAGCAACAGCATGTCTGAAAAGGCCGGCGCATCGTTCGTGCTGGAGCTTTCCCTTGTCGTGACTCGACTCGACGCGCGGGTACTGTCCACGAGCCTCGAGGCCGGACGGCAGGTCTACAACGCCGCCCGCTGCGAGGCCTGCGGCGTCTCGACCAGCTCAAGCAATCCAAGGCGTGGCAAGCCGCGCGGAAAATGACGCCCGCCACGCCTACCGAGCGCGCAGCCCGAGCAGCCGAGTTCTCGCGCATCACCAACGCGATGGACTTTACCGAGTATGCCATCCAGTCCTACGCCACCCGGTGCAAGAATGCGTGCTGGATCAGCGATCATCTGGACGCCCACACTACTCAGAAACTCGGCACCAGAGCCTTTCAAGCGGCTCAGCGGTACCAGTTCCGCACAGGCGGACGTCCGCGCTTCAAGCCGAGATGGAACACGCTGGAATCGATGGAGGGCAAGTCCAACGCGACCGCGATCCGGTGGCGGGACGACCACGTCGAATGGGGCAGGTTGCATCTGGCCGTGCTGTTCGATCGCAAGGACAAGCATGGCGTGCTGGGCTTTGCCCTGCAACATCCCGTCAAGTACTGCCGCATCGTGCGGCGCGTCATGCGGGGGCAGACGCGGTGGTCCGTTCAGTTGGTGTTGGCTGGCGCGCCGAAGTGGAAAGACAACAACCCCGTGCGCGCTGGGCTGTGCAGCACCGATCTTGGGCCGTCGACCATCGCGGCAGTGAGAGAAACGGATGCCTTTCTGGGCAAGTTGTGCGCACGCGTTCCCGATCTGCAACAAGCCATCCGTCGCATCCAGCGCGCCATGGACCGCTCCCGGCGCCTGTCGAATCCGGACCACGACAACGCCGACGGCACACTCAAAAAGCCAGTCAACGGTGAGTCGCTGCGGTGGGTATTCACCGGTGGCTCGATGCGGCTGCGGATGAGACTGCGGGATGTGCAGTGTCGTCTCTCCGCCTACTGTCGGGCGGAACAGGGGCGTTTGGCGAACCGTGTGATGGCCATGGGCCACACGGTCTTGGCCCAGAGACTGAGCTACCGATCCTTTCAGCGGATGTTTGGACGAAGCGTCCGCGACCGGGCTCCGGGGGCTTTCCTGGATCATGTGCGTCGCAAGGCTGCAAGCGCCGGCGGCGAGGTGATCGAGTTCCCGACCAAGACCACGAAGCTCTCGCAACGCTGCCACTGCGGGGCCGTGGGGAACAAGCCGTTGCGCCAGCGCTGGCACGAGTGTTCGTGCGGCGTGCGCGCACAACGGGATTTGTGTAATGCGTACCTCGGACTGCACGTTCGTCAGAACGGCGCCGTCTGGGGTCTGACCACCGAATCGGCTCGTGAGGGCTGGTGCGCTGCGGAACCGCTGCTGGAGAAAGCGGTGTTCAGGGTGGTGCAAGCTGCGAACGGAGGGCCGTTGCCCGCCAGCTTCAGCAGCGTGCCAGAGAGAGCGGCTCTTTCTCAAAAGTGCCACACCGTGCCGGATGGAGGGTTCGGATGCTGTAGCCCCGCTGTAACCGCAACGACGGTAAGAGCCGAACAGACATTCGTCACAAGCACCAGACTCTCCGGCTTTAGCCGTGGGGAGGTTCATGTTTACCATCAATCATGGTGTTGGCTCAATTGGCGCATGCCCTCAATTGTCGAAACGATCGACGCTCGCTGTTTGCCATCGGTCTGTGGACGAATAAACCGTTCATCTGGGCCATCGGCGTCTCGGCGCTTTTGCAAGCCGCTATTGTCATGACATCGCCTCTCCATCCCATCTTCAAAGTGACCATGTTTGATCCGGAACATTGGTGGTTCGCAGTAGGCATCGGGGTATCGCCTCTTTTGGCGATGGAAGTGTGGAAGCTCCTCGCCGGGTCTCCGCGGGATGCTGCAATGTCCGTCTCCCGCGATTCTGGCAAGGGGCAAATCTCAAGGCGGCGATTCACGATTCATTGATCCCTTGGGAGGGTTATGCTAGCATCGCGAACAGGAAGAGAAACAACGATGCGTCATTCCACCATTTTCACCTTGATGCTCCGGACACTACAGACCCTGCTGCGGAGCTGGGTTATTGTATGGATGCTCGCTGTCCCCTTGTTTCATGTGCACCCTGAAGCGGATCATCGTCATGGGGAAGCCGGACATATGCACGGTGGAACTGTCCACACGGTGTTTTCGGAAGATCTCGATGGAGAATTTGGGAACCATGAGAAGGCCACGCATTCCGGCGACACGCTGTCCGATCACGCGTCGCATAATTGGCAAGAGCATTCGGAGCTCGGATTTTCCCTCCTCAATGATTCCCACGACCGAAAGTTCTTCAAGCCGCTTCTGACGCAGGTACCCTTCGTCGCCGTTGCGGTCATGCCTGCTCATGAGTCCCGCGACTCGGCAACTCAGGAAGTCAATCCCGTTCCTTGCATATTGTTCGATCACGAGCTTCCTTCGCGCGCGCCCCCCTCGCTCCTCGTCTAGATTTCATTTTCGTTTCCACAACCAACGTCATTGCAGCCACCGCGATGTGGGCCTGCGACCCCTCGCCGGTGCATTGCGGCGTGTGCAGAGAAGAGGAGAATCACGATGATTCTTCGCGTGGTCTTATCTGTGTTATGTGTGTGCTGCTTGGTCGGTCGTAGTGAGACCGGTGCGGTGGCGTGGGCTGCGGAGCCACGCGCCGACACCTATTCGCTAGACGACATCCTGGCATTGGCGATGGAACGCAGTCCCACTATGGCCGGGGCCGAAGGGCTCGTTAAGCAAAGCCACGGTCAACAGATTGCCGCAGGTGCCTATCCAAATCCGTCGGTCTCAGGCAGTGCTGGTCGCGGCGCTATTCGTGATCCGAGCACCGGGGCTCGAATCACGGAGCGGACGATCACCGTCGAACAACCGCTTGAATGGGTGGGAAAGCGGCAGGCTCGCCAGGAGGCGGCCGAGGCCGGAGTCGCCGGAGCGAGTGCCGCGCTGGAGGAAACGCGCCTGACTCTTATGGCCGATGTCAAAGTGGCCTTCTACCAATTGCTCTATGCCCAGCGCGATGCCGAGCTGGCGACCCAGAACGTCACGACGGTTGAAGAGGTGTTGCGTACGGTCAAAGCGCGTGTCGCGGCCGGCGAAGCGACCTCCTTCGATACGATGAAAGCGGGCGTCGAGGTGCAGAAGGCCCAGAAAGAAGTAGCCCGAGCTCAAAACGCGTTGGTGGTCGCAAAGGCCCGCCTGAACACCCTCACGGCCGGCGCGCTCGGCAAGCAGTTCTCAATCCACGGTGACTTTCAATCCCCCAGACAAGGAGTCGATCTGGAACGACTGGCAGCCGAGGCTCTCGAGCAACATCCCACAGTGCGGCGATTGACCAAGGTCGCCGAGCAAGCGGGCCATACGGTGCAATATGAACGGGCATCCCGGGTACCGAACGTGAGCGTCCAGGGAAGTTATCACCGGGAAGCGGGGGATGAATCGCTGACCGTGGGACTCAGTGTGCCGCTTCCACTCTGGTACCGGCGACAGGGTGAAATCGAGACCGCGCTCGGGGCGAAATATCGCGCCGAAGCCGAACGACTGCGGGCCCAACATGAATTGGAACAGGCGATCACCCAACATGCGCAGGAAGTCCGTACCGCACAGGATCAACTGCAAGTCTTCGAGACCGGGCTGCTCAAACAGGCGGAACAGACGTTGACCGTGGCACGGACCAGTTTTCGACAGGGAGCGGCCAGTCTCTTGGATGTGCTGGACGCCCAGCGTGTCTACCGGCAGACGTTATTGGAATATGCTCAGGTCCGCATGGATCTTTCGATCGCGCTGGTCCGGTTGGAGCGATCCCTCGGCGCGCCGCTGTGATCGCACTATGCGACGAACGACGGAAACGGAGGGGGGGGCGATGACACGACGACAGAGGGGGTGGATGATGGCGGCTCTCTGCCTGCTTCTCGTGGGTTGCGATCGTGGCACAGAGCCGCCCACCCGTTCTTCAGAGGTGGGCTCCAAGCCAAGCGCGGGTCGCAACCTCGTGATTCAGCCACCTCCCGTCGTCCGAGACCGTCTGCGAACCGACGCTGTGATGGTCCATTCAGTGCCCATGATCGTGACGGCTCCCGGCGAAGTGTCGTTGGATCTCAAGCAGGTAGCCAAGATCACGTCGCGCATTGAAGGGCAAGTCGAGCAGATTCATGTGCAGCTCGGCGATCGCGTGAAGAGAGGCCAACCGTTGGCGGCCATCGTCAGTCTGCATCTCGACCAGTTGATTGAAGAATATCTTGTCGGCAAGGCCCAGGCTGACGTGGCCGAGAACAACTTCCGACGGACGAAAAAGCTGCGGGCGGATGACATCGTGCCGGAGCGCAAACTCATCGAGGACAAGGGCCGCTACCTGGAAACCCAGGCACGCTACCAACACCTTCGCGAGAAATTGCTGAACATGGGACTGTCCGCCGCAGAACTCACTGCACTCGAACGGGGCCGACATGAGGAGAGCCACCGCTATACGCTGACTTCTCCCATCGCCGGGACCGTCGTGACGCAAAACGTGGTGCGCGGGCAGGGCGTGGCGCCGGGAAACGAACTGTTCGAAGTGGTCGACACGAGTCGAGTGTGGGTATTCGCCAACCTGCCCATCGAAGAGGCGAGGAGGTTCAAAGAGGGCGATACGGGAACGATCACTCCGAAAGGCGGCGAGCCGGTCACGGCGCCGCTCACCTACCTGGCGCCGGTCGCCGACGAAACGACCCGGACTATTCGGATCCGGTTTGAAGTCGCCAACCCCCGAGGTCTGTTGAAACCCAGGGAGTATGTTGACGTGGCTCTCACGCTCACCGGAACCCCGACTCTCGCGGTGCCGATCACGGCCCTCACGACCGTCGATAACCGGCGCGGCGTCTTTGTGCAACGCGAGAACGGCTACGTGTTCGTTCCGATTGAGAGCGGGCGGGAAGGCGGCGGATGGATTGAGATTCGTCAAGGGGTCAGCGAAAAGGATCGCGTCGTTACCGAGGGCGTCTTCGATCTCAAAAACGTGCTGTTGAAGGAACACATTGGGTCAGGAGAGTAAACGACCTATGGACCACCTGCTGACGTTCTCACTTCGCTATCGGTTTTTTACCCTCGTCGCGATCGGAGTCGTGTTGGCGGCCGGCCTCTGGTCCTTTGCGCGCCTCACGATCGACGCCGTGCCGGATCTCACTCCCGTACAAGTGCAAGTGCTGACGAAAGCGCCGGCGCTCGGACCGATCGAAGTCGAACAGTTTATTTCGTTTCCGATTGAGGCCTCGCTCAGTGGACTTCCGGCCTTGCGCGAATTGCGCTCGGTGTCCCGGTATGGACTCTCCGCCGTGACGGCCATTTTTGAAGACGGCACCGATATCTATCGAGCCAGACAATTAGTGACGGAACGGTTGGCGCGGGCGATGGAGAAGATCCCGGCTGAGTACGGTCGCCCGGTCATCGGGCCGCTCACAACCGGCTTGGGCGAGGTGTATCAATTCACGCTCAAAGGACCGGGCTATAGCCCGATGGCGCTGCGCACCATGCTCGAATGGGACATCGGCATGAAATTGCGCGCGGTGCCCGGCGTCGTCGAGGTGAACATTTGGGGCGGCGAACCACAGCAATTTCAGGTGGTGGTGGATCCGGCCAAACTGCTGTCGTTCAAGCTCTCCCTTCGTCAGGTGTTCGAAGCGTTGGAGCGCAACAACGCCATGGTCGGAGGGGGCTATCTTGAGCGACAGCGAGAACAACTGCTCATTCGAGGCGAAGCCTTAGCCACACAGGTTTCCGACCTGGCCCGGATCGTTGTAGCCCATGGATCGGGCGGAGTCCCGATCTACATTGCGGATGTGGCCACTGTACAGGAAGCCTCCGCTCTACGTATTGGCGCTGCAACGGCGATGGGCGAGGGCGAAACCGTCATCGGCATGGTCCAGATGTTGGCCGGCGAGAACGCGCAACAGGTCGTCGAGCGGGTCAAAGCCCGCGTCAGGGAGATCCAGGCGACGCTTCCCTCCGGGGTGACCATCGAGCCCTATTACGATCGCACGCTCTTCGTGTCCAAGGTCATGCAGACCGTGCGGAACAACCTGTTGGAAGGCGGTCTGTTGGTCATCGGCGTGCTGTTTCTCTTCTTGGGCGACCTTCGCGCAGGCCTGATTGTCGCTGCGGCGATACCCCTCTCGATGTTGATCGCGTTCACGGGGATGATGCAGGCCGGCCTGTCCGGAAATCTCATGAGCCTCGGCGCCATCGATTTCGGCCTGCTCGTGGACGGATCGGTGGTGATGATCGACAACATTCTCCGCCGATTGGCAACGAAGGACCGGATGAGCCGCGAAGACCGGCTGGCCGTAGTCCACGCGGCCGGTCGGGACGTGCTGCGTCCGATGACCTTTGCCGTGGGGATCATCATCCTCGTCTATGTGCCGATCCTGGCGCTGACCGGCATCGAGGGGAAAATGTTTCGTCCGATGGCGCTGACGGTCATCATGGCCCTCGCAGGCTCGCTTCTTTTCGCGGTCGCCGCAGCGCCGCTGTTGGCCTTTTGGTTTGCGCGGGCGAGTCCGCGCCACGAGGACAGGCGCCTGTTGCGCTGGATACGGCGGCAGTACGAACCCTGTCTCCGATGGGCGATCGACCATCCTTGGTGGGTCGTCATGCCGGCGGTCCTCCTTTTTGTGATGAGCCTCGGACTCGGATCGTTGCTCGGCGTAGAATTTATCCCTCGACTGGATGAAGGGGATCTGGCAATTCAACTGTGGCGGTTACCCAGCATCTCGCTCAGCGAATCGGTGTCAACCGCCCTGGAGGTTGAGCGGGTCTTGCGGCGGTTCCCCGAAGTCAGACAGGTCGTGACCCGAACAGGCAGTCCGGATGTCGCGACCGATGTGATGGGCGTAGAGATGTCGGATGTCTTTGTGATTCTGAGCCCTCAACGAGAATGGGTGACGGCGCGCCGTCGCGACGCGCTGATTGGGGCGATGAAGGAGGCGATCACGAATGCGGTTCCAGGCGTCGGTCTCGGCTTTACCCAACCCATCGAGATGCGGTTCAACGAGTTGATTGCGGGTGTCCGGTCCGATCTGGCAGTCAAAATTTTCGGCCCCGACCTGGACATCCTCAAGCAACAGGCCGAACAGGTGGCACGCACTCTGGAACGAGTGCCGGGAGCGGCCGACGTGAAAGTCGAGCAGGTGGCGGGGCTGCCGCTCCTTCGCGTCATCATCAACCGCGAGGAAATTGCCCGTTATGGGCTTACAGCGGATGAGGTGCTCACGCTCATTCAAACCACCCGTGTGGGCCATGTGGTCGGGACGGTCATACAGGGCTCCCGACGGTTTGAACTGGTGGTTCGTCTCGTGGATCACGCGTCAGCGGATCCCATCACACTCGGGAGATTGTTGATCCCCACAATGCACGGAGAACTCGTCCCCCTCTCGCGCGTGGCGACGATTCGAGTGGATTCAGGACCAGCCCAAGTCAGCCGCGAACATGTGCAAAGGCGGATCGTGGTGGAGTGCAATATCCGAGGGCGTGATCTGGGAGGGTTTGTGGCTGAGGCGCAGCAGGCCGTCCGGCAGACGATACTGCTTCCCACCGGATATGAGCTGACGTGGGGCGGACAGTTCGAACACTTGCAAGAAGCGTCGCACCGCCTGGCCATAATCGTACCGGTGACGCTCTTGCTGATTCTTGGGACGCTGTCCGTGATCTTTGGCGCAATGCGGCCCGCGCTGCTCATCTTTTTGAATGTGCCCCTGGCTTTGTCTGGTGGCATTCTGGCGCTGTGGCTGCGTGGGTTGCCGCTGAGTATCTCGGCAATCATCGGCTTCATTGCGCTCTTCGGCATCGCCGTACTCAACGGCGTCGTACTGGTGAGTCACATTCGGCAACTGAAATCCCAGGGACTCTCGACCGACCAGGCGATCATGCAGGGAGCCGGTGATCGCATCCGACCAGTGCTCATGACGGCGCTGGTGGCAAGTCTTGGCTTCTTGCCGATGGCGTTGGCCACGTCGATGGGGGCCGATGTCCAGCGACCGTTGGCGACCGTGGTCATCGGCGGGTTGGTTACCTCAACCGTCCTGACTCTTCTGGTGCTGCCGGCGTTGTATCGGTGGCTGAGCGATGAAGACTGATCACCGCCGAACCGTTTGCGGCACACCATTGCATTCGGTGTCTGGGTTCTCGGCTTTGTCAAGATGCTGATGGACATCTCGTCGGAGATGATCCATAGCCTGCTGCCGTTGTTGAGGTCTTGTCAATAGGTGTGTAGCGTGCCAGGTGAAGGTTTCGTTGACCAGCCGGTGCAAGTCCGGCCGTGGGAACCGCCAGCGGGCCATGTAGTCAGCCCCGGTCGTTCGTTGCAAAGCGGGCGGCTGAGCGGGGCACCAAACCTCGTGAAGAGCGAGGGGACAAGTGGGCAGTCCGTACCGTGATGGGAATCCTGCCGCGTCGTGAGTTGACCGCCGAAAGGCATAAGAGGAGGCCGAGCCGCGTACACATCGGTGAAGGCAACAATCCCCGCTGGGAGGCTGGAGCGGCGGGGGCAAATCCTCCGGCGTATGGGGAGCGGAATGCCCACAGGGCCAGCGAAGCAACCTGGGAGCGCCTCTCGACCAACAGACTTGGCCCTATAAGACGTGGAGTCGAAGTGGACCGAGGGTGGGGAGGCAGTCGGAGGAGGCCATAGTACCGAGGAGGGCTCGGAGAAGATAACCGGGTCGGAGGGAAGGGCCTCTGCTTCAACCATGGGCTGTGAGGGTGAGGGGCTGGAGAATGCCGATCTCGGCTAATGACTCCCGTGACCAAGTCCGTCGCCTGCAGCAGGCTCCCTATCAGGCGGCCAAGAGGAGCCCAAGCCGTCGCTTCCATGCCTTGTATGACAAACTCTGGCGGTGGGATGTGCTGGAGTGCGCATGGGCGACGGTGCGAGCGAACCGTGGCCAAGGCGGGGTCGATGGGCAGACGATCGAGAGCATTGAGCGGGCAGGCGTGGACCCATTCCTGCGACAGCTCCAAGCGGCGTTGCGGGCGGGCCGGTATCGGCCCTGTCCTGTGCGACGGGTGGAGATTCCTAAAGCCAGCGGCGGAATCCGGCCGTTGGGGATTCCCACGGTGCGGGACCGCGTGGCGCAGGCAGCCTGCCGGCTGGTGATTGAGCCGCTGTTTGAGGCGGACTTTCTGCCCTGCTCGTATGGGTTTCGGTCCGGGCGCAATGCCCACCAGGCCCACCGGCTGATCAAAGAGACGATCAATCGGGGGCACAACTGGGTGGTCGATGGAGACATTGTGCGGTACTTCGACACCATTGACCAGGCTCGGCTGCTCGCGCTGGTGCGACAACGCATCAGTGATCGGCGCGTGCTGAGGCTGCTGCGGGCCTGGCTGGCGGCCGGAGTGCTCACGGCTGACGGGTACGAGCCCAGCGAACAGGGGACGCCTCAGGGCGGCGTGATCTCGCCGCTGCTCTCGAATATGTACCTGCACGTGCTGGATGGGCAGTGGCAGCAGCACTTTGCGCACCTCGGGACCCTGGTGCGGTATGCGGATGACTTTGTCATTCTGTGCCGCCGCTACCAGGATGCGCAGCAGAGCCTGGCTGCGGTCCAGGCCGTGCTGGCTGGCCTCGGGCTGGAACTGCACCCGGAGAAAACGCGGCTGGTGGATAGGTACTGCGGGAAGGCGGGGTTTGACTTCCTGGGGTTTCACTTCCACAAGTGCGCGTCCTGGCAGTTCCGGGGCCGGCATCATTGTCTGAGTTGGCCCTCGCAACGTGCGTTGCGTCAGATCCGTCAGAAGGTGAAGGCCGTGACGGCGGACTGGCGACGGCTGCCGTTCCCACTGGAGGCGGTGGTGACCACCCTGAACCCGATTGTGCGGGGATGGGTGAACTACTTCCGGATGGGCAACAGCAGTCGGCAGTTTGTCGCGTTGGATCGGTATGTCTTCCATCGCTTGGCTCTGTTCCGCCGACGGAAATACCAGCTCCGGCGGCGGTCCTGGCTGGCGGCAGACTACCGGCGCCTTAGGGTGTATCGAGCCACGGGGCAGGTCGCGTGGGCCTGACCTCGAATGCCCCCGGGCGAGCGGTTGTCGGAAAGCCGGATGAGGGAGAACCTCACGTCCGGTTTGATGAGGGGATGCTGGAAACCCCTGTCCGCTGTGGTCCGCAGTAGACGCGTGCGTCGAGGCGTTCGGGAGCGGCTCCAGGCCAGCGCCAGTGTTCTACTCTACAATGGAATCAGGCGGCGACCTCCTTCGGCGTGACAGGGTGCTGCATGCCATCGACAAACTGGACGCTGGCGTAGACCAGGGGCAGCAGCTCCGGGGCATTCAGGCGCCGGAAGTGGCCCTCTGCCACTTGGAGCAGCTTCCAGATCAATGCCGTGGCGGACTCCACGCGCTTGGTCCCGCTTGCCCGCCGTCGTCCGCAGCCGTACGGCGGCGAAGGGCGACTCGACCACGTTGGTGGTCCGCAGATGCCGCCAGTGGTCTTTCGGGAACTGATAGAACGTGACCAGGCGCTCCCAGTCCTGGTGTAAGCGCTCGACGGCCTTCGGGGCCACCGTGCGGTACTGCCGATTCCTCCAGATGGTCCCAGAGATGCCTTGACTCGACTCCGGTCCCTGTGCTCTGCTCCTGCATGGCGGTGCCTCCTTTCTTGGCCGGGATTCCCCCGGCGGGGTTTCGTCACCCGAAAGGTTGCCACCGCCTTTTTCCTATTTCTACACCTTTTGTTTATACCTCGGGTTACGCCCTGGGCAGCATTCCCACCCGCCACTTCTTTGCCAACGAGACCTACTTTCATCTGCTCCTGCTAGCCTACAATCTCATCAACTGGTTCACGCGGCTGTGCGTACCGCCGGAGTATCAGAACGCCACCCTTCAGACCCTACGCCACCAGATCCTGCTGATGCCAGCGCCGTTGCGCACAGCAGGGAACCGGCCAATCTTGACCTTGCCAGCGAGTGGTTCTCGCGAAGCAGCCTGGCAGTATGCGCTGCAGAAGCTTGAGAGCCTGAAGCCGTGACACCATCATGGTTCACGCCGGATTCAGGTTTACAGGAAAAAAAGGACTTGACCTGGAGGGAGGAATGAATCGTCGTGTGCTGTTGTGGCTGATCGCCATCGCCTTGCTCGCAACGGTCGGCTGCCGGCCCCGCCACCCACCCCATACGCCGCAGCCGCTTAACATGACGGGCGTGGATGAGCGGTTCCGCTACGGTCCTGCCATACAGCGAAAGTCGCTCTTGACCGATAATCACGCGCCGCATTATTATCGACGTCCGTGATCAAGGCGTTCAAGTGTGCTGAGACAGAGGCGCTTGCAAAAGGATTGCAAGTCAGGCGATTGGCGACCATCGCGACCGTTGCACGTCGCAAGCTGAGACAATTAGAGATCGCGGGCCAGCTAAACGATCTACGGGTTCCGCCTGGAAATCGGCTGGAAGCCTTGAAAGGGGACCGTACGGGCCAGCATAGCATCCGCATTAACGATCAGTTCCGCCTCTGCTTCCGTTGGACGGATACGGGTGCTGAAGACGTCGAAATTGGGGACTATCATTGAGTGAGGACAACGATGCGAAAACTCAAACCTGTTACGCCCGGTGAGCTCTTGCTGGAGGAATTTCTCAAGCCGATGGAGATCAGTCAGTATCGCTTGGCGAAAGAAATCGGTGTGCCGGCGCAGCGGATCGGCGAGATCGTGGCGGGGAAACGTACCATTACTGCCGATACCGACTTACGTCTCTGCCGGTTTTTTGGTCTTTCGAATGGGTACTGGCTACGGGCTCAAGCGGCCTATGACACGGAAGTGGCAGAACGCGTGCTCGGGTCAACGCTCTCAAAAATCAAGCCATGGGCCGGCTCGAAACCATTGAAAGTTGCATCCTGATCATCCGGTGTGCCGACGCCGAAGCAGCCCTTCCGGAAAGGATGGTGGAGAAACAGCGATCGCCAGATACCGAGTCAAGCAACGGGGGAAACAAGGGGTCTGACTTCGTAACTCTGCCTTTTTCAAGCGAGCAGAACTCAGTCGAATCCACAAAATCATCAGGGATCACCACATACAGCTCATGTAGGCTTGGAATGAATCTATACTGCTCCTGACGTTAGTCCCCTTTCGAGAAAACGCTTAACCAGAGCAGAGGGCTTCTTCGACGGTCTGAATGGCCTGACGTTGGGTGACAAACTCATTGGGGGTCAGGTGCCCAAGTGAGCTGTGTGGGCGGTGGTGATTGTAATCCATCCGCCAGGCTTCGATGATCGCTTGTGCGTCGGTGAGTGAGGCGAACTGGTGCACGTTCAAACACTCGTCGCGCAGGCGCCCATTAAACGATTCAATGAAGGCATTCTCCACGGGTGTGCCCGGTCGAATGAAGTCGAGTTGCACCTCGCGTCGATAGGCCCAATCCTCCAGCGCCCGCGATTGGAATTCCGTCCCATGATCGACCGTGATTGAGCGTGGCCTCGGGCCTTCGCCCAGGACGCGATCGAGCACCTGACTGACCGTCTCACCCGACACGCGAAATCCCGCCTCAAGGACCGGACTACGGCGACTCCAGTTATCGACGACTGTGAGAATCCGAAACGGGCGGCCGTCCGCCAGGGTATCATGCACAAAATCCATACTCCATCGATCGTGCGGGCCAATTGGCACCGGAGCCGGCCCCCGATGCAAGGCCATGTGCTTGCGCCGCCGAACCCGCATGCGGAGCTGGAGGCCATCCAGACGGTACAGCCGACGGACCCGCTTCCGGTTCACGAGCCAGCCCTCCCGCCGGAGCAACACCCAGATGCGTTGAAAGCCGAAGCGAGGTCGCGCATGAGCTAGATCCTGGATGCGAAGCCGCAAGGCCGTCTGATCGTTGGCCGTGCTCTTTCGATACCAGGCCGCCCGACTGAACTGGGCGAGGCGACAGGCCACGCACACAACCTACTCTCGTTTTAAGTTGCCGTCGTTTCCGGGGGAGACGTCACTCTTAGCCACACGTTACAGTGACTCATTCATGATCAGTCCACTGCTGCTCTAATTCGGCGCTAGATTAGGCGGCCTTGCTGCCAGATTAAGCGCAGTAAAATTTGGAAATGCTTTTGAGCGATAAGCGAGAGAGGTGCTTAATTTAGCGGTTTCGGTTTTGGTTGACCGTGACAGAAACGTGCCAAAAGCGGTACTGAAGAACAGGAAAAGCCGTTGAAAACATGGGGTGAACGAAAAGTTGAAGGCAGAAAGAAGTCCGGGAAACCTGCCCAAAATTCAAAGCTGAATGCCTCTACCCCGAAGGGTTAGGAAACCGCTGCTCTATCCTACTGAGCTACGGGGGCGTGAGTGTTACGATACCGGAAGGGCAGGACGAAGTCTAGCGAGAGACATGGTCATACCACGGGCGGCGGGCAGGCAGCCCCGCCCGCCCATCCCCTGGTCCGAAGAGCGCCGAAGGCTGTGTGTCACCTGGCCAGATTGATCGCCTGGCGGTTGGCTTCGTCGCGCTTGCAACTTTCCTCGGCGACCATCCGCTGGCCGGGGCTCGCGTCCTTGGGGATCCGGTCCAGGCAGGCCTGGAGGGTATCGCCCGCCGTGCCGGCTGCCGCCCGCGCCGATGCAGCGGTCGCGATCCCGCCACGATTGATGGCTTCCGCCTTGCAACTTTCCTCGGCGACCATCCGCTGGCCGGGGCTCGCGTCCTTCGGAATTCGACTCAGGCAGGCCTGTAGCAGATCGCCTGCGACGGCCGAAGCGCCGGCTGGGCTGGCGGTCCCGCCAGCAGTGCCGGACTTTAGCACGCCGTCGCCGTCTGTCGCGCAAGACGCCAAGAATAAGGCGGATGAGACCAGGACGCTCATGTTCATGGCTCGCATTGTTTTCATCTCGATGGCCCTCCTTTGGGAAATGGATGGGTGACTATACGTGGAAGCGTGTGGTCAAAGCAAGAATCAACGCGCTGTTCCGTCGGCGCGTTCAGACTTCGCCACGAGATCTTTTCGCGCGGGCACTTGCGTCAGGATGTCGGCGCGAACCTGGTAGATTCCGGGCAGCCGTTGCCCCATGGCATAGACGAGTCCGCCGACTTGCTTGCCCAAGACGAGTTTTCCACCAACCTTGCCGTCTTTGCCCGTTGCAATGAACTCGGCGGTCGGTGCCACTAGTCCATACGAGGCGAGTTGGCCAGCTTGCTTGAGCACCCGCTCTTCCGCAGGGAGATTCACCACGCGACTGACGAAGAGATCAGCCGTTTCCTGATTCAGCTTGGCGGCCGGCTCATCTTCCAACACCCATTCGTTGTTTTGGTGGATGAGGACGTAATGCTCGTCCCGTGTTTTGACCGACAACATCGCGATGTCCGGGAACTCGATGCCCAGAAGGCGTTTGTCCTGCAAGGCAAAGAGATCCTTGGTGAGATCGCGGATCGTGGTCGGGTTGATCCGATAAATCGGCGCATCCGGCTTGGTCTCAGCGAAGGCTTCCCCGCTGGCCGGATCCGGCTGATAGAACTTGACGACCTGATCCGTGTCGCCAGCATGGACTGTCACTTTGACAGTCGGCCTCTCCAGCTTCTTGGCGATCGCGTCTCGCTCGGGGCCGGGATCGATGATGCCGAGCGCCTTCAGGTCCTCCAGTCGGAACAAGAGCGTCCGCACTTCCGTTTGATCCGCCTCTGCTTCGATCGGGTAGCGAATCTTCCATTTTGTTTTCGGCTTCTCGTCCATCAGATACAGCACAATTTCGCTTGTGGGGTATGTCAGCCGGATGCGGTCGACTTCCTTCTGATCGAACCGGAAAATGTCCTTGCGGCGGAAGCTCATGAGGCTCTTGTTGAGGAAGTCTTTTGGCGCCAGGTCGGTCAACAGCACCTTCTGGTCGGACCCACGCAGCACGTACAGTGTGGAGGACAGGGGGCCAACGTCGCCGATGGAATACGTTTCCTGCCTCTCGCCGGCAGTGACTGTAATGATCGTCGCTGGCCGGTCGAGGCCAAACGGTGCGAGAGCCGTCGCCCTCTCCTCTACCACTCGCTGGACGGTGCCGGTGGCGAGCGCGCGGATCAGCGCCTGGATCTCGCGCTCGTCTGCCTCGGCTCTGAGCGGCGCAGCGATGGTCCATCCACGACCTCCTGTCGATTCCATCACGATCTCAGTGGAATCGGCGCGGAGCGTAAGGCGGCTGATCTCGCGCTCATCGAAGGGGAGCAGTTTTTTACTTCGAGCTTCGGTCTCCTGTTCCATCCGCTGGGCCGGCATCTCGATGAAATAGACGTAGGCTCCCAGCCCAGCCAGCACGACCGCCATGAACAGCGTGACGTGGTAACCCTTCATGGAGGATCAGAGACGCCGCCGTGTTCGCCAGACTGCCATGCCCCACAGGAACGTGAGGAAGGGAAGGCTCAGCACCTGGACATACAAAAGCACGCGTTCCTGGATCGGATTGGGAATGAAGGGGCGCAACGCCGGCTCTTTGGGCGTGATCGAAATCAGCTCGCGTTCCTCGGCCAGCCATCCCGCGGCGTGCAAAAAGAAGTCGGTGTTTCCCGGGAAATTCAGGAACGCGTTGCTGGCAAATGCCGAGTTGCCGACCACCACGATGGCAGGGCGCGGTTTCCCTTCCTCGGGCGGCTTCTTCGGCGTGAGCGCGGCCGCCAAATGCACAGGGCCCTGGACGTCTTCTTTCTCGTTGAAGCTCACGACGCGCCCTTTCATGTCCGTCTCCGCCCAACTGCGGGGAGAGGTGCGAGCCAAAGGCACGAAGTCCCAATCCTTTGCCGCGTCTTCACGGAATGTGACATGCCGCGACAAGGGCAGCAGGACAGCCGAGGTCAAATCGTGTGTGATTTCGTGATCGGTGAACACGCTCACCAGCAGAGCGGTCAAATCTCCCAAGGCCAGACGATTTTGGAGATCCACCACAACGCCCTTGCCCAACTCCACCCCCCATTTGGCCAGCAGATCGTCCAGGTCGGTCTGTGTATCCGGATCGATGAGAAACATCACGCGGCCGCCTCGCTCGACGTACCGTTCGATCCGTTCCTTTTCCTCCTTCGTCACCGCTCGGCGAGGTCCGGCAATGATGAGGACGGCGGCGTTTTCCGGCACGGCGCTTTCCTGGAGCAACGAAATAGTGCCGACCTCGTAACCCTGCTTGATCAAAGCTTCTTTCGCCAGCGCATAGCCGTTGCGCTCGCGGTCTTCCAGACTGCGTTCTCCGTGTCCTTCTAAAAAGAGCAGCCGTTTTTTGGTGTCCTTGGAGACGCGGATCAAGGCACTCGTCAGTTCGACCTCGGAGGGGGAGTTGATCCGGACGGACTGCGAGCCACTCTCCAGCACGGCTGTGTCCGCCCGTGTGATGCCGTACTCCCGGGCGATGTTTGGACGCCGTTCGGGATCGATGAACTGCACCGTCAACTTGTTGCTGGCCTGACGGTAACTGTCGAGCAGGTCGCGATACGTCGTAAAGGCTTGGCTCCGTTCCTGGGCGAACACGGTGATCTTGACCTCACGATTCAGCCCGCGCAGGACCTGATAGGTCTGGGGTGCGAGCGTGAAGTGTTGGGTCTCGGAAAAATCCCAGCGCTGCGTGTGGCGGCTCGCGAGAAAGTTGACGATGCCCAGGATACCGATGAACAGCACGACCATCAGCACGCTGTTGACGCCCAGCCGAGTCGAGCGACGGGAAGAAAACGCTTTGAGTGCCTCGAAGTGGATGACGAAAAAGACGATCAGACAAACGAGCGCCACACCCTCGCACAGGGTGACCAGCCACAGCTTGTCAGGTGCCAGGCTGTAGGTCACCAGCCCGGCGATAGCTAGTCCGGCTCCCACGATGCCGATCGGAACGGTTGACCGGGTCACTTCCATCGGGCCGACTCCACGACGCGGTGTGCCAGGAAGAGCATCAGGACGATCCCGCTCAGATAATACACGAGGTCTTTCGTGTCCACGAGACCTCGGACCAAATGATCGTAATGCTCAATGAAAGAGAGATACGAGATCACGTTGCCGGCCGGGGTGTCGCCGAGGATCGATCCCAACGCACCCAGGAGCCAGATGAGGATCAGCAGGCCGAAACTCAAGAACGCGGCTACGATCTGGTTCTCGGTCAGGGCGGAGGCGAACACGCCGGTGGCGAGGAACAGCGCGCCCATGAGGGCGAGGCCCAAGTAGCCGGTCAGTACAGGATTCCAATCGAAGTCGCTGAAGACCGAGAGCGTGAGGGGCACTAATCCGGTCAGCCCGAGGAGCCCCAGAAAGATCAGATAGACGCTCAGGAACTTGCCCACCACGATGTCGTTGATGCCGATCGGCGCGGTCATCAGCAGTTCGAAGGTGCGCAGCTTGCGTTCTTCGGCGAACAACCGCATGGTCAGGATGGGCAAGGTCAGCAGCAAGACGATGGCGGTGCTGTAGAAAGTGGGGCGAAAGACTAACTCATTGAGATTGATTTGAGCTGTGGCTCCTTGGAGCTGCATGAAGCGAATGGCTTGGTTGCTCGCATTCACCACGGCCAGATAGGACAATACCCCGAAAACCAGCAGGAAGACGGCGCCGACGACATACACCACGGGGGATACGAAATACGAACGCAATTCCTTCGCGATGATGGCCTTGATAGGAGTCATCGTCTCGGCCAATGGTCTCTCAATTTACCCCCGCGGCTCTGAACCGAGCGACGGTTCGGGCTGGGTGTTCTGCTCCGCTTCACGATCTGGTTCGAAGCCCTCTTCGCGCTGGGTCAACCGCAGGAAAACGTCCTCTAGGGTCATTGAAATGGATTTTAATTCGAGCAGCCCCCAGTGGTGACCAACCACGAACCGGGCGATGTCGTCCCGGAGGTCGCGGCCCAGTTCGCATTCAATCAGATAGGTGCCCGATTCTCCGGTGGCGAAGATGTTCAGCACGCCGGGAATCGTGCGAAGCTGCTCAGGGGCGTCCGCAGGCGGCGACTTGACGGTGAGGCTGATTTTCTCCGAGCGCCGGAGCCTAGCGGACAAGCGGTCTGGCGTGTCCACGGCCACGATCCGCCCGTTGTTGATGATCACCACCCGTTGGCAGACGGCTGTGGCTTCCGGAAGAATGTGTGTGCTCAAAATCACCGAGTGGGAGCCGGCGAGGCTTTTGATCAGTTCTCGGATTTCGATGATTTGTTTCGGGTCGAGTCCGACCGTCGGTTCATCCAAGATGAGGACGGGCGGATCATGCAACAGGGCCTGGGCCAAGCCCACCCGCTGCCGATACCCGCGGGATAGGTTCGCAATGAGCCGGTGGCGAACCTCACCCAGCGAAAGTCGTTCGATCACGCGGGCCATCCCGTTCGTCAGTCTTTGTCCGTTCAAGCCCCGCAGGCGGCCTGCGAAGGTCAGGTACTCCGTGACCGTCAGTTCCTGGTAAAGCGGCGGGGTTTCAGGGAGGTAGCCGATTCGGCGTTTCACCTCCATCGGCTGCTCCAAACAGTCGTATCCGGCCACTCGGGCCGTGCCTTCCGTTGCGGGCATAAAACAGGTCAGAATCCGCATGGTCGTGGTCTTGCCGGCGCCGTTCGGCCCCAAGAAAGCCAGGACCTCGCCCTTCTCAACGGTGAAGGTCACTTCTTCAATAGCCGTGAGTCGGCCGTATCGTTTCGTAACGTTCTGAACTTCGATCATGAAATTGGTCGCGAGATGAACAGCAGGGGCTGGCGGCTTCGGAACCCGCCTCTTATTGATGGATCGAACCGGCGGGTCTGGTGCGGATATTATCCAGTCTGCGCAGAGCAGTCAAGGGTGCGGCCCTGCGCATCGTTCGCCGATGCGACGCGACGAGGAACCGCTTTACAGATCAAAGCCCATTTTGCTACAGTTGTGCGCTGCTTGCGAAGGCCTAGAGGGGTCGAGGAAAAAGGGGGAGTGCCCGATGAGCGGAAATCCTGTGAGATTGCTGCTTCTGCTCGTTGCAGCTTTTGTCTTCGTGCCCGTTGTCGTGTTGTCCGCGGCGACGGTGTCCGGTTCGCCAGTTCGTCGGGTGCAAGGTCAAGTCGTGGCGGTGAATGTCAAAGATACACCGTCGGTCATTGTCGTGAAGACGATGACCGCGAAGAAGCAGGAACTGATCGTTGGGGCGACGGTCGAGGCGAACGCATCGATCACTCGTGGAAAAACACCAGTCACGCTCGCCGATATCAAGGAGGGGGAAACGGTCGATCTGACCTATGTGAAGAATCCGGACGGCCTGGTGGCCCAATCGATCCGTGTCCGCTGACGATGAAAGGTAGGGGCTCAATGTCACGCAACCTCATTCAGTGTGCTGTTGTGATTGGCTGTGCGGGACTCGTGTGGAGCGTATCGGTCGGCTGTGCCGGAAAGAAGCTGTCAACATCGGCATCCGATCAGACCATGATACCCGGTGAACGCCCGCAGGCTCAGATGGCTTCGCCGCCCAGCGCCGAAGCGTCTGCACCGACGATCACGCCTCAGGCCGAGGCAGCGACTGCACAGGCGGAAACCCTGCCCAAGGCTCCGGCTCCTCAACCGGAGCCTCCCCGAGCCGAAGCCCCGGCAGAAGCTCTGAAGAAGGAGGAGGCCAAGACCGAGATACCGCCTTTGGCTGGTTCCACAGAGCCTCCGCCGGTGGAGGAGAAGCCCAGTGCCCCACCACCTCCTCCCGCGGCAGAGTCGGTTCCTTCGGTGGCGGTGCCACCTTCCGCTCCTGCCGTTGCGGAAACGCCCCCGCCCGTTGTAGCACCACCTCCTGCGCCCGCCGTTGCGGAGACGCCCCCACTTGTTGGAGCGGCACCTGCTGCGCCTGCTGCTCCCGAAGAAGCGGCGGCTCTGTCCGATGTCTTCTTTGACTTCGATCGGTTTGCTATTCGCCAGGACGCTCAGGCGACGCTGGAAGCGAATGCGCGTTGGTTTAAAACAGCGAATGGACGCAAGGTCCTGATTGAAGGGCATTGTGACGAACGAGGAACAGTCGAATACAATTTGGTTCTCGGCGAGAAGCGCGCGCAGTCCGTCAAACAATACCTCCAGGAATTGGGTGTGCCAGCCTCGCAGATCCAAATCACCAGCTTCGGCAAGGAAAAGCCGTTCTGTACCGAGCATAGCGAAGCCTGCTGGCAGCAGAACCGCCGCGCCCATTTTGTGCTACAGTAGCCATAATGTTCGAGATCGTTCTGCCGGTTCCTTCGTGGTTCCGGAGGGAAGCCCGGGAAAAGAGGAGGGAGATGGTGAGGCCACATCGTATCGTTGTGTGCTGTGGAGTCGCAATGCTCATGCTGTCCGGGTGTGCCGGCAAGGGTGAGGTCATCGCAATCAGTATCCCAGCGAAACGCTTGGCTGCTGAGGCAACGACTATGAATCCTGGTGGCCCCCACGTGGTGGTAACGGCGTTTGAAGACGGGCGATCAAACAAGACCAGATTGGGAGTCCGCACTCATCTCTTTGGTGGTGAGAGTCATTTCAATCTCACCAACGGGGCTGACCCACGTGAGGCGACGGCGCAGGCCCTGGTGGACTATTTAGTCAAGAAGGGCTGGAACGTCTCGTTGATGAAGCCTGGGGCAACGAATGGCGCCGATGTGACTATCTCGGGGAAAATCCTGGAGCTTTCGCTTGACGCCAAGAGCGGATTCGGTTCGACGGAGATCGTGGCGAAGAACAAACTTGTGCTTCAGGCGAAGAATCAAGCGGACGGGAGTGTGGTGCGTGAGACGCTGAACGGCCTGGGGACGGACAGCGTCTTTTGGTTCGATCCGAAGGATGGACAGGATTTGATCAATGAGGTATTGGAGCGGAATTTCGACAAGTTCCTGGCGGATACCACCATCGAAGGAAAGTCCTTACGCCTCAAATAAAATTTTGTACATGCCGTGTTTCCCCGCCCGTGCAATGTGTGCTGTTGCTTTGGTTCGGTGACTGCTCCGATACGCCTGTATACAGGCGTATTGACTTAAGATCCCAGCATATCCTATATATCAGCGCGCCTGCCTCTTGACCTGTCTGCCTGTCGAGAGTTCTTGTGCCTATCCCCGGCATGTTCGGATCGTCCGAGCAGGATTCTTCTATACGAAGGTATGGGAGAGACCTACTCCGTCGGTATTGTTGCCTGAGTGGGGATCACTTAGGGTAACGCCAAGCCCCTCTCAGTGAGAGGGACGGAAATTGGGGAATTCGGCGAGAGGCCGACAGGGCAGTCACGTCGCGTATGGACCAAACATTCACGAAGACCGACATCTTGTTTCGAACAAGGCTCCTGGCGATCGGAGGGCTGAGCCTCTTGATCGGAGCCTGCACCTGTTTGCCTAAGGGCGAAACCGACCTCGATTTGGGGATTAAAGAGAGGGGCATGGCGTCCTGGTATGGAGGCCAATTTCACGGCAGGGCCGCTGCAAGTGGTGAGGTCTATGACATGACGGCGCTGACGGCCGCGCATCGCACCCTGCCTCTGGGGACCGTGGTCCGTGTCATTAATGTTCTGAACGGGAAGCAGGTGCGCGTCAAAATCAATGATCGAGGCCCGTACGTCGGTGGGCGCATTCTTGATTTGTCGTATGCAGCGGCACAGGAACTCGGGATGGTCGATGGCGGGATCGCTGCGGTCCAGTTGGAGGTGATCGGGGATCACCGTCCGGAGTTCCTGGCCACTCCCGGTCGGTTTACCCTGGCGACTGAACTTCTGCCGTTGTCTGGGCAAAGACCGGCCCGATCGGGGTCGCGCCAGAGCCCCTGTGCCCTGGATGCAACGGGCGGCGCTCGTCAAGTCAATCGATTCTTTCCCGCCGATCTGCTTTCTCCGTCGCGACGGGTCAGGCGGGTTTGGGACATCTTCACGGCCGACCATACCGTGTTTCCATCCATGCCCGCGCTTGCGCTCGTCTAGGGTATCGCGTGCCGCGATGGCTGGCGCTCTCCCGCGCATGTCCCTGTGTTGACAGTGCTCCTTCCGCTCCACTAGACTGAGCGACGAATCGCGAGAAGTTGACCGATGCGGGGTGGGAACCGCGCGACAGTGGAGGAGTTGAAAAATGGGCAGAGAGACTCGTGCGGAAGCGGATGAAGAAAGACTCAAAAAGAAAATCGCGGAGCGACTCGCCGGTCATGCAAATCCTGAAGGAGACCGGGCACTTCGCTCGCTCCGCAAACGGTTAAAGCGCCTCCAGCGGAAGCGCCGATCGCTGGCGATGCGGAAGCGTCGCGCTGTCGGCAAGCAGGGTGAGACGAAAACGGAAGCTGCCGCGTGACCTGACCGACGATTTCGCGCGGTCGCGTAAGGGATGGAGAATTTCTTGTTTATGAAAGAGGAAGAGCAAATCCAGAAGCCAGAAGAACCGGCTGCGGCGGCGTCACAATCCGACGACGAATTGACCGACCATGTCTCTGAGCAGCTTACGGGCGAGGCCGGAGAGACGGTGGGCGAGGCTCCGGCCGCTGAAACCGCGGGCGAGGAGGGGCTTGAGGAAGAAGAAAAAGTTAAGGACGAGATCGATATTCAGATCGATCTCTTGAAAGATCCCGATTGGGCGGTGCGCCGCGAAGCCGTCGTGACGTTGGGCGAGATGGGCGACGAACGCTGTGTCGAGCCGGTCGTCCGGGCACTCAGAGACGGCGACTGGCAGGTGCGCGAGGCGGCCATCGAAGCCTGCGGACAGATCGGGTCTCCCTGCGTCGAGTCGTTGATCAAGCTCCTGCGCGATTGGGATACCCGTAAGTTCGCCATCCGGGCGCTTGGCAAAATCAGGGACGAGCGGGTGCTCGAGCCGCTGATGGGCCAACTGCGCAACGATGAATTCAACGACGCGGCGACCGATGCGTTGGTGGAACTTGGTAAGCCCGCGGTTCCCAGGCTGATTGCGGCGCTCAGGGATAAAGACGAAAATGTCCGCAAGCAGTCCGTGATCGCGTTGGGGCGGATCAAAGACCCCGATGCCATCGATCCGCTGATCGAGATGTTGCAAGATAAGGATTGGTTCATCCGCTTGACTGCGGCCGCGGCGCTGGAATCAATCGGTCACGAGCGCGGGCGGGAAGCGATCAAACCCCTGCTGAAAGATCCCGATCTGGTCGTACGTATGCGGGTTGAGCGGATCCTCGCGAAGTGGAAAAAAGAAAAGCCGGTGACCGCTCCCTCCGGTACGGCGTGACTTCCCTGGTTTATTTGCTCAACAATCCGTCTAGTTCCCGTTGAAGGTCGTCCAGCCGAGTGAGCGGGACTTTCTTTCCGAGCGACACGTCAAGGCGGAGTTCGCGAATTTTGGCCGCCAGCGTCTTCATGGTGGCGCTGTCGGACACCTGAGCCACCTGCGCGGCATGTTCCAACGAATCAATGGCTTCCGCCAATTCCCTGGCGGCATCGCCGAAGTTCCTCTCGAATATGTCCGCTTTGGCCTGTACCACCCTGGCCTTCGCGTCGACGAGCCCCTGCCGTTTTCTCAAATCCTTTTCGATGCCGAGGGTCGTATCCATCACGTGACGAGAGAGGTCTTTCACCACTTTCTGAAGCTCCGAGATGGTCTGCTGGAGGAGTCCGACCGGTTGGCGGCCGATGACATAGCCGAGTCCGAACGCCAGGCAGATCAAGGTGAGCACGCTTAAGAATTTCAGCATGGAGATCCTCGCGGTTAGCGCCCCGCCTTCTTCGCCTTCTTGGAAGGCGCGCCCCGGGATAAGGCTTCAATGATGCCTCCGGCTGCCGCGATGCGGACCGCCGGATCCGTATCCTCCAACCCCTTCTTCAGCAACGGGATTGCGTCCGGAAGGCCGAGCTTCCCCAGGGCCTTGGCTGCCATCAGACGGGGAAGCGGCTGTTGATCGCGCAGCAGGGCTTCCAGGACCGGCAGCGCCTTGGGGCTCGTGGCTGCCGCGAGCGCGTGGGCGGCTGCGCCTCTGACCGAGGGGTCAGAATGCTTGGCGAGGTCTGCTGCGGCGAGAACGGCCGTTGCGTCTCCCAGCCGGAGGAGCCCTTCCACGGCGCCAGCCCGGACATGGCCGACGGGATCGCGAGTGAGAGGGATGATCAGTCTCCGTGCGTCCGCCAGCCCTAGGCGTCCCAGGCTGGCTGCGGCAATGCCGCGGACACGAGCGCTTTCGTCCTCAAGCGCGTGGATGAGCGGCGCCATACCGCGCGGATCACCAAACTCCCCCAGTGCCCCGGCGGCGAACGCGCGGACCGAGGGGTCCGGATCGTACACCGCCTGGCTCAAAACGGCGAGGCTTGACGGTCGTTTCAACCGCCCCAGCACGCCGATCGCTGCCATCCGCACTTCCGGGTTGGGCAGTGTGGCGGCGTTCATGATGTCGATGAGCGCGTCGCTTTTTCCGAATCTCACCAATCCGGCCAACGCGAAGATCGCCTCCGGTCCTTCGTCCTGGCGGGCCAGCCGGGTCAATTCTTCCGTGACGTCCGTCACGCGGGCCTCGGCCAAGGCGTTGATGACTGCGATGCGGACAGCCGGGGTCTCGTCGCGCAAAGCCCGCTTGAGCGCTCCGGACTTGGCTGCCAACCCCGCCTTCCCGATTGCCTCGGCGGCTCTGGCGCGGACGAGAACCGATGAATCCAACAACCCGTCTTCGAGCACCGGCGCCGTCTCGGGCTCTCCGGTTTCCGCCAGGGCGGTATAAGCCGCAATCCGCACATGTTCTTGCGGGTCGCGCACGCGACTGGTGATGAAACTCAGTGCAAGTTGCCGTAACAGAACAGGGTCGTCGGACCGCGAAGCGGGGACGAGATGCGGATAGAGCTTAAGCGCTTCTTCCGGCCGGCCGAGGCGCAGGTAACTGAGGAAACCAAGCCGGATCAACTCACGGGATAGCTTGCTCTCTCCTCGAGCGGACTCCAGCAGGCGTGTCACCCTGTCGTAGTCCGAGTTCTTAAACGCCGCTGAAGCTTCCTGCTCCGGAGAGGCCGCGATCCGTTTGGGGGCCGGCACGAGGCCCGTCTGGCCGCCGAACGTCGACGGGGGAATCAACGCCCAGATGAGGAGAAGGACGCATACAATGTCGACTATGGACCGGTCGACCAGCTTCAGGAACGGCCGGCGGCACCCTCGACCGGCGCCGGCCGGGAGGACGAAGACCACCCGGCGATGCGCCGGTCGGCAAAGGAGATCGGATTTTCCGGTGCTCACCAGCTCTTACCACGAAAAAGGCGCGCCGGTTGCGGCGGCCACGTACATGAGATCCACGTATTCTTTCAACATTCGCTTCGTGCAAAACTTTGGCGCGATGGTGCGGATGCTTTCCTTGACGATCTGGATCCATCCTCTGGGAATTCCGTCGAGGTCTCGTTGATAGAAGAGCGGAATGACCTCATGTTCCAGGATTCGGTAGAGCTGTTCGGCGTCGTGAGCATCCTGAGCCTGCGGGTCTGTCAGCTCGGGGGTCGGCAGGATCCCCCAGCCGTTCGCGCCGTTGTACCCCTCCTGCCACCAGCCGTCCAGGACGCTCAGGTGCAGGACACCGTTGAGAGCGGCTTTCTGTCCGCTGGTTCCACTGGCTTCCATGGGTGCGCGGGGGGTGTTCAGCCACACGTCCACACCCTGTACGAGATACTTCGCCATGTGCATGTCGTAGTCTTCGAGAAACGCGATGTGTCCGCCGAGTTTATGATCGTTGCAGAAGTTCACGACTTCGTGAATGAAATATCGGCCTGGCTCGTCGGCTGGGTGAGCTTTGCCCGCGAACACGATTTGCACGGGGCGCCAGCGATTCTGCAAGAGATGCCGCAGGCGTTCGAGGTCGTGAAAGATCAAGGTCGCCCGCTTGTAGGTGGCGAACCGCCGGGCGAACCCGATGGTCAACGCTTCAGGATCGAGTAAAGTCCCCCTGGCCAGCACCTGCAAAGGTTGAAGATGCCCTTGCATCCATCCGGTCCTGGCTCGTTCCCGGATGAAGCTCATCAGCTTGCGCTTCATGGTTTGGCGGACTGCCCACAGCTCGTGGTCGGGGATGTCCAACACCCGCTGCCAGAGGGCCGGATCGTCACACCGTGTTGCCCAGTCGGGTCCCAGATATTTGCCGTACACCTGATTCAATTCTGGCGAGATCCAGGTGGGAGCGTGGATGCCGTTCGTTACGCTTCGAATCGGCACAAGATCTTCGGTCAGGCCAGGCCACAGATGTTTCCACATACTGCGCGACACCCGGCTATGTTCCCGACTGACTGCGTTGACATGTGCCGACATCCGGATTGCCAAGGCGGTCATATTAAAACCCTGCCCAGCGGTCTGGGGCGTCTCGCCGAGACGCAGAAATTCGTCACGCGTCAATCCGAGTTGCTCCCAATAGCCGCGAAAGTATCGTTCTATTAAATGGTGGGGGAAGACGTCGTGTCCGGCCGGGACCGGCGTGTGCGTGGTGAAGACCGTGCTCTGGCGGACGCTCTCGCTGGCCTCCGCATGAGACAGACCGGATTGCACCAGTTCGCGGATCCGCTCCAGGGTCAGAAACGCCGAATGGCCTTCATTGGCGTGCCATACGGTGGGTGCGAGCCCGAGCGCGCGCATGACCCGCACGCCGCCGATGCCCAGAAGAATTTCCTGGCTGAGGCGGATTTCTTGATCGCCCCCGTAGAGCCTCGCGGACAGCGCTCGGTCTTCCGGGCTGTTTTCCGACACGTCTGTGTCGAGCAGGTACAAGACGGTCCGACCAACGCGCACGCACCAGACCAATACCGCTACGGTCCGATCGGCCATTTCGACTCTGATCTGACAGGGAGTTCCAGACGGCGTCATGGCCTGGTGAATGGGCGACTCGCTGCGGTTGAACGGCATATACATGGCCTCTTGCCACCCTTCCACCGTGACGCGCTGTCGGAAGTATCCTTGAGGGTACATGAAGCCGATACCGACCAACGGAACGCCGAGATCGCTGGCTTCCTTACAGTGGTCGCCGGCGAGGATTCCCAGGCCTCCGCTGTAGATGGGAATGGAATTGTGCAGACCGAACTCGGCTGAGAAGTACGCGATCAAAGAGCGTTCCATCGCCGGATACTGAGAAGCGAACCAGGTTTGGGTGTCACCTAGATATTCGTCGAAGGCTTTCATGACCGCGGTGTATAGACGAACGAAGGTCGGATCGTCGGCTAGCGCGGCAAGTCGCTCGGGTTTAACGTCGGATAGCAGCTTGACGGGATTGTGGTGGGTTAGATGCCAGAGCGTCGGATCGATGACCTCGAAAAGATGCCGGGCTTCGGGCTTCCAGCTCCACCAGAGATTCTGGGCGAGTTCCTGGAGTCGTGCAAAATCCTTGGGCAGTCGGGCTGGCCACACTGTAGGGTCGCTCTTGTCCACTCCTCCTCCCTCATGATCATGTGGTCAACTTGTCGATGCGATTGGGGCGGTTGCGTCGCGAGCTGGGTGTCAGGCATGTCCGGACACGTGCCAGGAGGCCCACTCCTGGGAAAACGCCACGGCCGCGTAGCGTTCGCCTATAATTTGCGTCACGCGGTTCATGAGTTTGGTCAGCTCCTGTAGCTCTTCGGGATGTAGATCGCGTTTGAAGCGGGGATGGAGACCCCACCGGGTCTCGACCTCTTCACCGCTGACGCTGGCCATGACGCTGACCAGCTTGATCTCGTTTCCCGTCGGGCGACCGGCTGACTTTTCCGTCGATGTGTCCGTGGTGGACGCTGTCCGGCCCGTCACTGGGGATGCAGATTCCTGCGGTGTCTCTCCCGTGAAAATCGCCGACATCGCCGGGAGCACGGCGCTGACGCAGAGGGTCGCGGCCGAGGCAACTTGAAGATTGCCGGCCGCACCGATCATGTCCGCGACACGCTCGCCGAATTCCTTGAGCATGTCGTCTTTGACTTTGCTGCTCTCGGTAACCATGAACTTGTAGTGTTCGTAGCGACGCCGGCTTTCGCCCACGGCGCCGGCGACTGTCATCACAATCTCCATCTGATCGCTGTTGGCTCCGAATGCCGGCTCCAGCACCGTCTTGAGTTGGGAAATGACTTCGTCAACCAAGCTGTCCATGAAATCTGCGTGGTCCGATACTGGAATGTGGAGCGCGGCGAAACGATCGGCCAAGTTGAAAAAGATCTTGAGAAACTCCAGATACACTTCCCATTCAGTCCGCCGTGTGAGCTTCAGCGCCTTGTCGGGCGCGTTGCGCTTGAGCACGCTGACCGACTCGCCTGCGACGGCCAGCATCAGACCCGCGACAGCCCGGAGGCGCTCGCCATATTCGTTCTTGGCGGTGGCCATGGTTCACTCCCTGATGGCGTGAGCCGCATTATACACGCAGTCGCCTTCGGCATCCAGGTGCACGCTCGGATTGCTCCGGCTCATCCCGTGGGGTTTCGTTTGCAAGCCTCTCTCCGGTATGTTATACAGCGCCGCTGTTTTCTCCATTTCGGACCCTGTGCCCCATGTATCGAGACGGCAAACCGTACGTCCTTAAGCGTTCATCGGACCACGCGCTTCCGCAACGGTCAGTTGACTACGAACGGGCCTTGAACCGACAGCAGTTGGCTGCCGTGACGGCCGGCGACGGCCCGGCTCTCGTCATCGCTGGGGCGGGCAGCGGCAAGACCCGCACGCTCGTCTACCGTGTCGCGTACTTGATCGACTCGGGCGTCGATCCGAGCGGTATCCTGTTGCTGACGTTCACGCGCAAGGCGGCGCAGGAGATGATCGATCGGGCCAGCGCGCTGATCGGCGCGCGGAGCGAACGGGTGTGCGGGGGGACGTTCCATTCGGTAGCCAACCTGTTGCTCCGGCGCTACGGGCGCCCGATCGGGCTCGATCCGAGTTTCACTATTTTGGACCGAGGAGATGCGGAAGATCTCATCGCGCTCGTCCGCACCCAACTCGGGTTGAACGAGAAGGAGAAGCGCTTTCCCCGCAAGGGCACGATTGCGGAGATCTACAGCAAGTGCGCGAACACGCTGCGCAGTCTCGAGGACATTGTGCTCGAAGAATTTCCACACTTTGCGGATCACCTCGACGATCTTGGCAAGCTCCTGCGCGCGTACGAATCAGCCAAGCGCCAGCGACAACTGCTGGACTACGACGATCTGCTTGTCAAACTGCGCGAATTGCTGAATGAGCACGAGCCGGCACGCATGGCCATCTCGCAGAGCTATCGCTATATTCTGGTCGATGAGTACCAGGATACCAATCGCCTGCAGGCAGACCTGATCCGAAAACTTGCGGCGACCCACGACAACGTGATGGTGGTCGGAGATGACTCGCAATCCATTTACGCGTTCAGAGGGGCGACGTTCCGGAACATCATGGAATTTCCGACGCTGTTTCCTGGAACGACCATTTATAAGCTGGAGGAAAACTATCGGAGCACTCAGCCGATTTTGAATCTTGCAAACGAAATTATTCGAGGTGCGGCGGAGAAGTACCCGAAGCATCTGTTTACAAGAAAGCTCGACGGGCCGCTGCCGGCGTTGGTCGAGGCGGCGGGAGAAAACGCTCAGTCGCGATTTGTGGCGCAGAAAATCCTGGAGCTTCGCGAGGAAGGCGTGCCGTTGCACGAGATGGCCGTGTTGTTCCGTTCCAGCTTTCATTCGTTCGATCTGGAACTGGAGCTCTCCCGGCGCGCCGTTCCGTTCGTGAAGCGGGGAGGCGTCAAGTTTGTCGAAGCCGCCCATATTAAGGATCTGCTGGCCCATCTGCGCATTGCGGTGAATCCGTTGGATGCGGTGAGCTGGCATCGGGTGCTGCTGCTGGTTGATGGGGTCGGTCCCAAAAAGGCGCAGGAGGTAATCGGAGCCTTGCTTAAAGGGGTGCAGCCGTTCGAGTTGCTGCGTCAAATTGGCGGTCGGTCCGGCAAGGGGCTGAAGGATCTAGCCGGTCTGCTGGAAACCCTCTCGCAGCCTGATAGTCTGAGTCCGGCTGATCAGGTCAACCTTGCCTACGAGTATTATTTGCCGATTCTCAAGGAGCAGTACGACGACTATCCGAAGCGAATGCGGGATATCGAGCATTTGCACACCATGGCAGAGCGCTATCGCGAGCTTGGCGAATTCCTCGCCGACCTCGCATTGGAGCCGCCGGACGGGAGTGTCGTTGATATTGAACCAGCCGACCGCGAGGAGGAGCGGTTAGTCCTCTCGACCATCCATTCGGCGAAAGGGCTTGAATGGCAGTGCGTCTTCGTCATTTGGGTCGTGGACGGCAAGTTCCCCTCCGTTTACTCCTTCGTGACGGAAGACGATCTCGAAGAAGAACGACGTCTGTTCTATGTCGCGGTGACGCGGGCCAAACGATTCTTGTATCTGGTCTATCCAGTCAACGTCTATGACAAGGCCAGTGGCATGCTCCTTTCAAAACCGACCCGATTCCTCGACCATGTTCCGTCGTCACACTTGGAAACGTTGGCGTTGGTAGAGGAATAAGAAGAGCTACGGGGAGGACGTCATGGGCCTACGGACCCTGCGTCCCGTTTCTCGTGTCCCCTGTCTAGCACGGGGCTGTTGTCCAGCCAGGTTGTTCGTCGCGCAGTTCCGCGTTGTGTGAATCGCTTTCATGATGTCACGGCCTCGCTTTCGTGAGCGACTCCTGGCGTTTCTGTTGGGAGTGGGGCTCGCGCAGTTCGTGTTGCTCGGATACGGCCCGGTTTTCTCCTCCTCGCCCGGTCAGTCCCGCGATTCCGACCGGATCTGGGAAACGCTCCTTTCGCAAGCCGATGCACTCAAACTGCCGACCCGGTTTCTCCATCGGCTCCCTGCTGATTTTATTCATTTTGAGTTTGAGGATCTGCGCTCCTTTGCGGCCGAATATCATCCTGGTGAACATCGTTTGGTCCTGAACCGGACCCTATCGTTCAACGCGGCGGGGGGAACACTCAGGCCTCTTAGCCAGATGTCGCATCGGGAGTTGCAGACGCTCTACCATGAGTTGTTTCACGCTTACATGGATTATTGGGGTGTGGGCGATCAGGACGGGGCGGGCGTGGTTGCTTCGAACCCCTTGCTCGATTTTGCACGAGAGCAACGGCAATGTCGGTATCAGGAAGTGTTGATCACGCCTGTGGTCCAGCGGAAAAACGCAACGGAAACGCGGTTTCTGACCGAGCGGGAATCCTGGGAAGCGTTGAATGAAACCTGGGCGGTGTTTGTGGGGTGGGCGATTTGGACTCATCTGGAGGTGCAGAAGAACGCGGCGCGGAATCGGCATCTCGATGTGACGACCGAATGGGTACAACGCCTGCGGAAGGCTGATCGCGATGCGGATTTGCGCGGGTATTATGAGCCGGAGGATCCGAGTGAAAGAACCCTGGCTCACAAACGGTTTCTGGCTCCGCCATTCCGGATCTCGCCAGAGGAAGTCGCGTTCCTGATGGACGAAGTTCTAGGCAAAGAACGCGAGCTGATTCGGAAACTGGTCGCCGTGATGGAGGACAACCGTCGCACCCAGCCACTTGGTGGAAGGTGCGATTCACAGAGGCCGAAATAATCCTTCGGCCACTTGATCTCCGGTGAAAGAGCGAGGGGCCGCATGAACTTAGGTCTTGACAAGGTATTATTCCGCCAATAGAATCTGACGTTTCCTGAGAAAGGTCATCCCCTATTTCCGTAACCATCCCTCCCTTTTCGGAGTGAGGCTAGTTGGAGTGGGAGGTGGGGTTGAAGTTTGTTTTTTGTCGGGGTAAGGGGTGGTGAAGCGGGTTCGACAGTCCTACAGGGAATAGGCTCTCTAAAAAATAACCGTCACCAAAGCACATGGGCAGGTACCCAAGTGGACAAAGGGGGCAGACTGTAAATCTGTTGCCATTGGCTTCCAAGGTTCGAATCCTTGCCTGCCCACCATCCAAGGCTAACCGGGTCGAGCGCCCGGTGATGGTTTGGGGCGCGAGGGCGCAACACACGAGCGGCCATGATCGGGATGGCTCCTCTTCGAGCACTCTAGAATTCATAAGCGCTCGGGTGAGCAAACACGGCCGGGCGGGCGTAGCTCAGTGGTAGAGTTCCAGCCTTCCAAGCTGGCTGTCGCGGGTTCAAATCCCGTCGCCCGCTCCAGAAATATTCCCCTCTGTAGGAACTTGCGAGGGGGCTCTTGGCGAGAGCTGGCAAGGTGGGCTTGCGGGGCTGCGCAGCGACGAGGTGCACATCTTGCCGCCGTTCCATTACAGACGTTGAAGCGCATGAAGGAGAAAATTGGGGATTGGGGAGAGAGTTTGCGATACGTCTCACAAGTTGCACACGATGTGAGGTGAGATTGAGAGAGGCCCACGTAGCTCAGTTGGCAGAGCACGTCCTTGGTAAGGACGAGGTCACGCGTTCGATCCGCGTCGTGGGCTCCACGCCGTACTGGAGCAGATACTGGTTGTTGGCGACCGGAGGAGGCGCTTTACGATTCAGGGTTGGTGTCCAGACCGGTCGGCTGGGCCAGAAGCGTTCGTAAGGCGTGCGATGCGGAAAACGCCGTACCGAAGTCATGGAAGCGACATAACCAAGGGAGTGGGCGATGGCGAAGGCGAAATTTGAGCGGCGGAAGCCGCACGTCAATGTGGGGACGATCGGGCATGTGGACCACGGGAAGACCACGCTGACGTCGGCGTTGACGAAGGTGTGCGCGGACCGGGGCATGGCCAAGTTTGTGAGCTACGATGAGGTAGCCAAGGCCAGCGAATCGCAGGGGCGGCGCGACCCGACGAAGATTTTGACGATCGCCATCTCGCACGTGGAGTACGAGACCGAGAAGCGGCACTATGCGCACGTGGACTGTCCGGGGCACGCCGACTATGTGAAGAATATGATCACGGGGGCGGCGCAGATGGACGGGGCGATTTTGGTGGTGAGCGCGGCGGATGGGCCGATGCCGCAGACGCGGGAGCATATTTTGTTGGCGCGGCAGGTAGGGGTGCCATACATCGTGGTGTTTTTGAACAAAGCGGACAAGGTGGACGACAAGGAGCTGTTGGACCTGGTGGAGCTGGAGGTGCGGGAGCTGTTGACGAAGTACGAGTTTCCGGGGGACAAGATTCCGATCATTGCGGGGTCGGCGTTGAAGGCGCTGGAGGGGGATACGGGACCACTGGGGGTGCCGGCGATTTTGAAGTTACTGGACGCCATCGATACGTACATTCCGACGCCGCAGCGGCCGATCGACAAGCCGTTTTTGATGCCGATCGAGGATGTGTTCACGATCAGCGGGCGGGGCACGGTGGTGACGGGCCGGGTAGAGCGGGGGATTGTCAAGGTGGGCGACGAGGTGGAGATTGTGGGGTTGCGGCCGACGCAGAGCACGGTGGTGACCGGGGTGGAGATGTTCCGCAAGGTATTGGACGAGGGGCAGGCGGGCGACAACATTGGGGTGTTGCTGCGGGGCACCAAGAAGGAAGAGGTAGAGCGGGGGATGGTGCTGGCCAAGCCGAAGAGCATTACGCCGCATACGAAGTTCAAGGCCGAGGTGTACGTCTTGACGAAGGAAGAGGGGGGGCGACACACGCCGTTTTTCAACGGGTATCGGCCACAGTTCTACTTCCGGACGACGGATGTGACGGGGGTGGTGCAGTTGGCGCCGGGGGTGGAGATGGTGATGCCGGGGGACAATGTGAGTATTACGGCGGAGTTGATTTCGCCGATTGCGATGGATCAGGGGCTGCGGTTTGCGATCCGGGAGGGCGGCAAGACCGTGGGCTCGGGGATCGTCACGGAAATCCTGGCTTGACGCGGGGAAAACTTCTTCCCATAGCCTCGCTGCCTGGAGTGAATCGACATGGTCAAAGTTGATCAGCGGATCAGGATCAAACTCAGGGGGTTTGATTATCGAGTGCTCGACCAGTCCGTGGCCGAAATCGTCGAAACGGTCAAGCGGAGCGGTGCCAGGGTTGTTGGTCCGATTCCGTTGCCAACCAGAATCGAGCGTTTTACGGTGCTTCGGTCAACGCACGTGGATAAGAAGTCTCGCGAGCAATTCGAAATCAGGACACACAAGCGGCTGCTGGACATTTTGGAGCCCACACCTGAAACGATGGATTCATTGATGAAGCTGAATCTGGCCGCCGGGGTGGATGTGGAGATCAAGTTGTGAGTCGCCGACACCGGCTATCGACCCCGTGGACGGACGACGATGCGGTGGGCAGAAGAAGTGAATGGGTAAGAGCCGATGGCTGAGGGTGGTCTTGCCATGATTAACGGACTCTTAGGCAAGAAGCTGGGGATGACTCAGATCTATGACGGGAGTGTCCTGACACCGGTCACCGTGATCGAGGCAGGTCCTTGTCGGGTCGTTGCGATCAAGACGCGCGAGCGCGACGGGTACGAAGCCGTGCAGGTGGCGTTCGGTGAAGTCAAGGAGCAGAAACTATCCAAGGCCGAGTTGGGGCATCTGAGGAAGCATCAGGCTCCGCCAAGTCGATGGCTGCGTGAATTTAAAAAGCTCGGGGACGTGACAATCGGGCAGACAATCAAGGCCGACCTGTTCAAAAAGGGGGAATGGGTCGATGTCGAAGGGATCTCCAAAGGCAAGGGGTACCAGGGGGTTGTGAAGCGCCATCACTATCGAGGGGGGCCGGAGTCGCACGGGTCCATGTTCCACCGGGCGCCAGGGTCGATCGGCAGCAGCTCGTTCCCTTCGCGGGTGTGGAAAAACAAAACGTTGCCCGGGCATATGGGCTCGGAGCGGGTCACCGTTCAACGGTTGAAAGTCGTCGAGACGCGTCCCGAGGAAAACCTTCTGTTCGTGCGGGGAGCGGTGCCCGGGGCGGACAATGGCCTGGTCGTCGTGCGGAAGTCCAAAAAGGGGTAGGTCATGCCGACCGTCGACGTGGTGGATCTTAATAAGCAGAAAGTCGGCACTGTCGAGTTGCCGGATGAGGTGTTCGGGTGCAAGCCGCAGCGCGCCTTGGTCTACGAGGCGGTGGTCATGCAGCGGGCGTGCGAGCGCCAAGGTACGGCGTCGACCCTGCGACGGGGTGAGGTGAGCGGGTCCGGGAAAAAACCCTGGAAACAGAAGCACACTGGGCGGGCTCGTGCCGGGTCGATCCGGTCTCCACTCTGGCGGCATGGTGGGACGGTGTTCGGTCCCAAACCGCGCAGCTATGCGATGGCGATGCCGAAGAGGAAGTATCGCACCGCGTTGCAGAGCGCTCTCTCGGCGAAACTCTCGGATGGCAGTGTGACGGTGGTGTCCGATCTGGTGCTCGCGGAGCCTAAAACGAAACTGCTGGCCAAGGTGTTAGCCGGACTGGGATTGCCGCCGAGCACGCTCATTGTGGCCGGAGAAAGCCGTCATGATCTTGCCAAGGCGGCGAGGAATCTGCCCAGTGTAAAACTCGTTCGGCCTGAAGCACTGAATGTGTACGATGTTCTGCGCTATGACGCCATTCTGATTCCGGAGCGCGAACTAGCTCGCGTGAAGGAGGCCTGGTCATGAAAACGGCGCTCTACGATATCCTGGTGCAACCGTTGTTAACGGAAAAGATCACCTCGCTGCGCGAGCGAGAAAATACGGTAGGGTTTCTCGTCCGGCGTGACGCCAACCGGATTCAGATTAAGCAGGCAGTGGAAGCGCTGCTGAAAGTCAAGGTCGAGCGGGTCAATGTGTTGAATGTCCGTGGAAAAACCAAACGCTTGGGGCGGTTCATTGGGAAGCGCCCCGACTGGAAGAAAGCGTTCGTGAAGCTGAAACAGGGCGAAAAGTTGGAGCTCTACGAAAGCGCGTAATCTGGCCCACCGGAAGCAGCAGGTGCACCCATGGCACTCAAAGCGTACAGGCCGACGACTCCGGGACGACGGGGGATGACAGTGTTGTCGGACGAAGGGCTGACGAAGAAGCGACCGGAAAAGGCGCTCACGATGTTCCATCACCGTACCGGAGGACGAAACGCGCACGGGCACATGACCGTGCGCTTTCGGGGTGGGGGACACAAGCGCCTCTACCGCGTGATCGACTTCAAGCGCGACAAGGTAGGGGTCCCGGCCAAAGTTGCAGCGATCGAATATGACCCCAATCGCTCGGCCCGGATCGCATTGCTCCACTACGCGGACGGGGAAAAGCGGTACATTCTCGCGCCGGTCGGTCTCAGTGTGGGTGATACAGTCCAATCTGGGCCTTCGGTGGAAGTCAGGCCCGGCAATGCGCTTCCCTTGGGAAGCATGCCACTGGGGACGATGATCCACAATATCGAGCTCAAGCCTGGCAAGGGCGGGCAGTTGATTCGGAGCGCCGGCGGCTTTGCCCAAGTGATGGGCCGTGACGGCGAATACGTTCAGGTCCGGTTGAAGTCGGGAGAAATGAGGCGGATACTCGCGACCTGCATGGCCACGGTCGGGCAAGTGGGCAATCTTGATCACGAAAATGTGTCGGTGGGCAAGGCGGGACGATCGCGATGGCGAGGACGCCGGCCGCATGTCCGCGGCGTGGCCATGAATCCTGTTGACCATCCTCACGGAGGCGGAGAGGGAAAATCCGGCCAAGGCAATCCCCATCCGGTGTCCCCCTGGGGGGTGCCGACGAAGGGTTACAAGACACGTCGGAACAAGGCGACAGACAAGTTCATTATCGCCAGACGTAAGTAATCTACCGGTAGGAGCACGCGATGCCTAGATCGGTGAGCAAAGGGGCCTTCGTGGACGCCCACCTGCTCAAGAAGGTGGAGCGGATGAACCAGACCAGGGAGCGCAAGATTATCAAGACGTGGTCGCGGCGTTCAACGGTGATCCCAGAGATGATCGGCCACACGTTCGCCGTGCACAACGGCAAGAAATTCATTCCGGTGTTCGTGACGGAGAACATGGTCGGTCACAAGTTGGGGGAATTCGCTCCGACCCGGTTTTTTAAAGGACACGGAGCGGCGAAGACTGAGAAGGCTGTTCCGCTGAAATGAGACTGTGGGGGCTCGCCATAAAACGCGTCAAGCGTGCGCGGGGTGAAAGCTAGTTTTTGCAGTTAGTAAAAGGCATGTAGCGAGGCAGTGGGATGGCAGAGGCGAGGGCAGTTCTCAGATTTGTGCGGGTTCCGCCCCGCAAAGCACGGGTGGTTGTCGATTTGATCCGCGGCCAGCAAGTTCCGAAGGCGCTCGCCCTCCTGAAACACACTCCGCGCGCCGCCGCGAGAGTGGTGGAAAAAGTGTTGCGCTCGGCCGTCGCGAATGCGGAGCAGAAGGAGCTGGGCGACAGCCAAGCGATGTGGGTCTCGAGGGCCTATGTCGATGGGGGGCCTATCTATAAACGGTTCAGGGCCCGGTCCATGGGACGAGCTAACGCGGTCCATAAACGAACGAGCCACATCACCATCGTGGTGGCTGCGTCAACGGCTGGCCGGACGAAATAGCGGGCGGGCTGACCAGAGGCACTATACTCCACACGCGAGGGGCATGCGGACCATATGGGACAGAAAACACACCCAATAGGATATCGGCTGGGATACAACTACACCTGGAGTTCCCGATGGTTTGCGAGAAAAGAGTACGCCAAGCTTCTTCACCAGGACATCAAGATCCGCCAGATGGTCAAGGAGAAGCTCTACCACGCCGGCGTGTCGAGGGTGGAGATTGAGCGCTCAGGGGATCAAACACGAGTCATCATTCATACGGCCAGGCCGGGGATCATCATCGGTCGAAAGGGGGCGGAGATCGATAAACTCAAAGCAGCCTTGGAGCAACAATACGGGGGACAGGTTTACATCACGGTCAAGGAAATCAAGAAGCCTGAACTGGATGCCCAACTTGTCAGCGAAAACATTGCCATGCAATTGGAAAAGCGAGTGGCGTTCCGTCGGGCGATGAAGCGGAGTGTGCAGTCCGCCCTTCGACTTGGGGCTCAGGGGATCAAGATTATGGTCGCGGGCCGGTTGGGCGGGGCGGAAATCGCACGGACGGAGTGGTATCGCGAAGGACGAGTTCCTCTTCACACGCTGAGAGCAGAAATCGATTATGGGTTTGCGGAGGCCCGTACCACGATGGGGCAGATCGGCGTGAAAACCTGGATTTACAAGGGTGAACTGCTTCCCTCTCAACAGAAGGGAGGCAGCGGGGTCGAGCGGCGCCTTGCGTGAGCTGTGCGGATCGCTTGCTCGAACTCAGGTCAGTGGATGTCGGTCAGCGCTGAGGGGGCTGTGTGTTAGCACCGAAGAAGGTTAAATTCAGAAAAATGCAGAAAGGCCGGATGCGGGGGAAGGCTTACCGCGGGGGGCAGATCACCCTTGGTGAGTTTGGCCTCAAGGCGCTTGAGCCCGGATGGATCACGAGTCGGCAAATCGAAGCTGCCCGCATCGCCATTACGCGACATGTGAAGCGCGGCGGCCAGGTGTGGACCAGAATCTTTCCCGACAAACCGATCACAAGAAAGCCGGCGGAAACCCGTATGGGGAAAGGCAAGGGCAACCCTGAGTTCTGGGTGGCTGTAGTCAAGCCCGGCCGCATCCTGTACGAGATGGACGGTGTGACGCCGGAAGTAGCGCAGGAGGCCTTGCGATTAGCTGCGCACAAGCTGCCCATTGCGACCAAGTTCGTGACGCGCGGGCAGTTCTAGTCGTACGAGAGCCGCGAGATGGATGCGAAAGAGCTCAGGCAGTTGACGGTTCCCGAGTTAGTGGAGAAGGAAAAACAGCTCAAACAGGAGTTGTTCAATCTCAGATTTCAGCTCGGTACGGGACGCATCGAGAATCCCATGCAGATTCGGAAGACCAAACGGGATATCGCCCGGATCAAGACCGTGCTGCGCGAATTGTCCGCCAAAGAGTCCGAAGCATCGACTCAGGCTCGAGGATAGGTGATCATGGGAGAGCGTACCAAGAAACGCCGCGAATGGTTTGGAACCGTCATCAGCAATAAAATGCAGAAAACCGTCGTCGTGGCGGTCGAACGGTCCGTGATGCATCCCGTCTACAAAAAGGTGATTCGTCGTGTGACGAAGCTCAAGGCCCACGATGAAAATAACATGTGTAAGATCGGTGATCGGGTCAAACTGATTGAAACCAGGCCCCTCAGCCGACATAAACATTTCCGGGTTGTGCAGATCATGGAAAAGGGGCAGCCGGAGGCCTAAGGCGGGGTGGGGTAATGATTGATGAATCGGGTCACGTGATTCAGTTGTGAAGCGATCGCCGGATTGCGAGATTGTGAAATGGTTCAAAATTATACCTACATGGATGTGGCAGACAACTCGGGTGCCAAGCAGGTGATGTGTTTTCACGTGCTCGGCGGGTCGAAGCGGCGGTATGGTTCGCTCGGTGATGTGGTGGTGGTCACGGTAAAAGAGGCGATTCCTCAGGCCAGCGTGAAGAAAGGCGATGTCAGCCGCGCCGTCATCGTGCGAACAGCCAAGGAAGTCCGCCGAGAAGACGGATCCTATATCAAGTTTGATCGCAACGCCTGCGTGTTGATCAATGCCCAAGGCGAACCGATCGGTACGCGCATTTTCGGCCCGGTCGCGCGTGAGCTGCGGTGGAAGAAATTTATGAAGATCATTTCGCTCGCACCAGAAGTGCTCTGAGCGCGATCAAGGGAAGCAGACGTGCACGCGATGAAAAAATCCAGAATCCGCAAAGGAGACCTCGTAATGGTTATTGCGGGGCGCGAGCGGGGCAAGACTGGAAAAGTCCTGTCCGTCGATCCGATTGCCGGTAAAGTCGTCGTCGAAAAGCTGAACATCATCAAGCGGCACACCAAGCCTAACCCGAAGGTGCGGCAGGGAGGGATCATCGAGAAAGAAGCCCCGATGGCCATCTCCAACGTCATGTATCTGTGTCCTGTGACGCATAAGCCCACGAGGCTGGGTGTGAGAGTTCTGGAAGACGGCCGCCGTGTCAGGTTCAGCAAGAAGTCGAAGGAACTGATCGAGTAAATTATCGAGGGACATGCGGGATGGCAAAAGTCGAAAAGGGCCGCGGTGGAAGGACGACAGAGCGCAAGGCTACGGGAAAGAAGGAAGCCGTTCCGGCCGAAACGCCCTCCGGTGAGTCGGAGAGCGAGTCGAAGTTTGAGCCACGGCTCAGGGAGCTGTATCGGAATCAGGTGGTGCCCGCTTTGATGAAGGAATTCGGCTATAAGAATCCGATGCAGGTGCCCCGGTTGGAGCGGATCGTGTTGAACGTCGGGATGGGAGAGGCGATTCAAAATGTCAAAATACTGGAGAGCGCCGCAAATGAGTTGGCGGTGATCTCGGGGCAGAAGGCTGTCATCACGCGGGCCAAAAAAGCGATTGCGGGGTTCAAGCTCCGCCAGGGCATGCCCATCGGTGCGAAGGTGACCTTACGAAGTCGCCGCATGTACGAGTTTTTCGACCGCCTTGTGAGCTTGGCGTTGCCCCGCATCAGGGATTTCCGTGGCGTGTCCCCGAAATCGTTCGATGGGCGCGGTAATTACACGCTGGGGCTGAAGGAACAGTTGATTTTCCCTGAGATCAAATACGATGACGTGATGTCCATTCATGGCATGGATATTACGATCGTCACGACAGCCCGAACCAATGATGAAGGCAAGGCCCTATTGCGTCACCTAGGGATGCCGTTCAGGGCATGAAACGTCGCGCGGGATCTGTGAGCGACCAGGCGGGAGTCGAAGATGGCTCGAAAAGCATTGAGATTGAAAGCGGCGGCAAAGCCCAAATTCGCCGTCAGAGCGTACAACCGGTGTCCGCTTTGCGGGCGAGTAAGAGGGTTTCTGCGTCGCTTTCAAATGTGCAGGATTTGTTTCCGCTTCCGAAGCCTGCGTGGAGAAATCCCTGGCGTGCGGAAGGCGAGTTGGTAGGCAGGCTGACTCCGGCTCGAGAACATGGCAATGAGAATTGGGCGGACGAGAACTTCGTAAGCCAGAACTCCTCGTCCAACATTCGTGTCATCGGAGCGTGACGGTATGGTAACCGATCCCATCGCTGACCTTTTGGTTAGGATCCAAAACGCCGTGCGGCGGCGACATGAAACGGTGTCTGTTCCGGCGTCACGGTTGAAGCGGGAAATCTTGAAGATCCTTCAGGCGGAAGGGTTTATTCACGGTTTTGAGGAGGAGACGGTGGATGGCCATCCGTTTCTTCGCGTGCAGTTGCGGTACATCGGGGAGGACCAGCCGATGATCACCGGCACAAAGCGGATCAGCAAGCCTGGGCGACGAGTCTATGTCGGGAAACAGGACATTCCCAAAGTCCGCAACGGTATCGGGGTGGCCATCCTTTCGACTTCCAAGGGGTTGATGACCGACCAGCAATCCCGGAGGGCCGGTCTCGGGGGAGAAGTCTTGTGCTCCGTGTGGTAACTTTCGGGGCGGAAACGGGGCAGATCTGAGCTATGTCACGGATAGGTCGAAAGCCGATTGCGATTCCCCCGGGGGTTGAGGTGCAGGTCCACGACGGGCGGGTCTCGGTGCGAGGGCCGCTCGGGAAATTGGAGTGGTCTGTGGCTTCGGGCATCGGCGTGTCAGTCACTGATGGCCAGGTGGTGGTCAGCCGTTCAAGCGATGACCGGAAGATCAGAGCGCTCCATGGCTTGGTTCGGGCCGAACTGAACAACATGATTATCGGCGTCACCAAGGGCTACGAGCGGTCGCTGGAGATCACCGGGGTGGGCTACAAGGCCCAGATCCAGGGGCAGTCGCTGTTGCTCAACGTCGGCTATGTCAACCCTGTGACGTTTCCTATTCCTCCTGGCGTTGAGGTGAAGGTCGACAAGCAGACGGTGATCACGGTGCGAGGAACGGATAAACGGAAGGTCGGGCAGGTTGCAGCGAACATCCGTGCGATCAAGCCTCCCGATGTGTACAAGCAAAAGGGCATTCGCTACGTCGGTGAAGTGCTCCGTAAGAAAGAAGGCAAGACCGGGAAGTAAAGACGGCAATGAGTGTTCTTGAGAAGAAACGGCAATTGGAACGCCGGAAGCGGCGGGTGCGCAAGCGGGTGTTTGGCACCCCCGAGCGACCGCGGTTGAACGTGTTTCGGAGCAAGTCGCACATTTACGCTCAGATTATCGACGATCTCAAAGGTCATACGATCGTCTCTGCGTCGAGCCTCGATCCTGCGTTGAGAGCGTCGTTGAAATCGGGCGGAACGATCGAGGCGGCCAAGGCCGTCGGTAAGCTGCTTGCCGAGCGGGCCAAGGCGGCGAAGATCCACGCGGTCGTCTTCGACCGAGGGGGGCGGCTCTATCATGGCCGGATCAAAGCGTTGGCGGAAGCGTCCAGAGAAGGCGGGTTACAGTTTTAACCTTCGCGAGGGAGGAAAGAGCGTTCGTGCGGGTCAATCCTGAAGATCTGAGCCTCAAAGACAAGGTGGTGTTCATCAACCGCGTGGCCAAGGTAGTCAAGGGCGGTAAGCGTTTCAACTTTTGCGCGCTCGTGGTTGTCGGGGACGGTCAGGGCTGGGTCGGCGTGGGAAAAGGCAAAGCGGCCGAAGTACCTGTCGCGATTTCGAAGGCTATCGAGCAGGCCAAAAAACATCTCGTGCAGGTGCCGCTGAAGGATGGGACCATTCCGCACGAAGTCCATGGTCTATTTGGGGGGGAGCACGTATTGCTCAAGCCCGCCGCTGAGGGCACCGGCATCATTGCGGGGGGGGCGGTTCGAGCGGTGGTGGAATTTGTCGGCGCCCGCAACGTGATCGCCAAGACACTCGGCCGCGGGAACCCGTTTAACACTGTTCGCGCCACCCTCAACGGCCTACAGCAACTGCGGGATCCAGAACAGGTGTTGCGTCTTCGCCGATCTGCATCGGCCGACAGTGATCAGCAAATGAGTGTAGCATGAGCGCCTCCAAACACACCAGCGCCTCCGGCCGAGGATTATTGATGATCACGTTGAAGCGGAGCCCAATCGGTACGCCTTGGCGTCACCGCTTAGTGCTCCAGGGATTGGGACTTCGGCGAGTGCGCCAGTCCGTTCAGCATCCCGACACCCCGCAGGTGCGGGGGATGATTCAGAAGGTCGGTTATTTATTGGAAGTGCGTCCGCAATGAAGCTGCATGAGCTGACTCCGCCGCGCGGAGCCAAAAAACGTCGAAAGCGGATCGGCCGGGGACCGGGATCGGGCCACGGTAAGACCGCGACAAGGGGCAACAAGGGGTTATTGGCACGGTCCGGGGGGGGCAAACGTCCGGGATTTGAAGGTGGGCAGATGCCGTTAGTCCGCCGGTTGCCCAAGTATGGGTTCACGAATCCGTTCCGACAGGAATACGCCATCGTGAATTTGAAAGCGCTGGCCAGTCTCGGCACGGTCGATCCCATCACTCCGGAAGTGTTGACCGAGGCCGGACTGATCAAACGCAAAAATCTGCCGATTAAGATCCTCGGGCTCGGCGATGTCGGGCGCCCCATGGTCGTGCGGGCTCATAAGTTCAGCAAATCCGCGGAGGCAAAGATTCAAGCGGCTGGGGGGAGAGCCGAGGTCATCCGCAGTGTTTGAGCGACTCCTGACCAGTTTTCAGAATATCTTCAAGATTCCCGAACTGCGCACCCGGATCCTTTTCACGCTCGGGATGCTCATTGTGTACCGGGTCGGGGCGCATATCCCTACGCCTGGTATCAACAACGATGAACTGGCGAAGTTTTTGGTCGAAAAAGGCGGTTCGCTGCTGGGATTCTTGGACATTTTTTCGGGAGGAGCTCTGTCCCGGCTGACGATCTTCGCGCTGGGCATCATGCCTTACATCAGCGCGTCGATCATTCTCCAGCTTCTGACAGTGGTGATCCCCCATCTCTCTAAGCTGGCCAAGGAAGGCGAGCGGGGACGAAAAAAGATCATTCAATATACGAGATTCGGCACGGTCGGGATTGCGATGATCCAGGGCTTTGGGATCGCGATCGGCCTCGAAGGGATGAATCAAGGTGCATTTGTGTTAAATCCCGGCTGGGGGTTCCGGTTGATGACGGTGATCACCCTGACGGCCGGAACCGGATTTCTGATGTGGCTGGGCGAGCAAATCACCGAGCGGGGAATTGGGAACGGTATCTCGTTAATCATTTTCGCGGGGATTGTGGCTCGCCTTCCCAGTGCGGTGGCACAGACGTTTGATCTGTACAAGGTAGGTCAGTTGAGCTTCATGTTGCTGGTTGCTCTGGCGGTCATTATGCTAGCCGTCATCGCAGCTATCGTGTTTTTGGAGAGCGGGCGGCGGAAAATTCCGGTGCAGTACGCCAAGCGGGTGATCGGGCGCCGGGTCTATGGGGGACAGAGCACCCATATCCCGCTCAAAATCAACACGGCCGGGGTCATTCCCCCGATCTTCGCGTCATCGATTATCGCCTTTCCCGCAACGATCGCCGGGTTTTTTGAAACGCCGTGGATCAAATCGTTGGGGACGCAACTTGCTCCGGGTTCGCTGCTTTACACGGTTCTGTATGTCGGTTTGATCATTTTCTTTTGTTTTTTTTACACCGCCGTCGTGCTGAATCCGGTCGACATGGCTGACAATATGAAGAAGTATGGGGGGTTCATTCCTGGCATTCGGCCTGGGCAGCGGACTTCCGACTATATCTACAAGGTGCTGACCCGTATTACGTTCGCGGGCTCGATCTATTTGGCAACGGTGTGCGTCATTCCCGAGTTCCTTATTTATAAGTTGAACGTGCCGTTCTACTTCGGCGGAACTTCGTTGCTCATTGTCATTGGAGTGGGACTGGATACCGCACAACAGATCGAGTCCCACATGCTCATGCGCAACTATGAGGGATTTTTGGCCAAGGGGCGCCTCAGAGGGCGAAGTGGGTGAACGCGCACCATGCGGCTGGTCTTTCTCGGCGCTCCGGGAGTGGGCAAGGGCACGCAAGCCGATCGGGTAGCAGCCCGATTTCACTGGCCGAAGATCTCCACCGGCGACCTACTTCGGGAGGCGGTCAAGAATAAGACGCCATTGGGACTGGCCGCAAAGAGCGCGATGGACGCCGGTGAGCTGGTTCCCGATGCCATCGTGATCGAAATGGTGCGTGAGAAGCTGGGGGAACCGGATTGCGCGAACGGATTCGTTCTGGACGGCTTTCCCAGGACAGTGCCTCAGGCGGAAGAGTTGGCCAAAATCCTGAAGGCCGCTGGAAGCCGTATCGACCGGGTGATCAATTTTCAGGTGCCGCGCGAAGAAATCCTCAAGCGGCTGAGCGGTCGACGGAGCTGTCCGAGGTGCCAGGCCGTATTTCACGTGGATTTTGCTCCTCCGCGGAAGCCTGGACTGTGCGACCGATGCGGCGAACAGTTGATTCAGAGGAATGATGATCGAAAGGAAACGATCGAAGCCAGACTGAAGGTGTACGAGGAGCAAACGGCGCCCTTGATCGCGTATTATGATCAGAAGCGACTTGTATCGAACCTGGATGGATCGGGTTCAGTGGAGTCGGTTCATGAACGGTTGACGGCGCTACTTGCAGGGCTCGGGATCACATGATTATCTTAAAGACGCCTGAAGAGATCGAAATCATGGCGCAGGCGTCGAAATTGGTTGCGGAAACCCTGGAGGCCTTAAAAAAGGAGATCCGTCCCGGGGTCACGACCGAGCAACTTGACCGGTTTGCAGAAGAGTTCATCATCGCGCGGGGCGGACGGCCAGCTTTCAAGGGTTACCGGAACTATCCCAAGACGCTCTGTGCCTCCGTGAACGAACAGGTCGTGCACGGTATTCCGTCCAACCGCCCGTTGAAAGAAGGAGATATCGTCGGACTCGACTTGGGCGCCATTGTTGACGGGTTCTACGGCGATGCCGCGATGACGGTCGCCGTTGGTGCGGTCTCTCCTGAAGCGGCGAGGCTTATGAAGGTGACCGAAGAAGCATTGTATCTCGGCATCGAACAGGCGGTCGTGGGCAATCGGCTGTCTGACATCTCGCATGCGATTCAGCGCCACGTGGAGGCCGCAGGGTACTCCGTTGTGACGGATTTCGTGGGGCATGGGATCGGGCGCCAACTCCACGAGGAACCGCAGGTGCCGAATTACGGCAAGCCGGGGCAGGGTCCTCGGCTTCAATACGGAATGGTTTTGGCCATCGAACCGATGGTCAACATGGGGAAAAGCGAGGTGCGGATCTTGGACGATCAGTGGACAGCAGTGACCAAAGACGGCAGCCTGTCTGCACACTTCGAACACACGATCGCGATTCAGCCCAGTGGCCCGGCTCGAATCCTGACAAAGTTGTAGCGAAAAGAGGAGAGCGCTGTCTTCGTGCCGAAGGAAGGCGTCATCGAGGTCCAGGGAACAGTGGTAGAAACATTGCCGAATGCCATGTTCCGGGTCCAACTGGATAACGGCCACAAGATTTTGGCTCATATTTCCGGTAAGATGCGCATGCATTTCATTCGCATTCTGCCGGGCGACCGGGTGACCGTCGAATTGTCGCCCTATGACTTGACGAGAGGAAGAATCACATATCGCTTCAAGTGAAGGAGGCGCGGCGGTCGCAGGCGCAGAGGCTTCGGAGTCTTGAACGGGGAGCAGGGGCCATGCCATGAAAGTGAAATCATCTGTCAAGCCGATCTGTTCGAAATGTAAAGTAGTCCGCCGCCGGGGGGTGGTGCGGGTGTTATGCGAGAATCCACGTCACAAACAGCGGCAGGGGTAGAGGCGGTGAGCCGTTAAACGTGAGACGGGTTGCCGCTCGCTTCGCAATGAACGTGTCACGTTTAATGGGTTGGAGGGCACATGGCTCGGATAGCGGGAGTGGATTTGCCACGGGAGAAGAGGATCGATGTGGGGCTGACCTATATCTATGGAATTGGTCGATCTTCGGCCCAGCAAATCTTAAAAAAGGCAGGGGTGGACGGCTCGATTCGGGTCAAAAATCTCAGTGAGGACCAAATCATCAAGTTGCGGGAAATCATCGAGCGGGATTATCGAGTTGAGGGAGACCTACGGAAGGAAGTGTCGATGAATATCAAACGGCTGATCGACACGGGAACATACCGGGGTCTGCGGCATCGTAAGGGGTTGCCAGTACGGGGACAGCGGACGCGAACCAATGCACGAACTCGGAAAGGGCGCCGAGCGTCAATCGGAAAGGCACGTAAACCGGTGGGAGCACCGGGCGGTTGAGAACATCGGCTGATCGCGAAAGGGACATCTTATAAGGACATCTTGTTATGAGCGCGAAGAAGGGCAAGAAAAAAGAACGAAAAATCGTCCAGAACGGTGTGGCGCATGTGCAAGCCTCCTTCAACAATACCATAGTGACCATCACCGACATGAGTGGAAACACAGTGGTCTGGGCGAGCGCTGGCAATCAGGGATTCAAGGGTTCGCGGAAAAGTACGCCCTTCGCTGCACAACGGGCTGGAGAGGCCGCCGCCAGGAAAGCGATGGAGTACGGGATGCGTCAAGTCGACGTCTATGTGAACGGGCCGGGCGCCGGGCGGGAATCGGCGATCCGGTCGCTCCAAGCCGCTGGGTTGCGGATCAATCTGATCCGCGACGTGACGCCGATCCCCCATAACGGCTGTCGTCCGCCGAAGCGTCGACGAGTGTGAAGAGCGAGTTTAACCGTTGAACGTTGGCGGTGATCGTGAAGAAATGGTTCTTTCACCTGAGCGTGTAACGAATATCGATTCATGAGGGAGAACAATGGCGAAGTACCGTGGTCCGGTCTGTCGGCTGTGTCGCCGTGAAGGGGAAAAGCTCTTTCTCAAGGGCTCCCGTTGCATGACGGAGAAATGCGCGATCGAGCGGCGGAGTTATCCACCGGGTCAGCACGGTCAGGGACGCCCACGGATTTCGGATTACAGTCTTCAGTTGAGAGAGAAGCAGAAATTGAAACGGATTTATGGCTTGCAGGAACGGCAATTCCGGGGGACGTTCGAGAGAGCTGAGCGGCAAGCGGGGGTCACCGGCGAGTCTTTGCTGCGCCTGCTCGAGTGCCGGCTCGACAACGTTGTGTATCGTCTGGGGTTCGGCTCCTCGAGGAAAGAAGCACGTCAACTGGTGAATCATGGCCATGTGCTTTTGAACGGCCGGAGAACAAACATCCCGGGGGCGATTGTGAAAGTCGGGGATGTCGTCGAAATCCGGCCCCAAAGCCGGAACTTGGTATCGGTGTTGGCCGCCCTGGAAGCTGTGGATGGGCGGGGTGTCCCCGAGTGGTTAGAACTGGATCGGGTCGCCTTCAAAGGAACCGTTCGAGCATTGCCGACGAAGGAGCATATCGGGCTTCCCGTCAATGAGCAGATGGTCGTGGAGTTGTATTCCAGATAGGACATCGATTTTGCCGGAGTCAACGACCGGCTTCCGAACGACCGGCTTTCTGGACCAATTGATGAGGTGAAGGGGGAATCATGATCAAGGCGATGAAGGACTTTCAGATCCCGATGCGGGTCGAAGTCGACAAAGAAACTCTCTCCCCGACATACGGCAGATTCACAGCGGAGGCTTTCGAGAGAGGATTCGGGACGACTATCGGCAACTCACTCCGCCGGGTACTACTGTCGTCCTTGACTGGCGCCGCCGTGACCACTGTCCGGATCGAGGGGGTTTTGCACGAATTTTCGACGATTCCGGGTGTGACGGAAGATGTCACGTCGATCATTCTCAATGTGAAGAGTCTCCGGCTGGCGCTCCATTCCGACAAGCCGAAAACAATTCGCCTCAAAAAGAAAGGGCCCGGTGAGGCGAAAGGCTCGGATATCATTCACGACGGCGACATTACCATTCTCACGCCAGATCTGCACATCGCCACGCTGGATAAAGATGCCACGCTCGACATGGAGATGGTCGTTAAGCACGGACGTGGCTATGTGCCGGCGGAGCGGAATAAAGAAGAGGGGTTGCCCATCGGCGTCATTGCGGTGGATTCCATCTTCACGCCTATTAAGCGAGTGAACTTCCACGTGGAAAACGCCCGGGTCGGCCGTGTGACCGATTATGACAAGTTGACATTGGAGATTTGGACGGACGGCACGATTACGCCGCAGGATGCGCTCTCTACGGCTGCGAGCATTCTGCGTGATCATCTGGACATCTTTATCAATCCAGAGGAGCGGGCGGAAGCCAAGCCGGAAGTGGCCAAGGAAGAGCGAACGCGCGAAATCAACAAGAACCTGTTTCGGAGCGTCAACGAACTGGAACTGTCAGTTCGCGCTGCCAACTGTCTCAAAAATGCGAACATCAAAACCATCGCCGATCTAGTCCAGAAGACTGAGGTTGAGATGCTCAAGACCAAGAACTTTGGCAAGAAGTCCCTCAACGAGATCAAGGAGGTGTTAGCGGGAATGGGCTTGAGTCTGGGCACCAAGTTGGATGCACTGCCGTCTGGCGATGGGAATCCCAAGTCCGACTCATAACCGAGGGAAGCTACCGTGCGTCATAGGAAAAAGGGGAGACAACTCGGCCGCAAGACCAAGCATCGGTGGGCACTGTTCCGGAGCCTGGTGACGTCGCTGCTCGATCAGGAGCGCATCGAAACGACGGAGGCCAAGGCCAAAGAGGTACGTGGATTCGCTGAGCGGATGATTACGCTGGGGAAGGAAGGGACATTACACGCCCGGCGGCGCGCGCTCGGATTTCTCAGAAACAAAGCCGTGGTTTCGAAATTATTCGATGACGTCGCGTTGCGGTTTCGCGATCGAGCGGGCGGATACACGCGCATCATCAAGACGCGCCGTCGCGTCGGCGACGCGGCCGAGATGGTTGCGATCGAGTTGGTCGCCAGCGGGGGTGTTTCCGAACAGGCCAAGCCGACCGCATCCGAGAAGACCGGAGGTCAAAAGAAGGGAGGGACATCTAAACAATCGGCGCCGGAAATGTCTGACAGTCCTTCTGCTTAAGCAAGGTTTGGGGGTGAAGCCCCCTCCCACGTTTCGTCTCCCTCGCGTTGCTCTTCTCCGTGAATTCTCAATATGGTCTGGACGAGCTTACGGTGGTGCGTTTACTTGCACCGTTTGCCATGCTATTATCGTGCCAGCGCAAGTTGTCGCGAATGTACTGCGAAGAAAGCGAGTGACGGGAAGTGTGGCAGCGTTGGTTCCGCGGATCCTTACTTGCCATGAGCGCCGCGTTCGCCTCGTTTCTCGTCTACTTATTGTTGACCCGCGCTGAATCAATTTCCTCCTCCAAGCCTACCCCGGCGACCGACTTTGAACAGGCCGATGCAAGCATCCAGGGGTTCACCTTCATGCAAACGAAGGACGGTGCTGTACGGTGGGAAGTGCGTGCCTGGAAAGCTCGCTTGTTCGAGGGAGAAAACCGAGCTGTTCTGGACCGAGTGCATATCACTCTTTACGGAGAGAGGGGACGTGAATTCACCTTGCAAGGGGATGAAGGGGTGCTCGACACCGTGAAAAAAAATTTCATCCTTTCCAATCGAACCGATCCGATCGCCATGCACACTGAAAGTGGGTATACAATTTATACGAATCATCTGAGATGGAACGAGGAACGGGGTGAAATCAGCACGACCGAGCCTGTAGCGATTATTGGTCATGGGTTGCATGTGAACGGCCGGGGGTTGATCGGGAAGGTGCAGGTCGAGGAATTTCAGGTTCTCGAAGACGTCCATGTGGATATTCATCACGCTGATTAGCGCGTTTGGACTGGGACTGGCGGGACACGCTCATTCGTCGGAGTCTCACGAGGCGAAAACGGCCTTTTCTTCGAACGCCAGCACGACGATCACCGCGCAAAAAATGACCGTCCGCAACCAGGACAGCAAGGCCGTTTTTGAAGGTGCGGTGGTGCTGATCAAGGGGTCGCTGGTGGTTCATTCCGATCGTATGGTGGTGTCATTTCGACCGGCCGACACGGATGGGAAAGAGCAATCCAATGGCGACCGCAGTGGGGGACGGGGGGGGACGGAAGGCTCCGGTCGGAAACGTGAGGCTCTCCCTGCTGTGTCGAACCGAGCGGTCAGCATGATCGAGGCGATCGGGCGGGTCAGGATCGAAAAAGACGATGGAAGGGCGACCTGCCAAAAAGCGGTCTACTACCAGGACGAAGAGAAGATCGTGCTGACTGGTGACCCGGTGGCCTGGCAAAAAGGAACGCGGGTCAGTGGGAAACGGATTACGATGTTTCTCGCCGAAGATCGAAGCGTCGTCGAAGGCGGTTCTCATGTGACGATCGAGGGCGAGGCAGGAGGGCGCTAATGCTGGATGCCTGCGCGTTGACCGGTTCAAAGGCCGAGCCCGCAATGAATTCCTGTGAACTGGGGGAACTCCTGTCGGCGACCGGTCTGGTGAAAAGCTTTAAGGGAAGGACTGTCGTAAAAGGTGTCTCGTTGGAGGTGCGGGCAGGCGAAGTGGTCGGTTTGCTCGGACCAAATGGAGCTGGTAAGACCACCATCTTCGACATGATGGTTGGGCTTTGTCAGCCAGACTCCGGCGATATTTATTTGAACGGCGAGGTGATCACGGATCTGCCGATGTATAAGCGGGCGCGCAAGGGAATCGGATATCTCCCCCAGGAATCGTCGGTCTTCCGCCGTCTCACGGTCGAAGAAAACATTTCGGCGATTCTCGAAACGCTGGACCTTGGAGCGTCAGAGCGCGAACAGCGAGTCGAGGCGTTGCTGGAGGAACTGGAATTAACCCATCTTCGAACAAGCAAAGCCTACTCCCTTTCGGGAGGAGAGCGACGCCGGTTGGAAATTACCAGAGCCTTGGCAACGCAACCCCTCTTTCTACTGCTCGACGAACCGTTCGCGGGCATCGATCCGATCGCCGTGGCGGATATCCAGCAGATCATCGCTCGCCTCAAGCAGAAACATATCGGGATCTTGATCACCGACCACAATGTGCAGGAAACGCTGTCAATTACAGATCGAGCCTACCTCATCAATGAGGGGCGGATCCTGGAGGCCGGCTCTCCGGAAGTCATCGTGAACAGTGCGACGGCGCGCGCGGTCTACTTAGGCGAGCGATTCCGGCTCTAACGGGTGATGGTACAAAGGTAGCGATATGAAACTGCGGCTTGATCTTCGGCTCAGCCAGAAGCTCATCATGACTCCTCAGTTGCAGCAGGCGATCAAGTTGCTGCAGCTTTCACGGTTGGAACTTCAGCAGAGTTTGGCCCAGTACCTGATGGAGAATCCTCTGCTCGAAGAGGTGCCCGCCGAGGCCGAAGAAAGCGATTCGGCTGGTTCCGACGAAACCGATCTGGACGGAACCGAGTACTCGCAATCATCCGGCCGGGGCGGAACTGATGATGGGGAGTCCACGGGCGGGGACGAGAGTTCTGAGGATCTCTCGGCGGCAGGTTGGGAAGACTACTTCGACAGCGACCGCCGCGCTGGCGATACGGAATATCCTTCTTCTGTTCAGGATGAGCTTCCTTCTTATGACCAGACGGTCGCCCGGACAACCTCGCTGGAAGATCATTTGCTGTGGCAGCTTTCACTGGCCGGTCTTTCGGATCGCCACAAAGCTATTGGACGATTGATCATCGGGAATCTCGATGACGACGGCTATCTACGGATGCCATTGGCCGAGGTCGTCGAAGGCACTGAGTTCTCTGTCGAGGAAGCGGAATCGGTGCTGAAGGTGATCCAAACGTTCGATCCCAGCGGTGTCGGCGCCCGCAATTTATCGGAGTGTCTTCTGCTTCAGTTGGGCTATCTGGGGCGCGGTCCAATCGGGTCGATCGGAGCAAGGCCCGGCGCCTTGAGGGGATCGGTGGTCGAGGCGATTATTCTGCATCATCTGAAGGACTTGGAGAAAAAGCAATACGGACGCATCGCCAAAGCGCTCAATGTCACGCTGGATGAAGTGTGCCAGGCAACGAAAATCATCGAGGGACTTGAGCCGAAGCCCGGCCGTCCATTCGCGAACACCCACAATTATGCGATTGTGCCGGACGTCTTTGTTGTCAAAAACGAGGGCGAGTGGGTGGTCGTGCTCAACGACGACGGCCTTCCCCGCCTGAGAATTAGCCCTTATTACAAGCAGCTGATGGCTGGCGGACACTCTCCGGAGACCAAGGCCTATCTGGACGAGAAATTGCGAGCCGCGCAGTGGGTCATCCGCAGCATCGAGCAGCGTAACAAGACGATCGTGAAGGTCGTCTCCAGCATCGTCAAATTTCAGCAGCAGTTTTTCGAGCATGGGGTCCAATATTTGAAGCCGCTCGTGTTGAAACAAGTGGCCGAAGACATCGGCATGCACGAATCGACAATCAGTCGCGTGACGGCCAACAAATATATGTATTGCCCGCAGGGCATGTTGGAACTGAAGTTCTTTTTCAACGCCGGGCTTCAACGCGCCGACCAACCGACCGATATGTTGTCTTCCGTCACCGTCCGTGAGATGATTCGGAAAATGGTGGCGGAGGAAGATGCCACCCGCCCATTGAAGGATGAGGAGATTGCAGCCCGGTTGCGGAAGCAAAACATCGTCATTGCGCGCCGGACCGTAGCGAAATACCGAGCGGAAGAGAATATTCCGCCAGCCAACCAGCGCAAGCGTTTCTTCTAAGGCTCGTTCTTCGCCATAATCGATCAGCGCGGTGGAGCACGATGACAGTCTGTGGTGTGCAAGGCGCGGCGTTGCACCGAACGCCCGGGCCTGTGGACGAGCAAAAGGATGAAGCAGGGCACCGTAAAAGCGATTCAGGACAACGCAGAGGTGTGAGGGATAACGATGCAAGTGCTGCTGACTGGGCGACATGTTGAAATCACCGCCGCACTCAGGCGGTACGTGGAGAACAAGCTAAAGCGGTTGGAGCGATTTGGCGTCAAGTTGAGCAATATTCAGGTCGTCATCGGGGTCGAAAAGTTCCGGCACACCGCGGAGGCGACTTGCACGCTTAACGGGAGGGCGATTCAAGCCAAAGTATCGACCGAGGAGATGTACGCATCCATTGACCAATTGGTCGACAAGATCGGAAGTCAGATTCGGAAGCAAAAAGACCGGTTGATCGATCATAAAGTCGGTTCGCAGAGGAGGGCATTGAGGCCCAAGGAACGCGTGCCTGCGATGCAAGCGGTCGATGTCAAGACGGTGCGTTCAGCCGCACCTGTTCTTCGCTTGAACGACGCGGTGGCGAAGTTAGGCGAGAATCCATCGGCGATCGTTGTGTTTGTCAATAAGGCGTCGAACAGATTGCAGGTGCTCAGGCGGCTTGCCAACGGCGAGGTCGAATTGATTGATCCGGAGCCGCAAGCCCCCACAGAGTTGCATGTCCGCGCTTAACCTTGTCATCATCAGCGGTCTTTCGGGATCGGGCAAAACCCACGCGCTCAAGTTTTTCGAAGACGAGGGATATTTCTGTGTGGACAACCTCCCGGCGGCGCTTCTGCCCACCTTCGTCGAGCTCTGCAATCAGCAGGGTGGCGAGATCAAAAATGTGGCGCTCGGTATCGATATTCGGGAACGGGTGTTTTTCCCGGATTTCGTAGGCATCCTTAATCAGGTCAAGGCCTTAGGCCATTCCGTCGAATTAGTGTTTTTGGAAGCCAGGGAAGAAGTGCTCGTCCGTCGATTCTCCGAGTCCAGACGCCCTCATCCGTTGTTGCCGCATGTGCCGGTTCTGGAGGGCGTGCGCTTCGAACGGGAACGGATGATGGAGCTGCGCCGTCAGGCCGACCGCATCATTGATACGTCCGATCTGACGGTGCATGAGCTGAAGGATCTTCTCGCGCGCCAATTCAAGCGCGAAGAGGGGCCACATCGCCTCACGATCACTTTGGTGACGTTCGGGTTTAAGTTCGGTGTTCCTTATGACATCGATTTATTGTTTGACGTCCGTTTCCTGCGGAATCCCTTTTTTGTCCCGGAGCTCAAGCCGCTCACGGGTGAAGATCCGCGCGTCAGGACCTATGTTCTCGACGATCCCGACGCGATCGCATTCCTCGGGCTGGTCGAAGGCATGCTCAAGTTCCTTATTCCCCTCTTCGAACGCGAGCGTCGGAGCTACCTGACCATCGCGTTGGGTTGCACGGGAGGACGCCATCGTTCCGTTGCACTCGCTATGCGTCTGCGGGACAGTCTCGCCAACATGGGGCATGAGGTCACGCTTGTGCATCGTGATCTTCACAAGGCCTAACCTGCGTTATTCTTCTTCCGAGGGTTTCTTCTGCAACGCCGACCCGCCGCTTGTCATCCTCTTGCCTGTTCACAACGAGAATGCCAGTTGGGGCTAAATCGGCTATCCTTCTGCCCATGTGATCACCATGGGAGGGGAGGAAGGCACGGACACGAGACTGTGGCGCTGTGGCACAGCAACGCCGCGAAGCGACGCCCTGGTGTGGCAGGGCGTGGGGCGAGCCGGAGATTGGAGGGCTCTCGCCACTCAGTCAGCCAGTGACATGCCGGGTGGCGCGAGAACGGGTGGGCCTGCGCGCGCGAAGCGGGGGAATCGCCGACGCTTACGATCGCGGATCTGAAGCGCGTGGAGCGGACACTCAAGGCCAGCCCGGAAGCCGGGAGGACGCGACCGGGCGGTGGAGCCTGTCCTGCATCGCGAGGCGGGTAGAGCGGGAGTGCGGCGTCTGGTGTAGCAAAACCCATGTCGGGCAGTCCTTGCGCCCTGGGCTAGAGTTCCCAGCGGCCGACCGGCCAGGCGCGGGAGCCAGATGCGGTCGCGATCCGACGCTGGAAACGGGTCGCGTGGCCCCGAAAAACCGCTGTCGCCGAGGGCTGGACCATCGTCGTTGTCGATGAGTCGAGACTAAGCGGGCGGCCGCATTGGGTATGGATGTGGGCGCCACGGGGCAGGCGACGGTATTGCACCTGGCCTTCCACTTGAAGCGGCTGTTGGTCGTTGCGAGCGTCACAGTCTGAGGAGGGGATTTCCGGCGGTATCCCAACACGCGCAAGCGTCCGCAGATCGGGGACTTCCTGCGCTACTTGTGCTGGCAGCTCCATCGCAAGCTTCCGATCAGATGGGATGGACGCAAGGTGCTCCGGAGGCAGCAGGTTCGGTAGGACGTCAAGGCCTGCCTGGGCACGATCCAGCTTGTGACGCGGACGGCCTCTGCGCCGGAGCTCACTTCAGTGGGAGATGGAAGAGGCTATGGCAAACCACATAAGCTCGCTCCTCTCTGGTCCGAGGCCTGGCCCAGTTCGGCAGGGCGCGCGCAGGTGCTTGTGCAGGAGGCAACGGCTCCGGATTCTCGTAGCCGCATCGGGGAACCGGCCCAGTTGCCTTTGTGCAATGTCGCGCTCTGTGTGAACGCTCAGGAAGAAGAACCAGAGCATGCGGACGTCTGGCTTGTGGCTCGATCGGTCAACGCCTGTGAGAGATGCCCAGCCCTTAGATCTCCGTATGGGCCCAATGACATTTCCCATCGGAAGCGGTTCGGCGCTCCAAGCGCCTCAGCAGTTCGATCACGAACCGTTGTAAACAATGCAGGCCGATCCGGCTCTCCTCCGCAAGCCGCGGGAGCACACCATGCCCCACCACCGCGTGCACGCAGCGAGCGTTTGCTTGACAGGTGTAGCATATTGACTATACTTGCAACGTAACTTCGACCGTTTGCATTTCTTAAGTAAGTCTGCGGCGGAGTTGTGAAGAAGACGAAAACCGTTCCCAAGAACAAGAAGAAGTGGTACAAGACGAATCAGATTTGTGACCTCTTCGACGTGTCCCGAGCAACTCTATTCGATCAGAGCGAAGGTTGCTCTCGGGCCTCCTCGCGACCGGCGAACTGGAGGTTCGACAGGCCAGAGAATGTCAAGGGGATCGACAATTCATCTGGGCACGGAAAGCGGTTCTCTGAGTAGGTAGACGCATGCTCGGTTCATTCAAAAGCCTGCTTGAGGCCGATGTCTTTTCGATGTTTTCCCCGAAGCGTCAGTTGGTCGGGCTGGACATTGGTTCGAGTGGGATTAAGCTGGTGCAGCTCAAGGAGAGCAGGGGACGGTATGTGCTGCAGAAATTTGGCATGCGGGCCCTTGAACCCGAGGTGATCGTGGATGGCACGGTGATGGACGAGGCACGGGTCGTCTCGGCCATCAAGGAACTGATTGAAGAAAACAACGTCAAATTGAAACACGTCGCAATTTCCATTTCCGGACACGCGGTGATCATCAAGAAAATCACCTTGCCCCCGATGCCAGAGGAAGAACTTGAAGAACAGGTCAAGCTCGCTGCCGAACAGTACATCCCCTTTGACATCAACGAAGTTAATCTGGATTTCCATGTGCTGAATCCCTCGGAAGTCGGCAACGACGCTGAACCACAGATGTCCATTATCCTGGTCGCGGCCAAAAAAGACAAAATCAACGAGCTGACCGAGTTGGTTAAGGGGGCCGGTTTGATTCCCGTCGTTATGGATGTTGATGCATTTGCGGTCGAGAATATGCACGAGGTCAATTATCCAGTGACCCAGGAAGACACCACCGCGCTGGTCAATCTCGGAGCCAGTGTCATGAACGTGAACATTGTTAAAGGTGGGACATCTCTGTTCACCCGCGATATTCCGCTAGGAGGCAATCGGTATACAGAAGCCATCCAGCGGGAAATGGGTATGTCGTATGAAGAAGCGGAAGAGGCGAAGAAAGGTCGACTCGTTGAGGGAAGCAACCGACAAGCCATCGCCCGAGTCATCGACAGCGTCAACGCCGAGGTGGCGTCCGAAATCGCGAGAACGGTCGATTACTTTAGGACCACATTTCCGGAAGGAGACATCGATCGGGTCTTATTGTGTGGAGGAGGTGCAAAAGTGGCCGGGCTGAGCCAACAGTTGGGCGATCGGATGCAAGTTGAAGTCGAGCTCGCCAACCCGTTCAACGAAATCGACACCTCGGGCAGCGGCATGGATCCGGAAATGTTAGAGGAATTGGCTCCTCTCGCTGCGGTTGGTGTGGGATTGGCACTGCGGACGGTGGGTGATCGATGATCAGAATCAACCTCCTCCAGGGGCCGAAGGCACGGAAGCCCAAGCAGCAATGGGATGTCAGGGCCGAGGCGTTGCTGGCGGCTGGAGCGCTTGTGATCACACTGACCGGGTGCTGGTGGTATTCCGCTTCGTTGGACGACGAGATCGAAAAGTATCAGACCGAAAAGCAGGAAAAGGAAAAGCAGTTGGCGCTCCTCAAAGAGCAGCTCAAACAGGTCGAGGATTTTGAAGCCAAGAAGAAGCTGCTGGAAGACAAGAATCGTATCATCGAGCAATTGGAAAAATCGCGGTCGGGGCCCGTGCGCGTGTTGGATTATGTCAGCCAGAGTCTGGAACCGCTGAAACTGTGGCTGGTGCGGTTGAGCGTGCAGGGCAACAACGTGGAACTGGAAGGGCGGGCCCTTTCCAACGACGACATCGTGGAATTCGTCAACAACCTGCGACGTACGGACTATTTCACCAACATCAGGTTGGTGGAAAGCCGCTCAGCGCAAGAGAGCAAGATCAACGTGTATCAATTTAAACTCGGATTCGCATTGAAAGGCTGACATGGCCCTGTCCGCTCTCAACCTAGAGTCTCTGCGTGGCGTTCCCCCAACCCAGAAGATAGCGTTGCTAGCGCTGTTCCTGGCCGGCATTGGCGTGGGGTTCTATTACTATGTTGTCGAGCCCAAGAGCATGGTCATCTCGGGATTGCAGACCGAGATCGCCAAGCTGGATACCGACATTCAAACCTTGACCATCAAAGTCAAACACCTTGACGAGCTAATCGCTGCCAACAAACAGTTAGAGATCGACTTGGCCAAGAAAAAAGAGCGACTTCCGCCCGAGGAAGAGGCGGTCATGCTGCTCAAGCAACTGTCCGATCTCGGAGTCAAACTGGGTCTGGACATCAAGTTGTGGAAGCCTGGTGCGCAAACGGAGGATCCGTCCAAGCTTTTCGTCAGGATGCCGGTCAGCGTGGAAGTGGCCGGTGGGTACCACACGGCGGCGCTGTTCTTCGATCGGATCAACAAATTGCCGCGAATCATCAATGTCTCTGATCTCAAAATGGGTTCTCCACGCATCGAACAGGGACGGGTAGTGACCCAGACAGTGTTCGACCTTGTCGCCTTTGCAGCGCCGCAGGAAAAAACGCAGGAAAAAAAAGGACCATCGACTGCCAAGAAATAAAGCTGAACGCATGATCACATGATCGATGGAATGCGGAAAAGACGATCGGAGAAAAGGAATTCCGACGGAGTCAGGTGTCCACGGACGTTCGCTGTTGTCCTCGGCTGGGGGCTCGTTGTGTGGAGCGGTCCGTTCGGGTTTGATCATGCCTTGTCGCAGGACGCGGCCGCAGCCCAACACCTGGGACGGATTAACCAGATGAGGTCCGACTCGCTGAAAGTGACTCCGATGGCGGATGTGCCCAGACCGGTGCCGAGCAGCGTTGCAACGCCGCCGATCGAGCCGGTCGGATCGTCCGCAGAGCCTGTGCTACCGTCTGAGTCAGGAGGCTTTTCATATGACCCGTCGGGGCGGCGCGATCCCTTTGCACCCATTGTGCAGCAGGGACAGGGGGGCGGTCCAGCCGGTGAGAATTTGCCGCCGCTTCAGCGAGTCGGCCTGACCGAATTGACTCTGATTGGAATTGTCTGGGGTGCATATGGATACACTGCAATGGTGCAGACACCAGACGGGAAGGGCTATACAGTGCGACGCGGGACGCGCATCGGTCCGAATAACGGCGTGGTCAGTGCGATTACGGAGCGAGGCATTATTGTCCAGGAACGATTCACGGACATTTACGGGAAAAAACAGGAGCGGGAGTACGTCAAGCTTCTGCATGCGAAAGAGGACCAAGAATGAGCCGCATACGTCGCCGCTCACAAATTGTTCTAAGCTGGGTTGTCCTCGGAGCGATCTGGAGCGCTGCGCTTGCATTCGGCGGAGCGAACACCGTTCAGGATGCGGCCGGTGCGCGTGACGGCTTCTCGCGTGTCGATGCGAACGTTGGGGGACCGAGAGCCGCCGAGGCGACGGTCGATGCGAGATCGGCGGGGTACGATGGGGGACTGCCGGTCCGTGTACGTGCGCAAGCCGGGGTTGTCGACAGGATCGAAGTGAAACGAAGCGAGGATGACGTCACTGTGCTGGTCTTGGGCGATGGTCGGTTCCGGTATCGCGAACAGGTGATCGACGGCACGCGACTCATTCTGGATCTGGCCGATGTGGCATCGGCTGTCCCGTTCCCGGTCCTGACCGTCGATCATCAGATCTTGAAGCGGATCAGGATCGGTAACCATCCGGATAAAACGCGGCTGGTGTTCGAGCTATCTGGGCCGGTCCGTCATGACGTGCGTCTCGACAACGGGCGGATCGTCGTCAAGTTGATGAACCGTCCGGAACCGGCTGAACCTGCGGTGTCAGCTCCGCGGCTCATGATGGAGGGGGAGCCAAGCGCTCAGATGGTTGGAACGTCGAGCGCGGCGTTCAAACCGGCTCTGTGGGTCGAGCGCTCCCCTCGCCGTGCGGTCACACCACGTCTTGTGCAAATGGCGACCGAGCCAAATGACAAAGAAAGCAAAGAAAGCCGGGAATCTGATCTGGTGACCGGTCAGACTCGGTTCGTCGGCCGGAGAATCTCACTCGATTTCCAACAGGCCGACATCACGAACGTGTTGCGCCTCATCGCCGAAGTCAGCGGGTTCAACATCGTCGTGGGGGAAGGGGTTAAGGCGAAGGTCACCATGAAGCTGGTCAGTGTGCCCTGGGATCAGGCATTGGACATGTTGCTGCGGATGAACGGGTTGGGCATGATCAAACAAGGTAACATCGTCTGGGTCGACACGTTGGCCAACATCGCCAAGCAGCAAGACGATGAAGCGCGGGTCAAGGAATCCAAGACCAAAGCGGAGCCGTTGGTCACGCGGGTCTTCTACATTCGCAACGTCAATGCCCAGGAGTTAATGACTTCGTTGCGACAGTATTTGAGCCCCCGGGGCACCATGAATTTCAACGTAGCCAGCAATGCGCTGGTGGTGAAGGATACTGAGTCGCAGATGGTGGCCTTCAAGCAACTGGTAGAAGGATTGGACTTGGAGTTGCCGCAGGTACAGATTGAAGCGCGGATCGTTCAGGCCGATACGACCTATACTCGTTCCCTTGGCGTGCAGTGGGGAATCCAGAACGTGAACCAACTGGCCCCCTCCTTCGGAGTGGCCAACTTCCGCAGCGGGAGCACCGGAGCCTTTGGCGCCCAAACTTCGGATTTTCTGGTCAACCTGCCTGCGGCCGTGACCGGCCTCGCTGCCACACCCGCGGCCGGCTTCACGTTCGGCAAGGCCGACGGAGCCTTGCTCGATCTCCGGCTCTCGGCGGGAGAACTCCTGGGGTTGACCAAGGTGATTGCGGCGCCCAAGATCACGACACTGGACAAGCGTGAGGCGAAGATCGCTCAGGGCGAATCGATTCCCTTCCAGACCACCTCGCTGCAGGGCACCCAGACGACATTTGTGGACGCGAACCTCGAATTGAACGTGACGCCGCAGATTACATCCCGCGACCCCAAAGAGTTCGGAAAACAGATTCTGCTGAAAGTCCGAGCGACTCGCAATGCGGTCGGTGCCAGGAGCAATCCCGCTGGTCCCAGCATTGATCGGCGCGAGGCCACCACGCAAGTCATGGTACGGGATGGGGAGACTATGGTCATCGGCGGTGTGTTCGTCGATACTCAGACCAACACGGTCACGGGGGTCCCGTATCTGTCAAGGATTCCGGTGCTCGGCTGGCTTTTCAAGAGCAAAACCGAGAGTGTGTCGAAACAGGAACTGCTCATCTTCTTGACGCCGACCATCGTGAAGAGTTCTTGACACCCGCCGTCGCAACACGTTACAAGTCCCCCGGTAGCTCATCATGTTGCGCTATTTGAACGGGGGCGAATCCCACGGTAAGTATCTCGTCGCCGTCCTGGAAGGCGTTCCCGCCGGGCTTCCGCTCACACCCGATATGATCAACCAGGACTTGGCCCGCCGCCAGAAGGGTTATGGGCGGGGCGGTCGCATGCGTGTGGAGGAAGACCGGGTCGAGTTCGCGTGCGGGGTGCGGAAGGGGCTGACCCTCGGCAATCCGATCGGCCTGCTCATCGCGAACAAGGACTGGGAGAATTGGAAGGATGTCATGGCCGTCGAGCCGGGGCCCGTCCCTCCGGAGAAAGTGGTCACCAGACCGCGGCCGGGTCATGCCGATTTGGTCGGAGCCATCAAGTATGGCCATCGGGACATCCGGAACGTCCTCGAAAAAGCCAGCGCCAGGGAAACGGCGATTCGCGTAGCGGTCGGCGGAGTGGCCAAGGCGTTGCTGAGCCATTTCGGAATGCGGGTGGTCAGCTATACGGTGGAGATCGGCGGCATCGCCGCCAAACGATGCGACGATCCGATCGAGGCCTATGAACGGGCCGAGGCGTCAGAAGTCCGTTCGCCCGACCCGGAGGCCGGTGCGAAAATGGTGGAGCAGATCAGAACGGCCAAACATCGGGGTGATACGCTAGGGGGGGTTTTCGAGGTCGTGGTCACGAATCCCCCGATTGGTCTGGGTTCTTACGCACAATGGGACCGGCGGCTCAGCGCGCGCCTGGCCATGGCGGTGATGAGCATCCAGGCCATGAAAGGGGTGGAGATCGGCATGGGATTCGAGGCGGCCCGCCGTTTCGGATCGGAGGTTCACGACGAGATTTATTACGACCATACGCGCCGGGAGTTCGTCCGCATGACTAACAACGCGGGGGGGATGGAAGGCGGGATCACCAACGGCCAGCCCATCGTCCTGCGGGTGGCCATGAAGCCGATCTCGACTCTGTACAGCCCCAAAAAGAGCGTGGACATTGAGACCAAAGAGCCCTTCGATGCCACGGTGGAGCGTTCGGATATCTGCACCGTGCCGGCCGCTGGCGTGGTGGGGGAGGCGGTGGTCGCCTTTGAGATCGCCAATGCGCTGATCGAGAAGTTCGGCGGCGACAGCCTGGAAGAGATGAAGCGTAACTTCGACGCGTATCAGGCTTACGTAAAAGCCTTTTAGTTTCTCTCTGGGGTGTGCTACCATCCTCCGGTTTTGACCGCCCTTTTTCCCGCTGAGACAGCGCTATCGACCGCCGGGTTTGCCCGTGGCAAGCGGCAGCGCATCCTAGCGCAGGCGATCGGACAGGCCATGAACGCTCCTGGAACGAATACCGTGGAGTCGCTCGCAAAGTACAAGGTGCGGGTCGCGCTTGCCGAGCGAAGCTACGACATTCTCATTGCGCGCGGGTCGCTGCAAGAGGTCGGGTCCATCCTCGGCCAGCTTGGACTTTCGGACACAGTCGGGATCGTTACGGATCGCCATGTGGCGAAGCGCTATCTGCCGCGGATCACGCGCTCAATCAAGGCGGCCGGCTTCCGGGCGGTGCCGATCGTCTTGCCGGCTGGCGAACGGAGCAAGACGCTGCGGTCGGTGTCCAAGATTCTCGATGAACTGGTCGCCGCCAAATTCGAACGTCGGTCGGCCCTGATAGCCCTGGGCGGCGGCGTTATCGGAGATCTCACTGGTTTCGCCGCCGCGATCTATCTCCGAGGTATTCCTTTTATCCAAGTTCCCACGACCCTGGTCGCGCAGGTCGATTCCAGCGTCGGGGGAAAAACCGGTGTCGACCATCCCCTCGGGAAAAATCTGATCGGTGCGTTCCATCAGCCGCGGGCGGTGCTGATCGATCCAGACACGTTGACAACGCTCCCGAAGCGGGAATGGGTGGCCGGCCTGGCCGAAGTCATCAAGTACGGCATGATTGCGGACGAAGCCTTTTTTACCTATCTGGAAAAACACATGGAGGCGCTTCTGCGAGGGGAGCCGGAACCGGTGGCACAGGTCATCAAGCGGTCGTGCGAGATTAAGGCGCAGGTGGTGGCGGAGGACGAACGGGAATCCGATCGCCGGCGGATTCTGAATTACGGGCATACCATCGGTCATGCGCTGGAGACCCTTGGAGGATACCGGTCGCTCCTTCACGGGGAAGCTGTTGCCATTGGGATGGTGCAGGAGGCCGACCTGGCCAGGCATCTCGGGATCTGCGGTCAGGAAGTCGTGGATCGCCTGCGCGGACTCGTGCGCACGGCGGGTCTGCCCGACGCTATGCCCAAGGTGTCGTTCAACGCGCTCTGGAGGGCTCTGCAGCACGATAAAAAAGTGGTGGGCGGGGAGGTCTACGGCGTATGGCCGGAGCAGGTAGGCCGGGTGAGGATCGCAGCCTTGGCGCGCGACGCCTGTCGGCGGTGGTTCGTCGGCCGGGGGTGAGAAGCGGAAGGTCCATGGAGTCCAAGCGCCGACAATCACTGGCACAGTTGGAGCAGGCCTTGCGCGAGAAAACGCGCGAGGTGGACGTGCTGCATCGCATTTCAGAGTCCATCACCAATACGTTGGATCTGGAAGCGGTGCTCAAGCATATCGTCGAAGTGGTGGTCGAAGTGACCAAAGCTGACGCCTGTCTCCTGTATCTGCTCTCCGACAGCCGCGATGAATTGATTCTGCGGGCGTCGAAGAATCCCCATCCCAAACTGATCGGCCGAATCACGATCGGGCTCGGCGAAGGCATCACGGGGTGGGTTGCGCGCGAACGGACTCGGGTGGTGATCCCCAGCAACGCGAGCGACGATCCGCGGTTCAAGTTCTTCCACAATCTGCCGGAGGACCGCTATCAGGCGTTCGTCTCGGTGCCGATCATGGCCAAGAAAGAGGTGGTGGGCGTCATCAATGTGCAGCACAAGCGGCCGAGACGCTATCGACCAGATGAATTGGCGCTGCTTTCCACCATTGCCAACCAGGTCGGCGGCGCCATCGAAAACGCCAGGCTCTACGAACAGATGAAGCGCAAGGCGCTGCAACTGGAAACGCTGTCGCAGGTGTCCGAAACCGTCGTCTCGAATCGCTTGATCGAGGATGTTCTCCAACTCATCGTGACGATGACGGCGCAGATGATGAACTCGAAAATCTGTTCCATCATGCTGCTGGACGAGTCGACCGGCGAATTGCGTATCGTGGCGACGCAAAGCTTGAGCGAAGCGTACCGCCGGAAGCCCAACCTCAAGATCGGGCAGAGCATCAGTGGACGAGCGGTCCAGGAGCGTCGGCCCATTATCGTGCCGGATGTCACCAAAGAGCAGGACTACATGTATCCGGACATGGCGAGGAAAGAGGGCCTCTGTTCGCTGCTGTCGGTGCCTATGATGATCCGGGACAAAGCCATCGGTGTGATCAACAGCTATACCTCCGTGCCGCACAACTTCACGGCCGAGGAAGTGAAGCTGCTACAGGCGATCGCTAATCAAGCCGCCATCGCCATCGAACACACGACGTTGCTGGAAAAGTCGTTCGAAATGCAGGAAGCCCTGGCGGTACGGAAGTTGCTTGAGCGGGCCAAGGGGTATCTCATGCGGTCGAAGAAGCTTTCGGAGGAAGAGGCGTTCAAGCTCATTCAGCGGCAGAGCATGGACCTGCGCAAGTCCATGCGGGAAATCGCGGAGGCGATCCTGCTAGCAGGAGAGATCGAGGAAAGAGCGGAGCGACAGAAAATGTGAAGGAAAGAGAACGACGACGACTTAGGGCGTGACCTCCTGATCCTTCGGTGCTGGCTTGGTCTTGCGCTTGAGGCGCCCGGCTTCGACTTCGCGGTCGGCGAGCCGACGCCGGATATCCTGCAGTTCCTTCTTCAGTTCCTCCAGTTCCATATCTTTCTTGATGATCAGATCCTTGATCGCTCGAAGTTCTTCACCGTGCGGGTCGGAAGCCGGAGCGGAGGGCGGTTGAGCTGCAGCCGGTTGAGTGATGGGGGTGGGCAGATGCGCAGATCCGCCTGATTTGTCGGTCCAGACTGGGGCGGGAGCTGGTTCACTTTCCGCCCCAGGCAGCTTCGCCAGCAGGTCGTAATCGATGACCAGGGTGCTGTCGTCCGCGAGCTTCGTCCGGTAGGAGTCGTCGCGCCGCGCCGCGGCGGGAACGAAAAAGACTGTCCGCTGGTTGAGTCCCGAAGGATCGGCCAACCGGCGATTGGCCATGTTGATGGTGTCCGCGCGCTCGGCTCGGTGGCGGTATTGGGTTAGGGTGAGGTGGAGCGACAAGCCGTGGACGAACAACGTCCCCGCGGTCACTTCGCGCGGTGCAAGGGTCAGCGGCGGCTCCGATGAACCCAGGCCCGCCCCGGCTCGTGTGGAATACGAGGGAGCTCCGTACGCGACGACACGGAATCCGACTTGCTGGTCCGGAGCCGCCTGGCTGAGCGCCGTGGCAAGGAGTGGCACGAGAAACGCAATCTCCTCCTCCGAGAAAACCCGGGTTGTCCTCGGTTGATCGCCCAGGAGCGATGACAGAGTGATTCCTTCATCGCGCACCATCACGCCTCGGAGGACCCTGGCGAGTGTTTCTGCAGGTAGGGTAATGGGATGGGCGGCCTGGATCGACCGATCGGGGAGGCGCTCCAGGTACACCGTCCCATGAGCCGTTTCCTCGATTAGCACATCTGTTTCTGGCGATGTCGCGCAACTGCTCATCGACAACACAGCAAAGAGCCACAGCGCAACCGAGCTCATCGCCGTCAGGCTGGATGCAGAAACCCAGCATTGCATAGGGGCGCTAGTGTAGCACATCACAAAACCCCCTTGACAGAATAAATAGGGGAGATTATAAGCAGACCCACTGTCAAATCTGTCGGTGCGAGGACAAGGGGGTTTTCGCACCGTCCGCACAATTCAGCACGAGACAAGGACAACGGCGTCCTTTTGGTCCGAAGTCGGATCGGAAGGGCGTTTTTTTTTGGCTCGACCGCCCACCGGTCCGGGTGTGTGATCAACCGTCATCGCTAAGGAGACCGGGAGGGAGGGATATGAGCACGTCCATCAGTAGAGCCGGCCGCAGCCTGTGGCTGTCGGCCGTCGTATCCATGATGCTCTTCGCCGTGCCGGCGTGGGCGCAGCAGGCGGCGGGAGAAGTGGAGGGCGCGGGGCGACCCCTTCGACAGCAAGAAGAAAAGCCTGTTCATATGTGTCCGGGGTGCCTAGCGCCGATCTTCACCCAGGAGGGCAGGGGCAGCATTACCCCGTACGGGCGCATCGAGCTCGACGGGATTTATAGCAATAGAAACACGAACCCGCTCGATCCAGCCCAGTTTAACGGGTACGCGACCGCCGCTGGCAGCAATAGCAACAACACCAGTACCTTGAATCCCCGCTACAGTGTGTTCGGCATCCGGGCCGATCGGACTGATGGAAAGCAAACGCTGACCGGGGTCGTCGAGGCCGATTTTTACGGCGAGCGGGATGTTGCCAGCAGCATTCTGCCTCGTTTGCGTCTGGCTTATGCCCGGTACACGAGAGAGTCGTACAGCTTGACCGTCGGTCAGGACTGGACCCCGGTGATGGCATTGCATCCGGACCTGATCGACTTTTCGATCATGGGGTATGGCGGCAACCTCTGGCAGCGTATTCCGCAGATCACCTTCCGGTACCAATTCAACGAGAACCTGGAAGGCCTGATCACCGTGATGCGCTTCGAGCGCGGGCTCTACGCGATCTCTGGGCAGCGCCAGGTGCGGCCGCAGGCCACACCCAAGGTCGCCCAGGGCGACGCACCGGCTCCGAATAACTCCAACGATGCGTTCAGCGACCCGATTCAGCATCCCTATTACGGAACCCGGTTTGCCTACAGCAAAGACGGAATGTTGCTGGCGGTCAGCGCGGCGTATCGATATTACCGCTCGGCGCCGATTCCTGGTTCAGCAGCCGGATTCGGCGGGAACTTTACCTCCGGCCGCGACATCAACTCCTACCTCGTCGGCGGCGAAGTGGTGATCCCGCTTACTAAGGTCCTGAAATTTTCGGGTGAATTGGCCTATGGACAGGCCTTAGGACAGGAGTTCTTCCGCTTCGGTCAGGATCTGAACCTGACCACCGGCAAACCCATCCGGACCTTGATGGGATGGGGGCAGTTGAGTTGGGCCGCCTCGCGCAAATACACGTTCCTGGCCGGGGCCGGCATGGACAACCCGCTCGACCAGGACGTCCGGGGGAGCACCGTCAACGTGGACACACAGTACAAAAGCAACTACCGCACCTATCTCACGGCCATTCATCCCATCTGGTCCGATTTCTACATCGGGCTGGAATGGCAGCACCTGTGGACGACATGGGCCGTCGGGACAGGAAGCCAGCATTATCAAGGCGACACCTACAATATCGCCTTCTGGTACAACTTCTGACACGGCGAGCGATCAGCCCGGCACTCCACAGCAAGCTGACCGCTGAGCGCCGATGGCTGATCGCTGACTGCTGACAGCGAAAGGAGTGCGATCATGAACGAGACGAACACTCATGAATCGATGAATGCACCGCAGGATACAAATGCCGACCACGATCCCTCCCGCCGCGAGTTCCTGGCTCGGAGCACGAAGGCCGTCGCCGGGGTGGGCATCGCCGCGTTACTTGGCAACCTTGGCCACTGGGCCTTGTCCTACGCGGCGGACAAGGAACCGATCAAGATCGGCGTGCTGCACTCCTTGAGCGGCACGATGGCGATTAGCGAAGTTTCTCTCCGCGACGTGGTCCTGATGGCGGTGGAAGAAATCAATGCCCAAGGCGGCGTGATGGGTCGCAGGATCCAGCCGGTCGTGGTCGATCCGGCCTCCAACTGGGATCTCTTCGCCGAAAAGGCCAAGCAATTGCTGTTGCAGGACAAAGTGGCGGTCGTGTTCGGCTGCTGGACCTCGGTCAGCCGCAAGTCCGTGTTGCCGGTGTTTGAAAAGAACAACGGTCTGTTGTTCTACCCGGTGCAGTACGAAGGCGAGGAGTGTTCGCATAACGTGTTCTATACTGGCGCGGCGGTGAATCAGCAGGCGGTGCCGGCGGTGGAATACCTGATGAGCAAGGAAGGGGGCGGGTTCAAAAAGTTCTATCTCCTGGGGACGGACTATGTGTATCCCCGCACGACCAACAAGATCCTGCGGGCGATGTTGCTGGCCAAGAAAGTGCCGCCGTCCAACATCATGGAGGAATACACGCCCTTCCATCACCAGGACTACCAGACCATCGTCGGCAAGATCAAAAAATTCGCGGCCGGCGGCGGGGCCTGCGTAATCAGCACGATCAACGGTGACAGCAACGTGCCCTTCTACAAGGAATTTGCCAATCAGGGATTGCGCGCGGAAGACGCGCCGATCATGGCCTTCAGCGTAGCTGAGGATGAGCTGCGCGGCATGGACACCACGGCGCTGGTGGGACACCTGGCGGCCTGGAATTACTTCCAGAGCATCGACACGCCGGAGAACAAAAAATTCGTGGCCGACTTCAAGGCGTACTGTAAGCGGAACAACCTCCCGGACGGCGACAAGCGCGTGACCGATGATCCGATCGAAGCAGCCTATTTCGGCGTCCACGTCTGGAAGCAGGCAGTGGAGAAGGCCGGGTCGACCGAGGTCGACAAAGTCCGCAAGGCGGTGTATGGCATGGAGTTCATGGCACCGGGCGGCAAGAAGAAGATGGATGAAGCTAATCACCACACCTACAAGCCGGTTTTGATCGGAGAAATCTTGAAAGACGGACAGTTCAAAGTAGTCTGGCAGAGCAAAGGGTTGGTGAAGCCAGAGCCCTGGAGCGAGTATACCAATCCGGACAAGGGGTGCGATTGGGTGAAGCATCAGGGGACGTATCACAAGAAAGCCTGATTGGAAGAAGAACATACGGGTCACTGTCGCTCGTGTTTTCCGATTTGTACGGGCCAGGATGACAATGCGGGTCTCGTTACCAAACAGCCGGGTACCCGTTGCTCTGTTCCGTTGCAACGGGTACCGGCTCGCACCCGCCCGGTGTAGGGATTGCGCTTTGCGTGAACGGGCACCTAGTCGATGCCACCCGCATTTTTATCCATTTATCCAACAGCGGTTTGCCGAGGGCGTATTCAGACTGTGAAAATGTCGTGATCCTCTCGATGCGCAGAACGCTACCGTTTTTGATATGTGCCGGACCGCTTGTACTCCTGCTTGCACTGTGGGGAGGTGAAGCGGCGACGTCGGCGGAGGGGGCGGTGGTGCCTACTCCGCCGCCCGCGGTCGAGCAAGCGCTGGCGGACCTATCGAGCGGGGATGAGGGGGTGCGGGAGGCAGCGGTCCACACGCTGATCGAGCAAGGCGACGAGAGCCTGTTGCCGCGTCTGGATGCGATTCGGGCGGATGCGGATCGCAGTCTCCGGCTGGCGATCAAGCCAGTCATGGATCTGCTCAAGAACCGCGCCAAACTGGCGAGTCCAGATCCGGACGAGCGTCGCTCGGCGGCGACGGACTTGGGGACGCTTGGCTGGCTGGCGGCAATCCCGTGGCTAGAGCAAGCCGCTTCCCGCGAGCCCAATCGTTGGGTGCGATACACCATGGAGGAGTCAGCGTATCTGTTGAAGCTGGCCGCCGACGACCCAGCCGTTAAAATGGCAGCGGCTATCAAGTTGGGGGAATTGCGGAGCCAGAACGCATTGCCCGCATTGAAAGAACTGGCGCAGGCTGCCGCGGATCCCCACGCGACCGATCAGCAGAAAGCGCTTGCGATGATCGCGCGCGAAGCCATCGAGCGTATCGAGGTTTGGGCTGCCTGGTCCAGCGCCTTCGAAACCATTTTCAGGGGGCTTAGTCTTAGTTCGATCTTGTTGATCATGTCCTTAGGTCTGGCCATCGTCTTCGGATTAATGGGTGTGATCAACATGGCCCACGGCGAATTGATGATGGTGGGGGCCTACGCCACGTTCGTCACGCAGGAGTGCTTCAAAGCCTATCTTCCGTCCGACTGCTTCGATTACTATTTTCTGCTCTCCGTGCCTCTTTCGTTTTTGATTGCAGCGCTGTTTGGGCTGGTCCTGGAGGCCACTGTCATTCGTTTCCTGTACGGACGACCACTGGAGACCATGTTGGCGACCTGGGGGCTCAGCCTCATCATGATCCAAGCCGCCCGAGTGTGCTTTGGGGACCTCACCGCGGTGGTTGCCCCCAGTTGGCTGAGCGGAGGCACGCAGATCATGGTGGGGGTTTATCTGCCGTACAACCGGCTTTTCATCATTGCGTTATCCATTGCGTGCCTCGCCGGCATCTATCTCCTGCTGTTCCGATCCGGGTTTGGCCTGCGGGTCCGGGCCGTGATGCAGAACCGCGACATGAGCGCCTGTCTGGGCATCCCCACCAGAAAGGTCGACGCCTATACCTTCGCCTTTGGGTCGGGGCTGGCGGGGGTGGCTGGGTGTGCGCTCACACTGATCGGCAACGTTGAGCCGGGTTTGGGACAGAACTACATTGTCGATTCCTTCATGGTGGTCGTCACGGGTGGGGTGGGGAAGTTGATGGGCACGATCGTCGCGGCGCTCGGGATCGGTGGGCTTAACAAATTGCTGGAGCCCAGTTTGGGGGCGGTCTATGGTAAAGTCCTCATCCTGGTGCTTGTGATTCTGTTCCTGCAGTGGCGGCCTTCGGGCCTGTTCGCGATCAAAGGACGATACGTCGAGTGACAACCGTGCGGGCGCGTGGTCGGGGAGCGGCATGAGTGAAAAAAGACCGATGGACGTGAAACAGGAGCGGGAAGGTCTTGCGTTCTGGTTCGTCGGCTTCATGCTTCTCGTGATCCTGCCTTTGTTGAACGTCCTGCCTCCGGAGGATTCCTGGCTCCGTGTCTCGGACTTTACCCTCAACCGCTTCGGCAAATTCCTCGCCTTTGCCATTCTAGCGTTGGGTCTCGATTTGATCTGGGGCTATACCGGCATTCTGAGTCTGGGGCACGGCGTGTTCTTCGGCCTTGGAGCCTATGCTATCGGCATGCATCTCATGCTGGCGATCGGCACCGAGAGCGTATACGGCAGTGAATTGCCGGACTTTATGGTATGGAACCAGGTGAAGGAACTGCCGCTGTTCTGGAAGCCGTTCTATAGTTTTTCGTTCGCCTTCGCCGCTGCGCTTCTCGTCCCAACGCTCTTTGCCCTGGTGTTCGGATTCCTGGCGTTCCGGAGCCGGATCAAGGGAGTCTATTTCGCCATCATCACCCAGGCCTTGGCGCTCTCGGCTTGGCTGGTCTTTAATCGCAACGAGACCAACCTGGGCGGCACCAATGGGTTGACCGATTTCAAGACACTTCTTGGCTTCCGGCTGAGCGAACCGGGCACACAGCGCGTCCTCTATGTCATCACGGTGCTGTGCCTGGGGGGGGCCTATCTTCTGTGTCGCTGGATCGTCCGATCCCGAACCGGCAAGGTCTTGGTGGCCATCCGCGATAGCGAACAGCGGGTGCTCTTCTCCGGGTATTCGCCGGCCAACTACAAGCTGTTTGTTTTCGTCGTCTCTGCGGCCTTGGCGGGACTTGCCGGCATGCTGTACGTGCCGCAGGTGGGGATCATTACGCCAGCCCAGATCGGCGTCTTGCCATCCTTGGAGATGGTCATTTGGGTCGCAGTTGGCGGACGCGGCACGCTGATCGGGGCAATCATCGGGGCGGTGGGCGTGAATTGGGCGCGGAGTCTCCTGACCAACCATTTCCCGGATCTCTGGCCGTTCTTCTTGGGGGGACTCTTCGTCGCGGTGGTGCTGGTGTTTCCGGACGGTCTGGTTGGGTTGGGCCGAAAGTTGCGGGCAGGCTGGCGCGGGTTGCACAAACCGATGATTATGCCGGAACCAGTGAGCAAGGGGGGGGGAAATTCTAAATTCTGAATTCTGAATTGATGTAGGCCGCGACATTCATCAATTCATCATTCAGAATTCACCACTTCATAATTCCACCGAAGGTGGGGTGTGACCGAGCGAGGTTCCATCATCTATCTCGAGGGCGTGACCGTCGAATATGACGGCTTCAAAGCCCTCGATAACCTGAATTTCATCGTGGATTATCACGAGCTGCGTGTAGTCATTGGTCCGAATGGGGCGGGCAAGACCACGTTGCTCGATGTCATCTCGGGCAAGGTCAAGCCAGTCGCTGGCCGGGTGATTTTTGGTAAGGACACCGATCTCATCGGACTCCGCGAACACGAGATCGCCCAGTTGGGCATCGGCCGGAAGTTCCAGGCCCCGTCGATTTACTCCAACCTGACGGTTTGGGAGAACCTCGATCTGTCCCTGCACCGTCCCAGCAAAGGAGTCTTTGCGACGCTGCTGGGCCGATCGACGTCGGCGGAGCGTGAGCGGATCGCCGAAACATTGGAGACGATCGGACTCAGGGACAAGGCTTCGCTCCGTGCTGGCGCGCTCTCACATGGGGAAAAACAGTGGCTGGAGATCGGTATGGTGATTTTGCAGGACCCTGAGCTGCTGTTGGTGGATGAACCGGTGGCTGGCATGACGGAGCGCGAGACCGAGCAGACCGGCGCGCTGCTGAAGTCCTTGGCGGACAAGCACGCGATTGTGGTGATCGAACACGATATGGAGTTCGTGCGGCAGATTGCGCACATCGTGACTGTACTGCATGAGGGGACAGTGATCTGCGAGGGGCCGGTGGAGAAAGTGCAAGCGGACCCGCGCGTGGCCGAAATTTATCTCGGGCATCACAAGATCGCTCAGGTCTGAGGAACGGAAGCGCAGTGGCGTGAAATGTTCCTTGCAGACGAGCGATTGAAAGAGACGGGACGGCGATGTTGCAGCTTGAGAGCGTGAATGTGTATTACGGCGAGAGCCATATCCTCCGCAACGTCTCGTTCGCGGTCGAGCCGGGACAGGTGCTCTGTCTAATGGGACGGAACGGGGTCGGCAAGACGACGATGCTCAAAGCGATCGTGGGGGTCCTCCCAGTCCGGTCCGGGCGGGTGTGGTTCGATGGGGCCGATATTACGGAGGAATCGCCGGATCGGCGGGTTCGTCGCGGCCTGGCCTACGTGCCGCAGGGGCGGGAGATTTTCCCACACCTGACGGTCCGGGAAAATCTGCGACTCGGTTTCTGGGCTGGATCGCCCGCTGACGATCGGACTTCCGAAGCCGCAGCGTTCGACGAAGTGTTCTCTCTGTTTCCCAAGTTGACCACGCTGCTAGAGCGGCCTGGCGGGGTGTTGAGCGGCGGGGAGCAGCAGCAACTTGCGATCGCGCGGGCGTTGCTCTCCAGGCCCAAAATGCTATTGCTCGACGAACCGACGGAAGGGATCCAGCCGTCGATCGTGGATCTGATTGAGGAAGTGATCCTCGGATTCAAGGCCCAGAGACGGTTTGCCATCCTGTTGGTGGAGCAAGGCCTCCAGTTCGCGGCGAGACTAGCGGATCACTACGTGATTATGGCCAAAGGGGCGGTGGTAGCGTCTGGGAAAACCTCGGAACTGAGCCAGGAGCAGGTGCGGCAGCATTTGGTGGTGTAGGTGCTGGAACGGCTAAGCCGGGCTCACGCCACGCGAGCTTTCGATCCAGCGAATTGTGAAATCTCGGGCGTGCCGGGATCGGTGACTTTACGGGTTGCCGCAGGTGATTGCGCGCACGGTAGAGCCTGACCTCGCCATCCTGTCAGGAGCGGAACCCTGCCCGAGCGCAGAGGTGACACACGTGGGAAGAAGGGAGAACAGAAGGGGCGATGGACGGGTGACCATTGACGAATGACGAGGGTGCAATGCATTTGACACCAAGAGAGCAGGAAAAACTGCTGATCTATGTCGCTGCACTAGTGGCAAAGGACCGGAAGGCTCGGGGATTGAAGTTGAATCATCCCGAGGCGGTGGCCTATATCACGGCAGCGATTCTAGAAGGGATCCGCGACGGCCGGTCGGTGGCTGATCTCATGAGTTACGGCGCCACGCTGTTGACCCGCAAGGACGTTATGCCCGGCGTGCCGGAGATGATTCCGGAGATTCAAGTGGAAGGTACGTTTCCCGACGGTACCAAGCTGGTCACGGTCCATCAGCCGATCCGCTAATCGTAGTCATTGCCACCATCTTTCATGATCCTGCCAGGGAGGGATGGCATGTCGAAGAAGACTGCAAAGACGACGACCAAGGCTCCTAAGAAAACAAAGGCTCCGGGGAGCCCTCTGGCTGCTGCGATCGAAGCCGAGCTGTCCAAGCCCGTGATTCCTGGCGAAGTCCTCTTGGGGGCCGGAGAGATCGAGGCTTTCAAGGGGCGCGAGACCAGAGAACTCACCGTGGTGAATACCGGCGATCGACCGATTCAGGTCGGGTCACATTGTCATTTTTTCGAAGTCAATCGGGCGCTGATATTCGACCGCGAGCAGGCGTACGGGTTTCGTCTTTGCATTCCCGCCGGCACGGCTGTGCGCTTCGAGCCGGGCGAAGAAAAGCGGGTTAGACTCGTGGCTCTGGCCGGGAACCGGATCGTCCGCGGCATTAACGGGTTGACCGAAGGACCGCTGGGCGATCCGAGCACCAAAGTGGGAGCGCTGGCTCGCGCGGCGGAACGCGGTTTTCTTCTGAAGGGAGGCGGGCTGTGAAGATTTCCAGGCGGCAATACAACGACCTTTTCGGCCCGACCGTCGGCGACCGGATCCGGCTGGCCGACACCGATCTGGTGATCGAAGTGGAAAAGGATTTCACCTCCTATGGCGACGAGGCAGTGTTCGGGGGGGGGAAGGTGATCCGCGACGGCATGGGGCAGTCGTCGCGGACGACCAGCGCTGGCGGCGCGCTGGACACAGTGATCACCAATGCGCTGATCCTGGATTATTGGGGAATCGTCAAGGCGGACATCGGGATCAAGGACGGCCGGATCGTTGGCATCGGCAAGGCGGGCAATCCCGACGTGATGCCGAACGTTACGCCGGGCATGACGATCGGGCCGGGAACGGAAGTCATCTCCGCTGAGCACTGCCTCGTTACAGCCGGCGGAGTGGAGACCCATATCCACTTCATTTGCCCGCAGCAATATTGGGAGGCCCTGTCAGCTGGTATCACGACCATGATCGGAGGCGGCACCGGGCCGGCCACCGGCACCAATGCGACCACCTGCACGCCCGGGCCCTGGAATATTCACCGCATGCTGGAAGCGTCGGACGGTATCCCGATCAACCTGGGGTTCCTCGGCAAGGGGAACGCTTCGATGCCGGATGGGCTGAACGAGCAGATCGAGGCCGGCGCGATTGGGCTCAAGCTGCATGAAGATTGGGGGACGACTCCTGCCGCGATCGACACCTGTCTGCGCGTGGCCGAGCAGTATGATGTACAGGTTGCGATCCACACGGACACGTTGAACGAGGCTGGCTTTGTGGAAGATACGATCAAAGCCTTTGCCGGCCGGACGATTCATACCTATCATACGGAAGGGGCGGGTGGCGGCCACGCCCCGGACATCATCAAGGTGTGTGGGCAGCCGAACGTCTTGCCGTCCTCCACCAATCCTACCATGCCGTTCACCGTCAACACGATGGACGAGCATCTGGACATGCTGATGGTCTGCCATCACCTCAACAAGAATGTGCCAGAAGACGTGGCGTTTGCGGAATCCCGCATCCGGCGAGAAACCATCGCGGCGGAGGATGTGCTGCATGACCTGGGGGCGATCAGCATGATGGCGTCCGATTCACAGGCGATGGGACGGGTTGGCGAAGTTATCATCCGGACCTGGCAGACGGCTCACAAGATGAAAATCCAGCGCGGTCACCTGTCTCCGGACGGTGGCGAGGACTCGGCCCGGCACGATAACTTCCGGGCGAAGCGTTACGTGGCCAAGTACACGATCAATCCCGCCATCACCCATGGCATTGCCCACGAGGTGGGATCGGTCGAAGTTGGCAAGCTCGCGGATTTGGTGATCTGGAAGCCGGCCTTCTTCGGCGTCAAACCTGAACTGGTCCTAAAAGGCGGTGTCATTGTCGCGGCGGCAATGGGTGACCCGAATGCCTCGATCCCGACACCTGAGCCAGTCCTCAGTCGGCCCATGTTCGGATCCTACGGTCGGGCGCTCTTCAGCACGAGCCTCACCTTCGTCTCACAGGCCGCCCTTGATCGGGACGTGCCCAAGAAACTGGGGTTGCAGAAGCGAATCGTGCCGGTCAAGCGGTGTCGCGGCCTTACCAAGCGCGACCTCAAGCTGAACGACGCTCTGCCCAGGATTGAGGTGGACCCGGAAACCTACGTCGTGACTGCCGACAATGTCCGGTTGACCTGCGAACCGGCAGTGGTGTTGCCGATGGCGCAACGGTATTTCCTCTTTTAGGGCGGTCAACCTGTAGCTGAGGCCTGATGGCAGATAGCCGACGGCTGGAGATGGATACCCTTTCGCTCATTCGCGGGCTCCGCTTCATCGACAGCTTCTTTCCGTCCGGAGGGTATGCGTTTTCATCAGGGTTGGAAGCGGCGGTGCAGGGCGGGGCGGTGCAAAATGCAGACGATCTGTCCCGGTACGTCGTGGATCTGATTCGGGGAGGCGTCAGCCGCCGAGATGCGGTGGTCGTAGTTGTCGCGCACAAGGCGGTTGTGAGAGGCAAGATAGAGAAGGTGCTGAAGATTGATCGTGAACTGGATGCGATGAAGATCAGCCGTGAGTCACGAGTGGCTAGCCGGCAAATGGGACGACAGGTGATCCGGGTGGCGGCTGAGCAGTTCAGGGCGCACCGGCTTCTTGAGGAATTCCGGACGGCAGTGGAAGAGGATCGCACCCCTGGACACTTGCCGGTAAGCTTCGGAATGGCGCTGGCTGCCTGCGGGTGGACGAGTGCTGACACGGTTGCGGCCTATCTCTACCAGACGGCTGTTGGATTTGTCTCCGCTGCGATGAAGCTCTTGCCGGTGGGACAACGGGAAGGCCAGCGGCTGCTCGAGCAGTGGACTCCGCTTGTCGCGCACTTGAGCCAGCAGGTACCAGGCCGAGCCATGCTTGTATCCTGGTCGCCGGTGCAGGATATTTACGCCATGCGGCATAGCCGGCTGGCATCGCGGCTGTTCAGGTCCTAGCTGAGAGCGTCTCGCTGATCGCGTGGAGCTTTTCTATGGGCGGTCAACATCACCACGACTACGGTCCTTACGGCCTCGGCGAATCGACGCAAGCCCGCGCCAAGCATATCCCGGTCATCGGTATCGGCGGCCCGGTGGGGTCGGGCAAGACGACGCTGGTGGAAGCCCTCTGCAAGCAGTTACGCGGTCGCTATAGCCTCGCCGTGGTGACGAACGACATCTTCACAAAAGAAGACGCGGAATTTCTGACCAGGCGTGGCGTGTTGCCACAGGACCGCATTCTCGGCGTAGAGACGGGGGGATGCCCACACACCGCCATCCGCGAAGACGCGTCGCACAATCAGGAAGCCATCGATGATCTGGTGCGGCGCCACCCGGACGTGGAACTGCTGTTCGTCGAGAGCGGCGGCGACAACCTTGCAGCCACCTTCAGCCCGGAATTGGTGGATTATGTCATTTACGTGATCGATGTAGCGGGAGGCGACAAGATCCCACGCAAGGGTGGCCCCGGCATTACACGGTCGGATCTTCTGGTGATTAACAAGACCGACTTGGCTCCGTACGTTGGAGCCGATCTGGCAGTGATGGAGCGGGACAGCCGCCACATGCGTGGCGACCTGCCGTTCGTCTTTACGAACCTCCAGAGCGGCGAGGGACTGGCCCGAGTGGTCGAGTGGGTGGAACACGTGGTCGTAGGCAAGAGGAAAGTTAGGGGATAGGTTGAAAGTTGAAGCACGCATTTCCGGGTGTTGCGAACCGTGGGTCACGAACTTCGACCAGTTCCGAGGTCTCGGCCGTCGGACGGAAGGGAACGCTGACGCTGGAGTATAGTCGGCAGGGACCGCAAACGGTGCTTTCACGGTCATCCTGCCGCACCCCTTGGCATCTCTTGCCACCCATCTATCTCGATGATACAGGGTGCGCCTATACACTGCTGCTCAATCCTTCCGGCGGCTTGGTCGGCGGCGACCGGCTGGCGCTCAATCTCTCGCTGGGAGGGCGCGCCCATGTGCTTATATCCACGCCCTCCGCGAACAAGATCTACCGCTCGCTGGGAGCGCAGGCCGCGCAGGTCATCGAGATCTCGGTTGGCCCGGAGGCCATCCTCGAGTGGATTCCGGAGCCGACCATTCCGTTCGCTGGGTCGCGGTTTTGCCAAACGATTCACGTCACACTTGCGCCGAGCGCGGCGGTCGTGCTGTGGGATGCGATCGCCGCGGGACGGATCGCGGGCGGGGAACGATGGGCGTTCGCATGCCTCAAGAATGAGATTCGAATCGCGACGGCATCGGGCGCTTTCGTGTTAGAGCGCTATACCCTTTGCCCGGATGACAGCTCCGGCAGGGTGGGTTTGGTCGAACCGTGGAACTATGTTGCCTCGCTGTACGTGGTCAGCGAAGCCGTGGGTGACGAAGTCTGGAAGCGATTGGAAGAATGTCTGGCGTTCCTCCTCGATGAACGACCCGGGCGAATCCTTGGCGGTGTCTCCCAGCCGGCCGCCACCGGCCTGGCGGTGAAATTGGTCGCCCGGTCCGCGCCGGATCTTGCGTTCGCGCTTGATGGGCTCTGGAGGGCCACGAGAAAGGAACTATGGAACTTGCCGCCTGCGGCCTGGCGAAAATATTAAAAAATAAATAGTCGATGAAATGGATTTCCCGGTAGAAGGGATTTGGCCGTTCTACGGTTCAGGTGCTATCCTGGCTCCTGTTTGGGGGAGACAACAGGCCTCCCTTCAACGAAGACAACGTATTGGTGGGTGGACAATGACGTCCTTGGTCCCGTGTGGGGATTGAGGGCGTTTTTTTTGGGGAAGGGGAGCCGCTACCACCGAGGTGGCGGCTTAAAAAAGAGGGAGCGGCTTCTCTCCCTCCCTTTTGGGGGCTGAGGACTGAAAAACGGATATGGCCATGCGGTCGTTTCGTATTGCCATGGTCCAGATGAATCCTACAGTGGGTGATCTGGACGGCAACGTCAAGCGGATCGTCTGGTGGCTTCGTGAGGCACGAAAAGCCAAAGCGGATCTGGTGGCGTTCCCCGAATTGGCAGTGACGGGCTATCCCCCTGAGGACCTCTTATTGAAACCCCGTTTTGTCGAGGACACTCGTCTGGCGCTGCAAGAAGTGGTTCGGGAATGCCGCGATATTGTCGCGGTTGTAGGATATGTTGGGCAAGGTGGGGTGTCGGAGCACAAGAGCCTCTCGCCGATGGTCGTCCCGGCCAGCAGGCACGAACTCTACAACGCCGCCGCCATCATCGCGGATCGGCGTGTGGTCACAACCTACTGCAAGTGGTTCCTGCCAAACTACGGCGTGTTCGATGAAAGTCGATATTTTCATCCCGGTCGGCGCATTCCGGTGGTGGTGCTGGGAGGCATCGCGATCGGTGTGAACATCTGCGAAGATATCTGGTACCCGGAAGGGCCGACACGGGTGCAGGCGGCCGCCGGTGCCGAGATCATCGTGAACATCAATGCGTCCCCGTTCCATGTCGCCAAGAGCCGTCTGCGCGAGCAGATGTTGGCCACGCGAGCCCGGGAAAACGGCGTGATCGTGACCTACACCAACATGGTGGGGGGGCAGGACGAGCTGGTCTTCGACGGAAACAGCCTGATTCTCGATCAGGCCGGCGAGGTGGTGCTGCGGGGAAAGGCCTTCGAGGAGGATCTGCTCGTGGCGGATTTGAACGTCACCGCGGTGACGCGAGGGCGGCTGGCGCAGGGGCGCAAGAAATGGGGAAGCGGGCGCGTGGAGGCTGCGGTCGATCGCCTGGTCGTCTCCCGCTCGCTGCGCGCGAGGCGACGGCCTCGGCTCGTCCCGGTGAGAACGGCGCCGCTCGATCCGTTGGAGGAAGTGTACCGTGCGCTCGTGCTGGGCGTGCGGGACTACGTCGCCAAGAACGGGTTCAAGCGTGCCGTCATCGGGTTGAGCGGCGGGATTGATTCAGCCCTGACGGCGGCCGTCGCGGTGGATGCCCTGGGAGCCGCCAACGTGCTAGGACTCTTCATGCCATCCCCCTACACGTCACGGGAAAGCCGTGAAGACGTGGCCGAGCTGGCGTCACGATTGCGCATCGAGGTCCGGACCATCCCGATTACCGAACCGTTCAAGGCCTACCTACGCCTGCTGGCTCCCTCGTTCAAAGGGTGTCGGACGGACAGCACCGAAGAGAATATCCAGGCGAGGATCCGGGGCAATCTGCTCATGGCCTTCTCCAACAAGTTTGGCCATCTGGTCCTGACCACGGGCAACAAGAGTGAGTTGAGCGTGGGATACGCCACGCTCTACGGCGACATGGCGGGCGGGTTCGCCGTCATCAAGGACGTCCCCAAGACCATGGTCTATGAACTGGCGCGGCTGCGGAACCGCCGGGATCGCACCGAGGTGATTCCGAAGCGCATTTTCGAGCGTGCCCCGACGGCGGAATTGAAACCGGGTCAGAAAGACGAAGACACGCTGCCCCCCTACACGGTGCTTGATCCGATCCTGAAGGCCTATGTCGAGGAGGACCGGGCTCCGGAGGAGATCGTTGCCATGGGCTTCGACCGCGAGACCGTGGCGCGGGTTGTCACGATGGTGGACCGGAGCGAGTACAAGCGCCGCCAAGCGCCGATCGGGATCAAGATCACCCATCGGGCTTTCGGCAAGGATCGCCGGATGCCGATCACGAACGGCTACCGCGGCCTCTAAGGCTGGGGACCGGAGTCTTCTGCTTGGTGCTTGTCCCCGTTCTGTGTTGCAGGCTGCTGGTTCGAAGGAGCCAGTCTTTTCTTTCCAGCCTGTTTCGGCGGGCGAGCCTGGCCTGCCGGGGCTTGGCGGCGCAGGGCATCGACTTCTTCCTTCAGTTTCCGTAGTTCATCCGCCTGCCTCGCGAGTAGCTCTTTCAGGGAGTCTATCTCGGCCTGGCTGGGTGAGGCTGTTTCGCGCGCGGCCGGTGACTGGGCGGAGAGCGCGGGCTTCATGGCCTGCGCGTTCGGGGAAGATTCGGACAGGTTCTTCAAGGCCTGATAGTCGAGGCTGATAGAAGGCAGCCCGGTTTCCTGGAGCATCCAGGACTGAGGCACGCTGTGGCGGTGTTGAGCGGAACGGTGGATGGATGACAGCTCCATGCTGTCCAGTACGACGGGCGGCTCGGCATTCCTGGGCTCGTAACGGGAGAGGGTGACGTGGAGGAGAGCGCGGTCCGCAAACACGGTGCCCTGCACCAGCCTTCCGTTCCCGGAAGAGACCGAAAATCGGACCCGCTGATCCGGGGCCGCCCGGGACAGGGCAGCGGCGATCAAGGGGGCCAGAAAGGCGGTCTCCTCATCCGTGAAAAGAGGGGTCGGAAGCGGACGTGGTTCGTGCGCAGCCGACTGGTCCGGACCGATCCGTAATCCCACGAGGGCCCGGGCAAGAAGATCCGGTGGGAGTGCGATGGGATGGGTAGCCTGAAAGGCTCCGATCGGGCCACTGAATTTGGCGGTGGCCCCGCGCGAGGGCAACCGTTCAAGATAGACCGTTCCCATCGGACTTTCGCCGATCAAGGTTTGCTCCCACGCTAGCGTGCAAGCCATCTGGAGCACGCAGGCGATTGCGAGGAGGAAGGAGCGCCACTGGTCGTGTCTATGGCGGTGGGGACGCATGGGCGTTCGCGTAAAACGGGCGTGCCATCGCATGACGGTGGGTAGTGTATCACGGTGATCGGCTGGGACAGTATGGGGAAAGACGCGTATCCCCCCCAAGAGAGCTCTTGACACTGTTATGGGCGTGATGCTATAAGCACCCGCCAATTTCCTGGAACAACGGTGTTCCAGGAACTATGCGCGAAGGACAACGACGTCCTCCAGCCCGTTGCGGGCGGAGGGCGTTTTTTTTTGCTCGCAGCCCGTGTTGGGCAGGTGGAGCCGTCACGCAGTGGGCAGCGGAGAACCGTGCGGCTATGGCCGCCGAAAAAAGGAGGACCGAACGATGGAGAACTGGTTCCGTGTGCGGGGATTCCTGATTGTGGCGTTGCTGCTGGGTATGGTCGTGGTGTCGGGCCAAGCGGCAGCGGCGGAAGACGATCTGATGGACACCACCAAGCATCCGACGTCGGTCACGATGGCCTTGCAGGCGGACACCTTCTTCGGGTTCAACCCGTCCGTCTACGGCACCTATGGGTTGACCAAGGACACGGCCTTTGCGTTCAGCACCACCTACTGGACAGATATCCAGGGGCTGGGAGTGCACGATGCGAATCCCTGGCTTGAGCTGGACATTGGGCTGAACATGACGTTTTTCGACAAGCGTCTGTCCATCACACCCATGATCGGCACGGTGCACGGCCAGTTGCTGTCTTCGCGGGGCGGGGCCTTCCCCAAAGGTGGCGGCAGCAGGGCCGAGCGGTCCACGGCCTTCGACGGCTTCGTGCCCAGTATCACGATCAACTATTTGGATTCGCGCTTCGAGGGCGAGTTCTACCTGGGATATTACAAGGCTGGCCGGAACGAAGGCGGGCAAGGCGGGGCGACCGGCGGCACGCCGAATTCCATGCAGTGTGCCCAAGAGATTGGCGCTTGTGGATCCGGCAATCGCGGCACTTGGGACTTTCTGCACTATTGGGCCAATGCCGGCTATCGCATCAACAGCATGATCTCGATCGGCGCCCATTATGAGCACTTGCTGACCACGCGGGACAGCAGTGCGCCGGGGGCGCAACAGGATTACTACCGGTGGATTGGTCCGTATGTAGAGATAAAGCTGCCGGGCAGTATGGCCCTGCGGTTTACGACCGGCAAGGATCTGACCGACAACGAGGATTTCTACAAGATCAAATTTACGAAGACGTTCTAGGTGAAGGCCAGTTGCGGCCGCGAGCAGCGAGCGGGCAGACCCGCTGCTGCTCGCAGTCGAACCGTGTGCGCCGAAGGTGGTCGCGCATGGAAGGAGGCGATCGTGCCGAGAGGACGAAGACTGACGAGAGGGCTTCTCTTTGGTGTCGTGGGCATGGCGGTGCTGATGGCGGTTGTCCCGGCCTGGGCGCAGGCGCCCGCCGGTCCCAACATCAATACAGGGGACACGGCCTGGGTATTGATCTCGTCGGCGCTCGTGTTGGCCATGGTGGTTCCTGGGCTGGCCCTGTTTTACGGAGGGCTCGTCCGCAGCAAAAACGTACTTGGCACCATCATGCACAGTTTTGTCATCCTGTGTCTCGTGAGCGTGATCTGGATTCTGTTCGGGTACAGCCTGGCGTTCGGACCTGACAAAGGCGGACTCATCGGAGGACTGGAATGGTTCGCCTTGTCCGGCGTGGGCACGGATCCGCACCCCACGTACGGGCCGACCGTGCCCCATCAGGCATTCATGGCGTTCCAGTTGATGTTTGCGGCGATCACGCCGGCGCTCATCACTGGAGCCTTTGCAGAACGTATGCGTTTTGCGGCCCTGCTCCCGTTTAGCGTGCTCTGGCTTGTGTTCATCTATTGCCCGATCGCCCATTGGCTGTGGGGAGGCGGGTGGCTGGGGAAGATGGGTGCGCTGGATTTCGCGGGCGGCGCGGTGGTCCATATCAGCTCTGGCATCAGCGCGCTCGCCTGCGCGCTGGTGCTCGGACACCGTAGAGGGTACGGCACCGATTATATGGCTCCCCACAACCTTCCGATGGTGCTCCTCGGGACGGGGCTCCTGTGGTTCGGCTGGTTCGGGTTCAACGCGGGCAGTGCGCTTGGCGCGAACGGACTGGCGGCCAGCGCGTTCATTGCCACGCATACCGCGGCGGCGACGGCCGCGCTGACGTGGATGCTGGTCGAATGGGTCCACCGGGGACGGCCGACGGTTCTGGGAGTGGCGAGCGGCGCGGTGGCCGGACTGGCGACTGTGACACCCGGAGCCGGCTTTGTCGGGCCGCTTGCGGCACTTGTCATTGGAGTGGTTGCCGGTTTGTTGTGCTATTTCGCCGTTGTTTGGAAGGGCAAATTTGGCTATGATGACGCGCTGGATGTGGTGGGCATTCACGGAGTGGGCGGGGTGACCGGGATTCTTGCGACGGGGCTGTTCGCATCGAAGGCGGTCAACGCCGCTGGTGCCGACGGCCTCTTCTTCGGAAATCCAGCTCAATTCGGAGTCCAGGCACTTGCCGCAGGGGCAGTAGGGGTGTTTTCGTTCGTCGGCACGTATATCATTCTCAAAGTCCTCAGTTTTGTGATTTCGCTGCGCGTGACTCCAGAGGATGAGGTGCTCGGGCTGGACCTCAGTCAGCACAATGAACGGGCGTATTCCTAATAGTAGACAAATATCAGCCGTTAGCCATTGGCCGCGAAAGATTAGTAACCAGATTGCCGAAACTGGCAGCTTCCGGAGGAGCCATGAAACTGGTCGAAGCGATCATCAAGCCGTTCAAATTGGATGACGTAAAGGACGCGCTCCTCGAGATTGGCATTCAGGGGATGACCGTGACCGAGGTTAAGGGATTTGGTCGGCAGAAAGGTCACAAGGAGACGTACCGCGGCACGGAGTACACGATCGAGTTCGTGCCTAAGGTGAAGATCGAGGTTGCCGTGCCAGACAGTCAGGTTCCTCGCGTGATTGAGACGATCGCCAGGACGGCCAAAACTGGCAGTATTGGCGACGGCAAAATCTTCGTGCGAGACCTAAGTGCCGCAGTTCGCATCAGGACGGGCGAAACGGGGGAAAGCGCATTGTGAGCCTTGTACAGGACAACAAGACAGCGCTGCTGCACGAAGCGGACAGTGACGTGGTGGGGTCCTTGCTGGCCGAGCAGCGACGCGCCATCGCCCAACGGTTGATGGACGGTGCCTCCGGTGCGGAAATCATGGCCGCGTACACGGACTTAGTGGACGGCCTCATTGCCGGACGGTACCGGAATGCGGTGCGCAAGGGCGGAGAGGACTTCATCCTGACCGGCTCCCAACATTGCTGTCTAGTTGCACTGGGCGGGTACGGCCGCCGGGAGCTGGCGCCCCATTCGGACATCGATCTCATGTTTCTGTTTCGGCCAGAAGCGGATCGTATGGTGCCGGAATTAGTCCGCCGTGTGCTGCACCCGCTTTGGGATGTCGGTTTGCAAGTGGGCCACAGTGTGCGGACGATCCAGGACTGCATTGAGCTGGCCGCAACGGATTTGACGATCCGGACCGCCCTGATGGAAGCACGTTTCCTGGCTGGCAGCCCTGAGCTGTTTCAAGAATTCCACGGGAAGTATTTCCGCAAAGTGGTGTCGAAAGGCGCGGATGCCTATCTGGAACGCAAGCTCGCCGAGCGGTGGCGCGAGTACGAGAAGTTTGGCGAAACGGTGTATCTGCTGGAGCCCAACGTCAAGAAAAGCAAAGGCGGGTTGCGGGACTTGCACATGCTGCAATGGGCAGGGATGGCCCGCTTTCATGCGCCGACCATCCGCGAACTGTCCGACCGCGGCCTGATCTCCAGGGAGGATTACGCGGCATTGTGCGACGCCCGTGAATTTCTTTGGCGCGTGCGGGCCTTCATGCATTTTCGGGCCGGCATGGCGCAGGAGATTCTGACGTTCGATGAACAGGTCTGGTTGGCCGAAAAGTTCGGATTCCGTGACAAGCCGAACCTCCTGGCCGTCGAACAGTTCATGCAACAGTACTACCGCCACACGATGGGGTTGCACGAGCGGTGCATGCGGTTTGTGGACCGCTGTCGCAGCGTGCCGTTCCGGCAACGGCTGGTCCGGATCCTGCCGGCCCCCCGCCTGGAGGAAGATTTCGTTGTGATTGGCACCTTGCTCGGTGTCAGGGCTGACCGGCGGACCCGTGTGCTGAACAGTCCCTCGAGGCTGTTGCGGCTGTTTGACCTGGCTCGGGAAAGGCGGCTGGCGATCGACCCGCCTTTGCTGGAGGATATCCACCGCCACGCCGAGCACCTGCCGGGCGAAGCGTTTCGCACGCCTGACGTCAGCCAGAGCTTTGCGCGCATTCTGTCCGGTCCCGGGGCGGCGCAGACGCTCCAGGCCATGCACCGCGCGTCTCTGCTGGAGAAGCTGATCCCTGCCTTCGCAACGGTGCGTGGTCTGATGCAGTTCAACCAGTATCACAAGTACACGGTTGACGAGCACAGTCTGTTGGCCGTGGCAAAGGCCGAAGCGCTAGAGCAGGATCAGGGAGTGTTGGGCGATGTCTATCGGCAGATTAAGCGCAAGGACATCCTGCACCTGGCCGTGTTGCTTCACGATTTGGGCAAGGGCCGCGAGGAAGACCACTGTGAAGTAGGAAGAACGATCGCAGAGGATGCGGCAGCGTTGCTCGGGTTCGACGAGCAGGAGACACGCACGCTAGTTTTCTTGGTACACCGGCATCTGCTCATGGCCCACACGGCGTTCCGGCGCGATTCCTATGACGAGAAGGTGCTGCTGCCGTTCGCCCGCGAAGTAGGGACGCCCGAAGTGCTGCGGAAGATGCTGATTCTCACGGCGGCCGATATTGCCGCGGTGGGCCCCGGCATGTTGACAAAGTGGAAGGAATCGCTGTTGATCGAACTCTATCTGCGGACGATGCCGGAAGTATCGGGTGAACGGGGGACGGCAGACGGGCCGGAGCGGTGGAAGCGGATAGTGAGCGAGGTGGCGCAACAGGCCTCGCTCGTGGGGCTGAACGCTGCGGCTTCCGACTGGATCGAAGCGCAACTGCGACAATTTCCCCTTCGGTATGTTTACAGCACGCCACCGAATCGCATTGCGGCCCATCTCGCAGCGATCAGCCGGCTCAAGGACGGTCAGGTGTTAGTAGAGGCGGAGTTCAATCCGTCGCTGGGCACCTGCGAGTACGCGGTGGTGACGTTCAACGACCTGATCCCCGGGATTTTTTCCAAGATCGCCGGCGTTATGGCGGCCAGCGGGCTGCAAATTCTTGATGCGCAGATTCTCACCCGTCACGACGGCGTCGTCGTCGACACGTTCCAGACGGCCGATCCGGATTACAACGGTGCGCCACCGCCGGATCGGCTGCAAGCGATCAGCCGCACCATCGTCGCCGCGTTGAAGGGCGAAGTGCGGATCGACGAGTTGATGCAGAGCAGCGCCAGGATCTCGGCAAGCCGACCGTTTCCGTCGAACCGGCAGCCGACCGAAGTACGGCTGGACAATGAGACGTCCGACCGGTTCACGATTATCGATGTGTTTGCAGATGACCGTCAGGGCCTGCTGTACGTCATCACCAACGCGATCTTCCGGCTCAACCTGTCGGTGCACGCGGCCCGTATCTCCACGCGGCTCGATCAGGTCGCCGACGTGTTTTACGTGACAGATCTGCAAGGCCGGAAGATCGAGGACCATGCCCGTTTAGAGACCATCCGCGCTACAGTGGAGGCAGAGATCGAAGCGTTCCTCAACAAGAAGGTCGCATAAGTACCGGCCGTGGCTGCGCCGATGTGGTTCGGCAGAGCCTTCTCAACGAAGGAGGAAAGGGTATGAACGTGCGAGAGGTTTTGGAATTGGCGAAGAAACATAAAGTGCTGGTGGTGGATCTCAAGTTCTGCGACCTGTTGGGGACGTGGCAGCACTTTTCGATCCCGGTCGAGGAGCTGAACGAAGGTCTCTTCAAGGATGGATCGGGATTTGATGGGTCGTCGATCCGTGGCTGGAAGGCGATCCAGAACAGCGACATGTTGGCGATCCCCGACCCGGCCACGGCCTGTCTGGACCCGTTTACCGCCGTGCCAACCTTAAGCCTTGTCTGCAACGTGGTCGATCCGATCACGCGCGAGAATTACGACCGCGATCCGCGGTTCATCGCGCAGAAGGCGGAGAAATATTTGCAGAGCACGAAGATTGGCGACACCTCGTACTGGGGGCCGGAAGCTGAGTTCTTCATCTTCGATCACGCCCGCTACGATCAGAACAGTCACAGCGGGTACTATTTCATCGATTCCGAGGAAGGGATCTGGAATGCAGGCAAGGAAGGCGTCAACCTCGGCTCGAAGCCCAGGCATAAGGAAGGCTATTTCCCCGTGGCACCGACCGACACGCACCAGGATATCCGCAGCGAAATGGTCTTGGAGATGCAAAAAGTTGGCATGCTGGTGGAAAAGCATCACCATGAAGTCGCCACGGCAGGCCAGGCGGAAATCGACATCCGTTTCGATACGCTAGTCAACATGGCCGATAAAATGATGATGTACAAATACATCGTGAAAAACGTGGCGCGACGCCACAACAAAACGGTGACCTTCATGCCGAAACCCATCTTTGGCGACAACGGGTCTGGCATGCATACGCACCAGAGTATCTGGAAGGACGGCAAGCCGCTGTTTGCGGGCAAAGAGTACGCCGGCATTTCCCAGACGTGCCTGTATTACATCGGTGGCATTTTGAAGCACGCGAAGGCGCTCGCTGCGTTCACCAATCCAACGACGAATTCCTACAAGCGGCTCACGCCTGGCTTTGAGGCGCCGGTGCTGCTGGCCTATTCGAGCCGCAACCGGTCGGCGGGTATTCGTATTCCGATGTATTCGCCAAGCCCCAAGGCCAAGCGAATCGAAGTGCGGTTCCCAGACCCGTCCTGCAATCCCTATCTCGCGTTCGCGGCCATGTTGATGGCGGGACTGGACGGGATCGAGAACAAGATCAACCCGGGCGAGCCGGCAGACAAGGACCTTTATGATTTGGAACCCAAGGAGGCAGCGAAGATTCCGACCATGCCGGGCAGTTTGGACGAGGCGCTCACCAGCCTGGAGCGCGATCACCAGTTTCTACTGAAGGGGGGCGTGTTCAGCGAGGATTTCATCGAAACCTGGATCAATTATAAGCGGAGCAAGGAAGTCGACCAACTTCGCCTGCGTCCCCATCCGTACGAATATTTCCTGTATTACGACGTGTAAGCGATACACGAACGGGATCTGGCGAACAGCTAACGGATAGCAGAAAGCGACACAAAGGAGCGTGGGACTGAAAGGCTGTCGGCTGTTCGCTACTTGCACAATGGGTGAAGCCCGACAACGGCGTCGGGCGGTGGCCGGTCGCGCGTAACAAGACCGGCGCAATGGCAAAGGCGCCAGCGCCATCGCGGGGGATGTGCCGCATCGATCGCGATGGAAGGTGTGGCGCCTTTTTTGTCGATCAAACTTGGCCGATGGAATCGCACTGGTGGACACGTGGTGAGTGTGACGGATCTGACCGAGAAAGAACGCTTGCAAGAAGAGGTGGCCGCGCTCGAGGCAATCGAAGCGGTGCTGGCCGGTGCAGGCGTGCTCCAGCAGAAACTGGCACAGGCGCTCGAGTTGACGCGGGACCGTCTGCGACGGCTTCGCGCGAAGATGTTTCCCGAAGACGAATCCGGCGAATTGCTGTTGACCCATGCATCAGGCTTCGCCAGCCTCGTCGGAGAGAGTCCAGCCATGCTGGAAGTCTACCAAGCGATCAGGCGGGTGAGTCACAGCCAGGCGACCGTGCTGCTGCGCGGTGAGAGCGGAACCGGCAAAGAGTTGGTGGCGAAGGCCATCCACGCAGAAGGGCCTCGGGCCGGTGGTCCGTTCATCCGCCTTCACTGCGCGGCGTTGACCGAGACGCTGTTGGAAAGCGAGTTGTTCGGCCATGAGCGGGGTGCTTTCACGGGCGCGGTCGAGACGCGCAAAGGACGCTTCGAGCAGGCAGACGGGGGGACCCTGTTCTTGGACGAGATTGGCGACATCCCGCCGACGACGCAGGTGAAGCTGTTGCGAGTGTTGCAAGAGCGCTGTTTCGAACGGGTCGGCGGCAATCGGTCGATCTCAGTGGATGTGCGGGTCATTGCTGCGACGCACCGGGATCTGGAGGCCATGGTGCGGAGCGGTACGTTCCGAGAGGACCTGTATTATCGGTTGAACGTCGTCCCGATCACGCTACCGCCCCTGCGCGAACGCACCGGAGACGTGCCGTTGCTGATCCATCACTTTCTGGCCCGCTTCAACCGCGAGAACCGGCGGCAGGTGTCTCTGGGGGATGATCTTCTGGCCTTGATGTCCAGCTATCACTGGCCGGGCAATGTCCGTGAGCTCCAGAACTGCGTGGAACGGCTGGTTGTGATGGCAGAGCGCGACCGGATGACTATCGACACCGTGCCGCCGTCGCTGCGAGGTTATTTCGCAGACATGCGACACGTAGCGTGCGAGGAGCGCAGCAGCGGGACTCCGGCAGGCAAAGAGCGGCTTTCGCTGGGAGAGAGTTTGCAGGAGATCGAGCGCCAAAGGCTGCTGGAGGCGTTAGAGCGAACTGGGTGGGTCCAGGCGAGGGCTGCACGGGTGTTGGGACTTACACCACGGCAGGTCGCGTACAGAATGAGGAAGTACGGGATCCGTGGGCCATGAAACCGGCGGCGGAATGACCGGGGTCGGATGATCGGGAGAAAACAGACCGGTACGGGACGGAGGAGTCGATGAGGCCGTCATTGTCGCCTGAGCAATCGAAGAGTCGGTGGTCGCAGCCGTATTACGCGCGGCTGAGCCATCCAGGCGGCAGTTCCTGGCCGCCATGGGGAGCGCTGCGCTCACCGCACTGGTTGCAGAGGGGGTTCCCACTGGCCGAACTCAAAACCTTCGCGGACGATCCGCCGGGCAAGCCGGGAAAAAGGATGGGAGCATTGGCTTCATCCCAATCACCTGTGGCACGCCCATCATCATGGCCGAGCCGCTGGGGTTTTATAAAAAGCACGGGCTGAATGCCTCGGTAAAGCACGCGGCCGGATGGGCTATGATCCGCGATGGGGCTGTCAACCAGGAGGTCGATGCGGCGCATATGTTGGCGCCCATGCCGCTGGCCATCACCCTGGGGGTCGGCTCGATGGCTACACCGATCTACATGCCGGCGGTGGGAAACATCAACGGACACGCGATCACGCTGCACATCGAGCACAAGAACGTGAAGACTGCGGCGGACATGAAAGGGTTCCGGTTTTGTGTCCCGTTTGACTACTCCATGCGCAATTACCTGCTCCGCTCTTTCTTGGTGGAAGGGGGCATCCATCCAGACAAGGACGTGCAGATCCGTGTGGTACCGCCTCCGGAAATGGTTGCCAACCTGAAGACAGGCAATAGGGACGGGGACCTCGGGCCAGACCCTTTCAACCAGCGCGCGGTCTACGAAAACGTCGGATTCCTTTACAAGCTGTCCAAAGAGATCTGGGATCGGCATCCGTGCTGCGCCTTCACGGTGACAAAGGCGTTTGCTTCCGCCTACCCCAACACGTTTCTTACCCTATGGCGAGCTATTGTCGACGCAACCCATTACACCTCCAACCCGATGCACCGCAAAGAAATTGCGGCGGCGATTGCCCCCGCGAATTATCTCAACCAGTCCGTCACCGTGCTGGAGCAGGTGTTGACCGGCACCTACGCCGACGGGTTGGGCAAGATTCAGAGCCGTCCGGACCGCATCGACTTCGATCCCTACCCATGGCAGTCGATGGCGATCTGGATTGTGACACAGATGAAACGGTGGGGCCATCTCAAAGGCGAGGTTAACTACAAGGCGGTCGCCGAACAAGTGTACCTGGCCTCGGGGTGCGACAAGATCTCGAAGAAATTGGGTTATCCGACGTACCAAATGGCCATGATGAAACACACGATCATGGAACGCGTTTTCGATCCCGATCAGCCAGAAGCCTATCTAAAGAGCTTCAAAATTCACGGCATGGCCTGAGGGTGGCGGGCGAGACCGCTTAAGGATCAATGGGAGAGCGTCCGCGGAAAACGAGAAAGTCGGAGAGGGGTGAAGCGGTGGTGAACAAGGGTAAGCCTTGGGTGATTTCAGGGTTTCTGCTGGTTGTGCTTCTGCTGGTGTGGCATTTGTTCACGCTGCAGCCCTCGTTTGATCCGTGAGGGTTGACCGAGGGGCAGCTTCAATTGATGGAGTGCAACGGGGACATCGTCAGGTTGGAGGACGGAACCTACACCTGGAATCCGGACTAAGAGAAGGTAAAAGGCATACCAGGCCCCCTGATGGTTCTGGCGAAGGCGCGCAATGAGTTGGCCGAAGCCTTTGTGAAGCAAGGGACCAACGATCACGGCATCGGCTATCTCGTGATCTATACGGTTTCCCGGTTCGCCGGTGGGTTTCTCGCCGCGTCGGTCGTGGTGATCGTTCTTGGCGTCGTGTTGGGACTCAACCGCATGCTGTTCCGGGCGATCAATCCGTATATCCAGATTCTTAAGCCGATCGCGCCGCTGGCCTGGATGCCGTTGTTGCTCTACACGGTCAAGGACCCGAAATGGACCGCGGTACTCGTGGTCTTCATGGCGTCCCTGTGGCCGACTCTGGCGACCACTGCCTTTGGCGTGAGCTCGCTTAAAAAAGAGTACCTCCATGTGGCGGCGATTCTGCACTTTCGTGGTTCAAGCGGCTGTTTAAGGTCATCTTGCCCGGTGTGGCACCGACGATCGTGAACGGACTTCGCACCTCGTTCGGGAGCGCATTGGTGGCCGTGGTGCCGGCCGAGATGCTGTTGGGCGAGTTGGGCGTCGGCTATTTGACCTGTTTCGAATGGAACAACTTTGGATATCGCCGGCGTCCTCTTCGCTATTTTGGTGGTCGGCGTCGTCGGTGTCATCCTGGATTCGGGCTTCAACAAGCGGCGGGATCGGTGACGTATCAGGAGTAGGGTAAAGCTGTCGGCGATCCGCGACTGGCTCTCAGGAAAACTCCCATGGCATCTCTGGAAGTCGATCACGTGAGCAAATACTTTCCCAGCCCATCGGGGACCGGTCAGGTGTGCATCTTCAAGGATGTCACGATTCGGGTTGAGAAAGGTGAGTTCGTCACCGTGATCGGCCATTCCGGGTACGGCAAAAGCACCCTACTGAACATTGTCGCCGGCCTGGAGCCGATGACCGAGGGCGGTGCGATTCTGAATGGAAAAGAACTCTCCGGACCAGGACTCGACCGGATGGTGGTCTTTCAGAGCTTCGCGTTGATGCCGAGGATGACGGTGTTCGAGAACATCGCGCTGGCCATGCGGTCCGCTTATCCGGAGTGGACTCGGGAACGGGTAGCTGCCCATGTACGCAAGGATATCGAGCTGGTCGGGCTCATGGGGGCCGAGCGCAAGAAGCCTGTGGCGCTGTCCGGGGCATGAAACCGCGTGTAGGATTGGCCAGGGCTTTTTCCTTTGAACCGAAGGCGCTGTTGCTAGATGAGCCCTGTGCGCAGATCGACGCGTTGACCCGAGGAGTGATCCAGGAAGCGTTGATCCAAATGTGAAATGCCACTCAGAATGCGGTGTTCATAGTGACGCACGACGTAGACGAGGTCATCCTGCTGTCGGACCGAATCATGCTGATGACCAACGGTCCGGCTCGCGGATCGCCAAGATTGTCGAGGTGACCATTCCCCGTCCTCGCGCACGGGCTACCATCATCGAGCATCCGCATTATTACAGGATCAGAAATCACCTCATTCATTTCCTGGTTCGCCATGCCTCGCGCGGACCGGATGGCGGGGAGGAAAGTCCTGCGGACCGGGTGGCGAGGAACCGCTGGTGGTGAACTTCGAAGAGGATTCACTTGTGTGGCGCGGATTCACGGTTGGCGGACGGCCATTCACGGAAGGAGGGGACACATGGAAGCGAAGAAACCATGGGATATCATCAAGGCCAGACGGCTGGAAAAGAAGGTGACGATCGCCGAAGTGGCGAAGACCGTCGGCAAAAGCCCACTGTTCGTCGCGGCTGCCTTGAATGGTAATCACCGGTTGACTCCGGACGAAGCCCAAAAAGTCGGCAAGTTATTGGAGTTGGACAAGGAGACGACGGAAGCGCTGAGCCGGTTTCCGGTGCGGACGGATTTTCCGAACACGGCTGATCCGTTCAAGTACCGGCTGCTGGAGATCGTCGGGGTCTACGGCGACGCGCTACGCGAGATGGCCAACGAGCTGTTTGGTGACGGAATTATGAGCGCCATTGATTTTACGATCGACATGGAGAAAGTGACCGGCAACCAAGGGGAGACCCGCTGCAAGATTACGCTGAACGGCAAGTGGCTGGAGTATAAGACATTTTGATCGGATGCACTCAAGGGGAAACGCTCCGCTGGTCTCGCCTGGCGGGGGTCTTGAAGCCTGAAAGGAGCAGGACAGCATCATGTGGAAGACCATACGGATGGTGGTGGTGTGTCTGTGGGCGGTGTCGTTGATCGCCGGAGAAGCGACCTGGGCGCAGGATGAACCGGTTGCGGCCGGCTCGACCGCAATCAGCGCTGCAGACACGGCTTGGGTGTTGCTCTCGTCGGCTTTGGTGCTGGCGATGATCGTGCCCGGCCTGGCGCTATTCTACGGCGGCCTGGTCCGGAGCAAGAACGTGCTCGGGACCATCATGCAGAGCTTTGCTATTCTGTGTCTGGTCACGGTGTTGTGGGTGCTGATCGGATACAGCCTGGCTTTCGGCCCCGATACGTGGGGCATCATCGGCGGGCTCGATTGGGTCGCGCTGGACGGGGTGGGGCTGGCACCGAATGCAACCTATGGTCCTACGGTTCCCCATCAGGCTTTCATGGTGTTTCAACTCATGTTCGCGGCGATCACACCGGCCTTGATTACGGGCGCCTTCGCCGAACGGATGAAATTCGGCGCGCTCATGCTGTTCGCGGCGCTCTGGTCCTTGTTTGTATACGCGCCGGTCGCACATTGGCTGTGGGGTGGAGGGTGGCTGGGGAAGCTGGGGGCGCTAGATTTCGCCGGAGGCGCGGTCGTGCATATCAGCTCCGGTGTCAGCGCCCTGGTCTGCGCGCTGGTGTTGGGTGCGCGTCACGGTTACGGAACCGAGTACATGGCACCACACAATCTCCCGATGACGTTGTTGGGAACTGGCTTGCTCTGGTTCGGCTGGTTCGGGTTCAATGCGGGTAGCGCCCTGGGAGCAAATCAGACTGCGGTGACGGCGTTTGTCGCCACGCACACAGCGGCCGCCGCCGGAGCGTTGGCCTGGGTGTTGATTGAGTGGAGCCACCGGGGCACGCCGACGGTCTTGGGGATCGCCAGCGGTGCGGTCGCCGGCCTTGCAACCATTACACCGGGAGCCGGGTATGTGGGGCCGTTCTCCGCGCTGGCAATCGGGTTGGCGGCCGGCGCCCTGAGTTATCTTGGAATCATCTGGAAAGGGAAGTTCGGCTACGACGATTCGCTGGATGTCGTCGGCATCCACGGCGTCGGCGGAATCTTCGGCATCTTGGCCACGGGCCTGTTTGCTTCCAAGACGGTCAACCCCGGCGGGGCTGACGGTCTCTTCTTCGGAAACCCTGGTTTCTTTGGCGTGCAAGCGCTGGCTGCGCTCACGGTCACGGCGTTCTCCTGTGTCGGAACGTTCGCGATTCTAAAGGTGGTGCAGCGTGCGGTTGGGCTCCGGGTGACGCCTGAAGAAGAGTCGATCGGCTTGGATATCAGCCAGCATAACGAGCGAGCATATTCGTAAGAGTAAGACGGCCACGTTATCCCGCTTGTCGCCCTTGGTGGGCCAGTTGTCTTCAAAGCTGTACTTTCCGTGTGTCACCGACGTCGAGGCCCTGGGAAGAAGGCGGCAATTCGCCGCCGCGTCCAGAGTCTGTTCAAAACCGTGCCGGGTCGGCGAAGAAGAAAACGGCGGGGTGGGCGCTCAAGTTTATCCTATCCCGGAATCCAACATCGACACCGCTTGGGGAGTGCGCCGTCCGGTTCATGCCACACTTCCCGAAGCCCGTTGACGATCCAAGGCAGTTCCGCGTGATACGCAGAACCGGCTCTCCCTCCTTCGGAGGCTATCGCCTAAGCGCTGGTCCCCTGTCAAAAAGCTTCTGCTGCCTTCCACGGTTCTGGTTCGTAACCAGCGGGATTGGCTTCAGTAATCCGAGCATCCTCGCAGCGGGACGGAAGAGCGTTGGGGAATATATCCCTCCTTGGCGGTAGATTTTTCGGGGAATACCGTTTTCCTGCGATTCCTTTTATGCTTTTTGATGACGGGTGGAAATGGTGACTGTTCGACCGATAAAGGAGAGCATGACGATGTTCACCGTTTGCAGCGTTGGTTGTGATGGCTGGGACCTGTGTTTACATGGTCGCAATGCCGATCGGCCTCGTACAACCGCCATGCCACGATATCCACTTGTCCTGGTGCACGACCAACCGGATAGAAGCGTGTGGCGTTGACCGAAAGAGGGGCCATGACCCTGACCCCCAGGCCGGAGAAAGAGCACGGCAATACGGGCAACTTCCCAAGGAGGCGGCTGTACCGCCGTATTCCTGTCCGATGCTTTGTGTCTTACTTGGCTGGAGATGTCAGGGGCATCGGAACTGTATCCGATCTCTCTCTCAACGGCTATCGCATCGAGGGCAACCATCCAATCGACTTTGGGATGACCCTTACCCTGCGTGTGTTTCTTCCAAACGATCCGAAACCTCTGGACGTGGAACGAACAGCCGTTCGGTGGATGAACGGTCTTGAATTCGGACTGCAAATCGTCAGGATCGCTCCCGAAGCCGAGGCGCGCCTCAGCGAATTCGTGGCGTCCTACCTTGCGTGTAACCAGCCAATGTGGACTTATTGATCCGTCTCTCTCTTGCCTGAGACCGCATCTCGTCGAGGGATGCGACTGGGGGCCGGGTGAGCTGTCGCTCTACCTTCGTCCGTCCATTTTGTCTGTTTCCCGACAAAATTGTCGTGCTGATTATCTTTGTTCAACACGATGGGCAGTATTCATGGGGGATTTTCCAGCGAAGCGTCCTGGCACCAAAGTTGCTGAGAGTTCAGCAAGGGAGTTATCGTGAGCGCATCGGCCTATGAGTTTGTGCAAGCGCCGTCTACCGAAGAGCGACTCCTCGAGGTCAAGCTCACGCAAGGCCCGCAGGTACCGGAGGAGAGCGCCCATTGCTTGACTGACGCCAGTTGGGGACAGGTGTTTTTGACGGTCGACCGGCTGGGCCGAGCCGGAGCGATCGCGTTTCAGCCGGTCCGGCGGTGCGACTATCGTGTCGCGCTCATTCTGCTAATTGCCTGATGACCCGCTCCGATCAGGTTCTTTGGCTACTCGTCGCGGGGACGTTCACCTTCCTGACCATTCCGGGCGTGGCGCTGTTTTACGGCGGGATGGTGCGGAAAAAGAACGTGCTCAACACTATGGCGCTTCCCCTGCTCGCGCTTGGGATGGCGTCGATCGGCTGGCTGTGTGCCGATCTCGGATTGGATGGGAGCCGTGTCGTCGGTGGGGTGACCGATACGGAGTGGAAGGCTGGATCGTTGCCGTCGATCTTTTTCGCAGAGGCCGGGGCGCTGGCGCTGGCACTGGTGGCGGGTGCAGTGGTGGAACGGGTCCGGTTGCCGTTTTTTCTACTGTTCTCGGTTTTCTGGATGGCGCTGGTTTACGGGCCACTGGCGTACTGGCTCTGGGGGGGCGGATGGCTGGCAAATCTGGGCAGCCTGGACTTCGCTGGAGGGGCGGTCATCCACATCAGTGCCGGGGTGGCGGCATTGGTAGCCGCCGTCCTGATCGGTCCGAGGAAAGGATTCGGGCGAACGGACATGATGCCGCATGATCTTCCGCTGTCGGTCTGTGGCGCGGGCTTTCTCTGGGTGGGATGGTGCGGCTTCGCAGCCAAGCCGGGTGTGGTGACGATAACCGCGGTGACCGGTGCGTTCGTGGCGATTCACTTGGCGGCGGCCTCCGCTGCGTTGGCCTGGACGGCTGCGGAGTGGCTGCAACGGGACAAGCCCACCGTGTTGGGCACGGTCAGCGGAGCCGTGGCCGGGTTGGTGGCGATCGCGCCAGCGGCCGGCTATGTCAGCCCGCTCTCGGCGATGGTGATTGGGATCGGGGCCGGAGGCTTCTGTTATATGGCCGTGAACTTTGTGAAGCCAATCCTGGGGTACGACGATTCGCTGGATGTCTTCGGCATGCACGGCGTCGGCGGGACATGGGGGATGGTCTCCACCGGGTTGTTTGCCTCTACGGCCGTCAATCCCGATGGAAGCGACGGGCTGTTTTATGGTTATCCCTATCAGTTCTTTGCCCAGGTGGTCGCCGCCGCCGTAACCTGGGTCTACGCCGGCGCGATGACGGTGCTCTTGATCAAGGTTCTGCAGCGGCTGATATCGCCGCGTGTCGATCAAGAAGCCGAGATTTTGGGGCTCGATCTTGCGCAGCAGGGAGAGAAAGCCTATTCCTGATGCGTGATACATACTGCGTGATGCACGGTTTCACGCGCACCGTTTACGCGTCACGCTCCAGGGGTGCCGTATGGCAGTGATCCACGACGACATCGGGCGACGGCGGTTTTTGAGTCAGGCCGTTATGGCCTTCGGGGCGCTGTTCGGGATCGGGGCGCTGGCTCTGCGGTTTGTGCAGTTCCTGGTGCCGAGTCAAAAGTCAAAACGGTACGGGGCGGTGCTGATCGGAACTGCAGCCCGCCTGCCGATGGGTGAAGCGGTCCCGGTGACGCTCGGCGACCAGAAGATCATGGTGCTCAAGACAGAGGAAGGCGTCACGGCCTTTTCCCGGCGCTGCACCGATCTCGGTTGTTTGGTTTCCTGGAACAAGGAGCGTGGGCAGTTCGTCTGTCCGTGCCACCAGGGCGTATTCGATAGGACCGGCCGGAACATTGCCGGCCCGCCGCCTCGCCCGCTGGAGCGATATCAGGTGGTGGAACACAACGGACAGTTGTACGTGAACATTCGTCAAAGCGGTTAGCCGACCGTTGAGGATGGACCAGTGAAGGCAATGGTGTCTCCGATTGAGATCAAGGCGGCCGCGCAAGACGGCAAAACCAAGACCTGGATCGACTATATCCAGAAAGATTTGCCGCAGCACCTCGATTGGTGGCCGTATACCCTGGGAGCGATTCCGCTCACCCTGTTCGGGCTTCTCGTCGCAACCGGTCTGATGCTGACGTTCTACTATGTGCCCTCACCGGAGAAGGCCTACGAGAGTGTCGAGCAGATCACGTATGAGATCTATCTCGGTTGGTTCGTCCGCGGCCTGCACAAGTTCTCGGTGGACCTCATGATCTTGTTCTTGCTCTTTCATGTAATTCGCGTCTTTCTGACGCGCGCCTACCGGACACCTGGCGAACTGAAATGGGTCACGGGCGCGCTGGTGTTGTTCGTGACCTTCGCGATGGGATTCACGGGGTACTCGCTGGTGTACGACAACGTCTCGTATTGGGGAATGACAGTCGTGACCAACATGCTGGGGACATTGCCGATCGTCGGGACGCCGCTGCTCTATCTGCTGCGTGGTGGGGAAGAGGTGTCCGGCAATACGCTCTTGCGGCTTTACGACTTGCACACGAAACTTCTGCCCGTTTTGCTGGCAGGTCTCGTGCTGGGTCATGTGCTGGTGGTCCGACTCGTCGGCTTTGCCGATGTCGAGGGAAGCCGGGGTTCCCACCCGTTCTATCCGGAGCATACATTGACGATGGGTGCGATCGCCGCTGGAGTGCTGGTCTTGATCGTCGATCTGGTCATGATCTTTCCCCCGACTCTCGGCCAGCCGGCCAATCCCCAGGAGGTCGCCTCGGATGTTTCTCCGCCGTGGTATTTCTCGGCGCCGTATATGTGGATCACGTTGCTGCCTGGACCTGTCGCGCTCTGGAGCATGGTGGGGGGTGCCGCAGTGTTCGTTGGGTATCCGTTTCTCGATCGGGAATTGTCGAAACGAGGGTGGCCGATGGCGATCGTGAATGCAGTGGTCGGGACCCTGGTCGTGGTCGCATTCGCGGCACTGATGATTCTGGATACAAGGATGTAAAGGGACGTCGGAAACGAGGGGCACGAGGCGAAAGGCGGGAGGTTCGTTTGAAATGAGGGGATGCTGGACGACCACCTATGGCCCAGTGCCCCGTACCTCTTGAAGGAGGATTCTGTGGACGAGACGGATGCCGAGCTGAGCCGATATCACGAACCTGCATCGAACGGCAAACTGAATTTTACCCGCTATCTGATCGGCGGGCTGTGCTTGGTGTTATTTCTCGCGCTGACCGGCGTCGGCTATGTTCAGGTGGAAGAGCGGCGGGGCGGCGGCCTGCGGCCCTTCATCTCGGCCGAGAACAAGAAATGCATTGATTGCCATTTAGCGAAGGACGTGTCGGTCGGCGGCATTAATGACTGGAAAGTCAGTGCGCATGCGCCCAAAGGCGTTGGCTGTGTGGAATGTCACCGGGCGGAACAAGGCGAGCCTGATGCCTTCGACCATTACGGCACCGTTGTGTCCACGCTTGTCACGCCGAAAGACTGTATGCGTTGCCATGACAAGGAGGCGCAGGAATTCGCGCGATCCCACCATGCCAAGGGTGCGCAGTTCATTGGATCGCTGGACAATTTTCTTGGGAACGTCGTGGAAGGCCCGGAGGTGGGGACGACTGGCTGCGCCGGCTGTCACGGGAGCGTCGTCAAGGTCATGGAGAACGGCAAGCTCCATCCTTCCACCTGGCCCAATTCGGGGATCGGCCGAGTGAATCCTGACGGATCGAAAGGCACCTGTTCCGCCTGCCATGCGCGGCACAGTTTCTCCATTGCCCAGGCGAGACAGCCGGAAAGCTGCGGCCGTTGTCACATGGGGCCGGATCATCCACAGATCGAGGCCTACTACGAAAGCAAACACGGGGTGCTCTTTGCGGCGAACAAAGACAAGATGAAACTGAGCCATCCCAAGGAGAAGTGGATTCCCGGACGAGACTATCTCTATCCGACCTGTGCGACGTGCCATATGAGCGCGACGCTCACGCAGGACACCACCCACGATGTGGGCGACCGCATCAGTTGGACCTTGCGACCGGTGGTCTCCACGCGGCTCGAGCGATACGAGGAACGGCGCAAGGCCATGAGGCAGGTCTGTTCCTCATGCCACAGCCCCGAAATCGTCGATCGCTTCTTTACCCAGATGGACAGCGGCATCACGCTGTACAACGAGAAGTTTGGCAAACCGGCCAAGGCGGCGATGGATCGGTTGAAGGAGTTGAACAAGATCACGCCGACTCCATTCGATGAGGAGATCGAATGGGTGTTCTATGAGCTGTGGCACCACGAAGGTCGTCGTGCTCGGCACGGGCTTTCCAAGGTTGCCCCGGACTACGTCCATTGGCAAGGCTTCTACGAAGTGGCCAAGCATTTCTACACCAAGTTCCTGCCGATGGTGCGTGAACTCTCTCCGGAGGTCGCCAAGGACCTGCTGGCTCAGGAAACCCACCGATGGGTTGAGAAGGGCATGACGAAGGAAGAAATTGCTCAGATGCTCGAGTTTTATGACAAGGAAATGCAAGGAAAACGTGGTGGCACGTAGAAATCGACCGAGCATCGTACCGGTGACGGAGGACGGCACGATCGTTGGCGTACGCTCGGTGTCCAATCTGCTACGGGCCGATGACGAGTTGTCTAGGCTGGCGTTGGAAGGCGGGGCCGACGAGGACCGAACGGTCCGCGCTTAGAGCGAGCCGAAGCGCCGCTCGAAAAACGCCCGGGTTTCGGTCATGTGGCGGGCGAGGTCGGATTGTAAATGGCTGGCTCCGGTCTGCCAGTCTTCGGTTGCGTATCCGACCCGTCGGGCCAAGAAGACGAAATCGTCAGACTCCGGTTCGGGCAATACCAAATCCTTTGCATTCCCCCGCACCATTCTCAGGCCGTCAATCAGGGTCCTGAAGAACAGGTAGGCCTGGCGCAGGCGCAGGCCGTCATCTCGGGAGACCAATCCTGTTTCGACCAAAGCCGCCAACGCCTCCATCGTGTTCGTGGTTCTCAACGTCGGATGTCGATGGCCGTACATCAGTTGCAGATACTGGACAGCGTACTCCACGTCGATCAACCCGCCCGGACTGTACTTGACGTTGATCCGTCCCGGTTCGACCATCTCCTTCACCTGCTGCCGTCGCAGGTCGAGTGCGATGGTCAGATCCCACGGCGCGCCGCTATACACGTACGCATCTCGGTGCGCTTCGACCTGCCTGCCCAAGTGTTCATCTCCGGCCACGTGGCGCAACTTGATCAGCGCCTGTCGTTCGAACGGGGCGGCCAACCCTGAGGAACTGTAATAGGTCCGCACTTCGTCGAGTGCGTTGGCCAGCGATCCTTTACTCCCATGTGGCCGCAGGCGCACATCCAGATGGAAAATCCCCTCCCTCTTGGCTTCGATCCAGCGCAAGAGTTCCTGGACCAGCCGTTCGAAGTACTCGCTGTTGTCCAGCGGTTGGTGACCGTCGGTCCGTCCTGGACCTTCGTACACAAAGAGCACTTCGATGTCGGATGCATAGCCCAGCTCGCGGCCGCCGAATTTCCCCATCCCCAGCACGGTCATGGGACAAGGACGGCCACCGGCGAGCCTTGGCCGGCCGTGGAGACGTTCCAGTTTCCTCTGGCAGTCGACTACGCTTCGACTCAAAATGGTTTCGGCCAACTGGGTGAGGGCCAGTGAAAAGTCGGCGAGACTTGTGGCCGGATCGAGGAGATGCTTCATATCGATCCGGAACAATTCTTCGTCCTTAAACTCATTCAGCGCGAGTCGACGCTGCTCGTCGGTCTGGCAAGTCGCCAGCCGGCGCCCCAGGATCTTGCTCAATTCCTGTTTCGATTTGATCAGGGGCTCAACCTGATAGGCTTCCAGCATCGGCAGAAGATTGGTGTGTTGTCGGCGCAGAAAGTCTTCCCACAGAAAATCACTGGCGCCCAACAGGCGGGCAAGCAGCGGGAAGGACCGTTTGTCCTTGACGAAGGCCAGGCCTTTCCGACGTTTGGAGCCCTTCTCTTCTTGAAGGATCAGGTCTAGGAACTGATCGAAGGCCTCGATCGCTTTGGCGGGGTCCGGCGCCCAAGTGAGCGCGTGGGTGAACTGCTTGATCAGCACCGCGGTGATCCGAAGGTTCTGCTGTTCGTCCGGATCGACGATCTTCTGCCCGTAGCGATCGCGGACGTAGAAACGGTCATGAAGTTTCGGGCCGACGTTCTCGAACTGGGCCTTGGTAATGTAGACGTTCCGCATGGCCAGCGCGTTGGCGAACGCGTAGAGGAAGGCAGGCGTGTCGTCCGATCGGATGTCCATGATCGTATCGGTCGCGGATTGGCTGTTGTCGAAGGTGATGTGCACGGGCTGCAGCAGACCGGAGAAAGTGCCCCGCTGTTTACCGAGCCGCTCCACTAATAGCCGGTTTACGTGGTAGCGCGCCTCTTCGAACTGCTGGGCATCCAGCAAGCGAATCATGCGATCCAATTCACCAACGAAGCGGCGTTGCTCCGCCGGAGAAAATACGACTCCGGTCATGGGGCGCACACGGAAGAAATCGACGATCTTTTTCCGCGTGAGGCCCGGCCTGGCCTGGGGGCGACGCGGGGACCACGCCGATCGGGTGCGGGACGAAGGGGATGGCGCCGCGTCCGTAAAGGTGTAGATGCGCCCTTCCTGAATGTCGAGCCCAAAGGTGGACAACAACCCGCAGATCGTGGCGAACTCCGAAAAATAGTCGTAGGCTACAACCACGACCTCATACGACGGGCCATCCGACGGTTGAATGTGGACTTGGCAGGGATGGTCAGGGTCCAGGTGCGCCGCTAGCCGGATGTGTTGCGCGATGTCGTCGGGCGAGAGGCGGGCGAAGTAGTCAGCATCCATACGCGACACAAAATCGCGCAGGATGTCTTCCGCGACATCGGGGCACAGCGGCCTCAGCGCCTCGAGACGTTCTTCGGTAGTTATCATCACCCGTGTTCAGCTCTCGGTCATCAACCGCCTGTCGTCCTTTCTCCCCTCGTAAGAGAAGAGCAGGAAAAGGGCCTACACCGACCGCTGCTGGCTCACGCTGTTCGCCGACGGCCGATGGCTGATAGCTGATACCGACAGCCCGCTTGCGCTCAGTATACCCGAACGACGGCGCGTTGTGTGTCCTCGTTCGCGCCGGTATAATGCTGGCCGCATGAGACGGACGGTCTCGGTGTCCCGCATACTGCACACGAAACCGCTGAGGTCTCGGCCTGCCGCACGAGCATCCGATCCGAGCGTGCTACTGTTGGCGCCCAACCTCGATTCCAGCCAAGTAGCCGCGATTCTCGCGCCTTACGGGCTGATCGATATCGCGCAGGCCGACGCCAACCTCCAGGCGATGGCTGGAGAGCCTCGGACGCGGCATCTCTTGGCAAAGATGCTGGACGAGCTTCTGGAGTCCGTCGCGCAGACTGCCGATCCAGACCAGGCGTTAAATCATTGGGAGCGATTTCTCCAGACTGGTATCAACCGTGGGGCGCTGTTCGAATATCTGCAGGGCTCGCCCCGTATGCTGCACCTGCTCTGCACGATTTTTGGCAACAGCGAATCGCTGGCCCAAACGCTGATCCGGGATCCACTGCTCGTCTATTGGCTGGTAGAGGAACAGGTCCTGACGAGACGCCCGACACGCGCGTCTTTGGACCGAGCGTTGCGCCGGACATTGGCCAACCTGACAACGGTCGAACTCAAGCTGGAAGCGCTTCGGCGGTTTCGTCGTCGGGAAATGTTGCGGATCGGCGTACGCGATCTACTGGGGCTAGACGACGTGCCAGATACCGCCGCTGCGCTCTCCGATCTTGCCGCGGTATTGATCCAGGCCGCCTATGAAATCGTCGAGGCGGACCTGCGACGGCAGTGCGGAGTTCCAATGCACCGTGACGCTAAAGGACGGCTGATCGAGACCGGATTTGCCGTGATCGGCATGGGCAAACTCGGAGGTGGAGAGCTTAACTACAGCTCAGACGTTGATCTGATTTTCGCCTATGCGTCGGATGCTGGCGGTACCCGGGAAGGGCGCCAGGAGATGTCCAACGAAGAGTACTTTGAACAACTTGCGCGTCGGCTGACGCAAGCGCTCGCTGCCCCAACACAGGAAGGCCGTGTCTTTCGCGTCGATCTAAGACTTCGCGCGGAAGGATCGGTCGGACGGTTGGCCAGGTCCGTGGATGAATATGCCAAGTACTACCGGACGCGGGGCGAAGTGTGGGAACGCCTTGCGCTGCTGAAGGCTTGGCCGATCGCGGGCTCCCGCGAGGTCGGTCGGGCCTTTCTGCGGCTGACGCGGCCGTTCGTCTTGGACGGTCCGCACCCGTCATCACGAGCTGCGGACGTCCAAACCATCCTGAAAGAAGTGCGGGCGGTGAAAGAACTGATCAACGGGAAAATGGCCGACCGCGGTCACGAACGACGGAATGTCAAGCTGGGCATCGGGGGGATTCGGGAGATCGAGTTCCTCGTGCAAACGATCCAGGTGATCTGCGGGAAAGTCCTGCCGCGCGTGCTGGACCGCAGCACCCTGGGGGCGCTGGCTCGATTCCGAGAACTGGGATTGTTGTCGGCGGCGGAACAGTCAGCGCTGACAGACGCCTATGTCTTTCTGCGCGACGTGGAGCACAAACTGCAGATGGTGCACGATCTCCAAACCCATGCGCTGCCTGACAGGCCGGACGAATTGATGCGGTGCGCGATTCGACTCGGCTACGCGGGCAGAGACCGAAAGGCTGCCCTCGACCGTTTCACCGCAGACTATCGGCGTCATACAGAGCGGGTCAACTCTATCTTCCGTCGACTCTTCTATACGCCGAGTCGTTCTCGTCTGTTGCAGGCGGCACTCCGAGCCAGAAAACAGGCGTAAAACGCGACGGGCCGAGCGGTTTTCCGCTCGGCCCGTCGCCCCACGGTGATCGCCCTCAGCGAGGGCGGTCAGTTCGGTCGTGCTCTGCTCAGTACATGTCGTGCATGTGACCATGACCGGCGCCGGCCGGCTCTTTTTTCTCCTCCGGGATCTCCGTGACCATCACCTCGGTGGTCAGCATCAGAGCCGCCACGCTAGCCGCGTTCTGCAATGCACAACGTGCAACCTTCGTTGGGTCGATGATCCCCGCCTTGAGCATGTCGGTGTACTCTTCGGTTTGCGCGTTGAAGCCGTATGCGGGGTTTGAGTTCTGTCTGACTTTTTCCACGACCACCGACCCTTCCACGCCAGCGTTCGCGGCGATCTGGCGGATGGGCTCTTCCAGCGCGCGCCGGACGATATTGATTCCCACTTTCTGTTCGGGCGGTGCATCCTTCAGCAAGGCATCCAGGGCTGGAATGCAACGCAGATAGGCGACACCGCCGCCGGGCACGATGCCTTCCTCGACGGCCGCCTTGGTCGCATGTAGTGCGTCTTCAACGCGGGCCTTCTTCTCCTTCATTTCGGTCTCGGTGGCCGCGCCGACGTTGATGACCGCCACGCCGCCCACAATCTTCGCCAGCCGCTCCTGCAGTTTTTCCCGATCGTAATCGGACGTCGTCTCTTCGATCTGAGACTTGATCTGCTTTACGCGGCCCTCGATCTTCTTCGGATCACCGTACCCTTCGACGATCGTGGTGTTGTCCTTGTCGATCGTCACCCGCTTGGCCCGACCGAGATCCGTCAGCTTCACGTTTTCGAGCTTGATGCCGAGGTCTTCGGAGATCACCTGGCCTCCAGTCAGGATCGCGATGTCCTCCAGCATGGCCTTACGCCGGTCGCCGAAGCCGGGGGCCTTCACCGCCGCCACATTCAACGTGCCACGCAGCTTGTTCACGACCAATGTGGCCAGGGCCTCGCCTTCCACTTCTTCGGCGATGATCAGCAGCGGCTTGCCCATCTTGGCAACCTGCTCAAGAATCGGCAATAGATCCTTCATGCTGCTGATTTTCTTTTCGTTGATAAGGATGAGCGGCTCTTCGAGAACGGCTTCCATCCGCTCGGCGTTGGTGACGAAGTAGGGAGAGATGTATCCACGGTCAAACTGCATGCCTTCGACAACGTCCAACGAGGTGGACATGGACTTGGCTTCCTCGACGGTGATGACGCCGTCTTTCCCCACCTTTTCCATGGCCTCGGCGATCAGGTCGCCAATCGTCTTGTCGTTGTTGGCTGAAATCGTGCCGACCTGGGAAATCTCCGTCTTGGTCTGGCAAGGCTTGCTGAGCTTTTTGAGCTCCTGCACCACCGCTTCCACCGCCCGGTCGATGCCCCGCTTGATTTCCATCGGGTTGGCGCCCGCGGTAATGTTTTTGACGCCCTCGCGGTAAATCGCCTGGGCAAGCACGGTGGCGGTCGTGGTGCCGTCGCCAGCTGTGTCACTGGTCTTGCTGGCCACCTCGCGAACGAGCTGGGCACCCATATTTTCATAGGGGTTTTTCAACTCGATTTCTTTCGCGACGGTCACCCCGTCCTTGGTGATCGTGGGCGCGCCGAACTTCTTGTCCAGAATCGCGTTACGACCCTTGGGGCCGAGCGTCGCCTTCACGGCGTCGGCGAGCTGATTGACCCCTTTCAGGATCGCAGCCCGCGCCGCCTCACTGTACAGTAGTTGCTTTGCCATCGTGGATCCTCCCTTTACGTCGTTATCGTTGGAAATTGACAGTCCACATCACTGTCGCGCATGGACCATGGACTGGGTGCGACGGGACCACACCCCACCTCAAGTGTTGGTGAAGATGCCCAGAATGTCCTCCTCTTTAATGATCAGGCATTCTTCGTCGTCGATCCGCAGTTTGCTTCCGGAATATTTGTCGAACAGCACCTGGTCGCCGACCTTCACGTTCTCAACCTTTTTCCCAACCGCCTGCACGATGCCGCGTTGGGGCTTTTCCTTGGCAGAGTCTGGCACGTAAATGCCGCCCGCAGTCCGCTCCATCTCTTCCGTATAGGTGATGAAGACACGGTCACCGAGCGGTTGAAAATTCTTCGCTACGGTCGAGGTTTTCTTTTCCTTTTCCTTGGTCTCAGTGGCCATACGAATATCCTCCTCCTGTTGGTTTTGGTCCCTCCTGGGCCTTGCTACTGCTTGTGAAATCGGTTGGGTGAAAAGCGGATTCCACCCCCCAGCGGAGGTGGCTAGCAAAATTCGATAAGAGAGATAGCGCCGGTCAGAGGCAAGTCAAGAGGCGGGGCCAGAATTTCTTGGCGAAAATGGGAGCAAATCGGTCAATGACTCTAAGGCATTGAAATTTCAGCTAAACAGTGGTCATAAATGCGTAAGACCTCAGGACCGCAGCCGGTCGAAGTCTTTGACTTCTTTTTTGATATAGTCGCGGAGCCGCTTGATGATGCGGGCCTCCAGCTGCCGGGTCCGTTCTTTCGTAATCCCATATTTGGTGCCGAGGTCTTCCAGGGTCAGGGGAGTCTCTGATAGGACGCGGTTCCGTAGGATATCCTCTTCCCGTTCGTCCAGGGTCTTGATGAATTCGGCCAGCTTTCGCCGAAAGAGTACCCTGAGTTCCGTATCGGCAATCCGTTCGTCCGCCGGCTGATCCTGAGAGGGCAGAATGTCGAGCAGCGTGCCGTCCTTGTCCTCGCCCAGCGGTTGATCTAAAGACAATTCCCAACTGCCCAGCCGCTGATCCATTTCAATGACGTCCCGTTCACGGACGTTTAGACGATCCGCCAATAGCTTGGCGTCCGGCACGAAACCTTCCCGTTCCAGTTTGGCCTTCTCCTTCTTGAGATTGTAGAAGAGCTTTCGTTGGTCCTGGGTGGTGCCGACCTTCACGAGGCGGAAGTTGTTGAGCAAGTAGCGAAGAATATAAGCACGGGCCCACCAAGCGGCATAGGCGTAGAAACGGACATTTTTGCTAGGGTCGAATTTCTTGATTGCTTGCAACAAGCCGACGTTGCCTTCCTGAATCAAATCCATGTGATCGGCGCCGGTATGGAGGTACTCGGCGGCGATGGCTACGGAGACCCGCAAATTGGAAAGGATCAGCTTGACAGCGGCCTCGCGGCTGCCCATCACGCGGTATTCGTGGAAGAGACGGAGTTCTTCTTCCTTGGTCAGATACGGGTAGCGCCGGACTTCGGCCAGATACTGTTGCAACGCCGTGACCGGGACGAGAGAGGTGGTTTCTTCGCCGCGGTCGCGCTCCTGAGAGGAAGGGGCTTCGGCCTGCTCTGGGAGGACGCTTTCTGCTGCGAAGTCGCCGTCCGTTGGTTCCAGGTCCTCGGTTTCCCAGGTATCCTGCTGAATCTGTGGTTTGGATTCACTCATCGAGCCTTACGGGCCTTCGTCAGGTGCGCTGATAGAAGATCATTATAAACGGAATAGAGGCGTAGCACAAAGTTCAACAAGGGGGCCGTCATGGCGATGGGTTCGCGCCCAGGTCATTAGATTTGCTAAGATGGCGACCGGAGATAAGAGATAGGGGATATGCCGCCGTTCAAGCTCGAGGCACCGTTTAAGCCGTGTGGGGATCAGGGCCAGGCGATTGAAAAATTGGCCGCTGGGGTAAAGGCCGGCAAGAAGCATCAAGTTTTACTCGGTGTCACAGGCTCCGGCAAGACCTTCACAATGGCCAATCTGATCGAGCGAGTGCAGAAACCGACGCTCGTGCTCGTCCATAATAAAACTCTGGCCGGGCAGCTCTACCAGGAATTCAAACAATTTTTCCCCCACAACGCAGTGGAATATTTCGTCAGCTACTACGATTACTATCAACCGGAAGCCTATATTCCCCAGACCGACACCTACATCGCCAAGGACGCTTCCATCAACGACGCGATTGATCAGATGCGGCATGCCGCGACCACGGCACTGTTGCAGCGGAACGACGTGGTCATCGTGTCGTCCGTGTCGTGTATCTACGGCCTTGGCTCGCCGGAAATCTATCACGGCATGCTGCTCTATCTTGAAGAAGGCATGGAAATTCGTCGCGAGCAGATCCTGTCCAAGCTGGTCGAAATTCAATACGCGCGCAACGATACCGACTTCCACCGGGGGACTTTCCGGGCTCGGGGGGACGTGATCGAGGTTTTTCCGGCCTCGTCGGACGCCGTGTCGGTGCGCATCGAGCTGTTCGGCGACGTGGTGGACGCGATTTATGAGATCGATCCGCTCACCGGGAAGTCGTTGGGCAGGTTGCCGAGGGTGCCGATCTATCCCAATACCCACTATTTGATCGCGCCGGACCGGTACGAGCGAGCGCTGAAGGGAATCGAACAAGAACTAGAGGAGCGGATTGCGTTCTTCAAGCGAGAGGGCAAACTGCTCGAAGCCCAGCGGATCGAGCAACGGACGCGCTTCGATTTGGAGATGATCCGGGCGATGGGCTACTGCCACGGGATCGAGAACTATTCGCGGCATCTCAGCGGTCGTGCGCCGGGCGAGCCGCCGCCGACGCTCCTCGATTACTTTCCCAAGGATTTTCTTCTCATTATCGACGAATCGCACGCCACCATTCCGCAGGTGGGAGGCATGTACGAAGGCGACTATTCGCGCAAGAAGACGCTGGTGGACTACGGGTTCCGGTTGCCGTCGGCGATCGACAACCGGCCGCTGAAATTCGAGGAGTTTGAGCGGTGTCTCAATCAAGTTGTCTATGTGTCGGCGACGCCCGGACCGTACGAATTGGCGCAGGCTGGGGGAGAAGTGGTCGAGCAGATCATCCGGCCAACCGGCCTGATGGACCCGGTCATCGAAGTGCGCCCCGCGAAAGGCCAAGTGGATGATTTGCTGGGTGAAGTGCGGGCAGAGGTAGCCAAGGGCAATCGTGTGCTGGTCACGACATTGACGAAGCGAATGGCCGAAGACCTAACTGAGTACTATCACGATCTCGGCGTCAAGGTGCGCTATCTGCATTCCGACATCAAGACGTTGGAGCGGGCGGAAATCGTGCGCGATCTGCGGCGGGGGGTGTTCGATGTGCTAGTGGGGATCAACCTCTTGCGCGAAGGGCTGGACATTCCAGAAGTCAGTCTGGTTGCGATCCTCGACGCGGATAAGGAGGGCTATCTGCGGTCGCACCGGGCATTGATTCAGACTGCCGGCCGTGCGGCCCGGCATGTTGATGGCCGTGTGATTCTGTACGGCGATACGGTCACGGATTCTATGCGGCTGGCGATCGAGGAGACTGCGCGGCGGCGAAGGATCCAAGCCGAGTACAACCGGGTGCACGGCATTACGCCTGAAAGCGTGAAGAAAAGTATTCCGACGATGGAGTATGCGATGGCGCAGATGGATTACCTTGCACTCGATCTGGCCGCCGAATCTCAAGCCGTCTCTCAGCGAGAGGAATGTGATGTCGAGCAGCTCATCCGGTGCTTGGAAGCAGAGATGAAAGCGGCTGCCAAAGAATTGGAATTCGAGCGAGCGGCGGAACTGCGGAACCGGATACGTGCGCTGAAAATGAAAGAACTCGAAGTCAAACCATAGGGCTCAGACTTGCTTGTAGAGGTAAATGCCCAGGAAGATACCCAGAAAGGTCAGCAGGTTCATTCTGATCGTGAAGCCCATCGTGATTTTAACCAGTACCAAATCCACCGTCACGGGTGGGTTGATGCCGGGAGTAAGCACGGTTGAGAAAATATTTTGAATGGTTCCGTGCGGGGCCATGACGCGCAGCATCTCTCCGAGAATGCCGCCGAGTAATCCTCCGACGAGAATAAAGATCATTAGTACCCACGGTGACTTCCTCATGTCCCCTCCTGACCTCGGTCTGCGTAGTCGCACGGAGCCGGTGGCTGGCACCATAGCGAAACCCCTTGGGGAAGTCAACCAAATGGACTGCAGAGGCCCATGTGTGCAGAGCGGGTTTTCTGCGAAGCGGGGGACCGCATGAGCGCTGATCGTGCACAGGGGTATTCCCACTCTTCGTCAATGTCGGATCGGGTTGGATGAGCGGGGAGAAAGGGCCTGCCGACACCGGGAATGTCTTGACTTCTTTCCGGGGCGTTGTTTAGACTGCCCGATGCTCTTTTTTTAGATTTTCCGAGGTCATCGAAGCACTACCTGATCCACTGGCCTGCGAGTGGGCTTGATCATGTTCGATACGCTGACTGAAAAGCTCGACAAGATTCTCCGCAAGCTCCGCAGCCGTGGTGTCCTGACCGAACAGAACATCGCGGAGGCGCTGAAGGAAGTCCGGCTGGCGCTGCTTGAAGCGGATGTCAATTTCAAGATCGTCAAGGACTTCATCGATCGGGTCCGTGAGAAAGCGGTCGGATGTGAGGTGTTGCAGAGCCTGACCCCCGGTCACCAGGTGGTAAAGATCGTCTGGGATGAACTGCGCGAGATGATGGGCCGTGAGAAAGCAGGTCTAAGCCTCGCCTCGAGTCCGCCGACGGTCGTGATGTTGGTCGGATTACAGGGATCGGGAAAGACCACGACCTGCGGCAAGTTGGCTCGGCTGTTCACGCAGCAAGGCAAGCGGGTCCTGTTGGTTGCGGCCGATCCTCGGCGGCCGGCGGCTGGCGATCAATTGGCCAGCCTGGGCCGTGACCTTGGCGTCGAAGTTCATCGGTTCGACCGAGCGGACGCAACTCCGGCGGATGTGGTCCGAATCTGCCAGGAAGGAGTCGAGCGCGGACGGAACCAAGGCTACGACCTGGTCATCTTGGACACGGGAGGGCGGTTGCACATCGACGAGGAATTGATGGCCGAACTGGCTGCGGTCAAGCAAGCGGTAAAGCCGCACGAGGTATTGTTGGTCGTCGACGCGATGACCGGCCAGGATGCGGTGAACATGGCGAGCCGCTTCGATCAGCAGGTTGGGCTGACCGGCGTCATCCTGACGAAGGTCGAAGGAGATGCACGGGGTGGTGCGGTGCTGTCCATCCGTGCGGTGACCGGCAAACCGATCAAGTTTCTCGGCGTAGGGGAGAAACTAGATGCGCTGGAAGCGTTCCATCCGGACCGAATGGCCTCGCGCATTCTCGGCATGGGCGATGTCCTGTCACTTGTCGAGAAGGCACAGGAAGCCTATGCGCGCGAACAGGCGAAGGCGGATGAGAAAGCGCGAGCCGGCAGTGGCTTTACGCTGGAGGATTTCCGCGAGCAACTCGGACACGTGAAGCAAATTGGTTCGCTCGATCAGATTCTCGGGATGTTACCGGGCGGTCAAAGGTTGAAGGCTTTGGCACAGAACGGCTTGCCCGAACGCGAATTGAAGCGCGTGGTCGCGATAATCGATTCCATGACACCCCGGGAGCGCCGTGACCATACCATTCTCAACGGGAGCCGGAAGAAACGTATCGCCCGAGGCAGTGGGACCAGCGTGCAAGAGGTCAACCGCTTGCTGAAGCAGTTCCTGACCGCGCGAAAAATGATGAAGGCGATCACCACCGGAACTGGAAGCCGGCGGCATCTGGCGCAGTTGCTGCGGTCGATGTAGCACAGGAAACCTGACAGCGGTCAGCCGTCAGCGTGAGAAGAACTCCTCGCTGAACACGGTTCGCCAGAGGCGGAGAGCCGTTTTGTGTGAGAAAAAAAGGAGGAACACGTGGCAGTTCATTTGCGATTGGCGCGGGCCGGACGACATAAGCGGCCGTTCTATCGAGTTGTGGCAGCGGATTCCCGGATGCCCAGAGACGGGCGTTTTCTGGAAATTTTAGGCACCTTCGATCCGTTGAAAAATCCAGCATTGCCGGAGCTGAAGCCGGATCGGGTGCTCAAGTGGCTCAAGCAGGGGGCCCAGCCGACTGTCACCGTCCGGACTCTCCTCCGTCGGTCAGGAATCTGGCAACAGTTTGAAAATGAACGAGCCGCTGTTAAAAAGGCGTCTTAAGACCGGGGTGAGCCGCCAACGATTGGCGATCCGGTCTTCAAATTCAAATACGCAAGGGTTTTCCACTGGGTTAGAGGTGGGCGATTCGTCGGATCTCGTCACCATTGGTAAGATCGAGAAACCGTTCGGTCTTGGCGGCGAAGTCCGCGTACGGCCGTTGAGCGATGTTCCTGGCCGGTTCGAGACGCTTCGCCGGGTGATCTTGCATTCCCCGTCTGGGCGGGTGCTCACCACCGGCGTCAGACGCGTGCGAGCCGGAGGCGGCTCATATATTATCGGGTTTGAGGCCCTGACGACGCCGGAAGAGGCGGCGGCGTTTCGTGGAAGTCTGATTCAGGTCCCGAGGAGCGAGAGCCCGAGTTTGCCCGAGGGATGGTATTACGAACACGAGCTGATCGGCATGGAAGTGAAGACGGAACAGGGCGGATTGCTGGGGACACTGGAGGAAGTGTGGGATTTGCCCGCGAACCATGTCTTTGTCGTCAGGGGGCAGGGCAGGGAAGTGCTGATTCCGGCGACGAAGGAGGTTATCGCCTCAGTGGATGTCGCCGGCCGGAGGATGACGATTCGGCCGGTGGAGGGACTGGTGGAGGATTGGGATGCGGTGTGACATTCTCACCTTGTTTCCCGAGATGGTCGCGCCCGTTCTCGGCCACAGCATCCTCAAACGGGCCCAAGAGAAGGGGCTCCTGGAAGTTTGCATCCATAATATCCGTGACTATACCTTCGACCGGCACAAGGTCGCCGACGACGTGCCGTACGGAGGCGGGGCCGGCATGGTGTTGAAGGCTGAGCCGATCTTTCGCGCCATCGATGCGCTCCGGGATCAATATGGCCGAGCCGTCGACGGAGGTCCCCCCCTTCGCCTGCTTATGCCCACGCCTCAAGGTCGACGGTTCACGCAGGACTACGCTCGAGATCTCGCCAGCGAGCGGCGCCGGCTTGTCTTCATCTGCGGCCATTATGAAGGTATCGACGAGCGGGTCCGTTTGGGATTGGACCCCGAAGAAGTGTCTATCGGAGATTACGTGCTGACCGGCGGGGAATTACCAGCATTGGTCATCATCGATGCAGCGGTCAGGCTGGTGCCCGGGGTATTAGGCGACCCGGAGTCTGCGATGCACGAGTCCTTCTCCGATGCGTTGTTGGAGTATCCTCAGTACACGCGACCGCTAGAGGTCCGTGGACTGACGGTGCCAGAGGTGCTGCTGTCCGGACATCACGAGGCGATCAGGGTTTGGCGGCGGCGTGAAGCGTTGCGGAGCACCTATCTGAAACGTCCCGATTTGCTGCGGGACCGAGTCTTCAACGAAGAAGATCAACGATTGCTCGATGAAATCGTCCGCGAATGCGCCCAAACGGCGCCGGTGCGGTGTGGGGAGGAGGGGTAGCGCCATGAATCGGTTGGAACGGATCCAACGATCACTGATAAAGAAGACGGTGCCCAACTTTGAGATCGGGGATACCGTTCGCGTTCATGCAAAAGTCGTCGAAGGCGAAAAAGAACGCATCCAGGTTTTTGAGGGCGTGGTGATCGGCCGGAAAGGGTCGCTGAACAGCGAGACCTTCACGGTCCGGAAAATTTCATACGGCGTCGGGGTGGAACGGATTTTCCCGATCCACTCACCGGTTATCACCCGTATCGATGTGATCCGTCAGGGCAGGGTGCGACGGGCGAAGTTGTATTACCTGCGGCATAAGAAAGGCAAGACGGCGAAAGTCGAAGAGCGGGAGTTTACCGGGGAGTCCAAAGTTTCTGGAAGCGGAGCCCGTTCCGCTGTCCCCGTGGAAACCGCTACCGAACCGGAGCCGGCCGCAGCCGTCAAGAGCTGAAGCGTTCGGCTTGGTAGTCGTCTTCGCGAAGTTGTCCCATTTCCGGTGTTGCCGGTCTGGAGTATCCCTCAGTGGGGCCCACCGACGAATTCGAGGCGGAGGCTCGGCGACGCGGATATCGCCGTATCGCGGGTCTGGATGAGGCCGGACGGGGACCGCTTGCTGGTCCGGTAGTAGCCGCCGCCGTCATCCTTCCTTTTCGGTGTCGGATTTCCGGTCTCAACGACTCCAAACAGATCACCGCGTCCGAGCGGGAACGGCTGTGCAAGGAAATCCTCCTCCGTGCGGTCGGTGTGGGCGTCGGCATGGCCAGCGGTCGAGAAATCGACGCCCTTAATATTCTGGAAGCAACCCGGTTGGCCATGGCCCGCGCGGTTGCCACACTCGACCCGCCTCCGGATTTTCTCCTCATTGACGCCGTGACACTTCCACTCGTGAAGCTGCCGCAGCGTCCGATCATCAAAGGCGACGGTTTATCCCTCTCCATCGCGGCGGCGTCGATTGTCGCCAAAGTCACGAGAGATCGTCTGATGGCCGACTTTCATCGGGTCTACCCGCAGTATAATTTCCTGGCTCACAAGGGCTACGGCACGTCAGAACATCTGCGGTTGCTGGTGAAGCATGGGCCGTGCGAGATCCATCGTCGATCGTTTCGTCCGGTCCAGGACTGTCTGAAGGAGCAGACTTCCGCTTTCCGTAGATGCGATGATGAGACAGGATGCGATGTAAGTGCGATGTAAGGATGCGTCAGGCGTGGGAGGGCGGTGGCTCTCGCGGATGGCGATGAGCGACGAGCGTCGCCGCTTCGGCCAGCAGGCCGAAGCAGAAGCCGAACGGTACTTGCGGCAAAAGGGATATCGCATCCTTGCCCGAAACGTCCGGTCGTCCAACGGCGAAATCGATCTCGTGGCGCAGGACGGCCCCGTGTTGGTGTTCATCGAAGTCAAGGCTCGCCGAAGTTCAGCTTTCGGAGGCGTGGCCTATGCAGTGCATGGGCAAAAGCAGATGCGCCTCGTGCGGCTAGCGGCACAGTATCTTGCTCGACATCGGTTGCGACAACCGGTCTGCCGGTTCGATGTCGTGCTCCTGCAGGACGGAGAACACGAGGACGGTCGGATTCAACACATCGAGAATGCGTTCGAGGTTCCCGGCGAGGATCTGCGATGGTGAACCATCGGTCGCAGTCATTGGCTCTCAACGTGGGACAGGCGTCCGGGCAGAGCGGGAGAGCTTTCGTGACTTCTTGGACGTAAAGCGGTATGCCGATGGCTGAACGCTGACCATGATCCAACTTTTCTGCGTCTCCAAATACTATGACCGGCGGCCGGCGCTCTCCAACGTCAGTCTTGAAATCGAGAAGGGCGAGTTTGTGGTGCTTATGGGCGCCAGTGGGGCGGGGAAGTCGACCTTATTGAAGCTGCTCATTGCAGCGGAGCGACCGGATGAAGGGCAGATCTTGATTCAAGGCCGGAACGTGGCCAGGTTGAGACCTTCAGAGATTCCGTATTTGCGGAGGAGAATTGGGATGGTCTTTCAGGATTTCCGGTTGCTGCCCAAAAGGACGGTGTTCGAGAACGTGGCGCTGCCGCTGATGGTGCAGGGCGCCGCGGGGGGCGAGATTCGACGCAAGGTTATGGAAGCACTGAAAGCCGTCGGAGTGGATCACAAGCGGGAGCAGTTTCCCCGCAGCCTGTCAGCCGGAGAGCAGCAGCGCGCCTGTATCGCGCGTGCGATCGTTAATGGTCCGATCATTTTATTGGCCGACGAACCCACTGGCAACCTGGACCCGGAGTTGACGAGCGAGATCATCGAGCTGTTCAAGATCATCAATGCGCGAGGAACGACGGTCATGGTGGCGACCCACGATCCACAGGTCATGGCGCAAGCCAACCGTCGGATCGTGACGCTGATGGAGGGCAGGCTGGTTGCAGACCAGCGGCTGGGGTCATGAGGCGGGCGCTCTATCTCCTCAGAGAGGCCTTCGCCAACGTGCGGATCAATCGAACAACCACCGTGGTTGCCGTTGTGACGACGGCGTTCACACTGGCCTGCGTCGGAGTGTTTTTGCTGCTCTATGTCAACCTGCGCACCATCGCGGGCTTGCTTCAGGAAGACATCAAGGTGATAGTCTATCTTGACGACGGTCTCGCGGCAGGGACGTTGGCTGAGCTCGAACAACGACTCAAAGCGGACCGGGCGGTGGCGTCGCTCACCTATGTGTCGAAGGAGCAGGCCTTGACCGAGTTTCAGGCCCAGTTTCCGTCCGAATCCCATCTGTTGGAAGGGTTGGGACAGAACCCGCTGCCGGCCTCCTATGAAATCACGCTGGCTCCCCAATTCCGTGCTTCAGACTCAGTGAAGCGATGGGCGGAGCGCGTCCAGACGCTTCCCGGCGTCACCCAGGTCGAATATAGCCAGGATGTGATTGAGACGCTTACGCGCATCATTCGCCACATCGAACTGGCGGCGATCGCAACGGGCGTCATTCTTTCCACGGCATCCGTGACGATCATCGCCAATACGATTCGGTTGACGCTGTACACGCGCCGAGATGAGATCGAAATCTTCCGGCTAATCGGGGCCACGAGGGCATTCATCCGCATTCCCTATCTTCTGGAGGGGGCCTTCTTAGGTGGACTCGGCAGCGCGTTGTCCTTGGCGATCTTGAAGGTGGGGTTTGAGTTTGTCCGCTACCAGATTGCATCCACGGGTCGGTTTTTACGGATGGAATCCTGGTTGAATTTCTTCCCCGGTGAGATCTGTCTGCTACTCGTGCTGGCGGGTGCGCTGCTGGGATTCGCTGCCAGCTTCGTCTCACTGTCGCGGTTCTGGGAGGTGCGATCGTGAAGCTACGACTCGCAGTTCCGATTACCGCTGCGCTTGCGTGGACGGTGGTCGCTGCTCCGTCGTTGCCGGCGGGCAAGGAGCGACACGATCCCATCACGCAAAAGATCGAACAGGAGCGCAAGGCCCTGGAGCAGCTCAAGGGCAAGATCGAGGAAAAACGGAAACGGGCGGACGAAGCCGAGAAGCAGCGGGAGTCGATCCTGCAGAGCATCCAGACCCTTGATGAACGGCTGCTGCGCTATCGGCAGGAACGGCAGGAGATCGACCGCAAGCTCAAAAAAAAGGATCGGGAACTGGAAGAGCTCAATGCGCAGTTGGCCAGCCTGCGGGCCAGGATCAACGAGCGACGGGACGCCATTCTCGCCCGGCTCCGGGTACAATATATCCAAGGGCGGTTCGGGTATCTCAAGGCGTTGCTTGGTGCCAATTCTCACGGCGATTTTCAGCGGCGCTTTCGGTACTTGTCGGCCGTGTCTCGGCGGGAGTATGAGGTGATGCAGACATATCACGTGGATGTTGCCCGCACCGAGCACGCAGAGCGTCAGCGCGCCGAAGCCCGGGCGGAGCTAGCGGCCTATAAGGCGAGCACGGAACGCAAGCTAAGGGAGATCCAGGACCTGCAGAAGGAAAAGCGCGTGCTGCTGGCGAAGATCACGCAGCAGAAGGAATCGTACGAGCGGGCGGCCGAGGAGCTGGAACGGTCGGCAGCTCGGGTAGATAGTCTGCTGCGGGAATTGGAGCAACGTCACAAAGCGGCGGCGGCTCGTCCACCTGCCGCGGCGCTGGCCCCTCGGGGGGTAAAGGGTACCCTGCCTTGGCCCGCCGACGGCCAGGTCGTTTCGTTCTTCGGGCGGCAGAAGCATCCGACCTTCGACACGTACATTCAACGGAAAGGGATTGAAATCCGAACCCTCGAAGGGAGTACGATTCGGGCGGTCATGGGCGGCACGGTTGCCTATGCCGACTGGTTGAAAGGGTATGGGCTTGTTATTATCCTAGACCATGCCAACGGATTTTTCTCGCTTTATGCCCATGCCTCCAAGATCCTGGTCGGGGTCGGCGAACGGGTTGAAGCGGGGCAGACGATCGGGGAGACCGGTGATACCGGAATGACGGGGGAGAATACGCTGTATTTTGAATTGCGTGAAGGAGCGGAACCTGTCGATCCGCTTCTGTGGTTGGCGAAACGACCGTAGCTTTCAAGGGAAAGGAACACATGACTATGGAACAGCAACTGCGGCGTCGATCTTGGTATCTGGGGCCAATGGTCGTGGTCGCCCTTTTCATGGGTGTGCTGATCGGGAAAGGCTGGGAACGAACCGGCCACGCGACGGAAACCTACGAAGAGTTGAAGACCTTCTCCGAAGTGTTGACCCAGATTCAGAAACACTATGTCGAAGAAACGAAAGTTAAGGACTTGGTGCAGGGCGCCATCCGCGGCATGCTCGCCACGCTGGACCCCCACTCGGCCTACATGACACCCGAAATGTACAAGGAAATGCAGGTCGAGACCAAAGGCGAGTTCGGCGGAGTCGGTATCCAGATTGGGGTCAAAGATAACCGCTTGGCGGTGATCGCTCCGATCGAAGGGACTCCCGCTTATCGGGCCGGCATTAAGGCGGGTGATTTCATCACGAAGGTCAACGACGAGCCGACCAAGGATCTGACGCTGATGGATGCCGTGCAGAAAATGCGCGGGCCCAAGGGGACCAAGGTCAGCTTGACGATCCAGCGCGACGGTGTCCAGGATCCGCTGGTGTTCACGTTGGTTCGGGATATCATTAAAATCGAAAGCGTCAAAGCCAAGGTTATCGACAACAACATCGGCTATATCCGCCTGACGCAATTTCAGGAGTCGACGGCGAAAGACTTAAGCCGTGTCCTCAAGCAGTTCCGGGAGCAAAAGGTGCAATCCACCATTCTCGATCTGCGGAACAACCCGGGAGGCTTGTTGACCGCTGCCGTGGATGTCTCCGAGCAGTTCGTGGGCAACGGCAAGTTGATTGTCTACATCAAGGGTCGTGATGGCCGTAAGGACGAGTATTTTTCCCGGGCCAAAGAACCGCTCGACGACTTTCCAATGATCGTGCTCGTGAACGAAGGCTCAGCGAGTGCTTCGGAGATCGTGGCAGGCGCGCTTCAGGACTGGGGGCGGGCGGTTATCGTGGGGACCACCACGTTTGGCAAGGGGTCGGTCCAGACCATTCTGCCGCTCAGTGACGGATCGGGGTTGCGGCTCACCACCGCGAAGTACTATACCCCGAAGGGCCGGTCCATCCAATCGACCGGAATTACGCCCGACATCATCGTGAAGCCACAGCCGACGACGGTGGCCAAGGCCGCCGAGAAGGAGGAGGCGAATCCGAAAGCGAAGCCTTCGACGGGCAAGGAATCCTCGTCCCAATCCAAAACGCCAGACGATCCGACGCGCAAGAACGGAGCGGGCGGGGCGAATACCGGTCAAGAGCTTGGTGCGGAGGCTTCCTTGGAGGACGATGTGCAGCTCCAGAAGGCCGTCGAACTACTCAAGACTTGGAAGATCTTCAAGGAGCTGCGGCCTTCAACCTGAGGTGGGCGCAATGACAAGGCTGCGGCTGGATCAATTCCGTCGGCGGGCCCGAATAGCATTCAGTAACACTTCTTCCTGCACGGTCAGTCCGGGGAGGGTGCGCAAGAGATGGGATTGGACCAAGGCTTCAAGATCGGCCAGGGTCTGAATCCCAAGACGGAAATAGAGATAGCTGACCACTGGCTCCGACAGTCCCGGCAACGTGACCCAATCGGCGACCTCATCCGGCAGAGGGGGAGGCAACTCCTCGGAGAGCCGGAGTGCACCGGTGGCGAGGTATTCCTGGATTTTGACGCTCAGGTTTCGTCCGATCCCCGGAATCTTTTCCAACTCTCCCCGCTGCGCGATGTCCGCGATGTCTTCGCGGAGAGCGGCGATCGATTCGGCCGCGCGCCGGTAAGCCCGGATGCGATATGGGTTCGCCCGTTGCGAGGCCAGGAGGTCGGCGATCGAGTGCAACAGCGAGGCAATGCGGCGGTTGTGCTCCGACACGATGGCTCTCTTCGCGCGGATGCGTTTAAGGGGCCGACTCGAAGGTGGTAACCTCTGTATCCTAGACGATCGGTGATCGCGCTTCCAGCTGGTCCGCCCGTTTGTTGACAAGTGGTTTGTGCGTTACCTAGGATGACATGACAATCTATGACGGATGGCGAGATTGAAATCCGGGTGAACGGCGAGTTGCGCAGGGCGAAGGCCGGGCATACGGTGGCTGACTTGCTGCGCGAACTCGCTATCAGGCCGGATCGGGTAGCGGTCGAAGTGAACCTCGAGATTGTGGACCGGCGGGAATTCGGGCACCGCGGGTTGCAACACGGCGATCGTGTGGAAATCATCAGCTTTATCGGAGGCGGGTAAGAGAGCGGGAGCGTGAATCCATTGCTTGAAGGAGCGTGTACGATGTCAGACGATCGCCTCATCATTGCCGGCCGGGAATTCAAGTCGCGACTCTGGGTCGGAACCGGGAAGTACAAGGATTTCGTCGAAACGCAGAAAGCCATCGAGGCGTCTGGAGCCGACGTGGTGACGGTCGCGGTGCGACGGGTCAACATCACCGACCGGTCGAAAGAGAACCTGCTTGACTACCTCGACCCCAAGAAGTACACGATCCTGCCGAATACGGCCGGCTGCTACACGGTGGAGGAGGCGGTCCGGTATGCACGGCTGGCGCGCGCGGCCGGTGTTTCCGATTTGGTCAAGCTGGAGGTGATCGGCGACGAGAAGACCCTCTTTCCTGACACGGCCGGCCTGATCGAGGCCGCGAAGATTCTCATTAAGGAAGGATTCATCGTCCTGCCTTACACCAACGATGATCCGGTCGTGGCCAAAAAGCTCGTGGACATCGGGTGTCCCGCTGTCATGCCGCTCGCTGCGCCGATCGGGTCTGGGTTAGGCATCAGGAACCCCTACAATCTCAAGATCATCTTGGAGACGGTGAAAGTTCCCGTGATCGTTGACGCCGGGGTTGGAACGGCGTCGGACGCCACCTTGGCGATGGAATACGGCGCCGATGCGGTGTTGATGAACACGGCAATCGCTGGAGCCAAAGATCCCATCGCGATGGCCGAGGCGATGAAATACGCCGTTTACGCCGGGCGTCTGGCCTATAAGGCCGGGCGGATTCCCAGGAAGCTGTACGCTACGGCCAGCAGCCCGATCGAGGGCATGCTCTAAAGAAGTGTTGAGTCTCGAACCCAGCGCTCAGCACTCAACACTTTGGTTTCATGCCTTCCGTTGATTTCCGCCTGTACCTGGTCACCGACCGGTTGCGTACTGGCGGCCGGCCTCTGGTTCCTCTGCTGAGTCAGGCTATCGAGGCGGGTGTATCCGCGGTTCAATTGCGGGAACGAGATCTCGGCACGCGCGCGCTTCTGGGGCTTGCGCAAGACATCCAGATGCTCGCTCAGGAGCGGAGAGCGAAATTGTTCATCAACGACCGCATCGATCTGGTGTGCGCGGTGGGAGCTGCGGGCGTGCATCTGCGGGCCAGCAGCCTACCGGTAGCCGCCGCACGCCGGATACTGGGGCCGGATCGGTTGATCGGCGTCTCGACGCATTCCGTCGACGAAGCGCTGCGGGCCGAGGCCGAGGGAGCCGACTTCGCCGTGCTTGGTCCGATCTACGACACGCCGTCAAAGCGCGAGTATGGCCCGCCGATAGGGATCGGAACGCTCGAAGAGGCCTGCCGCCGCTGTCGGATTCCGATCTTCGCGATCGGCGGCATCACGCCGCCGCGCGCGGCTGAGGTCCGACGAGCTGGTGCGTTTGGCGTTGCGGTGATTTCGGCCGTCCTTGCAGCCGAAGATGTGCGCGATGCCGTCCGTCGACTCATGAGCGCTGTGACTTCTTCGGTGTGAGGACAAACGGCGAACGCGACCGCGGCCATGACGCGAGGCGAGCAAGGCTCCGCTGCGAGGAGAAGGAACGGGTGGCGGAGGGGCGGAATGGTTCGCACCGTTGCGAGGCGCAGTTGACCGTGTAGGAAGCGGATGATAGAATCGCGGCAGATTCGCGCATTGTAAGGCGCATTGCGATCTGGGAAGGGTTTCGAGCGATCGGAACAGTGCTGCAATGGCCGAGTCCAAGGGGAACCGACTGCGGTCCCTCCGCGATTCCGTGAAGAAAATCACGAAGCGTTTGTCCGACGGAGATTCGGAGGCCATGCATAAGAACGAGGAACACCTTCGCGAAGTCGAAAAGCTCCGCGTCCAGATCCAATCGATGGAGGAAGAACTGCGCCGCCTCTATCAGTCCCGTTATCAACTCGAGCAGGCCACCAGACAGAACGAAAAACTGGCAGCTACGCTCCAGGAAGCAAAGGCGCAGATCGAAGCGCTGCGGGCGGAAGTGGACAAGCTGACCGCGCCGCCCTCCACCTACGCGATCTTTTCGAGCATGAACAAAGATGGCACGGCGAACGTGTACGTGTCAGGACGGAAAATGCGAGTCAGCGTCCATCCGTCGATCAAGAGCAAGGAGTTGCGCAAAGGACAAGAAGTGATCCTGAACGAGGCGTTGAACGTCATCGAAGCGCGCGGGTTCGACGGACAAGGCGAAGTGGTGCGGTTGAAAGACATCATCGAAGGCAACCGCGCGCTCGTCACGTTGCATTTCGATGAGGAGAAGGTCGCGGAACTGGGCGATCCGCTCCTGACCGAACGGCTGAGCGTCGGTGACCATCTACTCTACGATCCGCGTTCTGGATACGTCATCGAGAAGCTTCCCAAGTCCGAGGCGGAGGAATTGGTGCTGGAGGAAGTGCCGGACGTAGATTACAGCCATATTGGCGGGCTTCAGAAGGAGATCGAGCAGGTTCGGGACGCGGTGGAGTTGCCGTTCTTGCATCCCCAGTTGTTTGCCGAATACAAGCTCAGCGCGCCAAAGGGTGTGCTGCTCTACGGGCCTCCGGGTTGCGGGAAGACGCTCATCGCGAAAGCAGTCGCGAATTCTATTGCCAAGAAACTCGGCCACCTCACTGGCAAGCAAGTCCGGAGCTACTTCCTGCACGTGAAGGGGCCGGAGTTGCTGAACAAGTACGTCGGCGAGTCGGAGCGCCAAGTCCGCGAAGTGTTTAAAAAAGCCAAAGAGCGGGCCTCGGAGGGGTACCCGGTCATCGTCTTCTTTGACGAAATGGACGCGCTCTTTCGAACCCGCGGCAGCGGCATCTCGTCGGATGTCGAATCGACGATCGTTCCGCAGTTTCTCTCGGAAATCGACGGCGTGGAGCGGCTGCGCAATGTCATCGTGATCGGCGCTAGCAATCGGCAAGATCTCATTGACCCGGCGGTTCTCCGCGCCGGCCGGTTGGATGTGAAAGTGAAAATCTCGCGTCCCGACGCTGTGGCCGCCCGTGACATTTTTTCGAAGTACATCACGCCGGATCTGCCGTTTGATCAAGAGGAGCTGCGGCGTCACGGCGGCGATCCCCGCGCGTTTGTAGAGTGGCTGATCGGCATGACGGTGGACGCCATGTATGCGACGACTGAAGAGAACAAGTTCATCGAAGTCACCTATGCCAACGGGGAGAAGGAAATCCTCTACTTTAAGGACTTCGCGAGTGGTGCGCTGATCGAGGGAATCGTCTCCCGAGCCAAAAAATACGCGGTGAAGCGAGAGATCGCTCATGAGGGACGGGGAATCCGCTCGGAGGATCTCATCCAGGCGATCCGTGAAGAGTTCAAGGAGCACGAGGATCTCCCCAATACGACCAATCCGGACGACTGGGCCAAGATCGCCGGCAAGAAAGGTGAAAAGATCGTCCATGTCCGGACTATCAGCGGAGGCCCCGCGGAGTCCCGGCAAATTGAAACCATCAGCACGGGGCATTATCTCTAGTCAGATGGGTCACGCTTGTCTCCATGCAGGGATCAGGGAAGACGATTTTGCCGCGCGTTCTGGGTACTGAAACAGAGTTTGGGATCGCTGCCAGGGATGCGGACGCGCTGGACCCCGTTTCCAATTCTCTCCATCTGATCAGCCACTATCCCTCGCTTCCCGCGCCCCAAGCGATTTGGGATTACGAGAACGAGAATCCGCTGCTTGACGTTCGGGGTTTCGAGGTCGAAGGCGAGCGCGAGCGGCCCAGCCCGGAGTACAACCGCCAGTTGAACAAGGTGCTCGCCAACGGCGGCCGCCTCTACGTGGACGGCGCGCATCCCGAGTATTCCACCCCTGAGTGCATCAACCCTTGGGAACTGGTTGCGTTCGAGCGGGTTGGTGAACGCATCATGGAACAATGTCTGCGGATGATGACGCAGACGCGTGGCAAGGAGACGTTCGTCCTCTATAAAAATAACTCCGATGGCAAAGGCAACAGCTACGGGTACCATGAGAACTACTTGCTGTCGCGGTCGGTGCCGTTCGATCGGATTGTCCGGGTGCTGACCCCGTTTCTCGTCACCAGGCAAATCTTCGCGGGGTCGGGTAAGGTTGGCGCCGAGAATCAGACTGCACCGACGGAATATCAAATCTCTCAACGGGCCGATTTCTTCGAATGCCTGGTCGATCTCAATACGATGGTCAAGCGCCCGATCATCAATACCCGGGACGAACCGCACGCCGATCCGGCCAAGTATCGCCGTCTGCACGTCATCGTCGGCGACGCCAACATGGCTGAGCTGCCGACCTATCTGAAGGTCGGAACCACTGCGATCGTGCTCGATCTGTTGGAAGGCGGAGCGGAGCTGCCGATGATAGAACTGGAAGATCCGGTTCTGGCCATCAAGCAGGTCTCGCGCGATTTGGACATGAAGGAGTCTTTGAAGCTGGCGGACGGGCGGGTGACTTCGGCAATTGGCATTCAACGGGCCTACCTGAAAGCGGCAATGGACTTTTTCGCCTGTCACGAGTTGTCCCAGGTGACCAAGGACATCCTCGTCCGCTGGGAAGAAGTCCTGGATAAGCTCGAGCGTGATCCCATGCTGCTGGTCCGCGAACTGGATTGGGTGGCCAAACGGCAGATGATCCGCTCCTACATGGAACGGAAGGGGTGCGGTTGGGATGATCCCCGCGTGCGTCTCATGGATCTCCAATATCACGACATCCGCCAGGAGAAAGGCCTGTACTATGCGCTCGAGCGCAGCAAGATGATCGAACGGCTGGTGCCGGAGAGCGAGATCGTCAAAGCGGAGTCGAGCCCACCGACAGGAACGAGAGCCTATTTCCGCGGGCGCTGTGTGAGCAAGTACGCCAGGGCCGTGTATGGGGCGAGTTGGACGTCGCTCCTCTTTGACATCGGCAACACAACTATCAAAAAGGTCCCGCTGATGGATCCGTTGCGCGGCACGGAGTCTCTGACGCACGACTTGCTGGAAAGCTGTGGCTCAGCAGAGTCTCTCCTGATCAAATTGACCGCGTGATGATCTGGACGAAGTCGTCGCCCAGACTCTGTCCAACGGAGCCTGAGAGGAGTGAGCATCGTTCGCCGCAATGAGCCTTCCGTTTTTCCCGGACCACGATAACTCCAGTTTCTTTGATCTGCTGATGAAACAGCGGCCGGAGTTCGCTTTCGCTGTCCGCGGGTATGGTCGCCCAACAGCACCCGCGCCTGAGCCGCCGAGCGGGGCTCCTGCGTTGCCTGTCCCGCAGGGCACGACGGTGTTGGCGCTCAAGTACCGGGAAGGTGTCGTGATGGCCGGCGATCGGCGGGCCACTGAAGGATTTCAAATCGCGGATCGGCGCATCGAGAAAGTCTTTCGGATCGACGAGTTCAGCGCCATGGCGATCGCGGGCGCCGCCGGTCCGTGCCTCGAAATGGCCAAGCTGTTTCAGACCGAGCTCGAACATTACGAAAAGCTGGAGGGCGTCCCCCTTTCGTGCGAAGGCAAAGCCAACAAACTGGGGCAGATGGTCAAGGCCAACCTGCCGATGGTGTTTCAGGGGCTCGCTGTAATGCCGCTCTACGCTGGCTACGATGTCGCCAGGGGGGAGGGGCGGATCTTCAAATACGACATTACCGGCGGACGATATGAGGAGTCTGACTACCATGCCGTCGGCTCGGGCGGCAAAGACGCGCGTAATACGATGCGGGAGCACTTTCGCAGGAACCTCTCGGAGGACGAGGCCATCAAGCTGGCGCTCCTAGCCTTGTACAACGCCGCGGATGAAGATGTGGGAACCGGCGGACCGGACCTCATCCGGGGGATTTTCCCGACGGTCAAAACCGTCAGCGCCGCCGGCATCGCCGATGTGCCTGACCAGCGGATTCGGAGCCTGTACGATGACCTGATCGCAAATCGCGGGAAGGGGGTGTAGCCGTGCCGCTCCCGTACTACGTCTCGCCCGAGCAGATGATGCAGGACAAGGCGGAGTATGCCAGGAAAGGCATCGCCAAGGGACGGTCGATCATCGCAATGGAATATGTCGACGGGGTGCTGTTAGCGGCCGACAATCCGAGCGCGTCCCTGCACAAGGTGTCCGAAGTCTACGACAGCATCGCCTTCGCGGGTGCCGGCAAGTACAGTGAGTTCGAAAACCTTCGCAAGGCCGGCATTCGTCACGCGGACCTCAAGGGCTACATGTACAGCCGGGAGGATGTCACGGCCCGCTCCCTGGCCAATGGCTATTCGCAGAGCTTGGGGACGATTTTCAGCCAGGAGTTGAAGCCGTTGGAAGTGGAAATCCTTGTCGTGCAGGTCGGCGCGGCCGGTAATCCGAACGAAATCTATCGCATTTCGTTCGACGGCAGCATCTTCGACGAGCGCAACTACGCCGTTATTGGAGGGCGGGCGGAGGCGCTGCAGAATTTTCTAAAGGATCGGTTTCCCGCCCAGGTACCGGCTCTCAAGGCAGCTCTCAAGCTGTGCGTCGCGGCGCTGGAACACGGAGCCAATCAGAAATTCACGCCAGAAGGACTGGAGGTTGCCGTGTTGGATCGTAACCGTCAAGGCCGCAAATTCCGTCGTATCCCGTCGTCTGAAATCCGCCAACTGCTCTCCGACTGAGGCGCCTGATCACCTGGGCCGATGAATGCCTTCTGTTGAAGAAGGCCAACCGCCGGTGTATCCTGTGTGCAAGGTGACGACTGGGCGGTGGGTATGAGACCACGCATCTTTGGCCTCGAAAACGAATACGGGCTGATCTTTTCGCCGAACGGCCGCATCTATCTTCCGATGGAAAAGGTCCTCGGCTACATCTTCGAGGGCCTCATTCCGAACAGTTGGCCCTCAAACGCCTTTCTGGTGAACGGTGCCCGCTTCTATCAGGACACCGGTTGTCATCCGGAGTACTCCACACCCGAATGCGACAACATCCTGGATTTGGTGGTGCACGACAAGGCGGGAGAGCGGCTGCTGGAAGCTTGTCTCCCGGCGGCGGAGGAGCGGCTAAGAGAAGAGGGGCTGTCCGGGGAAATTTACATCTTCAAGAACAACACCGACTCGCTCGGCAACACCTATGGCTGCCACGAAAATTATCTGATGCGGCGAGATGTCGATTTCTGGAAAGTCACCGAACAGTTGATCCCTTTTTTCGTCACGCGTCAGATTTACTCGGGTGCCGGCAAGGTGCTCAAGGTGTCCGGCAAGCCCCAATTTTTCATCTCTCAGCGTGCGCAGCATATCCATGAGAAGACGTCATCTTCGACGACTTCGTCGCGTAGCATCATCAACACGCGCGACGAGCCGCATGCGGACGCCGAAAAGTATCGCCGGTTGCACATCATCGTCGGGGACTCCAACATGTCCGAATATACGACCTACCTGAAGGTGGGTACCGCGGCATTGGTGCTTTCGATGGTGGAAGACGGCTACTCGGTGAGCGGCATGGAACTGGAGGATCCGGTCAAGGCAATCCGGGAGATCTCGCGTGATCCAACACTTAAGAAGAAGATCAAACTGGACGATGGGCGGCAGATGACCGCGGTGGAAATCCAGCGGGTCTATTGGGAGCGCGCACACGATTATCTGAAGGAGCAGTCGCACGACGCGACCATGGACGACGTACTGGCCCGCTGGGGCTATGTGCTGGATCGGCTGGAAGAAGATCCGATGCAGTTGACCCGCGAGGTGGATTGGGTAAGCAAAAAGCTGCTCATCCAGTCCTACGTGGAGAAGCGGGGATGCGGCTGGGACGATCCTCGTGTATTTCTGATGGATCTGCAGTATCACGATGTGAAGCGCACGCGCGGGTTGTACTATCTGATGGAATCGCGCGGCATGATCGAGCGGGTCGTAGACGAGGAGTCTGTCCAGCGGGCCATGTCCGTGCCCCCGCAGACGACCCGGGCCAAGGTGCGCGGAGACTTCATCCGCTTCGCTAGAGCCAAGAACCGATCCTACACGGTTGACTGGACCTACCTGAAACTGAACGGCTACTGGGAAGAAACAATCCTCTGTATGGACCCCTTCAGCGCGGTGAACCGCCGCGTGGAAGAACTAGTCTCGCAAGTCGCCGGATTGCGGTTCTACCGATGACGACCGCGGCGCCGTTGGGTCATGCGAAAGGGATGTCGCAGGCCGACCGCATAGCTGTGACCGCGATCATTCTACTGGCCAGCGTATTTCCGGTAGAGCTGTTGCCGAACACCCCTTCGCCGCAAAAGGGATTGGACGGTCAGTACAGCGGGAAACAAGGGCAGGTCATCGTGGTGAAGGTGCCGGCTGGAGAAGGGATCACCGAAGTGGAAGGAAAGTTCCTCGGGCGCCGCATTCCGTTTTTCCCAGAACCGCAGGCCGACCAGCCGCCTGGTTATGTGGCGCTGCTCGGCATCGACATGCAGGACGAACCGGGCATGCACGAGCTGACGGTGGAGGTTCGATCCGGGGAGCAAACGCGACGTTTGAGCTACAACGTCCTGGTCATCAAGGAAACATTTCCGGTCGAGTATCTGAAGTTGCCCAAGGACAAGGTGGACCTGGATGAAAAGGCCTTGGCCCGCTGGAAGGCCGAGCAGGAGCAGGTGCGGGCCGCTTTGGCCGAGGAGTCCCGCCTCCGTCTGTGGAGAACCCCGTTCATCGAGCCGGTGCGGGGCTCGAAGACCGGAGTATTCGGCAGCGTGCGGGTGCTCAACGGACAACCGCGCAGTCCACATAACGGCGAGGACATCGGTGCGCCGCTCGGCACGGAGGTTGTGGCAAGCAACGACGGGGTCGTGCGGCTCACAGTCGATCATTTCTTTTCGGGCAAGGGCATCTTTCTCGACCATGGACTAGGACTGTATTCCATGTATTTCCACCTCTCGGAAATCCTCGTGCGCGACGGTGATCTGGTGAGGGCTGGTCAAGTCATTGGGAAAGTCGGCGCCACCGGCCGCGCCACCGGGCCCCATCTCCATTGGGGTGTCAAGCTCAACGGCGCACGGGTCAATCCCTACGCCCTCCTCGATCTCCCGTTCCCTTACCCCAGCGCCGCTTCCAAAGCGGCACCCGCCGCGACAGCCGTTCCAGCAAAGGAATAAAAAGGGGTCGGGAGTCTTTTGGCGAGAGTCGTTTTATTGGCGTCAGTCCCTGCTGTAAAAAGCTAGAAAAAGACTCCCGACCCCTTTTTCACCTCCCATGGCCACCCGTCCCGTGTTCCGGTCGTGCTTCTTGGCTACGCGGTAATAGAGGCACCGGAACTGCGGAGCCCCATTATGGCATGCACGAGAGTTCCACCAGAATCCACCGAAGCCCCGGGGACCCTTCTTGGGCGAGCCGCCCCAGCCACGTCTTCTAGCCCGAGGCATGGACCGCGTGGACCAGGCCGGCGTAGGAGCACAGGTGCCGGTTATCCGAGAGTCGATGCTCATCGCCGATCTTGCTCATGATCAGCAGGGCGGAGTAGGCCCCGATCCCGGGCATGGTCTGCAGGAGCTGCGCCCGCGGAGTGGCCTCCGCGTGCTGCGTGATCACCGTGGACACCTGGCGGATCTCCGTCGTCACGTGCTCCGCGATTGGAGGGACCCATCCAGCGCGAGCCGATAACTGGGTTGCGCGGAGATCGTGGCCAAGAACCGATGGGCCGTGACGCCACAGGCCGTCTTGTCTGGGCTGTACTCCGGTCTTACTGATGCTTGCCGCGATCGTGTTCTTGAGCGGCGTCCGCAGCCGGACCAGCGAGGCGCGATCCGCAGGAACTCCCACGTATCGCAGATCGCCCAAGAGGATGTAGGCCGCGGGCACCAGGTCCGCCCGCAACGAGTGCGGTTAGCGTCGTGGCATCGATCTTGAGAGGCTTGATCCGTGCACTGGCAATCGCCTTGGTCTTCAAGGGATGAGCCAGCACCAGGTCCGGATGCCGGTCCGCGATCAGCTCATAGAGCCACGTTCAGTTCCCAGTGGTTTCCTCCACAATTCGCACGTCGGGGGGAGCTGCTCTCAGTAGGTCTTCTAAGTTTCCGTACCGGGAGCAGTTCCACTTGCTCCAGCACCTGACCCCTGATCCGGCCGCGTCATAACAGATTGCGATAATTTGATCCATGGCTGTGCCTCCTGGCTGAGGGGGGCCCATCAGCTCACTAGCGTAAGCACCGTGTGGAGTGGGTTTTCACCGTGGTCCATTGAGACCGCGTTCTACCTTTGTCTTAGCCCTGCTGGTGCAGCCTTTTTATTTTTATAAATATCAGGGCCGGGCTGGTTGCGAAAGAGACGGTGAATTCATAGTGGCAAGGTACGGCCGTCCGGCGTCATGGCATGTGTCCTTCAGGGGAGTCTGTCTTCCACACGTCTCGTCGAGTGCGGAGCCGGTCGCATCGTTCGGGTATTTAGAGGCGCCGCTTCGCCTCTAGACGTTCGTCTCGAGGCTCGAAGGCGTCTTGTTCAACACCGTGCCAGCGGCTTGGGAGAGAACCGCATCGTGCTCATGGGAGAGCGTGTAGATGCGGAATTGCACTAGGCGAGTGGGCAGGAGGTCGAGAAATTCTTCCAGCGGTTCAGTGGATACCGAACGGGTACCGGGGTCGTACACATACAGGGGAATGCCACGCGTGTCTTTCGGGTCGGGTCGTGGGTCCAGCGGCGCCATATCGACTCGGAACGGGATTGTCTGAAGCTTGGCCGGCAGTTCTTTCTGGATCAGCCGTTCGAAATGCTCGCGACTCGGAAAATCCATGCCGCGCTCTTGCCCTTTCTCCTTGAGGACCGTACTGTAGGCCATTTTCCATTTCACGTCGCGCCCGAGAATCCGCCCCCACTCTTCTCCAAGCCGCCGGCGTGTCGCCTGCCGGGATGTCTTCCACTTCCGCACCTCTTCTAGCAAGGACCAATCGGTCAGGGTTAGGTAGTCTTCCATCCGTTTGCGCGGGTCGCCGGGGAAGATCAGCCGCATCGTCTCGCCGAAAATGTCACGCAGGTGGATATCGATCGCTCTGGTGGTGCGGTGATAGTACACATTGGAGTAGAGGTACATCCGCGTGTTCAGGAACATCTGGAGCGCCGGCAGACCGGTCTTGTGAATGGTGAAACCCTTCTCTGTGATGATCGTGTAATGGATGAGACGAGTGAGGTCTACCGGCCCGACCGCCACCCCGCACATGTACGAGTCGCGGAGGACGTAGTCCAGATTGTCGGCGGTGTAGCTGCCGGAGATGACCGGCTGGAGGTAGGTCAGCCAGCGCGGCATCCGTGAGAAGTCCTTGCCTTTGTCCTTTAGAATCAGATGGGCGATCTGATCAGGGTTTAGTTCCTCCCCTTTGGCGAATGGGCCGGACGGACTCCGCCGAATCTTGCGGATGAGTGGCCCGAGAGCGTCCCGGATGATGATCTGCCCCAATTTCTCATGGGTCAGGTGGAAGGCCTTCAGGAAGTTGTCGTCGAAAAAGTGGCAGAACGGGCCGTGACCGATGTCGTGGACCAGGGCCGTGATACGAAGCAGTTCCTCAACGTAGTTGGCTGACGGCGCGTCCTTGGCGACTTCGCGCAGGAATGGGTATAGGTGTTTAGCGAACCGGCCGGCGATATGCATGGTGCCCAGAGAGTGAACGAACCGGCTGTGCTCGGCCGAGGGATAGACCCACCGCGCGCTTTGCAGCTGATAGATGTACCGTAGTCGCTGGACCCAGGGAGAATCGATCAGGTCCTTCTCAGTTCGCTCGGTCGGATCCGGAGTTGCGTAGGGGACAGTGAAGGAGATGTATTCGTGAATCGGATCGGCGATCAGCGCGGATCCGTCATATGGAAACTTGGCGGGATAGTGACCGACGGATTTCATGGCGAGGAGTCCGACTCATCTTAGCTGACCCGTGGATTGCGGGGCAACAGCTTCTCTCGCCTGTGTGCCCGCGCCCGACGATGTTTCAGGATGACATAATAGGCGATCGGGTAGCCGATTATGGCTCCCAATACGCTCAAGACGGTTCCTCCCAGAAAGAACGGGACGGTGTGCGGCATGATCTGGCGGTAGATCGACGTGAAGCTGAGATCGCTCCAATCGAATGACGGGTTGCCCGGCAGGCCAAGCAGGACCGCGCCGGTCCAGTAAGTGGCACCCAAAATCGGCACCAGCGTCCACGGGTTATTGATGCCGGCGCCGAGAAAGAGTGCCAAGAAGTTCAGGCGAAACGCCCAGGCGCAGAACAACACCATTGCGGTATGGAGTCCATAGGCCGGCGAGAAGGCGATGAAGACCCCTAGAGCGAAGGCCAGCGCCGTGCGCTGGGGTGGCTCGTGCAGGTGAAGAACCTGATCGAGGACCGACCGGATCCGCGAGAGCTGTGTAGTGATCATGAAAGAGGCTCAGCGCCGGAAGTGTTCGTAGCTCGTGACGATCAGCGGTTGCCAGGAACCATCGGCCCGCTGGATCCGGATCCCTGATCGGCGGGCGGTGATCGCGCCGATGCAGGACACCCGAAACCCCGCACGGTGCGCCAGACGCTCCACCTTGCGGCGGTTGGCTGGCGGCACGGTGAAGAGCAACTCATAATCCTCCCCGCCGCTCAACGCCACGTCCACCGGGTCCAAGCCTCGGGCGTCGGCGTACAACCGGCATGCGCGCGACACGGGAATGGCGCGGAGGTCGAGTGCTGCGCCGACGTGGCTTTCCTCGCACAAGTGGGCGAGGTCACCGGACAAGCCGTCCGAGAGGTCGATCGCTGCCGAGGCCAGGCATTGTTCGGCGAGCAGTCGGCCTTCCCGCACGCGCGCCGAAGGACGGAGGTGGCGGCGGATCAGAAACCGCCGAACCCGGTCGGCCTTTGTACCGAGCCGCGGAGCCAGTATGCGGTCGCTGGCCTGCAACAAAGCCAGGCCGGCCTGCGAATCGCCGAGCGTCCCCGTGACGTAAATCAAATCGCCCACCCGCGCCCCGGCTCGTGTAAGGAGACGGCCGTGGCGCGCGACTCCGGTCAAGGTTATGCTGACGAACAGCCCCTCCCGCGATGCGGAGGTGTCGCCGCCGACAAGCTGGACACCGTTTCGGCGACAGGGCTGCATGAGCCCCCGGTACAGCCGGTCGATCTCGGCGACCGTCCGCTTGGGCGGAATGGCGAGCGAGACCAACAGATACTGCGGGATGCCGCCCATCGCTGCGATGTCGCTCAGATTGGCAATGGCTGCCCGATACCCGACATCTTCAAGGGGGGTTGTCGCCAGATCGAAGTGGACGCCTTCGGCGAGGAGATCCGTGGTCAGGAGGAGCCGGTATCCGGGTGGCATCCGGATGACGGCCGCGTCTTCGCCAATTCCGCGCACGACGGACGGCCCGGTCCGGCCAAAGCGTCGGTGCAGGGAACGGATCAGCGCGAATTCACCAGTGAGCGGACCGTGTGGGCGCGACGGGCCGGAAGGCATATCAAAGTGTTGCGGGTGCGGGGACGCTCAGAGCGGGCCGGACAGCGCGCGCCGCCCGGCGCGGCGTCTTTGCGCGGTCGGCCTTCTCCTGACCAACTCGCCGCTGGACGGGCTTGGCGTTCATGATCCCCTTTCCGGCCGGTTCCCGGCGCAGCGCCGCTTTGATCACGTCGTCCATCGTCTCCGCAAAGATGAACTGAATGCCCTTCAACAAGTGCTTGGGAATCTCCTCTAAGTCCTTCTTGTTGCGCTTGGGCAGGATGACCGTGGAGAGTTTGGCCCGCTTGGCGGCCAGAATTTTCTCCTTGAGTCCGCCGATCGGCAACACGCGCCCACGCAACGTGATCTCTCCGGTCATGGCGACGTCGCGTCGGACGGGGATGTTCGACAGCGCGGAGGCGATCGCCGTAGCCATGGTGATGCCAGCCGATGGCCCGTCTTTGGGAATGGCGCCGGCTGGCACATGGATGTGAAGGTCGTTCTTGGAAAAGACGTCCGGATTGATGCCCAGCAATTTCTCGCGGGAGCGGACGTAGCTCAGCGCAGCCTGGGCTGATTCCTTCATCACGTCGCCAAGATGGCCGGTCAGCGTAAGGTTGCCCTTCCCTTTCATCACCGTCGCCTCGATGTACAGCACGTCGCCGCCGGATTCAGTCCAGGCCAGTCCTGTCGCTACCCCCACTTCATCTTTGTCCAATTCGGACTCCGGCAGAAACTTCGGAACGCCGAGGTACTTGTGAAGGTTGGCCGGCGTGATCGTATAGCACTGGCCCTTGCCCTCGGCGACCTTCTTCGCCACCTTCCGCATGACGTTGGCGATTTCTCGCTCCAAATTCCGGACGCCGGCTTCCCGGGTGTAGTGGGAAATGATCTGGCGGATGGCCGGCTCGGCAATCCGGATATGCTTGTCCGTGATACCGTGCTCGGCCAATTGCCGAGGGATCAAGTACTTCTGTGTGATCCCCAGCTTCTCCTCTTCGGTGTAGCCGGGAATCTCGATGATTTCCATCCGGTCCCGCAACGCCGGGAGAATGGGATCGATCAAGTTCGCGGTCGTGATGAACATCACTTCGCTCAAGTCGAACGGCACGCCCAGATAGTGGTCCGTAAAGGCATGGTTCTGTTCCGGATCCAGCACTTCGAGCAGGGCGGCTGAGGGATCCCCGCGGAAATCCATCCCGACCTTGTCGACCTCGTCCATCATGAAAACGGGATTGTTGGTGCCGGCCTGCTTGATGCCTTGGATGATTCGGCCGGGCAGCGCGCCGACATACGTTCGGCGATGCCCGCGGATTTCCGCCTCGTCCCGCACGCCACCCAGGCTCACCCGCACGAACTCGCGGCCCAGGGCCCGTGCGATGGACTTTCCGAGTGAGGTCTTGCCGACGCCGGGGGGGCCGACGAAGCAGAGGATGGGGCCTTTCATCTTGTCTTTCAGTTTGCGAACAGCGAGGTATTCGAGGATGCGCTCCTTGACTTTCTCGAGGTCGTAATGATCCTCGTTGAGGACCTTGGCCGCCGCCTTGATGTCGAGGTTGTCCTTGGACTTTTTGCTCCACGGCAACTCGACCATCCATTCGAGATAGGTCCGCACCGTCGCCGACTCTGCCGTGTCCGGGTGCATCTTTTCAAGCCGCTTCAACTGCTTCTCGCACTCTTTCAGCACCTTCTCCGGCATCTTGGCGTCTTTGATGCGTTTGCGGAACTCCGCGATCTCCTCGGTCCGCTCGTCCAGTTCGCCCAGTTCCTTCTGGATCGCCTTGAGCTGCTCGCGCAGGAAGTACTCGCGCTGGGTCTTGTCCATTTCGCCCTTGGCCTGGGCCTGGATCTTCTGCTGCATGGTCAGAACCTCGATTTCCTGGGCCAGGATGTCGCTCACCTGCCGCAACCGTTGGATGGGATCTGTGATCTCCAAGACGCGTTGGGTGATGTCCACCTTGAGGCCAAGGTTGGAGACGACCATGTCCGCCAAGCGGCCCGGGTCTTCGAGGTTCTCGATGACGACCATAACGTCCGGAATGAGCACTTTGCCGAGGCTCACGATCCGCTCGATCTGCTCTTTGACCGTTCGCATGACCGCTTCGATTTCGAGGGTCGGCGCCGACGGCTTGGCTTCGGCGATTTGGGAGATGCGGACCGAATAGTAGGGCTCGGTTTGGATGTACTCTTCGACCCTGCCTTTGGCGAGGCCCTGGACCAGAATCTTGATGCGCTCATCGGGTAATTTCAGCATGCGCATGATGATGCCGACCGTGCCGACGGCGTGAATGTCGTCCGGTTTGGGGTTTTCAACGTCGAGGGCTTTTTGTGTGGCAAGGAAGATCATGCGGTTGCTGGCCAACGCGGCCTCGATGGCTTTGATGGACATCTCGCGGCCGACGAACAGCGGCAACACCATGTACGGAAAGACGACGATGTCCCGGACCGGCAGCAACGGCAACTGGTCGGGGATATCGATGCGCTGAGGATTCTGGAGATCCTGTTCGGGCGATTCGTTCATGAAGCGCTGTCCTTGTCGTCGAGTTGGTGTCCGGTCCGATGCATCATACCATGCGCGCCAGGCGGGGTGCGTGGGAGTTCGCCGCGGTACCGGAACCGCGGCTGGACCACCCTGCGAAACGTCCGAAGGGGGCCTGCCTTACGCACGCGGCCTGCCGGCGTTGAGTCGCAACCGTTTGAGGTAGTCGGAAAACGGGGGGCCGAGCGACGGGTTCTTGAGCGCGAACTCGACGGTCGCAATGAGAAATCCCAGTTTGTCTCCGGCGTCGTGGCGTTGCCCCTGCACTTCGTAAGCGAACATGGGTGATTGTTTGGCCAATTGGCGCAGCGCGTCGGTGAGCTGGATCTCCCCGTTTTTCCCCGGCTGCGTCTTGCGCAGGATCGGAAAGATCTCGGGTGGCAACACATAGCGTCCGATCACCGCGTAACGAGACGGCGCGTCGGCTGGCGCGGGCTTCTCCACGAGGTCCTCGACCCGGTACAGTCCAGGCGCTAGGCGGCGCGGCGCGATGATGCCATAGCGGCTGACTTCGCTCCGAAGCACTTCCTGCACGCCCAAAACGGCGCCTTTCCGCTTCTTGAAGACGTGGATGAGTTGGGCCAGCGCCGGTGTCGGGGTGTCGATGATCTCGTCGCCCAGCAGGACGGTGAAGGGCTCGTCGCCGATGAGGTGTTGTGCACACAGCACGGCGTGGCCCAAACCCAACGCCTCCGACTGACGGACATAGCAGAAGTTCGCCAAGTTGGAAATACGGCGGATCTCGCTGAGCACCTGCGCCTTGCCGCTTCCCTTCAGATTTTCTTCAAGTTCGAACGACCGGTCGAAGTGGTCTTCGATGGCGCGCTTGCCGCGTCCGGTGATCACGATGATGTCCTGAATGCCGGAGGCGACTGCCTCCTCGACGACATACTGAATGAGCGGTTTATCGACTAGCGGCAGCATTTCCTTGGGGGAAGCTTTGGTAGCCGGAAGAAACCGTGTGCCGAGCCCGGCGGCGGGGATGACGGCTTTGCGAATCTCTGAACGGGACATGCGATCGATAGTATGTTGACGGAGTACGGGAAGTCAAGGCGAGCCGCAAGATCACCCACGGCAGGAAATTTCTTTACATTGCGTGCATCGATCAATATAATTCACAAGTTTTTTCAACGTCTTTGAGGTCTGACGTCGATGCAGGGACAGTTGAAGCGCAAGAGGTTGTGTGCCTTTGCCCGCGTTTGCATGTCAGACGCTCAACCCCGTGGAGCCGCTCGGCATGTGGCGGGCGTTGCGTGGATGCCGGAGCACCCGGATCATCGGGAAGGGCTCCGGTGAGCGAAAGGAGACGCCTTCAACGGAGCGCGGTTGGTCTGGTGTCGGCGGTCTTCTGCCTTTTGCTCTTTACGGTCAGCGGAACGGCGCAGGAGGCAACGCCACTGGTTAAATCCATCGAGGTGCGGGGCAACAAGCGGATCGAAACAGCAGCGATCACCAGTCGGCTCACGCTGAAAGTTGATGGACCTTATACTCCGGAAGCAATCCGCAATCAGGTCAGAATTCTGTATGAAACGGGGTTCTTTGAGGATGTTCAGGTGGAGACTGAGGCGGTGCCGGGCGGGTTCTTGGTGGTCTTCGTGGTCCGGGAGAAACCCTTCATCACGGAGATCGTGTTCGACGGCAACGAGAATCTGAGCGAAGACAAGCTGCGCGAAAAGATCACCATCAAGAGCCAATCGTTTTTGGATCAGCAACAGGCTAAGGAAAGTGCGGAGAAGATCAGGCAAGCATACCAAGAGGATGGCTACTATAAAGCCGAAGTGATTCCTGTCATTCAAACCCTGGACGAAGACCGTAAACGCCTGACGTTCTTTATCAAAGAGGGGGAAAAGGCCCGCATCAAGACAGTCATCTTCGACGGCATGAGAGCCGTGTCGAAGGACGAGCTCTTCAAGGTTATGGCCACCCGTGAATGGGTTCCGTGGTACGGCCTGTTCACACAATTCAAGCTCCCCTCGTTCTTGTCGGATGCCGGCATTCTTAAGCGCGAGGAACTCGCCAACGACATCGAACGCATCCGCGAGGTCTATTTGAACAAGGGCTATCTCAACGTCCAGATCGGGATGCCGACTGTTGAGTTATCGGAAGACAAGAAGTGGTTCACGGTCACCTATGCGATCGTCGAGGGCGAGCCGTTCACGGTCAAGGAAATCGGATTCCGCGGCAACACCGTCTTCGAGGATTCGGAGTTACGCGCAGGGCTGAAAATTACACCCGGCGAAATTTTCCAACGGGCGAAGATTCGGGACGAAATCACGCGGATCACGGATCTGTATGGAGCGAAGGGCTATGCGTTCGCTGAGGTCTCCCCGTCAGTGACGCCCGACAACCAGGAGAAGACCGCCACAATTCTCTTCCATATCAAGGAAGGGGAGATGATGCGGATCCGGCGAATCAATATCACCGGCAACGACAAGACTCGCGACAACGTCATCCGGCGGGAGTTGCGCCTTGACGAACAGGACGTGATCGACACCGTCTCGATCAAGCGGAGCTTTCAGCGGTTGAACAATTTGAACTACTTCGAGACCGTCGAAATTCTGCCGCGGCAGGTCGAGCCGGACAAAGTCGACCTGGACGTCAAGGTGAAAGAGAAGTCGACCGGCATGTTCAGCATCGGCGGCGGCTTCAGCACCTTGGATCGGTTCGTGTTGATCGCCGACATCACCGAGGGGAACCTTGGGGGCCGGGGATATACGGGACGGGTCCGCGGCCAGTTGGGACAACTCCGCTCTATCGGCCTGATCAGTTTCCGGAATCCGTACATCCAGGATTCGCTCACGTCGCTCCAATTGGACATCTACGCGACCCAGACGCTGTACGGCACGTTCTTCGAGGAGAAACGCGGGGTCTCGGCGACGTTCGGCCGGTGGTTTTCCGAATACATCTCAGGCTATTTCACCCCCGTCGCCGAAATGATTCGCTATGCCGATCCGAACACCTTTGTCAATACACTGAACCCGTTCGGGGGAACCGCCAGTGCCGGGTCCATCTTTGGCTTTACGACCAACATCCCGCAGTTCATCAGGGATCAGTTCGGGACTCAGAGCACCACGGGGGCTCGCTTCGGACTGGCCCGCGACACCCGCGATTATTATTTGGACCCCCGGACCGGTTGGCGCCACAGCGTCGATGTGTCGATCGGCACGCCATACCTCGGCGGAACCAATAACTTTTACAAGTTCGCATTGGATACACTGAAATATACCCCGCTACCGTTTGACACGCGGATTTCGCTTCGAGCGCGGTTCGGCATTGTCGAGGGGCTGGGGGGGAAACCCATTCCCCTGACCGAACGGTTCTTCGTCGGCGGCATCAACACCATGAGAGGATTTTATTTCGGTCGGGCTGGGCCGGTGACATCGGATGGATTTCTACTGGGCGCGGCAAAGGAGCTCATTTTCAACACGGACTTCATTTTCCCGATCTCGTCGGAGGCCAAGCTGAACGGCGTGTTCTTTTTCGATTACGGCAAGGGCTTTGACGACAATGAGCCGCTTTCCTTCAACCTGCGGCCGACAGCAGGGTTTGAAGCCCGATGGATTTCGCCGTTCGGCCCGCTGCGGGCTGCGTACGGGATCAATTTGGACCCCAAACCATTCGAGCGGAAAGGCGTGTTTGAGTTCACCATCGGGTCGCTTTTCTAGATGGAAGGGACACATTCGTTCATGAGCAAGAGCAGAGAAGAGGGTTTGAGCGGTCAATGGGGGGCAAGAGCGGTGGTCGGGAACTCGACAGCATCGGCATTTCGGCCATGGACCGCGAGATATGCTGCCCTAGCGCTTGCGGTGCTTGCCGGCTGCGCATCGGCAGGAACCCAACCGGAGGGCCGTGTGGGGGTCATCGATCCGCAGCGGATCCTCAACGAGACCTCCGCGGGCAAAAAAGCTAAAGAGTCCCTCGAAACCTTTGCGAAGAACCGGCAGGCGCTCATCGAGCTGGACGAAAGGGAGCTCCGACGGATGGAGGAGGACCTCGTTAAACAGGCCAGTGTGCTGAGCGCAGCGGCAAAGCGGGAACGCGAAGAGCAATTCCGGCGCCGCATGGCCGAATATCAGCAAAAGGCCGCCGAGTTGAACCGAGAAGTGCAGGAGAAGCAGAAGGACGTCCTGGACGGGTTCCGCGAGAAAATTGAGACGGTGACGGCCAAGGTCGCCAAGCAGTTGGGCTTGCAGGTGGTGATCGAAAAGGGGCGAGGCGGGCCGACGGTGTACAGCGATGTGTCCGTCGATATCTCGGACCGCGTCATCCAGGAGTTCAATAAGGAATTTCCATAATGGATACGGACATGCGGAATCTGTGGCGGGCCACCCCGTCCTTTTTTGCGCCCTGCCTGGTGTGGGGACCTCGCGGCGAGCGGGGTTCACGTTGGCGCTTCCCGCATGTTCATTGCAGGATTCGCCAAGGACCTACGAGGACGAGGAGAATAAGCAGGAATGGAATCGGTGAGGAGTGAAGGATGAAGTTGGGAACTTTTCTGCCGATGATCGTCGGCGTGGTGTTGCTGGAAAGCTGGTTGGGAGGCTCGGCGGCGGCGGAATCGTTCAAGGTGGGGGTGATCGACCAACAAATGGTCATGGAAAAGTCGAAAGCAGGCAAACAGGCGCTGGAAGAACTGCGGAGTTTCTCCGCCGTCCGCCAAAAGATCGTTGACTCCGATGATCAAGAATTGAAGTCGATCGAACGAGTCCTGCAAGATCCGAACATTACGCTCAGCGCGGCCGCTAGACGGGAAAAGGAAGAACAGTTCCGGGCCAAGCTCGAAGCGTATCAGCGTCGCGTGCAGGAGTTCAATCGCGAGGTGCAGGAGAAACAGCGCGAGATGGTCGCGGAATATTCGAAGAAAATCCAGAAGGCCGCGCTGGCCGTCGCGGAGCGGGAGGGCTACGCCGCCGTGCTGGACAAGGGGAACGAGGCCAGCATCAAAATCGTCATCTATCATCAGCCGGGGCTCGATCTGACGGACAAGGTGATCAAGGAGTTCGACCGGCAGAACCGGTAACGACGAGGGCTTGTGTGGTTCATCGAGCTGTTTCCGCACCAAACCAATACGATAGACCCAATACACTTTCTTGAACCGAGCTCAGGAGGCGCGCCGATGGCAGTGATGGAGAACGTGGACATTCAAACCTTGCTTCCGCATCGGTATCCGTTTCTGCTGGTCGACCGGATTCGCGAGTTGGAAGTGGACCGGCGGGTCGTCGGAATCAAAAACGTTACGATCAACGAGCAGTTCTTCCAAGGGCACTTTCCAAGCCGCCCGGTCATGCCCGGGGTGCTCATCCTCGAAGCGATGGCCCAAGTGGGCGGCGTGCTGGCTTTCAAATCCCTCGCGCAGACCGGGCGGCCGGTGGTGTATCTGACCGGGGTGGACCACGCCAAGTTCCGCAAGCCGGTCATTCCAGGCGATCAATTACGGTTTGAAGTCGAGGTGCTCAAGAAGCGGCCGCCGTTCTGGAAGATGCAGGCCAAGGCCTATGTGGAAGCGGACCTGGTCTGCGAGGCGGAGTTGACCGCGATGGTGACGGAGGAAAAAACTGAACACCGCGAGCAGCCAGCGGCGAGCCGCACATAGTTCGGGATTGTTCGCTGCCGGCTTTTTGTAGGTGGCTGATGGGAGGGAGTCGCGTGAACATTCATCCGACCGCAGTGGTCCACCCCAAGGCCGAACTGGCCGAAGAGGTCGTCGTGGGCCCATTTTGCGTCATCGGCGAGCACGTCAAGATCGGGCGCGGCACGCGGCTGATGTCGCATGTGTGCGTGGAAGGGTGGACGGAGATCGGCGAGCGGTGCGAACTCTATCCATTCGCCTCGATCGGCGGTCCCCCGCAACATCTGCAGTACAAGGGCGAGCCGACCCGGGTCGTCATCGGGAACGACAATATCCTGCGCGAATACGTAACGGTCAATCGCGCGACGGTCCAGGGGGGTGGCCTTACGTCGATCGGCCATCACAATTTTCTGATGGCCTACGTCCATGTCGCCCACGATTGCCATCTGGGCAACCATCTGATCCTGGCGAACGCCGCCAGCCTGGCCGGCCACATTACAATTGGGGATCATGCCATCATCGGCGGGTTATCCGGCATCCATCAGTACGTGCGCATTGGCGCCTACGCCATGGTTGGTGGCTGTTCGGCGCTGGGCCAGGACCTCCCGCCGTTCATGCGGGCGGCTGGCGGCTACCGGGCGCGGATGTACGGCATCAATTACATTGGGCTTAAACGTCACGCGTTTTCTAGCGAACGCATCGCGACCCTCAAGCGCGCATACGACCTTCTGTTCCGCGCCGGCCATCGGATGGCCGAAGCCATCAAGCTGGCCCGTGAGCAGTTCAAGGACAGCAAGGACGTGATGGAAATCATAGCCTTCATGGAGGGGACCAAACGCGGTATCTGCCGTTCTGTGGATGTCGAGCATGAGTATGAGGACGAATAACAGCACGGTCGCGTCGTTGAACGGAGCATCATGGGCGACAGGGAACGCATCGGATTGATCGCCGGCAACGGCCGGTTCCCGATCATCTTCGCGAAGAACGCGAAGAAGCAGGGCTACACGGTGTCGGCTGTGGCGCACGAGGGGGAAACGGACCCGGAGTTGGCCAATCATGTGGATCGGATCCATTGGATCAAGATTGGCCAGTTCAACAAGCTTATCAATGCCCTGAAGGGAGACGGTGTGCGGCAGGCGGTCATGCTGGGCGGCATCAGCAAGACGCACGTGTTTACCGCGGTGCGGCCGGATTTTCGCGCGCTGGCGCTGGCAACCCGATTGGCTTGGTGGAAGGACGACGACATTCTGCGAGGCATCGCAGCCGAGCTGGAAAGCGAAGGGATTACGATCCGGGAATCGACCTTCGGCCTGGAGGGCATTCTGGTCGAAGAGGGCTTCCTGACCGACCGGAAGCCCAGCCGGAAGGAATGGGAAGACGTGCGCTATGGCTGGGAGGTGGCGCGGGAGATCGGTCGCCTCGACATCGGTCAGTGCGTTGTTGTGAAGGACCGGGTGGTGGTGGCGGTTGAAGCGGTCGAGGGGACCGACGGTGCCATCCGCCGTGGAGGCGAATTGGCCAAGGAGGGCGCGGTGGTGGTCAAGCGCTCGAAGCCGCAACAGGATCTCCGCTTCGACCTGCCGGCGGTCGGTCCTAGGACGATCGAGGTCATGGAATCGGTGAAAGCGACGGTGCTCGCGCTCGAAGCGGGCAAGAGCGTGCTTCTGGACCGGGAGGAGATGCTGCGCAAGGCCGAGCAAGCGGGCATCGCGATCGTGGGTATTACGGCAGAGGACGTGAAGCATGAAGCATGAAGCATGAAGCATGAAGCAACTCTCGTGGGCCTCTCTCACGTGATGCCAGCTACGAGATACGAGCAACGGGTGACATGCAGCGAATTCGCACCGGGGTCATCGGAGTCGGCCATCTGGGCCAGCACCATGCCCGTCTTTACGCCAGTCTGTCGGGCTCGACGCTTGTCGGTGTGATGGATACCGATCCGGAACGAGCACGCTCGGTTGCGGAGCGGTACGGCGCGCGGGTGTTTTTTGATCAGGAACACTTACTCAAGGAAGTGGACGCGGTCAGCGTGGCCGTGCCGACCACGGCACATTACGCCGTCGCGAAGGCCTGCCTGGAGGCCGGCCGGCATGTGCTCATCGAGAAACCGATTGCCGTCACGCCCGGTGAGGCCCGCGATCTTGTAGAACTGGCGCGGAAGCGTGGTTGCCTCCTGCAAGTCGGCCACATCGAGCGGTTCAATCCAGTGATGCGGGCGGTACGGTCCCGTATTGGCCGGCCGGGGTTTATCGAATGTCATCGTTTGAGCCCGTTCGGCGAACGGGGCACCGATGTCGACGTCGTCCTGGACCTGATGATCCATGATCTCGACCTGATCCTTTCGTTTCAGCTCGGTCCGGTGGAAGAGATCCGGGCGGCCGGCGTGCCGGTGCTCTCACCCAACATCGATATCGCCAATGCAAGGATCGTGTTCGCCGGCGGCTGCGTGGCGAATTTGACGTCCAGTCGGGTGTCAATGAACCGGATGCGGCGTCTGCGGGTCTTTCAGCGCGACAGTTATATTTCGATCGATTTTTCAACGCGCCAGGGGATGATCTGTCGGCGCCTCGTGAAGCCGGGCGAGCGGCCGACGCTTGATATCGAACATGTCCAGGGGAATGACGAGGAGCCGCTCAAGCTGCAACTCGAGGCGTTTCTGCAGGCCGTGTCGACCGGCGGTCGTCCTGCCGTGTCCGGCGAGGACGGAGCGGCGGCGTTGGAGTTGGCCCACCGGATCCTGGTGGCCATTGGAGAATTCGTGCGACGACACGAGGACGCCTGAAGCGTAAAGCGTAAAGCGTTGTGCGTGCCGGCCATCAAGCAGGCTCAAGTGAGTGTGTGAAGGTGTTTGCGCTTTACTTTGCGCTTTACGAAAGACGCGCGAGGGAAAGATATGCCGCGCATTCTCATCATCACTGGGGAGGCTTCCGGCGACCTGCACGGGGCCAATCTAGCTCGGGCGCTGAAAGCGTTGGATCCCGGCCTGTCGATTGTGGGCATCGGCGGGGCGTCCATGCGGGCGGCCGGGGTGGAACTGGTACCGGGCATCCCGCCGCTCGACATCATCGGCCTAATCGGTCCCTCGGCCATCGCGGTTCTGCTCCGGCGGATCCTGGCCGTCCGGCGCGTGATCCGCACAGAACCCTTCGATCTCGTCGTGTTGATCGATAACCCGGGGCTGAATCTGCATTTTGCGCGCGTGGCAAAGGCGGCGAAGCGGCGGGTGTTGTACTACATTGCGCCGCAGATCTGGGCCTGGCGGCCCAGGCGGATCAACTGGATCCGGCGGCGGGTGGACCATGTCGTGGTTATTCTGCCGTTTGAAGAGCCCCTGTATCGGCAGGCCGGCGTCCGCTGTACTTTCGTTGGACATCCGCTGCTGGATGCCGTGAGGCCGGGCCTCGATCAGGCCGAGCTGCGCAAACGGTTCGGCGTCGATCGGGCAGAAACGGTGATCGGGCTGCTGCCGGGAAGCCGCGAAGGAGAAGTCCGGTCGCTACTGCCAGTCATGCTGGAGACTGCCCGACGTCTAGCGTCCGAACGGCCTGGAGTCGAGTTTCTGCTGGCTCAAGCGTCCTCGATCCAGGATAATCTGATTCGAGAGTTCCTAGCCGATGCGCCGGTGACTGTGCGGGTGCAGCGCGATCAGGCCAGCGAGGTGATGGCGGCGTCAGATCTGTTGTTCGTCGCCTCTGGAACGGCGACCCTCCAGGCGGCGGTGGTCGGTGCGCCGATGATCCTCCTGTACCGGGTGCCCTGGCTGACGTATTGGATTGCACGGGCTGTGATCCGCATCGATTGCATCGGCTTGGTGAATCTCATCGCGGAGCGAAAGATCGTGACCGAGCTGATTCAACAGGAGGCGACGCCTGAGCGGCTGCATCAAGAAGCGGTTCGCCTGCTGACCGACAGGGCCGCATATGACGAGATGAAGGCTGCACTCCGTGCGGTCAGGCAGTCACTGGGCGAACCGGGTGCGTCACGCCGGGCCGCCGAAGCCGTGCTGGCGGAGTGTCGCGCATGAGACGATTTTTCCGGCTGATCGGGTACTTGAAACCCTACCGGGTCCGGCTCGCGGCGGCGTTCGTCTGTGCCGCCCTGGTGGCCGCGCTGTCCGGCGCATACGCGTGGCTGGTGCGGCCGGTCCTGGACGGGATATTTATTAACAAGGACGAAACGTTGCTGATCGTTTTGCCGCTCGCCATTTTGACCGTGGCTGTGCTGAAGGGCGTCTTCAGTTACGGGCAGAACTATCTCATGAACTATGTGGGCAATCGGGTCGTCACGGATATCCGTCAGGCGCTGTTCGGACAACTGCTCCGCCTGCCTGTCGGGTTTCACGACGCGAACACCTCGGGCCGGCTCGTGTCGCGCGTCATCAACGACGTAAACCTGATGGCCAACGCGGTGGCGGGGGTGCTGAAGGATCTCTTCCAACAGGGGCTGACCTTTCTCGTGATGCTGGGGGTGATCTTTTATCAGAATTGGCAGCTTGCCACCCTCTCGATCGTCGTCATCCCCCTGTCGGCCTACACAATGGTCCGCATGGGGCAGCGGCTGCGCCATCTAGCCACCCGAGGGCAGGAGCGGATCGGCGATATGGCCTCGTTGCTGCAGGAATCCTTGGCGGGGATCCGGATGGTGAAGGCGTTCGGGCGGGAGGAAGCCGAAACCTTGCGCTTCAAGGCCAGCAACAAAGCCTTTCTGCAGACGACGATGAAGGCGATCCAGGTTTCGTCTCTTGGGTCTTCACACATGGAAGTCATCGGCGTCATCGGCGTGGCTGGCATCGTGTGGTACGGAGGCTATCTCGTGATTCACGACGCCATGACGCCCGGGGCATTTTTCTCGTTTCTCGCGGCGATGTTCATGGCCTATACCCCCATCCGCAGGCTGTCGGGAGCGAACAATACCATCCAACAGGCGCTGGCCGCGGCCGACCGCGTGTTCGACGTGTTGGATTTGGAGACTGAACAGGATCGGGACCGCGGACGGATTGAGCTGGCTCCCATCAGACGTGCGCTGGAATTTCAGGGCGTGACGTTTCGCTACGAGCGGCACGGCTTGGACGCGCTCTCCGGCATCGACCTCACCATTCGAGCCGGCGAAACGGTTGCCTTCGTTGGCAGCAGCGGTAGTGGAAAAACCACGCTGGTGAGTCTGGTCCCCCGCTTTTACGAGCCGACCGAGGGACGGATTCTGATCGACGGGACGGACATCCGGGAGTGCACGCTCCGGTCGCTCCGCGCCCACATCGGTATCGTCTCGCAGGACGTGGTGCTGTTTGACGACTCGGTTGCCCAGAACATCGCCTACGGCCGGCCGGAGGCGACAAAAGAGGAGATCGTGCGAGCCGCCAAGCTGGCCTATGCTCACGATTTCATCGAGCGGCTGCCGTCCGGCTACGATACGCTGATCGGCGAACGCGGTGTCAAGCTCTCGGGAGGCGAGCGTCAGCGATTGGCGATCGCGCGGGCGATCTTGCGCGATCCTGCGATTCTGATTCTAGACGAAGCCACCTCCGCGCTCGATACGGAGTCGGAACGCGTGGTCCAGATGGCGCTCTCCAACCTGATGAAACACCGCACGACCCTGGTGATCGCGCACCGGCTCACGACGATTCAAAATGCGGATCGGATCGTGGTGCTGGATCGTGGTCGGGTCGTCGAGATCGGCTCGCACGAGACGTTGCTTCGCCAAAACGGACTTTACAAGAGGCTCCATGCGATGCAATTCCAAGATGTGTGACGGGTGACACGTGACGAGCGGCAGGATTGAAGCGTCTTCCCCAAGAGATGACTCGTCACGCATCACCGGGCCCTATCGCAGTCCAGAACAATGGGGGCCCGCATAGCGGTATGGTGACCTGGCTCAAACTCACGTTCTGCCCGCCGATCGGCGCTTGGCTGATCCGGATGCTAGGCGTCCTGACCAGCCTTCGATACGAAGGAGCCGAGATCGTCGAGAAGCTGCATCAGGACGGGCACCCCGTCATCTTTGCGTTCTGGCACAACCGCCAACTTCTGATGCCCCTGGCCTATCGAGGTAGCGGTGCCTATGCGCTCATCAGCCAACATCGCGACGGCGAGCTGATCGCGAGAATCGTGGAACGGCTTGGCGTCCAGGCGGTGAGGGGCTCCAGTACAAGGGGCGGCGCGGCGGCCTTGCGCGAATTGATCCGGGCAGGGCGCTCGGGCGCCGATCTCGCCATCACACCGGACGGCCCGAAGGGACCGAGGTACGTCGCCAAGCTCGGCGTGGTGCAACTGGCTAAAGCCATAGGGGCGCCGATCGTGCCAGTGACCTTTGCCTGCTCAAAAAAAAAAGTCTTCGCGAGCTGGGATCGTTTCGAAGTGCCGCTTCCGTTCGGACGAGGGCTCTTTCGATGGGGGGAGCCTATCTGGGTGGCGGCCGATGCAACCGACGCTGATCTAGAAGTGAAACGCATCGAACTGGAGGCCGCGCTGAACCGACTCACCGCGGACGCGGATCAAGCGGTAATGAAAGGATAGCCAACGGCCAACGGTGCGTAGCGAAAGGCATGGCGCCAGTGGCTGCAAGCTACTCGCTGCGAGCGCTTGGCGTAACGTTCATGTGGTATCTCCTTTACAACGTTCTCCTAATTCTGGCCTCTCCGGTGATTCTGTTGATTCTGCTGGCCAAGAAGCGGTGCCGGAGAGGGTTGATGCAGAGAATGGGGCTCTCTGGGCCATTTGGTCTCTTCGGTCGCTTTGCAGGAAAAGACCCAGACCACCCAGACAGACGAGACCAACCAGTTATTTGGCTTCACGCCGTGTCATTGGGCGAGGTGACGGCGGCTGTGCCGCTCGTGCGCGCCTTGGCCCGCCGCTATCCAGAGCATCGATTTGTGGTGTCCACCATTACCGAGACGGGACGCGAAGCGGTAGAGCAGCGTCTGGCGGGGATCGTCGAGCATTGCTACGCCCCGCTCGATTTTCCCTGGGCGGTGTCCGCCTTCGTGAAGCGCCTCGATCCGCGTCTGTATCTGTTCGTCGAAACCGAGTTGTGGCCGAATCTTCTGTGGACGCTCCAGCGGCGCGGCGTGCCGACGGTGCTCGTCAACGGCCGGGTGTCTTCCCGTTCGTTTGCGTGCCAACGGATGGGCTTCGTCCGGCCGCTGTATCGCCGAGTGCTCGAATCCGTGAGCCTCTGTCTCATGCAGTCCGACCGGGACGCCGAACGGGTTGTCGCTCTGGGCGCTGACCCGGCCCGGGTGCGCCGCACCGGCAACATCAAATTCGACCAGCCCCTTCCGGAGATGGCGGCGACTGCTCCTCTCTCCCGCGAGACCTTGCACTTGGCGCAGGAAGAAGACTTGTTCGTGGCCGGGAGCACCCATCCCGGCGAGGAAGAACAACTGATCGCCTGCTATCAGACGTTGGTTCGCCGCTTCCCTTCCCTTGTGCTCCTGTTAGCACCGCGCCACATCGAGCGGGCGCCGCAGGTGGAGGCGATGATACGCGCCAAGGGCTTGGCGGTTGTGAAGAGGAGCCGGCTCGGCACCGATCCAGCGAGTGCCTCCTCCACAACCACGACCGGACCGCGTGTGATCCTGCTGGATACTCGCGGAGAACTGGCAAGCCTCTATCGGTGGGCCACCCTGACGTTTGTCGGCGGCACGTTGGTTCCGGTGGGTGGGCACAATCTTCTGGAGCCGGCTGCTTGGGGGAGGCCGGTGTGGTTCGGTCCCTATACCGATCACTGCCAGGAAGTGGCGGACCTGCTGGTGCAGGCGGGCGGAGGAAGACAGGTGCGCGACGGGGAACACCTTGCCACCGAGCTGGCTGCTTGGCTCGATGACCGAACGAGTCTGGAGCGTATGGGGGAAGCGGCGCAGCGTGCGGTGCTCGCCAATCGTGGAGCGCTGGATCGCAGCCTCGAGCTGATCGCACACGTGCTCGACGGAGAAAAAGAACGTTCGAGGAGCGAGGTGCGACATTCAGCCGAGAAGCAAGTCGGGGTTTCTCCGTGAGGGGCGAGAGGCTCGAGATGCAGTTGTGCCGAAGGTTCACCGCCGAGGGAGGCGGCCCCCTGCTCTTCGCCTCGGCCACCTCGAACCTCAAATGGCGGCCCGCGGCTGTTCTGTTACAGGCCTTGGCCCTGCCGTACGGTGCCGTTGCCGCAATCCGGGCGTCCCTCTACCGACACGGCTGGCTTCCCACACGCAAACTCCCTTGTCGGGTCATCAGTGTGGGCAACCTGACGGTCGGCGGAACCGGCAAGACACCCATTGTGATCTTTCTCACTGAATGGTTGCTGGCGCAAGGGAAATGTGTGGCTGTGCTCAGCCGTGGCTATCGGCGAACGAGCCGGTCGTCGCGAGTCCTGGTGTCGGACGGTCGGAAGCTGTTGGCTGGACCCGCGGAAGCGGGAGACGAACCCTACTTGATTGCGCAACGGTGTCCGAAAGCGATCGTGGCAGTGGGGACGGATCGCTACGCGCTAGGGCGATGGGTGTTGGCGCAGTATCCCATCGACTGTGTGGTGTTGGATGATGGGTTTCAGCATTTGTCTCTGCACCGGGATGTCAACCTGCTGTTGGTCGATGCTACGGATGCCCGAGGGCTTGAGGCTGTGGTTCCAGCCGGACGGCTCCGCGAACCGCTAGTCGCAGCGACACGGGCCACGGCGCTGCTGCTGACGCGAGCTGATAGGAACGTCGACCCTGAACCGGTTCTGCAGCGCATCAGGCAGGCTGGCGGGCCGGTGGAAGATCCCGTCCGGATTTCGTTTAAGCCGGAACAGCTGGTCAATGTCGCGAATGGCAACATGGAGGCCCCAACACGCTTCGCCGACAGGACGGCTATCGCATTCAGCGGCATCGCCAACCCCGCTTCGTTTCATGCTGCTCTGGAAGGGTTGGGGCTCAAGGTGGTCGAAGCGATTGTCTTTCCGGACCATCATGCCTATACCCAGGCCGATCTGGAAGACCTCCGCCGGCGTGCCAGGCAGTCTGGCGTTGAGATTCTGATCACAACCGAAAAAGATGCGGGGAAAATCGCACCTCTGCTCCGACCGGGCGATCATTGCTGGGCGGTGCGGCTCCGCACCGAGATCGTTGACGGGTGGGAACGGCTGGAGCGGCTCCTGTTAGGGACAACGGGGTAACGTGATGCAGCACCCAGGAATCGGCACTCAGCCCTTGCGGGCCCGGCGCCTCCTCGTGCGCGGGCCCAACTGGATCGGTGATGCCGTCATGTGCGAGCCGGCGCTTCGGGCGGTCCGGACGCTGTTTCCTGAGGCAACGATCGCTCTGCTGGTCAAACCGCCGATTGCGGAACTGCTGCAAGGACATCCGGCCGTCGATTCCACGCTAGTCTACGATGACCGGGGTCGTCATGCCGGCTTGTCGGGTAAATGGACGCTGGCCAGGGTCTTGCGCCGTCACCGGTTCGACCTGGCGATTCTGTTTCAGAACGCCTTCGAGGCCGCCCTGCTCACCTTTTGGGCCGGTATTCCCCGCCGCTACGGCTATGCGACGGACGGCCGGGGATTTTTGCTCTCCGATCCGATCACACCCCCGGCCCGGACCAAGCGGAAGCACCAAGTTGAGTTCTACTGGGATCTGCTTCGGCGGTTAGGGTGTGAGGGACGGCCGGATGCGCCGCGGTTGTTTCTGGCGGCAGAGGAAGAAGCGGCGATGGCGGAACGATTGGCGTCGGCCGGCGTTGCATCGTCGGACTTTCTGATCGGCGTGAACCCAGGCTCGACGTATGGAGGCGCCAAGCGGTGGCTGCCGGAGCGCTTCGCCGAGACGGTGAACCGGCTGGTCGAGGAACAGGGGCCGAGGATTGGAAAACCGATCAAAGCTGTGATCGTCGGCGCCAGAGGAGAAGAAGCCTTGGGAGAGGCGATCGCCGGCCTGATCCACACGAGCACGGTCGTCCTGTCGGGTCGAACGACAGTCAGAGAGCTGATGGCGGTGACGAAACGCTGCGGGCTTTTCCTGACCAACGACACCGGGCCGATGCACATCGCCACGGCGTTCAACGTGCCGGTAGTGGCGGTCTTCGGTCCCACCGACTGGCGAACGACAGCTCCGTTCGGAACCGGGTACAGCCTTGTTCGGCAGCCGGTGGACTGTGCCCCCTGTTTGCTCCGCGAATGCTCCATTGATCACCGCTGTATGACGGGTGTGACGGTCGAGATGGTCTGCAACGCCGCAGCACAACAGTTGAAGCGTATATCTGGTTTATTGGGCTTATCTGGTTCGTCTGGAAGCCAAGGCAACCAAACAAATCAAACAAACGAAACAAACGTGCTCTCCGGCTTCACCGTCTTCCTCGACCGCGATGGGACACTTAATAAGGACACTGGGTACGTCAGGTCGCCGGACGAAGTCGAATTGCTGCCGGGCGTCGGATCAGCCTTGGCGCGTCTCAAGCGAGCCGGCGTCCGCCTCGTGGTGGTGACCAACCAATCAGGGGTAGCGAGGGGGATCTTTACCATGGCGGATGTGGAGAGGGTGCATGCCAAGCTGCAAGCCTTGCTGCAGGCCGAGGGTGTCGAGGTGGATGCCATCTATTGCTGTCCCCACCATCCGGATGACGGGTGCGCCTGCCGCAAGCCGAACACCGCGATGGTCGACCGGGCCGTGCGCGACCTGGGGCTAGACCTCTCGCGCGCCTATGTCGTTGGAGACCAGAAACGGGACATCGAGCTGGCGCAGCGGCTCTGCGCACGAAGCATCCTCGTCATGAGCGGTCCGGCCAGCCGCGAGGCCTTGGATGAACTGAAGCGGGACGGACTGTCCCCTGACCACATCGCGCCATCGTTGACCGAAGCGGTGGAATGGATTGTTGAAGACGCCAAAGCCCGTTCTGCGTTGGCCGTGAATCGTTGACCATCGCGGGCGATCATGTGGCTCGGGTCTTTCGTGTTCGCCCATCACGAGGACGCCCATGGCATGCTGTGGACCGATGGGCCCCGTTCACGATGAAGTCATGCAGGCTTACCGTCGCATTCTGATGATCAAGCCGAGCTCGTTGGGGGATATCGTCCATGCGCTGCCGACGCTGGCCGTCTTGCGCCGACACTGGCCGCAGGCCCACATCACGTGGCTGGTGAAGCGACAATGGGCGGGTATCGTGGAACGGGCGGAGGGGGTCGATCGGGTGTGGCCCGTGAACGGGGGGCTCACGGGTTGGCTCTCACAGGTACCGGCCCTGCGCGCCGCCGCGTTTGATCTGGTGGTGGATCTCCAAGGGCTTTTTCGCAGCGCAGCGATGGCCTGGCTGACCGGGTGTTCGACCAGAATCGGCTTCGCCAACGGCCGCGAGGGCAGCCCTCTCTTTTACTCGATTCGCGTGCCGGTCCCGACGCCGGAAATGCACGCGGTGGACCGCTATCTCCTGACGGCGGCGGCGCTGGGCGCGCCGGTCTGGCCAGTTCCGCCGGCTCGGTTTCGCATTCGAGGGGAAGACCGCGACGCAGTGGAGCGGCTCCTGCAGCGCTACGGCCTTGCGCTTGGGGACGAGTGGATTGCGATGAACGTCTCGGCCAGATGGCCGACCAAGCGTTGGCCGCGGGAACGCTTCGCTGCCGTGGCCGATGAACTCCAGCGAGAGCGGGCCGGACGAATCGTGTTGATCGGTGGGCCGGGCGAGCGGGTCGAGGCGGATTCGTTAAAGGCCCTGATGCGGACCGCTCCAGTCGATCTCACCGGGCAGACCGATCCGGGCCTCTTGCCGGCGCTGCTTGAGGCGGCGGCGCTTCTGATCACGAACGACTCTGGCCCCATGCACGTGGCGGCGGCCGTTGGCACGCCGGTCGTTGCGATGTTCGGTCCGACCAGTCCCATCCGAACGGGACCCTACGGAACCGGTCACGCCGTGTTGACCCATGCAGTCCCCTGCCGTCCATGTTTCAGTCGGGTGTGCCGCAATCGGGTTCATCTGGAGTGTCTCACCGGCATTGCTCCGCATCAGGTGCTGGCGGCTGTGCGCGAACGCGTACCGGTCAGGCAGGCGCACGCAACACCGTGAAGATTTTCATCACCGAATCCAGCACGGCCGTGGGCGGACAGGAAGGGGCAGTACTGCTTCACGCCGAGGGCTTGCAAAAACGCGGGTACGATCTGCGGCTCATCCTCGAACCGGGTAGCCCGATCGCCGGGATGGCCGGTCGCAAAGGGTTGCCGGTCGAACCGGTGGCTATGAAGCGGTCACACTACCCGGCGGCGATCCTTGCAGTCCGGCGGCTGATCCTGCGGGAGTGCCCGGCGATCCTGCAAGTGAACAGCTCGCGCGACAGTTGGATCGGCGCCTTGGCGGCCAGGCTGGTCCGTCGGAGGCCGAAGATCATACGGATCCGCCACATCTCGACGCCCTTGAACAACAACTTTACGACGCGCCTCCTGTACCGGCGCCTGCTCGACATGGTGATCGTGACCGGCGGAGAACGGACGCGGCGGGCGTTGATCGAACGGGATGGGCTTGCTGCCGACCGGGTGGCGGCCTTTCCGATCGGGGTGGATGTGGACTATTTCAGGCCGGCGCCGCCGGATCATGATCTGCGGCGCGAGTTGGGGCTGCCCAGCGGCCAGAAACTCGTCGGGCTCATCTCCTATCTGCGCACGTACAAAGGTCACGGCTATTTCATCGACGCGGCGGCCCATATCTGGGCGCGCCATCGCGACACGACGTTTCTGATCGTGGGTGAGGGGCCGGAGGAACAGGCGATCAGGGCGCGCATCGCGGCTCGGGGGGTGGCCAACGCGGTGAAGATGTTGGGGTTCCGGCACGATCTCCTGAATGTCTTCCGGTCCCTTGATGTGTTCGTGATCCCATCGGTGGAAGGGGATACGATTCCTCAAGTCCTGATGCAGGCCCTCGCGGTGGGGCTGCCGGTAGTATCCACGACCGTTGGCTCAATCCCTGACGTGGTGGTGGACGGCGAGACGGGGTATGTGGTCCCTCCGCGCGACGCCGCCGCCTTGGCACAGCGGATCGAGACTTTACTGGAGGACGCGTTGTTGCGCAAGCGGATGGGGGAACAAGGCCGGGCGCTGGTTGAACGCTTGTACTCGATCGATCGCATGCTGGACGAACTGGAACGGGTTTATCGGAACGTGCTCATGTCCTGACACTCGCCGGATCGTTGAGGATTGCCCATGGTCAAGGTCTCGGCGGTCATCATCGCCTATAATGACGAGCCGAACATGCGCGCCTGCTTGGAAAGCGTGCGGTGGGCGGATGAACTCATCGTCGTCGATTCCTACAGCACCGACGCGACCGAAAAGATCAGCCGTGAATTCACTGACAAGGTTTATCAACAGGCATTCACGGGATTCGGGCGGCTGCGCAACGAGGCGGTCGCGCACGCCTCGCACGAATGGATCTTCAGCCTCGACACCGACGAACGCGCGACGCCGGAGCTCAGGGACGAGATCCGGCGCGTGCTCGACCGTGGAGCGGAAGCCGACGCTTATTTCGTGCCGCGCAAGAATTATTTCCTGGGCCGATGGATCCGCCATGGCGGCTGGTACCCCGATTACCGCCAACCGCAGCTCTTTCGCAAGGACCGGATGCGCTATCGGGAAGAGGCCGTCCACGAAGGTTTCGACCTGGACGGCCGCATCGGCTATCTCAAGGAGCATGTGCTCCAATATCCGTTCCGGGATATTGATCATTATCTGCTCAAGCAGGATCGCTATTCCGACTTGATGGCCCGCCGCATGGCCGAGCAGGGGCGACGATTTCGATCCCATCAGCTGGTCACGCATCCAGTGTTCACGTTTCTGAAAATGTATATTGGCCGAGCGGGCGTCCTGGATGGGGTGCCGGGGCTCATTCTGTCCGGGCTGTACGCCTACTACACGTTCATCAAGTACGCAAAACTGTGGGAACTGACGAAGCCATGATTCGTGACGCTCGTTACACAGACCGAAACAACCCGACGAACTCGATAAGCCAAACGAGCCATGAAAATCAGCGGCTTCACCGTCAGTCGAACGCGGTCATGTTTCGCCCCCCGGTCGTCGAGCCTTCCTGATCGGGAGGAGTAGCGGATCGGGACCTCTCGATGAGGGGATCAAGGTGAGGGAGAGCAGATATCACATCCTGCATACCGAGTCTTCCACGGTGCAGGGCGGGCAGGAGTTCCGGGTGCTGCAGGAAGCGCTGGGTATGACCGCGAGAGGACATCGCGTCGTGCTGGCTGCGCCTAGGGACAGTTGGCTTTTAGCCGAAGGAGTCAAACAGGGCCTTCCGGTGGTGGGGATCGGAAGAACATGGATGCAGTGGCCGTTCACGATGGCGGCGTTGCGGCGAGCGATTCGCCGGGAGCGGATCCAGATCGTGCAGTGCCATGGCTCTGCGGACAGTTGGGCGGCGGCGCTCGTCGCGCACTCGATCCCGCAGCGCCCGCTCGTGGTCCGGGTACGGCACAAATCGACCGCCGTGCAGAATTCGCTCCTTCATCGGTGGGCTTACCGCCGGGGCTATGCCGCCATCGTGACGACGGGAGAAGCTGTTCGCCGCCGTCTGCTGGAGCAGTTCCGGCTCGATCCGAGCAAAATCGTCTCGATCCCCACCGGGGTAGACTTTGAGCGGTTCGTCGCGCGCGCGGGTAATGAGGAGCTACGTCACGCGTTCGGGTGGAACCGCGACCATTGTCTTGTCGGAACGGTGGCGTTTCTGCGGAGCTACAAAGGCCTGGGGCTCTTGATCGAAGCCGCCGCGAAACTGGGACAACGCTATCCCCATATCCGATTCGTGATCGCGGGGGAAGGCGAAGAACGGGAGAAGATTTCGAGGCGGATCCGCGAGCTGGGGCTTCAGGGACGCGTGGTCTTGACCGGGTATTGGGAGGACATTCCAGACCTGCTGGCCATGCTGGACATCTACGTCCAACCCTCGCTAAAGGATGAGGGAGTCCCGCAAGGGATCGTCCAAGCGTTGGCGATGGAGCGGGCCGTTGTGGCCACAGCGGTCGGAGGCACCGGCGAAGTGATCCTACCGGGGCGGACCGGGTTGTTGATCGAACCCGGATCGGCCGAGGTACTCGCCCAAGCCGTAAGCACGTTGGTCGAGAATGTTGACTTGCGGCACAGGCTGGCGCGGGAAGGACGGCAACATGTTCTCCGTTCCTACTCGGTTCAGGAAATGCTGAGAAAGACCGAGCAGCTCTACGATCGCCTGTTCCGGATTGCCTGAGTGTGTCACGACACAGGTGCCTGTCCGGTCTGTTCGGTTTGGAAGCCATCCGACCGACTGGACAGATGACACAGGCTGAAGAGACCAACCAGACCGAAGAGACGATGAAAGTCAGCGGCTTCACGATCTGTCGCAACGCGGTGAAGTTTGATTATCCGATCGTCGAAGTGCTCCGGTCTGCCCTGCCGATCGTCGATGAATTCATCGTGAACGTCGGTCAGTCGGACGACGGCACCTTAGATCTCATCCGCTCCATCGGCTCGGACAAGATCCGCCTCGTGGAGTCGGTCTGGGATGACAACCTGAAGAAGGATGGGCTGGTGTTTTCCATCGAGACCAACAAGGCCCTGGCCTGCTGCACCGGCGACTGGGCGCTCTACCTACAGGCCGACGAAGTGCTGCACGAGCGGGATTACGAAACGATCCTGCGCGCGCTGCGGAACCACCTGGCCGATCCGGCCGTGCTGGGGTTCACCTTCCGCTATCTCCATTTCTACGGAGACTATTGTTCGGTTAATCCGTGGTTCTATCACCGCGCAGTGCGGATCATCCGTAACGATGGCCAGGTCGAATCCTGCGGTGATGCGGTGGGGTTCTGGCTCAAAGCGGATCGTGGCTATCTGCAGAGCGTCCACCGGGACCGGGTGCGCCCGTCAGGGGCAACGATCTTTCATTACGGGTGGGTCAAACCGCCGAAAGTCCTGCTGGACAAATTCCGCTACCAAGTCGCGCGCCATCATGGCGAACAGCCTGGCCCTGAGCAGGCGCGCCTGCTCACCCAGGCGGCTTACGCGTTCGACGACTACGACATCATGAAAACCTTCACTGGTAGCCATCCGGCGGTGATGGCGGAACGGGTGCGAACGTATCCGGTGCTCAAGCCGAGGCGGAATCGCTGGCTGAATCCGGCGTTCTATCGGGCGGTGCTGAAGCGGGGGTTCAGAGGGTAGAAGACGTGGAGTGCCAAGCGTGAAGCCTTCGTCGTAGGCCGAGGAATCGCCCATAGGTCAATTACAAAGGATGCTTCACGACCAACGAACGACGATGTCCATTGCGGCCGTCATCATCACCAAAGAGGAAGAACGAAACATCGCGGCCTGTCTGGAGTCGGTGCGCTGGGTGGATGCGATCATCGTCGTGGATGCCGAAAGCCGGGACCGGACAGTCGAGATTGCGCGCCAGCACGGGGCGGAGGTCTATGTCCGGCCGTGGCCCGGGTACGGCCCGCAGAAGAATTTCGGGATCGAACAGGCTCACGCCGAGTGGATTCTGATCGTGGACGCGGATGAGCGGATCACGCCTGACCTGCGCGAGGAGATTCAGTCGGTGCTCAAAGCCGACCAGCCTGGCGAGGTGGCCGGCTACGAAATTCCCAGGCGAAACTTCTTCTACGGCCGCTGGATCCAAGGCGGAGGTCTGTACCCGGATTATCAGTTGCGGCTTTTTCGCAAGGCCGCCGGCCGTTACGATGACACGCGCCTGCACGAGAACCTGCGACTGCGTGGGCGTGTCCAACGCCTGCAGCAACCGATGGATCACGACAGCATGCCGACGATCGGGCACCATGTCCGCAAGATGATGCGCTACACCACACTCGGCGCGCAAGAGAAGCTCAAAGGCTCTTCGCGTGTGACTGCCTGGGAGATTGGTGCCCACCACGTGGGCACAATCCTGAAAACTTATCTCTTGCGTCGTGGCTATCGTGACGGGGTCCATGGCCTCGTCGTCGCGCTCTTCGCCGGTCTGCACACGTTCGTGAAATACGCGAAGGCCTGGGAGTCGTTACACGCGACGCATGGGGCGTCTCGAGGCGAGTTCAGTTGGCCCGCGCATCACGTGTCACGCATGACAGAATAGGAATGAGGATAGGAATCGACGCAAATCCCATCGTCCGGACCCGCGGCGGCATCGGCTGGCATACGTACCATGTGCTTCGCGCGCTTGTCGAGTTGAAGGATTCGGATCTCGAGCTGATCGCGTATGTCTGTCCAGGATCGGCCAATGCCAGTGTGATGCGAGAGCCGTGGGCCCACAGCCGGGGGCTCACGTGGCGGGAAGCTGGGGGATGGGCCCTGCGGTGGCGCGGGACGACAGACAAGCTGGATGTATTTCATGGCCCCAACTTCAAATTGCCGACGGTCGGCCGGTTCGGCGGCATCGTCACGATTCACGATTTGTGGCTTGTCCGGTATCCCGGGTATTCCCGCAAGCTGTTTGGACAGTGGGTGGCGACTAGGCGCACGAGGCGGACCGCGCGTGAAGCAGCCCGCATCATCACAGTCTCCGACCACTCGGCTCGCGACATCGTGGCGATCTGCGATGTGCCTCGTGAGAAAATCGCCGTCATTCACAACGCGGTGTCGGAGGACTTCTATCCATCACGCGATCCGGTGGCGCTCGCGGCGTGGGGACGGCGGTTCGGGTGGACACCGCGGCCGTTCATCTTGTTCGTGGGAGGCGCCGACCCGAGAAAAAATCACCGTGCCGTGATCGAAGCCTATGTTAGCCGACAGAAGCAACTAAAGTCCCATACGGTGATCATGGTCGGATCACCCACACATCGCTTCGGCAACCTGTTCGACAGCGTGGCAGCCGCCGGCCTCGAAGGGCACATGGTCTGTACCGGACCCTTGCCCCTTGCGGAGCTGCGGCTGCTTTATTCCCATGCCGAGGTATTCGTCTTCCCCTCGATCTACGAAGGCTTCGGGATGCCGGTGTTGGAAGCCATGGCCTGCGGCGCGCCGGTCATTACGTCGAACACGACGGCCCTGCCAGAGGTCGCCGGCGATGCGGCCGTACTCGTCGATCCGGAAAGGCCGGACGAGCTCGCAGATGCGATGGTGCGCGTGCTCCATGACTCCTCCTTGCGCGCCTCCTTGCGGGAAAAGGGCTTCCAACGCGCGAAGCAGTTCACCTGGGAGCGGGCGGCGCGGCAGACGCTGGCGGTCTATAAGGAGGTGTGTCGCGGATAAGGGCTCGAGGGACGGCGTTCGAGGGTTCTGACCGGACAACTTTTAATGGTGAACATGCTCTGTATGAGCAGGTGATGAATAACATCTTGGTGATTAAGCTCCGCTACATCGGCGACGTGCTGCTCGCGACGCCGGTGCTGCGCGCATTGCGGGAGGCCTTTCCTCGCTCCAGGCTTGCGATGGCCGTGAACTCCGGGACGGAGGAGATCGTGAAGGGGAACCCGGACCTTGACGAGGTGTTGGTGGTGTCGAAAGGAACGCTCGGCGAGCAGGTTCGCTTCGCGTCCGAGCTGCGGCGCCGCCGGTTCGATTGTGTGATCGATCTCACGGATGGGGATCGAGCGGCGATCCTGAGCTGGATCTCCGGCGCGCCTATCCGGGTCGGGTTCAATCAGGAGCATCGCTGGCGGGGACTGCTGTACACGGCCGTGGCGAAGCCTCGGAGCGAGGATGTTCACCGCGTCGAGCGAGACCTCGCGGCCTTGCGATGTCTGGGTCTTGAGCCGAAAGTCGGTCCGTTGGTGCTGAACGTGTCGCCTCACGACGAGGAAGCGGCTGATCAAATCCTGAAGGAAGCGGGGGTGGCGCCGTCGTCGTCGACGCCGCTTGTCATGCTCCATCCGGGCGCCCGTTATTGGTTCAAAGCCTGGCCAGCCGAACGGTTTGCCGACCTAGCGGATCGCTTGACCAAGGTATGGGACTGCCGCGTGCTGATCGGCGGGGACGACCGTGACCGCGAGACGGCAGAACGGATTCGAGCGCACGCGCGCTCGGCGCCCATCGTACTGGCCGGCCGCGCACGGCTGTTGCAGTTCGCCGCCATTCTGAAGCGCTGCGACCTGTATGTGGGGAACGACAACGGCGCCATGCATATGGCGGCGGCGCTCGGGGTGCCGGTGGTGGGGTTATTCGGCCCGTCCAATCCCCGAGAGTGGGGGCCGCGCGGGCCGAGCGAGATCCTCTACAAGGAATTGGACTGTCGCGTCTGCTTTCATCCTACCTGTCGGCGCGGCGAAGGCAATTGCATGCGGCTCATTGCCGTGGACGAGGTGTTCGAGGCCGCAGGGAGATTCTTGGTACGAGGTTCAAGGTTCAAAGTTCGAAGTTGAGAAACCCGCCCTGTACACAGAGTTGGGGAGCGCCAGTTTGGAACTTCGAACGTCAAACATCGGGGTGGTAGATGTATGCCGCCGTTAGTATCGGTCGTCATTCCGGTCTTCAACGGGGCGCCGTTCGTGGCCAAGGCGGTGGCGAGCGTACGGGGGCAGACCGTCAAGGACGTCGAAATTCTGGTCGTGGACGATGGATCCACAGACGGCACGCAGGAGGTATTGCAGCGGCTTGAACGAACCGACGGCATCACGTGGTTTCAACAGGATCACGGCGGGCCGGCCCGCTCGCGGAACCGCGGCATCGAGGCAGCGCGGGGCGAATTCATCGCCCTGCTCGACTGCGACGACGTCTGGCTCACGGACAAGCTGGAAGCGCAACTTGCCGTGCTGCGGGCGAGACCAAGGGTGGGGGTGGTCCATACGGACTACGAAGTTGTCTATGAAGACGGCACCGTGGAAGAGCGGGTGCGGGCCCGTCACAGCCGGGAGCCCCTGGTGCGGGCCTTTGCCGGAGGGCACACGGCGTTGCCCTCCACGCTGCTGATCCGCAAACGCGTCCTGGACGAGGTCGGGGTGTTGGACCCCGAATTGTATGGATCGGAAGACTCGGATCTCACGATTCGCCTCTATCGCGCGACCGCATTCGACTGCGTCGACCGCGTGCTCGTTAGGAAGCTTCAGCGGGGCCACGGTTACCGCGATAGGGCGTTTGACGAGAGTACCCACAGGCAAAAAGTGCTGACCAGCCGCGAGCGATTTTTGCTTCGGCTCGAACAGATGCAGCCGCTCACCCAGGCGCAGCGCACGGCATTGGACCGGGAGTGGGCGAACTATTACTTGCAGCGGGGCGGATTCGCCGAACGGTTGGGGAACCTTTCCGAAGCGCGTCGGTGCTACGCGAATGCCGTTCGAAAGGCTCCGTTCCGATTCAGAGCGTATTCTCGCCTGTTGCGCACCTTCGTGTGATGGATGTACTGCTCGACATTGGCTGCGGCGCGCACAAACAACCCGGCACGATCGGCGTCGATCGACGACGGCTTCCGGGGGTAGATGTCATCTGCGACTTTGAACATGGCCTGCCGTTCCGGGACAATAGCGTGGCCGGCGCTTACTCCATCCACTCGATCGACCACATGCGCGACCTGATCACCTTTATGGAAAAACTGTATCGAATTTGCGCGCCGGGCGCCAGGGTGTACATCAGAACGCCGTACTATGCGTCACGGAAGGCCTTCGTCGACCCCACCCATGTCCGCTTCATGACCGAAGAGAGTTTCGAGTACTTCACGTTTCCCAACTACTACGGTTTGAACATCAACTTTCGAACGATCTCCATCAAGTACCACATGCGGAAGCCGTTTAAGTTCTTCCCCGAGTACCTTCAAAAGCGCTGCCGCCGCTATCTCTGGAATGTGTGCGAGGAAATGACAGTGATCCTGGAGGCCGTCAAGCCATGCCCCGCGTCTCCACCCGCGTGAGCGTCGTGATCCCGGTCTACAACGCACAGGACGTGATCCGGGAGACGATCGAGAGTGTGCTGGCCCAGACCTGGACACACTATGACCTCATCGTCGTCGATGACGGATCTATCGATGGGTCGGAAGCGATCGTACGGGAATTCGGAGACCGCATTCGCTACATGCGCCAGAAGAACAGTGGGGTGGCCTGCGCGCGCAACCGGGGGATTGCCGAATCGACGGGCGAATACGTCACGCTGCTGGACCACGACGATCTCTGGCATCCGACGAAGCTGGAAAAACAAGTGGCAGTTCTCGATGGGCGCCCGGAAGTTGGCATGGTCGTCGAGCTGTGGACCAGGATCGCCGCCCGCTACGAGATCGCGAACATTCCTGAGCCGCTGACCTATCACCGCGACCGGGACATCAAGCCGGCAGCGATCGCGCTCGGCCACCGGCCGCTGCTGATCGAGACGTTGCTCGTCCGGGTGGGGAACGATCCGGACAAGCGTCGCTATCTGTTGCAGGAACAGGCGTCCTATCTGGCCGATCGGGGCAAACAGTTGGTGGGTATGGGAGAGCGAACGCAAGGCTGGGCGTGCCTCGTTCAGGGGTTGGCGCTCAGCATCAAGGAAGCCCGCAGTTGGAAAACCGCCTGGCGGTGTTTGTCGAGGCTGGTGCGATCGTACGTATGAGACGCAGGCTGGGGCTCGCGCTGGTCGCCGTCGGCTCCACGACGGCGCTATTCGCCGAGGGGGTGTTCAAAAATGGCTGGATTGAAGTCGCCTTGCTCGCGCCGGTCGTGCTCTTCCTCTTCCGGTCCGATCACCAGGCATGGACCGAAAATCTGCTGCTGGCCCTGCTTGCGCTGTGCCTCACGGTGTCGATCACGGACCTTCTCCTGCGCCCCGTGCTTGGTCCTCGTCTTCATTCCACTCCCATGAACCTCTTCGCCAGGAAGTTCCCCCGGTTGCCGATTGTCGGCCGGTGGGACCCGAACGTGAAATTTTCGGGAGAGGTCTATGGCGATCTGGCTGCGTTGACGGGCGAACCCGATTTTCGTGAACTGCGGCAGATTGACTTCCGAACAGACGAAGCCGGGTTTCGGAATGATCGTCGCCGGAAGCCGATCGACCTGCTTGTTCTGAGCGATTCGTTTGCGGCCGGGGCGGGAACGAGCCAGGGCAACATCTTTGCGCGACTGCTCGAGACTCGATGCGGTCGTTCGGTATACAACCTTGCTTACCCCGGCGGTCCCTACGATCAGTTTGTGAACTTTGCGATCGAATGGGCTCGCTTACCCGTCGCTCCGCGGGCCATTCTCGTTTGGACCTTGTACACGGGCAATGATTTGGACGACGCGGGAGGGGAAGTGTGGGACCTGTCGGCGCTGCCGTGGCGAAACCCTGTGGGCGAGTGGATCGTCCGGTATCGCACGTTTCGGAACCGGTCGCCGTTGAACCAATTGATGGAAGGGTGGCGGGCACGGTGGGGCGGGCGAACGGAGGGTGTGGTCGTGCGCCGGTTGCCGGACGGGCGAGCGGTGTTGTTTCTGTCAACGCAGGAGGCCTGGGGACTGAAGTCGCGCGCCGACGTGGAACGCCATCCGAATTTTCCCAAGCTGGAACGGACCCTCGCCGCAATGCGGGCTCTCGCCGGCAGGCGCGGCGTGCCGGTCACCGTGCTGATCCTCCCGACGAAGGGTGAAATCTACCGCTGGTTGCTGGCGCGGCGTCCTTCGGCGGAATGGGAGACAGGTCCTTCGGGATTCGCCCAGGCTGTGCTGGCCGCCTGCCAGCGGACGCAACTCCGCTGTCTGGACGCAAAGCCGTCCCTTGTGGAGGAAGCACGGCGTGTGTTTGATGCGACCGGTGACCTGTTCTGGTGGCGGGACGACACGCATCCGAACGACTATGGACATCGGGCGATCGTCGAACTGATCGCCAGAGAGATCCTCGGCTCGGCGGGCTGCCCTACAGGGGAATAACGATGGAGATGGTTGCCTGCAGCCTGTGCGGGTCGCGCCGTGCCCAAGAGGTCGTTCGCCAGCGTGATGTGACCCATGGGATCTCCGATGAGGAGTTCGCGGTCGTCCGCTGCGAGGAGTGCGGCCTCCTCTATACGAAATCCCGGCCGAGCCTGGAGGAAATCGGCCGTTATTATCCCCGGACGTACTTTGAGCCTCCACCCCCGCCGCGCAAGGTCAACCGCATCAAGCGCTGGGTGATGGAAGCCTACTACGGGTATCCGCCGGCGACTTCCTCACGCGTGCCGGCACGAATCCGCAAATGGGTCGTGTGGCCGGACTGGATGCTGCGGAGGCTGCGTGGCAAGGAGATGCTGCCGTGGATCGGCCAGGGCTGCCTGCTGGATGTGGGCTGCGGGCCGGGAACGAATCTGACGATGCTCCAGCAACAGGGGTGGGATGTCCACGGTGTGGACACGAGCGACGTGGCAATCGCTTATGCGCAGAGCCGCTTCGGCGATCGGGTGCGACTGGGTACTCTCGATCAGGCCGGGTATCGCAATGGAGCATTCGATGTCGTCCTGTTCAGTCATTCATTAGAGCACATGTTTGATCCCGTGGGGGTGTTGAAGGAGGCGTGGAGAATCCTCGATACAGGCGGACAGGTCGTCGTTATATTACCCAACGCGGGAAGCTTGGAAGCTCGCCTGTTCGGGCGGTGGTGGTTTCCCTGGGAACTGCCGCGACATCTCTACCACTTCGAAAAAGGGACGTTGAGCCGAATGCTCGAACAAGCCGGCTTCCGCGTCCAACGAATGCGTACCGGGGTGGGCTCGCTCTTTTTCATGGCCAGCTTGGAACGGGTGTGGAGGCACCGATTGGGCCGAACGCTTCCATTTCGACGCTTGATCGAGAAGCTGATCGCAAAGCCCTTCTGTTTCATCGCCGGCCACCTCGGCTATGGAACGGAGATCACGGTGCATGCGGTAAAAAAGCGAGAGGAACCGGGATACTGGGAGGAATAGGTAGAAAGAAAGCCCTGCACGCGTTACCCTTGCAAGACCGAGCGCAGCAGCCTGAGGAAAACCTTATGGTTGGTGGGGTGGTGCCGAACGGCCTGCCAGAGCGCGCGGCGGGCTTCTTTGGTTTGGCCGGCCCGCAGAAGGGCTTTTCCCAGGTCGCTATAGTACTGTGCCCAGTCCCGGGCGAGTGCGCGGGCTTCGGGTGTGCCTGGTCGGCAGGATGGCCCGTGCTTCTCCAGGAAGCGCCGCCGTCCCTGCAACGCTCGCTCCGACGGGATGCCGCGCGAGGCTTGGTGGCCGTAGAGGCGGTGGCGGTAGAGGGGCTTGGGGTGATGGATGAGGGGAAACCGCTGGTAGAGCCTGATGGCCAGATCGATATCCTCCCACACCGCTAACTCCGTATCGTAGCCGCCCACGGTGTCGAAGCACGTTTTGCGAAAGAGGCTGCCGGAGGTCGCGACATCGTGGCCGCCCCGCAGCATCTGGGTGATGCTGTTGGTGTGCTTCATCGCGCCGTCATACTCCAGGATGTCATTCCGCTCGTTGACCTGATATCCGTCGCAGTGAACGAGGGCTGCCTCGGAATGGGCGTTCAAGACCGCGAACGCTTCCTCCAGAAACGTCGGCTCCCAGAGATCGTCCTGGTCGAGAAACGCCAGGCACTCACCTTTGGCCAGCCGCGCGCCATCGTTTCGGGCTACGGCCTGGCCCCCGTTCGTCGGCCGCTTGTAATATCGGGCGCTCGGGAACCGGAGCACCAGTCGGGCTGTGTCGTCGGTGGAGGCATCGTCCACGACGATGAGCTCGAAATCCCGGAAGGTTTGCGCCAGCACGCTTCGGATCGACTGCTCCAGATAGCGGGAGACCCCGTTGTACGCGGGAATGATGACGCTGATGCGGGGCATCGATGTTCCTCACAAGAGCGAATGATGCGGTGTGCAACAAGCGCAATACAGGATGTACTATGCGACTTCCGGCAGGTCCAGCCTGTTGCGCAAGCCCAGCACGTGGCGCCTCTATCAAACAAACTGAACAAAACGCTGTCAATCCCGGCGCCGGCGCAATTTCCTCCTTGGCGGAAGTGGCTCCTTGTGTTCAAATCCTGAACACATTCCTTCACTCCTCACAACTGCATGGGCAAACAAGGGCACCGAGGCCTCGTCTTGCTGACCGAGGTTGAGCAGGACGCGGAAGTTACCCATGGCCACGATGCTCGGCATCAGGCCTGGCGTGGCCAATTTCTATCTCAAGCGCCTGGTCTATCAAGGATATATTAGCGGCTTCGTTGAAAAATCCCGCCTCACGTACCAATCCAAGTAGTCTCCTCTACAAGGGAGATGCGGCATCGGCTGAAGGAGACGCTGGCTGATTTGTCACAGACCAGGGTGAAGCGAGTGGCGATTTGCGGAACGGGAGAATTGGCCGAGCCGGTCTATCTCTCGTTGTGGGAGATGAACTAGACGTTGGTCGGCTTTGTGGATGAACGAGACGCGCACACGTTCTTTATCGTATTCGGTCTGGCCGATCGAATCGCTGAGCGAATGGGAATTTGACGCGCTTTTGATCGCCAACCTGGAGAACGCCCCCAAAATCCAGGCCTAGCTGGTGCGGCAGCGGATCCCGAAGGAGAAGGTTCTCGAAGTTGGTCCTCACGGCTGACAACTCATAACTCAGATACACAAGACAGACCAGAGATTAGATGAACCAGACAGACCATTCTCTCCGCTGGTATGCATTGCGTACCAAGTCCCGGTACGAGGAGCAGGTGCGCGATCGGCTGGCTGGCTTAGGGTGGAAACCGCTGCTGCTGACGGTCAAGCGGGTGAGTCAGTGGAAAGATCGGAAAAAGGTGATCCAGGTGCCTCTGTTCTCTGGCTATTGTGTCGCTCGGTTTTCGCTTCGGAAAACACTCGCAGTGCTCAAGGTGGAGGATGTGGTTGACGTGGTGGGCAATGGAAACAAACCGGAGCCGATCCCGGGAAAAGAGAGCGAGTCCCTCAGAACGCTCATGACCAGCATGCTCTCCTACGATCCGAGCCCCTATCTTGGTGAAGGCATGGCGTGGAGGTGGTCCGAGGGCCTCTGCAAGGCGTCAAGGGCATCCTGCTACAGAAAGACTGACGCTATTGGCTTGTGATCGGTGTGTGTCTGATTCAGCAAGCTGCCACGGTCGAGATTGACGTAAACGATGTGGTGCCGGTGTGAGACCGCGCGGGACAGGATGCCGATCAACAATGTGATGGCTCCGCGCCCGATGCGACTCCGTTGAGCGGCAGCTCCAACGGTCCATCCAACGTATGAGAGATATCGGCGCGCAGTGTGTCTTGGGACTGCGACTAGGATGTCCGGCAGAGGAAGATGATATCGCGGAGAATGGAAACGCGCAAAAATCATGGCGTCCAGTCTCTCCGCTGCGCTGAATGCGAGAGGAATCCCGCTTGCGCCTGGGGTGAGGGTAAATGGGGATAGCGACGGGAAGCGGTGCTTTCCAGGCTCGGAGATGCACGGGGCCGTACGGCACCGCTGCCGGTCACGCCGGTGGTCGTTGGTGTTGCCATGAACGGATTAAGGCGGTGCCTGAACGTGTTGCCGATCTGCTGGGCCCGGCCCTGTTGAGGGCGTTTGGATCCTTTGCCCGTGGGCGAGAATTGCGATTGTGTGGAAACCCTCCCTGTACACAGTCCTGGCTAAGACTCTGCACGCGACGCATTGACGTTCGTGGATCTGGATGAGCCCCGTCATACCTGGCCTAGCAGGTGTACCAGCACGGCCATCCCCCGTGGTAGAGGGGGCTGCAAGGATTGCTCAGGTTGGGGAAGCCATCTATGATTGCGCGGCATGGATCGATCGCGGACGGCTGATTCCGGCGGGGACCGGCGAACGAAGTGGGTGCGCACCATCATCGGGAGATCCCCGGGCAGACACCCTTGCACAATCGACAATGCCGTTCTGGCTTGGTCGGCAAGATGAAGGCCCGTGAGCGTGGATGATGCGGCTGCTGACTTCCCTCTGGCCCATACGGCGGCCCCACCTGACCGACGGGGCGCGATCTCGACTCCGCGTGTACGCAACAATCCTTCGCTTGCCCGATATCTGGACGGATGCCGACTCTGAGAAATCCCTTCACGCCTCCTCTTCGTCACAAGTTGTGGGAACAGACCGACGGGCAGGTCTTACGTGGCGATGCTCGCTCTTTGAGGGGCACCGATGATCCTGATTACGAGACGATGTGGGAGAGGTCCCTGACACCGCAGAAGGTGCTGAAGCTGGCCTGCCGCTGTGAAATCGACGGGATCGAGGATTGCGTAGCGACGCTGTTGGGCAAAGAACAACGTTCTTCCGTTTTGCGACGGAATTCTACTTGCGTGAGCAGGGAAATTCCCGTATCTTTCCGGCTCGCCCGAGCCTGAACGCTCTTGAAGGAGATGTCATCGGGCGGAATGAGGGCTGATCTGAGTTTGGAAGCAGAGCGCACGACTCGAGAAGGGATTGCTCAAGGCCGGCTAAAGGATGCCTGGGTCGCACGGGTGGTTCCTGTCATTTGGACGCTGGAAGGCAATGGGGTCGCGCTCATCGCATTGCTCTGTTTCTTCCCCCAATTCTCTTACCTTGCCGAGTACCTGTTTGTTGCGTTGGCTCTAGCGGGAGTCGGGGCACTCTGGCTGGAGGGGAAACCCCTGTTCGCTCCCACACCGCTTGACCGCCCCCTGCTGCTATTTATCGGGTGGGTTCTGCTCACGGTTCCGTTTGCCACCGATCCTGCGTATAGCTTTACAGAGTGGCGAAAGCTTGTGACCAGAGTCTTGGCGTTCTCTACTGGGCGTTTCGTGTCTTAGACATGCAGCCGAACGGAACCGTTCGCTCGCGGGTGCTGATCGCCGTGCAGATCGGCAGTGGGCTACTCAGTGTCTATGCGCTTGCGGAGTTTGCCCTACGAGGCGGAAGTCTCCTGGATCGGGACGTGCGAGCAGGGGCTCCTCACTCCGACTATAACTGGCTCAGCACGTACATGGTCATCGCGATTCCCGTGCTACTGATGATGGGCCTGGCCGTGCGGCTCTGGTGGCAGCGGATCGCGTCGGCAGTCGTGGTAGGGCTTGCGTTCGTGGCCGAAATGCTCTCCTACACACGAGCCGGATGGCTTGGTCTTCTGGCGGAAGGTCTGGCATTTGGATGGCTGACCCGCCGTCGTCGTTTGGTGACCTGGGTTCTGGGAGTCTGTGTGCTGATGGGTGTAGCGCTGGTGGCCGCTTCTCAGTTCGGGTATCAACGCAGCACCGTGGATTCCCGGACCTTCACGAACAGACTTGCTGCCTGGAAACTGCAATTCAATGAGATGCTGGCCCATCCGTTCATCGGCGTGGACTGCGGGGGGGGGAATACCTTTTCAATGCGCTTTCCCGATCATCCCGAGGTGAGGATGCCAACGGTCTGCACAGCCTGTTCCTGATGGTGGCCATGGGCAGCGGGGTGCCGGCAGTGGTCTTCCTGGTCTGGATGTTTGCCGCCGCTATTCGGCACCTTGTGAAGTCTGCCTTAGGCACGTCGGATCGCTCCCTCTCGGCGCTCCAACTTGCTGTGGCAGTCATGTTCATCGGCTTTGCTGTGCGCAACCTCTTTGACTACATGCTCATCGGGAGTCTGGCTTATCTGGTGTGGATCCTGTTGGCGGTAGGGGTGGAGGCCGGATAACAAGGGCGGCGGGAAGCGGTGTAATCGAGGCGGTGCCTGAACGCATTGCCGGCCTGCCGGGGCTCGCCGCGTGAGGTTGTTTGGATCGTTTGACCGGGGCGAATTGATCAAAACCGTTGTTCGGGGTATTGCTCACTGGGTGAAAGGGAACACTGAGGTGGAATGAATCCGAGCGCGCGTTATTCATGACACTTCGTCGCGAAAATGCGCAGCCGCAAAGAAAGGAAGTCGATGAATCGTGCAAACACTCAAAGACCCCGTAGAGACCCTACCGCCTGAGCTCCAGGAGGAGGTGAGGGATTTTTGTGGAGTTCTTACTGGAGAAACGAATGGCCAAGCGAAGGGACGCGTTAAAACTAGACTGGCGCGGCGCATTACGAGATCTGCGGGATCAGTGCCCGTCAGTGGATTTGCAGCACAAGGCCCTCCAATGGTGAGGAGACCGGTGTTTCTGCTCGATACGAACATCTTTCTCGAACTGCTTCTTGATCAGGAAAAGGCGGACGAGGTCCAGCGGCTTTTGCAGGTGAAATCAAGGGAACAACTGCGTCTTTCGGAATTCTCACTGTATTCTGTAGGGATCGTCCTGTTTTGCTGCAAACAGCCTGAGACGTTTGTTCGATTTGTCAACGATGTGATCGTGACCGGTGGTGTCCGTCTGCTGAGGCTATCTGTTCAGGATATGGAGAAAGTGACGACAATGGCGCAGCGATTCAAGTTGGACTTCGACGATGCCTACCTGTACATGGAGGCCGAGAAGCACGACTTGCAGATCATCGTCTTTGATGCCGATTTAGAACAAACGGAAAAGGGCCACAAGACACCAGATCAAGTGGGGCTCTGCCCTGTGCGCATGACGGGTCTCTCATGTGGGCTGTCAGTGTGCAATGCGTGACCCTTAGATTCTGAAGGCTGGGCTGATAGTCTAGAGACTATCGGCGCGGTAAGAACTTGGAACACCTATTCACCGAGCAAGCATGACTTCAGATCCACAGCGGTACGCCGTTCTCATCGTCGTCGCGCTCAGGGTGGTGGGCACTGCCGTACGATGTCATGTCCTGCTTCGCCGGAGAGAGGATCAGGACCAGCAAATTACAACTGCGCGTCAGAATTTCATGAAGGTAGCCCCGTTAATAGTTGCCTTCAAGAAGGTCCCAAGTGTACAGGCGATGCTTAATTCCATCCAGGACAGCATTATGATTATTCGAAGTCCGCGGCACATTTTGAGGATCTGCCAATGCCCACTCCCGATGTCTATCTGAGGATAGGGGCAGAGACTCATGCTAAGTGGACAGGCCAGGGTCTCATGGCTTTTGAAGTGGTGCTCACGCAGGACTCCTTTGACTGCGTTTTGTCGTGGGGGATGTGAACTCTATGCTTGCATGCGTGCTTGCGGCAGCAAAGGGCCGGACTCTGATGTCCCACGTCGAAGCCGGACTGAGGAGCTTTATCGGACTATGCCAGAAGAAGGGAATTGAGCGGACACCTGCCCGCATTGTAACGGGCGTTCGTCTACGGTGATGTGGGGAGATCGTCGACCAAGGCTATCGCGACAGGAAGCGATTGACAGAATCCTGATGGGCGAGGTTAACGGAATGGCTCTGGAAGGAAACGGCACGGGTCAGCGGTGCTTCTTTGCACGCAATTGCCCTGCGTACCTGGTGGAGCCACATCGCTCGGCAAGCATCATCGCTTTCCAGGTGCTAAGCGGCGAAATTCCTCACTCTCGTTAGCCGGGTTGTCCAGTTCTATGGCCATGCGTTTGCTGAGTCGGTCAGCCTCCATCGAGGCTCCAGAGGAAAAATGTAAATGTCCAGGCGGCACGTCACGATCGCAACATTTCCCACTCCTGGGAGTTGATCGCGAAAGAGACGATATCTCCGACGATCTTACCAAGGGAACAAAACGATCAGCCAGGATCGGGGTTTTTCAGGAAGGGGTGGAGAAAAATCTGTGCGATCAGTTCGCCTTTTCCGGTTGCAAGATTGGTTGTGCGCGTGTGCTTGACCCTGGCAAGTATGGCCAAGCGCGTCGCTTTAAGCGGTGAGATGGCCAATGGTTTTTGCCTGCTCATGGCGATCAAGCTCGCCGCTCTCGCTACCATGGTCGTTGGCCGTAGTCAATTCATCGATTTAGATTGACTCGTGTCTGCCAATGTGTGGGATTGCTGGCGTTTTCGGATACCAAGAACCTGACCTCAGCCGAACGGTCGAGGCAATGGTGGCGTCCATTCGCTATCGCGGTCCGGACGATGCCGGTGTGTGGTGCGAGCCTGCCATGGGACTTGGTCTCGGCCATGCTCGGCTTTCGATCCTCGATCTCTCGCCCGAAGGCCATCAGCCCATGGTCTCGGCCGGCGGCCGCTACGTCATCTCATACAACGGCGAGGTGTACAACTTTCTTGAACTCCGGCGCGAGCTGGAAGAGCGTGGTTCGAAATTTCGCGGGCATTCGGATACCGAGGTCATGCTGGCGGCGTTCGAACAGTGGGGGGTGGTACCCGCCGTCACCCGCTTCGTCGGGATGTTCGCGTTCGCACTGTGGGATCGCGCTGACCGGGTGCTCTATCTGGTACGAGACCGGCTGGGTATCAAACCGCTGTATTATGGCTGGGCCGGCCGCTGCTTCGTGTTTGCCTCCGAGGTCAAGGCGCTCCGGTGTCATTCATCCTTTCGTGCTGACATCGACCGGGACGCGCTGGTGCTGTATCTCCGGCACGGGTATATTCCTGCTCCGCTCGCGATTTATCACAACATGTACAAGCTGCCGCCTGGCTGCCTTTTGGCTGTCACGCCCGAGCGGGCGACACGAGCTGAGGGGTTCTCTCCCGATCCCGAATCGCCGGACGGCTGGAAACCGGTGCGCTACTGGTCGGCGCGGACGGTTGCTGAACAGGGATACGCTTCGCCGTTTCGCGGATCCGAGTGGGAGGCCGAGCAAGAGTTGGATGCGCTGTTACGTCAGGCCGTGCGGCTCCGCATGATCGCCGATGTGCCGCTCGGTGCGTTTTTATCAGGAGGGATCGACAGTTCCACCGTTGTGGCCCTCATGCAGGTGCAAAGCACAAGGCCGGTGAAGACCTTCTCGATCGGGTTCTATGAATCCGAGTACAACGAAGCCCAACATGCCAAGCGAGTGGCGCAGCATCTCGGAACCGATCACACGGAACTGTACGTGACGCCGCAGCAGGCGATGGAGGTGATTCCGCGCCTGCCCGCGATTTATGATGAGCCGTTCGCCGATTCGTCGCAGATTCCAACGTTCCTGGTGTCCGAGTTGGCTCGCCGCCATGTAACGGTAAGCCTGTCCGGTGACGGCGGCGATGAGCTTTTTGCCGGATACCACCGGTATTTTGTGGGCCGCCGCCTGTGGCGAACAATCGGCTGGACGCCGGCGGCTCTTCGACGCGCGCTTGCCCGCGGCTTGATGGTCGTCTCACCCAACACGCTGAATGCCCTGTTGGGACGCCTGGGCTCCCTGTTGCCGCCACTCCAAAATCCCGGAGACAAGTTGCACAAGCTAGCAGGGATTCTGGCAGTGGAGCATCCAGAACAAATGTATCTCAGTTTGATCTCCCTGTGGCAGGACTCGTCATCCGTGGTGGTCGGCGCAACGGAGCCGCTGACGGCGATTACGGACCGTTCCCGATGGGCTGATCTAGGCGACTTTACATTGAGGATGATGTACTTAGATTTGGTTACCTATCTGCCGGATGACCTTCTGGTGAAGGTGGACCGGGCGAGCATGGCGGTAAGTCTCGAAGCGCGGGTGCCGTTGCTGGACCATCGGGTGGTGGAGTTCGCGTGGCGGCTTCCACTGTCGTTGAAGATCCGGCGCGAAGGCGAAGGGAAGTGGATTTTTCGACGGGTTCTCGATCGCTATGTCCCTAAGGCGTTGATCGACCGGCCCAAGATGGGATTCGGCGTGCCCATTGATCACTGGCTGCGCGGGCCGTTGCGGGACTGGGCAGAAGCGCTGCTCGATGAACATCGCTTGCGGCGAGATGGATTTTTCAACCCTGAACCGATTCGGGAAAAGTGGGCCGAGCATCTGTCCGGAAAGCGGAATTGGCAGTATCCATTGTGGACGATCTTGATGTTCCAGGCGTGGGTCAGATCGGAATGAACGCGCGGCCGCGCCTGCTGTTTCTCGTCACCGAAGACCGGTAGTTCTGGTCGCATTACCGGGATTGGGCCATGGCGGTGCAGGATGTTGGATCGGAAGTAGGGCTTGCCACTCGGGTAGGTGACCATGGCAAGCGCATCAGATAAGAAGGGGGGTGGGCTCTACCCTTTACTTCGCGTGCTGGAGCTGTTCTGCACTTGCGGATCTCGTGGCGATCCTCGAAATCATTCGCTTATACCGGCAGGAGCGGCCTCGGCTTGTGCACCGGGCGCAATGAAACCCATTTTTACGGATCACTGGCGGTGTGGCTCAGGGGGGATCCGTCGATGCCAATGCCTTTGCTGGGGCCGTCTTTCAAAACGTCGAAGATCGCGATTACTGGGTTGCGAAGGGAGTTGTGCGACTGGTGCCGGCAAAGATCATCGCTGGCTCGGTATCGATGCTGGGCGGTTCATTCCCCGTGCGCCAGAGCCCGGCATGCCAATTGTTTGACTAGCCGCCGAATGCGGCGTGACAAGGGAATAGGGATGTTGTCCAGGCTACGCAGTTGGCAAAGCAGAGAGGCGTTCAGGCGCGATTCATGTTGGTGGGGCAATGCGATTTCTACAATCCGGCGGCGATCCCTCCGTGTCGGTTACCGCAGTAGGGAGATGCGGGCGACATTGAATGGAGTGGCCACCGCGAGGACGTGTCGGCCGCGCTGGCTGCTGCTATCCTCGTCGTGTTGCCCTCGTTGCGTGAAGGCTGTCCAAAGTGCTGTTGGAGGCGGCGGCGCGCGGCAAGCTGGAGATTGTGACGGATGTGGCGGGGTGCCGTGCGGTCGTCCGTCATTGGTTGGACGGCCTTCTGGTGCCCCTCGAGACCCGGCGCGTTGGCGAACGCGATTGCGCCGCTGCTTGTCGACGCGGATCTGTGCTTGGTGATGAGACAAACTGGGCGCGACATGGCGGAGCGCGACGATGCCGTCTCGAAGATCGCGGGAGCGACACTGGCGCCGTATCACGAACCGCTCGAGTTGCGCAGGGATGGCGAGCAGAATCGTCCGTGGACGTGATGCGGGTTCTAGTCACCGGTGCTGGGGGATTTCTGGGCAAGGCCCTCGTTGAAGCGCTGTTGCGCGAAGGTTACGTCGTTCGTGCCTTGTATCACCATGACGGGTTGCCGCAGGACGAGAGCCGGTGCGAGGTGGTCACTGGCGATGTGCGCGACCGGGCGGCCATGAAGGTCGCGGTGACGGCATGCCAGGCGGTCGTTCATTTGGCCGGCAAGGTCCATGCGCTGGATACAGTGTCCACTGACGAGTGGGAGTATCAGTCGATCAATGTCGAGGGAACGCGGTGTCTTCTGGAAGGCGCTGTTGCGGCAGGCATCCGACAGTTTATCTTCGCCAGCACCGTGAAAGTCTTCGGAGAAACCACCGACGGCTGTGTCGATGAATCCTGGCCGCCTGCGCCAGTCACGGCCTATGCCCGGTCGAAATGGGCCGCTGAACAACTCGTAGAGGAGTTTGCGCAGTCTGGCGGGTTCAGCGGTGTCTCGCTTCGGCTGCCGATGGTGTACGGCCAGACAAACAAAGGGAACCTGTTTCGGATGATCGCGGCGATTGATCGAGGCTGGTTTCCGCCGCTGCCCCCGATCGCTGGCGTACGCAGCATGCTTCATGTGAGCAATTTCACCCAGGCAGTGCTGCGGGTTCTCCAGGCTAACACTCCGCTTCAGCCGTGTTACATCGTCACCGATGGGGTGCCTTACAGCGTCACCGCCATCTATGAGTTACTGTGCGCTGGTTTGGGGAAGCCAGTTCCCGCGTGGCGTGTGCCGCTGTGGCTGCTGAAGGCGGCAGGAGGTGCCGGTGATGTGGTGCAAGCGTTGACGAAACGGCCGATGCCAGTGACGCGCGCCGCTATTCACAAGCTCATCGAGCCGGCCTGGTATTGCTCGGACGCCATTGTCCGCGATTTGGGCTATCGGCCGGACTTCTCGTTTGCGGACGCAGTGCCGGACTTGGTTGCCTTCTATCGCCGTACCACATGATGGGCCTGCTTGTGATAGCCAGCGCCGTGTTCGTGCTGTCGTGGTGGCTCACCCGTCGTTTCTGCGAGCCGCGTTCCCGTCTCTACCTGCTAGATCATCCCAACGAGCGGTCTCTGCACCGGGTGCCGACCCCGCGAACTGGAGGAGTGGCGGTTCTGGTGAGCGCCGCGATCGGCTTCAGCCTGGCTGTGCTGGCTGACCGATGGAATCAGGAAAGCGCCGCCTCCCTGTTGATCTCGACCGGGTTCTGGATTATTGGCGACGCGGCGGTGCTCGCGGCGGTGTCGTTCTACGATGACCGGCGGAACTTGCCGATCAGCCTGCGACTCGGGGTACAGGTTGTCGCGGCGCTGGTGTTGGTCGTCGGGGCGGATGTGGCGCTTCGCTCCGTGTGGGTTCCCTTCTTCGGCCATCTTGATCTGGGGTGGGCTGCTTGGCCGATCACGGTAGTGTTCCTCGTGTGGATGACTAATCTGTACAACTTCATGGACGGGATGGATGGGTTTGCTGGAGGGATGACGCTGGTTGGGTTCGGGTTTCTCGCGTATTTTGCATGGCAGGTCGCCCATCCTTTCGTATTCACCCTCTCCCTGATGGTGGCGACGGCGGCGGCGGGATTTCTGCTGAGCAATTTTCCTCCCGCGCGGATCTTCATGGGTGACGTGGGGAGCGTCCCTATTGGGTTTCTCGCCGGCGCACTGACCCTGCTCGGGCAGCGAGAAGGGCTTTTTGATGTGTGGGTGCCCGTCATGGTCTTTTCCCCCTTTATTTTGGATGCAACGGCGACAGTGCTTTGGCGTGCTCTCCGCGGAGAACGAGTCTGGGAGGCCCATCGGGTCCACTATTACCAGCGGCTGGTGCTGAGCGGTTGGGGGCACCGGCGCACGGTGCTGGCCGAGTATGCGCTAATGGTGTGTTGCGGAATCGGCGCCTGGCTTTATCATCACGGGGGCAGCTCAGGTCGCACGATCATTATCTTCTGCTGGTTGGCGGTGTTCTGCGCATTGGGCGCGGGGGTCGGCGTGGTGGAGCAACGGTGGGTCCGGCAGGAGGTGGAGAGATGAGTGGCGGCAAAGCGGTCGGCGAGAAGCCGGCCAGATGGGCCGCGCAGTGGCCCGATCTGGACGTCCTCATCCGCATCGTGCTGTACGCCTTCATCTGCTCTTTGCCCTTCACCGCACTCCTGGTCGTTGAGCGGAACGGGTTCATCATTCTCCTGATCCTGTTGGCCTGGTGGTGCATCAGCCGCCGCCGGGTGTTTCTGGTTCGGACACCGTTCGATCAGCCGATTGCGGCCTTCGTCCTCTGGGTTGGGTTGACGATCCCGTTCGCGACGTTTCCCGCCTACAGCCTCAAAGAATATGGCAAGCTGCTCCAGCAAGTTCTCGTGTTCTACGCTGTGCTGCATTTCTTCCGAGATGGGGAGCACCGGCGTTATCTCCTGGGCTGGTCGCTCGCTGCCCTGGTTTTGGTCAGCGCATACGGCATCGCTGAATTCAACCCGACAGACCCACAAGCCATGCGATCGTTTCTGCCTGCAGAAGTTTGGCTGACTACCTATTTGGTCATGTTTTTGCCAGTTAGCCTAGCTCTGGCATTCGAGGCACGGAGTCGATGGCTACGGCTGTTCGGTGGCTCGGTGGCAGCCCTTTCCGCGTGTTGTCTTCTGCTGACACACTCCCGCGCTGGGCTAGTTGCGTTGGTGTGCGAATTGTGGGCTTTCGGTGGGTTGCTGCGGCGTCGTTCCGCGTGGGGCATGGCGGGAAGCGCGACAGCGGCGGTCGTCGTCGCGCTGGCGATCGTTTTCGCGGCCGACTGGGCCGGGATGCAGTCGCTTGAGCGGATCCGTTCCTTTATCCCGATTCGCAGCACGCCTTCGTCCGTGATTCACCGGTTTGACATCTGGGCTTTCAGCCTGAGGGAAATCGCCGCGCACCCGGTGGTCGGCATCGGGTACGGCAAGGACAACTTTAAGTTGGTGTATGCCGATCAACCGGAAACCGTTGAGCCCGGCCACGCCCCCGTGAGGGTGCACGGCACCCACAACATTCTGCTGTACCTGGCCTTGCATGTCGGCCTGCCGGGCCTCCTCTTGTTCTTGTGGCTGATCGGTTCGATCCTTCGTCATCTGGTCAAGGGTTTCCGATCTGCAACAGAGCCCGTGGACCGGGCGGTGCTGCTGGGGGCGAGTGTGGCGACGGTGGGGTTGGTGGTTCGGTTGCTGTTCGACCAAATGTTCGTCGGAACCCTGGCGATTCTCTATTGGGTGTTGTTGGCTGCGGCCGTGTTGCATCTTCCGTTGCGATCATCTGGAGCTTAAGCGGAGAAAGGATTGAGTTTCTCGGGGCTATCTGCTATGGGCATCATACTGTTCTCTCTTCATCGGCCGGTTGTGGACGTCGCATGAAAGCGCTGGCCCTCGCGCTGTTCAGGAAATTATCGCACACCTGCGGTGAGATCGTTCTTCGCCACCGCGGGGTTCTGGTGGTCGGAACCCAGCTCGCATTGATCGTGCTGGCCAACTTGACCTCGTTCTTGCTCCGCTTCGACGGAGAGATTCCGCCGCCCTATGGACGCTTGGCGTTCCAGGGCCTTCCTTACGTTGTGCTCGTGTTCGGTTCCGGTCTATGGGTGTTCGGCATCCAGCGAGGCCTCTGGCGGTATGTGGGGCTACACGATCTTGGCCGGATCCTGTGGGCCTCTGTGGCAGGGACGGTTGCGCTGTTTGTCATCCTTCATGGATTGCTCCGTTGGGTGGCGTATCCGCGTTCGGTCATTATCCTCACCGGTCTACTCTGCGGGTTGTATCTGGCTGGCATTCGTCTCGGCATGCGGTGGCTCCGCGAATGGCTCCAGAGTTTCGGTCCGACGGCTCGTCGCGTGCTGATCGTCGGCGCCGGCAACGCCGGAGAACTACTCATCCGTGACATGCTCACGGACCGGCGATCCATCTACAAACCTGTGGCGCTGGTGGATGACGATCCGGTGAAACGGAAAGCCAGGATCCATGGCATTCCGGTCATCGGAACGATCGCCGATATCAAAGCGGCGGTGGAACGTTGCGAGGCACAGGAGGTGATCGTTGCGATCCCTTCGGCTTCGACCGCGGTCAAGCAAAAGATTCTCGCGGCGTCGGAGGGTTGCACGGTGCCGATCAAGCTCCTGCCGAGTGTGAAGCAGTTGCTGGCCGACCCACACAAGCTGCGACAGGTCAGGCCCATGAGCCTCGAAGACTTGCTGCAACGCGAGCCGATCGAGACCGATCGCCAGGAGTTGTACCCGCTACTGGAGGGCAAGAATGTCCTGGTGACGGGGGCTGGGGGGTCGATCGGTTCCGAGCTTTGCCGGCAGATCGCGCGCTATCGGCCGGCCTTGTTGATCCTCTTTGAGCGGTATGAAAACAACCTCTATGCGATCGATCTGGAACTGCGGAGAAACTTTCCGGAGCTCCCGCTTCTGCCCGTGCTGGGGGATGTGACGCAGCCGGATCGGGTGGCTGAGGTCTTTCGGGAAACTTCGCCTGACTTGGTCTTCCACGCGGCAGCGCATAAGCACGTTCCGCTCATGGAACGCAATCCGGGCGAAGCTGTTCGCAACAACGTCTTCGGCACGCGCACGGTTGCCGAAGCGGCACTCCTCTCCGGTGTACAACGGTTTGTGTTAATTTCCACGGACAAAGCGGTCAATCCCGTGAGCGTCATGGGGGCCACGAAGAGGGTCGCCGAATTGCTGGTTCAGCATCTGAACGGTCGGGGCGCTACCAAATTCGCGATCGTCCGTTTCGGCAACGTGTTGGGCAGCAACGGCAGCGTGGTCCCGCTGTTTGCGGAACAGATCCGGAACGGCGGGCCGGTCACGGTGACTCATCCGGACGTCAAACGGTTCTTCATGACAATCCCCGAAGCCGTGCAGTTGGTGCTGCTAGCGAGTGTGTTGGGAGCAGGCGGGGACGTCTTCGTCCTGGATATGGGCGAACAAATTCGGGTGGCGGAGTTGGCGCGCAACATGATCGTCTTGGCTGGTCTGGTTCCGGACAAAGATATTCGGATCGTGTACACGGGGCTCAGGCCGGGCGAAAAACTGTTTGAAGAATTGTTCGACCGATCGGAATGCGTCGAGCCGACGTGCCATCCGAAAATCAAGCGGGCGGTCTGGCGCGGGACCCTACCGGTCGAGTGGGACCGGACGCTCAAAGAACTTGAAACCGCGCTCCACTATCATGACGCAGACCGGATGATCGGCATGCTCAAAGAACTGGTTTCAAGCTATGCTCCGCAATCCGTTGGAAGATCGATCCCCTCGTAATGCACGACTCTGCGGGGCAAGATTTTGCTCACTCCGTGGGGCAGTATCCGCCTCGACTTGGTGTGAAAATGGCACCAGTTCTCAGCCGTCAGTCATCAGCTCCCTCCACCGCATCTTTTGCCCCTCAAAGGGTGATAGTGAGGAAGAGGAGCTTCTCAGACCGTTGCATTGGGACTGGGCAAGGAGAGTGCTAGATTGGGCACGTCCATGCCTTTTGAGCTGGGACAACAGAGAGGGCAGGCGAAGAGGAGCCAGAGTTGTCGGCTGGCTCCAGAGGGAGGGGCCAGTCATCGAGGCCTACAAGCTGCATATCGACCGGACGTTGCTCCAAAATATAAAAAAAATATGAAATTGACGGTCGAAGATCGATTCCGGAAACTTATTAGAGGAACTACAGCGGTTCGCGAGTGAATTGCAGTGAGCGGGTCGAGTCGCCGGCTCATGACTGACTTTGCCTCCCTGCCTCTGACTCGGATCTACCATCGCGACGAGCTTCTATTGGTCGGAGGAGCAGCTACGACCGGCCACGGCTTTGCCGTGGTGGCTGATCCAGGATTTAAACGTCGTCTACCGGCGTACACGCGAAAACCTTGCTCAGCTTGTGACAAGCCTAGCGCTGCTCCACCCTTACCGTCGGGGGGCGTCTTCTGGGCTTCCTGTTGGTGGTCTGCCGACACCCTGGACAGAGGTCTGAATTTTACGCTGGTGACTAATCTGGGCGGTGGGGATTTGTTAGGTGAAATCATTGGCGGTGGTCGCCATGAGGATCTCCTGCCTCACACGATTCTGCGGGATCTCTTCGGTGTACCCTTCCGATGTCGCGGGACCACCCCTATCGCGGTCAAACGTACTGCAGGTCGTCCGCGTGACCTGGAAGCCGTAGCGGAGCTGGAAGTTCTGTTGAGAGAAAAAGCCGAGGGATAGGGCAACTGGGGCGAGTAAAGTGCTGACGAAGTGAAAATTGTCATTGCCGCTTGGCATCTGAAGGACTTCAACGTTGGACTCGGGCGCTATTGCCGGGAACTGATTGAAGCGATCGGGCGGGTCGACCGGGACAATCAGTATGACGTGTTGATGCCGACGGATGCCTGCCGGTTTCCAGACCGGCCCAATTTCCGCTACCGGGTGATTCGCTTTCCTCTGTTCCGGCGGCGTTTTTGGGAGCAAGCGGCCCCATTGCTTGTCGGAGCCTACGACGTCCTCCATTTTCCCTACGACTCCCGCGCGGTGTGGAAACGAGGCAAATTCATCGCGACCGTTCACGACGTGAAACCGCTCCTCTTCAGCGAACTCCGTTCGCGCAGGAACTTCGGCAGCGTGATCCAACGGATCGTGGTCGGAGATCGATGGGCTGGCCTCGACCATGTGGTGACTGACTCGGAGGCTTCTCGGCAAGATCTTCTGCGACTGGCGGGACTTCCGGCGTCTCGGGTCACCGTGGTTCGGCCAGGTGTGGACCTGGCACGCTTCCGACCAGTTTCTCTCCCCTCGGGGGAGAAGGGAGGGGTGAGAGGGCGCCCCTACGTCCTCTGCGTGGCCGGTACGGATCCGACCAAAAACGTCTCGACGTTGGTGGAGGCGTTCGCTATATTGGCGCCCTCGATCCGGGAGGCGCACGATCTGGTCCTGGTCGGGGATGTTGGTAAGCGGACGGCGGTACGCGAACAGGTGATCGCTGTCGGTCTTGGAGAGCGGACGGTCTTCACCGGCATTGTTAGCGATGAGCGCTTAATCGAATTGTATCAACATGCCGCCGTCTTCGTCTTTCCCTCGTTGTACGAGGGCTTCGGCCTGCCGGTGCTAGAAGCGATGGCGTGCGGCTGCCCGGTGATCAGTTCCAATGCCGCGTCACTGCCCGAGGTCGCAGGCGATGCGGCGCTCCTGGTCGATCCGAAGGATACCCGAGGCTTTGCCGATGCGATGACGTGGGTGCTCACCGATGCGGATTTGCGCCGCGATCTCCGCGAGAGAGGATTAGCTCGGGCTGCCCGGTTTACCTGGGACCAAACGGCCCGGGAGATGGTGGCGGTGTACGAACAAGTTGCTGAACGTCGAGCCTGAACCTGTATGAGAGTTCTCATCACCGGCGGAGCGGGATTTCTGGGCAGCCACCTGTGCGATGCCCTGATCGAGCAGGGGCACCACGTGATCTGCATGGACAACTTCATTACGGGCAGGCCTGAGAACATCGCGCATCTTCTGGGGCACGAGCGGTTCAGCTTCGTGAAGTACAACGTGTGCGACTATCTGCACATCAATGGCCCGCTCGATGCGGTGCTGCACTTCGCCTCGCCGGCCAGTCCGCGAGATTATCTGGAGCTGCCGATTGCCACGCTGAAAGTGGGCGCCTTGGGTACGCACAAGACGCTCGGGTTGGCGAAGGCGAAGGGGGCACGGTTTCTCCTGGCGAGCACCTCGGAAGTGTACGGGGATCCGCTGGTCAATCCCCAGCCCGAGTCCTACTGGGGCAACGTCAACCCGATCAGTCCGCGGGGAGTCTACGACGAGGCCAAACGGTTTGCGGAAGCGCTCACCATGGCCTACCATCGCTATCACGGTTTGGACACCCGGATCGTGCGAATCTTCAACACCTACGGCCCCCGTATGCGGGCGAATGACGGGCGTGTGGTTTCCAATTTCGTCGTTCAGGCGTTGCAAGGTAAGCCGCTCACGGTGTTCGGCGACGGAACACAGACTCGCAGTTTTTGTTACGTGGACGATCTGATTCGTGGTATTGTGGCATTGCTCTTGGCCGAATCGGACAGAAGCATCGATGACCGGACGGATCGAGCGCGTTTCCTCACTGCGCCGTCTGCGACGACACCCGCTAGCATTCATGATCCGGTCAATCTTGGCAATCCCCAAGAACTCACGGTGAGGGAGATCGCTGAGCTCGTGTTGAAGCTGACCGGGTCCTCGAGCGCGATCCAGCATCAACCCCTGCCGGTGGACGATCCGAAGGTGCGCCGTCCGGACATCCGGCGGGCGCAGATGCTGCTGGGCTGGGAGCCATACGTCCGGTTGGAAGAGGGACTGCTCAAGACCATCGAATATTTCCAGAGTGAGCTACAGGGAAAACGGCAGGGTGGTCCAGGACAAGGGATAAGGGAGCGTCAATGAAAGGCGTTGTGCTTGCAGGAGGGCTTGGCACACGGTTATTGCCGCTGACGCGGGTGACGAACAAACACCTATTGCCAGTGTACGACCGGCCGATGATCTATTATCCAATCCAGACCCTGGTCAATGCCGGTATTCGGGAAATCATGCTGGTCACCGGCGGCAACAATGCGGGCGACTTTCTGCGACTCTTGGGAAACGGCAAAGAGTTCGGCCTCAAGCATCTCGATTATACCTATCAAGAAGGCGAAGGCGGGATTGCCGATGCCCTTCGGCTGGCGGAGTACTTTGCTGACGGTGAACCGGTCTGTGTGGTGTTGGGTGACAACATCATCGAGCGCAATATTCTCCGCGCAGCGCAGGCCTTCCGGGAGCAAAAGACCGGAGCCAAGATTTTGCTGAAAGAAGTCAAGGATCCGCAGCGCTTCGGTGTGCCGGTGCTGGACGGCCGACGGGTGGTCCGGATCGAGGAAAAGCCTAAACAGCCGCGCTCGCCCTATGCTGTCACGGGCATCTATTTCTACGACGCGCGGGTCTTCGACATTATCAAGACCCTCAAGCCCTCGAGCCGAGGCGAGCTGGAAATCACGGATGTGAACAACGCTTACATCGAAGCAGGCGAGCTGACGTGGGATCTTCTCGACGGCTGGTGGACGGACGCCGGGACGATCGAATCCCTCTTCCTGGCCAATCAACTGGTGGCCCAAACGGGGGCGAATAAGATGGAAGGTTGATGGATGAGAATTCTCGTGACTGGCGGCGCCGGATTCATCGGTTCCCACCTGGTGCGGAGGCTGTTAGAGGATCCGCGCCACCATGTCGTCAATCTCGACGCCTTGCGTTACTCCGGCAATCTGGAGAATCTCAGCGACGTGGCCGGACATCCGCGCTACACCTTTGTCCACGGAGATATCTGCGATGCTGCGACCGTTGAGCGGGTCCTCAGGGAGGAGGGGATTGAAGCCGTCGTCAACGCCGCTGCGGAAACCCACGTAGATCGCTCCATTCTCGATCCCAACAGTTTTGCAAAGACCGATGTGGTGGGAACTGCGGTCTTGCTGGAGGCGTCTCGCAAGGTGAAGGTCGAACGCTATTTGCAGGTTAGCACGGACGAGGTGTACGGCAGCGTCGAGACGGGTCAATTGACCGAAGAGGCTCCACTGGCTCCCCGCAGCCCCTATGCGGCCAGCAAGGCGGGCGGCGATCTGTTGGTGTGCAGTTACTGGACGACGTATCGTTTTCCCGTGCTGATCACGCGAGGCAGCAATACCTACGGCCCTAATCAGTATCCGGAGAAGTTTATTCCGCTGTGCGTGACCAACGCGATTGACGATGAGCCCCTTCCAATTTACGGAGACGGCCGCTACCGCCGCGATTGGCTGTCGGTCCACGATCATTGCTCGGCCATCGAGCACGTGCTGCTCAACGGCCGGCCGGGTACCGTGTACCACGTCGGCGGCGGAAACGAACGGGAGAACATCGCCGTGGCGGAGATGATTTTGGAACAGCTTGGCAAGCCGCGGTCGCTCATCCGTTTCATTGAAGACCGGCCAGGACATGACCGCCGGTACGCGGTCGATTGCAGCCGTCTCCGCGCGCTCGGCTGGGCTCCGACCGTGCCGTTCGAGGAGGGCTTGCGAGCGACGGTGGACTGGTATCGAAGCCACGAGGGATGGTGGCGGAAGATCAAATCCGGCGAGTTCCGCACCTATTACGAGCAGATGTACAGGAAACGGCTTCGAGAGGGTGTCACGGGGTGATGCGTATTTTCATCACCGGTGCCGACGGACAGCTTGGCAGCGCATTGCGCCGCGTATTGCGCGATGAAACGCTTCTGTTGGGAACCTGGCCACAGGTCGATTTGGAAAATCCCGACGTCGGACGGTACGTCGTCGAGGCCGGGCCAGACGTGGTTATCCATGCGGCGGCGTATACGGATGTGGATCAGGCTGAACGCGAGCCGGACCGGGCCATGCGTATCAATGCGGACGGCACGCGGCGGGTGGCGCAAGCCGCGGCCAGGGTCGGGGCTAAGCTCATCTACCTCTCAACCGACTATGTCTTTGATGGGGGGAAACGGATCCCCTACGTGGAAACGGATGAACCGCATCCAATCAATGTCTACGGTCGCTCGAAGCTGGAGGGCGAACGGGAAGCGATGGCGCACTGTCCGAATGCATTGGTGGTCAGGACGTCCTGGCTCTACGGACCGACCGGGAAGAACTTTGTGCGCACTATTTTGCGACTCGCGGCCGAGCAGCCTGTGCTGCGGGTCGTGGCAGATCAGCGGGGATGCCCGACGCATGCCGAAGACTTAGCTAATGCGCTGCGCCAGATTTTGCCGCAGGATGTGCGCGGCATTCTGCACGTGGCCGGAGCAGGCAACTGCACCTGGTACGAGTTCGCTTCCGAAATCATCTCCTTGACGGGCCTCTCTGCACGGGTGGAGCCCATCTCGACGGACGAAGCCGGTCGACCCGCCCGGCGTCCCGCGTATTCGGTGTTGTCGTGCCGGCGCCTGAACGACGTCGGCATCCGCATGCCGCACTGGAGAGAGTCGCTCACCCGGTTTGTGCGTGAGGAAGGGATCGGGTGTAGCGTGGGCAAGGGGTAAGGGGAGGGAGGGAGAGAGAAGGTGTGCACATGAAGCGTGCGTTGATTACTGGCATCACCGGGCAGGATGGGTCGTACCTGGCCGAATTTCTGCTGCAGAAGGGCTACGAGGTGCACGGGATCGTCCGCCGCGTGGCGATCGAAGACCCGGAACACCGGTTGTGGCGCATTCTTCCGATCAAAGAGCGGCTCCATCTGCACGCCGCTTCCCTGGAAAGCTTTCCGAGCCTCTATCGCGTGCTCCAAGCTGTCCGACCGGATGAGTGTTACCATTTGGCCGCGCAGAGCTTCGTCGCCTATTCGTTCGAGGACGAGTTTTCGACGTTGAACGCCAACATCAACGGCACGCACCATATGTTGGCCGCGGTGCGCGACTGCGTGCCGCAGTGCCGCTTCTATTTCGCGGCTTCTAGCGAAATGTTTGGGAAGGTGGAACAGACGCCCCAGACCGAAGCGACGCCGTTTCATCCACGGTCGGCCTATGGCATTTCCAAGGTGGCCGGGTTCGACCTGACGAGAAACTACCGCGAGGCCTATGGGCTCTTCGCGTGCTCCGGCATCCTCTATAACCACGAGTCGCCGCGGCGGGGGTATGAGTTCGTCACCAGGAAGATCACCTCGCATGCTGCCAGAATCAAACTGGGACTGGCCAAAGAATTGCGGCTCGGTAACCTGGAGGCCAAGCGTGACTGGGGGCATGCGCGGGAATACGTGAAGGCAATGTGGATGATGCTGCAGCAGGACCGGCCCGACGACTACGTGATCGCAACCGGGGAGCAACATAGCGTCCGGGAGTTCGCGGAGATTGCCTTTGCGTATCTCGGCCTGGACTATCGTGACTATGTCGCAGTCGATCCCCAATTGCTGCGTCCAGCCGATGTGGAAACGCTGTTGGGCGACGCTTCCAAGGCCAGACGAGTCCTGGGATGGTCATACCAGGTCCCCTTCAAGGATCTGGTGGAAGAGATGGTCGAGGCGGATCTGCGGTGGCTGCGCGGAACGCGGCGCACCTGAGGGTAAGACGGAAGCGGGGAAAAGGGGCGTTATGGTTCGGTCCAAGTTGACAGGTCGGCGGCAGGCGGCGCCAGCGCGGCTGTTTCAGGTGCTGAAGCGGATCCGCCTGTTCGCCACCGATGTGGATGGCGTGCTCACCGACGCCGGGATGTACTATTCCGAAACCGGTGACGAGTGGAAAAAATTCAACACGCGGGACGGAATGGGTATCAAGTTGCTGCAGCAGGCTGGATTGCTCACCGCGCTGGTCACACAGGAACATACCAAGCTGGTGGCGCGGCGGGCGGAGAAGTTGGCGATTCCGGAAGTGCACCAAGGGGCCTTCGACAAACTGACCGTCCTCAAGGAGATGGCCGAGCGGCATGGCTTCACGCTGCGAGAGGTGGCCTACATGGGCGATGACGTGAACGATTTGGCGGCGCTCAAGGCCGTCGGCTTTTCGGCCGCGCCGGCCGACGCACTTCCGCCGGTGCGGCGGGCGGTGGATTATGTCTGCCGCCAAAAAGGCGGTGAAGGCGCGGTGCGCGAGGTGGCGGATCTCATTTTGGCGGCCAAAGGTTCGGCATTTGGGATTCGGCGTTCGAAGGCGGAGCGATGACATGAGCCCCCGCAACCCTCGGACGGCGTACTTTGAACATCTCTATCCTGTCATCCTCGCCGGCGGGAGTGGCACGCGGTTCTGGCCATTGAGCCGGCACCTCTATCCCAAGCAACTCCTCCGCATCATCGGCGAAGAAACGTTGATCCAGCAGACGATGCGGCGGGTCCTGGGTTTCACATCGGCCAGCCGGGTACTGATTTCCACCAATCCCGCTCAGGCAGAGGCCATCCGCCTTCAATTGCGGGAATGGAAGGAGGCGATCCAGGATAACTTCATCATCGAACCGGAAGGGCGCAACACGGCGCCAGCGATCGCGCTAGCGGCCCAGGAGCTGCTTCGCCGCGATTCCGCCGCGGTCATGCTGGTGCTGCCGGCTGATCATGTGATCAAGGGCGAACGGCAGTTCCAGCGCGCCGTGGCCCTCGGAATGGATCTGGCCATGCAGGACTATCTGGTCACCTTCGGCATCAGGCCCATCAGAGCGGAGACTGGCTACGGGTATATTCAGCCGAAGCGTGCGGTTTGTCTGGCGAGGGCTGGAAACCTGGTCGGCCATCCGGTGGCGCGGTTTATCGAAAAGCCTGACGCGGCCAAGGCCGCACGGTTCCTGAAGGCGGGGAACTACTATTGGAACAGCGGCATGTTTGTCTGGCGGGCGCGGACCATTCTCGATGAGCTGGCCAGGCACCAGCCAGCCCTCGCTCGCTCGATGAACAGGGTAGAGGCATTGATTTCCAGTGGTGCGCCGAGGAGCAAGGTCAATGACGCGTACCGTCAGGTGGCGCCGGTTTCGATCGACCACGGCGTCATGGAGCGTTCTTCTCGCGCGGCGGTCATTCCAGTCGATTTCGCTTGGTCGGATGTTGGGAACTGGAGCAGCCTGGAGGAAGTGGCGCCGCGGGACAAGACTGGAAACGTAGTCAGCGGCCGGGTGGTGGATCTCGAAAGCCGCAACTCGATTCTCTACGCCGATCGGCGCCTGGTGGCGACGATCGGTCTCTCCGATATGGTTGTCGTGGATACACCGGACGCGACGCTGGTGTGTCCCAAGTCTCGATCGCAGGACGTCAAAAAGGTGGTGGAACTGCTCAAGCGGCAGGGGGCGCCGGAGCATCTCGAGCACCTGACCGTGTATCGGCCGTGGGGGACCTACACCGTGCTGGACGAGGGGCCGGGATACAAGGTCAAGCGGGTGACGGTAAACCCCGGCGGACGCCTGTCCCTTCAACTGCACCATCGGCGCAGCGAGCATTGGGTGGTTATTAGCGGAACCGCGCGGGTGACGCGCGGGGAGGATGTCTTTGAGCTTACGGTTGGGCAGAGCACCGCTATTCCAGTTGAAACCATGCATCGATTGGAGAATCCAGGTCCGGAAATGTTGCACCTCATTGAGGTTCAAAACGGCCCCTACCTGGGCGAGGATGACATCGTGCGGTTTCAGGACGACTATGGGAGAAGCCCATAGCGAAGAGCGGAGGGGGCGCAGACACAATGGCGCTTTTTCGCGAATACGACATCCGTGGCATCGTTGGGAAGGACCTGACCGAAGAGGTGGCCGAACGGATCGGGCGCGCCTATGCGACCATGGCCGGAGCAAAGGGCGTGAAAACTGTCAGTGTCGGCCGCGACGGACGCCTCAGTTCGCCGAGTCTTCGTGACGGCTTGGTGCGCGGGCTTACGGCCGGGGGGGTCCATGTGGTGGATCTGGGCATCTGTCCGACACCCCTGTTGTATTTCTCGTTGTTCCGGTTGCCGGTCGACGGCGGGATCATGATCACGGGCAGCCACAATGCCGCCGACTATAACGGGTTCAAAGTCTGTGTCGGCAGGGACACCTTGCATGGTGAGGAGATTCAGGAGCTGCGCCGGATCATGGAGGCGGGGGCCTTCGTCTCCGGAAGCGGGATGGTCTCGTCCTATTCGATCATCCCCGACTATCTCGCCTATTTGAAACAGTGCTTCGCAGGGGTGCACGCGGATCACCTGCATGTCGTCATCGACTGCGGCAACGGGGCGGCCGCCCTGGTTGCCGAACGGGCGTTGGCACAACTCGGATGCCGCGTGACCGGGCTCTATTGCGAGCTGGACGGCCGGTTTCCGTACCACCATCCCGACCCCACGGTGATCGAGAACCTTCGCGACTTGGCGGAGACCGTGAAATCACAAGGGGCGGATGTTGGCATCGGATATGACGGCGACGCCGATCGCATCGGCGCGGTTGACGAACAGGGAAACATCCTGTGGGGTGACCGGCTGATGGTGATCTACGCGCGCGACATTCTGGCGGCCAAACCAGGGTGCACGATCATCTCCGAGGTGAAGGCTTCCCAGAGTCTCTACGACGACATCGCTGCGCGCGGGGGACGGCCGATCATGTGGAAGACCGGCCATTCCTTGATTAAAGCCAAGATGAAGGCCGAGGGAGCGGCACTGGCTGGTGAAATGTCCGGCCATATGTTCTTTGCGGATCGGTACTTCGGGTACGATGACGCCATCTACGCGTCCTGCCGCTTGGTGGAGATCCTGGCTAAGACGAAGCAGCCTCTCTCGAGCCTGGTGGCGGATCTGCCTCGGACGGCTGTGACGCCGGAGATCCGCGTGGAGTGTCCGGACGCGGTCAAGTTCGACCTGGTGAACCGGATTCAGGTGCGGCTTGCGACCTACGTGAAAACTGGCCGGCCGCTGGAGCCCTCCGGGCTGCGTCTCCGGGACATGGTGACCATCGACGGCGTGCGCGCGATCTTTGAAGACGGCTGGGGACTGATCCGGGCATCGAACACCCAGCCGGCTTTGGTGCTGCGCTTCGAGGCTGTCTCTCCCGAGCGGCTCCAGGCAATCCGAGCAGCAGTCGAACGCGAGTTGGACGCGGCGCAACGCCTGTGACCCCTGACGCGAAGGTGGAGCGACCTGCCTTTTCCGGTCGTTTCATCCTTTCCGTTCTTTTCCTCTCTCTGATTCTCTCCTTCTCGGTCCCCATCCGCACGGCGGCTGCTGGGGGTTCTCGACCGTCGACCTCCGGCACCTCCGCGGCTCCTCCTCCGTTCGCGAACGGAGAGCGGTTTGTCTATCACATTTTTTGGTTCAGCATCCTGGCCGGCACAGCCGTGCTGGAGGTGGATCGATCCATGACGTCCGATGGTCGGCCGGGTTTCAGGTTCGCAGCCGCCGCGCAGTCTGGTCCTCTGGTGACCCGGTTTTATCCGGTGGATAATCGTGTCGAATCCCAGGTCGATGCCGCCACGTTGTTACCCCAGCGCATGACCTTTCGACGGCGGGAAGGCCGCCGGAAACACGATTTCGAGTATGCCTTTCACCATGCGGCGGGGACGGTCACCGCTGCCAAAGATGGTCGAACCGATGTGCTGGCAATCCCGAACGATTCGCAAGACGCCATCTCCTGTTTGTATTACGTGCGAAGCGTGCTACCCATGACGCCGGGGGCCGCTCTGGTGCTGAACGTGCACCATGACAAGAAGAACTACAAGTTGGAGGTGCGCGTCGAAGCATTGGAGCAGGTCGAAGGTCCCTGGGGCGCGGTCGAGACCGCACGCGTGGTCGCGATCATGCCTTTTCAGGGGATTTTCCTGAACCAGGGGAATATCCGAGTCTGGTTCACCACAGACGAACGACGGATTCCGGTAATGATGAAGGCAAAGGTGCTCATCGGCTCCGTCGTCGCCAAGCTGGTCAACGGCTTCGGTCTCTCGACGGTGTCCCTCCCCCCCTCTCCCTGAGCGGTCCGTTCATTGCCCGCCTTGTCCAAAACCGATATAATGGCCGGTGATTCCACCTTCGGCTTCCGACCGGCAACGACATCGACAACCGACCTCGAAAGGATCGACTGTGGCACAGTTTCCTGTCACCCTGAATCGCTTCATCATCGAGAAACAGGCGGCTCATCCGGCCGCGACCGGCGAATTTTCCGTCCTACTCTCGCAGATTGGACTGGTGGGCAAGATGATTGCCCAGGATCTGCGCCGGGCCGGGTTGATCAACATCCTGGGCTCCACCGGGGAAACCAATGTCCAGGGGGAAGTCGTCAAGAAATTGGACGAAATCGCCAACGACACGTTCGTTACGGTCTTCAAATCCAGTAGGATCGTGTGCGCACTCGCGTCCGAAGAGTTGGAAAAGCCATTGCTGGTGCCCGAGAATTGGCCACACGGCAAATACATCCTGTTGTTTGATCCGTTGGACGGGTCTTCCAACACGGACGTCAATATGCCGCTCGGTGCCATCTTCTCCGTGCTCCGCACCGAGAAAAAGGACGGTGTGCCGTCCGATGCTGACCTGCTCCGCAAGGGCGTCGACCAGGTGGCGGCCGGCTATCTGCTGTATGGGTCGAGCACGATGCTAGTCTTCACGGTCGGTCAGGGCGTGCACGGGTTCACCCTCGATCCGGGCATCGGGGAATATCTTCTCTCGCACGAGCAGATCCGGATTCCGCCGCGGGGGAAGGTCTATGCGGTGAATGAAGGCAACTACCACAAGTGGCCAGTGGGCATCCGACGCTATATCGATTACCTCAAGGTTCGGGACAGCGCGAGCGGTCGACCGTACAGCTCCCGTTATTCCGGGTGCCTCGTGGCGGATGTCCACCGGATGCTGCTCAGCGGTGGAATCTATCTGTATCCCGGCGAGGTGGATAAACCCGAAGGCAAGCTTCGGTTGCTGTACGAAGCCAATCCTCTGGCGCTCGTGGTGGAGCAGGCGGGCGGGAGGGCGAGCACGGGTGCGACGCGGATTTTGGACATCGAGCCTAAGAGTCTGCACCAGCGGGTGCCGTTGATCATCGGCAGCCGCGAGGATGTGGCGGAAGCGGAAGAGTTCATTCGGGGAACACGCGAAGGGTGAAACGTTGACCGCCGGAGTGCCTCTGGCAGCTTCTGGCGGTTCACGGTTCACGAAATCGTTCTGCGCTGATCACGGTCCGCGCATCGTGAGGGCACGAATTGCGATTGGAGGAGGGTGTGATGAGCGAGCGCATTCAGGAGATCCTGAGTTGGTATGCGAGCGACAATCCAGGAACGAAGGCGAATCTGTTTAGGATCTTGAACAGCGGCCGACTGGCCGGAACCGGTCGACTGGTGATCCTGCCCGTGGATCAGGGATTTGAACACGGGCCGGCACGGAGCTTCGCACCCAATCCCCCTGGCTACAATCCGCTCTATCATTTCGAATTAGCGATCGAAGCCGGGTGCAATGCCTATGCGGCGCCGTTGGGATTCCTGGAGGCGGGGGCGGCGCAGTTCGCCGGACGGATTCCTCTGATCTTGAAACTGAACAATCACGACGTGCTGTATGAAGATAAGGACCCGCTGCCGTCTGTGACAGGGAGCGTGCGCGATGCCCTGCGGCTCGGGTGCTCGGCCGTGGGATTCACCATCTATCCCGGCTCGGCCCACTGCACCGTGATGTATCAGCAATTGCGGGAGATCGCAGAGGAAGCCAAACGGTGCGGGCTGGCCGTCGTGGTTTGGTCTTACCCACGCGGTTCGGGGCTGAGCAAAGAGGGCGAGACCGCGATGGACGTGGTCGCCTACGCGGCGCAGATCGCGGCACAGTTGGGGGCCCACATCATCAAGGTCAAGCTGCCGACAGCACACCTTGAACAGGCCGCGGCCAAGAAGGTGTACGAGGCTGAGCAGGTGCCCATCAAGACGCTGCCGGAACGGGTTCGGCATGTCGTTCAGTCTGCCTTCGACGGCCGCCGCATCGTCATCTTCTCCGGCGGTGCGAAAAGCGATGAAAAAACTGTGTTCGAAGAGGTGCGGGCCATCCGCGACGGTGGGGGGTTCGGTTCGATCATCGGCCGCAATTCCTTCCAGCGGCCCCGGGCTGAAGCGATCAGATTCCTGCACACAATCATGGGGATTTATGCAGGAGAGATTCCGTGAAGGTCCCATGAATCCGCCGGAAGCGCTCTTGAGCGGAGGTCGGAATCGCTCTCGGCTTTGGATGAGCGGCCTATTGGTGGCCGGGGGCTTGTTAATCGGCGTCGTCTTGGCCTTTGACATGGGATGGCTGTCAGCAGGTCAAGCCGTGCCCGATCGACGGCCACCGAAACCGGTTCCGGCGGTGCCGCCGGCGGCGGTCGCGGGCGGGGAGCAGGGGTTTGTGCAAGTCGCTAAGGTGGTGAAACCGGCCGTTGTCAATATCTTTGCAACGAAAAGCGGTCGCGGAAGCGAAGGACCTCACGGCGCGCTACCCGACGAGCCGTTTTTCCATCGCTTCTTCGGGGATGAATGGTTCCGCCGCTTCGAGGCACCGCGAGCCCATAAAGAGCGAAGCCTGGGATCTGGGGTGATCGTCCGATCCAACGGGCTCATCATCACGAACAACCATGTGGTGAGCCAGGCGGAGGAGATCAACGTCTTTCTGTCCGACAAGCGCGAGTTTAAAGCCAAGCTGATCGGCACCGATTCCAAGACGGATCTGGCGGTGTTGAGAATCGATGCCGACGGGTTGCAGACCATCCGATGGGCCGATTCCGACCGGCTAGAGGTTGGGGAACTTGTGCTGGCGGTCGGTAATCCGTTCGGATTGAATCAGACCGTCACGATGGGGATCGTCAGCGCGGTGGGTCGAGCCAGCATGGGCATCGCCGAATACGAGGACTTCATCCAAACTGACGCGGCGATCAATCCGGGCAATTCCGGCGGTCCGCTGGTCAACGTGCGGGGGGAAGTGGTCGGGATCAACACCGCCATCTTCAGCCAGAGCGGCGGCAATATGGGGATCGGTTTTGCGGTGCCGAGCAACCTGGCGCACTCGGTCATGGAGCAGTTGGTTCATGGGGGGCGAGTTGTACGGGGGTGGCTGGGCGTGTCGGTTCAAGAGCTGACGCCGGAGCTGGCGGCGCGATTCGGGCTGGATCGGACCGCAGGAGTGTTGGTCAGCGATGTGGTAGAAAACAGCCCGGCCCAGAAAGCGGGCTTCGAACGCGGCGACGTGATCGTCGAATACGACGGGAAAATGGTGGAAACCCCCACGCAACTACGAAACGCCGTCGCGCAGACTCCCATTGGCAAACAGGTGACGATCAAACTGGTTCGGCACAATACCCCGAAGAGGGTCGAGGTGACTATCGCCGAACAGCCGCGGTCTGTAGCGCAGAACCACGGCGAACGGACGCCACCAGTCGCACCGGCCGGCTTCGTGGAAAGGGATGTGTCGGAACCGACAGAAGCGGCGGCGACCCAGTACGGGCTCAGGAGAGGGCCGCACGGGGTGGTCGCCGTGAGCGTGCAGATCGACGGTGCGGCCGCGCGGTCTTGACCCTGCGGCCGTGACCCGCGACAAGGCGGGTCGGATATGCCCTTCGTATCTCGAGGGGAGGTGAAGCGTATGGTGGCACGAGCCATATTCGTCCTTTTCAGTGCGCTGGCTGGCATGACCCTTTTCTTGCGTGCAGAAGAGGTCAACGGTCAGTTGTTGCTGATGGGGTTGGGAATCGGGGCGGCGACCGGCGGCTTGATCATCGCCAGCGAGTATGCGCTTCAAAAATTCTCGTTCGGCATCATCTTGGGCGGAACAGCCGGACTGGCGATGGGATTGCTTCTGGCGGGGTTGGTGGAGTGGGTTGGCAGCGTGATTTTCGACGTCGAAACGTTCCTCTTTCACATCAGCGGACTGGTCTTTTTGCTGGGCTTCCCGTATCTCGGCCTTGTCCTGGGGGGACGATTCGGTCGGGAGCGATTCCCCGGCGGGGCGAAGCCAGCGGAGTTCGGCGGGGTGGCGGCGAATCCGAAGATTCTCGACACCAGCGTGATCATTGACGGGCGCGTCGCCGACCTGTGCGAGACCGGCTTTCTGGAGGGCACGTTTCTGGTGCCGCACTTCATTTTAAACGAACTGCAGCATATCGCCGATTCGTCGGATTCGCTGAAACGGGCGCGCGGCCGTCGGGGGCTCGATATTCTCAATAAGATTCAAAAAATGGTCGACATTGACGTGCGGATCATCGAGGATGACTTTCCACACGTCAAGGAGGTTGACGCCAAGCTCGTCGTCTTAGCGAAAAAGGTTGGCGCAAAGATCATCACGAACGACCTGAACTTGAACAAAGTGGCCGAGTTGCAGGGTGTCCGCGTGCTCAACATCAACGAGTTGTGCAACGCCCTGCGTCCGGTCGTGCTCCCGGGCGAGACGATCCGCGTGTTCGTGCTCAAGGAAGGCAAGGAAGCCGGGCAAGGGGTCGCCTACCTGGACGACGGAACCATGATCGTCGTGGACAACGCAAAACGTTGTATCGGCCGGAATGTGGACGTGGTGGTCACCAGCGTCCTGCAGACGACGGCGGGGCGTATGATCTTCACGCGTCTCAAGGAAGAGAGCGAGCGAGAGGAGTTTCAGGTCGCGCGTGGCTAGACGTACCGTCGCCCTTGTGCCCGCTGCGGGACGGGGTCTGCGGATGGGCGGGACCGTCCCGAAACAATTTTTGACGCTGGGAGGCCAGCCGCTGCTCGTGCACAGCCTTCGCGTGCTCGAGGCGTCGCCCGCGATCCACGAGATCATTCTCGCGGTTCCCCAGACTGAACGCGAATACTGTCTGGAACGGATCGTCATTCCGCAGGGGTTCAAGAAAGTCAGCAAGATTGTGACCGGCGGCGAGCATCGACAGGATTCGGTGCGCCATGCGCTTGCGGAAGTCGACGGGGAAACGGAGATCGTCCTGGTGCACGATGCGGTCCGGCCGTTTCTCACCGAGCGGATGGTATGGGAGGTGATTGAGCTGGCGGCGAAGCATGGCGCGGCGATCGTTGCGATTCCGATGCGTGACACGGTCAAACAGGTCGGAGCCGACGGAGCTGTCGAACGGACGGTGGACCGGCGTCACCTCTGGCTGGCCCAGACACCGCAGGCGTTTCGGAGAGATTGGCTGGAAGAAGCACACCGCAAAGCACAACTGGAAGGCGTTTGGGCGACGGACGACGCGCACCTAGTTGAATTGCTTGGCCGACGCGTCATGGTGACAGAAGGCAGTGGAGAGAACATCAAAATCACCAGGCCGGAAGACATGATCATCGGCGAAGCGATACTGGCGGCGCGGGCGAAGCGCAGCGAGTAGGCGTTCGCTGTTCAATTTTAATGGGGAAGAGCACGTGGCCACGCGGCTGGGGGGCGATTGACGAATGACCGTTGACGTGGCTGAAGGACCAAATGCGGATCGGCATTGGGTACGATATTCACCCATTGGCGGCGGGGCGAAAACTCATCCTGGGCGGGGTTGAAATCCCCCATCCCAAAGGGCTGCAGGGGCACTCCGATGCCGATGCGCTCGTTCACGCGGTCTGCGATGCGTTGCTGGGAGCTATGGGGGAGGGAGATTTGGGCCGTCATTACCCGAGCTCCGATCCTCGTTATAAAGACATCTGCAGCCTGCGACTCTTGGAAGACGTGGTCGGCAAACTGGAGAGAAAAGGGTATCGACTAGTGAATTTGGACACGGTCATCATTGCGCAGGCTCCCCGATTAGGCCCGTACCTGGCGGCGATGCAGAAACGAATGGCGGAGGTGCTGCGGGTCACTCCGGATCTGGTCAATGTAAAAGTCAAGAGTGGCGAGGGAGTTGATGCCGTCGGTCGGGAGGAGGCCATTGCGACCCAAGCCGTGTGTCTGATTGAGGAACACTGAGTAAACAAGCCGTCGGGCGCTCAACGTGCACGGAGCACCGAGGGAGCGAAGCGCGGTGATCATGTTCAAGACAATCCGACAAGATCTCCAAGCGGTCTTCGACCGTGATCCTGCTGCCACCAGCACCCTGGAGGTGGTCCTGACCTACGCGGGCTTTCATGCTGTCCTTGCTTATCGGTTCGCGCACTGGCTGCACTGTAAGGGAGTGCCGTTTGTTCCGCGGCTCATTTCTCAGTTCGCACGTTGGCTGACGGGGGTCGAGATCCATCCCGCTGCCAAAATCGGGACCGGGTTCTTTATCGATCATGGCATGGGGGTGGTCATCGGTGAAACCGCCGAAATTGGCGATTATGTGACGCTCTTTCAAGGGGTCACCCTAGGTGGCACGGGGAAAGAGCGCGGAAAGCGGCACCCGACGTTGGGGAACCATGTGGTCGTGGGGGCCGGCGCGAAAATTCTCGGCGGGATCAAAATCGGAGACAACGTCAAGATTGGCGCCAACTCGGTGGTGCTGAAATCCGTCCCCCCCAACTCCACGGTTATCGGCGTGCCCGCCCGCATCATTAAGACGGAAGGCGAACGGGTGCCTGACGCCACCATGGATCACACCAACATTCCCGACCCCATCGCGGACCGCTTCGCGGCCCTAGAGCAGGAACTGATCAAGCTGCGGAAAAAGCTCGAGAACCCGCCGACCCCGAGTTAGGTGAATCAGGTCCCTGCTCGGCATCCTCCACTCGTTTCACCTCGTTCCGCCCTTTGCTGCGGATCCTCTCCAGGGGCGTGGCGGCCCTTATGGGCGGCGGGCTTGCCGAACCTGTTCTTCTTCGCAAATGCGCCGGGCGCGGGCCTCCACCCGCACAGCCTCTTCGTGGCAACCGGCGCGGGGCAGCAGCACAGCGTCGTGCTCGATCGTCGTGGCCACTCCTGGATGAGACGCTCCCAGCGTGCGTTCTTGAATTGTCAATGCCCGCACAGCGCAGCGATTCTCCCTTTCCGTCTCGCTGACCGATGGACAAGGCTGCGGCCAGATTGCTCGGCCATGGGGGGATGACCAGTCCCAACGCGCTCTCGTGCATCGAGAGCGCCTGCCTGAGAGTTGTTCGGCCTTCGCTACCTCTTTCCACTCTTTCCGTCGCGACGTACAGCGTGCCCAAGTGATTCAGGGGCGAGAGTCAGATGGTCGGAGCCAGCGCCGCTTCCCGGATTGGAAGCGTGCATGGCAAGACTGTTTTGGCTTGGTCGAGCTCGCCCAAGCGATGATAGGACGGCCAAAATGGTTCAGATAGACGGCAACGGCCGGATCTTCAGGATACCGGACTTCCTCAGCCAGTTCGACCGCGCGTTGCGTCTGAGAAAGCGCCTCGGCGTGCTTGCCGGCCCGCTCGAGGTCAACCGTCTGTTTGCTGAGTTCGGGAATGTCGTCCTGAGGCTGGGCGACCGGCGGGGATGGCATGGACGGGAAGAGGAAGAAAAGCCCACACACAAGCCCAACCGAAGGCGGGACCGCTGGCAAGGAACCACTTTGCTCAATCCATCCTTCTGGCATCCTTGTGTCGCTGCGTCCTATGCACCGGCAAGGCAAATCCGCCAACCGCGCGTGTTGGCGGAATATACGAACCTCTTCAGGCTTCCGCCCAGCGATGCAAAACCATCACGCAGGGATCCGATCCGTGGGCCATGGGACGGGCTGTTTCATACTGGACTGCCAGCTCTTTCAGCGCCTGACTGATGTCAGATGAGTTGAGGCCAATGTCTTGGCTGAACCGTTCGACACAGGCCGCCAGTACGGCTTTGAACAGTTCGGCTTTCAGCCAGCCGATCTCCGCACTCTGCCGCTTTCCGTCCTGCCTGTCGATGTCAGCGTTCCCACTAGCCATGCGTCCTCCTGCATGAAGTCCTTTTGACGAAACTTTGTGTAATCATCTTCCGGGCGAATTCAACCTTGGCATGGGGGCCCTAGCCGGGATGCCGGCGCGCTTCCGGCTTGACCGGGCCAAAAGTCGGTTTATTCAATGGTACGGGTCGTGGCCGCTCGAAAACCACGAGGCACGTGCGGCAAGATCAGGAGGTGGTACCAGGATGAAGTGTCCCAAGTGCGCCGGGTTGATGGTGAAGGAACAGTACCTCGACGCGCAGGTGAGTCTCTATGAATGGAGGTGCATCAATTGTGGACTGAGACGGAACATCGACGGGTCGCCAATGTGCAAAGAGCAGCCGTTCGCACGCGATGTTCATCCTTGGTCGCAGAAGGAGAAGTGCACATCCGTGCAACCACCGAACGCTGCGGGTCTCTCGCACCAGGTTCAACCCGGAGCGCGGGCAAGCCGAGAACCCGAGCCCATGTCGGCGGCACCGTTAGCCGCATGACAGGCGGGTCTCAGGTGTGGTCGGGAACCGGGCGTTTGCCGTCCGGCCAGTTCCTACAGAGGGGATTGGGATACTCTCCCGCTAGTAATCCACCCTGACCAGGTAGAGCCCATAGGGAGGAGCCGTTTTGCCCGCCGCTGAGCGATCCCGCATTGCGAGAATCTCCTTCAGCGTCTCCGGTGCGCGTTTCTTCAATCCCACCTCGACCAGCGTTCCTACGATCGCCCGCACCATCTGCTTGAGAAAACGGTCTGCATAGGCTTGGATGCGAAGAAGGTCCGCCTCGCGGCTGAGGTCCAGCCGCTTGAGGTCGCACCAGGGATTTTCGCTGTCGCTCAGGGCGCCCTCGAAGGACGAAAAGTCCTGCTTGCCGATCAGCAAGTCGGCTGCGGTTTGCATTGCCGGCACATCGAGCGGTTGGTGCACATGCCAGGCCCGTTGGTGCTGCAAGGCTGATCGCTCGGGCCGGTTGAGGATGCGGTATTCGTAGAGTTTCCCACGGGCGGAGTAGCGCGCGTGGAACCTGTCGTCCACCTCTTCGACGCTCCGCACGCTGATGTCAAAGGGCAGGATCCCGTTCAATGCTCTGGTCCATGTTTCGGGGGGCATGACCCGGTCGGTCCGAAAACTGGCGACCTGGCCGAGGGCGTGGACGCCGGCGTCAGTGCGGCCGGCTCCGACGACCGACACTGTGGTCTGGGTAATCCGGGCGATCGCCCTTTCCACGGCTTCCTGAATCGTCGGCCGGTCAGGTTGCCGTTGCCAGCCCGCGTAGTGGGTGCCGTCATATTCCAAGGTGACTTTCAAGGTGGGCATTGCAGGAGGCAATCGGGACAACGAGAGGCGGCTCGTTACTTCGCAGAGAGCCGGTTCGGACCGACGAACGTTTTGACACCATCGAAGAGGGCTTCAGCGACGCGCGTCAAAAACGACGCGCTCTTCAAGAGCTGCTCTTCGGCCGGATTGGAAATGTACGCGATCTCGGCCAAGATACTGGGCATGGTGGTAAAGCGTAGGACATAGAACGGGGCCGTTTTGACCCCGTGATCGACTGTGTCATAATGGCCGTTCAGGCGCGCAACCATCGCCTGCTTGGTCATCCAGGCCAACTCCAACGAGTCTTCGATCTTCTTCGTCGTGAGGAGGTCGGCGACGAGATATTCCCAGCCGACACCCGTGCTGTTCAGCGGCGTGCCATTTTCACGCGCCGCTACTTCGAGCGCACGTTGATCCTTGGCCTCGCCGAAGTGATAGATCTCAATGCCCTTGATCCCCTTCTGCGGATGCGAATTGACGTGGATCGAGACGAACAGGTCGGCGTTGTGGCTGTTGGCGAATTTAGCCCGGTCCTCCAGCTCGATGAACACGTCGCGATCCCTCGTCATCAGGACCCGGGTGTTGGGTTCCTTGCGCAGGAGATCACGGAGGAGCAGCCCGACCTTCAGGGTAATATCCTTCTCTTCGGTCCCGCGCGCGCCGCGGGCGCCCGGGTCCTTGCCGCCGTGACCCGGGTCGATGACGATCGTTTTAACGGCGTGCTGAGGACCCGGCTGCACCTGCGGCAGAGGAGCATGACCGTTGGTGGCTGGCTGGTCTCCGGCTTTGATCACGCTCTCGGAACTGGGGCGAGGCACGATGTCGACCACCAGACGATCGGGGTTCGAGAGCGGCAGGATTTTATAGCTGCTGATGCGCTTCGCCCTCAGCGAGACAGCGACGGTCCTAGGGGTTGGCTGAGTGATCGTGACGGCTTCGTGAAGCGTTCCGACCGCGAGCTTCTCTTTGGCGGCTTTCCCCAGCTTGGCGTTCTTCAGCTTGATGATGACCCGGTCGGGATTATTCAGCCGGTTTTCGGTGAACGGAACACTGCGCTCGAGATCCAGTACGAGCCTGGTCCAGTCCGGATACGTGGCGATCCGCAAATCCCGGATCACTGCCGGGATCAGCGCCGAGGGGCCAGACTTCTTTCCGGTCTTGGTGATTGGATGAGCCACCAGAGCGTCGGCGTGATGTCGCAGGGGGGCGGCGGCCCGGAGCGGCGCCGCGGACAGAGCCGAAGAAAGCAGTGCGCCGGCCGCGAAAAACAGGGTGAGGAGTGCACACGCAACACAACGACGCCGCTTGGTCATGAAGCGGTTCCTCCAACGGTTCTCGCGTTGAAGCGCGACAAAAACCTTTTCTCAGATGCGCCCGCTCTTGTCAAGGGGAATCCGGTCAAATCCGAAGCTTCCGCGCGGTGCTTTTCGGGTTGACAGGCTTTCTCGCAGTCGGCTAGGGTCCGCTCGCGTATGGCGACGCATCTGATCATCGACGGATACAACGTGCTCGGCGTCGGGTCGACCGGTCTGTCATCCGGCTGGTCTCCAGGGGAATTCGCGCGCGAACAGTTGCTTCACGAGTTGGCTAGGTATCGGCAACGCAAAGGGCATGCGATCACCGTGGTGTTTGACGGGTGGCGGGATGGCCTGGGCGTGGAACACCACGAGCATCGTTTGGGCGTCGACGTGATCTATTCGCGGCGAGGCGAGCGGGCCGATCACGTCATCCAGCGCCTTGTGCGGGAATACGGCCGGGACTGCGCCGTGGTGTCGTCGGATCGCGAGGTGACGGATTTCGCTCGGGCGCACGGGGCGTTTGTCATCAGGGCCGCTGAGTTTGTCGCCAAACTGACCGCACTGCTCGACGCCCCCGCCGTCCCGACTTTGAAAGGACGGGTGGTTGAAGACGAGGACTCGCCGAGACGTAACCGGGACAAGAAGGGCAACCCGCGCAAGCTTCCCAAAGCTCTTCGCTGGCGGAACCGACAACTCAAGAAATTCTGAACAACCGGCGGGCGTTCTCTGCTGTGATCCGGCCGATCTCCTCCGCGGTCTCGGACGGGACTCTCACCTCCGCCAGCTTTTTCGCGACCAAGGCAACATAGGCCGGCTCGTTGCGCTTGCCGCGGTAAGGGACCGGCGCGAGGTAGGGACAATCCGTTTCGATCAGCAAGCGATCTGGCGGGACAGTCTTCGCGATGTCGCGCAACATGGTGGCATTCCGAAATGTGATGATTCCCGAAAAGGACAGATAGAAGCCAAGATCAAGCGCATCCTTCGCTAGCCACGCGTCTCCCGAGAAACAGTGGAATACTCCGCCAACCTCCGAGGCGCGCTCTTCTTTCAGAATGGCGATCGTGTCCGCCTGCGCCTCTCGAGTATGGATGACCAGGGGAAGTTTCAACTCGCGAGCCAGTCCAATCTGTTCACGGAATCGATGACGCTGCTCTTGAGGTGCCGAATGGTTGTAGTGGTAATCCAAGCCAATTTCCCCGTAGGCCACGACCTTGGGATGCCGGGCGAGCTGCCTCAGTTCGTCATACCACCTGTCCCCGATGTGTTTGACCTCGTGCGGATGGACGCCGATCGCAGCGTACACGAACGGGTACCGCTCTGCCAATGCGACCGCCGCGTGGCTGGAGGCCAGGTCGCAGCCGATCGTGACAAAGACGCCGACGCCAGCCTCGCGCGCCCTCGTGAGCACCGTCTCGCGGTCAGCGTCGTATCGGGCGTCGTCCAGATGCGTGTGGGTGTCGATCAGCACGGTGGTGGATCATAACACGGGCGCCGCTTCCGTGGCGAGATCGCGGGAGGCCGGATAGAAAACGAAGTTGACAACGTCGGTGTCCAATGGTAAATGCAAGTCAATTGCAATTATCCCCAGGTGTGATCTGCTATGCTCGATCCGATGCTGGACAGTCTAAAAGCGAGCGGCAAGAAGCTCACCAAGCCTAGGAGGGCAATCCTGAAGATTCTTCAGGATTGCCCCCTGCCGATCACTGCGGCGGAGGTGCACGAACGCCTGAAGAAGGCGCATCGCGCGGTGGATCTCGTCACCGTGTATCGGAATCTGGCCATGCTCCAGGAACTCGGATTGATCGAGCCCGTGGGATTCCATGAAGGGCAGACGCGGTACGAGGTGCGTCACGGCCGGCGACACCATCATCACATTCAATGCCGGGGATGCGGCCGCATCGCCGACCTGATGCTCTGCCCGCTGAACACGCTGACCGAACAGGTTGAGCGGCGGACCAGATTCACTGTCGACGGTCACGCTCTGGAATTTTTCGGATGGTGTCCGGAATGCCGCTGAGACGTTTTGGGCCAGGTCCTGACGCTGGTTGTTCATGGCGCTCTTGGAACGAACAAGGGCCGTGGCTGAAAGATCGCCCGATGAGGCAGATCGTTCGCGCTCGGTGTGCCGTCCGTCGCCCAGCACGCTCGATTGCGGCTTTGACCGTGAGCCTGGTGCTTCTGGTCTTGGCGCCGTTCGCCGTCGCATTGGACATCCATCACGAGCTGGCCGCTGTTGATGCGGACGGACATGAGCACTCCGAGACGGACCTCTGCCAGTGGGTGCAACACCAAACGGTCGGGTGGCTTGACGTCAGCCCTCCGAAGTTCCTCGCCATCGAAGCCGGCGGGCAACGGGAATTGCCGGACGAAACCGTTCTTCAGGCTATCGATCCCTCGTCCGCCGGTCCCTCGCGCGCGCCACCGCTTCGCTAGCAATCGCTCCCAGTAAGTCGAACCGGGCGCAACCGCGCAACGCGCGGTCTTGCGTTCTCGTCTGCATTCGCTTGTGGTCGGTGGAGGGAAAACGATGAGCCTTGCCTCTTGGTTCGCCCGCATAGTGCCGTTCGTTTTAGTGGGGTTGTACGCGGTGTCTGAATGGGGGATGAGTTTGGCCTTTGCAGCGGAGGGAGATGGTCGGAGAATCGTTCGGGGATTCGTCCAAAATCAAGACCTGCGGCGCATTCCCCAGGCCGTCGTGCAAGTCAAGGATCAGGAGGGAAACCCGGTCGTAACCGCCGTCACCGACGAGGCAGGAGAGTTTGTGGTGTCGGTGCCGCACGAAGGCACCTATTCGGTCAGCGCCGTGCAGGAGACGTATCGGAGTGAGTATGTGATCGTGAAGATTGGAATGGAACCGCCGCCGCCAATTCGGTTGACGCTGGCTCTCACACAGGAAATCGCGCTAGAAGTGATGTCTCCGCTGCCTCCCATTCAGTACAGGGCGTCGAGTGAGACCTACTCGGTGAGCCGGAAGGACATCGAAGCGTTGCCACGCGGAAACAATAGCGAGCTGCACGATGTGTTGTTGACCATTCCGAGTGCGAACTACGGCGCCCTGAAACAGTTGCACATTCGACAGGACCATGCCAACCTGCAATTCCGCATCGACGGGGTACCGATTCCGAACACAGTGTCCTCCACCTTCACGGACGTGATCACGCCTCGTGCCTGGGAACGGGCCGATATCATCCTGGGCGGGATGGAGGCTCAGTACGGGTGGAAAACCGCGGCGGTCATTGATATCACCAGCAAGAGCGGGACCAAACCCGGCTTCGGCTCACTCCAAATGTTCGGTGGATCGAACGAAACGCTGAACCCCTCGTTCGAATACGGCGGCACGGTGGGCGAAAAGTTCCGCTACTACGTGTTGAATAGCTACACCTCCACCAATCGCGGAATCGAGCCACCCACGCTGGGACACTCGGTCTTTCACGGGCAGAGCGACCGCAACCAGACGTATCTCCGCGGCGACTATCAACATGATAATCACAACAATTTCACCTGGCTCTTTTTAAATTCGGTGGCCAAATATCAAATCCCCACTATACCCGGGCTGTCGGTCAACCCGGACGTCCTGACGCTGCTGCAAGCGCAAAACCCGGCGTTCAATCCGGTTGCCTCGCAGGCCATCGATGAAAATCAGAAAGAACATAACCAGTACGCGCACATGGTCTGGAGGCACGACCTCAACGCCAGCAATTTCTTCAGCCTGGCTGGATATTTCCGCCAGACCCGTGCCATCTTCAGAACGGATCCGTTCAATGTCCTGGCACATGTCTCGGATCCGGACGAACCGTTCTCGGCGGCCGATCAAGATCGGATGGCCTATTCGGGCGGAGTGCGGCTGGACTACACCTACGTGCACAGCAAAGCACATCTCATTAAAACGGGATTTCAGATCGACCGCACCCAAGCGATCAACAAGACCCGCCTGTTCGCTTTTCTACGCGATCCGGGAACCGGCAAGCCGGTCGGCAACGTACTCCGGCTCGATGCCGACAACCGGCTAATCGGCTGGCGCCAGGAATTCTGGTTACAGGATCAGTGGACGCCGAATCAGCACTGGACGTTCAACCTCGGCGTCCGCGGCGATGCGATCCAATACCAAATGAGCGAGGGACAGGTTAGCCCGCGCATTGGTGTGACCTACAAGTACGATAACGCCAACGTCTTTCATGCCTTCTACGGCAGGTTGTTCACCCCGCCGAACCTGGAGGCGATCACGTTTGCCAAGCTGAACGCCATTGGCACGACGGCGGAACCCGAGAATCTGACCAACAACACCGTCAGGGCCGAGCGTTCCCACTATTTCGAAGTGGGGAGCTATCATGCGCTGACGTCGTGGGCCACACTGGAACTGACGGGCTATTACAAGCTCAACCGGTACCAATCGGATGCCGGCCAGTTCGGCACCACGCCGCTCCTGAATTTCTTTGCGTTCGACCGGGGGTGGCAGCGGGGGATTGACGGCGCCTTGAAGCTACAGGTGACGGACAACCTGACCGCGCGTGGGAACGTGGCCTGGGGCCAATGCAAGGGCTACGGCCTGCAGTCCGGTCACTTTCTGCTGGAGCAGAAAGAAATCGACGATATCAACTCGCCGGGCGGCGTGTTTTGCGACCATATGCAACTGCTGACAAGTTCGGCGGTGGTGAGTTATACACTTCTGGAGCGGACGACGGTCAGTGGCCAGATGCTCTACGGGTCGGGGCTTCGGACCGCGGAGAACGAGGGGGCGAAGACCAATTCAACTCACAGCCCCTCCTATACGGTGTACAATCTGTCCATCGATCATGTCTTTCCGTTGCCCTTGGGTGGAAAGAAGTTTCTCATCGGATTCGATGTCATCAATCTGCTGGACCAGAAATATTTCCTCAACCAGGGCGAGGGGAGCATCGGCCTCGGCGTCGCGCACGCCGGCATGCCGCGGTCGTTTTTCTTCAGAGGGCAGTGGTTCTTTTAGCGGTCTGAGGCTGGAAGCGTGAACCGTGAAGCATTAAAAACTCGAGTCGGAACAGCCAGGTGCCGTTTCGTGCTCGCCGGGTCTTGGGCAGCGGTAGCCGGACTCGTGATACCGATTGTGCTTCTGACAGGAAAGAGTCTGGCGGCCGAAGGGGACCGCGCGACGCATCGATCCGATCACGATGAAGACATCGTGGTGCTGCCGGAAGTGCATGTGCACGGACTTCCGCTCAACAAGGATCAACAACTGGGCCCGGTGCCCAAATTCACTCCCTGGCCCGCCATTCCACCGTCGTTAGAGGGGCAAGAGCTGGACGACTGGATGAAAGCCCGCATACTGGTCTCCAAGGACGCCCTGGTGACGGTCGTCGTGTTGGAACCCGCCAAACATCGGGAGTTGACGATCGCCGGGATCGCCGCCCTCAATCAATGGACCTTCGAGCCGCAGATGAACGGGGATGAGCCGGTGGACGGAGAACTGACGGTCCGGATCCACTTTCGAACGCGCTAAATGAAAAGCTGATAGCGAATCATGGGTGTCCTCGACCAACCAGACAAACGGACACAGACCTGACAGACCAAACTGACCATCTTCCGATGAACTGGGATCAACAACTTTCCCTCGCCATCAACGGCTTGGCCGGCCGGTCACCCGGTGTTGACTGGGTGATGATAGAGCTGGCAAAGCCAGGGCTGCTGTGGGTGCCAGGTGTTCTGTTGGGAGCCTACTGGCTTTGGCAAAGCTGGCGGGAAGCGCTCGTGGCCGCCCCCGTGTTGGCAGGGGCCATCGGACTGGTGGATGCCCTGGGCGCGCAGCTGAAACATCTCACTGAGCGGCTGCGTCCCTGCCACGCGCTCCCGGATGTCCGCGAACTGGTCGGCTGCGGTGGGACGTTCGGGTTCCCCTCCAACCATGCCGTCAACACAGCAGCCGCCGCGGCTTTTCTGCAGGTCCTCTATCCGCGGTCCGGCTGGATCAGTTGGCCGGTGGTATTCGTGGTCGGACTCGCGCGCGTGTACGTCGGCGCCCACTATGCGACGGACGTAGCGGGAGGCTGGCTGATTGGTGGGTTGTGCGGAACCTGCGCCGCGTGGATGCTGCTGCGGTGGCCGCGATTTCCTCGTCGGGCGGCTAAGTCTGTCCCGTCCCCGTGTCAGCAGTCCCGCGGATGATCGGCGCGCTCGTTCACTGTTTGACACCAGCCAGAAGTTCATTGCGTTCTTGGCCCTAATCCCGGCCGATCAGCACGACGACGTCGTCCGGCTTATCGAGCAACATGACAGGCACGGAGGGGGTGGACGTGCGGTGGAAAGAACGGGCACTCCTGCGGTTCGGGCTCTCGAGCAAAACGGAAGAAGCCTGTGGCCTGTTCGATTCCGTTCGGCAGCGCGCCGGCCCCTGAAGGAAATGCGGGCGATTCAAGGGGCCGGACAGGCGGATCGTCGTCACCATCGGGTGATCGCGAAGGTGGAAGGTCGGTACAGGCGACGTGCCTCGAGGCGCGTCCAAAGGCAACGGGGATGCTCCACGCGGGATAAGCGGGTGGATTGGTCTCAAGCAGCGTGTGCAGGTCTATGGAGGCCTACGTGGGCTCCCAAATCCTGGCGTGCGGATTGTCCTTGATCGCGTCGCCTTGACGTTTCCCACAGGCCGGGCATATTTCACGTCGTCGGCAGACCAGACGGCATGAGGGCGGTGACATCCAACATGGTGCCATCCGATATTACGGTCGGATGCAGCAAGGTGCTCGCTCTAGTCGGATGAGCCGCGACACCGAGACGGCCGCGACCGCATCGATCACGTCCGAGGGGTCTGCCATCCCTGACCTCTCCAGTACGCTCGGGTCCGATCAAGGGTCCGTGACCAGTCGGACAGCGCCCCAGGCTTTGTCCTTCTCGGTCTTGGTATCGTAGCACACGCAGCCGACAACGAGATTCAGCACCTGGTGCACCAGCGTCCCCGTGCAGGGTCCGTCGATACTGACTGCGCTGGCTTCGTTCATCGGCACGCCAACCTGCCGCCTTTGGTTACGCCAGGGTTCGAGCAGCCGCATGAGCAGGGGCGTCTTGCCGGCTCCCAATGAGCCGCAAGGCAGGTAAAACAGGGCCGGATGTTCTGTCGCGATCAGCGATGCCATGGAGCCAGCCTGGCGTGCCGAAGCGGCGCCGGCGGCCTACTCGGGCGTGAGGCCAGAGAAAAGATTAACGGTAAAGGTCGAGGGTTTCGGTGGACCGATGCCGAACAGCGAGCTGGTTCAAGTCGCAATGGACCGCATCCGAGTGGCAACACTGGGTCTCCATTTGAACGGTGAGATGGCGGATGCCGAATTCCGAGGCCACCCGCGCCCGGATCGCTCGCAGCAGCCCGTTGGTCAGCACAGTGTCGTCGCCGTCGACCTGGACGTGACAGGTCAACATGACCAGCCGGGGTTCCACCGCCCAGATGTGCAGGTCATGCACGTTCTTGACGCCTGGCATCGACTCGATGGTTGCGGCGATGTGGGATGGACTGATGCCAGGCGGGGTGGATTCGAGCAGCACTTCCAGGGATTCCCGGAAGAGCGGCCAGGCGCCTTTCACAATGGCGCCGACGACGGCCAGGCTGACGAGCGGGTCGAGAATCGACCAGCCTGTGAGCAGGATCATCCCGCCGCTCAGCACCACACCGAGCGAGACCCAGGCATCCGCCAGCATATGCCAGAACGCGCTGCGGATGTTCAAATCGTCGCGTGCCCCACGTTGGAGAAGCATGGCGATCGCCAGGTTGGCGGCGAAACTCAGCGCGGCGATCAGCATGACCCATCCTCCGGCCACCGGGACAGGGGCGAGAATTCGTTTCACGCTGACCAGCGTAATTCCCAGAGCGGTGAGCAGCAGGATGAAGGCATTCAAAAACGCCGCGACGATGCCGGCGCGGTGGTAGCCGAACGTGCGTGTCTCGTTGGCCGGCCGCGATGTGAGCATGTGCGCGTAAAGGGCCAGGAAAAGCGTGCCCTGGTCGATGAGGTTGTGCCCAGCGTCACTCATCAAACCGACGCTGCCCAGCAGGAGACCTCCGACGAACTCCGCCAGGATGATGCACGCGTTGACTGCGAGCGCCATGCGCAGGCGGGACCGCAGTTGACGATACGAAGGGTGAGGTTCGTTCATGGGGCTAGTTTCGCACGACCTCTTGGCGCGCGCAAGTTGCGTGTGAGGTGTAACGGATCAATTCGGCTTGACGCGGAGGAGGGAAGAGGCCGATAAGTACGGCATGTCTTCGCTACCGGAGAAGCCGACCGCCCGGGTAGTGCTGTCGCGTGATCGGGAGCGACGGGTCGATCCGGGGCATCTCTGGGTGTATGCGGGACACGTGCAGGAGGTGAAAGGCGAGCCTGCTGCCGGGGATCTCGTCGATCTGTACACTCACGCGGGTCGGTTCTTCGGCCGAGGCTTCTTCAATCCGCATTCAAAAATCCGGGTCCGCATCCTCACCTCGGAAGAAGAGCCGATCGACGAAGAGTTCTGGATGGGCCGCCTGGACGATGCTGTCCGATTGCGCGAGCGGGTCGTATCCGGCACCAACGCCTATCGGATCGTTCACGGTGAGTCGGATCTGCTGCCCGGTCTCATCGTGGATCGGTACGGCGAGTGGCTCGTGATGCAGACATTAGCGTTCGGCATGGACCGGCGCCAGGACCTCCTTGCCGAATTGTTGAGCAGCCGGACCGGTGCACAAGCGGTGTATCTTCGCAACGACGCGAAAAGCCGGGTGTTGGAAGGCTTGCCGCTCGAACGACGAATTCTGCGCGGACAGGGTCCGACCACAGTCGAGATTTACGAGGGCAATGCCCGCTTTGTCGTGGATGTGGAGCGGGGACAGAAGACCGGCTGGTTTTGCGACCAACGCGAAAATCGGCTAGCCGTTGCCTCGTTGGCACGAGATCTGGAGGTCTTGGACGTGTTCTGCCACACGGGTGCCTTCGGCATCCAGGCGGCGCTCTACGGCGCTCGCTCGGTGCTGGGGCTGGATGCGAGCCGCGACGCGCTGGCTCTGGCCCGTGAACACGCTGCACGGAACAAAGTCGAGCAGGTCTGTGCGTATCGGGAAGCCGATGCGTTCGAGGAGTTGCCAAGGCTGGAGCGGGCTGGACACCAGTATGACTTGGTCATTGTGGATCCACCGGCTTTCGCCCGCAGCAAACAAGTGGTGGCTTCTGCGCTGGCTGGCTACAAGGAACTCAACCGGCGGGCGTTGCGCTTAATACGCGCCCGTGGCTTCCTTGTCTCCTGTTCTTGTTCGCATTACGTCGGCGAAGCGGACTTCTGGAGGACCGTGCTTGCCGCTGCGCGTGATGCGAACCGGCGGGTGCGCCTGATCGAAAGCCGGTCGCAAAGTCGGGATCATCCTGTGCTTGCCGCCATGCCCGAGACCCGCTACTTGAAGTGCCTGATCCTGCAGGTTCTGTGAGTCGCCGACGGGGGGGCTGTGTCGGTACCGCCGTTACAGGAGGAACAAGACGCTGAGCCGGTTGTGCCGGCTTCGACGGTGCTGCCTGAGATTACGATCAAAGCACTCATCCTCTCGGTTGTCCTGGCGGCCGTTCTGGCTGGAGCCAACGCCTACCTGGGATTGTTCGCCGGCATGACGGTTTCCGCGTCGATCCCCGCCGCCGTCGTGTCGATGGCGGTCCTGCGTTGTTTCCGCCGCTCCAACATTCTGGAAAACAACATCATTCAAACGGCAGCTTCCTCCGGGGAAGCCCTGGCGGCCGGCGTGATCTTCACCCTTCCCGCGCTTCTTCTGATCGGCTATTGGCGAGTCTTCGACTACTGGCAGACGGTCGCTGTATCCTTCGTCGGTGGTCTGCTGGGCGTCGTCTTCACGATCCCGCTGCGGCGGGCGCTCATTGTCGGGGCGCGGCTGACCTTTCCCGAGGGGATAGCCACCGCCGAGGTTTTGAAGGTGGGAACTGGCCGGGGGCGGACGGCGATATCGGGCCTTCGAACCTTGGCCATGGCGGCGGTGGCCGGCGGGGCTGTGAAATTCGCCGAGAGCGGTGTACGGCTTTGGACGGAGGCGGCCGAAGGAGCGTGGCGGGTTGGGTCGACGGTCCTCTACGCCGGGATCAACTTGTCGCCGGCCTTGCTGGCGGTCGGGTTCATCATCGGTCTTCGGACCGCAGCGGTCGTCTTTCTAGGCGGTGCGATCGGATGGCTGATCCTGCTCCCCCTGTACGGCATGGTGGCGGGAATACCGCAGAACGCAGACGGCCTTGCCGCAGCCCGCGCGCTCTGGAGCACCCGTATTCGCTACGTTGGCATCGGAGCGATGCTGGTCGGTGGTGTGTGGACCTTGATTCAGGTCCGGACTCCGATTCTCCAAAGTGTGCGCCGGCTGGCTGAATCCTACGGATGGTTGTCGAGGGTTGCCGCCGACATCGGCAAGACGCACAGCCCAGCGGCGGTTCACCAACCGCGAACGGAGCGGGATGCCTCCCTTCCCTGGATCGTCTTCGCGTTAGTAGGCGCTGTCGTCCCGATGTGGCTCATCTATCGCGCGGTGGTCGAGAACTTCATCGTGGCGTCGGGGATGACGCTGGTAATGGTCGTGGCGGCGTTTCTTTTTTCGTCGGTCGCAGCCTATATGGCCGGGTTGGTGGGTAGTTCTAGCAACCCCGTGTCGGGCGTGACGATCGCCACCATCATGCTCGCCTCGCTGTTGCTCGTGGCCGTCATGGGCCGGGGGCACCCAGCCGGCCCTGCTGCGACCTTGCTGATCGGGGCCGTGGTCTGTTGCGCGGCCGCGATGGGCGGGGACAATCTGCAGGATCTGAAAACCGGTCATTTGGTCGGCTCGACGCCGTGGAAACAGCAGATCATGCAGGTGGTTGGGGTTGCAACAGCCGCTGTGGTAATCGCGCCGGTACTTTCGTTGTTGCAGGGAAAATACGGGATCGGCGATCCGACGGTGGAACATCCGCACCCTTTGAGCGCGCCGCAGGCCATGTTGATGGCAAGCCTGGCGCAAGGCGTTTTCGGGGATGGCCTGCCGTGGTCGCTTGTGGGCAGTGGCATGCTCATCGGCGCGCTGGTGATTTGGCTCGATCGGCGGCTAGCAGTGCGGGGTGCCGCGTTCCGCCTGCCCGTGCTGGCGGTGGCGTTAGGGATTTACCTGCCGCTCAAGTTATCCACAGCCATCGTGATGGGCGGGGTGATCGGAGAGTTGGCGCGGAGGCGGGGAGCTGCAGCGGGCAACCCGGCTTCGCAGCCGGGGGTCCTCTTTGCCGCCGGATTGGTGACCGGCGAAGCGCTCATGGGCATTTTCTTGGCGTTGCCGATCGCGGTGAGCGGGTTGTGGCCGGACGTAAGCACCGATCCTTTTCAGCTCTTTATCGTTCCCCCGATGGGTGCGTGGCCGGGCGTGCTGGCGCTGACGGGAGTGGGGATCTTGCTCTATGGAGCGGGAACGACGGCTGGGTCAAGGCGATAAACGGCTCAGTCAGAGGGCAGCTCGAAGTGCCTAGGCGCAAAGAACTGCCGGGAGGTGGCGGCCTGCTTGGATTGTTTCGCCAAACTGCAGAGGCTGACCTCGGCGGCACGCAGCAACGTGGGGGCGCTGTTTAGGATCGACGCGTCAGGAGTGCATAGAGCGATCGGTCACAGCGCGATCCGACTCCAATTCTCTTTCCCTTTTTCCTCCGACCGCGCGAAAAGCCATTCGAAATCTTTCGGACTGCTACACAGCCAGGGAACGGGAACTTTGCGTATGGAGGTCAGGGCTTTCCGTGTCGAAGCCGGAGGGTCCAGTGCACTCACTTCGATCGCCTCGACGGTGTAACCGGAAGATCGGCTTCCAGGCTGAGATACCAGCCGTTTGGCCTCGGCCAAGCTGCCAGGCCCCACAGATGGGGGCCGATCGACGTGGGGCGATCATACGGTGAACCCCCACACACCCGTCCCTGAGGACATGGTTTTGCAGGCTTGAGGACAAAGTGCTGAAATTCCAACAGCTTGTGAAAGCTAGCAAGGAGGGATCGATATAGGGTAAAATACGCCGTTATTTATTTTGGTTCACTGTGACAGGCTGTTGGAGGCACACTCAATGCTTGGCACCGACATCCGCGGCATTCTTGCCGAAGAAGAAGAAGTGCAGCGCCGGCAGCAGGCATTAACGTCGCTGATGTCTATGCGCAGCAAGCAGTTGCGCGAGTCTTTGGATCAGCGAATCAGGCGGGCTCGCAGTAGCGGTGACTGGCTCAACCTGTCTCGGGCCGAGTGCGCCAGTCTGCACAAACAGGAAAAAGCGCACCTCCGCGCACAGCTCGAGCAATTGCGGATAGAGCGGGACCGTACCCGAGGCAAGCTCAACGAGTTGAGGCGGGCTAAAGCCAGGGCACAGCGGTTGCGGGCGAGCGACGTCGCCTCCGGTCGAAAACGAAAGTAACTTCGGCCCGGCATCACACTTCCTTCTCACGCCCTGTTTCTTGCGCAAGCTCAAGTGCGAAATGAGAAAGGCGGCGATCTGTCCGGTACGCCTGCCCGTGCCTGCGGTGGACCGGACTGGCTTGACATGCGCGACTTTCCTCCCTTGCCCGCCGCTACGGCCTCGCTGATCCGCGATCTGCTTCGTCACAAGGAAGCGCGCGAGGCCGAACGGGCCTTCGTTGTCGAGGGCGCCAAGCCGGTGTTCGAGGTGCTTCGTTCACGCGCCTCGACTGTCGAAACGCTGGTGGTCACACCGGGGTTTTTACGCAAGCAACGGCCGTCACTCGAATGGGCGCTTAAACAGCGTGAGGTGCCCCGGTATGTCTGCCGCGAGACGATGTTCGAGAAACTCTCCGATGTGGAGCAGGCGCAGGGGATTCTGGCCGTAGTCCGCAAACCGGAGTGGGATGAAGAGGCGGTCCTCGCCCGACCGCTCATGCTGGGTCTCTTTGGGGAGCGACTGCAAGATCCGGCCAATGTCGGTGCGATCATTCGTACGGCAGCGGCGATGGGCCTGAGTGCCGTCTGGCTGACTGTCGATTCGGCCGATCCGTTTAATCCTAAGGTCGTTCGCGCCACGGCAGGGACCTTGCTGCGAGTGCCAATTTTCCGTCGGAACGATCCCTCCTGGTTTTGCGACCGCGGCTGCGCCTTGTTGGCCGCCCAGCCGCACGATCGGCGGGGGAAGGCGATTCGGGAGATCCATGAGTTGCCCGCACGCGCGGTGCTGGCGGTGGGAAATGAAAGCCGAGGGCTCTCCGAGGCAACGCTGAACCTCGCCGCGATCCGTTTTTACATCCCCCTTGAGCGCAGCGTCGAATCCCTCAATGTGGCGGCGGCCGTCGCCATCGCGGCGTTCTATTTCGCCGGACTTCCACCCTACCGGCGCTGAGATCGGCGCTACGCTTGATCGCACGCTGATGTCTGCCCCTCCAGGTCTAGCTCTGTTCATGCTTTGAAGCCGTGAAGCCCCAAAAGTGACGGTGGCATGGTGGTCACTGAAGTGAGACCCGGCAGTCCGGCGGATCAGGCCAGACTGCGGCAAAGAGACCTCATCTGGGAATCCAACTGCAAACGGGTGCGTACGGTCAGGGACTTCGAGCGGGTCGTCAATCAGCGGAAGCCCCGCGCCTTGGTGCTTTTCCTGGTCGAGCGACGTAGGGCTACGATCTTGCTTTGGGTGATACCAAAGTGACAAGCGGATCGCCCAACATGGAGTGCTCATCGCCGATGGCCAATGCATCGAGCCAATTGTCCAAATATGGAACGGCTCAAGAGAAGCGTGACGATCGCAAGAACCTGAGTGCTTGCGCGGGTGCATGCGCGCGGTACTCCTCCACACTCCACAGACGGCCATCCTGTACCGTTTCATGCTCAAGCCACTCTTCGCGTCGGGGATCATCGGGGAGGCTGTGTGACCGAAGAACGCGAGGGGCACGTACGGCTCCTCTCACGCTGGCCTGGACATCTGTCCCCAAGCGGACTCCTGGCGCTGTGTCATCCCTGTTCATGAAACGGGCCAATGCGAACCTTCTCAGCCACGAAGGGGCCCTTCAATGGGAAACGGAGATCAGGCCGTGAATCCCAAATGCCAATGTGAGTCTCGGCCTGGAGCATCATCCCTGCCATCTCGGCGATCTGCCGAATCTCCCTGATGATCAAGCTGCCGAATGGGGACCCAAAGGGGTCGTGGCTCACAGCGACCAGCCGCATCACCTTGTCGCGGGGTCTGAACATGGTCATTGATCATGGCGACAGCCCCTTGTCATTCCCGAATTCGAGGACCGGTATCTGTCGGATTTGCCAAGCCAGGATGTGCCGGGCGGGCGGCGAATTGTCTGCAGCATGATCGAGACAAGACAACCGGAAGGACTTCCTGGCTTCTGTGGCATTTGGCGACAAAGGTGTACCCATGTCCTGGCCTGAAACGCCCCACCGATCGAGGTTTACCCTCCTCAGGATCATGAATCGTTTAGTTTAACACCTGGACATTATGGCATAGCCCATTGTTCCCGCGCCGGACCGTTGCTCGCTGGCATTATGCTTGCGCTGTCATGGATTGCGTGGTCGGCCTTCACAAAGTGCGCACGCAAGGGCCAAGAGTGTCCAGGAGAACGGTGATTCACTGGCGTCTGTGTCGGTCCAAGGATCAACGCCATGGATGCTTCGGGATTATGGAGTGAACGGACGCGGTGTCTCGCTGGGGTAACGGAACTGTCCCGATTTTCACGGAGGTCATGGAGCGCACAGTAGATTACTCGGTTCGACACGGCGATACGGTGCTCGCGATCGCCGGCCGATATGGAGTAGACTGGCGAGTGGTTGCACAGGCCAATGGCCTGCGGAATCCGGACCGCATTTATCCGGGCTGGCGGCTCTTGATCGAGACGAGGCGCATCCTTCCGGCGGTCAGGGAGAACGGCATTGTGATCAATCTCCCGGAAGCGATGCTTTACTTTTTCGAGCACGGACGCCTGGTCTTTCATGCCGGTGTCGGACTCGGCAAGCCTGGCCGATGGCGGACGCCGACCGGGGCCTTCAGGATCATTTCCAAGGAACGTCACCCCATCTGGGAAGTGCCGCAGTCGATTCAGCAAGAAATGGAAGCCGAGGGGCGCAGCGTCTTGACGCGAGTGCCGCCTGGCCCGGAGAATCCCTTGGGGGAATTCTGGCTGGGACTCTCGATGCCCGGCTATGGCATCCATGGCACCATCGCTCCGTCCAGCATCGGCCAGTATCAGAGCCACGGCTGCATCCGTCTGCATCCCGACGACATTCGGGTGCTCGTCTCCCTGGTCGCGGTGGGTACCCCGGGAGAATTGATCTATGAGCCGGTGAAGATCGCGGTCTACGCCGGGCGGGTATATGTCGAGGTTCACCCAGATGTGTACGGGATAAAACGGCCGCGCCTCTCCGAAGTGGAGGCGGTCTTGCGGAGCTTGGACGTGCCTGTGTATTGGCAGCGAGTCACCGCGGCGTTGACGAGGCCCACCCGGATGGCCGAAGTGGTCTCGCTGGAAACGGGGTGGGGTCGACAGGTCAACAGGAAGGGATACCACGCATGAGTACCAGACGCGGGCAACGCTATACCACATCGTACAAAGAGCGAGAGAAGGCGAAGCAGGATCCCTATGCGATGCTCAGGGCGCCCAGAGGGCCGCTAATCTGTCCCGAGTGCCACGCTGTCTTTGCGAAAAAGCGCTGGATGTTCGATGAGGCGGAGTTTGCCAAGCTCAGTGCCTCGGCTGGGACCAAAACGATGCTCTGCCCGGCCTGCCGGAAAATCCGCGATGCCTATCCTGAGGGCATCGTCACACTCCAGTGGTCCGATCTGGACAAGCACGAGGCCGAGATCCGGGGGCTGATCTCGAATGAAGAAGCTCGTGCCTTGGCGGTGAATCCCTTGGCGCGTGTGATGAAAATCGTCACGTTCAGCAAGCGCGAGATGGAGGTTCAGACCACGAGCGATCAGTTGGCCCAACGGATTGGGCGCGAGTTGGTCCGGGCGTTCGGCGGGAAGGCATCCTATCGCTGGGCGCATAAGGACATGATGCTGAGGGTCGAGTGGACTGGCCCGGAGTCTGCAGCCCACTCCCGGGCGCAGGCAGCGAAGCGGAAGAGGTGAAGACCGACCGGGCGACGACAAGCCGACTGGCAGAAGGACAGTGCAGACCATGAGGTTGGGGCGAAGACGATCGGCGATGTGGGGGGATTGCGGGATTATGCGGTAGGTTGGAAATCGCGATTGGTCGGCGACGGCCGTCTCTGAGTGTCCGGCTCGCCCCCGCTGATCGCCACTGCCGTGAGAGGCTGGAACCGTGCTGCTGCGTGCCGATGGGCCAAGGCCATTCTGTGCGATCTTTTCAGATAGAGTGCTGAGCCTCACGTTCGCGAGTATCGTGTCGCAGGTTTGCGGGTCAGGGACGATCTCGACGGACCGCGCAGTAGTTGAAAGACCGCTTTACGCAGCCGAGGCTGAAGTTAGCCGGTGTCGGAGAGGCAGGCGGAATCGCTCGGACGTGAACCTGTGTTCGTGACGATGAGCATGCGCGATTGCCGCACACTGCATAATATCTTGCGAACTGCGGATGGCCGGATCGCCAAGAGGTCAGAGACGTGGTGGCGTAATCCGATGGTACCCATCGTCGTGATCGTGTCGATGCTGGGGTCAGCCTGCAGCCCTCCTCATCACCCGCCTCATCTACCCCCGCTCCTCGGCGTGAAGAACGGAGAGCGGGTATCCTGCGTTGCTCCATAAGGCCGAGACGCGTCTGCACGGCTCGACGGAGCTGCACGACGCGATCCTCGAAGCAGTTTTCGCCGTCATGCGCCGTGCCCCAGATCGGGTTGCTTGCGGTTCACGCAAGAGTCAGCCATCGATCCTGCTCCTAGTGGTGCGAAGTGTGTCGGGTCCCTGGTGCGGTCTGGCATAAGCTGCTTTTGTCAGCGAGAAAATTTCGCCGTTGTCCCTATGATTTGGTTTTTTGTCGCACCGGTGCTGAATAAAAAGTGGCGCCTGGGCGACCACTGCTGAATCCACGATGCCTTTCGTCTGTTCGGGGCATTAAGCTACAACGGACCTTGTGGCTACTGACCAGAAACACCACAGCGCTCATCAGACTGTTCACACTCTGCTGCACGCGATGCGGACGAGACTTGTGCTAAGTGACCCATTCGCATGGCCGCTTGATCCGTGGTCTGCTACAGACACGGCTGGCATTGTTCGTGCTGAAGCACATCGTGTCGCGAGGAGAGGGGAGCACCTCGCCAGACAGAGCGACCGTGCCCTCGTCTCTCCCCACAATAGTCACCGTGATGCACCGGGGAGAAAAAAGGCAAAGGGAGGAGACAATGCACGCAAAATACGCACAGGCCCCCCAGACCACAACCCGACAGTTTGAGCACTGTGGCCATTTGATGATGCTCGTTCGATTACCCGTATTGACCGGGGGGAACCGAGCACAGAGCCAGATAGGATGGCGCTGTGCTGTATGTGGGACAACCGTGGACCTGCACTCGATAGGTATCCGGACTAGGCGACCGACGAAAGCCGGGCCGCGCCGGTTCGAGCTTATCCCAGGCGCCCTTCAGCCTCCCACACAGCGGATGCGAGGGTTGACCGCATAGTGCCCGCCAGCGTTCGTGCTGGCCTGCACCGCGATGGAGCAGTGGAAGAGCAGGGTGGCTTGCCGCTGCGCGGAGTGCCGAACTCGTGAAGCGCCCCGTACGCTCCCGCAAAGCTAGGCAGGGAGGCGGTTGTGCTGGGGGATCTACCATGTGAATGCTTCCCTTCATCATGATGAGCGGTGCCAGGACTCGTGGGCGAGAGTTCAGAGAAGTCACGGCTCGATTATTTTCGAATCAGGGGGGAGACAGGTTGAGAGAGTTTGTCGTCTTTGCGAGAACGGCCAACTCTGAATTGGCGGAGGTCGTGGGGGATCTGGGCATGTTTCGGGGCGCTTGTGCGATTGAACGCTTTCCAGACGTGGAAATTTCTGTCCAGTTCTAGGAATCAGTGCGGTGAAAAGCCGTCTTGCTCAGCCTCTCTCGCCCCATCAATGATCATTTCGTGGAGTTGCTGGCCCCTGGCGGATCCCTGTCGATGGGCGGCTGTGCGCATCACGGCGGCGGGGCCTAGGGGACTACGCGCGTTCAAACGAGCGGCATGGGTGGTGCGAGCCGATCACGGGTCGGATGGTTGCGGATGTGCTGGAAGCGGTCGGGATCGATTGGACTGCTGCTGGTTGGCGCGCTGAAACGGGTTCTCGAACATCGGTCACTGGGCGATCTGTACCGGGGATTGATGGTTGAGTGTTCCCACTCCGTGAGGAACCTCAACTGGGAGCACTTCTCGCACCAGGCCGACTTGGACGTTTGAGGGATCAGTTCGACGAAGGAGGCTGTGTGTGAAAGTGCGGCCTTGGCCATGACGGCGGGGATCACCAACCCAGCTCGGGTGGTCCCGAAGCAGCCGGCGCGGCGTAGGGTGAGGCATCCGGCGACGAGTTGCTGCGCATCGACTGGCTCAATGCGCTGGTCTATGAAGGTTGCCAGGCATCGGCCGGCTGTGGAGGTCAAAGAGGCGACCTGCCCGAATGTTCAGGTCGAACAGGACCAAACGGGCAACTGGATTGCGCAGTGCGTGGAGGGGATGGATACCTACTGGAGGTGCGGGTAGGGGGGTGATCTACCGCGGAGCAGGGGGCGACAGGGTCTTTGAGCAGATTGCCAATGTGGCGATCGGCCGGGCATTGTCAACGCCTACTATGCGATGCTCGATGCACACTGGGTCTACGAATTTCCCATCAACGATGGTCGCTGCGTTCGATCCTGAGGGCGGGGCGTCGTCTCCGCCAGTGGCGGAGAGTTCGACATCTCCTGCGGGGTTAGGCGGCTTCAGAGGGCATTCACGCAGGGAAAGAACAATTGGCGGAAGGCCTGTTCCAGAGGATCCCGGCTGGTGTTGGCAGCATGGCCACCTGCCCCTGGACCGAAACGCCATGGACGCCATGCTGGCCTGGGGCGCTCGGTGGGCTGCGGAACGGGCTATGGGTGGTCAGCCGACTTCGAATTTGTAGCTTAGCGGTTTGCGGCCTCCGACCGCTCCCGTAGCCGTCTGACTAGTTCGGCATAGGAAAAGGAGCGGATAATGCCAGCGAACTGGCTCCGGTAGTTTTTCACGAGGGAGACCCCGTCCACGATAACGTCATAGGCATACCACTTGCCGGCCTTGGCGATCAGCCGATAGTCCATTGGAATTTCCACCTTGCTCGACACCAGCTTGGTTCGCACCTCTGCATAGGCGCCTTCAATCTGCTCTGCCAGATAGGTGACTTGTTCTCCGGAGTATCCCTCGATTGTTGAGGCATATCGATCAGAGAGAAAGGCCTTGAACAGCGTGACGAATTCTGCCTGCTCGGTGCCGCTCAATCGGTGCCAATAGGCGCCGAGCGTCCGCTTCGACATTTCTTCGTAATCGAACCGGCTTCCGATGACTTCTTCGAGGAGTCGCCGCCGCGGTATCAGTTGGCTAGGCGCTTTTAACCTTGGATCCTCAAGAATCCGGATGACTTCGTTGATGGTGCCTCGAACCACGTCGGTGGGCGATTCGGGGAAGGCGGCCGTGGCCGGTCCTCCCACCAGAAGCAGTCCGCCCGTGACCGTCATTGCCGCCTTCTGGAGCAACGAAGACGCGCGTGCAACTGCGGTCGCGACACGCCGCCCGCACGCCACGTGTGTGCTCCACGTCTGGTCCGTGCTGTCGTTCGTCATGATCGCGCCTATTCATGCCCGGATGCCTTCCGCACTTCCCTATTTCCTGTGGTCCTTCGCCGTTGTCGTGGCTTGTTCTATGGTGCACCCTCCTTGCCCTGACCGGTCTTGGTGTTGGGCCCGGTGGTCGGTTCGTTGGAATTCCGACTCCCCGCGCTCGCTGTCATCCCCCACCTCGCCATGCAGCCGTCCGCGTCGTTGCCTTGCGAGGACGTCTAGAGGACGGATTGAAGAGGCGAAAGGGATAGACACCCGGTCCTTCCGACATCCGTTGCACCTCACCGCTACGACCGAGACACTCCATTGTGAGGAAGATCTGAGGAAGATCTGATTCCAGGTGAGGTTCGGGCATTGAAGGACCACTTCCTCGAACGGGCAGTCGAAGAGCGAAAATGATTTCCATGCTCTGATGAGCCGCACCATTCTGATTTGGCATGAATGCGCCCTTTCAAGAGAAGAGGTTCGACGACAGCGTGCACGAGCAATACCATGTTGCTCTGCCAAGAACGGAGACGGGCGATTTCCTAAAAACACTAAACGGCTGTCTGGGTTCAGCAAAGACGCTGGATGGCCATCGGTGGCGGGCAATGGGGCAATTCGGGGCAGTTCATGAGGGTGAATCTGCTGCCAAATTCCGCAAAGCCAAGCGTTTCATTGCTCCATGCTCCACGAGGCGCGAAAGACTCCTTCTTACGTAATAGCGCGCCAAGCTCCCTCAAAGCTTGGGCTGTGAGGTGCCTTCCCTCTGCGGCGGTGTTTGCTTTTGCAAGCTTTCGATGATCTGTTCAAGTTGCTTGATGCGTTCCCGAGCCAAGTTGACTTCAACCTGGAGCTGGAAGATCATGCCTTGTTCAAGTGACCCTACAACCCCCCGGAGGCGGTCGGTTTCTTTCGCCACGGCTTCGTGGGCTACTTTGAACTCTCGAAGATCGCCGCGGATCGTGCTGATCGCGGTACGGTAGGATTCCGCTTCGGTTTGGAGGCCTTGCACAGTGGTTTGGATCCCGTCAAGGCGCCCTTTCATTGCGTCCATTGCCACCCCGAGGGACCTCAAAAGAGCGACATCTGCCTTGGTCGCTTCAAGTCCTTGACGGACCTGTGCCATATCGGTTCGCATCGCAGAGAGCTGGTTGCTCATGTCGGTCCGGAGCTCCTGGAGGTCTCTCGAGGTGACGCAGCCGGAGAGTAAAAGGGAAGCCAGACCGAGAAGGGATACTGATAATCTGGCGACTGAACGACGGTAGGGAGACATGGTGCCACCTCCGGTCTTCTCATGTGTCAAGGAAGCCATTGCAGCGCTCAGAGATGCCGACGCAAGAACGACGCCAGTTGCTCACAATCGTTTGCCGAAGAAAACTTCCATTGGAAAACCTGCGAGTCCTTTTGTCTGCCCATCCAAAGCGATCCAGCGGCCATCCTGAAGCCTGAAAATCCTCCTTTATGGGGAAACCTGCCACAGGCAAGCGGATATGGGTCGTGGCGATAGAGGTGCCCCCAAGGGTCTCGAGGGGAAGGTAAATAAGGGGGGCAAAGGTAAATAAGGGGTCGGACCCATTTTGTTCCTCCGAGGGAGTGATGGGAGATCTGGAAGTTCCCTACCGCGCTTATGGCCTGCGTGGTCACCTTGGGGCCATCATTGCGAGAGCAAGGGCCGAAGGACGCTTCAACCCGCATCCTTTAGCGGAATGGCCTGGCGAGGGCGCTTGCTGAAAAAGCTGGTCGGCAAGGGTGCGCACTGCAAGCTCGCAGCACGGATCCCCTCGCCAGAACCGTAATGGCTTGCACCAGTTGGAGCGTGACCCGATGGGACGCCGTCATTCAGCTCGAAGGGCTCTCCCTCCCCTTAGGGCTTATCTGGGGCGACAAGACGGTGTTCATGGACCATCGGCACGAAGCGCACAAGGGTCAGGGTGCTCTGCTCATAGCCACTTGCGGTGCGGCGATAGCGTACCAATTCTTGGAGGAAGCCATTCAACGGTATGATCAGGCGGCCACCCAAGGCGAGTTGATCGAGAAGCGGTGGGGGGACGTGATCTGCCGCTGCGGTGACGATGATCGCCTCGAAGGGGGCCTCTTCTGGCCAACCGTGATAGCCATCGCCGATTCGGACTTGCACATTCTTGTAGCCGAGTTCCCTCAGCGTATGAGCCGCCTGCTTTGCCAGCGGTTCAAGGATTTCGATCGTGAAGACCTTCGCCGCCAGCTCGGCCAGCACAGCGGTCTGATATCCGGAACCGGTTCCAATCTCCAGCACTTTCTCGGTCCCGCATAATTCGAGCGCCTCTGTCATAAGGGCCACGAGGGAAGGCTGGGAGATCGTCTGGCCATAGCCGATTGGGAGGGGCCTGTCCGCATAGGCTGACTCGGACAAGGAGTCGGGAACAAAGCGATGACGCGGAACGCGACGCATTGCGGCGAGCACGTTTGGGTCCGTAACGCCGCTAGGGATGATCTGATCATCGACCATCTTGTCCCGCTCTACTTGGCGTGAGGGATCCACGGCCGGCGGCTTGGAATCCGAGGCCTGTCCGCTGCCAGAAACCACGAACAGCAAAAGGGTGATGGTCGAGATGATACCGGAACATCCGCCAAGTCGGAGAGCCATGGAGGTCTCATGCGGAGCCATTCAGCGAGCAGGTTACACACGAAGCTAAAGCCTCGCCACTTCACACATCATATCTAGGCTCCAAAGTGGATTCCAGACGAGATCGACGTTCACGTTGGTGACGCTGGGCACCGTCCTGACCGTGCCTTCTACTCGTCTTATGATCATCGATCATCTATGGTCAATCCTGGCTACAGGATGGCTTGGGGCCTTGAGGGCTATGCTGATGGCGACCGTTTCCGATGGTGCCACGACCAGAAAGTCGATCAAACCAAGGTTGTAGATGTTGACGGAATCTCCGGGCTCCGGATAGGCGCAGGACTTCGCTGAACTGTCCCTCGTTGTGCGCGGGATCGGCTGTCATGGGGAGATTGCACGCTCGGTCATCGTTTCCGTCGTGAGGAGCTCTGGTCGGTTGTCGTAAGCGAGGCGCAACGGATGCCAGGGCAAGGTGACGCTCTTCACTACTTCTGCTCGGTTAGGCCCCGCATTCTTGCCGCAGGACCCATCGGCTTTCTAGAAACTCATAGCAGCAAACGCGGTGCCATGATCAAGCAGGCAGAGGCGGAATAGGGGGTAGTAAGTGAGTTGATCAGAATCTATCGTTGGGCTGTAGCATTTCACTACATTGTGAAGAGAGAGCATGTAGCAAGATACCCCGCAGGGGTTCTCAACGCAGGACGCTTTATCTTTCTCAACGGACTGGTTTTCGAGGAAAACTCTTGATCGATTGGATCAGCTACTTGGTATCTCCCTTGCTCAATAAGAGAAAGTACGATTCTCTTCTTAAATCTTGGATGACATTCCGATGCAACGCTCTCTTCCTGAGATTCATCTGCAACCAGCATGGTCTTACGAACACCTGCCCGATGGCCTCGCGCGCCGTCCTCTCTGTCCGCATGATTGCAAGATTGCCTTGGATATAGAGGCGCCTGTGGTGTCCGGCTCAATTGCCGGGGGAGATTGTTTACACTGGTGGGAGATTGGATTGTTTTGCCGAACTGGATCCGATCGAAAAGAAAACCACTCTTGCATTTTCTCTTGGGAAGTTAGGCCTATTCGAGTTCGACGGTCGCCTGTAATTTTCGGTGCCGCTTTTGACAGAATTAGGGGATCTCGCAGGGGGCATAATCCGGCGGCGTTGAGTACGAACCAGAAAGAGGAGAGCCGCGGTTCCGTGCTCGACGAGCTCGAGCGGCAAAAGGTTGTGGGATACCCTGATCTTGTGTTCTGCCCGCGCCGGAATTCTCCAGCAAATGATCATGATTGGGTGCTCGGTAGGCCTGTCACCCCTCCGAACGGGTCAGGGAGGTTCAGCGATGCGGTGCCGCGAGCAGTGCCTCTATCGATACGCAACCGACGATATTTTATGAGCTGGCCTTGGCAACGGTATGCGCCGCATCGGCAGTGGGGCTGAGGAATACGGTTCGTCACCAATGGGTTCATTGCACGGGAACCCTTGCATGCTGTCGTCCTGCTTGGCTGCGCTGCTGCAGGACGGAGGGGGGCTCGTTACAGCGTCGGCTCTCGGTGCATCGTCATGATCAAGAGCGACACCGGGAAAGAGATTGAGGCCCTTGCGCTGGACGATCTCGGTGAGATCACAGTCAAGCATGGGCCGTGAGTGGGGACCGCGTCATGGCGTTGCAGGGGATCAGCGAGCCTAAGGTCATCGAGAGCCGCGTCGACGTGCTTAGGCTAAAGGCGAGCGCAGCGGCGACCGAGCGCGCCGCTCAGCCCTGAAAGCTATTGCTCTGGGGAGTCTCGCTCCGATGGCATCGAAAACACGGAAGAGGCCGCTACCGCCTCATGAGGTTGTTGCAGCGCTCATGGAGCGAGTGCCGGGACGGTTTTCGACCGAATTGGGCCTCGCGTTGGCACCCCATCGGCCGAAAACGCTCTTTCTCTGGTTCCTTGCCTCCATTCTTTACGGCGCCAGGATCTCTGGGGCCATCGTCGCACACACGTACGCGGAGTTTGTCCGTCGAGGACTCGTCACGCCCGAACAGATTCTCTCGACAGGGTGGGATGGACTGGTCGAGGCCCTCGATGCCGGGGGGTATGCCCGGTACGATTTCAAAACCGCCACCAAGCTGCTCGAAGTCATGCGAGCGCTGGTCGATCAGTACCAGGGCGACCTCAACGAGCTGCATCACGCAGCGAGGGATGCCCGCGATCTGGAGAGCCGGCTCAAGGCCCTGGGCAAGGGGGTGGGTGACGTGACCGTACAGGTATTCTTGCGTGAATTGCGGGGGATCTGGCCCAAAGCGGACCCGCCGCTTTCTCCCCTGGCCATGCTGGCTGCTTCGGATCTCGGGTTGTTGGATGAGAAGGTCGGTGGGGCCGGCCAGTCTCCAGTCGCGAGAGTGAAGGCGCTGTGGCAGCGGGTCGGCATCCGTGAGAAAAGGTTTAGCGATTTTGAGTCGGCGCTGGTTCGGCTCGGTCGGGATTACTGTCGGCGGCAACGGTGGCAGAGTTGTCCCATGCGCGAGTTCTGCAGCGGGAGGCGACGGGGCGGTCTGCGCGGCAAGGGGACGATCCATTCAGGAATCGGGTTCACATCATGATTGCGAAGTATAAGAAGTATAAATTGGGCCGTGTGATGGCGGTGGCCGCACGTCCTCTGACGTGTTGACAATTCTTGTCGCGCGATGCCTCAACCCTCAAACCGGTTCGCATCCGGGTGGATCGATGTAGTTCACAAGCGGGCAGAAGAAGCGAGCTACTGCTCGCTCTTGGAGACCGAGGAACTCGCCGGGCGGGTAACCCAAGCCCGCGAGCGATTGAGACGTTGCCTCGTCTCTCCTGGGCACTGCGCCATCGATTGTTTTGAAGGGGGACTCACCCCCTGCCTGGTAGGCGCCACAAGCCCTTCGTGGCCAGTTACGGTCTTCATCATGGAGAAGAGGCACCGCTTCTCGGCTGGAACGGATCGGGCGCACGCCCTCCCGAGGGCTGCAATCTGCGATGCGTCTATTGCCCAAATTACGAGATCAATAGTTGCGCACGTGGCGGAAAGTCTCGGCTCACGTGTTGGCCGAAACGATGGTGAACCTGCGGTCACCAGTATGGATCAGTCTCGGCCCTGCTGGAAAGCGTTTGAGTATCCGCGGCTGGACCGGCGATCACAAGAGGAAATTTGAAGGAGTCGTTAGGGCGGCCAAGGCCTGCGGGCTGCATCGTTTACATTGGGAACGTCCGGGGACGGCCATCGCCTGGAGAGCAGAGTCATGAGATCGGAAGGCTGGATTGTCCCCCTCCATGTGGAGTTCGGGGAAAGCTGCAACAAGTTCGAGAAGGAACGGAAGGAGAAAGTCCAATGGCTGATTGCCAAAGGAACTCTCCGCTCAGAATTCCAGAATCTGACGCACCTTGAAATCGTTCGCGCACAATCACCGGACAGGTCCCCTGCGGAAGTGCGCTCCATTCCATTGCGCGGCCGGTGCGGGTGGCCGAGGCAGTATGAACACGGTCACACGCCACGTGGAAGCGTTCAGACAAACGGAGCGGTAAGACAATGATCAATCCCGTGATCTTGCCGTCGGATCGCCCGCCCCTTGCCGACCAGGCGGTGGAAATCGTCGAACGCAAGGGCCTGGGGCATCCAGACACAATCTGTGATGCCGTGATGGAACGGATTGCTGTCGAATTGGCGCAGGCTTACCTCAAGATCTGCGGCCATGTGCTTCATTTCAATGCCGACAAGGGCATGTTGATCGCCGGCCAAGTCGAGTGCCATCCAGGCGGGGGGCGTGTTATCACGCCCATGAGGCTTGTCATTGGCGACCGGGCCACTTTTCAATGGCGGCGCAAACGGGTTCCCGTGGAGGACATTGCGGAACAGACCGCGTATCAATGGTTCAAACGGCACCTGCCTCACATGGATCCGCTGAAGCAGCTCACCTGCCAGGTCGAGCTTAAACCGGCTCCAGCCGAACTGCAGTCGGTCACAGAGCGCCGCGGTGGACCGGTGGCCAACGACACCTCGGCGGCAGTGGGTTATGCTCCGCTGACTCCCACCGAACGTTTGGTGTTCCAAGTGGAGCAGTTCCTCAATGGCCCGTCTTTTAAGCAAGAGTTCCCGGACACCGGAGAAGACGTGAAGGTGTTCGCGCTGAGAGAGGGACGGGAGGTGAGCTTGACCGTTGCGATGCCCTTCCTCGCTACGGCCGTTCGGAGTGAGTCCCAGTACTTTGCGCGCAAGAGGGACGCGCTACGGGCGATCACACAATTCGTATCGAAGAATGCCGGGCCAGGCCTGCGCGCTCACGTAGACCTCAATGTATTGGATCGTCGGGGAGCAGGGCCTGCGGGCATGTATCTTTCTCTGCTCGGCACATCGGCCGAAGCCGGCGACTCCGGCGAAGTCGGGCGAGGCAATCGGGTCTGCGGCGTAATTTCGCTGCGACGACCGGCCAGTGCAGAAGCCGCTGCCGGGAAAAACCCTCTGGCCCATGTAGGGAAGATTTACAATGTGCTGGCGCAGGTCTTGGCGGAGGACATTTATCACAAAGCGAAAGGGGTGCGAGAGGTAACCGTCTGGCTGACGAGCCAGATTGGGCGGCCGATCTCGACTCCGCAGGCCGTCGTGGTCGAAGTTGCTGCGCCCCAAGACGTGTTGAAAGCCGTAAAACCGCTGATTCGTCAGCGAGTGCATGTGGCGTTGAAAAGAACCACAGCCTTCTGCCACGCGCTGGCCAGAGGAGTGTATGCGGTCTGCTAGCTGGCATCGTCCCGGAGCACTCAGCGCTGAGCGCTGTTCGTTACTGGCTATTCGCTGTATTCAAGACGGGGAGGCACGGAATGGGGTTTTCAATCAACGTGCAGAAGGTTCAAGAGATTCTCCTGGCCGACCAGCGATGGCACCCGGCCATGGCCGGTTCCTTTGAGATCGTGAACTATGAGTTTGAGGTTGGGAACCGCCGCGTGCTCGGCGGAGGCGGCGCGACAGGCATTTCGGAGATCGGGGTAACTTGGAGAGATCCGGTGAGCGGCGACCGTTATGCTTGCCCCTTGTCGTCAGTGTTGGCAGTCAAATTTTCGCCCTGAGACAGGGGAGGCTGCCTGCGTGAGGCCGGTGATTGCGGTGTTCGTAGGGCACCCTTTCCTATCCCGTCTACCCCGTATTCGGTTCGTTGCGGTCCGCCCGTCGTCAGGGGCCGGTGCAGTTGGCAGAGCAATGGGCGTTCTGAGTAATGGGGGATGTGGAGTCCTGTCGCGAGGCGGGCCCCCTTGCTCCAAGAACGCAAGAAGTGCATTTCCAAGAGAAGCTGTTTCGTTCGCTGCTGGCCCGGCCTGCGGTGCGATGGGGAGTCCCGGGCAGGTCTCCCAGCGGCGAACAAACAGGGAAACGTCCAGAGCGGACCCATCCCGAAGGATCTTCAGAGGCGAAAGACAAGACTCTTGTGGAGCTTGCGGCTTGGCGGGAGCCGCGACGGTCACGACAGGAGCACGACGAACTCGACTGAGCCGAGGACTCTTTTGCAGCGATGGAGCAGATTCAGGGACGTAAGATTGCCCTTCCTCAAAGCTGGGTCCGTGCCTTTGATGCGGTGGTACAGGATCCCGGCATTGTCTTGGTCGTCGGAGCGTCCAATAGCGGTAAGACCACGTGGGTCAAGGCGGCGACTGAGGAGTGCGCTCAGAGAGGTCGCGTGCCGCTCGCCATTGTCGACGCTGATGTCGGACAATCCACCATTGGGCCTCCCACCACCGTTGCCCTTGCCGTGCTAAAAGAGGAGCCGGTGCCCACAAAGGACTCCGGGGCGCTTCCAATCGATGCGTTATTCTTCATCGGTGCCATGACCCCGCTCGGCCATCTGCTGCAGCATCTTGCGGCGACCAAGGCTCTGGTGGACCGAGCCATGCGGCATGGCTCCGCTGTCGTGCTGGTTGATACGACAGGCCTAATCGGGCCAGGAGCTGGCTTTCAGCTGAAGCTGCGGAAAATCGACTTGCTGGCCCCTCGACACCTGATCGCCCTGCAACGAAACGAAGAACTTGAGCCCTTGTTGACGGTCCTCAGGCATCGGCCAGGGCTGACCATTCACCGCCTCGAGATCTCTTCGTCCTCCCGAATGCGCACGGCGGATGAACGAGCGCGTTACCGGGCCGCTCGGTTCGCATCCTATTTTGCCAACGCCAAGGTACTGCCGCTTGAGGCGAACAGGCTCGTTATTCTCTCCTCACCCATTGGCCCTCCGTTATCGAGGAACGACAAACCGTCTTTCCTTCTGCCGCCAGGTAGCCTGCGGGGAGAATGGTTCACCCGGATGCTGGTCGGACTCAATAATGCGGCCAATGAGACACTGGGAGTCGGTGTCCTCCACAGCGTGAGCGAAGACATGAAGGAAATCCGTGTTCTGACGCCACTTGAGGAGGCGAGCGCAGTCCGGATCTTGCAAATGGGCAGTATCCGTTTCAATCAATCGAAAGCAGCGTAGGTGCGTTCCTTCCCGTCCCTAATTGGCTCTCTCTGCTCCAGAGCATCCGACGCTATTGTGGGAAAGTCCTCCAGTATGCGGCAAACGGTGAACGCACCGCTTGGCGGTTGGGTGTCTAACCTGGAGATACGTCTGCGGTGATTTGATCTCCTGCCAACCACTCTCGGCATCCGTAGGGCTCCTGTCAACTCGGCAAACCCGCTGGTCCGGGTCGGTGAAGCCTTGGGTAGAAGTCACACGGTAACCTCGAAGTGGCGACTGGGCCTGTCCTGCCGGGTCCCATGACGGCGAAAGAGACGAATGAAAATGGAGGTTCATACTGTTCGCGATCGACATGACGCTGGTCGAGAGCTCATGCCATGGCTTAGGCCGTCCCGCCGTACAACGAGACGAAGGATGCCACCGGCCTTGCGTTGCCTCGCAGCAGCCTTGTGGTGACGTACGAATCAACCAGGCTCTGCGCCTGCCGCTTGATATGCTGCTGACCGGCAAGTTGGGCACATCATGGAATCCCGAAGTGGCAATGGGGCCCTGGCGGAAACCGACTATCTGTATCTGGAGCGCGATATGCTCCAAGGCGAGAACGCAGCCCTATACGAGTTGGATGCGGAGGGGCGGCACCAGCCGCCGGAGCTCGACCGGCGGATCGACATCTATCGATAGGCAAGGCCTCTCCCACCGTTGAAAGATGGACTGTGATCCTGGAGGATGGCGGAATGGTGCCAGCAGCCACCTTCCCTGCCGGTGGCACTGATGCGGTTGGAGCCGGCGTGGCTTGTTGCGTGGTACCTGTTGTGCCACAGTGGAAGTTGAGAGATCGTGTGCGGACCGCGGGCGAAATTGTCATCCTGCCGATCTCTCCGATGATGAGCGAGAGCGGGGTCGGACTCTTGCGCTGAGGGGGGTCTGTACAGGCGGACTTGATCAGAGTCGGCGCACACGAACATCTTCTCGGGAGTATGTGGGAGATGCTGGTAAAGTCCGCGCCCTGTTCTGTGCTAGTCTCTCGCCAACCGCACGCGTGCTGGAGGGGGTAGCTTACCGCGAAGGGCTGGTGGCGAATCTGGCTGGATCTTTTCGATAGACCCTGGCTGTTTTCGTCCAGGGAGTCAGCAAGGTGGCTCCTTCAGGGAGGTCTTCCGTGCTGCCGATCACCAGCACTCCCCCCACGACCAGCTTCTGTTCAATCTTGACAAGGATCTCCCGCTGTTGGATGTCATCGAAATAGGTAAACACCACATAGCGACACAGGATCAGGTCGAACCATTCATCTGGCACCGTGGTTCGAATGTCCTGGAGTTCAAATGAAACAAGCTCACGATACGCTGGCTTGACAACAAACCCTTCGGGGGTAAGGACGAATGCGTGCGCCCGCCAATCCGCCGGCAGTTCCTTCAAGCTGCTGGCGCTATAACAGGCTTGGCCGGCTCGTTCGATGGCGTGAGGATCCACGTCGGTAGCCAGGATGTGGAGCCCGAGGCCTGGAAACTGGGGTTCAAGCACCGTCTTCCAAAGAATGGCGAGCGTATATGGCTCCTCTCCGGACGCGCTCCCGATGCTCCAGCACCGCAGTTTGTTCCTGCCAGCGGCCAGCGCATTCTGCACAAGGTGCGGCAGGACTTCTCGCTCGAGGAGCTGGAAAACTCCCTTGTCGCGGTAAAAGCGCGAGAGCGGAATCCAGCACAATGAATCCAGAACGGACCATTCCGGCGGATGATTGTCCAAGTAGGCGCGATATGCGGCTACGTGGGGCAGATTGAGTTCCTTCAGGCGGCGGTCGATCCGCCGACAGACTTGCCTCCGAACCTTCCGATACCCCGGCCAGCGGAGGTGGAGCTTGGGCAGAGCCCATTGGAGGAACTCCACGCAGTCGGAATCTTTCATGGAGTCATTCGGCCTCGGAATGTCGGTCGAGCACGGAGAACCAGTTGGTCATGGTGCTGGCTCGTCGCTTCGATACTGCAACGGAGAGAGCATTGCAAAGACTCAGGTCGGGATGATGCGTTGGCGGTGATGCGACGAAGAGTCCCGTGTGAAGGGCAATGGTACGACGAACTGGGGGTAAGAGTCACGAGGGGCTGGGTGTGGCTCAACAAGCGATCGTGACCGTTGAATGTGGAAAGTGGGCGAGCAGGGGATTATGCTACGATTCTCCAGGGTTGAATGCTTGAGGAACGTTTCTTCTGTCTTCGTCGGAAACAGGGGGCTGGGAATGAGCAGCCAGGAAACAGGAGTAACTGCGGATAGCCAATAGCAGAGGGCCTGACATGAGGGAGAGGCTAAGCCAATGGTTCGGAGAGACTCGCTATCGGCTGTGAGCGGATGGAGCGCTCTGCTGGCCGGTCATCTCACAACAGGACGGCGATGACGCGTATGGGCGAGCATCTCAGGGGATGAACGCCATCCTTTTTGACAAGCCCGGCGGTCCCGAGGTCCTGACACTCGGGGAGGTTCCCGATCCAGAGCCGGGGCCAGAACAGATTCTGATCCGCGTTCGGGCGGCTGGGATCAATCGCGCTGACTTGCTCCAACGACGCGGGCGCTATTCGCCGCCGCCCGGCGAGCCCGAGATTCTCGGATTGGAGGTGGCTGGAGAGGTCGAAGCCCTCGGACCCAGTGTCGCGGGGATCGCCCTGCACGACCGCGTGTTCGCGCTCGTGGCGGGCGGCGGGTATGCCGAAAAGGCCATCGTAGACCACCGACTGGCACTGCCGATCCCAGCGCGCTGGAGCTTCGTGCAGGCGGCAGCAGTGCCAGAGGCCTTCCTCACGGCCCAGGAGGTGCTGTTCACCGCGGGCCGGCTTCAGGCTGGTGAGACTGTACTCATCCACGCGGCGGCGAGCGGCATTGGCACGGCTGCGGTGCAGATGGCCAGAGAGGCAGGGGCGAGAGTGCTCGCCACGGCCGGCACGGAACGGAAGATCAAGGCTGTGCTCGAGCTGGGCGCGGAAGCGGGATGTCTGTACAAGGAAAGAGACTTTGCGAGTTGGGTCGAGGACGTCACCCGCAAACAAGGGGTGGATCTGATCGCCGATCCGGTCGGCGCGACCTATTGGGAGCGCAACCTCCGCTGTCTCCGGGAAGGCGGGCGGCTGGTCGTCTATGGTCTGCTTGGCGGCGGGACCGCCTCTGTCGATCTCTGGGCGCTGATGAGCCGCCGTGTGACTGTGACCGGCTTGGTCATGCGGAGCCGCACGCTGGATGAGAAAGCCGAGATCGTCCGGCGGTTTCGGACACGTTGGCTGCCGTTGCTGGAGGCGGGTGTGATCCGTCCCGTCATCGATTCCGTCTTTCCCTGGGATGCCGTCACGGATGCCCATCGCCGTATGGAAGCGAATGAGAATGTGGGCAAGATCGTGCTAGAAGTTCTGTAGCCCTATGCCCATTCATAACGCCGATATCGCCTCGGTCTTCGATGAGATTGCGGATCTGCTAGAGATTCAGGGCGCGAACGTGTTTCGCGTCCGAGCCTACCGCAACGCTGCCCGGACGCTCCGCGATTTGAGCCGGGAAGTAAGCGAAATGGTGGCGGCAAACGAGGATCTGACGGGCTTGCCAGGTATCGGCAAGGACTTGGCTGAGAAGATCCGGGAGATGGTTGAGCACGGGCCAGAGGCCGTTTTGGAGGAGTACCGGAAAGGCATCCCGAAAGGCGTGACCGAGTTGATGCATGTGCCGGGGCTCGGTCCCAAGCGGGCAATGGTGTTGCATCGCGATCTCGGCATTCACTCGCTGGAGGCATTACAGAAAGCGGCCCGAGACGGGCGTATCCGGAGTCTACGCGGATTCGGCGAGAAAATCGAGCAACACATTCTTAAGGCATTGGAGGAGAAAGTCGGCGCGGAAACGCGATTCAAGCTGGCCATTGCTGTGCAGTACGCCGAGCCGCTCGTCGCGTATTTGAAACAGGTCTCCGGGGTCAAACAGGTCGTCCCTGCGGGCTCCTACCGCCGCGGACGGGAGACGATTGGTGATCTCGATATCCTCGTGACGGCCGTTTCGGGCAGTCCGGTGATGGACCGGTTTGTGGCTTACGATGAAGTCGCCGAGGTGATGGCACGTGGGACAACGAAATCCAGCGTGCGATTGAAGTGCAAGTTGCAAGTGGATGTCCGGGTTGTAGCTGAGGAAAGCTATGGAGCTGCGCTCCAGTACTTCACCGGGAGCAAAGCGCACAATGTCGCGCTGCGCCAACTGGGCGTGCAGCGGGGGCTCAAGATCAACGAGTACGGGGTCTTCAAGGGCGATCGGCGACTCGCGGGCGAGACGGAAGAGTCTGTATACGCCGCTGTGGGATTGCCGTGGATCCCGCCCGAGCTGCGCGAGAACCGCGGCGAGATCGAGGCTGCACAGGCGAATCGCCTCCCCAAGCTGGTGACAGTCGGCGATGTGCGGGGCGATTTACACGTCCACACGAAAGCCACCGACGGCCGCAATACCCTGAGGGAGATGGCGCTCGCGGCCAAGAAGCGGGGGCTCGAGTACATCGCGATCACCGATCACTCGAAGCATCTCGGCGTCGCCAAGGGGTTGGATGTCCCGCGTTTGTTGGCGCATCTGGAGCAGATCGACAGGCTGAACAGCGAACTGGATGGGATCACGCTGCTCAAGGGGATCGAAGTGGATATCCTCCAGAACGGCGACCTGGATCTGCCTGACGATGTCCTCGCCCAGCTCGACCTCGTCGTCGGTGCGGTTCACGATCATTTCGAACTCTCGCGCGAGCAGCAAACCGAGCGGATTCTCCGGGCCATGGATCATCCGCACTTCACGCTCCTCGCGCACCCAAGTGGCAGGCTCATCGACGAGCGTGCGCCCTACGAAGTGGACATGGAACGCGTGATTCGGCACGCCAAGGAGCGCGGCTGCTTTTTGGAAGTGAACTGCCAACCCGAACGGCTGGATCTCATTGACACGCACTGTCAGATGGCAAAAGAGGTGGGTGTGCTGTTGAGCATCAACACGGACGCCCACAGTGTGTTCGACTTCGACAATCTTCGCTTCGGCGTAGGCCAGGCCCGCCGCGGTTGGCTGGAGAAAAAGGACGTGCTGAACACGCGGCCGCTACGCGAGCTGAAACCGCTGCTGAAACAAACAATGGCGCCAAGCGCGCAGTGAACGATGACGCGGTTCGTACCCAAACGGTCGTCAAGGAGACGCCAAAGAAACGAACGGTCCAGGTTTGGAAGACTCTGCGCATGGTGGGCCGCACTTATTCTGACGGCAAACCGGAACTGAACTTCACGACACCGCATCACGCGGCACGCCTGCCGCGCCTTGATTCGTAGCTTGGGGTGCGAAAGAACAAACACGAAGCGAAAGAGAGGTCTTGACCTTGCCATCCTGCAGCCACGTGCAGTCTTCACAAGACCCATCACTCCCTCCTTCGTCCCCGTGCAAGCTGCTGCGTTGGCTATTCTCGCCAGGCCCGACGGGCCTTCTGTGAGCCGGCACACCGCGCGTCATCAATCGCCTCAGACAGATCGAAACATGCTCCTCTTCGAGCCTTCTGGACAATTTGTTGAGTGTCCAGTGAGTGTCCAGCCGCATGCCTGTCGAGCTGTTCGTTCGCCCAGTGCACCAGCTTCGCTAACAAATGATGCATCCGACTCATTGTCATCGATTTGTCATCGATGGCGCGTAGGCAGAGGTTTGGGAGGTGGTCAGCGCCAGCCCGGCTGAGGGAAAGGATTGCCCGAGGCGCCATGGGTTTCTGCTGCACGAGACACTGTGGACCATCGGAGCTACGGCACGGATGAAGCGAGCCTGCAAAAAAGGCGGTAAGCGATAAGGTACTTATGTCTCATAGGAGCAGCTACGGTACTGGCCCTCGCGGCCTCGGCGGAGGTGCTGCATTTGCGGAGGAGGCACAGGTCACGATGGGTGGAGCCGAGTCTCTGATCACTGGGCATATCGTCAAGATTGAAAACGACGTCCACCGGATCCGTCAGGCTACCGGTGATGTGACTCGATTGAAGGTCACAGAAGGCACTAATTTGATCTGTCGGACTCGGCCTGGGGTCTCTGAGGCAAAAGTCGAGTCCAAGCTGGGTGTTGGCTTTCGGATCGGAGACTGTCCGTTTACCCCGGAGGGAGTCCGTCAAGGCCGAAGTCTTAAGCCTCGGCTGGGCAAGCCTCGTCCGATACATTGACAAGCCCCCGTACCACAGACCGTGAAGCTCGGACTGCCTCAGGGATGGGACGGCGAGATTCCTTAGGGTGTGCTTACCTTGCATAGATGCATCCGCCTGTGTACCCAACCGCGAACCTCATGTCGATCCAAGAGGTTCGCGACTTTTGTGCAGAAGCCTCACCCCCGGAGTCCCTTGCCGCGAAGAAAGTTGACGGTGAGATTATGCGATAAGAAAGCATATGAGATTACGAAAGGAGGAACGAATCGGAGCATTGACCTCGTGGCAGGCATGCCGACCGCTCTCCGACTTCGCAACAGGGATGTCGTGGCTCATGAATTTCTGTCTACGGTGTTCCGTGACGTGACCTTCCACGGAGCCGGCAACGCGACGCTAGTCAAGACGGCGAAAGCTTCCGGGATTCGTCTCGATCCGGGACAATTCGTGACCCTTGAGTTTACCGCTCCGCTGTCATCGGTGGACGCGTATGGCGCCATGGCAAGCCTCTATGATGTCTTCGGGTGCGGCATTCATCATGGGAAGGAGCATGGAGAGAAGTTGCACGGGGAAAGATTGGGGGGAGAGACCAAGGGAGAAATTGGCGGTGGATGAAGACAATGTGTTTGATTTGGCCTCCCTTGAACCCCTAGGATCTGGGACCGAACAAACTGTTCCCGTGAGTGGTGTCGGCGCCGTCAACTGTGGGGCCCTTGACAACAAGGGGCGGTTTCTCTTTGCTTGGATGGGCAAGCTCAAGCGCGCGGTTCCAACCAGGGGAGGATGTGCATGCAGAACAACCATGGGGGTCCGAGAACAATGCCTCGCCGACTGATGCTGACGGCCTTCGTCGTCCTGCCCGCGATCATGGCGTGGGGGCTGGGAGTGGGCCTCATCGCAACAGGCATGGCTGATGAGATCGAGTATGAGCCAGATGTCGTGCTCGTGATGAAAGATAAGGCTTTTCACGTGGTCAAAGGGGCGGGACTGGGCCCGACTCTACCGGACCCCACGTTCTCCTTGGCTCCCGGGATGGACGTCATCCTTCTGCTTCGCAATGAAGACGGTGTCGCTCATGAGTTCGTCTCGCCGCTGCTCCAAAAAGTCGATCTTCGGATCTCAGGCCGGGCCACGATGGTCTATACATACACCGCCGCCGGAGTTCGCATTGAGCCAGGGGAGACCGCGGTCCTCCGGTTCGATGTCCCGTTTGCTAGCTATGATCAGTTCCATTTCTGGTGCAACATCCATGGAAAGTTCCTAGACGATACCATGCGAGGGGAGATCTTTATCTTGAAGCAATCATCCCGATCGCCCGGCCCCTGACTTTTCGTCGGTCTGTCGCGTGGGGTCAACGTAGGGAGCAAGAAAGAGTCGTTGATGGTGGCTGATCGTTGCAATCTGAGCGAGAAATGACACACTTGGGGCAGCGAGTTCTGCCTGGAGGGTTCCCATGCGTGAGAAGGGGCGAGGGCGATTTACCGCCGCCGGGCTCTGCATACTCATATTCGCAGCCGTCAGGTTGGATGCTGCCCAGCCTGGGCAGGCGGTCGGGATTCCACCCGATGTGGTGGCCGAGTACATCTATTCGGTTGTTCAAGCCGACAGGGCCATCTATGCGACGCACGTCGTGGAGCGATTACAAGATCTCAAGGTCACGGTGGCGACTGAAGAATGGAAAGCGAGAGGCGCGTTGCCTCTTCCGGCACAAATGCTTCAAATGGCCGGGCAAGAAATTCAAGGGCACGGGCTCGGTCTTCGTATCCGGCTCGCGAGTCTGTGGCCGATTTACGAAAAGAACGGGCCTGCTGATGAATTCGAGCGGGCTGGCTTAGAAGCAGTGGCCAAGAACCCCAAGAAACCCTATACGGGCATCATTACGCAGGGCGACGCGCACTTTTTCAAGGCGGTGTATGCGGATAGGGCTGTCACCCGAGCCTGTATCGATTGCCACAACGGTCATCATCTCAGTCCAAAGCGGGATTACAAGCTCTACGATGTGATGGGCGGGATCATTATTTCGTTTCCCGTTCCACACTGATTCTGCAAGCTCCTTAGCACCAGTGTCCGGAAGAGGAGCCCAGTAAGCCCGTGAACCGAAAGGCGGCGAAGGGGCTAACGTGCCCGCTGCTGGCCGTCCTCTGATGCGCCCACCTCCGTCTCACCTTTGCCGGCGGCGTCTATCACGGCACTACCCGAGGCGTGGGACGACACGGATCGCGCCCGCTTTGTCGACATGCTGGCCAGCCTAGTGGAACACGATCGCGTGCTCTGCCATGTGTGGGCCGTGATAGACAATCGCGATCACCTCTGATCGCTCTCCGGTGCAAGCGGCAGCCGCTGTGCATGTCGCCGGAGGCAGGCCTAGACCAGGTGGCGCACAGCTATGGAATCGAGGTGGTGGAGCTGTGTCGACCAACTCGCAGGCCCGGCGAAGCCCGCCGGGTGATCGTCTAAAGGATTGTGGCGGTGGGCCTGGGCTGGGATTGTCCGTATTGGCGTCACATGGGGCTCAGCTCGACAGCAGTCGGTCAAGCGGGTGAACGCTGTGATGCGGCGCCTCAGCGTGGAGCGCCCCTTCCGTGGGCGCCTTGCGCGCCTCTCAGAGGCAAGCGCCTTCGATGGCCAAGTCAAGATCTTCACCTGATCGGCCCTCCTGCGCTTCCCCCAAAGCGAACATTAGACGAATAACCTCCACCCTCTGCCACGAGCTCTATACTGCTCCCCTGGAAGACACGTGCCTCCGAACTAGGTAACCCGTGTCTGATCCGTACAGGAGGGATCAGCCATGAAATGACACAAGTGGGACGCGAAGGCCAAGGCCACCATTGTACTCGAAGGCCTCAAGGGCTGGCTGGGAACGGCACTCTGTCCGGACTACCATGA
>JBPKLU010000002.1:0-724242 GCA_051293815.1 Nitrospiraceae bacterium | reverse complement strand
CCAGTGGCACCAGGAATAGGACACCTGGAAGCAACGGCGGCTCGATGAGCTGGAGGTCGTGTCCGTGTGGGTTAATGGGCTGTATGTCAAAGCCGGCCTGGAAGCCGGCAAGGCGGCGTCCTCGTCTCGATCGAGGTGTTGACGGGTGGGCGCAAGGTGGTCCTGGCGGTGGAAAGCGGCCAGCGTGAAGCGAAAGAGTCTTGGGGCGTGGTGTTGCGGGATCTGCGGATGCGGGGACTCAAGCCCTGGCGCTGCACGATGGCCGAGGGCCATCTCGGCATCTGGCAGCCTTAGCCGAGCAGCAGCCGACAACGGCTGAGCGGCGGTGTTGGAACCACAAGATCCTGAACGTGCTGGATGCCATTCCGAAGAAGTACCAAGCTGAAGCGAAGCCTGTGTTGAAAGCCATACCGTGCGCCGAAACGCAGACAGCATGTGAGTGGCTCCGGGATCAGTTCAGCCGCCGGGTCCGGACGTTGGCCCCGAAAGCTCTCGAGCGCTGACACACCGAGTGGGAGCGCCTCGTCAGGTTCTCTCAGTTCCTGCAGAAGCATTGGCAGCATCCCCGGACCACCAATGGGGTCGAGTCACCCTCCGCGGCTGTCCGGCTCCGGACCACCGCGGGCAAGCGGGACAAGGGCGTCGAGTCCGCCACGGCGTTGATCTGGCAGGTGTTGCAGGTGGCGGAGGCACGATTCCGGCGCCTGAACACACCGGAGTTGCTACTGCTGGTCTCCGCCGGCATCCAGGTCGTCGATGGCAAACAGAAACCGGTCACGCCGAAGGGGGCCGCCGCCTGATTCCATTGACACACCTCTATTCGAATTTGATAAGACCTCGACAGCCGGGTGAATATTCTTCTGCTTGGTCTACCGGTTCCGGCAGGAGCACGCAGGCGACGTTGCTCGCCGCGTGCCTTGGGATTCCGCGGATCACGGCGAACGAGGTGCTCATAGCTGTAGCACAGACAGACTTGGCTGATGCGCGCGTGTAACGTCTCACTATGCTCTAGCGATCCCCCATGCCATAAGCTCCAATACCACCGTGCACCGTGGTGCATTGTGCCACATTCTGCTCTCTTCTTCTGCCCTGCCATTCCACAATAACGATGATCCGATCCTCAGCTGGCCAACAGAAATGCCACGCGATAACTGATCGTAGACAAGGCACTTTCCCTGTGGACAAGATCCTCTGACCTGAATGGTATCGCTCTTGCTGTACCGTGAGCTTGTCGCGGGACTAGATAACCGGAATGCCTGTCGTCTCCCTCTCGTCAGCAACTGCGAAACAAAATCCCGACGCGATTCGTCGCCAACTCAATTGTGTGGTTGAGATGCTACTGAGGGAATGTCCCGCATTGACCCGGAACCAGTCTTCCGCAAGCTGGAGGGGTTGAGTCGTTCTGGGAACATTCGGTTAACGAAAGATCCGGCTCGTTATAAACGTCATGCCGGCCAAGCCAGACAAATGAGACGTCGTGGCGTGGCAGGGTCGCAGTCACTATCATCCACTTAACAAGAGTGAACAAGGAGGGAACGCTATGGGCGCATTGATACCGTGGGAGCCATTCACAAGGTGGGATCCGTTCAAGGAGCTTGAAGACATGGAACGTCGCCTCTCGACCTGGTTCGGCCGGCCGCTGCATCGACGGGAGGGCGGGAAGGAAGCGCTCACGGTGGCGGAATGGGTGCCGCTGGTCGACATCGAGGAAAACGACAAGGAGTATGTGATCAAGGCCGAATTGCCAGAGATGAAAAAGGAAGACATCAAGGTCTCTGTCGAGGACGATGTGCTGTGCATCAGCGGCGAACGCAAGCACGAGAAGGAAGAGAAGGGAAAAAAATATCATCGGGTCGAGCGGAGTTATGGCTGTTTCGAGCGCAGTTTCACCTTGCCCGACGATGCGGACGGAACCAAGGTGACTGCCGAGTACAAGGACGGCGTGCTGAAAGTTCACCTCCCAAAGTCCGAGAAGGCGAAACCCAAAGCCATTGAGGTGAAGGTCGCATGACCGGTCCGATGAGCCGCAGGGCTACTCGACTTGGGGCTGCCGGGATGCCGGAAACGGCACGCCGATGAACGATCCGGTGCACCTCATAGGATTCTCGCTTCCGCGGACAGAAGTGTTTTCACTGCTGGTGGTCGGTCTGGTGTTGGGGGCCGGTCTCGTGGCTATCGTACTGTCACTGGCCGAGGAACGACGGAAGGCCAGGCGCGAGGCCGAGAGCACACGAGCACTCTGCTGCGAAGACCCGATGGTGATCTGAGCACGATGACGCAGGAAGGATGCTATTTGTCGTCAAGCCAATAAATGCCAATAAATCACAACAGAAACCGGACGGTCGTGAGGTGTCCATCATGAGGAGACAGCGCCATGGGAATGTTGACTCGATGGGAACCGTTCAAGGGCACCTGTGACCCCTTCGAAGGAGCTGGAGGAGATGGAGCGACGGCAGTCGACCCTTTGGGGTGGCGCGCCGGTGCGCACCAACGAAGAATGGAGCAGCCGATCACAGACGAGCGGCAAGCGCCAAATTGCCCAGGGCTGATTCATGGCCAACATATTGGCGATGAACCCGTCTTTGCTGTCACACAGGCGAAGGCGTGTGACGGCCCAGTACGGAGGGCAGGCGCAATCCAGGGAAGCATGAGACCGAATCCAGAAAGGAGGGCAATTGTGGACAGAATAGCGAGGGCGTTGATGCTAGGGGGGTTGGTCAGTCTATCGGCCGGCCTGGTGGGTTTTGTCGGCGATACCACCCAATTGAGCGATCCGCAGATCGAGTCTGCGATCAAGGAACGACTGAACGGGGACGGTCGCATCGATGCGACAAATATTGAGGTGAAGGTGGATCAGGGCGTGGTGACGTTGAGTGGTACGGTCCCCGATTTGGAGAGCAAGGTACTGGCTGAAGCACTGGTCAGCGGGACTATGGTCGGCATCAGGCGCTTGCAGAATGAGATTACGGTGGTTCGTCCAGCCCTGAAGGATGAGGAGATCCGCAAGGCGGTCGAGGCTGCGCTCAGGTCCGTACCGGCTCTCAAGGAAAGCAAACTGAATAAGATTACCGTGCTGGTCCATGAGGGTGACGTGGTTCTGAAGGGCACGGTAGAGAAACCTCTCCATCGTCGTCTGGCCCTCAAAGCCGCCCAAGCCGTGCGGGGTGTGGTGTCGGTCGCCAATCTGATCAAAATCGTCGGGAAACCTCGCCCGGATCGCGAGATCGAAAAAGATGTGCTGGCCTATCTAAAGTGGGCGCCCTATGTCGATCTGGATCAGATCGAATACACCGTGGAAAACGGTGTCGTGAAACTAAAGGGGTCGGTCGATCATCACGCCTCCGTTTTCACCTTGATCAACGATATCGAAAAAATCCGCGGCGTCGTGGACGTAGACACGTCACAAATCACGGTGACGAAGGCTCAGAAGAAGGCATGATGCGGTGGTTAGCCGTCCGAGGAAGCAGCGGGTCGGCTTCACGGCAACTGCGAAGAGGGCCACCGAGCCTCGGCCGCAAAAGACTCTCCAATCCAGGTCGGGAAGTGTGCTCATGACGAAGCCGTGGCGACGCATGAAAAGACGGAACTTGCGGTCCTGTGGCTTGTGGGCGCTCCTCGCTGTTCTCGGGGTCTATACTCGGCTGGGATCGTCGATGATCTCGCCGCGCAGGATGCCACTGCGCCACGCGTGCCACCGTGAGCGTTCCAGTATGTCAAACTTGGGATGGCCCTCGGCGAATTCATCTGCGTGAGTCCAGAATTGGTGAAGACGCGCCGGCAGAACCTGGCGACCGTAACATTGACCGAGCCTCGTCGGATCCGGAGGTCCGGCGTATCTCGTATCGGTTTCACCGCGGCGCGCTCTACGAGATTCAGATTCGGTATTGGCCTGAGCGCTAGTCGAGCATGTGACAGGGTTGCTGGCAGGTTTGCAAGAGGCCTGTGGGCCACCGTTGGTCGACTGCGAAGACCACCTCGATATCGATACGGGCGATCTGCGGCGCCGGCGAACGGGCTGGCAGGACAGATGCACGAAGATCATGTTTCTCGAGCGGGGAATTATCGACGAACACGGGAATCGCACCGAGCCAATGCTCACCCTGGCCGATCTCGTGTTGGAACGTCTGCGTGATGCGGATCAGGAAGCCCTGGCGCGGCGCAACGTCGAGTGCATTCCGATTCCGCTGCCGGATGAAGGACCAGGGCTGGGATGGGCGACCGCGGGCGACAAACCTTGGAATGTCGGAGGCTAAATGTGTCGGTCGGATGGTTCGGGCCGCAGGGTTCGGGAGACTGGGGACGATGCGGGTGGCAACGCCGTCATCGGGGCGGCGATCGGCCGTCTGTGCCGGTTCGAGAATCACAGCCGTGACGAGGTCACCTATGCAATGGGATCTCCGATTTAAGGGACTTGACGAGGATGCTCGCATCGCCCGCATGCTTGCGCGATGGCGGAGCAGGTTGGAACGGCAGGTGAGGGGATTCGCTCCCGATCGAGTGTCACTGCGAGGCCTCGTGGAGCGCCATTCGCACAAACGGCGGTTTCGAGCCATGCTCTTATTGTCCGTTCCGGGACGAGTGGTGGTGGCCAAGGAAGAGGGCCCGAGCCTTGAGCCCGTCGTGAAGGAGGCTTTCACGGAAGTGATACGACAGGTGGATAAACATCGTGCAATGTTGCGTCGCGAACCATTGTGGAAGCGGCGCGAACGCCGTGAGGCGCTGGCCCTTGCCATGAAACTCAAGACGGTGCCATTGGAGGAACGAGACCGAGAGGCGCTTCTTGCCACTCTTGGCGAGCATCTCGACACTCTGCAGCGGTTCGTGGCGCACGAAATTGCGGCCAGGCTCGCGGCTGGCGATCTGTTCCCGGGCCAGGTGACCGTGGACGACGTCATTGACGCGGTGGTCCTCAGTGCGGCCCAAGGTTTTGCCGGCCGACCCAAGGACCTGCCGCTCGATCGCTGGCTCAGGCAACTGGCCCTCGAACAGGTCGAGCGCGAGGTCAGGCGGATGCGAGAAGAGGGAGGCTTGCTGCGTCTGGAAGAAGCCGGCGCGATGCCGGGGTCGGAAGACGGCCTGTTCGAGTTTTATCAACCGGATGAAGTTGTGCGATTGGAGGAACTCGTTCCGGATTCAGATCTTCCAGCACCGGATCAGGTTGTCGAGCGGCTCGAACTTCAACGAACCGTCAATCAGATGCTCGCGCACTTGCCCAAACAGTGGCGGCTCGCACTCGTCCTCCATGAAGCGGAAGGCTGCTCGATCGCAGAGACGGCCCATATACTCGGGATCACGGAGTCGGAGGCCGAGCACGCGATGGAGTATGCGCGGGCTTTCCTCAGGCAACAATTGGCGGAACGCTATCCATCAGGTGCAACGACAACGAACGAGAGACGCCAGGCGGCCAACTGATCACGATCTAACCAGCCGCCTCCTAATACCATGCCTCCAACTCGTCGTAACACTTACACCAGTGAACACCATGATTAGGCATCCGGACATGGAGACATTGAGGGTCAGGGAACCACGCTCCTGGCAGCCCCGGTTGAATACGGCTGAGAGGGGCTTAGGCCCAGCAGCGAGCGATGAGTTGAAACGGTTCAAAAAGGAAGAGGTGGCGACACTCGTACCGGTCCAACGCGCGAAGGTTTCCGGCGATCTGCTAGCCCAACTGCATGCCGATATTGATCAGGTCTTTGGCCGGATGTTCCGAGCAATCGGCTGGCCGGTGGCCGACATAAGCCGCCTGTTCGGCGACACCGCGTTGGCCTCCCTGAAGCCACACCTGGACATCGCCGAGATGGAGCGGGAATACGTAATCACCGTCGAAGTCCAGGGTGTGGAGGCGAGCGATCTTCAACTGAAACTCCTGAACGACACGCTGCTGATCCGGGGAGAAAAGCGGCAGGAATGGTCCAACATGGGATCCTGACTGTGACCCTGCCCCGTCAACCCAGCGCGAAGGCCGCGTGGCGACTGATCGAAGTCAAAGCCGGTCGATTGGATGCGAGGAGGATCATGATGAGACAGACGGCACAGAGCCGACAAGAGATTCGGTTTCGGCGATGGCAGGCGGCGGCGATTGCGGGAGGGCTAGTGTTCGGGATCGGCGTCATCGGAATGATTGCCGAAGCCGCCCCGTCAATTGAGTCAGGGCCTGCGCAGGAGGCCCGGCCAATCCTGGTGTCCACCGGCGCACTCCCGCCGAATGAAGCGCTGGTGGCAGTCGCCGAGCGCACGACGGCTTCGGTCGTCAATATCGCCTCATCCCGCAAGGTGGCCGTCCGCGAACCGTTTGGGCCGTTCTACGGCGATCCATTTTGGCGGCGGTTTTTCGGAGAGGAATTTGGCCCACGAGGGCCTCGCCGCGAGGAGCGGGAGTTTGGCGAAGGCTCAGGCGTGATCGTCAGCTCGGACGGGTACATCATGACCAACAACCACGTCGTCGAGGGAGCTGAGGAACTCACTGTCGTTCTCCCTGACAAACGCCGTTTCAAAGCGAAGATCGTCGGCACCGATCCTCCAACAGACCTTGCGCTGATCAAGATTGATGCGACGGGCTTGTCACCCTTGCCGTGGGGAGACTCCAGTCGGTTGCGGGTAGGCGAGCTGGTGTTGGCCGTCGGCAGTCCATTTGGGCTGACGCAGACCGTGACGATGGGCATAGTCAGTGCGGTCGGCCGTGCCAATATCGGCATCGTCGACTATGAAGACTTTATTCAGACCGACGCGGCCATCAACCCGGGCAACTCAGGGGGGGCACTGGTGAATCTGAAGAGCGAGCTGATCGGCATCCCCTCGGCGATCTTCAGTCAGACTGGAGGATACATGGGAATCGGGTTTGCGATCCCCAGCAACATGGCCAAGAGCGTCATGGCTAGTCTGCAGAAGCACGGAAAGGTCGTCCGCGGCTGGATCGGCGTGTCGATCCAGGAGTTGACCCCCGAACTAGCAAAGGAATTCGGAGTGAAGGACATCAAGGGGGTCTTGGTCAGCGATGTGCTGGAAGATGGGCCGGCCGCCAAGGCCAAGCTCGAACGCGGGGATATCATTATTGCCTACGAGGGCAAACCGGTCACGACGCCGACTCAGTTACGGACGATGGTGGCGGACACCGCACCGGGGACGACGGTGACCATCACGGTATCGCGGGACGATCGGACACGAGACGTGAAGCTGACCGTTGGAGAGCTTCCCCATGAAGTGGCGCGCGCGGCGGGCGGGGTTGAGGGCGAGCATGGGTTGGCGGGCATCGTCGTCGAACCGGCCCCTCGTGACCAGTCCGGGCGTAAGGTCGGAGGAGTCCGGGTTGTTGAAGTGGATCCTGAGAGTCCGGCCGCTCTCGCCGGGCTGCGACCCGGGGACATCATTCGAGAAATCAACCGCAAACCCGTCAAGTCCGTCGAGGATTTCGAGCGGCTGGCTGGGCGACTGCGGCCCAAGGAGCGGGTCCTTCTATTAGTGACGCGCGGCAATGCGACCGTCTACCTGTCCATCAGTCCTGGATGAATGGACACATGGCGATGGAAAGGCCGTCGATCGGAAAGCGCGGAGGTGCGCTGAGTGAGCAGGATGGTCTTGGCCGTCTGAGACGCGGGGGAAGTCATGGCACGGCGTCGATGTGTATCTCAAACTCGTAGAGGAGGACCCGTTGCCTGTTCTTGGGGAACCCCCGCAGAGTCGAGCGGAGAACACCGCCGACTTCCGCCACCTGGGGGCTGCAGAGCTTGTTGCCGCGTGCAAGTTGCTGGCGTGCCGTAGTCCCGGACCCCATGCCTGGACCTCTTCGGATATCGGCACGATCCCGTCACCTTCCTGCTCGATACCATTGAAGAAGCCATCAGTCTCTGGACGACCGAAGGCGCAAGGCCCTTCTCCCTGTCTCCTTCCTGTGGCTTTTCACTACAGGTGCAGTCGTGCGGGTGTAGCAAGATAACTCTGCCACATCCTGTCCGCCGAGCCTCCTCCTCAAAGCTGCGGGATTTTCAGAGGAGAGGACAAGCTCTCCGTCGACTTGAATGGCACTGGCCTTGCTCCCTCCATGTAAGCACACCCTTGAGTCGTTGTGATGCCTGCCATGCCGACCGCACTCCAAGCCGCGCTGTATTACGAATGCATGCCGGACAACTTCGTCCGATGCCAGCTCTGTCCCCATGACTGCAAGATCGCACCCGAGCATCGAGGAGTCTGCGGAGTCCGAGTCAACCGAGGAGGGCAACTCTTTACGCTCGTCGGGAACCGCATTGTCTCGGCGGAGATCGATCCGATCGAGAAGAAGCCGCTGTTTCACTTCCTCCCGGGAAGCAGGGCCTACTCAATTGCGACGGTGGGGTGCAACTTTCGCTGTCGGTATTGCCAGAATTGGACCATCTCGCAATGGCCGAAGTTGCGGCAGCTCGTGGATCGTGGTGAAGAGGCGCCCTCTGCTGGAGCTGAGCATCCGGAGAGCGAGTGGTGTGCGGAAACGGAACCACCTAAGGAAGGCTGGGGGCTGGGAACAGAGGTTGTTCCTTCCGAGCTGGTGGAGGAGGCCAAGCGAACGGGCTGCGCGAGCATTGCCTATACCTACACCGAACCGACAATCTTCTATGAACTGGCCCTGGAAACTGCACGGGCGGCCTCGGCCACGGGATTGGGAAATGTCTTCGTGACGAACGGGTTCATCGCGCTGGATCCGCTGCGAGAGATCGCGCCGTACCTCAGTGCCGCCAACATCGATCTGAAGTCGTTCCGCGACAGTTTCTACAAGAAGTGGTGTGGTGCCCGGTTAGAGCCAGTCCTGGCCGCCATTCGGGAATATAAGAAACTAGGGGTCTGGATCGAACTCACCACCCTGTTGATTCCTGGGCTGAACGACGATGAAAGTGAGTTGCGGGACATCGCGCGGTTCATCAGGACCGATTTGGGTGAGGACGTTCCGTGGCACATCAGCCGTTTCTTCCCCGCCTATAAGATGGCGCATTGGCAGGAAACGCCGATCCGTTCCTTGCTGCGTGCCAGGGATGTCGGGCGCGAGGAGGGGTTGCGGTATGTCTACCTGGGAAATGTCCCGCAAGAAAAAGGGGCGGAGGACACGATCTGTCCTGGGTGCGGAAGGATCGTGATCCGGCGGTGGGGATTCACCGTGGTGGAAAATCAGCTTCGAGCCGGGCGATGTCCTGAGTGTAGCCAGTTCGTGATGGGACGTTGGGCGATCGGAATTTAAGCGGACCTCTTCAGTGTTCATGCTGACCTGCCGGGAAATTCGAGGAAGATATGGCTAAAACTTCACATGCAGCGCGAGACGCGAGCTACTGCCGGCTGCTGGAATCCGGCGCACTGGCCGAGCGAGTGACCCAGGCACGGGAACGCCTGCGGCGCTGTCAGGTCTGTCCACGCCATTGCGCGATCGATCGTCTCGAAGGAGACCTTGGCTTCTGCCTGGTGGGAGCCAAGCCCTTCGTGTCTAGCTATGGGCCGCACCACGGGGAAGAGACACCGCTTCGCGGCTGGAACGGATCGGGTACGATCTTTTTCGCCAGTTGCAACCTCCGGTGCGTCTACTGCCAAAACTACGAGATCAGCCAGTTGCGGGAAGGGAGGGAGGTCTCGGCCCAGGAGCTGGCCGAGATGATGCTGAACCTTCAAGAGCAGGGCTGCCATAACATCAACCTCGTCACGCCGTCGCACCAGGTCCCACAGATCCTGGAAGGGCTGCTGCTGGCGGCGCAGAAAGGCCTTCGGATTCCGTTGGTCTACAACACCAGCGCTTATGATGATGTGGAGACGCTCCGGCTGCTGGAGGGGATCGTCGATATCTACCTGCCCGATTTCAAGTATGCCGACGCCAAAGCGGGATTGAAGTACTCGAAGGTGCCCGGCTATCCCGAGATCGCCAAGGCCGCGATCAAGGAGATGCATCGGCAAACCGGTGATCTGGTGATCGACGAACGGGGTCTCGCCGTCCGTGGCCTGCTCGTTCGCCACCTCGTGCTCCCTGGCGGGCTTGCCGGCACCGCGGCGATTATGCGTTTCCTCGCGGAAGAGATTTCAACGGACACTTACGTCAACATCATGGATCAGTATCGGCCTTGCTGGAAGGCGTTCGCCTATCCGCCGCTGGACCGGAGAATTACCCCCGAGGAATTCGAGGAGGCGGTAGAGGCAGCCAGAACAGCCGGGCTGCATCGTCTTCACCGAGAACGGCCCGGGACGGCGATCGCGTGGCTGGCCGAGGTGTGACGTGAGTTGGGTCGAGGGCCCGGAGGCGAGTGTCCGCGGAGATATGGACGACATGGCGCCATGATTGTGCCGATGATTCTCGAGTCTTCTCGGATTCCTCCTGCGGGGGACGTGACGGAGATCGTGGAGCGAACGAGATTGGGTTGTCCCGACTCGATCTGCGACGCCGTGATGGAATCCGTGGCGCTAGAACTGGCGCAGGCCTATCTCAAGACCTGCGGCCGGGTGCTCCATTTCAACGCCGACAAGGGATGTTGGTGACGGGACAGGTGGCCTGCCGATTCGGAGGAGGCTCGATGTTTGCCCCGAGGCGGTTAGTCATAGGCGACCGGGCCACCTTCGAATGGAAGAACAAGTCCATCCTGGTGAAGGAGATCGTCGAACGGGCGGCGTACACATGGTTCAAAACGCATCTGCCCCAGGATCAAACCCCCTCACAGATCTTGAGTGCCAGGCGAGCTGCGCCCGGCCCCGGAGGAACTGCGGTCCGTGACCGAGAGGCGGCGGGAGGCGGTAGCCTATGACACCTCAACTACCGGGGGTGCGCGCCGCCGACTCCAACGCAGTGCCTGGTGTTCCAGGTCGAGCAGTTTTTGAACAGCCGTTCATTTAAGAAAGAATTTCCGGACTCTGGAGAGGACGTGAAGGTGCTCGGCGTCCGAACCGGCAGGGATTTGACTGCAACGGTTGCGATGCCGTTTCTGGCTCCACTGATCCGCACGGAGTCGGAATATGTCAGGCGCAAGGTGGCGGCGGAACGTGTCTTGACGGATTTCATCACACGAAAGGGCGGAGCTGGCTTCTCTCCGCACGTGTTCTTGAACGTGTTGGATCAGCCTGGGGCCGTCGGCGGAAGTGGGCGGTTCCGGCGAGGTCGGACGGGGCAATCGCGTGTGTGGGGTCATTTCACTCCGCCGGCCAGCCAGCCCAAGATAAAGGGGTCGGGAGTCATTTCTTGAAAGCGCTCATACCAAACAATGACTCCCGACCCCTTTCTTCGATTTGGACTGGTGTGCTGGCTCCCGGATGCGAGGACAAGCAAGGCCCCAGCAAGAGCAGTTCCGAGCATGCAAGGATTTCATACGACACCTCTTGCAACTCAGCGTTCTTTCTCTCCTTGATCGCTTATCTGCGCCTCACCAGCACGATGGTCGTGATGGCAATCTTCTTCTTGCAGGAACTTGAGCAGCTCAATCATGTCCGGCCTGAGATCCATCAGATCCGCACTCTGGCGCTGACCCCTCGCCCTGAAGCTGCTCGTTATGAATATCGTATCGCCCACTTGTGTGACAGTTAAGCAGGCGACTAAAAAAGCCGAGCCAGCGCCATAATCGGTCTACACCGCTTGACCATAGCCACGTTTCTATGGCTTGATCAGTAGCAAGTCAGCGGAGTACGATCAATGCGCCAAGTTGCGTACTGACTTCGCGCCATCCTGAAATGGGCGGGTCTGCAAGATGGAGCGGCTGGGATGGAGACAGGCCCGATACCTCTTCGAGTTCCTGATCGGTCTCTACGCACTTCGTGAACAGGAAGCCCTGATTCAGTACGTTCTTCAAAGGCTCCCAATCTTTGTCTCACATGATCTGAGCGCCTATACCGAAGCCGATGTGGCCTCCCGGTATATTGCCAGCACGCATTGGCCCGAGGAGCCCTTCGGGGCACAGCAGCTCGAGGTCTTCGCCAAGTTTATGCACCAGCACCCCTTAATTATTACTCATTACCACGCACTGGGGATGAGACCACCCACAAGATCTCTGACTTTCTTTCAACCCGCCACTGGCAGCGAACTGATCTTTACAACGAGTTCTTTCGACCTGTGGCCATCAGCATCAAATGGCTTTTGCCCTCTCGATTACGGACTCTCTGGTGGTTGGTCTTGCCTTCAATCGCGGAGGGAAGGATTTTGACGAGCGTGACCGACTTCTACTGGATCTGCTGCATCCGCACCTGACCCAGGCCTTTCGGAACGCCGAAGCCTTCACCCGCTTACACGGACAGCTTGCCGCGTTGCAGCAGCTCGTCGATGGCCAGCACCAGGCCGCACTCGAAGTTGATCAGAAAGGGAAGATCTTGTGGGCAACGCCAGCGGCTTGGAGACTGCTCCAGAGTTATTGCAGCAGAACGGCCCTGATAGACGTCCTTCCGGCAACGCTCAGGCAGTGGATCGAACAGCAGAAGGCCTGGTTGCACGATGCCACCCACGTGCCGCCTGCCATTGCGCCCTATGTCATTGAGAAAGACGGTGGCCGGTTAGTGGTCCGCCTTATCCCTTGTGCGGACCGATCGCTCCTGGTAGTCGAAGAGCAGTCTGAGCAGGCGGCGATCCAGATTCTGGAACAGCTCGGTCTGCATCGCCGAGAAGCGCAGGTCCTGTTCTGGGTCACCGAGGGCAAATCGAACCCGGAGATTGGCATGATTCTGAGCATCAGCCCACGAACGGTACAGAAACATTTGGAGCGGATCTTTGAAAAGCTCGGCGTCGAGAACCGCACCGCGGCCACAGCCCGAGCGTTCGATGCCCTGGGAAGAACAACCGCCTGGCACGTGTAGCCCCCCGGTACGAGCGCTTATTGGGTGATCTTGACACGAGCCGCGGCATTTTCCTTAGTATCCCCGCATCATGTGGAGCGCGATTCGGCAGCCAACCGTGCTGCGGGCTCTTGCCCTGGGCCTGACGCTCTGCCTGCTGCTGAGCGGGGCAGTTTATGCCCAGATAGTGGCACACGCCTTCTATCACGCACACCATCAGTCTGCAACGCATGGGACCGTCTTGTGCACCTGGATGTGCACGGCTGGTCAGGCGAGATAGAGGGGGCGGGAGTCATTTTCCCCAAGGCTTGACAGTTCAATGACTCCCGACCCTTTTCTTCAACCGTAGTTTCTGGATGGGGCATCTGCACCGAATTGCCCGCCTGCGAGGCGCGGGCCCGCACAAAATCAGCATGAGCGGCCAGCAGGGTCTCCTCAACCTCCCCAAACGGCTTCCCTCGATGGAGACAATCCTGCACTGTGCTCCTCAGCCTCCATCATTGGCTCATTCACCGGCGCCAGCCACTCGCATGGCCGCTCCACCGGGCCCCGATACAGCCATGTCTCCACCGCTCTCCTTCCCGCACACTCAAACACCGCTATGCTTCCACCCGGCCCACCAGTCCCGTCCTCAGTGGATGGCGCTCAATAGACCGAAGCACGGTCAACAGATCCTTATCTTGTTGACTGGGAACCGCTGTGAACCGGCGCTGCCAGTTCTGCCCACTCGACTGATAGTGCCGATGGTAACGGCGCCCATAGGACGTCAGCAGCCATGGCATGAACTGGCGACGATCACGCTCACCCCGAGGCCAGATAGCGAGATGCAGTGATTGGGCATCACACAGGAGGCTAGGACTCGCATCAGCACACCATCGGCCCCCTTCGGGAGGAGCTCACGAAATGTTGCGGACTCCTCAGGCTTCCGAAACACCTCCGCGCGCGCATTCCCGCGGCTGATCACGTGAGAGCAGAACCCGCCGACCGAAGCACGGGCCGTGCGAGGCATGCGGGGAAACTAGCAAAGTGGCCAGGGTGGACAATGGAAAAGGAGAATGCCCCCTTTTTCTCAGCGCGAATCGCGTTTCTTCTAGACCTAATGCAGGGCTGAGCGGCCGACAGCTACTGGCGGCGGCCCAAACTGCACGGAAGAAAAAGGAGGGGGCGGAAGTCTTTCTTAATTGAGCACAGACACACACTCAAGAAATGATTCCCGACCCCTTTGTCTTGTCCATCCCCTTTGTCTTGCCCTGATTGACAGGAGCATCGGTGAGCAACAGAACCCGGTTAACGGCTTCAGGCTTACGGTGTGCAAGAATCTGCTCCACGCCTTGCAGCATGCCCCCCAGTGAAGTTGGTGCTGCCGCGCGGGTACAAGCTGGCAATCCGTTGTTAGAGCAAGGTCGGGGCTTCCACAGGCGAGGATGGCCACAGCGCGCAGATGCGATCATTGTACTCCACAACCGCTAGCAGGTCGGTTAGCCCGAGCTGATCAATCACGATCCCTGCCGCCTGCTTGGCATAGTCAAGTTTGCCGCATTCCACCATCGATCCGGACCGGTCGAGCACTAAGGTGAGGTTCAGAAGAGGCCGGGACTAGGCGGGCGGTGCTTTTACCACGGTCAGGTCAAATTCCACGAGCACGTAGACGGCCTACGACTGGCCGGCTTGGAAGACGCGCTGACTCAAATGGATCGTTGGCACGGCGACAGCACCCTGAGCTCGAGCAGGACTAACCATTCCCAGCGAGGCGAACACAAGGAGTTAAGGAATCCTTCCAAGCCATCTCCGGACCTTAACGTCCAGAGCTTGTCGTAGCATAGTGTTCCTCCTTTCTCAGGTAATAGGAAGCTGGCCGCATAACCACTTCCGGTGCTCCTCGGCGTACAGTAAAGACGATTTCACGCCTAGGCAACCCTACAGTCCCGCGCGTTTTTTCCGCGGTCGCCACGATCAGCACATGCTGGTTGCCACGTCTGACTTCGAGCGAGAGCGTCTGGCCAGCGGCGACCCGACACAATTGCTTGGCCTCGCGCTCGTTGTTCACCTGGGCAAGCGATGAACCATTGCACGAGACGACCATATCCCCGACTCTGAGTCCAGCCTGCTCGGCCGGAGAGCCGCTTCTAATCTCTCGCACCAGGCAATAGTGCGAGCCAGCCTCTTCGCGCAGTTCCCAGTTCACACCGATCCTTCCGCTGCCGAGAATACCCGTCTTCGCCCCGAAGCGCGTGAGAACTCGGTGTACAATTTTCCGAGCCAGAGTTTCGGGATCATCGTCCGTCGCATCGGTGACAAACCCTTCTCCCTTGAAGAGCAGCAAGCCCGTCTCCACATCGATCATCCGCAGGGATAAGGACACGCGGCTGACGCCATCTTGTTGCTCGGTTTCCCACTGCTGGATTTCACCGATCACAATCGCGTTGGCTCCGGCCAGCCTGCCGGCGTCACGTCGGCGCGCAGTTGTCCACCGGCTTCGAGCGGCAGCCGCCTCGCTGTTCGCCTGGCTCTGCCAAGGCTGTCTCCACGAGCTGCGACATCCTCATGCCACTCGACAAACACACCATCAGAGGAGCCGCCGATGCTCAACGCTCGGCATGCCCATGTCTGCCCGTTGTGCCGCCGCGGGCATGCCTGCCGAGACTGGCAGGAACGCGGGTGGGGTCTGTTCTCGGGCCATGCCGCTATCACGTGCGAGGAGTGCGCCGAACGCCGGACGACGGCTCGGTCCGGCGCTGTGGCTGATCCAGGAGGACCCCAGGTGCCAACCCTAACCGACTGATCGATGTCCGCTATGGGGGAGAGGAGAAGGAGAGGGGGACTTGTACGTTGTGAGGGTTCTCAGGCGAAAGGTCGCCGGATCGTACTGATACACGGTGATGACCCCATCGCCATAGACGATCCGCTCACGCTGGCCCTTGACGTTGTAGGTGATGTCCTGCAGAAGAGGGTGGTTGTCTCGGCGCCGCGCAGCGTGACGCGGAGGCTCTTGAGGAGGTTGGCTTCATTGTAAGTGGGCAACGTTCGGCTGCCGTCCGACGTGACGCTCCCTTGGATGCGGTTCAGGGCATCATATTTGGCTGATGCGGCCCACGGCGGATCGGCCATGAAGACGGGCTGAGGCGAGGCGCTCCAGTCCACCGGGTGCTTGTAGTCCTCCAGGATTTGGCGTTTGCTGGTCAGTAGATTGCCCTTGAAGTCGTACTGCTCAAAGGTCATCAAGCCCGCGCCGTCGTATGGCTGATAGCGTTGGCCGCGGAGATTGCGTTGTTCGGGTTGCGGCTGGGATTCGCCGTAGATAGTTTGTTCGGCGAGACGTTTCTTCTTGGCTTTCAGCTCCGTCACCCAGAGGGTGGTGGGCCAATTGAGATCATCGTAGTACTCGGTCTCGATGAGATGGGCGCGGCTGTCCCAGACCTTGGTGGGATTGCCAGCGGCACTGAGCAGGATGGTCCGCTCGCCGGAGTCCATCTGGGAGCGGTGGATCGGGTGGTTCAGCAGGTCGTACTGCTGCGCGAGCACCGTGTTCTTCCGCGGATCGGTGACCTTGACCAGGTTACCCAGAATGTCGAAGGCGCTACGGGTCTCGTACTTGCCGAACGGGCCGTGATCCTCGATGCTGAGGAAGCTGCAGCCCAAGGGATCGAGGTGGACCACGGTCGACGTATTTGTGTGCGCTACGGCCTTGACCACCGCGTCCCGCTCCTGAGGGGACTCAGTGACATCATTCTCGACCCGAACGACGCCAAGCTGGTTCGGCTGCAGCCCTCGTTGGAGGCTCGGTGATCTCATGGTCGACCTTGTTACGACCGGGGAGCATAAAATAGTTGGCCCCAGTGGTTACCGCAAAGAAACTCCGGCTCTTCACGTCATGCCCGCGAAGGCGGGCATACCAGGCTGAAAGCTTTTGGAGTCACGCTTTCGCAGAGACGACGGCTTAGCGAATGTCACATCCTTGGGCTCTGAGATGCTCCTTCCGCTCAGCGCTGAACAGGTTGAGCTTTGCCAACCGCTCTGCTAGGATCACCGCACAGCCCACAGCGGAGAGGTCGCATGTCCACTGAACCCCGCTCCACCAAGCTCACCTACGAGGATTACCTCCTCTTTCCCGACGACGGGAAACGGCACGAACTCATCCAGGGAGATCACTACATGACCCCTGCACCGAGTACGAAGCACCAACGGGTTTCGCGCAATCTCGTGACCGCATTATGGACATGTGTTCACCAACGCCGACTCGGGGAAGTGTTCAATGCTCCCTGTGACGTCATCTTGTCCGACGAAGACGTAGTCCAGCCGGATATCCTGTTCGTGTCCACGGCGAAGGCGGCGATCGTGACCGAGGACAACGTCAAGGGCTCTCCGGACCTCGTCGTCGAAATCGTCTCCGATGCCACTCGGAAACGGGATGAAGTGACCAAACGCAAATTGTATGAGCGCTTCGGGGTCCAGGAGTACTGGATCGTGGACCCGGAGTTGAAGACGGTGAAAGTACTCCGGCTCAGTGGCCAGCAGTACGTCCGCACGGCCGAGCTCTCGACGGAAGCCCGCGACATCCTCACCACGCCGCTCCTGCCGGGGTTCAGTCTCCCCCTCGTCGAACTCTTCGACTAACCGCAGCCCCTCCCCGTCTGCTCTGCCAGAAATCAGAAAACTGAGGGATGCACGCGTTCCGTGCTTTCTGATGCCGAGCAAGAGGTCGCGCTCACCACGTGCTGGGCCACGCGCCCCCGCAGGACCAGCGCATCCAGGTACCGAGAGACACACCGCTCCTCCCCCACCGAGCGCGTCCGTCCCTGTGCGACCAGGCTCGTGATGCGGCCGACCAGTCGCGAAATCGCGCTCTTCGACACGGGCGCCCCGCGCAGCCACGGGGCCAGCGCCCCTTTGATGCGGCGTTGGTTCGCCCCAGTCAGGTAGGCCCCCAGCAGCGCTGCGTCCACGGCCCGGGCCCGGCGCTCATACCGCGGCAACAGCCGGCTCCGCCATTCCACGTCTTGGTCCCCCTGCCGCAGCCGCCCTCGGGGCATTTCCACGGTGGCGGCCCCCAAGCCGGTCGTGATCGTGCGCACCTCGCTGCCGTTCCGGTACCCACGCCGCCCGGGCGTGCGCTCATACCGCTGGGCTGCGAGGGTTTCGGCCAGTTCCCCTTCCACCAAGGTGATGATGGCTTCCCGGATGCGGTCCCGCAGCGCGGCGGTCAACCGATCCGGTCCCCATTGGGCTTCCATTGCGCGCTCAATCGGCGTAGACTGGTTGCTCATAGGCGTATTCCTCCTCTGGTTTCGGCCCTCCCCAGGGCCGGTTGTGGTGACGCCAGGAGGATACGCCTTTTAAATTTCCACGAGAAGAGGGACACCACCCAGACGCTTGCGCACGATGTGGACCGTCGGAAGGGCCTGCCCCAAGGAGGGTTGTAATCGAGGAGCACTGTGGCGAGCGTGGAATGCAGGAGGACAACCTGGTGTGAGGATCAAACGAGCGAAAGCCGTCTGGAATTATCTTGCCCAATTGAAGAACTTGATGGCTGCTTGACAGACTTACTATTGCCTTCTATGCAAAGAACGTCAATTCTGTCGGGAGCATGATGAGAGCTGCTATCAGCAGAACCGACGCGGTCATTCGTCATGCCGGCGGAATAACGCAATTTCTTGTGCTGATGAGGGGGCGGTGTCACTTTCACCGCAACTTCATCCCTCTCACAGCCCACCGACAGCCACTGTACGCTCGCTGCTCTAACCCGATTGTCCAACCTCAAACTTGTTTTGCTGCTTGACAAGAAGTTGCAGACGCATACAATACCGCCGCCACGTAAGTAGACGCTTGGAAACCATTCTCCAAGGGGAGCGCCGACATGTCTTCTTTGCCGCAGTGGTGTCGAACACCGCTGTTGCCAGCCGTATTAATGCTGAGCACCATTGGTTGCGCTTTACATGGTGATCTAGTGGCCTTACGAGAAGAACTGACCAGTGATCTAAAGGCGACGCGTGCCCATGTGAACGAACGGCTCGATAAGGCGCTGGGCGAATTGGATGCAAGGCGGACGGCGATAGAGAAGCAGCAACAACAGGCCCTTGCCGAGATTAAGAACCAGATGCAGGCTGTCAGCGCCATTCAGGCTAAGCTCAAGGATCTTCAAGCGTACGAAGACCGGCAGCAGAAAACGCTCGACGATGTCAAGCAGCAGATAGTGACACTCACTGCGTTGCATGGCGAGATGAGAGACCTGCGACAGCAACTCGAGGCTGTGCGGCAGGCGTTGGGAGAGGTGAAAACCAGATATGAAGCCTTACAGCGAGAACAAACCCGCCTCCATGCCGCCATCCAGACGTTTGAAGAAGCGATGATCACCTCGTTGAAGGCTGAGCAGGCTGAGCTGCGCGATCGACTCAAGGCATTGGATAAGTCTGTGAAAGACCTTGAGCATCTCGCCACCCCCACCGTTACCCATTCCAAGCAGTGAGAACTCTCTGGTATGTAGTCAGCTACGTGTCGAGCTAGCCTCGTAGAGAAACATTCCTCTAGTGGATTTCTATTGGTTGCAAACTTAGGTCGAGGAGATAAAGGATCGGGTCTGGCGTCATTGTTTGGCATGAGCGCTTTCAAGCATCCGAAGAAATGACTCCCGACCCCTTCTCTTTGACTTTTCTTCGACGAACCCATCGCATCAATGTGAAACGGATGCCTGCGCTTGACCTCCTGTATCACCTCGCGCAGTACATCCACATAGTCCACCAGCAACGTTCGTTTCCGTTCGGTAAGATTGACAGTAAAGAAATAGGCTCCTCCGCCACATCTGCTCGTCGATAACGCAATGATTCCCTCTTTCTCTCGTAGGTTGGGGGTGGGTTGGGGTGAGCGCAGAACCCCCACACGATCATCTTTGTAAGCCCAAACGCCCCAGTCCCGCCATCCCAATCCGACCATCCCCATCCTCTCTTCGAGATTGCGCGTCCTTACCCGCGGCGGCATCGTGTGTGTTGGGATTCACATGACGTTTCAGCGGACAAGTGATCTTCTTTAAGAAGCATTCTCCTCTGCTTCCTGGGCAGCCTTGGCCGTCCTGTGGGTTCGTGCTCTCAACACGGAATGCAGACCATGTCTGTAACGCTCTTCATGCTGTCTCTCCAGTCGAGCAGCCCTTCGGCGCCTGGGATGGCCGTGCCGGAAGCCAGGGGGTGAGACCGGCGGCGGCTTGTGCAACGGGTGTGGCGGGCACCGTCTGCATGGGCATCACGACTGACGGAGCACCGGCGGCGATGCCGGCGGCCATGAGCCACTGCTTGGTGCGCGGGCTGCCGAGCCGGGCGTCGCGGGAGTTGGTGCCCCCTTTCAACGGCTGGATGAGGTCGGGGAATATCTGGGTCACGATCTCGCGCTCGAAGTCGGCGCTCCACGGCTCCGCCTGAACGCGTCGAGCCATCAGGCCCAGGGTGTCATGCACCTGGAACGGGGGATTTGACGGTGTTCACAATGGGCTGGAGATGGCTGCCTGGCCGCAGCCCCCGACCGATGGTCGTCTCTTGTTCTGGGCAGTCATCACACGCGATGGCCGCATGGACTGAGAACAGCCCTCGCCCGCGTTCCTGCCAGTCTCGGCAGGCGTGCCAGCGGTGGCAGAACGGGCAGACATGGGCATGCTGAGCGGTGAGCATCGGTGGCTCCTGTGATCGCGTGTTCACAGCTTGGAGTGCGGATGTTCCAGCTCGTGGAGACAGCCTTAGCACAGCCAGGCGAACGGCGAGCGGCTGCCGCTCGAAGCGACGTGCAAACCAGCGCCCTCACATCGCGCCGACAGGCCGGACATCGGAAGCCGGCGGCAGGGCTTCGGTGTAGGCGCCGATCCGCCTCGTACAGCCGGACGATGATGGCCTGATTTCATGACGATCTCCCTCTTCCGTGGCTGGGGGTCCTAGGAGGAAGAGAGGCGTTCATCAGCCGTGCGAGTGGCCAATCGGACTCTCAACGACATCAGCCAGCCCCTCCCAAGCCGTGGGCGAGCACGAGGGCGAAGGAGGGCTTTCTGCTGTGGGCTGCCCCCTATTTTCCCAGTATTTTCCACTGCAATCGTTCACGCCGTCTGATCGCGCGGCACGATCGCGTCCAGGATCCTTTTGATCAGGTTCTCGAGAGCCGCCTTAACCGTGTGCCGGGCTGCCAGGTGAGGTCTCCGACTGACCAGGCATGGGAACGTGACTCTGGTCATTGGTCATTTTTCATCGAGACGGTTCGGCGCAGGAAGAACACTGTGTGCATGTGTACACGTTTTTGAGAGTAGAACAGGGGAGGGGCGCCTCTCCCGTGCCGTCCGCCGGTGCCTGCCCGTCACCTACCACTGGACCGCCCAAGGGATACTCGAAGGGCTACTGTGAGAGACGATTCGGGAGGAGATCGAGGCCCTCTCGTGGTCAGATTTTGTGCGATTTGGCGATTTGCTTTGTACGGTGCGCTGGTGTGTGTGGAGCCCGTGGTTTGTCAGACCTCGTCAGGGGGAGGTCGAATCACCAGGGGGAAGGGCAGGTGAGGACGAATGTCCTTGTTGCCGTTCGCGGTAGCGATTCAACGCGCACTCAAGTACGCGGAGTGATTCATTGAGCAGGTCCGAGGCACAGGCTAGTGTGACGTAAAATTGTTGCATCGCTTCCTGCCATCGACCTTCCCGCTGAAGAGCCTGAAACCGTTTGTGCTGCTCGTCAAGAATGGCTTGCTTGGCTTCGAGGATCAAACTGTCTAAGGGACTCACGGGATTCCTCCTTGCCGAGCGCCGTGTGGAGCTGAACGGTAGCAGAGTTGAACATCGGACCGCAAGGGATGACGAGGTAAATTGTTGATCCTGCTTTAGACCTAACGGCCCTACGATTGGGGAAGGAAAAGGCCGAGACGAGCTTGGTTACTAACTTCTCGTTCCTCAACACTGCTTGTCGCTCGCCTATCCGTCGGCGCTTGATTCGACTTGTCCATTCGGTTTATCTTCTGCTCCGCATGGGCATGCCTCTCCGTCAGCGCAAGGACATCCTGCGGTTCGCTGTGGCATTGGTCTGTCCCCTACTTTTGACGATGGGGGCCTGCAGCTCAGCGGAATGGGTCCACCCCAACAAACCGAAAGACGCTTTCGCCCAGGACTACAACAAATGCGAAGGCGACGCGCTCCGCGATCCCAAGCTTCAGCAGGGCATCCGCCTGATGCTTCTCGAAGCCACTGAGCGGTGCCTCCGCAAAATGGGCTGGCAGTTGGTGGAGAAAGAATAACGCCGGCGGTCAGCTCGCTTCGCTGCGTGTCCCACGACATCCCTTCCTGGGTCATCCCTCCTTCCTCCGCAAAGGGCGCATCAACCTACGATGCGAGGCGGAGTGCTGGGAGCCAGTCGGGATCAACATGGTTGTCACACCGTTGCTCTCAGCGCGAAACCCGCTCATGGCAAATCGTCATGCCGAATAATGCCTTCGTCATTCCGCTCAACAAGGAGCGGTATCCGCCAGCAACGAGACTTCAGCAGGGTATGCTGTCACTCTGGTCGTTGGCTCTCTCAAAGGCAGGCTCTTCAGCCGTTTTGCGTTTAATGACGGCAGTTCTTGGTGCGACAGCGAGGCTATGTGAACCGACCTGGGAGCAAGTGAGGCTGAATGTTGCCTTAGCGATCGAACCCTACACTCCCCAAGCCGAACTCTCGGGCGAATGACGATTGCATGGGGCCGATACCATGCAGCCGCTATTGAGCCGGCTCGCCGTCGAATTTATGCGTCGGCATCCTGACATCACAATCGGAGTGGAGGGAGGCAGATCGAAGCAGGCGCTCAAGGGAAGTTGTGCCCGGCTACTCGCTCTCTGCGACACGGAGATCAAATCTCAAGTCCGAGAGCAGCCCGGTGCCGCTTCAGTCATCTTGGCCTTGGCCAAAGCTCCCTTGGGACGGCCATGCCGGGATTGACTACCCTCGTCCATGCTCCGAATCGTCCCTCTGGCCGAGGACGACGGGAAGCCATTTGTCGAGCCGACCACCGAACCGATCGCAAACGGCTGGTACCCGCTCAGCCGGTTTGTTTCCCTCGATGTCAACAAAGCGTCCAACGCGAAGTTCGACCCATTGCGCAAAAGAGTTTTTGAAGGGCATCAACCGTCGGGACGGGCAGGGGGTGGTCATCAAGACTGGGTTCTCCCTGGATCCCACAAAGAAGGCCACTCAGAACCTGGCACCCCTCACCGGGCCCCCGAGACCGAGCGCGGCCTCGGCCAAAATTTACAATCCTGTAACATGCCGGTCATACCAGTGAAATCTTTATTCGGTAGAGTTGGCGTAGATTTCATAGAGAAGTAAAGACCGATCAAGAGGGGTTGCCTATCACCAACAGGAGGGGTTGTATATGGTTATGAGGATGACACCCACGGAAACTCGGCATGAGCACTTGGGCCAATGGGGGCGGCTGAAGCTTAGCGTAGCTGTAAGCGTCGTCGCGCTCGGCGGGCTTGCCATCACAGGGGCAGCAATCGGAGCCGAACTGAACGGCGTTACGGAGAAGCCGTCTGTTGATCAGACATTGGTCTCCTATACCCCGACGAACGGGCTGTCCGGCCGGATCACGATCGCGGGCTCGGATACCATGCAGCCGCTGATGATCCAGCTGGCGGCAGAGTTCAGCCGTCTGTACCCCGATGTCAAATTCGCCGTCGAGGGGGGCGGGTCCTCCGCCGGAATCCGGGAGTTTGTCATTGGGTACTCGGACCAGCGGCGCGGGGACAAGGCAAGGAAAGGGCATGAAGGAGCGGATCAGGTGACGATCCTCGCCTCGTCGCGCAAGCTTTCTGAGGCCGAGCTCAAAGCCTTCCGGGCACGGTATGGCTACGATCCACTCGAATTCCCGATCGCTGCGGACGCGGTCGCTGTGTACGTGCACAAGGATTCAACCCTCTCCGGCCTCACGCTCGATCAAGTGGACGCGATCTTTTCGAAGACCCGCAAGAGGGGAGGGGCGCAGGACATTGCGACGTGGGGCCAGCTCGGCCTGAACAACGGCTGGGGACACGCGCCGATCCATCTCTATGGGCGGGACCAGCGGTCGGGGACCCAGGCGTTTTTCCAGGAGGTGGTCCTGCAGGGTGGCGAGTTCAAGGAGTCGGTGAAAGAAGAGCCTGGCTCAGCCTCGGTTATCTTGGCGATCAGCCGGGATCCCTACGGCATCGGTTATAGCGGGATCGGGTACGAGAGTTCGTCCGTCAGGGCCGTGCCGCTTGCCAGCCACGCGGGAGGGCTGTTTGTCAGCCCGACTCCTGACACAGTTGCGACCGGGGCCTATCCGTTGAGTCGCTATCTCTACCTCTATGTGAATCAGGATCCAGAGTCGAAGTTCGACCCTGAACTTCGCGAGTTCCTCCGGTTTGTGAATAGCCGGGACGGGCAGGAGACGGTCGCGAAGGCGAAGAGTGTCCCGCTCCCCCCAGGTATGATCGCGAAGAACTTGACGCTCCTGAACGGTGAGACCATCACCGCCTCGGTGCCTTCCCATTCGAACTGACCCCTACTGCACGGAGGGAACGCCTCGAGCTGGGGGTGTTCCCTCCGCAGACAATTCTGGTATAGTCTCCCACCGCATGGTGCAGCCAGTGCCGCATGGGGACTGGCACCCTTCTTTCTGGCGCCTGTCCCCTTTCCAACCGGGGTCAGACTGGGGACCAGTCGCTTTTGCGCAGGCAATGGGCGCCCGCAGACGTGGGGAACGGTGCCAGTCTCCAAAGGAGGAAAACCAATGAGCCGCATCTGGTCCCCTTTCACCCTTGGCTCGGTCCTGTTGGGAATCGTTCTTGTCGGCTGTGAATCGTTGCCCCCGCCGCGTACTGTCTATCAAGATCCGCTCACCGCGATCCAGTTGCGGGTGGATCGCCAGGCCGGGCAGGGGCATCACCATCCGGCTACGATTCCTGCTGCTCAGATGGCACGGATTCTTGACGGGATTCGGGTGCAAAAACGCGGGGATCCCATTTTGAGCCTCGTCACCGGCCAGCCGGAGATTGTGCCCGCCTTTTCATCGGCAGAGATTCAGACGCTCGCTGCGCCCTTGAGCCATGCCCTCACGATGGCATCCCCACAAGAACTGGTCACGTTCTACCGGCGGTACTCGGATACCAATGTCGGTCTCGCGGTCACGTCCGGAGGCCTGTTTGTCCAGGACCAACATGTGTATATCATTCTGGCGAACGCCAGGAATCGCCCGGCTGACGTTATGGGCCATAGTCAGGCCTTTGCTCATGAAATCGATCCGGTGGACGATCCCTTGCTATCTTTGAAACCCGGGGGATTTGCGGTACGGTTCACACCAGCGGAGGCAGTTGCTCAAGACTCATCACGACGCGACTTGAGCTATCCCGACCCCGGAAAGGTCCTTGTGATCGATCTCGATCGGCTCACAGCCTCTAACGGCCCCACCTCGAGTCCCTCTCGTTAGGACCGCTCCCAGTAAATCTCACCCCAACCGTTTCACCCCGGGGAGACCCTGTGCTGAAAATGCCCCTCGCCCTCCCCTCTCCCCCATGATGAGGAAGCTCTCGGATCGGCACATTTTCATGCTGCATGGGTGTGCCGATAGTTCATGAAGACTCATTCGACAGTAATCTCTCCTGATGAGGTGACCATCCCTGCGTCAATCCTGCTTCCTCGCCCTCGGGTACCCGTTGCTCTTCAGCGTGCAACCGGTGTTGCAGGAGAGGAGAACGATGAGGATGGAGCCGAGAGGATCGCCCTTCGTCCCAGATGAGCGAGGGAAACCGTGGGTCTCGGCCTCCGATTAGTTTCGGATGAGGGTAGAAATGTGGGTGGCACCGGACCACCACTCATCCCACTGCGGGTAGGGTAAGAGTAAAAGGGATGCGCCCGGAGGTGTCCGTCTTGGCGGATGCGCATCACCCGGTAGAAGCGACGGTGCCGCACGCCGCTGTCTCCGCGCGACCAGAGTCTCGGACGGAACAGATGCGTGGCGAGTGCCGCGTTATGGTGGGAACCAGCTTGGCAGAAGGCGACCCACGGTGCCGCGCGCCGGTCCGATGGTCAGTCGAAGGCGCGCGGCCAACAGGACTGCCTGAGGAGCCGTCCGTGGACAACACAGGATGACGCGCCAGCAGGGACAGAGGGATGGAAAGGGACAGGCGCCAGCACGAAGGGCGCCTGTCCCCATGTTCATGCCCGGGGCTCAGTTCCAGAACCACTGAATCTGGAACCGGAGCATCTGCCCGTAGATCTCCTCTTGGGGCGTGTTGTACCGGAGATTGGAGGTGTCCAGCCGATCGTGGATCGAATATTCGGACACCAACCGCAGGTGGGTGTCCGGCTCCCACACCAGGCCGAAATTCCACATGGTGTTATCGGCGGCAGCGCCAAAGAAGTTCTTCATGCCGCCGTGGTAGTAGCCATAGCGGACATAGGGCGTGAGCATGCCGACGTCGGAGTAGCGCCAGGTATAGTTGAGCTGCGCATAGCCGCCGTGGAGCGATTGCTCGCGCACGATGCCCTGGGCATCCCGCTCGGGGCCCCGACCAATGACGTACTCGGCCATGACACCCCAGGGTTGCGGAGGAGACCAGATGTAGGCCGTCACCCGCTCATCGTGGATGGGACATCCACTGCCCCTGAGCGGATTCGAACACCGCGTGGCGGCTGTGCTGGTGAGCGCACCGACGCTACCGACCACAAATTCTCCTGTGTACCCCAAGATACCCGTTTCAACCAGTCGGCCATTGGGCAACTCCCACGGGTAGGCCAGTTTGGCCCCGAGGTGCTTATCACGGTTCGCTTCCGACTTGTTCCGGCCCTGGCCGTTGTACACCATGACGCCGAAGACGCCATAGTCGCCAGGCCCATTGTGGTACTGTGCCAAGCGGTTGAATCGCTGCTGGGCGATCTTCGGCGACCAATAGTACGCCAGGCCGAGGTCACGCTCACCCGGGGCTCCGGTCTGGATCGCCTCGGCCCGATCCAGCTCCTGCCGCTGGCTGCTGGACCGGTAGGTGTCAAAGGAGTTGGGAACCCGGTGCAAGCCGAACCGAACGCGGTGCACCTTGTCCTTCGTGAGGTAGTAGTCGCCGTACATATCCACCATTTCATTGTTCGATGTTGCGAAGCCATCGCCCTCGAGCGCGTACTGCATGAAAAACGCGATCCGCTCGGAGACTTGACCTTCAAAGACCAAGCGTATGCGGCGGAAGAAGAAGTCTTGGGGATTTCTGTTCGAGAAGCTCTCCCCTTGCTGGTTGGTCAGATTATTCTGCGAACGCATCGTGTAGCGGAACTGCGCATAGCCGTTGACGCCGATGCGTTCGAACCATCGCGGAGCCCCGGCAAACTGGGCCTCCGCCGCGCGCTCGAACCGCTTCCGTTCCTCCTCAGCCTTGATCCTGAGCCAGTCGTCCATTGTGATCAGGCCCTTCTCGAGCAACAGGTCTTCGAGCGGGGTGCTTTCAAAAGCTGTTCCGCGGCCGACTGTCGGCCGCGGCGGAGCGCCAGGACCTTGCGGCTGGTCGGCCACGGGCTGCGCTTGGGGCACAGGGAGGCCGGTGGTCGGCTGGATCGGCGGCTGCACGGCTGGCTGCGAGGGACGGGAAGGTTCTTGAGCCAGAGCCCACAGGGCTCCCATGCTGACCCACAGAGCGGTCGAGACGACCGCGACGAACATCTGCCGCAGAGGTCTACTCCTCATAATACTCTCCTTTCGTTCGTAGCACGCCATGCCAACACGATTGGCCGACAGCTTCGCAACTGGTACGGCAGGGTTGTAATCGAGCCCTGTCAACGGCAGATGACCGGTTTGTTACGGTACTGTTAAAAGTGCTTCCTGCTCGCGTGACGTGCCTTGGTGAGATTGAAGGCAACGGACCGTTCAGGAGACCGAAACGACCCTGGTCTAGGCGGTGGGATCCCGCTTCTCGTGGAAACTTCAAAGGCGTATCCTCCCGGCGTCACCACAATCGGCCCTGGAGAGGGCCGAAACCAGAGGAGAAAGACGCCTATGACGCGCCAGTCTATGCCAATTGAACAGACAATAAGACAATAGAAGCCAACTGGGGCCGCAGATTAGTTGACTGCGGCGCTGCGGAACCGGATCCGGGAGGCCATCCTCACTCTGGTGGAAGGGGAACTGGAGGAGACGTTCGCGGCATAGCGGTATGCGCGCACGCCGGGCGGCGCGGCTCGCGGCACGGGCGCGAGCGCCGAACGATCACGTCCGGCTTGGAGGCGTCAACCGCGGCGCGAGAAGGACAAAGGCGGATGAGCACCGGTTCACGCGGCGGGGGTGTCGATGAGAAGTGCCGGCCGCCGTTATTCGATGCGGAATGAAACAACCGAACTGGCCCCTTTCAATTCGTCCCGTCTGAGCACAGCATCCACGGTCTTCGTGACGTCGTTGACCGTGACGCCGATCCGGGCGGAGAAGTACGTGGACTTCACATCGTAAGCTTGCAAGAGGCGCAGCTCCTTAGCGATGGGTTCGAAGCTGCTGATCCGGTCGAGATCCTGCGGAGACCGGTAGGGACGGCCTTGTACGATTTCGGCAGCCATTCCCGGCGTAATCCGCGGATCAAGCGCTTGGATCACGATTGAAGAGGCAGTGTTCAGGTTGACACGTCCGTCCGCGCTGTTCTGAGGGTACACGGTGACATAGGGCTCCAGCCGTTGCACGATTTCCTTCGTCATCCCCTTGATCAGGTAGAGTTCGGAGAGGGTCTGCAAAGGGGCGTTGGCGGCCAGGTAGGGCGGCCGAAGCGTTTGATAGTACGCGCTCTCTGCGCCGTTGGGTTCTGGCACATCGTCGGCATCCACCCAGTCTGCAATCGCCTCGGCCACCTCGGGCCGTACCTGAAGCAGTTCAAGCAATCGTTTCAGACGCTTGAGTTTGCTGTCGCGTTGCTTGGAGTCCTGGACGTTCGCCAGCTCGTTCAGGTTGAGCTTGCCAGTTTCGTCTTCGATCTGCGCGGACAGCACGCCATCTCCCAGTTGATACCCGACGATCGGCAATGCCCAGAGGTCTGTCAGGGCGTCGAATCGCTGGTTCACGAGCTTCTCCATCTGATGGTCCCGCCACAGGACCGCCTGCGCGGCGTGGATGCCGGCCTGGGTCAACGCACTGACCTTGACGTTGTCCCGGAAGGCCGCCGCATCGCGATACTCCCGCCTGGCTTCCGCGTCGAATTCCAGAATGAGGGCGACCAAGAGAGCCAGGATGAGCAGGGCCAGGAGTAGGGCGACACCCCGTTCATCGCGGCCTGTCATGGGAGACCACGCGCAGGGTAGCTTCCAAAAGGTACGGGGCATCATATTTGGGTTTGATTTGGAGGTGCCGGACCTGGACATCGTACGGGGTTTGCTCCAATTCGACTAGCAGTGCTAAGAGGTCGGAGAGAGACACCCCGTCCAGCCGCAGATCCACCGACGTTTCCTGATAGCTATGCGACGCCGTCGGAGGTTGCGGTTGCATGCCAACGATGCGCTCGCGTACACGGGTCTGCGAAGCGGCCTCTTCCACAAAGGCGACGAGGGAAAACTGCGCCTCTGGGGGCGGCAGCCGCCTCTCGAGCATCGAGAGGCGTGCTCGCAGCGCGGCATACTCTGCGCCAAGCGCCGCCACCTCGCGAAGCTCGCGCTGCTTTCGGGCCGCCTGTCGTTCCAGTCGATCTAGCCGCTCGAGCAAGGGATCGACGACAGTGACGAACACCAGCGCGGCGCCGATCACGACCGCCCCGACACCGACCACGACCCGTTCGCGCTGCGAAAGCGCCTTCCAGCGTTGAGCGAGCGTTCGCGTCATAGCGGCTGCACCTTGAACGACAATCTGAACACCACTTGCTTGGCCGATACGCCGACCCGCGTGTCACCGACGGCGACGTCACGGAACGCCGTCGACGCCGCGAACGCCTGTTTGATTTTCTCGACTGCCTCGAAGGAATCCGTCTCGGCCTCCAGGTGGACAGTCCCGTCTTCGATAATCAGTTCCCGCACAGCAAGGGGCAGACTGCGGGGCACGTGTTTGACGACCTGGGCAAATACCGACAGCGCCCGCGTCTGCGATCCGCCAAGCACGTGCAAGGCTTTCTTGACGCCCTCCAGGCGAGCGCGGGCCTGGTCCAGCTCGTCGCCGGACGCGGCGCCGCCGCCGAAATCCCGTTGAAACTGCGCCTGCAACGCGGCTTTCAGGTTCTTCACGCGGGTGTCGGTGAGCGAAACCCGCACGGAGAGATCGACGAGCGCCAGCACGCCGAGGACGAGGCTTCCCACTACGGCAAGCCACCAATCGCGTCTGGCGGAAGCGGGTTTCGCCGAGGCCGACACGGCGATCTGCTTCAGGTCGAGCGCGACCGCTGACTGCGAAGCGCGGAGCTTCCACCGGGGGCGGACGATCTTCGGGTGAATCGCCAGTCCAAAAGCCACGGAAAACGCGCGCGGGCAATCGGCACCGAATCCCTGTCGGGGACCGACGGGAACCAGTTCGAGTTGGCGGGCCAGGTAGCCATTCATCTCCCGAAGCTTCGAGCCTCCACCGCAAATCCAGCAATGCATGATTCGCGTCCGTGTGGTCGACTCGAACGCGTGCAGGGTCATCCGGACGTCTTTCAACAGTGGGTCCAGCCACGGCTCCACCTGTGAGGCGGCCAAGTCCCGTTTCCGTCGCTCCGCTTCGGCGAATGAACAGGCGTATCGGGCGGCCAAGGCCGCCGTCAAACGGTCTCCGCCCCACGGGATCGTGCGCAGGAGCACGGGCCGTCCCTGGTGAACCAGGCAGAGCGTGGATTTGGACGCGCCGAGATCGATGATGGCCAGATCTTCAGGCACATCGGCGCCTTCCCGTTTGAGAAATTCTGTCACAGAGAACAGGGCCAAGCCATCCACGTTGATGGCGGCAGGATCGAGATTGGCTTCGGCCAGAAACTTGAGGTGATCCGCCACCGCGCTCTTGGGCGCCGCCGTGACCAGAACCTCGGAGGCCGCCCCGGTGTGTCGCGCGGGCTTGGTCGCTCCCGGCGACAGGACCACGCTCCCAACCGCTACATCTTCCAAGGGGAGGGGAATCAGGTTTTCCACTTCGAAGGGCACGACCCGGGCCAGCTTATCGGCGTCGTGGAAGGGAAACGACAGGGTGCGGATAAAGAGGTCCTGGCAAGGGATGGCGGTGACCAGGTCTCCGTGATAGAGGCCGTTCTGCCAGAGGAATTTTCGGAGAAGAGCGGCCTTGCGAGCCGGCTCCAGCGCTTGATCGAGCGTGTACGGCAACGGCTGGTGGAAGTATTCAACCGACTCCCGGCCGCTGAGCGCCCGACGAAACCGCACCGCTTTGATGGCGGTCCGTCCCAAGTCGAGCCCGATGCACTCAGCGACCATCATGAGACCGTCATGAAGAATGCGTGACGCGCGCGCTGTGACAAGTTACAAGACTGTCAACTGCGGATGCGCAATCGACCCACCGACGGACACCCTCATCGGAACACCAGCGGCCGCCGATGGCAGGCCCGAGGCAGCGGCGCGCTGCGCAAACGCGAGAGAAGGCGTCACGGAGACGGACAACGCCACGGCGCTGTCCCAGAACGGCCGCCTCAGCGTGACTTGACCGTCACCGTGAAGAAACCCGTCGGCTCCCTCTCCAGTCAGCTCCTGAATGTGGCAGACGGCGGTCCGACATTGCAAGGTCATCCGGGCGTGAGCCAGCGTGAGAGAGGGAAGACGGATCTGACCCCAGACGATCTGCTCGATCGAGACGTCCGCCAGGTTGATAGTCCATGTTCCTTCCTGCACCGCCGTGTCACCCGCCGATGAAGTCCGTTCCCACCGCTGAGTGAAATCGACACTCAGGTGCCCGCGGCGCACGGCTGGAAAGCCCAAAGCGGAGAGAGGAAGGCGTTCGATTCGTCCCGAGACGGACAGTGGACCAGCGCCAAACCAAGAGTCCGCCGTCACCCGGACGGTCGCGCGTCCGCCTCCGGCTGGTGCGTCGCCATGCAGCGAGGCGACCATGTCGGCAGCCAGGCGGCCGGTCAGCGCGCTCGCCGCATTGAATGTCACCCGAAGCTCGTCCATCTGTAGCCGCACGTTCTCGTCCACCACGAGGCTGACCCCGCGCCAGGCCAGGCCGAGGGGCCAGTGCATTTCCCATTGATCGGCGGCGATGTCAGCGCCGGTTCGGCCGGACACCTCTGCCAGGAGGCGCGCCTGCAACGCATCATAGGGAAAGGTGACCAACAGAAAGAACGCGACCAGCCCGCCCAGCGCCGCTGTCCACCCCGCGGCGCGCGTGACCTGGGGTAACCGAAACCACTCAAGCATCACGACTGCGCTCCGACGGTAATCCATTCTCTGATAATCCGCGTGTCCTCTTCCGCGAATTGGAGTGTCAACTCGATCGCCACCGCTTTCGGTTGGGTTCGTCTGTTCCGCCCGTCCCACTCGTTCACCCAGCTCCGGGAAAGGGGATCGAAGTACCGGACATCGAAGCCGACGACGTGGTCCGCCAGATCGGTGCGCTCGAGCCATTCGTCAGCAGGGCCGTAGAGATTGCGCCGAGCCAGCCTGATCAGGCGCGTTCCCTCGCGTGTATAGAGCACCCGGACCAGTTCACTTTCGGCCGCTTCTTCCCGGGCTCTGATCTGCCTCGAAGACAGAAATGCCACCACATCGGCGGGACGACCGTTCTGCTGTCCGTTCTGTCCGATCCACGGCGATGAGGGATGAAGCTGGGCCGACATCAACTCGTCCGCCATCAGCCGAAGCGTGCTGCGGATCATGTGCTCCCGCGCAGCAGCGTCCCTGACCGAGTCTACCAGACGAACGGTGGAGGCAAGACTAGCAAAGACCAATGCCGCAATCGTCGCCAGAGCCGCGACCGCGAGGAGCACTTCGAGCAAGGTGAACCCATGCTGATCGTCACAACGTCTGGGACTGAAAAACATAGGTGCTCACCTCGATCATTTCTTCGATGTCGCCCCTCGGCCATCTCACTTGTACGCGGACTTCTCGCACCACATCCAACGGGGTGGGCAAGACGATGCGCTTCCACCGGTAACCCGGCGCCCGGTCGCCTGTTTCAGCAGCGGTCTCAAATCCCAGCGGCACCCCCCTGAAGTCACCGCTTACCTCGCCCAACGGCAGAAATCCGGCGAGCTCGGCCTCCAACAACTTTTCCTGAGCCAGTAGCGTTGCGGCCATAAGGCCGCGCGCCCGCAAGTGCAAATCCACGTCTCGGTTGCGCAGTCCCAAGAGGACGGGAAGTGCGATGGCAAGGATCGCCAGCGCGATCATGACCTCCAAGAACGAAAACCCCTCCTCATCCCGCCGGCTGAGCACAGCTCTCGTCATGGCTTTCCTCCGGAGACTGAAACTGAACCGGCCGTAAGCCCGACGAGCGGCTGAACTAGGACGCGAAGCCGATCCGGAATCGGCTCTTTCGGCATGTCCTCGGCCGTGCGATCAACAATCTGCAGCATGCCGGTTATGGCGTGAATCTTCACCGTCAGCACGTCCTGGTCTTCGTCGGCGAGCACGATGGCCGCAGGATCCGTCCTGCCCGTCGGGAGCACCTGAATGGACGCCTGGCCCGACTCGATTCTTCCCCGGCTCGGCGTGGTCACGGCGAGAAATCTGATCGACTCCGGCAAGGTCTCGCGCCGGGCGAGTCGAGGATCGACTGGCGTCCGCTCTTCGGCTCCGTCGAGCATCACCGCCCAATACATGCGCTGGTCGAGGTCCAGGTAGAGGCGAAACGGCTTCTGCGTCTCCGCGGCGGCCGTCTGCAGGGAACGGATCGCGGCCACCAGAGTGCGGGTCGTCGACGGCAACTGGTTCGCGATGCCCGCGCGGGGAAGCACCAGCGCCATCAGGATCCCCAAGAGGCACAATACCAGGACCATTTCCACCAAGGTGAAACCGGCTGTGCTCTCAAGGGTGAACGACCTGAGGTCAGCATCGAGAGGGGCAGATGAACCAAGAGGATCTGGCTCGGATCCTGCTCGGCAGATCCCCGGCCTTTCGCCGCACGCCCCTAGTCGCATGCCTATTCCTTGTCCAGATTCCAATTGGTAATATCGGCGTTCACGCCTTCGCCGCCGACTTCACCGTCGGTGCCCAACGAGATAATCTCGTAGTCACCGCGGGGGCTCGGGCTGAGATACTTATAGGGATTACCCCAAGGATCCTCCGGGATTTTCTGGAGGTATCCCCCCGGCTTCCATTTTTTGGGAATTACCCCGACAGTCGGTTTTTCAACCAGAGCCTTGAGTCCCTGTTCCGTCGACGGATAGACACCATTGTCCAGCTTGTACAGTTGCAGAGCGCCCTCGATGTTGCGGATCTGGACTTTGGCTGCGGTCCGCTTGGCCTCATCCGTTCGGCTCATGATGCGCGGGACCACCAACGCGGCCAGGATGGCCAAGATGGCTACGACCACCATGATCTCGATAAAGGTAAAGCCGCTCACAGAGAGCCAGGCGCGAGGCGCCAGACGTGCTGTCAGAGAGATCCTGGTTGACCTTGTCATCTCTTTCATTCTGAACCACCCGTCTTGTCTGTTGGATGCGTCCTTTCAGCGCTGTCTTATCGCACCAGTTGTCCCATTTCGAAGATCGGCAGCAGAATCGCCACCACAATAAAAAAGACCACGATGCCCATGATCAGAATCATCACCGGTTCCAGGAGTGCGGTCAGCCGCGTGATAACCCGGTCCACTTCCCCGTCGTAGATCTGGGCGATCCGCCGCAGCATCTCCTCCATCTCGCCACTCTTTTCACCGACTGCGATCATGTGCGTGACGAAGGAGGGGAATTCCCCACTACGCTTGAGCGGCTCGGCGATGGCCTGCCCTTCCCGGATGTGCTGCCGGGCCTCTTCCACCACCCGCTCGAGCACGCGGTTGTTCATCACCCGTTTGGCGATGTCCAAGGCATCCAGCAATTGCACGCCGCTTGCCAGCATGGTCGCCAACGTGCCGGCCAACCGCGAGATCGAGACCATCCGCGCCACCTCACCAATCAGGGGGAGTTTCAACAGCAACCGATCGGCGGCGAGACGCCCTGCGGGGGTCTTCAGAAGGCGCTGAGCACCTCCCAGTGCCAAGCCGAGCCCGACCAGGAGAAGCAGCCAATAGTCCGCAAGAAACCGGCTGATCCCTATCAGGACTACCGTTGGCCACGGCAGCGCTTGCTTGAGATCGGCAAACACGGCGGTGATGGTGGGCACCACGAACGTCATCAGAAAGAACAGGACGACGACGCCCACTACCAGCATGAGGGCTGGGTATAGGGTCGCATTGATGACCTTGCGGTTCAACGCGAGCTGCTGCTCCAGAAAATCGGCCAACCGGAAGAGGATCTGATCCAGCGCACCACTGGCTTCTCCGGCGCGGACCATCTGGACATAGAGGGAAGAAAAGTCCTGCGGATACCGATCCAGTACGGCGCTGAGCGCCTTGCCGCTGCGGATCTCCTCTCGCACGTCGGCAAGCAGCCCCTTGACGGCCTTCTTATCCGATTGTTCGATCAGGATACCGAGCGCGTCTACCAGCGGCAGGCCGGCCACCAGCAGTGTGCCTAACTGCCGGGTCACGACAGCCAATTCCTGGACGGACAACGAAGTGGAGCGCCCCGGCACCAAGTGCGCGCGCACCGCCGGGCCAGCCCCACCGTCGCGACCCCGCCCTTGCTCGACGACATCAGTCGGATAGATCCCGCCTTTGCGGAGCTTTAGCCGCGCAACCTTGGCACTCTCGGCGTCGATAAGGCCGCTGGCTGTCGCGCCATCGGCGCGAACGCCTTTGTACTGATAGACCGGCATGGCCGTGTGCTACAGTTCGACGTCCTGCTGCGTGATGCGCATCACTTCCTCGGTGGTGGTCACCCCCTGCGCGACCTTGACCGCGCCCTCCTGCTTGAGGGGAACCATCCCTTTGGCGATGGCAGCCTGCTTGATCGCCGCCGAGTCCGCCTTGGCACCGATCAGGCGACGGATGTCGTCGTCCATCAACAGCAGTTCGTAGATGCCGGTGCGACCGCGGTATCCGGTCTGTGAGCAGGCCGCACAGCCGGCGCCGCGATAGAACGTCGGACGGATCGTGGTCAGGGGAAGCCCGAGCCGGATGAGCTCTTCGTCGCTCGGACGGTAGGGGCGTCGACAATCGAGACAGACCTTCCGCAGCAACCGCTGAGCCAGCACGGCGACGACTGACGACGCAACGAGAAACGGCTCGATGCCCATGTCGATCAGGCGAGTCGGAGCGCTGGCGGCATCGTTTGTGTGCAAGGTGGAAAACACCAAATGTCCGGTCAGTGACGCATGAATGGCGATCTCGGCGGTTTCCAGGTCCCGGATCTCTCCGATCATGATGACATCAGGGTCCTGACGCAAAATCGACCGTAGCCCGGAGGCAAACGTCAGGTTGATCTTCGGATTCACTTGCATTTGGCCGATGCCCTGAAGCTGATACTCGATGGGATCCTCGACGGTGATGATGTTCTTGTCCGGCGCATTGATCTGGCTAAGCGCTGCATAGAGCGTCGTCGTCTTGCCGCTACCAGTCGGGCCAGTCACCAAGATGATGCCATGGGACAATTGAATGAGCTGCTGCATGACCGCCAGCTTGTCCGGTGAGAAGCCAATCTCCGACAGGTTCAGCAGCCGGTTTTCCTTCTCGAGCAACCGCAACACGACGCGCTCCCCGTGCGAGGTAGGTAAAACGGACACCCGTATATCGACATCCTTACCGGCCGTCCGGATCGCGAACCGGCCGTCCTGTGGCAGCCGTTTCTCCGCGATGTTCAGTCCCGCCATGATTTTCAGGCGCGCAATAATGCTGGCTTGCAGGTGTTTGGGCGGAGTCAGCACCGGGTAGAGCACGCCGTCAATCCGATAGCGGACGACCAAGCTTTTCTCGAACGATTCGAAGTGGATGTCGCTGGCCCGTTGCTTGACGGCCTGGAACAGGATTGAATTGACCAAACGAATGATAGGCGCCTCGTCGGTGGCGTCCAACAGATCCTGGGGCTCGTCCAGTTCCCTGGCGAGGCGGTCCAAATTCTCCTCTGCCACCAGATCCTCCATGACCTGCTCAGCAGCAGCGGGGTTGGCGGCCTGGTCATAGACCTGGTTCAGGCAGGAGAGCAGCGAGACGCTTGTCGTCAAGACCGGCGTGACCGGCGCGCCGAGCAAGAGACGAAGATCGTCCAGCGGGGCCACCTCCAGCGGGTCGCACATGGCAACGGTCACAACGCCGTCTTCGGCCCGTAAAGGAAGCACCCGGTATCGGCGAGCGAAGCCGATGGGCACGCGTCGGAGGAGTGCCGGATCAACCTGATGGGGTTCCAGGTGGGGTAGCCACGGCAATTCAAACTGATAGGCGAGGGCTTGCAGGACCTCTTCGTCCCGTATCGCACGCAGCCGCACCAACACCTCGCCGAGACGCCCTCCCTTTTCTCGCTGTTGCGCAAGCGCCTCTTCCAGTTTGACTCGTGGGAGATTAAATTTCTCGCCAAGAATGGTCCCCAGCAACGGCCGCCCGTATCCCACAGCTCCACCGCTCTCGCTCACGCGCCACCAATGAGAACCGAAGCGACCATCATACGGGTCACCGCGCAGCACCGTACAGGCTTCAGACTCTGCTCAAAGACAACTCGCTGAACCCCCTGATATTCCGTGCGGGAAACAACACAAACATACTCTTCCTCTCGACTCATGGCAAGATGCGGAACACAAACGGTCCGGCCGCGGAAGGCCTCAATGCTTCCGTCATGCTTCCCGCCAAGAACAGAATTCGTGCGTCCCGTGCGAGGTGCGCTTAAAACCGGCAGGCGACGCCTCCGATAGCAAGAAAGGTGTTCGGCAGCGAAGACCAAGTTGAATGCGGTGGGCCTGTTCAGATCCGGAACCCATTACCGGCCTTGGATTGGACCCGATGAGCATGAACAATAACGGGCTTCGGCGCCGACGCCGGGATGGACTGGACGATTTGGTTCGAATACTGCGTGATCACCGTGAAGGCGACCGTGGCTACACGCCGCTCCGTCTCTTCAGCTCGCGAGACTTGACCGCCGGATCTCATGACTTTTGACTTTTGGGCAATTGCTGGGTGGGAGAGGCTTCGACTGCTACGCCCAACCACAAACGGTTTCTCATCCGAAACACGGTCCCCCAATTTGCGGCCGAGGATCGGTGAGCTGTTCAGGGAAAGATTCTCGGTGTTGAAGGAACTGGATGAACGGTTCGAAGGCCGCGTCATTGGGATCGAATATTCCCGATGAAAGCTGTTACGGCGACAGACGTTCGCTCAAGGTATTCATGCTGACGCCTCGTAAGGCGCCGCCAGTGCTTACGCCACCGCAGCCTACCACGTACCACTCGGCGGAGGCTTCAGAAACCTGGCTGAAAGCCCCCAGGAGCAGAGCAACACGCGCATCCGCACTCCACGCTATTGGAAGAGCGTCAAATCGGTCCTTCGGTCAAAAGGAATACCAGTGCGGCGTTATCGCAATGGACGGGGAGGTACCATCGGAAAGACAATGAGGCAACTTCGCCCAGATGAACTTCGTGTTAAATGTTCAATTCTGCCAGCCAGTGGCAGTCGTTGCGGCACACGATCCCCTTCGCCCCTCTTTTGAGAAGAGGAGCGGGGAAGAGAAAGGTCAGGGCGAGGATGAGGCGGGAGCCTGTTTCCGAGCCGCTGGCGGGTCTGTGGCTTGCTGGTTGTGCGGCTCCAGATGCTCGATCACGTCCTGTTTCAGGCGGGTTGGCTCCTCGATGCGGTTCTCCCGTTGAAGCGTACCGATATCGGCAGCCTTGCGTTGATTCAGTTCGGCGACATCGACGTCGTCTTTAATGATGTGCGGGGTCAGGAAGACGAGCAAGTTGAGCTTTTCCACCTGCCGGCTCTGAAACCGAAACAGCCAGCCAAGGAGCGGGATGTCTCCCAGCAACGGGATCTTGCGCTCGCTCAGGGTCACATTGTCGCGCACCAGGCCGCCGATGACGAGGGTCTGTTTGTCGCGGGCAATGGTGGTCGTTTCCATAGCACGCTTCGTGGTGGTCGGGCCGACCGGTACTGTCGCATTGCCGGTCCCGATCGTCTGAGCCACATTTTCCGAGATTGCCGTAATCTCCTGTTTGATTTCCAGACGCACGAGGTCGTTTTCCAATACCTGCGGCGTGATTTCCAGGGTGACGCCAACGTCCTTGCGCTCGATCGTCACCAGCGTACCGCCGGTGATGCCCTGCGCCTGGCCGGTGGGAAAGGGCCGATTCTCGCCGACCACAATTTTTGCTTTTTGATTGTCGGCGGCCATAACCTGCGGCGTGGACAGGATATTCGTGTCTGTCAGGCTCATCAGCAGTTGCAGAAAAGCCCGCACATTGATCGTATTGAACACGGTCAACGCGCCTCCCGTCGCCGCACCGGTGCCGAGGCCGCTAATCGTCTGCGCGAGCGAGGCTAACTCTTCAGGCGCACGGTTGAATCCCCCAATGGCTTGCACCGAGCCGCGGCTTCCCGCCGCAATCACCTGGAGCGGGTCGCTCCCGATTTGCCGCAGACGATCCACCTGCACTTCGAGAATGACCGCCTCCACGAAGACTTGATGGCGCCGCGTGTCGATCTCGCGGAGCACGGACTGTAGCCGGTCATAGGCCGTCCTGGTGGCGCTGATCACCACGCTGTTCGTGGCCTTATCGGCGAAAACCTGAACCGGCGCTTCAAATTCTGTCATTGGCCGAAGCGGAGGGCGGCCGGTCGGAGTCGCGGTCGGCACAGCGGAGGATTTGGCGACCAGGTTTGTCAGCAACGCGGCCGTGTCAGTAGCGTTGGCGTATTTGAGCTTGTACACATAGACATTCCGTTCGGGCGGTACCTCCGCGGTCTGCACGATCTGCACGACGTTCCCCTTCGGGATCGCCATCAGCCGGCTGACCTCCAAGGCAGCCAGAAACATGTTGTAGGCCTGGTCCACGCTGACTTTGGTGGGAGAAAACAGCGTAATCTTCCCCGCGGTTTTCTTGGCGCTCTCGTCCAGGACAAAGTTCTTCCCGGTCAGTTCGCTGATGAAGCGCACGAACACCGGCAGCTCAACTTCGTTGAAATCGAGCGTGATACGGCCAGGCTGGGGCGTTCTGTTTTGTGCCGCTGCGACGTGTGTCGTCAACAACGGCAGCCCGGCCAAGGCGGCAATGGCCAGCAGCTTAGCGAATCTCATACGTCAGGGTCGTCGGTTGGTTGTTGCGCAAGACATCGACTTTGACCGTCCGCTCGTTCTTTACCTGTTGAAAGACGCGGAGCATGGTGCCAGGGTCGCGGACCTCCACTCCGTTGACCCGTTGCAGGACGTCGCCGTGGCTCAACCCGATCTTTTCATAAAAGCTCGCCGGAGCGATGAAATCGATACGGAACCCGTCCAGCGTGCCGTTGGTGAAATGCGGCACCGCATGGGCCTGCGTGAGCAGCTTCGACACATCTGCCATCGCCTGCTCGACTTCGCGCCGATCCAGCACCAGGTTGACCGGAGAAGACGCGTGCGGGCGTCCTGCGAACATAGTTGGAGAAGCAGACACCGCAGCGGCAGTTCCTGTCCGCCCCTGGTCACCAAGCGCGAGCGGGAGCAGTTCTTCTTGCCCGCCCTCCCGGATCACGACGGCATCCTTCCTGATGTCCGCCAACTCTCCCACCTCGAAAATCCGCTCATGTAGCCGAAACAGGTTCTGTCGCTTGGTGGCAAGCTCTTCAAGGACGGCAGAGATCCCACCTCGATCGCCCATGACGGTTCCAAGCAGTCTCACTTTTTTGGCGACTTCAAGAGGCGCTCGTGCAGCTTTCGCCGACTGGCCGGAAAGTGCGCTTTCGGAGGACTCCTCCGCAGGAAGCGGGAAAAGCCCGCTGGCGCGGATTTCAGCTGCCAATTGAGCCGGTGGGACGGTCGGCGCAGTAGGTTCAGCGACCGACGTTGACGTCTGCGGTACAAACGGCACCAAAAGCGAATGCGCGATGAATGCGTTGATCGAATGAGCGATGAAGAACGCAGACAGTGTCAGAAACAGCGCAAGTCCCGTCCTCCGCCACATAGTGGATCGCTTCCTGAGCGTACGATGAGAAGATTCAGTCGATCGAGGCGCCGTATGGTATCCCGACTGCCGCGCCGACTGCAATGGGTGACCGCGCGAGATTCGTCGAATGGGACAAAGTTGACAAGTCGCCAACGCGTCGATAGCCCGCCTGGAACGTTTCGCCGCTTTATCGTTCCCGGATTGCTGGCTTCTCATTGCGCGATCGGAACAATGGATCTCATCGCATCGAAGAAAAGAATTGTCGAGCGCTTGGCGGCAGTGGCCTATCAGATGCGGAATTTTCTCGCGGTCAGTTTTGGGGGGCCCAATGCAAAACGAGGTATCTGGCGAAGATCTGTCAGCTTCTACACCTGCTGAGACGAGACACGGATTGGGACAGTACCGCAGCGCTCCCGTCCTTCTCCATGAGTTATGAGTTCAAGATAGGCCTGTAATCGCCTCAAATGGACACGGACACGAGGCAGGGTTTCACGATGCTAGCCTCCTTTCGCTAGGCTCACCAAACCTTGGAGGGCGATCGACCAGTCCCTCGCGGGTTGGGTCTCTTCCAGAAAGAAAGGACAGGGCCGTGCTTGCGATTGATTGGCCCGGTTGACAGGAACACGATGGTCCAAAGCTCGCAGTGAGGCTTCAAGGGAGACCAGCCCCCTTCCTTTCACTTAAGAAGGCCAGCTCCTGCCCTTCTTTCTTTTCGACAGGATTCCGAAACCCGATAGGGAAGACCGCATGGGTAGCTGAGCCGGGCTGCCTCGCGTGTTGCGCAAGGCCTGATCAGGCGGAAGGCAGCACCTCTCGGGTGAAAGGCTGAGGAAAGGTGGTGCTCTCGCTGGTCAAGAGCGATTGGATCGTGGCTTATAGTTCTTCCTGGATTTCCTCCGGCGGTTGGCAGGCGCCGAGTACTTCGAATCCGAACTCCTCGGCCATCTTATCGAACTCTTCGATCAGGAGCCCCCTGATACTTTTCCAACACGGACTCCCAGTGGTTCATCCCCTTGCTCTCAAGGACGCGCAAGGCGAGGATATCCACGTCGATCTGCCAATAGCCGACACGATCCGACGCCAGCGCGAACCCGAGCACGTTCCTGATCCGTCGACGGTCGCCGTTACGGACCGTGTCCTGGGCAAAGGCAGGATCGATCTACCGGCCCGCGAGCACGACGAAGCTCGAACGGGATGACCTTGTACTCGAGGCAATCGCCAGACTGCATGACCACCAGTCGAGAATGTTCGCCTGCTTGGCCCTTTCGATCGCTTCGGACATGAGATTCGACCATGTCCAACCGGCTGTGACCACGCCATACCCCTGCACCTCTAGCCCTTTTTTCAATAGCTCGATGTGGATCGCCCGACCAACGCCCCCGGGTGTCTTCGATGGCGATCAGTTTGCTCTTCAGGTCAGTCGGGTTTATGAACCGTCGCCCAAATAGCGAGGGTCTCCCGTGGAACTCGTTTGCGGCTTGTAGGGTGCCAGTGCCTCCGCGACCATCTGGCGAATCTCGTTCTGCTGCGCTTCGATTTCCCCGGTGGTATCCATCGTGGAGCTTGAATCCTCCACGACCTTGTCGTCTTGCATCAGGATTGTTGACCAAAAAACCCAGAACCTTTCAACCACATCCTGGCTTGATCCCCAATCACAGCCCGCTCTGTACTCCTTCAACTGCGGCCGGTCCCTTCGCTGCCGGTCGATGGCCACTTCGATCGGTACCTTGCAATAGAACACTGAGTCAGGGCGGATGGTGACGCCCTCATAACAGAAGGCCGATGAACAACAGCGCGCAGTACCCGTTGATCACCGTTGGAACGGCGCTCGCAATTCCGTCACTGGTTTCACGAGTTCCCGCAGCACAGAAGAGACGTACTCGCTCAGCGAGATAGCGACGATGGGTCCCCACCGGAACAGCAACCGCCAGTGCTGCCATAGTGGTCACGACCTCGTGCCAGAAGACGCTCATAATTCCCACTGTGCTTGCTCCGAGGCAAGCGCGGCCACCAAAAGTACGCCTCGATGGCCGAGGCTTTCGTGAGCATCGAAGGAGTGCAGCCGAACGGACGGATTGCACCCGTGACGCTGCGCCTTCAGTCTCTATCAATCAGGAGGACGAGCACATGAGCCGGTTCAAAGCTTGGCATTGCGCCGGGAGAGTTCCGAACGGCAACTCCCAGCGTTCGGCCTCTCTGAAAGTGGTCCCGCACTTGCCGTGGAGACCATGGTCGAGCGTAGGCGATAATTCTGCGGACACAACGGCACATAATTCGTCTGCAAAGCCAGCCACAAGGTGTTCATTAGTCAAACACAACGAACCGCGTGACGTTTGGCCGACGAGCCGGAAGATCAAGCGGACAGCGCATAGTCCGTCCCATACGTGACGGTCTCCAGGTAAGCATGACCGGGCCCTTTCCGGCATCCACTGCAATAGCCCGCAGCTTGTCTTTGTTGAATTCCTGGTGTGATAGGGGAAAATATATCGAGAACCTATTGGTCCCTCGAAACGCCCGGGATAAGGGTATCGCCATCCTCGCTGCTCATGCCATTTCCCCGGCTGGCTTTGGCGGTGGCGACAACGGATCCGGCGAAATCATTGAACATGCGCGAACCGGCTTGCCGGCTCACCTGTCTCGTTCACCTGGACCCAGACCTTTGTGGTTTGGCATCGCAAGAGGGACGTCAACACCGTCTCACAGACACGCCGGAGAGAGGCCGACAGGAGTTCGGACGAAGGGGCCACGTCCGTCGCGGCCAACAAGGCTGCGCACTCCTCAGCGCGGCGAATTCTGTGGAGAAAGTTTCAGCAATGCGAGAGAACGATGACACCCGGACTTTGCCGCGGGTTGTCGGTCGCTCCAACTTGACCGGCGCAATTTTGCATTTCGTCCCATGGAATGGGTGTCTGTCGCGGTCCGCCGTCGACCGGCAGCAAGATCGAGGCGCTCATGCGGCGCCAGACGACGCATGGGCTCGGTGTGGCACAGAACTGAGTTCGTACTCAAATCCCCGTCGCCTTAACCGGATGGCCCCGCGACGGCTCAGGCTGTCCACGGCACCAAACACTTGGCTCCAACTGAGCTCAGGAAGCCGGTCGGCGAGTTGGTCCAGCCGGAGCGTCCGTTCGCGTTCCAGAACTGTCATCACCAATGTTTCGGTTGTTGCGGCCTGAAGATCCATAAGTTAGTCCTCCGGCGTTCGACTCAAACCAGCAGGTCAATTAGTCGTGCCGCCGCCCCGCTCTGGAGAGTACCGGACCGCCACGACCCGTATCGCCCCCAAGGTCAGCAAAATGGCCCCCAGCACCGCATGTCTGGTCCAGGGCCCATCTTTAAACCATTGCGAGATCACTTCGGTCAGCATCATGACCAGAACCGTGTCCACGATAAACGTCACTTTGACCCGTCCTTCCGTGAAATAGGCGAAGGTGGTTTTGCACACCTCCACCAACGCCAGCAAGACCAAGGTATCGATAATGACCTGGCGTAGCGCGACTTCCACGGCGGAATGGAAGAGCAAACGGAGATCCAGGAAGGTCTTGACCGTCCCACCGGCGAGACCGACCAAGATGGTCAGGATCAACAGGCTGAGCACCAGCCGGATACCCTTTCTCCAGAGGGCGGTCAAGTCGGTCTCGGCCATGCGCCCGACCGCCTGGGGCAGGCGAATGGCCGGGATCCGGTGAAATCCCGCAAATATCAGGTCGAGTTTCGCCATGCTCGCCTCGGTTGCAGATCGGCTAAAATTCATCGATCGAGACCGGGTGCAAGAGATCTCGGACCGATAAAACGCCCACGATCTTCTCGCCTCGCTGCACTGCCAAATGGCGGGTCCGATGTTGTTCCATCAGTTCCGCAGCTTCGGTCACCGGACAGTGCTCGTCGATGCCGATCACCGGCGCGCTCATGATCTCCTCCACAGGGAGGAAGTACGGTCCGCGGTCGGCCCCGACGACCTTCCGGACAATGTCCGGTTCGGTGACGATCCCGACGATCTCGCCCTCTTGTTCGACGAACACGCTACCGATGGCCCTGTCCTTCATCAATTTCGCGACCTCGACCACCGACGTGCCGGTCTCGACAGTGACTAGGTCTCGCGTCATCAGTTGGCTGACGGTAACCATTTTCTTGCCTCCTTTCTTGCCTCCTTACGAGAGCAAGGTTGAACGCTGGTTCGTCCTTTCGATGGCGCCCCCATGCTGGCAGGCGCCGCCCGGTACCGGTCAGGGCCTGAGCACACTACCTGGTTCACACTGCCGTCCGGCGCCTTGACCCGCAACAGGGGATAGATCCGTTTTTCGTGCATCCCGCGTAAGGTCATGATCGCGTGGATCAGCAGAGCGAGCAGACAGCCTGCAACACTGAGAAGGAGCAACATGCCTCCCAGCCCTTCCATCTTCTGGCACCTCCTTGAGGGGCTCCAACCTCGTGGCTTCGGCTTCGTGCCTCTCCCCCTTCTCCAAGTCAAACGATACTGGCGTTTCGTTTCAGCTTGGTCACCGGACTGTTAATTCTGGGTAAACAAGCTGCCGGACGGGGAGGGGAAAGGGATGAGCGGTCAAAGGGGTCGAGGCGAAGATGAACGAGCAGAAAAAGGGGCGCCCGACAACCCGCGGGTGAGATGGGGAGTGTTATTCGCGGACGATGAAGCGGACGCTACGGTTCTTCTGCCAGCATTCGGCGCTGTGTTGGGTGCAGAGGGGCCGATCCTTGCCGTAGCTCGTCGTGTCGATGACGAGTGAAACGAGCCCAAGGCTTTCGAGATAATGTTTTACCCCTTGTGCGCGGCGTTCGCCCAGCACCAGATTGTATTCGGATGTCCCAATTTCATCGGCCCGCCCCTCCAGCAATACCTTCTTGACGCCGTCTTCCTGCAGACGCCGGGCGTTGGCTTCAACCATCGCCATGGCGTCAAGCCGCAAGCTGGCTTGATCGAAGTCGAATGGGATATCGAGCAAATACCGCGTGGTCGGCCGCTCGTCCGAGAGGTCGGGCGGCGGTGGCGTGACTCGGGCAGAGGCAAGTGGAGATTCAGGAGGCGGGATCTCTTTCAGCGGCGCCGCCGTGACCCGCTCCTCAGTCGCAGGTGTCTGCATTGTCGACTGGTGGGATTGATCGATCTTGACGGACGACGCACGGCTTGCACATCCGCTCCCCCATAACAGCCCCCCCAAACAGAGCAACCAGATGAACGCATGGCCGATCAGCCGGGGTATCCACATGGGTACGTCCTCCCGGGGAAGGATTCTAGCTTGCTGAGTGTGCCCCCACCGTCTGATACACCTGGCGAACGTTGGCCAGCGGCGGCCACTGAAGTACACCGAGCGCATCGTCGACATACCGCGTGGTTCTCATGCCACAGAGGACGCTGGTCACGCCGGGCGTACTGGCCAGGATCCACAGCGCCTTGCGCGACAGGGATTCCTTGCGCCGCTCCTCCGGCAACAGCGGATCGATCGCGCGAACGATCGCGGCGGTTCTGTGGCGGCTCCGCTCAGTCGCTTCGCGTCGCATCTCCTTGAGCAGCGCCAACAGTTCCGGCACGTAGCGGTCCCGCCAGGCTTCCCACCGCTCCGCTTGCGGCCCCGTCCACAGCGCGTCGAGCACCTGCACCACTTGGTTGACATACGGGACAATCATCTGGGCCTCGATGTGCTCCCACTGTCCCAGCCCCTGGATCCGCGGCCGGATCTCAGCCAGTTGGTCGGCCCAGCCGAAATAGTCCGCTGGCGCCGTACCTTGGCCACCGTGAGGGACATGCGGGGCGATATCGCGCCGGTATTCCTTCTCCAGTTCAGCCACGCGCTGCCGCTGCTCATCGAAAGAGAGTTCTTGTTCTTCGACCGGCAAGTCGGCCAGACGCACGATACCCCCCTCTTGCGAGGGGATCGCGTTCAATGGACGGTTGATCAGGACGGCAAGGCCTTCCTGGCTTGCCGCCTCGAGCAAGGTGAGTCGGTGGTCTGAACCGGTGACCGGCGTGAAGAACGCGCCGGTCTCGTAAAGGTTCATAGGACATTGGATCACCCGGAAGTGATGCTCTGCTTGCCCTTCGGCTGCCGCTGCGGCCTTGGCCGCTTCCAGCATGCGCGTCAATGAAGTCGCTTCGAGGTCATCCGGCTCGGCCATGCAGGTATTGGACGACACGCCGTACCAGCGAAGCCGCCCGGCCGCCACCTGGGTCTCAAAGTACCGGAAGGCCGCTTCGAGCCGCAGATAGAACCGGTCGCGCACCGACGCCACATCCGCCTCGCCACGCCGTTTTGCATCGGACAAAAAATATTCCGGATTGTGCAACAGACAGACATCCAGCGCGTCCAATCCGAGCCGATCCAGTGAACGAGTCAGTTGGTCGGCCAGAAAGTCGGGATGCAGGCAATGCCAAACGCCTTCGCCGTATTTCACCATCTCGGGATAGGGCTTGCCGGCCTTCTCGCGGGCCTCCGCCCGTTTCAGATTCTCTCCCTGCACGTAACCGATCTTGGAGACAACGACCACTTCCTCCCGCGCGAGTTCGCCTTGTCTAATCAGATCGGCCAACACCTGCCCGACGAGTCGCTCGCTGTCGCCATCCATATAATTGGTGGACGTGTCGATCAGATTACAGCCTTGGCGGAGGGCCTGCGCAAGGGCGGCGCGATGGGCCTGGTCCTCCACAGTGACCCGGTAGGTGCCGAACCCGAGCCGGCTGACGGTCAACCCGGTGGATCCCAGCGACGTGTAGCCGTGGGAGAGATCGCGGCAGGCCGCTGCGCGATTGATCGCTCGTACCGCATAGGCGGCGGTGCCTCCGGGGGTGGCGCACCCGGCAAGCCGGGCGACGGTCAAGGTCTTGGAGACGGGTCGGTCCCCGCCGGAAGGTGCCGCTTCGCGCTTTAACGCAAGGGCCACCTCGGCGGCGTCAGTGATGGGTTGTCGACAGGCGAAGTTCCGGCAAATATATAGCGCGGGGCGACCTTGCACCAGCCCTTTTCCACGCAGCAACGGGTGCTCAGTGGTCCCGCCTGCCGGATTCCAATGGGCGATGATCCGGTTGGGTAGATACGGACGGTTCATTTCGGCCTTAAGTCGCTCATAGGCTGCTTCGCCCGGCTGGCCGACCAGCGCCAGTTCGACCGGCCCGTGCAGCAGGAAATCCGCCACCGCCAAGCTCTTGGCAAATGCGCGCGGATAGCGGGCGATCTGACGGCCGTAGGCGCGAATCGCGTGCGCGGCGGCCTGGCGAAAATCCTCCCGTCCGAAATGGCAGGACAATCGGGCTAACGCGGACGCGGCGACGGCGTTGCCGCTCGGCGTGGCACCGTCCGGACCTTCACGGCTGCGTAGAATTAATCGTTCATGCTCCTTGGCCGTGGTGAAAAAGCCGCCGTGTTCTTCGTCGCCGAAGTCAGCGATAATGGTTTCAGCCAGACGAACCGCTTCATTGAGATACCGTTCGTCGGCGCCTGCTTCATACACATCAATGAGCCCGTCGGCCAGCCAGGCGTAGTCCTCCAGAAACGCGGCTCCACGCGCCTGGCCCGCCCGATACGTCCGGAATAACCCACCGTCCGGCCGACGGAGCACCGACAACAGAAAATCCGCCGCACGTCGGGCGGCCTGGAGATACCGGGCCTCGCCGAACACCCGGCCACCTTCGGCCATCGCGCCGATCATCATACCGTTCCAGGCGGTGATGATCTTGTCGTCGAGCCCGGGCGGAACCCGTTTCCGCCTCGCCTCGTACACGATCGGCCGAAGGCGGGCGACAGCAGCTTCCAATGCTTCGACTGACAGGCCCAGTTCACGCGCCGTTTCGTCGACCGGGCGAAGGCGATTCGGAATGCTCACGGCCTTATGAGACGAGGCCCCAGGCTCGACCCAATTGCCGGCAGCGGTAATATCGTAATACGCGCAGAAAAGACGCGCATCTGCCTCGGAGGGAAGCACGGTGCGGATCTCTTCGGGTGTCCAAACAAAAAATTTCCCTTCAACTCCTTCCGAATCCGCATCGGTGGCGGAATAAAACCCACCCTCTGGAGAGGTCATCTCCCGTAGGATGTAGTCGAGTACCTCCCGAGCGATCCGACGGTAGTTTGCGTCCTCGGTGACCTGATACGCCTCGATATAGGTGCGGGCCAGGAGGGCGTTGTCGTAGAGCATCTTTTCGAAGTGCGGAACCAGCCAACGCTCATCCGTGGAATAACGAGCGAACCCGCCACCGATTTGATCGTATATCCCGCCGGCCGCCATGACGTCCAGGGTCTTGCGCACCATATGCAGCGTGTGGGAGTCACCGGTGCGATGGTGGCTCCGCAACAAGAGCGATAAGCCCGTGGCAGGCGGAAACTTCGGGGCTCCGCCAAAGCCCCCGTACCGCGGATCGAATTCTTCAGCGAACTGAGCGACCGCCGCATCTAGTTCAGCTTCTCCGACCGCCATAGGATTGACGGACTGGACTTCTTCCTTCAGTCGAGCTGTCAGGTGTGCGGCTTGTCGGCGGAGACCTTCGGGGTCACTCCGCCAGAAGTCGGCCACCTTCTTGAGCACTGTCAAGAAGCCGGGCCGGCCCCAGCGGTCCGTCGGCGGAAAGTACGTTCCAGCGAAAATCGGTTCCTGCTCCGGCGTCAGAAACACGGTCATGGGCCAGCCGCCTTGCCCGTGATTCATCACCAGCGTGGCTCGCATGTAAATGTCGTCCAGGTCCGGTCGCTCCTCCCGATCTACTTTGATACAGACGAAGTGCTCGTTCATGAACCGAGCAATCTCCTCGTCCTCGAACGATTCCCGTTCCATGACGTGACACCAATGACAGGCGGAATAGCCGATGGAGAGCAGAATAGGACGGTTCAACTCGCGCGCGCGGCGGAGTGCTTCCTCGCCCCAGGGATACCAGTCCACGGGGTTGTAGGCGTGCTGAAGGAGGTAAGGGCTGGTTTCGTGAAGCAACCGATTGGGCCGACGGCCCGTGTGTTCGGACGACATAGTGTTCACCGTAACATCCCCTTTGACATGGGTCAACGGCCGATTCGGTTGTCGATGCCCCCGTCCTGGTTCGCCGATGGTCACACGGCGGGACGGGAAGCCGGTGCGAGAATGAAGAGACCGGCTGTCGAGCTTAAAAATTGGCCCGCATCCCTAGGAGCTGGAATGCGGGCCAACCAGGAATCCACGCGTACGGAGAGAGCGAAGTTCCGAAGTGTCCTTCCGTTTACTTACCGCCCTTCTTCTTCTCTTCCTTCTTTTCCTCACCGTACACAAGCTGAACGAGCTTACCGCCCTTCTTTTCTTTCTCCTCCTTCTTCTCGCCGGCGAAAGACGGAGCGGTGAAGGCCACGAGGATCGCAAGCGCGAAAAACGCCGTCATGATCCGCTTCATGATGAGTTCACCTCCTTTCGGCATTGAAGGGTAATGGAAACATTCGCCCAACGGACGGGGCGCTACGGTAATCTATAAACCCTGCAAAAGTCAACTGTCTTCCTACGGGACACGGTTTAGGGGCGAGCAAGCGCACAGTGTCACCTAAGAAGGAGCCTTGGCTGGGTGTTTCCACAAGGCCGCCGCCCCTTGCTATTGGGTTGAAACCGTCAAGATGTGGTAATCTTTTTGAGAAGACACCCGGATAATGCCCTGCAATGAATGATCTAGGCCCCTATTCCAACTACCGCTTGACCGTCCGCCTGGAACTGATCAACCGGCCCGGCATGTTCGCCCAAGTCGCCACCGCACTGGCCGAGGAGGGGGCCAATCTGGGCGCCGTCGACATCGTCTCGGCCAGCGCCGAGAAAATGGTGCGCGATGTAACCTTCGACGTCCAGAGCGAGGCGCACGGCGAGCGCGTGCTGCAACGGCTTGGAACCGTGCCCGGCGTCCGCGTCCTGTCAGCTTCAGACCGTATCTTCCTATTGCACCTCGGCGGCAAAATCCGGGTTCACAGCAAATTGCCGCTTACCACTCGCAACATTCTTTCCACCGTCTACACGCCGGGGGTCGGCCGTGTGGCGGAGGCCATTGCAAAAGATCAGAGCAAAGCCTACGCCTTCACGATCAAGAGCAACAGCGTCGCCATCGTGACCGACGGCTCGGCGGTTCTGGGATTGGGCAATCTCGGTCCCTTAGCCGCTCTGCCGGTAATGGAGGGCAAGGCGATGCTGTTTCGAGAATTCGCCGGCATCGATGCCTGGCCGATCTGCCTGGACACCCAGGATGTCGACGAGATCGTGCGCATCGTCCAAGGGATCGCGCCCGGTTTCGGCGCCATCAATTTAGAGGATATCAGCGCCCCTCGCTGTTTCGACATCGAGCGACGGCTCAAAGCTACGCTCGATATTCCAGTCATGCACGACGATCAGCACGGCACCGCGGTCGTCATCCTGGCAGCGTTGACCAATGCTCTGAAAGTGGTCAACAAGCGGATGGACGAAATTCGCATCGTGGTGAACGGGCTGGGCGCGGCGGGAACCGCGTGCTGCCGTATGTTGCTGGCGGCTGGCGTCTCGCATCTGATCGGTTGCGAGCCCGAGGGGATCGTGCTGGTTGGCGAAGCAGACCGACTACGCGCAGTCAGGGACGATCTGAGCGCATGGATCCGCAAGGATCGGCCTCAAGGCACCTTGCAGGACGCCTTGCATGGCGCCGATGTGTTTATCGGGCTCTCGGTCGGTAATATCCTGAAACCCGAGGACCTGGATCTCATGGCGCCAGACCGGATCGTGTTCGCGATGGCTAATCCCGATCCGGAAATCGCCCCCCAGTTAGCCATCTCCCGTTGCCGGATCTTCGCCACAGGCCGCTCCGACCATCCCAATCAGATCAACAACGCGCTGGCCTTTCCCGGCATTTTTCGAGGGGCGCTCGATGTGCAGGCGCGGGACATCAACGAGGCGATGACGCTGGCGGCCGCGCAGGCCATCGCCGAGGTGGTGCCGGAGGCGGCGCTCAGTGAGGATTACATTATCCCCAGTGTCTTTGATAAAGCAGTCGTGCCGAGAGTGGCAAAGGCCGTGGCGGGGGCGGCCAGAGACACAGGGGTGGCGCGTCGTCGCTTCCGACCGAGCGACGACACGCCGAGAGACTGAACGCGCCCCAGCCCGGGGTCACTCCGTCCCGCCGAGACTCAATTCATAGAGCAAGACCTTCCAGCCGTCTTCTTCACTTAAGAACTGCCCGACAATGGGCAGCATGCCGGTTCCTGGCACCTTGCCCGATTGCCCCAGGCTTCCGTTCTTCAACACCCACATCAACTCGCCAGGGGTCCGGAGCTTTTTGAATGCGGGATTCGTAAAGTTGCGCGGCTGAATCGGAAGCACCTTGGCTGCGCCTCCGTCCCCCTTCCCTTCGGGACCGTGACACTGAAAGCAGGTGCCACGGCCGAGGAAGATCGCCTTCCCTTCGGCGAGCACCTCCGGCGTCGGCGCGAAGGGCGGCTTCATCGCCTTCGCTGCGGCCAACTGGTCTGCCGGCACGCGTGGAATCCTGATATCGAATTCTCCCCCCGGCTGGCCGTAGCCGGACGGATCGGCTGCATGGCCCAAAGCGACCCACGTGGTCATCGCCATCCCGATCGCAAACGCTCGTATCACACCGATCATGACGCCTCCATGGCAAGAGTGATGAATTTTAAAATTGATTAAGGTGACGCTCTCGCCTAGCCTGCTCAGCAGCGGGGCGGGAGTCTACCACCTGCCTTCGTTTGCCGGCAAGACCAACTCGATCGGACCGCGCCCTCTGCGCGTCGATGCGGCGTCTCATCCGGTTGTGCTAGAATGCCAGCCAGCCTCCGGAATCGAACCAGCATTCCCGACGAGACATCGTGCCGTTTTCCGCTGCTAAACTTGCCCAGTATCGTAACGGGATGCGCAAACGCATCGAGGCACTTCGTCTCAAAACCGAAGACAGCCTGGATTTCGCCATCGACCACATGATGCAGGAGCGGATCGACAGCTACTTCCTGATCGAACAGGGCCTGGAGGATATCGGCCGGAGCTTGAAGCTCATCGAAGAAGAACTGGCGCATATTTGCGATTTGTCCGGGGCGCTTCGTCTGGAGGCGCGGCTGGAGTTCATCGAAGAGCGTTGGGAAGAGTTGGACAGCGAAGCGCGCGAGCGCCCCCGGCGCCGTCGCCGACGGATCAGTCTGGCGGATTTTCTAAAGGCCGCTGGCGGCGGCGGAGATTCATCTGCCAGGCGAGGCGAAATCACCAACGCGACCGAAGCCTTCGCCGCCTTGGGATTGGAATACGGCAGCTCGCTAGCCGCGGTGACCGCCGCCTTTCGCGAACGCGCCAAAAAGCTCCATCCTGACGCACGTAAGGGCGACCGCAGTTCCGAACCGGAATTGCGCCGGATCATCGAGGCCTATCAGTTCCTCAAGGAATACCTAGGCCCCAGCGCAACCGACCCGTCTGGCACGCGAGACGCCCAGTACAATCCGATGGAATGACCCCCTTGACGGATTCTCTCCGATCGCACTACGTCACCGACGTTGAGAGCCTAGAACGGCTCTGTGGCCGCCTCCGTCGCAGCAGCCGCCTGGCGCTCGACACGGAGTTCGTGGGGGAAGACACGTTTGTCCCTCGCCTCGAACTCATTCAAGTCGCCACCGATGAGGTCGTCGCCGCCATCGATTTTCCTGCGCTTCACTCCCAGGGCAAGCTGGACTGTTTCTGGGAGCTGATCTGCGATCCTTGCATCGAAAAAGTCCTGCACGCCGGGCGGCAGGACCTGGAACTGTTCACGACCTACGCAGGCCGGGTCCCGACGCCATTCTTCGACACCCAGATCGCCGCGGCGATGGTCGGCTACGGCACCCAGGTGGCGTATGCGCATCTCGTCCAGCGGCTTCACGGAACCACGCTGGCCAAGTCGCACACATTCACCAACTGGAGCCAACGCCCGTTGACCAGGGAACAATTGGCGTATGCGTTGGAGGATGTGCAGTTCCTCCTCCCGATCCATGACCATCTCCGGGCGCGTTTGCAGAAACTCGGTCGGTACGACTGGGTGCATGAGGAATTTTCGCGGCTGGCTGAAGCCATTGGGCGGCAGGCGGAAACACCACAGGAGCGGTATCGGCGCATTCGCGGATGGGACAGCCTGACGCCGCGGGCTGCCGCCGTGCTGCGCGAGTTGTCAGCGTGGCGCGAAGCTGAAGCGCGACAACGCAACGTTCCGCGGGGGCGCGTGCTGCGCGACGAAGTCCTGCTCCAGCTCGCCCGCCAAAGACCTGCGACCATGGAGGAGTTGCGCTCCGTCCGGGGCCTCCATCCGTCTGAAATCGACCGTCACGGAGAGACTCTGCTGACCGTCATTCGCGAGGCGTCGGCCCTGCCGCCGTCGGTCTGGCCGGCTGTTCCTCGCGAGCGCAGACCCGACCCGGAATCGGCCGGCCTCGTGGAACTCCTGCAGGCCGTGCTCAAGGCCCTGGCGGTCAAGGCAGATATAGCCCCCACGCTGCTGGCCACCGCATCGGATCTTCAAATGTTGGTCGAAGCCACGCGCCGTCGAAAGCATCCCGACCTTCCCCTTCTAAGCGGATGGCGACGCGCGTTAGCTGGGGAGACGCTGCTTGGTGTACTCGCCGGAACCATTGCGGTCTCTGTCGACCCGACCACCGGCGCGCTGCGACTGATGCCAAGGGACCACACCTGACCATTTCGTTCGTTTGGAGAACATTCACCTGTCTGTTCTGACTTTCAGCCTGCCAGCTCAGATGACCGCTTACCTCATGGTCCATCGGCGGCGGTCAAATTTCGCGTGACGGGCGCCCATTCCGCACGACTCCCGTGGCGTCCGGGCACACTTCTGGCGCTCGCTGTACAGGACAACGGCGCATGCAATCTACAGGGAACCCGGTGGGCGCGTCGGGATGGCGGTTGGTCTGTTTCTTATGTATGTCATGCTTGGCAGACTGCTGCGCCACGCCGCAGGCGTTCTGCGCTCAACGAATTGCCGGGTTGGCTTCTTCCGCGTATCAGAATCGTTCCGCTGATCACACTGATGCTCGGGCTTCCGTTCGGCCGGTTATTCGACCGTAGCCGGATCGTGCTCGCCATCTTCGTGTTGGCCCTGGCCGACCAAGCACGGTAGCTTTTGGCTGGCGGCAAGGCCGTGACGAAGGGAGTTGCCGTGTGGTTTTTCCCATCCGGCGCGTTACTGCTCCCGCTGAACTTGGCTGGCGCTGTCCCTGATCGCGGAAGACAGCCCGCTGACTCGGCGGACGGCAGTCCGCCGCCAACCTTATTTTGTGCCAATCCCTGTGGCCGACCGGGCTCTCTCGCACGGAACCATCTGAATTCGCAGTGGCGTTGGAGTTGGCCTCTGTCGACCGAGCCCTCACCGGCTGGACACTGATCGCGCAGCCTGTGTCGCCGGGGTCGAGGACGGCCCAGATGTGGCGGGCACCCCGCTTCATCGTCTGCAGAAACGCCATCGAAAGCGGATGGGTATGGGTGATGATGGCTCTCTTCATCGCGCGACAGAAGACCCGTACGGTTGGAAACCGCGAATTTTTGCGACTGCTGGCCTGTCTGGTCATCACGCCACTTAAAGCCTCATACAGGGCCGCGCATGTCGACGAAACAACCGGTCTGCCGCAACGGCAGCCGTTCGATACAGCATCGAAGGGCCGGGGCGCTGCTGTTCGGTGGCGGTCATCGAAATCGACCAGCTCAAGGCGTCCGGCAACGCACACGGGCAGGGGGCAAGCAGTCAGATCCTCCGACTGATCGCTGTGTCCATTGCCGGCCTCCTTGTTAAAGGATGGGTCGATCACTTTGCAAGCGACAACTTCGCCTTGCTGTTTCCGGGCAAATCGTCGGGCGAGACACTAAAGATTTTGGACCTTGTCATGCACAGGTGGGATCAGGTCGACAAGCGGAGGGACCGCCCAACCGGCACGGATTCCATGCCAGAAGAATTGCCAGTCATATCAGCATCGAGGTTGCGGCTCGACACGACGCCGACCTCTCCCCAGACGTCGTGATCAGGATGGCGTACCGGATGGTGTAATCTGGGGAAAGCAGAGGAAGGGGATCTCATCAAACGTGGGCCCCTGGCACAAGAAGCGGTTTCGATGCCGCTTCACCACGTCCGCTGCGCGATCACGCGTAGAATGCGTGGACACTAGACTGGGTAAGCCGTACGCGTACAGCTTGTCTAGAGCAGGGCTTTCACCTTCTCCGCTGGCCGCGCCAACACGACCGTGTCCCCTTTTCGGACCAGCGGCCGCTGAATCAGATCAGGGTGTTTGATCATCAGGTCGATCAGCTCGTCCTCCGACAGGGTTTTCTTGGCCAACCCTAGCTTTTTATAGATTTCCTCCTTTGTCCGCAACGCATCTTTGGCCGAAAGCCCGGCTTTTCTCAGCAGGTCCTTGAACTGCGAGTGGGTGAACGGCTTTTCGTAATAGTTCACCGCCGTGAACGGCTTTCCGCTGTCTTTGAGTATTTGCACCGCTTGGCGGCAGGTCGTACATGTCGGCTTTTGATAGATGATGATCTCGGCCACTGCACAGCTCCTCCTTTCATTTCGGCTCGGCTCTCGCCTTGACGCGATTTTTTTGTCTATGTTAAGTAGCGTAAGTGACCTGCGGAGCAGCCTAGTGCTCCTCGGTTTGCAGAGTCCATTTGTATCGAAGATTCGAGATGCCCAGCGTCGGAACCACTGATGCGAGCGGCCAGTTTGCCTGCGCCACGCCAACGCAGCGGACCCTCCGGGACTTGAAGACCAAACGCAAGGGACAGCCGGTGTTCGTGCTCGGCCACGTTCCAGAACGCAAAGGGCAGGAAGCGACATTCGAGCTGTTCAACACCCGTTTGGCAGTGGTGAGATTTTCAGACGGCGCAACCCTCGGCTATGATCCGAGGGAGCTGTTGCTGCCAACGGAGATCGATGACAAGGGCGTCGCTTACTTCGAGATCCGCACCTGCTCGGTGTGCGAACAGTATTTCCCATTGACCGCCGAAGAATATCACGCCGAGCAGGAACCGACCGTTTGTCCGGACTGCGCGGCTTGAGCGCCGCCCACTCGCCCCTTCAATCGGCGAACGGTGCCACTTCGATAGCCTTCTTGATCAGGCAGTCCCCGGCGAAGCCTTGCAGCCCCATGGGCAGCATACTCGCATCAATCACCCTGAGCGATGTCACTTTGAACCCTTCCGTCACTCGCACCCCTTCCAATTTCAGCGCGTGGCAGATCTCCAATTTCTTCCAAGCAAGATTGCTTTGAACTGCTTCGACGGGTAGCAACTTGCCGTCGAACACGACCCCGTCCACTGAAATCTTCGCCGAGACATGGGGCTTATCTTTCAGCGCCTCTGCCACCACGGCAAAGGCGACAGTGTCTCCTTGACCCGCCGCGACTCCTATACTGGACAACACCAGCAACAGGCTGGACACAGACAGCCGGGCAATGGACCTCACCGGTTACCTCTCCGCATATGCGAACTCGTCCCGCGGCGCTGGCATCTGGAGTGCATCTTGATGCACCCACGCCGACCTGCCGTCGGGAAACCTAATCTGGAAGAACTGTTCGACACGACCATTGGGAGCTGAACGCGTCTCGACATTGGTCACGATCACTTCAGTGCTGGGACGTCCTGCCGTGAGACTCTCATCCGAGCGAGCTGAGACTGGTTTGGCCAATCGGTCGTTCTCCAGCTCGGCTGACAGCGTTTCGACCAACGTCGCGCGCTGTCCAGGGCGGATGGGAAGCCTTTTTTGAGGGAACGCTTCGGACATGGTCGACGGTCCACTCGGCGCACCGTGGCTGAGCGTGCTCGACCCGACGACCTTCCCGGGCCCCGAGGATTCCACAAAGGGCGTTTGGGATGAAACCGGACGCTCGTGCAGGCGCCAGAGCGTCAGCCCACCCGCGAACAACGCCACCGCTCCGACCACGATCATTGCCCGCACGAAACCTGGCATGCGGCGGCTCTCCCTGACTCGCCTATCAATTCAATTCAGTATGCCAAGCGAGAGAGGGCATTTCAAGGGATCACGTTTCCTTGACCCAGAAAAGCTCCCCCCCTAGAATCAAAGGCGCGGCTTGCAGTTTGCACTGGAAACCTGGGCAGTTCGTCACTCCCCAGGTTGTAGCCAAGGAGGCCCCTCATGCCGCACGACTTCATGCCGGGACTGGCCGGCGTCCCCGCGGCCAAGTCTTCAATCAGCGACGTCGATGGACAGCGAGGCATCCTAGAGTATCGCGGAATCCGTATCGAAGAGTTGTGCGCCAAGTCCTCGTTCCTGGAAACCGCTTATTTGTTGCTCTTTGGTCACCTCCCGACCTTGGCAGAAATGCGGCAGTGGACAGAAGACATCGCGCTTCATCGCCGGATCAAGTTCCGAATTCTGGATTTGATGAAGTGTCTACCCGAGCACGGCCATCCCATGGACGTGTTGCAGGCAGCCGTGGCGGTCTTGGGGATGTTCTATCCCGGCCGGAACGTCAAGGATGTCGACAATAATTATTGGTCGGCCGTGCGGTTGATCGCGAAGTTGCCGACGATCGTCGCTGCCTGGGCACGGTTGCGTCGCGGTGACGATTACATACCTCCCCGCGACGACCTCGGCTTCGCCGAAAATTTTCTCTACATGTTGACCGAAAAGGTCCCGAGTCCGCTCTGGACCGAAATTCTGGACGACTGCCTGATCCTGCATGCCGAACACACTATGAACGCCTCCACCTTTACGGGGATGGTGACCGCGTCGACCTTGGCCGATCCCTACACCGTCGTTGCGTCCTCGATCGGAGCGCTGAAAGGCCCGCTCCACGGCGGCGCCAATGAAGAAGTCGTCCAAATGCTGCGCGAGATCGGCGATCCCTCAAGGGTCCGATCGTATCTCGAGGCCAAATTGGCGAAGAAAGAAAAGATCATGGGCTTTGGCCATCGCGTGTACAAGGTCAAAGATCCCCGAGCCATCATTCTGCAGGGGTTATGCGAACGCTTGTTCAAAGAATGCGGGATGTCGCCGCTTTATGCAGTTGCAGTAGAAATGGAGCGGATTGCGGAAGAGGTGTTTAAAGGGAAAGGTGTGTATCCCAATGTGGATTTCTACTCAGGCATTATTTATGACAAGATGGGCATCGAGGTGGACCTGTTCACCCCGGTCTTCGCCATCGCCCGGGTAGCGGGTTGGCTGGCTCATTGGTTGGAGCAACTCCGAGAGAACAAGCTGTTTCGCCCGGACCAGATCTATTCGGGAGAGCACAACCGTCCTTATATCCCTATCGAGCAACGATAGGCCGACTCGATGGGCACCTGTTATGCTGCCTGCCGAAGCTCCGTGGGACAACCGTGCCGTGCGTGTTCCTTCGCAGGGAAGGGAGTCGAGGTTCCGCTCGCGGGCAGCTCGACGTGGCGTTCGCAGAACGACTGCCTCTGCGAGACCGGTTTTCCCCGAGCAAGCGCGAGAATCTCGTTCTGCAATCGGTCCCGCTCCGCAAGGATCGCGGCTAAGCGTCGCGGGCGGTCCAGCGACCACCAGCTTAGGGGTGTGGCAAAGGTGACTGTCGGCGGTGGAACATTTCCCGGGGGGCCCTGGCCGAAATCGTATCCTGTCGCCCTCGCTCGATTGGCCAGGAACTCCGCATACATGTCTGTGTACAACCCCTCGCTGTCCATGAGGGCTCTCTACTCAAACAACAACAGAAATCGCCAAATCGCAATCGCCACCACCAAGATCAAGCCCACCACCGCGCAGATTGCCAGGAATTCAGCCATTTCATCTCCACTCCGAAAGAAGAGTTACTCATTCCCCCGCCCCCGCGATCCTCTCTTTGTGCCTTGTACTGCTCGCCCACCCGATCAAGCGGATTTTTTGAACAACCGCTGGCCGGAAGCCGTTTCGCTTTCCATGCTTTCTTCTTCCTCGACATAAGTGGCCCACACCGCTGCGGCCCATGTCAAAAGCATCAATCCCAGCAAGGCAATGACGGGGTACATCTTTAAAATTTCACCTCCTTCTCTGATTCAACCTTTCTGACTCATTATTTTTTTATTGGCTGGGCCAGATGCGGGTCACCCGCATCCGGCCCAGCGTCCTTGTCAGCTCAGTTTCACTGGCGCGTACTGTTTAATGAAATTCACGAGGGGCTCGATGTCCGACTGCACATAGTAATTTTTCGTGACGCCCTGTTCCAACACACCGATCGCCTCGCGGAGGAACTGCTCGGCAAGTTGCAGGTTCTTGGCCTCATACGCAGCAGCCGCTCGGTTCAAGAGCTGGAGCACTGCCGCTTGCGGTGTTCTGGGATCGTTCATGAACACCATGCGATATGCCTTGTTGTATAGCTCCTTTTCGATTTCCTTGACCCAGGAAGCCGAATTCGAATCGGCTGCCGAGATCCACGGCGCGGCATTGACCACCGACGCCACCAGTGCTACCCCGCCAATGAGCAGGGACAGCGCACAGACAGCAGCGACAATGTTTCTCGTCCTCGTCATATGTCCCTCCTTGTTGGGTTAGGGGTTACCGGTTGAGTTGATAGTTGAAAAGTTGAGCAGCGCTCTACCGCTGGCGCCGCCACGACCAAGACGGCACCCGCGGCGGAGGCCATTTCAAGGAGTAATTCCATTGAAAGGAAAGTCAACCCGCGGGGCAGATAGCCAAGGGGGGAGGGGGGCCGGTCCTCTTGACGGGTGTCGAAAAAAGATTATTCGACATCGTGCCGCAAGACGCCGGTGCCGCGCGGCATGGCGGCCGATGAGTTGGGGCGCATGCTGGTGTTGCTTTTGGGAATTTCACCATGAACTCATCGTTACCGATCCGCGGCACAGAAAGGAGGGGAAAATATGAGCACCGTGGCACGTTGGGATCCATTCCGCGAATTGGAAGAGTTGTCTGAACGGCTCAATCGGGTCTTCGGCCGACCGTCAGTTCGCCGCGACAACAACAAGGAAGCTCTGACCGTCGCCGATTGGATCCCGGCCGTGGACATCAGTGAGTCTGAAAGCGAGTACCTCATCAAAGCCGAATTGCCCGGCGTGAAAAAGGAAGACATTAAGGTCACGCTGCAGGAAGGTGTCCTGACGATCCAAGGCGAGCGCAAGCAAGAAAAGGAGGAGAAAGGGAGGAAATATCATCGCATCGAACGATCATACGGGACGTTCATGCGCAGTTTTACCCTTCCGGACTCCGTGGATGATAGCAAGGTGTCCGCGGAATTCAGGGATGGGCTGCTTTCCCTCCACGTGCCAAAGTCGGAAAAGGCGAAGCCGAAGGCCATTGAAGTAAAGGTCGCCTGAGCGCAAGACGGTTCAAAGCGCCATTCGTGTTCGAATCACACAGGGATAAGGAGGTGAGTCAATGATGGAGATGAGTTCCATCATCGATGCCTCTTTGGCGTTGATGGGAGCGGTTGCCGTAGTGGCGGCGGGGATGTGGACTCTATGGTCCCACTCCACCCCTATGTCCACCGTGGAGCTTCAACGTGACGCGGAGGCGCCAGTCCAAGAGCTCCATAAGGCGGCCTAAGGGTTCCGGTCCACTGGGACCGGCCCCCATGGGTTGGTCCCAGGCCGGCCAGTATCCTCTTGACGGCCAGTGAACCTGTGTTATCTCCAAGTTTGAGTTGGCAAGCTGTGCCGGATGGGTTCGGTGAAAGGCCCGTATTCGGGATGGCGTATTCGTCAGCTCCTCTCCTCTGGTCTCTCCCCGAGCCCTCTGTCACAGTCTTCAACTTTGCATCCATCATTTTCTAGTTCTAGATCCTAGAAACCTAGAAAGGAGGGGTGCGGTATGACGTGGACTACTCAGCTTCCCACTTTGTTTCGCGACACCTCGTTCGACGCCCAGATCGACCGACTCTTCGATGAAGCGATTCGCGCCGTAAGTCATTGGCGGTCGGTATGGGAGCCGGATTGCAACGTCTACGAGGATGCAAACAATTTCTATGTGCAGCTCGCCCTGCCCGGGATGGAGCCAAGCCAGATTGACGTGCAGGTGGAGCACGGCTTGCTATGCATTAAGGGGGAGCGCAAGAGCGAGCCATCAGGAGACGTGACGTGGTATGTGCACGAGTTCCCGTCCGGACCCTTTTCTTGCTCGTTCCAATTGCCTTCCTACGTGGAACATAGCAAGTCGACCGCCTCGTATAAGCAGGGAGTGCTCACCATCACGTTCCCGAAGTACGAGGACATGAGACCTCGCCGCATCATGATCGAGGGACAGTAACGGCGGTGAGAGGATGAGTTCGCATTGTCGCGCCGGCGCGGGTGAACTACGTCGACACCGGCGCCGGCGCCTGCCTCCGATCACCGGAGGCTATCGTGGCAAGGCTGACCCCTCGGGCTTGTGGTCAGAGGAGTGTTGGGATTGCTGGCGGGCTGGGTTGGCCCCTAGCGCTACAAACCGCCCAGAACGCCTATACCGCTATAACCTGAAGCTGGACAGCAAGTGGATCGCCATGTGGAAGAACCCTTTACCTGGTCGGCGCTGAACAGTGGGAATCGGTACGGACGGGAAGCGTCGATTGATCGGTCCTTTCACAAGAGCGGCTATTTCTTGCACGAAGCTCAGAAGGCAGCTACGCGTGCCGATGGGCAGACGGCCGGGCAGATTGCCAAGCAGGCCTTGGCGCTGCATCACTGGCCGAGCGAAAAGAGCTAGTGCCGTTCGGAGGACGGGGAGGGGATTTTGACGCTCATCAAAAAACAGCATCTGCCCGGTATTGTGGTCTGATCGGCGCGCGGTCATACGGAAAGGAGGGAAGTCTAATGACTCTACAATGGCTTCATCAATGGAAAGACAGGATGGTCAAGTGGTTCGAACACCTGTCGTGGCCGCGCTTTCGGTGGTCACGATGAGTAGGCGCAAGCGGGTTATGGGAGGACGCCTGGTATGCGTCATCAATGGTCCCAGGCAGCATCGAGGGGCATCGCCGCGGCAATGGCTGCGTTGATGCTCGGGGTTGTCCAGGTCTTGGTTGCAGAACCGAGTCCGGCAACGTCCGTGTTGCCTCGATCGTTTCAGGGGGCCCGTTTGGGAATGGCCCTGACCGAACTGGCCAGGACCGCCCCTCAGATCGCGAGGACCGCTCTGCAGGCCAGCGGCCGTCCAACCGAGACGGTCACAGTGGCGTCGCAGGATCCGCACATTCATCGCATCACGTATCGGTTTTATCGCGGTGCCCTGTATGAGCAGGCGATTTCCTATCGGCCTGACCAATTGCCCCGCGGGTACGACGGTCTGTTGGATCGGTTGAAGCAAGTATACGGCCATCCGGTCGTCGAAAATGTGGAAGAGTACGATTTAAGCCGGGACATCTTCTCGGTGCGAAAAACCGTGTGGAAAGACGACGCCACGCGGATCATCTTGGCGGAAATCCGGAGGTTGACGGACGGCCGCGAGCGGTTCGAGCTTGTGCTCACGATGACCGATTTGGCGCTTGAACAGGCCCGCGAACAAACCGTTCAGGAGCAGCTCCGGAGAAAAGAACAGAGCGTCCCGATTCCGCTGCCGGATCGCCAGGGAGCATCCGCGCGAACCGCACGACCACCCGAGGGTGACCGGCTGGCCGCCTCTGGTTGAGGCGACGGAGCAGCGGCCTCCGGTGCAGCGCTCCGGAGGCGCGTACCTGACACCACGGGGGAAGGAGGGTACACATGCCATTGGTCTCTAAGCTAAAAGAACTCATTCCGTGGCGGCGAAAGTCCGTCGAACCCCACGAAGTGATGACGCTGCGGGATGACATCAACCGCTTGTTCGATCGTTTCTTTCAGGAGCCGTTTGATCAGGATTGGTCACTGGCGAGGAACTGGTATAGCGACCTCGACATGGAGGAAACGGAAGACGAAATCATTGTCCGTGCCGAGGTGCCGGGCATCGAGCCGCGCGATTTGGATGTGACGGTTCGTGACGGCGTGTTGCATATTCGCTACGAGCGACGCGAAGAACAGTCTGACGGCGGTTGGATGCAACGGCGGTACGGGTCGTGGACGAGAACAGTCGCACTGCCCAGTGGCCTGGACACAGCGTCGGCGAAAGCCACCTGTCGACACGGCGTGTTGACCGTCCGCATTCCGCGGACGGAAGAAGCGCGACACAGGATTCGGAAGATCCCGGTCCAGAGCTGAAGCAGGCGACGCGTTCGGTAAGGACTCGATTTCACCATGTTTTCCATCCCACGTGAAAGGAGGTGATGCGCCGATGACTTATCTGCCCTGGCTATTGAGCCTTGTGGCAGTCTGGCTGATCGCGGCCCCCTTTCTCCTCGGCTATGCGGACACGACGGTCGCGATGCAGAACGATGTCGCCGTCGGCGCCGTCATGCTGATCGCGGGCGGTATCGGGGTTTATCAGGCCCTCAGGGACCGCAGCTGGGGGCAGACTCAGCCGGAACATCGAGGCTGACCTTGTGTCAACGCGGGAGGCCAGCTTCTGTCGACAGAGGCCGGCCTCCCGCTGTGTGTAGAAGTCATGTTTGTGGAGAGTCATGCATCGTGCGCGGGCGACTGACCACTCGCACAGGCAGGATGGGTAAATAATCATGAGAGCAGGGAGGGACGAATATGGCAGCGAAGCGCTTGTTGTACGGGGCATCCGCACGAGCCGCGATTCTGCGCGGAGTGCATCAGCTTTCAACAGCCGTGAAGGCGACGTTGGGGCCGAAAGGCCGCAATGCGATTCTCGACAAAAAATGGGGCAGCCCAACCATCACCAAAGACGGGGTCACGGTTGCGAAAGAAATCGAACTGCCTGACCCTTACGAAAACATGGGTGCCCAACTGGTCCGCGAGGTAGCCAGCAAGACCAGCGACGCCGCCGGCGACGGGACGACGACGGCAACCGTGTTGGCCGAAGCGATCTATCGCGAAGGCGTGAAGAATCTGGCTGCCGGAGCCTCGGCGATGGATCTCAAACGCGGCATTGATCGTGCCGTCGAAACCGTGGTGGCCGAGTTGAAACGGATCAGCAAGCCGTGCCAAGGCAAGAAAGAAATCGCCCAAATCGGGACCATCTCCGCAAACAATGATCGGACGATCGGCGATCTCATCGCCGAGGCCATGGAGAAGGTCGGCAAAGACGGGGTTATCACGGTCGAAGAAGGCAAAAGCCTTTCCACGACGCTGGATGTGGTGGAAGGCATGCAGTTCGATCGGGGCTACATTTCGCCCTACTTCGTCACCAACGCCGAGCGCATGGAAGCCGTTCTCGAGGAACCGTACATCCTGATCCACGAAAAAAAGATCAGTTCGATGAAGGATCTACTGCCGTTGCTCGAGGAGATCGTCAAGATCGGCAAGCCGCTGCTGATCATCGCGGAAGACGTCGAGGGCGAAGCGCTGGCCACGCTGGTGGTGAACAAACTGCGAGGCACCTTGAGCGTCGTGGCGGTCAAGGCACCGGGGTTCGGTGATCGCCGCAAGGCCATGTTGGAGGACATCGCCATTTTGACTGGAGGAAAAGCCATTTCCGAAGATCTCGGCATCAAGCTTGAGCACGTCAAAGTGGCGGATCTCGGCCGGGCCAAGCGAGTGACGGTCGATAAAGATAACACCACGATCGTCGAGGGCTACGGCGACAAGAAGAAGATCGAGGGACGGTGCAAGCAGATTAAGACTCAGATCGAGGAGACCACCTCTGACTACGATCGCGAAAAACTGCAGGAGCGGTTGGCTAAACTAGTCGGCGGCGTCGCGGTCATTCGCGTGGGGGCCGCGACCGAAACCGAGATGAAGGAAAAGAAGGCACGGGTGGAAGACGCCTTGCATGCCACCAAAGCAGCGGTGGAGGAAGGGATCGTGCCCGGTGGCGGTGTCGCGCTCGTCCGCTGCATTCCGGCGCTGGAGAATTTGAAGCTGGAGGGTGATCAGCAGGTCGGCGTGAATATCGTCCGGCGAGCGCTCGAAGAGCCGCTCAGACAGATCGCCTTCAACGCTGGCCATGACGGCTCAGTGGTATTGGAGAGGATCCGCAACGAGAAACTCTCATTCGGCTTCGACGCTGCGAAGGAAGAATTCTGCGACCTGTTCGAGGCCGGAATCATCGATCCCACCAAGGTCACGCGAAGCGCGTTGCAGAATGCGGCCAGCGTAGCGGGCCTCATGCTGACCACCGAGGTCATGGTGACGGAGATTCCGGAAAAGAAAGAAACCAAGGCGCCGCCGACGCCGGAGGAAGATCTGTACTGAGAGGTCAGCTCAGAGGAGAAATCGGCAGCGTGGAGGGGACGACCGCAGCGAGTCGGTCGTCCCCCTTTCCTCGTCAATACCAGGCAGAGGCAATTTCGTATTTTCTTCCTGTATCGCCAACTCCCCCCACACAGGTTTTCAAGTCGTACTGTACTGCACAACGCCACCGACACCTGTCATCCGCGCGCAGCCGGAACCACTGCGCGTCTGCAGCGACCATCGTTCCAACGAAGGGACGCACTTCACGGCACACACTCCGGTGTGTGAATGCGCATGGCCGGGCTTCGCCTGCAGACCCGGAGTCGTCTTCCTCGACGACACTCTGCGCCCGCTTCTTGCGGGAGCGCTTCCTCACCGTGTGGCCGGGGCTATCGGCACGATCGGCAGACTGTCAACAAGCGCCCAGCCGACGCCCAGAAAAGTCTTGAGCGCCAGCGCTCCATCGACTAAGATGGCGCCACCAGTACCGCTTACCGCTCGTTCGACCTGAACGGAAACAGCACGCCGTCTGGTCAGTGTCATTGTTCGAGGCGTGGAGACTGTGCACAGGCGCGCCATTCCCCAAGCACAGGAAGGAGGTCGCTATGCCGATCTATGTGAGCCTCGTGAAGTTCACGGAGCACGGGATTGCCACGATGAAGGAGCAGGGAATCGCCCGATCCGACACGGTCCAGAAACACATCGAATCGTTGGGCGGCAAGCTGCTCCATGCGTATTACTGTTTGGGGGAATATGATGTGGTGGCCATTCTCGAGTTTCCCAATAACCGTGCGGCCATGAAGGCGGCCGTCCTTAATTCATCCTTGGGCCACATCAAAATTACGACCATGCCGGCAGTCTCCCGCGACGAATGGCGCGAGCTGCTGGGAGAAATCTGGGGAGGCAAGCCAAGTAAATGAAGACTCGTGGGAAAAACCGTGCACAGACACGCAGCCGCCCGGCGTCCGCGCCTCCGCCCATGCGCCAGCCGGCGACCGACGGTGTTCGCATCGAGCGAGACACAATGGGCGAACTCGCGGTACCGGCTCATGCCTATTACGGCGTGCAGACAGCGAGGGCGATCGAGAATTTCCCGATCAGCGGACTCCGATTCCCGCGCGCGTTCATCCGGGCCCTGGGGTTGATCAAACGAGCGGCCGCAACGGTGAATGCCTCGTTGGGACTGCTCGACAACAAGCTGGCGGAGGTGATCAAGCAAGCCGCCACGGAGGTAATCGACGGGAAACTCGACGCAGAGTTTCCTGTGGACATTTTCCAGACCGGCTCGGGGACCTCCACCAATATGAACGCGAACGAAGTGATCTCCAACCGGGCCACCGAATTGCTAGGCGGTGCGAGGGGCAGTAAGCTGGTGCACCCTAACGATCACGTGAATCTGGGCCAATCCAGCAACGACGTCATTCCTACGGCCATTCACGTCGCCGCATCCGAAACAATTGAGCGGCGGCTCATCCCCGCGCTCACGCGACTTCACCAGGCGCTCGATCGCAAGGCACACGAATTCGACGGCGTCGTCAAGATCGGACGCACCCATTTACAGGATGCCACACCGATCAGGTTGGGACAGGAATTCAGCGGATACGCGCGGCAGATCGAATTGGGTATTACGCGCATGCGGCGCGCTCAAGAGATGTTAAGTGAGGTCGCGCTCGGGGGCACGGCTGTCGGCACAGGACTGAACACCCACCCGGAGTTCTCGTCGCGCGTGCTGGCGTTGCTTTCCCAAGAGACTGGATGTTCCTTCAAAGAGGCAGTTAACCATTTCGAGGCGCAGTCCGCACAGGACTCGTTGGTTGAGGTGAGCGGCGAATTGCGGACGCTCGCTGTTAGCCTGATGAAAATCGCCAACGATATTCGCTGGCTCGGGTCAGGCCCCCGCTGCGGCCTTGGCGAAATTGTGCTGCCCGAGACACAACCCGGCTCTTCGATCATGCCGGGGAAGGTCAATCCGGTGATTGCCGAGTCGGTGGCGATGGTATGCGCGCAGGTTATCGGCAACGACGTCACCGTGACCATCGGGGGGCAAGCCGGCAACTTCGAGCTGAACGTGATGTTGCCAGTCATGGCCTACAATCTGCTTCAGTCCATCGAATTGCTGGCCGCCGCATCGAACAATTTCGCTGAGAAATGCATCGAAGGGATTGCTGCCAACGAGCAGCGGTGCCGCGATTTCATCGAACAGAGCCTCGCCATGTGTACGGCGTTGGCACCGGAAATCGGGTATGAAGCGGCAGCGACGCTCGCGAAAGAGGCCTACCGCACGGGAAAGACCGTTCGCGAAGTGGCTAGAGAGTGGAAGGTCCTGCCGGAGCAACGGCTGAACGAACTGCTGGATCCCTGGCGGATGACCGAGCCGGGAGGCCCGGTTGGCAGTGCGGGTGGCTGAGTTCGTACTACCAACCGGAACTCCAAAGATGGACATCGTACCGGTCGGCGGCCAGCACGAGAGACCGCCCGAACGAGTCGTCTCGCTTTGACAGTCCGAGATGGACTGTGCTACAGTCCGCGGAAATTTTTGGGGATTTTTCTTCCCTTACTGCTTGAGCCGCGCGCCTGGACAATTTCTCCCAAGGATAAGCTCATGACCTCAGGAGTCTCGCAGCCCGACACTCACGTGATCCTCGTCATCGGAGCCGGTCCGGCCGGCATGTCGGTGACCAATGTACTCTCCAAAGACGGTCATGAGGTGATCGTCTTGAACCGGGACATCAAGTTTGGCGGCTTGGCCGAATACGGTATCTTTCCCAGCAAGTTGAAACTCCGCGGAGGGCTTAAAAAAACCTACTGGGAAATCCTGGAACGTCCGAACGTCCATTACTTCGGAAATGTTTCCGTTGGAAACAACAAGGACCTCACGCTCGAGGACCTTCGTAGTCTGGGAGCGAGCGCGATCGTCTTCGCCACGGGCGCGCAGGGGACAAAGACGATTGGTGTAGAGGGAGACACGGCGCTCGGCGTCTATCATGCGAAGGACATCGTGTACCATTTTAATCGGCTGCCTGGGTTCAGCGAGCGGCCGTTCGACATGGGCCGCCGGGTCGCCGTGATCGGCGTTGGCGACGTGATGGTGGATATCGCGCATTGGTTGATTCGCTATAAGAAGGTGGACGAAGTCACCGCCATCGCCCGCCGCGGTCCCGCCGAACGCAAGTACAATCCCAAGGAAATTCGGGCGGTGTGTGCGAATATCGATCGCGAGGCGCTCGCCAACGAGTTTGTGCGTATCCGACCACGGCTCGAAGCGGTGGGACAGAACCCGGACGAAATCTTGAATGGCATGCTCAGCGAGTTCACGAAGTGCGAGCCGAAGATCAGTTCGACGAGGATGGGATTTCGGTTCCTGGCCTCGCCTCGTCGCGTTCTGACCGATTCGAACAATCGCGTCCGCGCCCTCGAAATCGAGGAGACGAAACTGGAACTGAAAGGCAACGATACCGCCGCCGTGGGCATAAAACAGTACTACGAGTTTCCCTGTGATAGCGTCGTGTTCGCGGTCGGCGACAGGGTGGATGAGACGGTCGGCCTTCCGTACAAGAACGGTGCGTTCGTGACCAATCCCGTCAAGACCGGCAACGATCCAGACGACGCCTTGTTTCAAGCCTATGATGAAGCGTCGGGGACCATCCTGGACGGAGTGTTCCTGACTGGCTGGGCCCGCAAAGCAAGCGAGGGTTTAGTGGGCATTGCGAAGCGGGACGGGGAATGGTGCGCCGAGGTCGTAACCCGGTATCTCGGCACGAAGAAGCCGCTGACCCGCGCGGCGGTTGCCGAGGTATTCGCACGGCTGCGGGCCATCCTGCGTGAGCGTCATGTAACCGTCGTCGATCTAGAAGGGCTCCGCATCTTGGAAGCCGCAGAAAAAGCGGCACCACGTCCCACCGAGTGCATCGGTGAGTTCAAGTTTGCGACCAATCAAGAAATGCTCGCACTGATCCAGCGCAACCTGGAGAACGCCGGGGTCACGACCACTCGCTAACCATCCCCCCACTTCAACTTCTGCCGCAGCACCTCGTAATACGTATGGTCCGGGAACCGGATCAGTTGCGTACGATGCTCGGAAGCCTTGATATCGACGGTATCTCCCTGCGTCATCGCCACGCCCACCTGTCCGTCAAAGGTCACCATCGCTCCTTCATCCTTGCTCGTGAGCGTCACCTCGATTGTCACCTCGCTCGGAACCAAGAGCGGTCGGTGGGTCAGCGTATGGGGACAAATCGGCGTGAGAATCAGCGATCGTACTGCTGGCATCATGATCGGTCCTCCCGCGGAGAGAGAATACGCGGTAGATCCTGTCGGAGTTGACACGATCAGGCCGTCGCCCCGCAAATTCGTGACGAATTGTCCCTCGATCGCAATCCGGGTCTCGATCATGCGGGCCAGCGTTCCTTTGCTGACCACCACGTCGTTGAGTACTGTCGCATGGGCCACATGCTCGCCATGGCGGTGCATACGGGCGCGCAGCATCAGTCGCTCGTCCAACACAAAGTCGTTGGCGAACACCCGCTCCAGCGAAGGGTAAAGCTGATCCAGACTGGCCTCGGTCAGAAACCCCAACCCCCCCATATTGACGCCCAAAATCGGAACCGATCGTTCTTCAACCAGCCGCGCCGCGCTCAACATCGTGCCATCACCGCCTAAGACCAGCACCATGTCTGCCAGAGCAGCGATTTGCATCTTCTGATAGGAGGTAGGCTCATCAATCAGTGCAGCCGTCGCCTTATCGAGAATCACTTCCTTATGACGTTCACGCAGCCATGCGACGAGGTCTTTCAGAATATGCCTCACGTCAGGAAACTTGGGCTTGGTCAGAATGCCGATGGTCTTCACAGTTGGTTCTATTTTTTATAAGGTGTGCGGCGTGGAGCCTATAAAAATGATCTGGCTGGAGGTGTGGGCGATTCTAGCGAGTGCCTTCTTTGCCTGTCAAATAACACAAATAACACGAGCACAGAGTCGAGGGCACAAGCTCAGCACCGGAACCGGTGTGTTCTAGGATCAGGGAAAGAGCCGTCGTCTTGACACCGTATCGGCACGAAGTTAGAATAAGGCCAGATTTTTCGATGGGTTCTCTCGCGGGATGTTCTCTCCGGTCTACCACATAGCTTAGTAAGGAGGTAGGATGTTCGAGCGATTCACGGACAAAGGTCGAAAAATCATTATCCTGGCAAGAGAAGAGGCCGAGCGCCACCAGAACGACTATCTGGGCACGGAACACCTTGTCTTGGCCATTCTCCGTGAATCGGATGGGATCGCCCTGATGATTCTCAAGAAGATGGGGCTGTCCACCGAGCAGATCAGACTCGAAATCGAACGGAATCTGCCCGGCGGAGGCACCACCATGACTTTCGGGGAGATCCCTTTCAGCCCGCGGGTGAAAAAAGTCATCGAGTACGGAGTCGAGGAAGCCAGGCTACTGGGGCACAATCATATTGGAAGCGAGCACCTACTTTTGGGGCTTTTGCGCGAAGAAGAAGGGATCGGGGGAAAGATTCTTCGCAGTCTGGGCGCTAACCTTCTTACGGCCCGCCAACTGACGGTCACCTTCTTAAGAAAGTCTGCACCGCGCGAACGGGACCGAAAAAGCAACACGCCGGCGCTCGATGAATTTGGGAGGGATCTCACCCAATTGGCTCAGGAGGGCCAACTCGATCCCGTCATTGGCCGGGCGGATGAAATTGAACGCGTCCTTCAAATTCTCAGTCGCCGCACGAAGAATAACCCGGTGTTGATCGGCGAATCGGGGGTCGGCAAAACCGCCATCGTCGAAGGGCTCGCCCAACGGATTGTTCAATCCGAGGTGCCCGACAATCTGCTTTCTCGTCGGGTGATCGCCCTCGATCTCGGTTCTCTCGTTGCCGGCACCAAATACCGAGGGCAATTTGAAGAGCGCCTGAAGGTCGTAATGAAAGAGATCGTCCAGGCCGGCAATATCATTATTTTCATCGACGAACTCCACACCCTGGTCGGAGCTGGCGCGGCAGAGGGTTCGATCGACGCATCCAATATGCTGAAGCCGGCCTTGTCCCGAGGCGAGATTCAGTGCATTGGCGCCACGACGCTCGACGAGTACCGAAAACATATCGAAAAAGACGGCGCCCTGAAACGGCGGTTTCAACCGATCTACGTGCAGCCTCCAAGCATCGACGAGACGGTCAGAATCATCCAAGGCCTTCGCGACCGTTACGAAGAACATCACGGAGTCGAAATTACCGAAGAGGCCATCATCGAAGCCGTCAAGTTGTCGGACCGATATATCACCGATCGGTTCCTGCCGGACAAGGCGATCGATCTCATCGACGAGACCGGCTCCCGGGCCAAGCTGCAGAGCTATGCACTTCCAGCCGAACTGAAGGCTCTGGAGCAGGAGCTCAAAAAAGTGTCACGCGACAAGGAATTGGCGATCTCGATGCAGAATTTCGAGGAAGCCGTACGCTATCGCGAAGAGGAGGAGCGTCTGCGCAAGCTGCTGGACGAATCCAAGCGCGAATGGAAGAAGACCCAGGAAAAGCAGAGACCGGTCATCACCAAGGAAGACGTCGCCTATGTCGTCTCGAAGATGACTGGCATTCCGTTGTTCAAGCTCGAAGAGGAGGAGTCGAACAAGCTCCTGCGGATGGAAGAATTCCTTCACAAGCGGATCGTTGGCCAAAACGAGGCCATCTCTGCGGTCTGTCGGGCCATTCGCCGGTCGCGCGCCGGCTTGAAAGAAGCCAAGAAACCCATCGGCTCCTTCATCTTCCTCGGACCGACTGGTGTCGGCAAAACGGAACTCGCCAGAGCGCTAGCCGAGTTTCTCTTCAACACGGAGGACGCGCTGATCCGCATTGATATGTCCGAATATCAGGAGAAATTCACCAGTTCGCGGCTGTTCGGCGCGCCGCCTGGCTACGTGGGATACGAGGAGGGAGGCCAATTGACCGAAAAAGTGCGCCGCCGACCGTATTCCGTGGTGCTGTTCGATGAAATTGAAAAGGCTCACCCCGATGTCTTCAACGTTCTGTTGCAGGTCTTGGACGACGGCGTCCTCACGGACAGCTTGGGGCGCAAGGTTGATTTTAAGAATACCGTCGTGATCATGACGTCGAACCTCGGCACCAAGCTGATTCAGAAGGGCGTCTCACTCGGTTTCCACAGCACTGAGCAAGGCGAGCGGGAGCGCCGGATGAAGGACGAAGTGCTGGGCGAGCTGCGGCGCTCTTTCAGCCCTGAGTTTCTGAACCGTATCGACGAGATCGTCGTGTTCCATCCGCTGGAGAAGGAACACCTCTACAGCATTTTGGACATTCTGCTGAGAGAGCTGAATGCGCGTTTGCTGGAGCGCGGCGTCGAAATTGAAATCGACGAGGAAGTCAAGCACTGGTTGATCAAGGAGGGATACGAACCCCTCTACGGGGCCCGTCCTATGCGGCGCACGATTCAACGGACCCTTGGCGATCCTCTGTCTGAGGAGATCATCAAAGGCCGATTCAAAGATTGCCGCAAGATCAAAGTGGTGCTCAGAGACGGTGCTCCTGCCTTCATCGAACAGGAAGCGATGGCGGGAGTGTGACCTGCTTGGAAACGCGCATACGGGAGTTTGCCATCTACAGGGATCCATCCGAAACGACCCCCGCAGAAGCGATTGGAGTGCGGGGGTCGTTTTGTTTTCCTTGCCCATCGATCAGCGAGCGCCTTCCACTCGCCTTCGGCCGTTTCTGATACGCCATGCGTCACCACTCAGTTATCTCTTCTTCTTGCTCGCCGTACGGACCGATTCTCGGCATCGAAACTTCTTGCGACGAAACGGCAGCCGCCGTGGTGGGTCCCGACAGGAAGGTATTGGCTAACATTGTCTTCTCCCAGCACGATCTGCACGACCGCTATGGGGGCGTCGTCCCCGAGCTGGCTTCACGACGACATGTCGAACGGATCGAAGCCACGGTGAGCGAGGCGCTTCGCGCCGCGCAACTCCGCTGGTCTGACCTGAAAGCTGTCGCGGTTACTCAGGGCCCTGGATTGGCCGGCGCTCTGTTGGTCGGTGTCAGTTATGCCAAGGCCGCCGCGTTTGCATTGAAGCTTCCCCTCATTGGAGTCAGCCACCTTGAAGCCCACATCGCATCGGCTTGGATCGAGGACCCGGCATTTCCGATTCCTTGTGTGGTATTGGTTGTCTCCGGCGGGCACACTCATCTGTATCTCGTCCGCTCCGATGGATTCTATAGCCTCCTCGGACAGACACTGGATGACGCCGCTGGTGAGGCTTTCGACAAGGCGGCTCAAATGCTCGGGCTCGGGTATCCAGGCGGGCCAGCTATCGATCGGCTGGCCAGGATGGGCAACCCAGGCGCCGTCCAGTTCCCGCGGGCCCACCTCAAAAAAGGGAATCTCGACTTTAGCTTCAGCGGCCTCAAGACGGCGCTGCTCTATCACTTGAGAGACCGCAACGGAGCGGTGCGAGACGCTGAGAAAGCGGACTTGGCGGCTTCTTTCCAGGAAGCCATTGTAGATGTGTTGGTGGTTAAGGCATTTGAAGCGGTGCGTCGGCATCGTGTACCGGCTCTGGCCGTGGTCGGGGGAGTCTCGGCCAACTCTCGGTTACGCGCTCGGTTGGCTGGACAGGCCGCCAAAGCGGGGATTCGCCTGGGTCTGCCGTCGCTGGGGTACTGCACGGATAACGCCGCCATGGTCGCCGCGGCCGGGCTGAACGCGTTGGAACAAGGTAGACGCTCAACCTGGGAACTCGAGTCCGACGCTGAACTGTCCCTGGCAACGATCGCAGTCGATTCGTCACCCGATGCCGAGCACCCCTAGGCGGCGATCGGAATCACTCGGAGGTTGTCCATTCCCACCGTTTTCGGACATGTCGCGGGCCTCAAACCCAGCCAGGTGACCCGGCTCGAACACCTCTATCGCCGCCGTGTGCCCAGCGACAAGGTGATCAGTTCCGAATTGGCGCGACACTGCATGGAGCTGGCACGGGAAATTGGGCGATCCATCGGCCTGCTCATCACCCGACGCGGCGCGGTTGAGCAGGTACTGGTCGGAGACGGATATATGCCATCGCTCCGCGATCTCGCCAAATTCAGAGCTGGACCGCGCGCGTTGCGCGGAATCCGGTTGGTCCGTGTGCAGTTGAACAACGCGCCCCTAAGCCAATCGGATCTGACACACTTGGCGTTGCTGCGGCTGGATTTGATCGCCGCCGTTGGTGCGGGCGACGACGGCCGGCCAGCCGATGTTCATATCGCCCATTTGCTGCCCCCCAATCCACGCGGGCAGGTCCATGAGGTTCTTGCGCCGACTCCATTGCACAACTTGCAGTTGGAGTGCGACAAATTCGTCGCCGCCTTGGAGGCGGAACTGATGCGCGCATCGTCGGGCCATGCGGTCGACGACCACGCAGAATCCGCGATTCTAGTCAGCGCTTCGCCGCAAAGCCGGACTGCCCAGGAAGACCGACTGGAAGAGCTGTCGGAACTGGCCGCTTCGGCCGGCGTGCACGTACTGGATAAAATCATTCAGCGTACATCCGAGCAGTACCACCGATGCGTGCTGGGCAGCGGCAAGTTGAAAGAGGTCGTCATCCGGGCTTTGCACTGTGGGGCCGACTTGTTGATCTTCGACCAGGACCTGACGCCAGCGCAGGTGCGGGCGATCTCGGAGATTACGGAGATGAAAGTCATCGACCGGACCCAGCTGATTCTCGATATTTTTGCCCGCCGCGCTCATAGCCGAGAAGGCAAGGTCCAGGTCGAATTGGCGCAACTCCGCTATTTGCTGCCCCGTCTTTCCGGGCGCGGCGCGACGCTCTCCCGCCTGGGCGGCGGCATCGGAGCTAGGGGACCGGGCGAGACGAAACTGGAAACCGATCGCCGCCGGGTTCGTGACCGCATCGCGCATTTGGAACGAGAACTCTCGCTGTTCGCGCGGCACCAGGATCAACGGCGCGCCCGCCGGCTCCGGCACGCCCTGCCAATTGTGTCCATCGTCGGGTACACCAACGCTGGGAAGTCGACGCTTCTCAATGTCTTGACCAAAAGTCGGGTCTCGGTCCAGGACCGACAGTTCGAAACCCTCGACACCACCAGCAGGCGGCTCCGTTTTCCACGAGACCGGGAGATCATCATTACCGACACGGTCGGCTTCATTCGCGATCTTCCCAAAGAGCTCATGGGCGTGTTCCGTACCACTCTCGAGGAGCTGCGGGATGCCGATATGCTCCTGCATCTGCTCGACGCCAGCGCCAAAGACCTGGACGGGCAGATAGCGGCGGTCGAAGCGATCCTCGCCGAATTGCGGCTCGACTGCATCCCCCGCGTTTTGGTGTTGAACAAATGCGATCGGCTGCCGCCGCGCGAGGTCGAAATCCTGCGCCGCCGTTACAACGCATTGAGCATTTCGGCCCTTGATCCGACCACCCTCCTTCCACTGATTGACTATCTCGACGCGCATGTGGCACGTGCACCTGCTCGCTGGAATGAACAGGCGGCCGAATGGTGCGGCGCTCTTCCGGCGGCTCTGGTCCCATGACCGCCGCTTTTTCGGTGAACTGCTTGGTTGATCGTTCCAAGAACGACCGGCGAAGCATGACGAACACAAAACCGGACAAACGAGTGCAGCGTATTCTTCGTGCGCTCCGCCGGATCTGGCCGTCGGCCCGGGTGGAATTAACTTACCGGAATCCATGGGAGCTGTTGGTCGCCACGATCCTGTCGGCCCAGTGCACGGACCAGCGTGTCAATCAGGTCACGCCGACGCTCTTTAGAAAATACCCCAGGCCCAGCGATTACGCCCGTGCGAAACGGGCGGAACTGGAGGCGATAATCCGCCCGACGGGATTCTACAAGAGCAAGGCGAACCACCTCATTAATTGCGCCAAGGCGGTGGAAGAACGCTTCAACGGAGAAGTCCCACGCACCATGGAGGAACTGACGACCTTGCCCGGCGTAGGGCGGAAGACCGCCAACGTGGTGCTTGGCAACGCATTCGGGCAGCCAGCCGTCGTGGTGGATACCCACGTCAAGCGGGTCGCTACCCGTCTGGGACTGACTCGATCGAAGGACCCTGAACGAATCGAGGAAGATCTTCAGCGGGTCATTCCGAAGGCCGAGTGGACGGAAGGGTCACAACTCCTCTTGCTGCACGGCCGATACGTGTGCCTCGCCCGCAAACCGAAGTGCGGGGAATGTGTCATCTACGACGACTGCCCATGGGAATGGAAGCTGCACCGATGATTCGCAGCATGACAGGCTATGGCCGGCGCGAAGCGAGTTGGCGGCGGGGATCCGTGGCGGTAGAAGTGCGCGCGGTCAATCACCGTTTTTTGGAGATCCTGATGCGGTTGCCCCGTCCGTTGAGCGATCTCGAGGAACCGTTCAAGAAAGCGGTGCAACGACATTGTCTTCGCGGCCGTGTGGAAGTGACGGTTTCGTTGGGTGGCGAACGGGACACGGCGCGAGCTGTCTCTCTTGACCGTTCGCTTGCCAGGCAGTACCATCACGCTCTCTGCGAGTTGCAGAAAGATCTGCGGATCGGCGGAACGATTGATCTCGCGCTGCTTTCCGGTTTCCGGGACATCATGGTGATCACGGACCAACCGAGCGGCGATCCGCAGCTCAGCCGTCTAGCCAAGCGGCTGCTCGGCCAAGCATTGGCCGATCTGGACCGCATGCGCCGCCGAGAGGGAGCCGCGCTGGCTAGAGACATCAGGGATCGACTTCTCTCGATCCGAAGGGCGAAAAGCTTCATCGCCAAACGCGCTCCCGAAGTCGCGCGGGAGGCGTTCATCCGGATGAAAGCCCGGGTCGAGAACCTTCTTGGAGCCCAACCGCCAGATGTCGGACGGCTGAATCAGGAATTGGCGATCTATGCCGACCGTTGCGACGTCACTGAAGAGTTGGTCAGACTTGATTCCCATATGGTACAGTTTGATCACCTCTTGCGGCAGGAGGGTTCAGTGGGCAAGACGTTAGATTTTTTGCTGCAGGAAATGGGGCGCGAGATCAATACCGTTGGCTCCAAGGCCGCCGACGCCGAAATTGCGAGGCAGGTCGTCCACATCAAGTCGGAACTAGAGAAGATCCGCGAGCAAGTCCAGAACGTTGAATAGCTGCGGCTGCTGAGCTGAGCCTTGCTATGCCGTCCGAACCGTCACACACCAGAAAGAGTTCCTCGGATCATCGGAGGGGACTCTTGTTCATTGTCTCCGCGCCGTCTGGCGCCGGAAAGACTACGTTGTGCAAACAAATTGTCTCCATCGTTCCGGACCTCTGGTATTCGATTTCCTACACAACCAGAAAGCCACGTCCCGGTGAAGAACACGGACGTGACTATTATTTCGTCGAAGAACGCGTATTCCAGGAGATGATCGAGCGGAACGAGTTTCTGGAGTATGCTCCCGTCTACGGCCACTGGTATGGCACGCCCAGGAAAGCCCTGGCCGACAAGCTGGAACAGGGGATCGATGTCCTGTTGGAAATTGATGTTCAAGGCGCAATGCAGGTGAAGAAAAAATTCGAAGACGCCGTCTATATTTTTATCCTCCCCCCCTCGCTGGAAGTCCTGCGGACGCGGCTTCAGGCCCGCGCTGGCGATTCTCCGGAGGAAATCCAACGTCGCCTCCAGAAAGCTCGCGAAGAAGTTTGGAGTTATCGGGAGTATTACTACATCGTGCGAAACGAGGAGCTGAATCAGTCGCTGAAAGAGTTAGAAAGCATCTTCTTGGCCGAACGGATCAAGACCAAACGGCTTGACATGACCTGGCTGGAGGAAAACTTTATTCTAGATAAAGAGACCAGGCCCGCGGACAGAGATGCGTCTGCGGCTGCGAAAGGGAGCACAACGACCCATGGTTGACATGTTGTCCTTATTGCCGGAATTCGATGAAGATCGGTTTGATTCCCGTCACCGGCTCGTCCTGGTCGCCGTTCAACGAGCGAAGCACTTGATTCAGGGAGCCAAGCCGACTGGTACGTCCAAATTCACGAAAGAGACGACGATCGCGCTGGACGAGGTGCTGCGTGGCAAGGTGCAGTTCTTGACCGGGAAAGAGGCGCGCGAGGCGCTCAGGGAGGCCAGGCGCAACAGGGAGACGGAGACCGAGCGCATGGCGGCGGTGACCGGTGAGGACGCCAAAGAGATCAAGAAAGAACTGAGCGTCTATGTCGATGACTCGGTCAAGCCAGCCGTCGAACCAGAAAGCGAAGAGTAACCCGCGGTCGTGCAGGCTGAGCCAACACCCAAGTTTCTCGGCAAGCGGATTGTTCTCGGTGTCACTGGGAGCATCGCTGCATATAAGGCGGTGGGGCTGTTGCGCTCACTGGTCCGGGAAGGAGCTCGCGTCAATGTGGTGCTGACTGAGGCCGCCACGCGGTTCGTCGCACCGCTCACCTTCGAAGTGCTCTCCGGACAGCCGGTCGCCACCGACCTCTTCGCAGCGCACCAGGAGATGCTTCATCTCAGCCTGCCGGAACAGGCCGACGCAGTCGTCGTCGCCCCCGCCACGGCCCATTTCTTGGCCAAGGCCGCGCTAGGCCTCGCGGATGATCTGCTCAGCACGCTGCTCCTGACGACTCGCTGCCCCTTGATCATTGCACCGGCAATGGACAGCGACATGTGGGCGCATCCGACCGTGGTGTCCCACGTCGCTCAACTGCGGCAACGAGGCGTGCTCATCCTCGACCCTGTCGAAGGCCCGCTGGCCTCCGGCCGAATCGGACACGGACGGCTGGCTGAAGAAGCGACGATCCTTGCCGCAATTGAAGCGCAACTCTCCCGGAGGCAGGACTGGGTCGGCGAGCGCGTGCTAGTTTCGGCTGGTCCGACACAAGAACCGATCGACCCGGTCCGCTTCATCTCGAATCGCTCCTCCGGGAAAATGGGCTATGCGATCGCCCAGGCGGCCCGTGAGCGCGGCGCGGCGGTCACGCTCGTAACGGGTCCGACGTCGCTTCCCATTCCTGCGGGGGTCGACGCCGTGGCCGTCACCACCGCGGAGGAAATGGAAAAAGCGCTAATGATGCGACTGACCTGGGCAACCGTCATCGTCATGGCTGCCGCAGTCGCGGACTTTCGCCCGAAATATCCGGCTGACCATAAATTGAAGAAGACAGAACACGCATGGGAATCCTTGGCGCTCGAACCCACTCCCGATATTTTGCACCTCCTGTCGGAACGGCGTACCTCGCAGATTCTGGTCGGGTTTGCTGCTGAGACACAGAATCTCATTGCGCATGCCAAAGAAAAGCTCATCCGCAAACGTCTCGACTTGATCGTCGCCAATGACGTGCGCGCCGAAGGGGCCGGTTTCGGATCCGACATGAATGCGGCGACACTGATCGACCGCGATCAGCGTGAAATTCAGCTGCCCCTGATGTCCAAACGGGAACTGGCCCATCACATCCTCGATGCGATCAAGCACCTGCGTGCTTCTGTCCGGCAAACCGGTCCTCAAACGGACTAGCAGGGATGCGACGTTGCGTTCCTGCAAGGCGATCAAGCCGGACAATCCCAAGACAACGACGCGTTGGCGCTCCCCTCGACCGACATTCCTCAGAACCACCCGCCGAACCCGAAACCTCGCTACACATGGAGGCTCACCTCGAAGAAGCTGATTGTGCCTGAACGAGGCAAAGGAGGCCTGGTCCGAAGTCGCCGGCCTAGTGGCCGACTCCGCAAGCCGATAGCCATCGAATCGTGAGCAAACGAGCACCCCACGAACCGTTGCGAAGGACTATCCGGCTCAGGCCTCTGGGGCGAGGCAAACCTTGATTTTCGCTTTGTTTGACCCGACTTCGACAGATTGCTACAATGAGAGGTCTGACCCGGTTGGATGGGGGGAGAAGACGTGCAGCTTGTGGATGCACGGACCGGCGGAACCCGACATGGTACGGATGCTTGTGCTCCACGGCCCTAACCTCAATCTGCTGGGAACCCGGGAGCGGTCGCTGTACGGGACCACATCCCTGAAGGCTGTCAACGACGCCATTACACGACTGGCCGAGCAGATAGGGATCCATGTCGAGATCAAGCAGTCGAACAGCGAAGGCGAACTGGTCACCTGGATCCAAGAGGCCAGAACAGGATTCGACGGCCTCATCATCAACCCGGCCGGATACACCCATACCAGCGTGGCGATTCGAGACGCAATCGCGGCAACCGCGTTGCCAACCGTCGAAGTGCATCTGACCAATATCTATCAACGGGAGCCGTTCCGGCACCGCTCTTACATCGCCGGCGTGGCCTTAGGCCAAGTCTCGGGGTTTGGTCCGACGGGGTATCTGCTCGCGATGCGCGGCCTCCTCGATCACCTGAAATCCACACGGACGGCTCGGCGGACTCCGCGCAAACGCGGCGGAAAAGCGTAGACGGGGCAAATGGTCGATGCCTGGTCGATCCGCGTCCAACCGGTCGTATGTGCGTCAACCATTTTCGCTATCATCCATGGAGAAGAGAAAGAGAGGAAGTGAACAGTGATTTCGACCGCCGATTTTCGCAACGGTGCCCGTATTTTGGTCGACGGCGAGCCTTACTTTATTGTGGAGTTCCAACATGTCAAACCCGGCAAGGGTGGGGCGTTTGTGCGAACGAAGCTCAAGAGCTACAAGACCGGCAACGTGCTGGATCGTACGTTCCGATCAGGCGAAAAGTTTGAAGAACCCGATCTCGAGGAACGCGAAATGCAGTTTCTCTACGCATCGGGGGATTCCTATACCTTTATGGATACGGAAACGTATGAGCAATTCACCTACGATAGGAAACAGTTGGGGCCCAACGTCGATCTGCTCAAGGAAAACATGGTCGTCAAGATTCTGATCTACGAGCACCAGCCGATCGCCGTGGAGCTGCCAATCTTCATCGAGCTGAAAGTGGTGGATGCGGAGCCAGGGGTCCGGGGCGATACCGCGTCCGGAGGGAGCAAGCCCGCCGTCGTCGAAACCGGAGCCGTCATCAAGGTGCCGTTGTATCTCGAAGTCGGGGAAGTCATTAAAATCGACACGAGAACCCGCGAATACGTGGAGCGCGTTCGGTGAGCAAGTCACGATCTCGCCCACGGTCGCGCAAGGAGCGCGACCGACCCATCCTTGTGCCCCGGGCTTTCGCCGATGCCGCGAGAGACCGGCCGTTGCTGTCTGGCGAGCAAGCCAAGCAGGTGCAGGAGCTCATCGACCTGCTGCGGCGCAATCACCTGACGGAGTTGGAGGTCGAGCGCGAAGGAACCCGCATTCGCCTTCGACATGAACCGGGCATTCGCTTGCACGCCGCATCGACACCGGAAAGCCACCCGGTGGCTCAGCCTGCCGCCAGTCCGACGCCGAGTAGCCAGCCGATCCAGGACACGACCGGCTTGGTCACCATTACGTCGCCGATCGTCGGCACCTTTTATCGTTCTCCCTCGCCCGACGCCGACCCGTACGTCGAGGAAGGCGATTTTGTCAAGAAAGGGCAGGTCCTGTGCATCGTGGAAGCCATGAAGCTCATGAACGAGATCGAATCCGAGGTGGACGGGAAAGTCGTCAAGATTTTGGTCGAGAGCACCAAACCGGTGGAATACGGTCAGCCGTTATTTCTCATCGATCCGAAGGCCACGGAATAGCAACCGAGCGGGATGAACGCCGCCTTCGCGTGAGCCCTACCGAGTGATTACGTGTTCAAGAAGATTCTGGTCGCCAACCGCGGAGAGATCGCCCTGAGAATCATCCGAGCCTGCAAGGAGCTCGGCATCAAAACCGTGGCGATTCATTCCGAGGCAGACGCCAATGCTCTCCACACCAGGCTCGCGGACGAGCGTATCTGCGTCGGCCCGGCCGAGGACGCCCTGAGCTATCGCAACATCCCCAACGTCCTGAGCGCCGCGGAGATCACCGGCGCGGATGCCATCCATCCCGGTTACGGGTTCCTCTCGGAAAACGCCCATTTCGCCGAAGTCTGTGAATCCATTGGGATCAAATTCATCGGACCGACCTCGGAGAATATCGCGCTCATGGGCGACAAAGCCAAGGCGCGGGAAATCGTGGCCCGCCGCGGGCTGCCGGTTACACCGGGCAGCCCCGGCGAAGTGCGAAGCGAAGCGGAAGCGCTGGAAGTGGCAAAGGCCATCGGGTTTCCCGTTATCATCAAAGCCTCGGCTGGCGGCGGCGGGCGCGGCATGCGAGTCGTCAACAAAGCCGAGGACCTTGCCCGTGCATTCCAGGCGGCCCAGGCGGAAGCCAAAACCACGTTCGGCAACGAAGGGGTGTATCTCGAACGGTACTTTCTCGAACCACGCCATATCGAAGTCCAGATCCTGGCCGATCACCGGGGGCGTGTCGTGTATCTCGGCGAGCGAGATTGCTCCATTCAGCGCCGTCACCAAAAGCTCGTCGAGGAAACCCCTTCGCCAGCCGTGGACGAGCGGCTGCGGCGGGAGATGGGTCGGGCGGCGGTCGAGGTGGTGAAAGCCGTGCACTACCGCAACGCTGGAACGGTGGAGTTCCTGCTGGACAAGGATCTCAATTTCTTTTTCATGGAAGTCAACACCCGCATCCAGGTCGAACATCCCATCACTGAGATGGTCACGGGGATCGACTTGATTAAAGAACAGATCCGCATCGCCGACGGGCAGCCGCTGTCGTTCAGGCAACAGGACATCCAGCTGACCGGGCACAGCTTCGAATGCCGGATCAACGCTGAGTGTCCGGAGAAGTTCACGCCCTGCCCTGGACGGATTACGAAATGGGCTCCGCCGGGCGGTTTCGGCGTCCGGGTCGATTCCGCGATGGAAGCGCAGGCGCTGGTCGTCCCGTACTACGACTCCATGATCGCGAAATTGATCACGCATGGACGCGACCGGCAGGAGGCGATGGCTCGCATGAGGCGGGCGCTCGACGAGTTCGTCATCGAGGGCATCAAGACCACCATTCCGCTGCACAAAAAAATTTTCAACGATCCCGATTTTCAGAAGGGCCACGTCTCGACGAGTTTTCTCGAGCGGTTCCTCGCCAATCACGCTTCCTGACTGTGTCCGATCGCGTGACCGCCATGCCTGTCCGGCCTGCTCGGCATCCGCTCTTGCAAGGTCTCTATCTGATTCTCGACGCGTCCGTGCGAGCGAACCGGCCGCTCGAGGAGGTCTTACAGGAAGCGGCGGCCCACGGGGTGCGCCTGTTCCAGTACCGCGACAAACTCTCGCCGATGGGCGAGGCCTATCGACGCGCGCTGGCTCTGCGCCGGGCCGCGGCGGAGACTGGTTCGCTGCTGATCGTCAACGACCGCTGCGACTTGGCCTTGGCGGTGGATGCTGACGGCGTCCATTTAGGACAGGACGATGTCCCGTTGTCCCAGGCCCGTTCCCTGCTCGGCGCGGGTAAGATCATTGGCGTGTCGACCCATCGGCCCGACCAGGTGAAGGAAGCCGCGGAGGGGGGAGCCGACTACGTGGGGTTCGGACCGATCTTTCCGACCAGAACGAAGTCGAATCACGACCCGGTCGTCGGTCTCGACGGTCTGCGAGCGATTCGTCCGCTGACTGACCTGCCGGTCTTTGCGATCGGTGGGATCACGCTCGAGTCCGTCGACGCGATTATCAGAGCCGGAGCCGACGGTATCGCCGTGATTTCCGCTGTCCTTGCCGCCCCTGACATCGGACAGGCCGTCCGCGCCTTCATCGCACGCCTCCCAGCAGCAGATCGGCCAGCCGGCTGATCGTGCCATCCTGCGCGATCCGGTCCAGCGTCGTGTCCCAGGAGCGCCCGTCAAGCCGTTGGTGCCGCAGTGGGCCGACGACCGGCGCTCCGCTGAGTTCGCGGATCAATTCAACGGTCGAGCGCGACTGTAACTCAGCGGTCGTGGTGGCCACCACCGGAGCAGGCTCGTTCAGCACGATTGCCAGAACGGTCAAACCCCGTCGCCGCACCGCCTCGACAGTCAGCAAGGCATGGTTCACGCCGCCGAGGCTTGCGCGCCCTACGACGAGCACGGGCGTCTCCAGGCACGCAATCAAATCCCGCACATCCAGTCGGGGGGCGAGCGGTACCAGCACTCCGCCAACCCCTTCGATCAACAGCACCGCGTGTCTGTCCCGCAAGGTGTGCACCGCCCGGACAATCCGACTGACATCCACCGACTGACCAGCGCGTCGCGCCGCTGCCAGCGGAGCAAGGGGATCGGGGAAGCGATAAGGAGCAATCAGGTCCAGAGCGTCCTGAACTCCGGCCGCGTGCGCCAAACGGTCCGCATCGGACACATCCGATGTGCCGGACGCGGCACCCGTTTCGACCGGCTTCATCACACCGACCGCCAGGCCTCGGTTCTTCAGATGCCGCGCGAGGGCCGCGGTGACGAACGTCTTTCCGACACCGGTATCGGTGCCCGTCACAAACACGCAAGGGATGGCAGGAACAGGAGCAGCGGACTCGGCCATAGAACGCTCACCGGGATTAGACCAGCCGACTGTCGAGATTCCAAATTTGCCCGGAGACATCCTGCCGAAGCGCCAAATGGACGATGGTTCGGGCCACCTCTTCGAGACGCGGCGACCGTCCGAGCAAATGGTCGTCAAGATGCGCGGCATCGGGCATAGCTGATCCGGCCAATTCCGTCTTGTGCCAACCGGGATAGACGATGTTGAGCCGGATATTGGACTGGCCCCATTCGCGGGCCGCCGTCCTGACCAGTCCGAGCAACCCGGCTTTCGAGGCGGCATAGGCGGCTTGGCCCACCCCTCCGCACTCCGCTGCGTATGAACTCACCACGATAATGGAGCCGTCCCGTCGTCGCAACATTGGCACGGCCGCCGCTTGCAAGCAATGAAAGGTCCCCGTCAAGTTGGTCTCGATCACGTGTCGCCATTGCTCCGGATCTTGGCGGATCAGCAGACCGCTGACCGCCTGGCCGGCGTTACAGACCAAGACATCGAGCTGAACCCACCGATCAAGGAAGGCTTGGATCATCGCCCCCACTTGTTCGGCGGATCGGATGTCAGCATGAAACACTGCACCCTCTCCACCCAACGACGCGACTAACGAGCGGGTCCGTTCGGCTTCCTCGCGACGCTCTCGATAATGAATTCCCACCCTCCAACCCTCTTGCGCGAAGGCCAGGCACACCGCCCGGCCGATGCCCCGCGAACCTCCAGTGACCAGCACCGTCTTACGAGTTCCGGATCGGGGCGGAGATGGCTGAAATGGCCGGCGTGACGGGTTCTCCATGGCGCGCCGGCATTATCGGCAATGCCGACCGGGATGGCAAGCGATGGCCTGGCCGAGCTAGGCTTCTGGCGCAGGTCTCTTGCCGGAAGGAAAAGGAGTATGGTACCGTTTTTTCGCGATGGACGAGGTTTCGGTCGGTACAATGGGTGAGCGGTTCCACCGGATCGGGGTTAGCCTTCTCATTGGGCTGAGCCTTCTGGCAAGCCCGGCCATCCTGCGCACGGCCGCCGCTGAGGAAGTAGAGGTCATTGCGCAATCCGCCGAATATTTTCCGGATGCGATTGGAAACCGATGGGAGTATCGCGGTCATCTCCTGGAGGGTCCTCTCCAAACCATCAACCACAAATTCTTCACCAATGTGTCGATGATCACCGGGACGCGTGTCCTGAGAGGAATCACCGTCACGGTCTTTCACGACACCAATGCCGGGAACCACGGGCCATCTGACAGTTTCTATCGTCGTGATGCGGCCGGGATCGTCTATTACGGCTCTGAACCCGGCACACCGCTGGAACAACAATTGGTTCCCTACCAAATCGTGCAGTTTCCCTTGAAGTATCCGTCATCCTTCCAGCAGTTCGACCGCAAAAACCTGAACTTCGGCACCGATCTCGACGGCGACGGAGTCGATGAGCAGGTTGACGTGCATGGCGTCGTGAGCGTGATCGGGAGGGAGCCAGTAACTGTCCCGGCCGGCACCTACTCGGACGCGGTCCGTGTCGAAGCCAAGATGACGCTTCGGATCCATCTCTCCAGTACCGGCAAGGCAGCCGTCGGCACAGACGTGATGACCGCCTGGTTTGTCAAAGGCATTGGCTTGGCAAAGTACATCGAGCGACAGGAGCTGCCACCGTTGAGAACGGATCGCGGCCTGGCGACGGAGATCATTGAGGAATTGGAAAAGGCGGAGATCAAAGCCCCTCCGGCATCACTCAGCCGGAGCGAATCCTCGACGCAGCGTGTTTTCGCTGATCACGCGCGCGATCATGAACTGCGGGAGATAGTCTTCGCCGCCGGCCTTGGCTCCGATTCCTGAGAACCGATGCCCGCCGAACGGTTGCCGCCCGACTAGTGCGCCCGTGATTGGCCGGTTGATGTACAGATTCCCTACATCGAAGAGCCGTCGCGCCGCAAGAATATTGGCGGGACTCCGTGAGTACACCCCGCCGGTCAGTGCGTAGGCAGACTGGTTGGCCAAGCGAAGCGCGTCTTCAAAAGTCTTCGCCCGCATGACCGCCAGAACCGGCCCGAAGATCTCCTCCTGGGCCAATCGATGGGTGGGTTGAATCTCGGTGAAGACCGCTGGACCAATGACATAGCCTGGCCCATCGACCTTCCGTTCGATCACCAGCCGTCCTTCCCGCTTGCCAATGTCGATATACTGCCGCACCTTATCGCGCGCCCGTGCATCGATCATCGGTCCCATGCGCGTGCCCGGATCTTCGGGATTCCCAATCGTCAGGCTCTCCACCGCCTCGGCCAGACGCCGCACAAACACGTCATGGACGGCCTCATGGGCAATGGCCCGAGCACAGGCCGAGCATTTTTGGCCCTGATAGCCAGTGAAGGACGTCACCACGCCGATGACGGCTTCGTCGAGGTCGGCTGTCTCATCGATGATGATAGCGTTTTTGCCTCCCATTTCTGCGATGACCCGCTTGACCATCCGCTGGCCCGGTGCAACCTGGGCGGCGCGAGCAACGATGCGAAGCCCGACATCTTTCGAACCGGTGAACGCGATCGTCGAGACCTCGGGCTGGTCGACCAGGGCCTCCCCCAGCTCCGGGCCACCGACAGCGAGCTGGAGCACTCCGGCCGGTACGCCGGCCTCGCTCAGAATGCGAACCAAATGGTGTCCCATAACCGGCGACCGTTCCGACGGTTTGAAAACGACCACGTTGCCGGTGACCAACGCAGCGGAGACCATGCCAGTCGGAATCGCTAGCGGGAAGTTCCACGGCGCAATGACGACGGTCAAACCGCGCGGCTCATACAGCAAATGGTTCAATTCACCTGGTTCACGCCCCAACCGTTTGGGCTGCCCCAGCCGGAGCATCTCCCGCGCATAGAACTCCAGAAAGTCGATCGCCTCGGCGACATCGGCATCGGCCTCGCGCCATGGCTTGCCAGTCTCAAAGATTTCCCAGGCGGCCAGGTCGTATCGCTGCTCACGCATGAGGGCGGCCGCTTTTTGGAGCATGGCCGCCCGTTGGGCGGGCGACGTCGCCCGCCACTCGTCGAACCGGTCGAGCGCCGCCCGGACCATGGCAGGCACATCGCTTGGGGTGGCGGTCTTGGTGCGGCCGACAATCTGATGCGGCTCGCTGGGATTCATAGAGGCCAGGTCAGTGCCGGAAAGGGAGATGCCGGGGGCAACGTGGGGTGAAAATGATCCGCCCAATTGGTTCTTCACGCGGGCGATGCCGTCGTACATGGCAGCGCGGACCGAGGCGCGGGAGAAGTCCGAATGCGGTTCGTTCACAAATCGGTCCGGCCTCCCTTCCGTGCGATCCTTGGTTCGGCTAGGGGGCTGCGGGGGAGCCAACAACCTTTCCAGTGGCTCCGATTCGACGTATTCCTTCCGCAAGAACGATTCGTTTGACGTATTTTCCAACAACCGCCGGACCAGGTAGGCCATCCCGGGCAGCAATTCGCCGACCGGCGTATAGATTCGCAGACGGCGGCCCAACGACGTCACAGCCGTCTGAAACGGCTCGGCCATGCCGAAGATCATCTGATACTCCCAGGCATTAGCCGCAAGACCCAAGGATTCCGCCGCAGCCTCAACGTAGGCCAGGCTGCGCAGATTGTGGGTGCCGAATGCAGGCCGAATCAGCTCGGCGTGTTGCAGCAGCACGGTCGTCAGTGACTCGTAGTTTAAATCCGTCTCCGCTTTGTGTTCGAACAACGGCACTGGCCAGCCCCTTTGTTGATAGCGGATGGTGTCCGAGTCCCAATAGGCGCCCTTGACCAGTCGGATCGTGATCGGCGCCCCCCGCGCGCGGGTCCAGTCGAGCAGGGTTTCGATGTCCCGCCGGGTTTCTTTCAGATAGGCTTGCAAGGCAAGGCCAGCGAAGGGATAGGCTCGATAAGCATCCTCGGAAAGGAGCCGCATGAAAATCGACAGGATCAAATCCTTTGTCTCCGCCTGTTCCATGTCGAATATGATCGAAGCAGGCATCGCACAAGCCATATCCAGGAGTGGACGCAGACGGGCTCCCACCGCCCGGAAGGCGCCCTCCGGATCGATGGGGTCGAGTTGCGAATAGAGGGCGGAGACTTTGACCGACAACTGGACGCGAGGCAAGGCGCCAAGATGGTCCCGCTCGAGGAGGGGAGCGGCAGGCCAGGAGCGGGACGCCTCGCCCAGCCGCGCGAGGGTCTCCAGGCAGCGATCCCGGTATCGATCGGCTTCGCGCTCGCTGACCGTCGCCTCGCCTAGTAAATCAACGGAGCAAGCTCGCGTGTCTTTCCAGAGCCGTTCCAGCACCGGCAACGCCTCGTCGAGGCTGGAGCCAGCGATGAACGTTCGCGCCATTTGCTCCACCTGATGACGAATGGATTTCGCTCCCAGGTGCGCGCCGAGCGCGGTGGCCGATAGCGCCTTGAGCCCCCATTGAAGGCCGAACATCCGGATGCCGCTCTCGCCGAAATATTCCTCCGCCAGTCTGGCGACCTGCCGATCGTCGCGCAGAGATGGGAGCACATCGACAAAGCGAAAGAGCTGAACCTTGAAGGCCTCGTCCTTCATGGCCATCGTGATCAGGGCGTGAGACCAGCGCCGCGGATCAAACACCGCCGGAGCGCGACCGGATGCGCGACGAGCCAGCTCTTCTCCAATCTGCTTAATTCGAACCTCGGAAGGAGGAAAAGGTGCGTGCGCGTTCATAGTCCTCTAAAAAAGGAAAAATTGTGCTTGTTATGAATCAGTATACACCGCTCAGAGATTTCCTTGAAAATTCCGATGAGGTTGTTTAGCATCGGGCCCGCAGAGCCTGCCGGGCTGACGACGGCGAAAGAAGGATGAGCGGAGGAGGAAGAATGGGCCAAACGAAGTATTCGTTGGATTATCTCACGATTGTGTTGTTCACGGCGATTACGTTGGCGACAGTGGTCGGCGTTCCGCTATTCGGCTATTTCCACGGGTTCAGCTCAGTCGACTGGGCTATGCTGGGCATTTTATACGTCGTAAGCGGGCTCGGCATCACTGTGGGCTATCACCGGCTCGTTGCCCATCGGAGCTTCGAATGCCCGGAGTGGGTGAAAGCGTGTCTGTTGGTTGCGGGCGGGTGGGCGTTGGAAAACTCGGCCCTGCGCTGGTGCGCGGATCATATTCGGCACCATGCCCGTTGCGATCAAGAAGAAGACCCCTACAACGCGACAAAAGGATTTTGGTACAGCCATTGTGGGTGGATTTTTATCAAGTCGCCACACCGCGACGAGAAATATGAACTTCGTCTCCGCAAGGATCGCGTGGTGATGTGGCAGCATCGCTGGTATGTGCCAATTGTGCTGTCCGGTCTGGCTCTCCCCTTCGTCATCGGCCTGGTCAATGGAGGTTGGATGGGCGGGTTGAGCTGTTTCCTGTTGGCCGGCATCTGCCGGACTTTCCTCGTGTTGAACTCGACCTTCTGCATCAACTCGATCTGCCACCTCTGGGGCTCCCAGCCACATGGGACCTTTGACAGCAGCCGCGACAGTTGGGTGATCTCGTTGCTTACCTTCGGCGAAGGCTACCACAACTATCACCACACCTATCTCCGCGATTATCGAAACGGACCCAAATGGTATAACTTCGATCCCTCAAAATGGCTGATCTACAGCCTGTCGTTGGTCGGATTGGCGTACAACCTCCAACGGCAGAAATCGTAACGATCACCCCGGTATCGAATCCCACATCCCTCTCGGCCCAGGCCGGATCTGGGCCGAGAGGCCCATTTCTTTTCCTCAGCTCATCGCTTATGATGAAGCTGTGTATCCCGGAAGACAGAAGAGGTCCCGATCGCTGATCGAGAGGAATGGCGTATCATGCCCGACCTGAATCCCGGCCTCTCAGCCCAGGAGGGGCACAATCTCATCCCTGGCGTCAGAAAGGTGATCGCTGTCAGCAGCGGCAAGGGCGGCGTGGGCAAGTCCACCGTTGCGGTCAACCTGGCACTCGCGCTGAGTTTGGACGGGTCGAAGGTCGGCCTGTTGGACGCCGACATCTACGGCCCGAACACGCCCATGATGATGGGCGTGGACAAGCCGCCCGAACAAAAGGACGGCAAGATTGCGCCGGCCGAGCGCCACGGCGTCAAACTCATTTCAATGGGGTTCTTCGTGCCGGAGGAGACTGCCGTCGTCTGGCGCGGCCCGATGGTGCATACCGCCATCCAGCAGTTCTTCCGCGATGTCCTGTGGGGAGAACTGGACTATCTGCTGATCGATCTGCCGCCCGGTACCGGCGATGCGCAACTGACGCTGTCCCAACTCGTCCCGCTCTCCGGCGCCATCGCCGTGACCACGCCCCAAGAGGTCGCGCTGCATGACGTCCGTAAGGGACTGATGATGTTCCAGAAAGTCAACGTACCGTTGCTGGGCATCATTGAAAACATGAGCTACTTCGTCTGCGGCCATTGCGGGCACCGCACCGACATCTTCTCGCACGGAGGCGGGGAGCGGGCGGCAGAAAAACTGGGCATCCCGTTTTTGGGTAGGATTCCGATCGATCCCGCCATTCGCGATGGCGGCGACACCGGTAGGCCGATCGTCGTGGCCGATCCCCAGTCACCGCAGGCGGCGGCCTTTCGCGATATTGCGGCCAAAATCGTGGCGCGGCTCGCGGAAATGGACGCAAGGGGAGAAGGACAGGACGTTGAGCACCTACTGAAAAAAATCAAAGGACCTTTCGCGGGCAAGTAGCCTAAAGGACGAGCCCGAGGAAAGCACAAAGGAACCGGAGAGGCATTCTCAACGCGCCGCGCCCCATGCATCGCGGCGCGTTGCCTTGCAAACAAGAGAAGGAGCCAGCATGGCGGATTTCGTGAGAGTCGCAAGCACGTCGGATATCGCCCCAGGAAGCGGGATGGTCGCCGAGGTCAACGGGCAAGCCATCGCGGTGTTCAACGTTGACGGCACCTACTATGCTATCGACAACACCTGTGTCCATAGAGGCGGCCCACTCGGCGAGGGCGACCTGGACGGTGAGGTAGTAACCTGCCCCTGGCATGGCTGGCAGTTCAACGTGAAGACCGGCGTGTCGGTCAATAACCCTTCCGCCTGCGTCAAAACTTACCAGGTCAAAGTCGATGGAACGGACGTGAAAGTGTTGGTGTAATGCGTTCGGCGCGTCCTCTCGTTGTTGTCTCCTCCCAGCCTCGTGACAGTCTGGGTAGCGCTGATGCACCGCGCACTTGTGCGCGCCTCCTTCATCCATGCATAATACCCTCGCATGGATCGTGCTGACCTGCTCGCGCTCTATCGTCAGATGCTGCTGATCCGCCGGTTCGAAGAGAAGTCGGCGGAGATGTATGCCATCGGCAAGATCGCCGGGTTTCTTCATCTGTACATCGGAGAAGAAGCCGTTGCCGTGGGAGCGATTGCCGCCATCCGGCCCGACGACTATGTCATCAGCGCCTATCGCGATCACGGCCATTGCCTCGCCCGTGGCTCGGACCCGCGCAAAGTGATGGCCGAACTGTTCGGCAAAGCCACCGGGCTGTGCAAAGGAAAGGGCGGCTCCATGCATCTGGTGGACGCGGGGCGCCGGTTCATGGGCGGATACGCGATCGTCGGCGGCCACATCCCGCTCGCGGCTGGCCTGGCCTTCGCGGCCAAATATCAGCAGCGTGACCACGTGGTCCTATGCTTTTTCGGGGAAGGAGCCGTGCCCAGTGGGCAGGCGCACGAAGCGTTCAACCTGGCAGCGCTCTGGAAGTTACCGGTGATCTTCATCTGCGAGAACAACCGATACGGCATGGGCACGCCGATCGAGCGGGCCATCGCGATGTATTCCAATGTCGCCGAAACGGCGCGATCCTATGGGATCATGGCCGAGCGCGTCGACGGCATGGATGTGCTGGCCGTCCGGGCGCTAACGCAGAAAGCGGTCGAGCAAGTCCGCTCCGGCCAGGGCCCCTTTTTCATTGAGGCGATGACCTACCGGTTCATGGGCCACTCCATGGCGGACCCAGCGCACGGGCATTACCGGACGAAAGAAGAAGTGGAGGAATACCGGAAGCGCGATCCCCTGCTGCTCCTTAAAGAGACGATCGTGACCAACCAGCTCGGCTCAGAGGCGGATTTCAAAGCCCTCGAGCGCGAGGTGAACGACGTTGTGGACGCTGCGGTGCGGTTCGCCGAGGAGAGCCCCTTCCCCGAGCCCCACGAACTCTATACCGACGTGATGGTCGAGGAATAATCGTGCCGAGGGAGCTGACCTATCGCGAAGCGCTCAACCAAGCCATGCGCGAAGAAATGCGCCGGGATCCACGCGTGTTCCTGATCGGCGAGGAAGTCGGGTACTACCAGGGCGCGTTCAAGGTCAGCAAAGGTTTCGTCGAGGAATTCGGTCCTCAGCGGGTGCTGGACACGCCCATCACCGAAGCCGGCTTCACCGGACTGGCCATTGGGGCGGCGATGGCGGGGTTGCGCCCGATCGTCGAGCTGATGACCTTCAATTTCGGCATCCTGGCTCTCGACCAGATCGTCAACAATGCCGCCAAAATCCGCTATATGTCCGGCGGTCAATTGTCGGTGCCCATGGTGATCCGGGGACCGGGCAGCGCCGCCCATCAATTGGCCGCGCAACACTCCCAAAGTCTAGAGGCCTGGTTCTGTCACGTGCCAGGACTGAAAGTGATCGCGCCAGCCACGCCGCACGATGCCAAGGGCTTACTGAAAAGCGCCATCCGCGACCCCAATCCCGTCATTTTCATCGAGGCCCAGCTTCTCTACGGAACCAAAGGGCAAGTAGGGGATGGCGAGTTCACGATCCCCATCGGCCAGGCAGAAATCAAACGGCCGGGTCGGGATGTCACGATCGTGGCCTATTCGAAGATGCTCCTGGTGGCTTTGACGGCGGCGGAAGAGTTGAGCAAGGAGGGACTTCAGGCGGAAGTGATCGATCCGCGCACGCTGAAGCCCTTGGATCTGACTACGATCGTGGAATCAGTGAAAAAAACCGGTCGCCTGGTAATTGTGGAGGAGGGATGGCGCTTTTGCGGGTTGGGCGCGCAAATCGCCGACAGCGTGTATGCCGCAGCCTTCGATTACCTGGATGCCCCGATCGTACGCGTCACCGGCGAAGAGGTCCCGATGCCGTACAGCCGCCCGTTGGAAGACGCCGCGATCCCCGACAAAGCTAGGATCATCGCAGCGGTCCGGCGCGTCACGTACCGAACCTGACAAGGAGGAACAACTCATGGCCAGAGGACCCGTCATCGGGCACATCGAGCTCACCGAGACCTTGGTCCGCCTCTATGTGTTCTTGACCCAGTACCTGGACCGTTGTCTAGACGAAACGATGCGGAAGGCCTATCCGGACGAGGAGTTGGAGGCGCATCTCTCGTCCACCAGATGCCAAACGATGGAGATGCTGACGGTCAACCCAGTGGTGAAGGGCAAGGTCGAAAAAGAATGCGACCGCGTCCTTGCGCTCGGCGCCGCCTGTCTAAAAGGCGGAACGGGAACGACCTCCGTGGTGGAAGATGTGAAGGCCGAACGTGCAGCATTGAAACACAAGACGATCGCGTTGAGTGATCTGCTGGCCGTCTTCCGCGCGCAATGAAGAAACCGGGATCGCAGGGATTCGATGGCAGCGGAGCAGAAGGACACCTATCGCATTGCCGGCCTCGACGCCCGCGAACGGGGCTTCAACCGACCCGTCGAAGTCGAACGCAGCGGCGATGGATACCGGGCCGTCTTCCGGTACGAGACCGAGCGCATACGGACTGGCGACAGGCACAGCAGCGAGGCCGCGTTGATCGAGCTCGTTCGGCTGCTCCACGTACGAGGCTACCGCCAACTCAGGAGCCAGTTGAGCGTCCGCCACGGCGTGTATCTGGGATCCCAGGCGCCGTGGGTGGAGTATCCGGATCCGATCGTGCCACCGAAGCACCACCGGCTCTTCAACGGAATGCAATGGCTACGCCGATGGTTCAGGATTTGACCACACATCGGTCATATGCGTGAGTGAGGAGCAGCCTATGGCGAGTCGCGTCATGATGCCCAAACTAACGGACACGATGGAAGAAGGCGTCGTCGTCAAATGGAAGAAGCACGAGGGCGACAGGGTGGCGGCTGGTGATGTGCTGGCCGAGATCGAGACGGATAAGGCCGTCATGGACCTCGAAGCCTTCGCCTCTGGCATCCTGCGCAAAATTCTCGTGCGCGAGGGCGAGACCGTCAAATCCGGCACGCTGATTGGCGTGATCGCCGAGGCCGACGAGGACATCACCGCCATCCTCGCCGACCGCATCGAGGCGGCGCCATCGGCACCGACCGCGCAGCCAGCCGCATCCGCACGGCCAGCCGAGACCCCACCCGCCGTTGCAGAGGTTGTAGAATCGGCCGCCACATCGACGCGCATCCTTGCCTCCCCGCGCGCGAAGGCTTTGGCCATCGAGAAAGGCATCGATCTCTCCACGGTCACCGGCACTGGCCCGGACGGGCGAATCGTCGAGGAGGACGTGTTGAAGGCGGCATTGGCTGCCGGGCCGGTTCCGTCTACGGGCGTCGATGTCCCGCTCAGCCAGATGCGCAAGGCCATCGTCCGAGCCACCACCCAGAGCAAGGCGCCGGTTCCGCACTTTTACCTGACAATCGATATCGACATGGACGAGGCCGAGCGGCTCAGGCATTACTTCAAACAGCGTCGCCGGACGCATCCGAGTGTGACGGATCTGCTGATCAAAGCGGCGGCGCTGGCGCTCACCAAGCATCCGGAGATCAATGTCTCCTTTACCGGCGAGGCCATCCGCCGGCACGGCTCGATCGATATCGGCATCGCCGTCGGGATGGACGATGGGCTCGTCACACCGGTCATGCGCAACTGCGGCGCCAAGTCGCTCGAACAGATCGCGGCGGAATCGCGCGCGCTCATTGAGCGGGCGCGCACCCGACGACTGCAACCCCAAGAATATTCCGGCGCGACGTTTACCATCTCCAACCTGGGGATGTTCGACGTGGACAATTTCATTGCCGTGCTCATGCCGCCTGAAGCGGCGGCCTTGGCCGTCGGCGCCATTCGCGACGTGCCGGTGGCGGAGCAGGGGATTGTGAAAATTGGTCGGCGCATGACGGTCACCATGTCCTGCGACCATCGCGCCATCGACGGCCTGCAAGGGGCCCAGTTTCTGAAAGAATTCAAGCGCATCCTGGAGCATCCCATCGAATTGATTCTGCCCAAGGAGCCGTGATGAGCTTTGTGCCACTCTCCGAAGTTCGGAAGGCCAATGGGGAGGTGCGCTCACCCGGCGGACCGGCCCGCCGGCTTCCACCCTGGTTCAAGGTCCGCGTGCAGCAAGGGCCAGACTACCGGGACATCCGCCGACTGGTCGATACGCTCAACCTGCATACGATCTGTGACGAGGCCCGTTGCCCGAACGTGTGGGAATGCTGGAACGCTCGGACAGCCACGTTTTTGATTCTCGGCGATATCTGCACCCGCCGGTGCCACTATTGTGCAGTGACGACCGGCCGGCCTCAGGCAGTGGACTTTGACGAACCGCGACGCGTCGCTGACGCCGTCCGCGCCTTGGGACTGCGGCATGCCGTGATCACCTCCGTCAACCGGGATGAACTGGAAGACGGCGGGGCGTCCATCTTTGCGGAAACCATCCGGCAGATCAGGCTAGCGACCCCATCCTGCACGGTGGAAGTGCTCATTCCGGACTTTGAAGGCAACGAGACCGCGCTGGCGACGGTGACGGCGGAGAAGCCAGACATTCTCAACCACAACATCGAAACAGTGCGCCGGCTGTTTCCATCCATCCGGCCGCAAGGCAGGTATCACCGATCGATCGAGTTGTTGGCCCGCGCCAAGCGCATGGGCCTGCGCACCAAATCAGGCCTGATCGTCGGGATGGGGGAGACCGTCGAGGAAGTACGGCAAGTGATGCGCGACCTGCGCGAGGTCGGCTGCGACATCCTCACCATCGGCCAGTACCTTCAACCGACGAAACGACACCTGCCAGTTGCCCGTTTCTATCATCCCGACGAGTTCGCCGCGTTGAAAGCCGAGGGATTGGCGATGGGGTTCAGCCACGTCGAATCCGGGCCTCTGGTGCGCAGCTCCTATCACGCCGCCGAACAGCTCAGCGAGGGTGGCCGCTCAGGCCAAGGGTGCACGGTCTAAGGCGGAGCCCGTCGCTCCGCCTCACGTTCACCAGGTCGAGCCCGTTTGCCAGGCAGAGCTTCATCGTGGAGCCGAGCCCCGGCTCTCCGCAAGGCCGGCGCCGCCGTCCAAGCAAAAGAAGGCACAGAGCTTGGTTTCCGATCGGTTTGGAGAGGGCCAGCCTGCGTGGAACGTCCGTCCGAGACGGAGTTACCGGGCCCGCAAGACCCGGGTAATCACCGCTTGGGCCTCTTCCTGAATACGGCGCAGGTGCTCGATGCCGCGAAAGCTCTCGGCGTAGAGCTTGTAGACGGCCTCCGTCCCGGAAGGTCGAGCAGCAAACCAGCCGTACTCGGTGATGACTTTCAAGCCGCCGATCGGCGCGCCGTTGCCGGGTGCGGTGGTCAGCTTCGCGATGATTCGATCACCGGCCAGTTCTGTCACCGGCACCTGTTCGGGAGAGAGTTTGGACAGGATGGCCTTTTGTTCCGGTGTTGCCGGTGCATCGATCCGTTCGTAAGCCGGATCACCCAACTCGCGAGCGATCTCCCGATAGAGTTGAGCCGGATCGCGACCGGTCCGTGCCATCATCTCCGCCGCCAGCAGATCCATGATGATGCCGTCCTTGTCGGTGGTCCACACGGTCCCGTCGCGCCGCAGGAACGACGCCCCCGCGCTTTCTTCTCCACCAAAGCCGAGCGAGCCGTCCAGCAGTCCGTTCACGAACCATTTGAAGCCGACGGGGACCTCAACGACCTTTCGCCCGAGCTTGGCGGCCACGCGATCGAGCAGGGTGCTGCTGACGAGGGTCTTGCCCACTGCCGCGTCCGGTCTCCATCCGGGACGATGAGAAAACAGGAACCAGACCGCCACGGTCAGGTAATGATTGGGATTCAGGAGGCCGGCCGAGCGCGTCACGATCCCATGGCGGTCGTTGTCCGCGTCGTTCCCAAACGCCACGTCGAAGCCCTCCTTGAGCGCGATCAAGTTGGCCATCGCATAGGGCGAGGAGCAGTCCGTACGGATCTTGCCGTCCCAATCCAACGGCATGAACCGAAACGTCGGATCCACCGCACGGTTGACGACCTCGATCTGCAACCCGTAGCGCTCGGCGATCGGTTCCCAATAGGCTATGCCGGAACCGCCGAGGGGATCCACGCCGAGCTTGAGTGCAGCCGCCCGGATGGCCTCCAGATCCACGACGGACGGGAGGTCCCCAACGTAGGCGCCGACGTAGTCGTACGCGTGGATCGTAGAGGCGCGGCGCGCGCGCCCATAGGGCATCCGCACAACGCCACGCAGGTCTGCGGCGAGCAGGGCGTTGGCCCGCGCTTCAATCCATGCGGTCACCTGGGTGTCCGCCGGGCCGCCCGCCGGTGGGTTGTATTTGATGCCGCCGTCTTCGGGTGGATTGTGCGAGGGGGTGATGACGATGCCGTCGGCCACTCCGGAGGTTCGGTTACGGTTGTGCATCAAAATGGCGTGGGAAATGACCGGCGTGGGGGTATAGCCACCTGTGCTATCCACCATGACGTCGACCCCGTTGCCTGCCAACACCTCGATTGCGCTCGCGAACGCCGGTTCGGACAGCGCATGCGTGTCCATGCCCAGATAGAGCGGACCGGCAATGCCTTGCGCCCGGCGATACTCGCAGATCGCCTGGGTAATCGCCAGAATGTGCGCTTCGTTAAAGCTGCGCGTGAAGGCCGAACCGCGATGACCGGATGTGCCAAAGGCAACGCGTTGCTCGCGGACGGCGGGATCCGGCTTCTCCACATAGTACGCTGTGATCAGCCGGGGAATGTTGACCAGGATCGAGGCCGGGGCGGGTTTGCCCGCCAGCGGATGCAGACCCATCGCCGTCTCCTCTCCAGACTGTTTCGGCTACCTGGCACGTCGACCCTGCGACCATAGTGACTCCGCCGCCGCGTGTCAACCGGTACTGACGGCACCGGCCGGTTGAATTGACTCTCCTCCACCCCCTCCCTATAATGAGCGATCGCTGCACAGCATCTAGCCTTCACGACTCATCATGGCCGTGTTTTCCAAGGAACTTCTCGCAAAAAAGGTCGGTGAAGTTCGGGCTGGCTTCCGCCACGCCTTCGCCATGACAAGAGATCGGGAGACGTTCAACGCCGAAGACCTGGCGCTACTGGAACGTGTCGCCGACGCCGTGGTGCAACGCGGGATGGCGGTGCCGGCGACGGTGTTCCTGGAATCCGTCGGCCCGATGAACTTTCTCGGCAGCCAGGCGCTGCATGTCCTCACCCCGATCCTGGAGTTGGCCTTCAGCACCAAGGACATTGCCCAGGTCGCGCATCTGCTCGAACACCGCGAAACCATTCCCCGCCTGATCGCCCTCATCGAGGCCAAAGCCGCCCCCAAAGGAGCATCCGCTCAATGACCGCGTCCGGTCCGTCCGCCGAACAGCAGGCGAAGGATCGACCGTTGAACGTCATCGTCGCGACCGACTGCGGGAGCACCACTACGAAAGCCATTCTGATCGAGAAGATCGGCGAGGAATATCGCCAGACCTATCGGGGCGAAGCGCCGACCACCGTCGAGGCGCCGTTCGAGGATGTCACGAAGGGCGTGCTCAACGCCATCGCCGAAATTGAAGAGCTGTCCGGCCGGACAATCCTCGAGGGTGAACGCATCATCACGCCGAACCGGGCGCCGCAGGGAGAACCGCTCGTAGGGGTGGACCTCTATATTTCCACGAGTAGCGCCGGCGGCGGGTTGCAGATGATGGTCACGGGCGTCGTCCAGAACATGACAGGGGAAAGCGCGCAACGAGCCGCCTTGGGCGCGGGCGCAATCGTCATCGATGTGCTCGCGTCGAACGACGGACGGTTGCCCCATGAAAAGATCGAACGGATCCGCACCCTGCGACCCGACATGATCCTCATGTCGGGCGGCACCGACGGCGGAGCCATCACGCATGTCGTTGAGATGGCGGAATACATCGCCGCCGCCGAGCCGCGCCCCCGGTTCGGCAGCACGTACACTTTGCCGCTTATTTACGCGGGCAACAAGGACGCGCGCGAGCAGATCAGCAAGATCCTCGGGAAAAAAACCAAGCTGGTGATCACCGAGAACATCAGACCCGTGCTGGAGCGGGAAAACCTGGCGCCCGCTCGGCAGAAGATTCACGATTTGTTTCTCGAGCACGTCATGGCCCAAGCGCCGGGGTACAAGAAACTCATCGAGATGGCGGGCGCGCCGATCATGCCGACCCCCGCCGCGGTCGGGTTGATCATGGAGACCATCGCCAGGCAGCAACACCTGAACCTGATCGGGGTGGACATCGGAGGCGCGACGACCGACGTCTTTTCGGTGTTCGACGGGGTCTTCAATCGCACCGTCAGTGCCAACTTGGGCATGTCGTATAGCATCTCCAACGTGCTGGCAGAGGCCGGACTGGCAAACATCATGCGATGGGTGCCGTTCTCCATCGATGAACAGACGCTGCGGAACCGGATCAAGAACAAGATGATCCGGCCCACCACGATCCCGCAGACGCTCGATGAGTTGCAGGTGGAGCAGGCGATCGCGCGGGAAGCGCTGCGGCTGGCATTAATCCATCACAAATCCCTGGCCACGGGCCTCAAAGGCGTGCAGCAGGAACGGACGATCTCAGACATCTTCGAGCAGCGGCTGTCCGGCCAGACACTGATCGACATGCGGAAACTGGATCTGATCGTCGGCAGCGGCGGCATCCTGTCCCACGCGCCGCGGCGGGTGCAGGCAATGATGATGATGATCGACGCCTATGAACCGCTGGGGTTCACCCGCCTGTCCGTCGACAGCATTTTCATGATGCCCCATCTCGGCGTGCTCTCGAGAGTGAACGAAAAGGCGGCGACCGACGTGTTCATCCGGGACTGCATGATCTACCTCGGCACCTGCGTCGCACCGATCGGGCGGGGAAAGGACGGGGAGCGCTGCGCCGACTACGCGATTACATTCGACGACGGTCGGCCGGAGGAACGCGGCACGTTACGATTCGGCGACCTTCGCCTGTGTCCGTTACCCCCGGATCGGACGGCTCGTGTGACGATCCAGCCGGCCAAGACCGTCGATCTCGGCGAAGGTCCCGGCCATGCGGTCAGCCGCGACGTGCCAGGTGGGGTCGTCGGGTTACTCCTAGACGGCCGTGGGCGTCCGTTGCAGCTCCCGCGTGACGATTCCGCGCGTTTGGCCGCCTTGAGCAAATGGTACAAGGCCGTAGACTTGTATCCAACGTAAGGCGTTGCATGCAGAGGGCTGAGGGATGAGGGGGCACCTGTCGCATGTGGCCTTCTCACCACTCACTATGCGGAACATAGCGCTCGGTTAAGGAATGGCTCACGCATACACCCCAGGGCTTACCGTCACCGAGCGCACGCTCGTCCGGCGGAAACGGCTGCTTCCACTGCCGGGCACTGTGCTGGTCAACGTCGGTGATGCGGTGCACGCCGACTCGCCAGTCGCGCGCGCCGAGTTACCCGGCAAGGTACAGGCGGTCAACGTCGCCAATCTGCTGGGCATCACGCCCGACGAGATCAGGGAGTATCTGGTCAAACGGGAAGGCGAGCCCGTGCAGAACGACGAAGTCATCGCGGAGAACAGGCCGCTGATCAAATGGTTCAAAACCGAGGTCCGGTCACCCATTCAGGGCACGATCGAATCCGTCTCGACGGTGACCGGCCAAGTGCTCTTGCGCGAGCCGCCGCGCATCCTGGACCTGCTGGCCTACATCGACGGGATTGTCGTCGAGGTGCACCCCCATCATGGGGTCACGGTCGAGACCGCCTGCAGCCTAGTTCAAGGCATTTTCGGGATCGGCGGAGAGACCTGGGGCGAGATTGCCGTTGCCGTACGGGCTCCTGACGAAATTTTGACGCCGGCGCACCTGACCCCGGCGCTCAAGGGGAAGGTCGTCGTAGGCGGCGCGCTGTGTCCGAGCGAGACCATGAACAAGGCCAAGGACGTGGGCGTCGCAGCGCTCGTGGTCGGGGGCATTCATGACAAGGACCTGCGGGCGTTGCTGGGGTACGATCTGGGCGTCGCGATTACCGGCACGGAAAAGGTCGGGTTCACATTGATCCTGACGGAGGGATTCGGCATGATTCCGATGGCGGCCAAGACGTTCGCGCTGCTGTCCGCGCATGCCGGCCGGAAGGCCTCGGTTTCCGGCGCAACCCAAATCCGGGCAGGGGTGATCCGGCCGGAGATCATCATTCCGTCACCCGTCGCTCATCACCTGTCACCGGATGGGAGCAAGGGCCAAGTCGAGCAGAAACAGCCCCGGGAAGGAATTCAGCTCGGCGATCTGGTTCGTATCATTCGCGATCCCCTGTTTGGCAAAATCGGCGAGGTCTCACGGTTGCCGCCGGACCTTCAACGAATTCCAACCGAAAGCCTGGTGCGCGTGCTGGAGGTCCGCTTTCCTGACGGTAGCACGGCGATCGTTCCCCGCGCCAACATCGAAGTCATCGAAGGAGTCTGACGGTGGCAGCACGTGAAGGATCGCGCGAGACGGGTGGGTGTGGCCGGTCATGGCTGGCCCTCGGGCTCGCGTCGCTGTGCGCGCTGCCGGATTGGACGGGGGCGTGTGCGCTGGCCGCATCGACGCTTTTGCCGCCGCAAAACGTTCGGGTGATCGACACTCCGAACGACGGCGGGGGGAGCCTGACCGTGCTGTGGGCGCCGGCGCCTTACGACAGCGCGGCCGTCAAATACCAGATCTTGCTTGGAGAGTCTCCTTCGGCCGATCCCGCGACAATGACAATCGTCGCCGAGTTTCCGGCCAACACCCATTTCGTGAGGGAGCACAAATGGCCCTGGTGGACCAGACCCGATCGCCCGGAGACCCATCAATTTACCCTCAAGAACGGCAAGGGCATCGAACTGAAAGATGGCACCGTTTACACTGTCACGGTCGCGGCAATCAGTGGCGAAGACCGTGTCTTCGCCACGCCAGCGGCCGCCGCGCCGGCACCGAATTGGGTCAACTGGAACCAGATGAACAACTTGCTCCTGGCCCTGTCCTTCGGCTGGGTGGTGTTCTCGGCGATCCGGACGGCGAAGCGGCGCGAGATCTTTCTGCGCCGAATCCCCGGGCTCGACGCGGTGGATGAAGCCATCGGCCGGGCAACCGAGTTGGGCAAACCGATCCTCTATCTGACCGGCGCACACGACATGAGCGATCCCTCCACCATTGCCGCCGCCGTCATTTTGGGCCGTGTCGCCAAGCGGGCCGCCGCCTACGAGACCGAGCTGCTGGTGCCGCACCGCGATCCGATCACCATGGCAGTGTGCCAAGAAATCACGAAACAGGCTTATCTCGAAGCCGGCAAAGCGGATCAGTTCAAAGAAGACTCGAACTTCTTCATCACCACCGATCAATTCAGCTACACCGCCGCCGTGGACGGGATCATGCTGCGCAAGAAACCGGCGGCGAACTTTTTCATGGGCGCCTACTTCGCCGAATCGTTGCTGTTGACCGAGACTGGCGCCAGCACGGGCGCCATTCAGATTGCCGGCACCGACTCCGACCACCAGTTGCCGTTTTTCGTGACCACCTGCGACTACACCCTGATCGGCGAAGAGCTGTATGCGGCCAGCGCGTATTTGTCGAAAGAACCGGTGCAGATCGGCACGCTGCGCGGCCAGGACATCGGCAAGGCCTTTATCCTGAGCGTGATTGGCCTGGGCACGCTCGTCGCCACCGCCGGAGTCCTGTTCGGCGTGGACTGGCCTCAGATCGTGCTGGACGTGTTTCGGGATCTGAAATGATTTTTTTCCGCCGACAAGCGCCGCTGCTGGTGACGCTGGTGACTGGGCTGGTGTTTGCGGCCCAATACTATGTGCCGCATCCGGCATCCGAACGCCTTCTCACTTCGGTCACCAAATGGATGCAGATCATCGGCGGCTTTGCGCTCGTACTCGGCGTCACCAGCCTGTTCCATCTGCATGCCGTGAGGATCCGCCGGAAAGAACCCGGCTGGGGGTACAGCTTGATCTTGTACACCGGTCTGCTCGGGACGATCGCGGTCGGCTTGTGGGCCAACGGCAAAGAGACGGTGGACGGCGCCGCGACCGCCTTCGGCTGGATCTATACGTACATGCTAGTGCCGCTGCAAGGCACGATGTTCGCCATCCTGGCGTTTTTCATCGCCTCGGCCGCATACCGGTCGTTCCGCGCGAGGAGCCGGGAAGCCGCCGTCCTGCTGGTCGCGGCGATCATCGTCATGATGGGCCGCGTGCCGCTCGGCGAATACCTCCTGCCGGCCAGCGGCGACGTCTCCCAGTGGATTCTGAACGTACTCAACGCCTCGGTGCGGCGAGCCATCCTGATCGGGGTGAGCCTGGGCACTGTGGCGCTCTCGTTCAAAATCATCTTCGGCGTGGAGCGGTCGTATTTGGGCGGAGGCAAGGACTAGCGTGATGCGTCGGACGGATTGTCTCTCTCGTCGTCCTCACGCGGCCTGCGTTCGAGTGCGGGAGACGCTTCCCGCTTTACGCGCAACGGCATATGGCCTTTGCTGAGCGCATGCTCAAGATCGACCGGCGGATCATCTTTCTGGTGATCGGCCTCTGTACGCTCGTGCCGCTCCTGTATCCGGTCGGCCTGCCGATCAAGGTGTCACCGGAAGTCCGCGGGGTGTATGACTACATCGAAAATTTGCCACCGGGCTCGGTGTTTTTGCTCTCGATGGACTTCGACCCGGCGTCCAAGCCGGAACTGTATCCCCAATCAATTGCCATCCTGCGCCATGCGTTCCGCAAGAACCTGCGGGTGATCGTCATGACCCTGTGGGTGACCGGCACCGGACTGGCGGATCAGGTCGTCAGTCAGGTCGCGCACGAAATGGGCAAGGTCAATGGCCGCGACTACGTCTTTCTCGGCTGGAGCCCCGGCGCTGGATCGGTCATCATCAACATGGGACAGGATCTCTATACTACTTTTCCGTTCGACTACTACGGGAAACCAACCAAAGGGCTGCCGGTGCTGGAGGGCGTCCAGAATTTGCGCGATGTGAACTATGCCGTGAGCTTGGCAGCCGGCAATCCCGGTGTGGAAGCGTGGTATGTCTTCGGGAAGGACAAGTACAAGTTCGAGCTCGGGGGCGGCTGCACGGGCGTAATCGCGCCAGGGTTGTACCCCTTGCTAAGAAGCGGCCAGATCAACGGGCTCATCGGCGGCCTGCGCGGCGCCGCCGAATACGAAAGCCTGATCGGCCAGAAGGGGAGAGCCATTGCCGGGATGGACGCCCAATCCGCGACTCATTTCGCCATCATTATCCTGGTGGTCTTGTGCAACATCTTCTATCTTTCCCTCCGAAGGAAGCAGAAAGGGTGAGGCACAACTTGCTCGCTCTGAGGGGGCTCAATGCCGTTTGAGACGTTGTTAGGAGCCTGGATCGCGACGGGATTGACGTTGTTCATCCTGTCGTTTCTGTACGAAGACAACCCGCTCTTCAAAGTGGCGGAACACCTCTACGTCGGCGTCTCGGTCGGGTACACGATCGTGAAGGCCTACGACACAGTGATCATTCACTTGATCTACGAGCCGATCGTCAAACAGGGCGACTGGTCGCTGTTGATCCCGCTGGCGATCGGAATGCTCATGCTCACCCGGTATGCCCCGAAGGCCGCGTGGTTGTCCCGCTACGCGTTTGCCTTTATCGTCGGGGTCGGATCAGGGCTCGCGATTCCGCGGACCATTTCGTCGTACATTCTCAAACAAGTCGAAGACACGGTTCGCCCGCTTGCGTCAGTAGTGCCAGGAGACGGCCTGACCTTCAGCTTCAATCTCTTGAGCCCAGTGAGCAACCTGAACACGGTGATCATTCTGATCGGCGTCACCTCGGTGTTGTTTTATTTTTTCTTTTCCATCGAGCACACCGGTGCCGGTAAAGCCATCGCCCGAACCGGCATCCTGTTCCTCATGATCTCGTTTGGCGCCGCGTTCGGCTATACCGTCATGGCCCGGATGTCCCTCCTGATCGGGCGGCTGACCGACCTGATCGAATTTGCGGATCCTTCCTATGGCCGCGCCTCATTGTGGCTCGCGGCCGTCACTGTCGCTGTGCTGGTGATTTGGACCCGACAACGCCGTAAACAGCCGCCGGAAGGGTAATCCCTCCTTCTCCCGCATACGGTTGCGGGTCACGGCTGGCCTCCATTAGAATGCCGTTCGGTCTCATCATGGATACACACGCGACGTCGACACCCAAGGATCCCAAGAAATACCCCACGCTCCGGAACCTGCAGTTCTCGCCGATTCGGGAGAACAATGAGCAGTACATCGTCCTCTGGGATCCCACCGGCTTGAGCAAGGACAAACTCATCCTGCCATTAAGCTACTTTTTCATCGTGCAGCACTTCGACGGAGAACATTCGCTCGAAGAAATCGGCGTCCTCTACCTGAAGCGGTTCGGCGAGTTTCTGAACCCCCTGAACCTGGAACGGCTGGTCGAGGATTTGGATGCCAAGCTGTTCTTAGAAGGGGAACGGATTGAAGCGGTCAAGGAGCAGGCCAGGCAAGCCTACCGCACCTCGCCAGTCCGCAAGGCCGTCTTTGCCGGACGCAGTTATGAAGCGGATGGCCAGAAGCTTCGGTCGCAGATCGAGGGGTTTTTTTCGGCCAAGGATGGGCCGGATCGCAACCCATCTGAAAACCGTGGGAAGAAGATCAAGGGCCTCGTCGCGCCAACCTACGACGTGCGCGAGGCCGGCCCCATTTATGCCTGGGCCTACAAGGAATTGCAAGAAGCCGAGACGCCGGACCTCTTCGTGCTTTTGGGAACCGCCTATTCCGGCATGGAGTCATCGTACGCGCTCACGGACAAGGACTTCGAGACGCCGTTGGGCATCGTCCGGGCGGAACGGGCCATCCTCGACCGGCTGCGAGCCACCGTGCCGAGCAGTTTTGACGAGGACCTCTGCCATCAACACGAGCACGCGATCGAATTCCAACTGCCGTTTCTTCAGTACACCGTCGGCTGCAAGAAACCCATAACCATCGTCCCAGTTCTTTGTGCGTTTCCTGCGCTTGCGCTGAGCGATCCAGCGTGCCGGCAGGCGGTTGATACCTTCATCACCGCCCTCAAGGAGGCGATCGACGCCTCGGGCCGGGCCGCCTGCGTGATCGCCGCTGCAGAATTAGCTCACATCGGCCTGCGCTACGGCGACCCGTCACCGCCCACCGATTTTTCCTTCCACCGGTGCATGCGGCAGGACCTGGCGATGCTCAAGCACGTCGAGAACCTCGATCCAGAAGCCTTCGCACAGTTTATCCGCTCCGAAAACGACCAACGCCGCATCTCTGGGTTTTCCGTCATCTACACGCTGCTGCGTCTGATCCAGGCGGACAAAGGCCACGTGCTCCGCTACGACCGAGGGATCACCGATCAGTACAACTCGACAGTGACGTACGCGGCAATGGCGTTCTTTTAGCCCTTCAAGGGGACAGCGCATGCCGATCCAGGATCTCCTACGCGATCTGGGTTGTTCAGCGCACGCAGTTGACGGATTGGAACAGCGATCGAGTCCGTGCTCGCGAGAAGATGTCTTCCCTCTTCGACAGAATTCCCGCAAATCGCTGGTTGACAAAGTCCATGGAGACTACCAGCCAGGTCTGAACCCTATTGCCGCAGGATGGTACCTAGGACTGATCAAGACTTCCGCTACGGGTGAAGGAGCTCCGCGAGCGCTCCACCTGACGCCGGAGCAGTTCGCGCAGAAGGAGGGCGCCGGCCGGCCGGCAGGGCTCCGACAGCACCGTGAACCATTGAAAGACCAGCAAGCGGATGCCCCTGTCGTCCCTTGGAAAGCGGCTCGTTGATAAGGAAGTAACAACAGGATCAAGGAACAAGCGACCCCCCGAAGAAGAAGGCGCCAATGTGAGCGAGAAGCAGCTTTTACGCGAAGGCCAGATGCTCATTGGCCCGCTCTTCAGCGAACCGATGCGGGTGGAGACAGTCCGTGCCAATGGTCCCGACACCTGGGTGGCGGGGTTAGTTGGCATAAAGTCCGAGCGGTTCCGCAAGGTCACCCTCACGAGGCGCGACCTTGAAGGCCTCACCATCCTGGACGCACGGCACACGTACGACGGCGACGGACGCCTTCTTCGCCTCGGCCTCCAAGCGTACTCCCTTGGGGTTGCCTACGAGTTCGACCCCTACTTCGGCCTCTCGATCTCCCGCGTGGACCCCCTGCCGCACCAGCTCGAGGCTATCTACGACTACCTCCTCAAGCTCGCCCGGGTTCGGTTCCTCCTGGCAGATGACGCCGGGGCGGGAAAGACGATCATGGCCGGCCTCCTCATCCGCGAACTCGCACTCCGCGGCCTCGCCGAGCGCATCCTGATCGTCTGTCCTGCCAACCTCTCATTCCAGTGGCAACGCGAACTGAAGGAAAAGTTCGACGAGAAGTTCTTGGTCCTCAAGGGCGGGGATATTCGGGATCAGTTCGGCATGAACCAGTGGCTGGAGCAGAAGCGGGTCATCACCTCGCTCGATCTGGCCAAGCGCGGGGACATCCTTCCCGGCCTGCGGCAGGTGCATTGGGACCTTGTCATCGTAGACGAGGCGCATCGCATGTCGGCCACCGACGAATCGCACAAGAGCCTGCGCTACAAGCTGGGCGAGCTGCTGCGAGACACGTCGGACCATCTGTTGCTTCTGACGGCCACGCCGCACAAGGGCGATCCGCTGAACTTCAGCCTCTTCCTCCAGCTCCTGGACGCGGACGCCTATGCGGACGTCCGCTCCATCCGCGAGGCCATGGACCGCCGGCGCGCGCCCTTCTACCTGCGCCGCACGAAGGAGGCGATGGTCTATTTCCCAGAGCGCCGATCTGACGGAACGTGGGTGGCGGAGAAGATCTTTACGAAGCGCATCCCGCACACGGTGGAATTTCAGATCGACGGAGCGGAGTTCGAGCTGTACCGCGACATTACCCGCTTCGTGAAGCAACACAGTGCGAAGGCCGCCGCGCAGGGCGACAACCCGCGTGCCCGCGCCGTCGGATTCCTGATGTCCCTCTACCAGCGCAGGCTGGCCTCGAGCACGTACGCGATGCGGCACTCGCTCGAGAACCGGGTGAAGCGACTGGAGGAAGGCTTGAAGTGGGCCCAGGACCTCGCCCGACTGGCCCCGCCGGACCTTCCCGACGCAGAAGAGCTGGAGGAGATGGAGGAGAGCGAGCGCGAGCGGCTCGAAGAGATGCTGGAGGCCATCACGCTCGCGGGCAACGCCCAGCAGGTGCGCGAGGAGATCCAGGAACTGAAGGTGCTGGCCGGCCAGGCAAAGGCGGTCGAGGACTCCGGCACGGAGGCCAAGCTCTCGACGCTCAAGGAGCTGCTCCAACAGGAAGGTTTCTTCGACCACCCGGAGAAGCGGCTGCTCATCTTCACGGAGTTCAAGGACACGCTCGACTACCTGGTGAAGCAGCTAAAGTCCTGGGGCTTCCGCGTCGGGTGTATCCACGGCGGCATGAAACCCGGTTCGCGTGACGAACCGGGCACCCGCCTTCACGCAGAACAGCAGTTCCGCGAAGGGGCGATCCAAATCCTCGTGGCCACCGAGGCGGCCGGCGAGGGCATCAACCTCCAGGTCTGCCACATCCTCTTCAACTACGACATTCCGTGGAACCCCAACCGCCTCGAGCAGCGCATGGGCCGCATCCACCGGTACGGCCAGCGCAAGAACTGCCTGATCTTCAACTTCGTCGCCACGAACACCATCGAGGGTCGGGTGCTCAAACGGCTGTTGGAGAAGCTCCAGGAGATCCGCGACGCGCTCGATGACGACGCCGTTTTCAACGTGGTCGGCGAGATTCTCCCGGCTGCTCATGTGGAGCGGGTGTTGCGCGACTACTATGCCGGCAGACTGGGCGATGCCGACCTCGAGGAGCGGCTGCTCAGGAACGTGGACGAACGCCAGTTCCGCGCAATCTGCCAGAATGCCCTCGAAGGACTGGCCTCGAAGAAGCTCAACCTGGCAATGCTCATCGAGCGCCGAGCGCGGGCACAGGAACGGCGGGTCGTACCTGAGACGGTCGCTCGTTTCATCCGCGAAGCAGCCCCCTATGCCGGGCTTGACGTGAAGCCCGTTGCCCATCTCCCCCACACCTTCGAGCCGGGACGAACACCGCAGCGCCTGCGCGAGTACGAACGCGCCACTGACTGGAAGCTTCCAGCCCTGGCCACTCGCTACCCACGCTGCTCGACCGACCGCGAGACAGCGGAAAGCCACCACCTCGAGTGGGTCACGCCTGGCCATCCGCTGTTTGAAGCGATCCGGCGGCATACGTACGAACAAGCGCTCGACGTGTTCGGAAAAGGGGCGACCTTTTACTCGCTTCAGCATGAGGCACCCGCGCGGATCGACTTCTACCGCGCCCGAGTCGTCGATGGCCTCGGCCAAGTGATCCACGAGCGCCTCTTCGCGGTCGAGACCTCCAGCCACGGCGACCTTCGCCCCGCCGACCCGAATCTTCTCGGCAATTTCACGCCGGCCAATTCGCCAGAGACGCTGCCCGATGTCGCCGCCGCCCCGGAGGCGACGGCTTGGCTCAACGAGCACGCGCTCGTGCCATTTCTCGAGGAGACCCGCAAAGAACGCCTGGACGAGGTCGAGCGGATCGCTCAGCATGTGGAACTTTCGCTTACCGAGCTACTCCAGCGGGCCGATGACGAGATCGGCAGAGCCCAGGAGGCGGTGGACCGGGGCGAACAGGGGGCGGAAGGCCGCCTCGCCCAAGCGGAGGCCCGGCACGCCGAGTTGCTGCAGCGACGCGAACGACGGCGGAAGGAACTCGAGCAGCAGCGTGCGCTCTCCCTTCAGGCCGTGGAGCGAGTGGCGAGCGTCCTGGTCCTGCCCCACCCCGAACGCGAAGCCCCCGAGGTGCAGCGGCTGCAGCCCAACCCCGAGACCGAGGCTACGGCCATGAGGGTCGTGATGGAGTACGAACGCGCCCAGGGGCGGCAAGTGTTTGATGTCCACGAGAAGAACTTGGGCTACGACATCACCAGCCTCGATCTCAGCTCCGGTGAGCTGCGTCTCATCGAGGTCAAGGGTCTGGCCGGCGCGAGCGGAACGATCCTGCTTACCCCCAACGAACGCCGCGTGGCCGAGGACCGGCGGGATTGCTACTGGCTCTACGTCGTCACCAACTGCAGCACCCAGCCCCTACTGCAGGAGCCGATCAAGGACCCCGCCCGCTTCGAGTGGCACGAGGTCACGAAGGTGGCCCACTACTACCTGTCGGTAGATGCCCTGACGAAGCCGATGCAGGTGCGGGAGGATTCGCCGGAATACGGAACGCACCGTGGAGTCGGAGAGAGCACGGATGGGAGCGCCAAATGACATCGAAACCAGCCAAGGCCAAGACAGCGGCTTCACTCGAATCCGCGTATGGCATGATCCTCGGCGATATTTCCGGGGTGATTGCCGCGGCAAGAAGCGCGGCAGCCCGTTCGGTGAACTGCGTCATGACGGCTGCCTACTGGCTGATCGGCAGGCGGATTGTTGAATTTGAACAAGGAGGGGAAACGCGTGCGCAATATGGGGAAGAGTTGCTTGTGAGACTTTCCGCCGATCTTACCGCCAGGTTCGGTCGAGGATTCTCGCGACGCAATCTGCAGGATATGCGCCTTTTTTATCAGGCGTATCCTGTAGAACCGATTCGGCGGACACCGTCTGCCAAATCTCAGGCCCCCCTCTTGGCCGCATCCGTGGACGTTGCGGCAATGGCGAAAGAGCAGACGCCGTCCGCCAAATCCGATATCGCCGTTCTCGCGAAGCGCTTTCCCCTCCCGTGGTCGGCCTATGTCCGCCTGCTTGCCGTCAAAAACGAACAGGCGCGCCGGTTCTATGAAAGGGAAGCGCTGCGTGGCGGCTGGTCGGTGCGGCAGCTCGACCGGCAGATCAACTCCCAGTTCTACGAGCGAACCGCGCTTTCCAAGAACAAAGCCGCCATGCTCGCCAAAGGCCAGAAGGCCCTTCCCGAAGATCGAGTCACCCCGGAGGAGGAGATCAAGAACCCCTATGTGCTGGAGTTTCTCGGCCTCAAAGACGAGTATTCCGAAACGGACTTGGAAGAAGCCCTGATCCGCCGATTGGAGACCTTTCTCCTGGAACTGGGCGGCGATTTCTGCTTTGTCGGCCGCCAGAAACGCCTGCGGATCGGGGACGAGTGGTATCGCGTGGACCTGCTCTTCTTCCACCGCCGCCTGCGGTGCCTGGTGATCGTGGACCTGAAGATCGGCCGGTTCACCCACGCCGATGCCGGCCAGATGCACCTTTACCTCAACTACGCCCAGGAACACTGGACCCGCGTCGGCGAGAACCCGCCCGTGGGACTCATCCTCTGCGCTCAGAAAGACGAGGCTGTGGCGCGCTACGCCCTCGACCGGCTTCCCAACAAGGTGCTGGCCGCCGAGTATCGAACCGCCCTGCCGGACGAGAAGGAATTGGCGGCGGAGATCGAACGAACGCGGGCGGCATTGGAACGACGAGGGATCTCACCGCAGAGGCGCGGAGGACGCGGAGGAATTCCACAATGACCTATGTATTGTGCGTTCTGGCTGGCGTGTTGATCGGCGGCTTTGTCGCATGGCTGTTTGCGTCAGCCCGTGCCACGAAGTCTATGACCGCCAAATTGGCGGAATCCGAGCGCCGGGCGAATACCGCCGAAGGGCGTGCTTCAGGATTGGAAGGGACCATTGCCGAACTGCGTTTGCAGAATCAGAAGGTCTCCGATAACTTCGCGCGGGTCAGCGAACAACTGACGGCCGAGACGAGCGCGAGGGTAAAGGCCGAGACACAACTGGCGGAAACCATCCAGCGTCTTCAGGAAGAGAAGAAACTCTTGGAGGAGGCCAAGTCCAAGCTCACGGATGCCTTTAAGGCCCTTGCCAGCGACACCCTCAACGACAGCACGGCGGCATTTCTGCAACTGGCCAAAGAAACACTCGACAAGGTGCTGACGGAGGCACGTGGAGACCTTGGGAAGCGCCAGGAGGCAATTCAAGGTCTGGTCAAACCTCTCGCGGACTCGCTGGCGAAGTTTGAGGAGCATGTTCGAACGATTGAGAAGGACAGGCAGGAAGCATACTCGGGGCTCACGGAGCACCTGAAGCTCTTGGCCACGAGTCACCAGCAGTTACAGAAAGAGACCGCGAATCTGGTTACGGCCCTCCGCAAGCCGCAGGTGCGCGGCCGTTGGGGCGAGATGACCCTGCGCCGCGTGGTGGAATTGGCGGGGATGTCCGAGCATTGCGATTTTGTCGAGCAGGTGACCGCCAACACCGAGGACGGCCGACTGCGTCCCGACCTTGTCGTGCGGTTGCCCTCAGGGCGCGAAATCGTCGTGGACGCGAAGGTGTCCCTGGAAGCGTATCTCGACGCCGTTGCTGCGGAGTCGGATGAGACGCGCAAGACGGCCCTGATGAGGCATTCCGCCCAGGTGCGCAGTCACATGAGCGCGCTGGCCGACAAACGATACTGGGGGCAGTTCACGAAAGCCCCAGAGTTTGTTGTGATGTTCATTCCCGGCGAGTCGTTTTTCGGCGCGGCGGTGGACGCGGACCACAGCCTCATCGAGGACGGGCTGGAACAGCGCGTGGTCCTGGCGACCCCGACAACACTCATCGCTCTGCTTCGTGCTGTCGCTTACGGATGGCGTCAGGAACAGATCGCCAAGAACGCTCAGGACATCAGCGATCTCGGCAAGCAACTCTACGAGCGCATGAGAACCCTGGCCGAGCGCCTCAGCGACATCGGCAAAGGACTGGAAAAAGCCACCGCCGCTTACAACAGTGCTGTCGGCTCGCTGGAAGCACGAGTCCTCCCGGCAGCCCGACGGTTCAAGGATTTGGGGGCCGCGACCGGCGACGAGATACCGCCTCTCTCCCCCGTGGAGACGCCACCCCGGTCGCTCGCCGCACCGGAGGCGAAGGAGAACAAGGAATGAAACTGATTCAACTGAAGGTCACGAACTTCCGGTGTTACAAGGACCAGACCGTTATCGACCTTGATGATCTTGTGGTCTTCGTCGGTAAGAACGATTTCGGAAAGTCTTCCCTGCTCGATGCCCTCGGCATCTTTTTTGACGAAAAGGCCGCTCCGGAAAAAGAAGATCTCTCTGTTCAGTCGCCAGACCACGAAATCCGCATTGCCTGTGTTTTCACGGAGTTTCCATCTCAACTCGTCATCGACGCCCAACACCCAACTGACCTCAAAACGGAGCACCTCTTGAATAGAGAAGGCCGCCTGGAGATCGTCAAGGTCTACGACTGCAATCTCGCTAAGCCTAAGTGCTCGAGGGTGTCTGCCCACGCGATGCACCCAACAGCCGCTGGTTACGAAGACCTCCTGTCGCTCACAAACGCGAAACTTAAGGAGCGGGCCCGTTCCCTCGGTGTTCATTTGGGCAATGTCAACCAGACCGTGAACACGGAGCTTCGCCGTGCCATTTGGGCTCATTCTAGCGATCTGCAGTGCCAAGAAGTCGACGTCCCCCTGAATGCTGAGGCTGCGAAAGCAATCTGGGATCAACTTAAGAGGTACCTGCCGATTTTCGCTGTTTTTAAGTCCGACCGCTCGAGTACGGACCAGGACGCCGAAGCGCAAGACCCGATGAAGGCTGCCGTGAAGGAGGCCATCAAGACGCAGGAGGATACACTTAACCAGATTGCGGAGAAGGTAAAGGCGGAGGTTCAGGAAATCGCCAACCGGACGGTTGAGAAGATCGCGGAGATGAACCCGGAGTTGGCACGGCAGCTGACGCCCATAGTCTCAACCAAGAACTGGGATACGCTGTTTTCGGTCAGCCTTACCGGTGATGAGAACATTCCAATTAACAAGCGCGGAAGCGGCACACGGCGACTTGTGCTGCTGAACTTTTTCCGTGCCAAAGCGGAGAAGGAGGCCGAGGACAAGAGCACGGGTCTCCTCTATGCCATTGAGGAGCCTGAGACCAGCCAGCATCCGCACAATCAAGTGATGCTCGTCAAGGCGCTTGAGGACTTGGCGGCGCGACCAAGCTGTCAAGTCTTCCTGACGACGCACACCCCCATGCTGGCTCGGCGTTTCAGTCAGCACTGCCTGCGGCTCATCACTCGGCGGAACGGCGTGCCAGTTGTCCTCCACGGGCGCGATGAGGCCACGATCAAGGAAATCGTCGATTCCCTTGGTGTCTTGTCCGATCACAACATTAAGGTCTTTTTTGGCGTTGAAGGGCGAAATGACATCAGCTTTCTTCGGATTATTTCAAAAATTCTACACGATGCTGGTGAAGAGGTCCCCGATCTTGGCGCGGCGGAGGATGCGGGCTCTCTGGTGTTCGTCCCTCTTGGCGGTAGCAGCCTCGATTTGTGGGCATCAAGATTTAAAGGTTTCAACCGCCCAGAGTTCTATTTGTTTGACCGTGATACGGAACCGCCAGAAGAACCGCGCTATAAGGCTGAGGCGGATGTGATTAACCAGCGACCCAACTGCCGAGCGTGGCACACAAGCAAGCGAGAACTGGAGAACTACATTCACAAGAACCTGATCGTGGCCGTATACCCCCACTACTTGGGTGATGGCAAGGCGTTCGAGGATGTGCCCATGCTGTTCGCGCAGGCAGTACACGAGACTAGCAATAGTGGAGAGAAATGGGAGGCGGTCCTCACCGACAAGGAGAAACTGGCCAAGAAGGTGTCCAATGCAAAGAAACGCTTGTGTTCAGAGTTTGCGGAGAAAATGACGCCAGAGCTTCTCAAGGAGGTTGACCGCGACGGTGAAGTGCGCGGCTGGCTCAGGGAAGTCGGCGCAGCACTGAACGCGGATGGCGCGAGGAGACAAGAGGAGCCCGCATGATCCCCAAGGACTGCAAGCGGCTGGCGGAGGTAGACTTTCCCATTGCCGTAGTGTCGAAGCACGCGGCGCGGGAGAAATCGATCCGACACGGGCATCCCTCGACGCTCCACCTGTGGTGGGCGCGGCGGCCGCTGGCCTCCTGCCGGGCGGTACTGTTGGGCCTTCTTCTGCCCGATCCCTGCGATCCGCTGTGCCCAGAGGGTTTCAAGAAGAAGGCCCGAGAGCTTCTGCCCACCGTTCAGGGCAGAGTCGGGCCCACGGATGAGGATCTGCGAAAGGCGCTGCTGAAGTTCATCGCGGACTTCGCCAACTGGGACCTCTGTACCAACCGAAACTACCTTGAAGTCAGCCGCGCGCTGGTGAAGGCGGCACATCCGGAGGATCCACCGCTGGTGGTGGATCCCTTCGCGGGCGGTGGCTCGATCCCGCTGGAAGCATTGCGGCTAGGCTGCGACGCCTTCGCCAGCGACCTGAATCCTGTCGCCTGCCTGATCCTCAAGGTGATGCTGGAGGACATCCCCCGTTGGGGAAGGGAAAAGGTAAAAGTCAAAAGGCAAAATGGGGAAGAGGTGGAAGCCGAGGGACTGGCAGAAGCGCTGCGGGTTGTGGGAAGAGACATCAAGAAGCAGGCCGAGAAGGAACTGGCTGAGTTCTACCCGAAAGACTCCGATGGCGCCACGCCGATCGCCTACCTATGGGCACGCACGGTTCGGTGCGAGTCGCCCAAGTGCGGTGCAGAGATTCCGCTGGTGCGGTCGTTCTGGCTGTGCAAGAAGCCCAATCGAAAGGTCGCTCTGCGCCCTCGGCGTCTCGGCGGTGAAATCACCTTTGAAATCTTCGAGCCCAAGCGCGACGGCGAAGTCCCCGAGGGCACGGTGACACGCGCCAAGGCGACCTGTATCGCCTGCGGCGCTGTCTTGCCGCCCGAGCGCGTGCGCGCGCAGCTCGCCGCGCAGCGCGGCGGCGCGGACGTGGTATTCAAGGCAAAAGGAAAAAGTCAAAAGGAAAAAGTGGAGAGGGTTGGCGGTGCGCGGTTGCTGGCCGTGGTGACGCTCAAGCCGGGTGAGCAGGGCCGGCACTACCGGCTGCCCACCGAGCGCGATTACCAGGCGGTGTGGAAAGCGCAGCAGCGGCTCGCAGCGATCCTCGATGATTGGAAGCGCCTGCCTGCCGAAGCCTCGGCGCAGGCAGGCGGCGGCAAGCAGGGTCTCTGCCCGGTGCCGGATGAGCCGCTCCCGCCGATCGGGACGCTGGGCTTTCGCGTGCAGCGGTACGGCATGCTCCAATGGGGCGACCTGTTCACCGCCCGGCAGAAGCTCGCGCTGGTCACGCTTTCGTGGCTGGTGCGGGGGCTTGGCCCTCACCCTCAACCCCTCTCCCATGGGGAGAGGGGTGCCGAAGGCGGGGTGAGGGAGAGCGAGGCGGTGCGAGAGGGGATGGCGCTGGTGGTGAACCGGTGCGCGGACCGCCTCAGTACTGTGTGTAGGCTTGATACCTCACGTGACACAATAACAAACACGATGTCGCGGCAAGCAGTGCCCATTGTCTGGGACTTCGCCGAAGGAAACCCTTTATCTGATTCTACCGGTGGTTACGACGGTGCCGTCGATTGGGTGGCGAAAGTCGCGGAGGCGTGGCCTGGGCCCGCCAATGCCCACGTCCAACCCGCCGACGCCACCGAGCACCCGCTGCCGGCTGCTTCGGCCACGGTCTGGTTCACCGATCCACCTTACTACGACGCGGTGCCATATTCCGATCTTTCCGATTTCTTCTTCGTCTGGCTCAAGCGGACGCTGCCCGGCCATCACTTGCTGCGCGATCCGTTCGATCCCGCCAATCCCCTCACGCCCAAACGGCGGGAGGCCGTCCAGGATGAGACGAAGCGCGACAACGGGCGCCCGAAAGACCGCGCGTGGTTCGAGGAGACGATGGCGCGCGCGTTCGCCGAGGGACGGCGCGTCCTGAGCGAGGACGGTGTGGGTTCCGTCATCTTCGCCCACAAGACGACCGAGGGATGGGAGGCGCTGCTGTCGGGCCTGATCCGCGGCGGCTGGACGATCACAGGATCATGGCCCATCGCCACCGAGATGGCCTCGCGCCTGCGCGCCCGCGAATCGGCGGCACTGGCCACCAGCGTCCACCTGATCTGCCGCCCGCGCCCCGACGAGGCCGGCATCGGCGACTGGGCCGAGGTGCTGCGCGAGTTGCCGGTCCGCGTCGGGAACTGGATGGAGCGGCTTCAAGACGAGGGAATCCGCGGCGCGGACCTGGTCTTCGCCTGCATCGGCCCTGCCTTGGAGATTTTCAGCCGCTATTCGCGCGTCGAAACTGCTGACGGCCGTGAGGTCAAGCTCGCCGAGTACTTGGAGAAGGTGTGGGAGGTAGTCGGCAGAGCGGCGCTTGAGCAAGTCCTCGGTACTGCGGAAGCGAAAGCTCGTAACGGTGCCGCGGGGGCCGTCGAGGAAGATGCGCGCTTGACGGCGCTGTTCCTCTGGACGCTCCAGAGCACGAACGGCGAATCCGCGGAGCCGGAGGCTCAAGATCCCGACGAGGAAGAAGTCGCTGACGCGGACGAGGAGGAAGAGGAAGAAGAGACCTCATCGAGGAAGGCCAAGGGCTATGCCCTGGTCTTCGATGTCGTGCGTCGCTTCGCCCAGCCCCTGGGCATCGACCTGTCCAAGTGGGAAGGGCGGATCATCGAGACGAAGAAGGGGGTTGTGCGCCTCTTCCCGGTAGCCGAGCGATCCAGAATCCTGTTCGGGAAGGACGGAGCCGCGGCCGTCGCCCAGCGGCTGGAGAAGGCTCCTGCCTCAGGTATCCATCAACTGGTACTCTTCGATCCCTCATCCGGTCCCTCTCCCAGTGGGAGAGGGAGTGAGGGTAAGGGCCGTGGTCGCGGGCGGAGAAAGGCCGACGCGGACGTCCCCGACGAGGCCTTGAAGAGCAGCCGCGAGGCCACCACGCTCGACCGCGTGCATGCCGCAATGCTGCTGCAGGCGGGCGGCCGCACCAACGCCCTGCGCGCCCTGTTGAAAGCAGAAAAAGAGCGGGGGCCGGACTTTGAGCGCCTGGCCAACGCGCTCTCAGCCCTGTATCCGAAGGGCAGCGAGGAGAAGCGCCTGCTCGAGGCGATGCTCCTGGCGGTGCCGAGGTAAGCCGATGCTCTATTTCGCTTATGGATCGAACATGGACTGGAATCAGATGCGCGACCGGTGTCCCTCGGCCAAATTCGTTGGCGTCGCCGTACTGCGTGATCACAAGCTGGCGTTCACGCGGAGATCGACGCATCGAGGTTGCGGAGTGGCCGACGTCGTGCCTGAGGATGGTCAGAGCGTGTGGGGCGTCGTGTACGATATCTCAGATCTTGATATCGGCAAACTCGACTCTTCGGAGGGCTACAGACCTGGACGTGGGAGGAACTCCTACTGGCGGCGCGAATGTCTGGTGTTCATGGACGGGGATCAAGCGCGACCCCAGACCGTATGGACATACTTTGCAGACAAGGAGCCGAACCCACCGCTTCCGAATGCCGAGTATAAGAACCTGATCCTTTCAGGCGCACGCTACTGGCATCTCCCCGAGGAGTACATTCACCAACTGGAGGAGATCGAGGTTAGCGGATGAAACAGCGCGCTGTATGGCAGCTGGCGGCAGGGCAGGCCTCCCGGCCGTATGCAGATGTCTTTTTGAAGTACGGCGTCGGCCTCATCGGTCCGGGAGACGCAGGCCCGTGGAAGCCGGAGCGCGACGACGACGAGTTCGAGGGCGGCTTCGTGCGCCGCTTCGCCAGCGAGGTCCAGGTTGGCGACGTCTTCCTGCTACGCACCGGGATCTCGAAGATCTGCGCGGTGGGGATCGTCGCGAGCGAGTACATGTACCTGAATCAGTTCGACGACGTCAACGGCTGGGACCTCCAGCACGCGCGCCGCGTGCGCTGGTGCAAGCTGCCACAGGAGCACACGTTCACGACCCCGGTGTTCGGGGCTAACCCGCCACGGTGCTCGCGGATATGGAACGAGGAGGTGCTGGACTACACGGAACGCTTCCTCAACTCACCGCCAACGCACTGGCAGACGGCCGCGCTGCCGGAGCTTCCGGCGGAGGAACCGCTCCTGGAGAACGTACCAACCGCGCTCCAGGATCTCGTGGCGGCGGCGAATGACCTCGTCCCGCTCCTGTGGGATCGACAGGCTTTCGGCGAGCACCCGAGCGAGGACGAGATGATCGCCCACTTCGTGGTCCCGTTCCTGCGCGCGCTGGGCTGGCCGCCGGAGCGCATCGCCGTGAAGTGGCGGCATATCGACGTGGCGGTGTTCCGGGCTCTCCCACGGACGCCGGATAACTGCCACCTCGTGATCGAAGTGAAGCGCCTGGGCGCAGGCGTCGAAGGAGCACTGGAACAGGCGAAGGGCTACGTGGAGGCGCTTGGCACGCGGCGCGACGTGGTCGTGACCGACGGTATCCGCTACCGGATGTATTCCTGCCAGAGCGCGTTCGAGCCGATAGCTTACGCGAACCTCACGCGGCTGAAGAAGTCCGCGACCGAGCTGTTCGCGCGCATGAAGAGGCCATAGGAGGACCATCATGGAACCTTGGTACAAGGTCGCAACGCCACGTAGGGAGGTTCGGGAAGGCCGCTCCTTCAACCCGGACGAATTTGCGATTGCCCTTGAACAGGTCGTGGCAGGCACCGCACCGGAGGATTATCGCGAGCCGGCGCAGTTTTTTTCGCGCACCTGCTGGACTCGGGCTTTGCGCGAACACGCTGGCCTGGTCCTGCGACGGCTCTCGGGCAAGACGGACAACACCGCGCCCGTGCTGACCCTGATCACGCAGTTCGGCGGCGGCAAGACGCACACGTTGACGGCCCTCTACCACCTTGGCATGAGCGGCGAGAAGGCGGCTGGATATTCGGGTGTGTCCGACTTGTTGAGGACTGCCGGCCTCTCATCGGTTCCCAAGGCTCGCGTCGCGGTGTTCGTGGGGAACGCCTGGGATCCGCAGGATGGCAAGGAGACCCCGTGGATCGACATCGCCCGCCAGCTCGCGGGCGACAAGGGCGTCGAGGTGCTGGGACCCGCCGCGAAGACAACCCCGCCGGGGACGGAGGCCATCACCCGTGTGTTCCGAGCGGCGGGCGCGCCGGTGCTCCTTCTCTTCGACGAGGTGTTGAACTTCCTCAACCGGCACCGCGCCATGGCGGAGTCGTTCCACGCCTTCATTCAGAACCTGACGGTCGCCACGACGGGGACGATGCACGGGGCGGCCGTAATAAGCCTGCCCCGCAGTCAGGTCGAGATGACCGACTGGGACATGCAGTGGCAAGACAAGATCACCAAGGTCGTGCGGCGCGTCGCCAAGGACCTCATCGCCAACGACGAGACCGAGATCAGCGAGGTCGTCCGGCGGCGGCTCTTCGAGGACCTGGGGAGCGCACGTGTGAGAAAGAACGTGGCCAAGGCCTTTGCCGACTGGTGCTTCGAACGGCGGGCGCAGCTTCCGCCGGAATGGACTGCCGTGGACACGGCCGCCACGGAGGCAACGGCGCGGGAGTTCCTCCTTCGCCGGTTCGAGGCCTGCTATCCCTTCCATCCGGCCACGCTCTCGGTCTTCCAGCGGAAGTGGCAGGCGCTCTCGCAGTACCAGCAGACGCGGGGGACGCTGGCGATGCTGGCCCAGTGGATCGCCTGGGCCTATCGCGACGGATTCACGAGCGCGCGGCGCGAGCCGCTGATCACGCTGGGCTCGGCTCCGCTGCACGACCTGGGGTTCCGAAGCACGATCCTGGGACAACTCGGCGAGTCTCGGCTCGCTGCGGCCATTGATGCGGACATCGCCGGCGAGCACTCGCATGCGAAGGCGCTCGACACCGACACGAAGGGGCCGCTGCGCGATATCCACCGCCGTGTCGGAGCCACGATTCTCTTCGAGTCCTCGGGCGGCCAGACGGACAAGGTCGCGCACCTGCCGGAACTGCGCTTCGCCCTCGGCGAGCCGGAGGTGGACACGACCTCAGTGGACAATGCTGCCTTCGCGCTGGAGGACAAGTCCTACTTCATCCGCAAGGTGGGCTCAGATGGGTTCAAGATCGGCCACCAGCCCACGATGAGGAAGGTGGTCAGCGACCGTCGCGCGTCTCTGGATGAAGAGACCGAGATCAAGCCCGCCATCCGCAAGCTCGTCGAGAACGAGTTTCGCCGGGGAGCCAGCATTCCTGTCGTGCCGTTCCCGCGCGACGGCGCGGAGGTGCCGGACTCGCCCAAGCTCACGCTGGTGGTGGTCGAGCCAGAGGCCGAGTGGACCGGCGGTGGATCGTTGCGGGGCCAGATCGCGGCATGGACCAGAGAGCGCGGCCAATCCCCGCGCCTTTATCCAGGGTCGCTCGTGTGGTGCATCAAGAAGCCGGGCCGTGACCTGCGCGAGAAGGTTGAGCTGTGGCTTGCCTGGAAGCGGGTGGCCCGGGAAGTAGCCGACGGGACGTTGGGGGGCGACTTCGACCGGACGGATCGCGCCGATCTCCAGTCAAAGGTCGCGGCCGCGGAGGATACCGCCAAGGACGAGGTCTGGGGGGGCTATCGGTTCGCCGTGATTGCCGACCACCACGAGGCCGACGGGCTCAAGACCATTGACCTCGGAGCCGGGCATTCCAGCAGCGGCGAGACCTTGTGCGGCAGGGTCATCGCAGCGCTCAAGTCTGAGGCCCTGCTCAACGAATCCGTCGGAGCGGGCTACATCGAGCGCAACTGGCCACCCGCGCTCAAGGAGTCCGGCGCGTGGCCGCTCGCGAGTCTCCGGCAGAGTTTCTTGAACGGGTCGCTCACGCGGCTGCTCGATCCCGACACGACCTTACGGGGCAAGATTGGCGAGTTCGTGAGCAGAGGCGACTTCGGGCTTGCCTCGGGGGAGAGGCCGGATGGGACCTACGAGCGTGTGTGGTTCGAGGAGCCTCTCTCCCCGGACGAGGTTGCGTTCGAGTCAGGGCTCTTCTTGCTGACGAAGGCCAAGGCGCAGGCGCTCAAGGCCAGTGTCCGTGAGCCCCTCTGGCCTGCCACAGCGGGTGCGGCACAAGCCGGTCTGCGGTCGGAACCGGAGCTAGACCCTCCGGTCAAGGGGCCAGGATCACCCAAGCCGGGCCAGGAGCCCAGTCTCGTGGCTCAGACGCAGACCATCCGCCTCGTCGGTACTGTCCCACCCGAACAGTGGAATCGGCTCGGGAGCAAGGTCCTCACGAAGCTCCGGTCCGGCTCCGATCTCAAAGTCGGTGTGGACTTCTCGGTTACGGTCAGTCGTGACATGGCGGGGAGCCTGACATCGGACCTCCGCCAGATCCTCGATGACCTGGGATTGGCAGACAAGGTGCGTATTGATGCGGGATAGGCTCAAGGCCTACTCGTCCTGCTCGATCAGTTCCTCGAACCGCGCTCTCTGGTCCGCGGGATTTTCCAGTGGTGCGAGAAGGGAACCAACAAACTGCAAGAAGGGGTCGGGTCTTGCAATCACACATCGAGGTCTGTTGCGGTCACGGGCCATGGCTCGTTCACGCCGCCTCGAATGCCCCGGCGCGGTCACTCACGTCACCCCTCGGGGCCAGGCGCGGCAGGCCATGCGGAGCAGCGTCAGCACGCGTCGGGGTCAGTCATGGGGAACCAGAAAAGGGGTCGGGAGTCTTTTCGTTTGTGGCGAGGTCGACACCCTCCCCACGTGACGGGTCACCGCCGACAGCGGACGCTGCGTGATGGTGCTCCAGCACTTGCACACGAAGCGGTTGCAGGGCGGGCTGCCTCGATCAGCTTGTCACCCCTTCCCCCCATTGGCGTTTCCGGAACCCTCGCATGTCGCTCCCACCTCCGGCGGGGCTGTCTGGGCTGCGTCGTTGATGGCTCAACTGCATTGGCCTTGGCAGAGCGATGGCCGTGCGCCCTGAGGGAAGGGGGACACCCTCTCGCCTGCGAGGCACTGGATGAATTGAAAGCTGGTCTGAGGGCCTCGGAGAGCCCCGTGCGCTCGCTGCCCTTCCGAGGAATGCTGAGCACTCTCCCCATAGCAAGGCGGCCCTGCCGCGCATGCGCAGGACGCCGAGACCGGAATCGAATCAAGGCCCCTGGGGCCCGTTGGAGGATGTTGCTCTGAGTGGAAGCCATCATGCTGCGGCTGGGGCAACTGTGGCGAGGCAGACCGCGGGCGCTGTGCCAGCGAGGTCTCGCACGAGGGATGGGCATCCGCGACCGTTGGTGTGGATCGGCTGGACGATCTCCGGGCATCGGCCCTCCAGACAGAAGTTGGCCGAGCGGATCGGGTGTTGGATGCTGCCGCAGGGTGAAGCGGCGTCCAAGGCTAGGGGAGAAGTGGCTCCCGCAGGGGGCTCTGCCCGGCTCTTGGCGCAGTCCGAGAGCGAGCGGGGATTCCGGGGATTGTGGGCAATGGAGGCCCGTGTCTCTTGTACCTAAGGAGCCGGAGCTGGTGGCAGTGCCGGCACCGATTCGGTGGCGACAGACACAAGGCTGAGGACCACTTCGAGCAGGGCTTTCGCCGGTCCTTTGCGATCCTGCGGCAGAAGATGGACCTACGGTTTTCGCTCATGGTGTCCTCTGTCTTCGAGCAGGACGACTACATCGCCATCGCCTGCCGGCCCGAATGGCTTCCTGAATGAAGCGCCGTACCCTGCTGCAGGCAGGTCACCTCCTTCACGACCTGGTCGGGAACGACAAACTCCCAGCCTTGAAGTAAGCCCAGCAGCCCCAGACTGCCTGCATCGGCGCGGTGAATAATGACGGTGGCGTCCACAACGACAGTTATGCCCGACATCGGATGCGGCACCCTCAGTCCCCCAAGCACGGCTCATCGTCATCCCCCTCTCCGAAGTTCCTTGTGCGAGGACCTGGGCGATCTGGCTTTCTGCCACACCAACCATGCCTGCCAGCTCAACGAGCTTCCGCCAAGAGATCTCCTCGCGCCGGAAGGCTTCGAGTGCAAGAGTATGGAAGCGATGGCGGAATTCGTTGCACACCCGTGAACGTCTGCTCCGGCGAGGTCGCGACGATCTGAAATGGCTTTGCCCAGACCTTGTTCCTCGTGCTGCTTCAGCGCATCAAATTTCGACTCGTTGAGGAGCCTGAGAGCCTTCAGACGGGAGAGCGCGGCCAGGCGGCTCACACCAAAGTGGTGGGCGAAAAGCACCTCATGCATTTGATCGTCTGGCTGCGGGTCTTGGGACGGGGACAGATTCGGCTGACATCCGCCTCATCGTAGATATCCGCCTGGAGGCGGCTCTCCTGGCCCTTGGCCGAACCGGCGCATGAACTCTTCCACGCCGGTTCGCGGCATCAGAAAGGCCACGGCGACGGCGTTCGCACGCACCTCGGTGAGACTGTCACGCTCGCCCGTGCGGCTGATTGTCCCCTTCTGGTCCCTGAGGAGCATGTGGCAGTACTCCTGGGCGAAGGAGAACCGACGCCGGGCGGGGTTATGGCTGGGAGGCCTATTGTTGACCACGACAAAGACACCGACGTCGTCGTTGAGGAGCATCAACTCGGAGATGTCTTCGGGAAGGGAGACCTCAGCGGTGCGGGCACCCTGACTCTCAAGAAGTTCTGCCACATTCGGCAACGGTAATCCTTGAGCCCGAGCCGGCGGCGCTCCTCACTGGCGAGGCGCTCGCCTTGCTGGACGGCGTCCCACTTTGCGAGCGCAAGGTCAGCGGATAGGCAGGGAGCGCGACGTGTTCGCGTTCAATCCCGAGAACGCGCTCGAGGTTCGTCAACTCTCGGCCGAGGGCGAGGGACCTACGAAGCGCATCCAGAGAACGTCCTCTTCCGGCACGACCTCCGGATGCCTGCCGAAGAGGGCCACAAGGCTATCTTCCTTGTGGAACTCGTCAGCAAGGAACTCGCGGACATCACGCCCATAGAGGTAAGCGAACTTATTGAACTCAAGGCTCGTGACGGCGTGGTTGCGGAGCTCGATTGGGGGATGACGGAGCGGGAGACGCCCAGATGTCGAGCCACATCCTCTTGCTTCAAGCGGCAGGCCTGGCGCGCGGAGCCTACGGGCCAGCTCTTCTTTGGTTATGGTTACTGGCATTGGAGTTCCTCCGCAGCGATCAGGTGTACTCCGGGAAGGACTGAGCCAGGTTTCTGCCGTTCAGGTACACGACGGCCACGAGTCGGCTCCGGTCGATTCAGTGGCCTTTGTCAGTTCAACGGCCTTCTCGATAACTTAGCCGTTCCAGCTTGGTCTTGACCGCCTGCCAGCCCGGCTCGTGAAGCTCAGGAGCGTCGTCGCGCGTACCCCAGACGCGATCGCCGGTCTGACCGTTCCATTGCCACCGGGGGCTAACGTCGAACGTGTCGCCATCCACGACTGCGGGGACCAAGAAGCTTGGCATGTCTATTCCCTTTGGATGCGCAGCGCTGCCCGCTACGCTTCCTCCTCAGCGTTATGTTCTATGACTAGGGGCTGGTGGCCACGCCATCGGTGGCCCAGGGGATGATAAAAAAAGGCGCGAGGCAGGCTCATCGCCCGGGGTCGGTCGTTCTACCTGCTGCTCGCACCTCCTCGGGCAAGAATTACTTGTCCTTACAAGAAGGACAGATTTTTGCTAACTTGTCCTTCATGGAAGGACAGGTTCGCGACCTCTTCCGTCAGAAGATCCTCGATGCCGAGGCGACTTCTCCGCCGGCCTTTACGCGCCGCGACGTGCACGTGCCGAAGATCCCCGGCAAGGCGGTGGCGGTCATCGGCATGCGCCGCTCGGGGAAAACAACCTTCCTGTGGCAGGTTTTGAGCGAACGGCTGGCGGCGGGCATGCCTCGGGAGGGTATCCTCTTCTTCAGTTTTAACGACGAGCGGCTCGTGGGGCTCAAGGCCTCCGACCTCGCCATCCTGCTCGAGGAGTACTACCGACTGCATCCAGAATGACGCGACGGCCGGCGTGCGCTGTTCCTGCTCGATGAGATCCAGCTCGTGGAGGGGTGGGAGCGATTCGCCCGGAGGATTCTCGACACGGAAACGGTCGATCTCTTCCTTTCCGGTTCCTCGGCGCGGATGCTTTCACGAGAAGTCGCGAGCAGCATGCGGGGCCGCGCCATGGAGGCAGTGGTCTTCCCCTTCAGCTTCCGCGAGTTCCTTCGCCACCGCGGCAAGGAGATCGACGATCCCGAGCGAGCGACCAAGGCTGAGCGATCGGCTCTGCGGAAGGAGCTGGAAATCTACCTCCAAGTGGGAGGCTTTCCCGAGGCCCAGGGGGCACCGCCGCGAGACCGTGTGGATCTGCTTCGCAGCTACGTGGACGTGACGCTGCTCAGAGATGTGATCGAGCGCCACCAGGTTTCTCATCCCGTGGCGTTGCGGCATCTTGCGCGACATCTTCTTACCCATGCCGCAGGACTCCTCAGTGTCCACCGCCTCTACAACGATCTGCGCTCCCAGGGTGTGCGCATTGCCAAGGATTCGCTCCACGCGTACCTGGGCTACCTGGAGGATGCCTTTTTGGTTCATGGAATCTGGATTGCCACGGACTCGGAGCGCCGCCGCATGGCCAATCCGCGCAAGGTCTATCCGGTTGACCCGGGGTTGATTCCGGTCTTCGATCGCAGTGGGCGGATGCAGCCCTCGAAGGCGCTGGAGACCGCTGTGTGCCTTGAATTCTTGAGGCAGGGGGCGGCGCTCAGCTACGTCCGAACCCGCGATGGGTTCGAAGTGGACTTTCTCGCTCGTTGGCCAGGAGGAGACGAGGAGTTGGTCCAGGTCTCAGCAGAGGGCGGCGAGGAAGCCACGTCGGACCGAGAGGTGCGAGCCCTGCTGGCTGCCGCCAAGGAGCACCCTCATGCCGTCTGCTCCATCGTCACGCTGGTGCCCGAGACGTTTCGGCAGGTGCCGCCGAGAATCCATATCCATGACGCAAGCCTCTGGCTGCTACGGCGCGAAGGGGCGACCTTCGAGCAAAGGCCGTGACGGCGCAGCAGAAGGCCAGCGGCAGATGCGAAGCGGCTGAGGAACCTTCGATGATACCGAACATCTCTCTTAGCAGTCTGCGAGCTTATCGCCGAGTACCAGCGGTTCCTGTGCACGCCTTACCGGTTCCTCGACGAGCACCTCAAAAGGCAAAGGGCCCACGGTGTGCGGTCTAGTGGAGGCTGGTCGTGCGGCCAGCAAAGGGAGGACAAGGTGCGACTCCACTGCCCCGATGAACTCAAGGGGGCTGGTCCCCCGAGCAGGACCGGCGGTTCACGATCTGGGAAGCAACCCATCACCAGCTTCGAGTTTACTGACACGAACAGGTCGGGGATGAAGCCACGGCTGCCCTGCTGCGGAAGCTGGGCTCCCGGGGAGACCTGGCCGGGAATTGGCCTACCGCCGGTTCAACGTGTGCGAGAAGCGAAAGTGGTCCCAGGAAGCCTAAGGGGACAACGCGCTGGTGGTGGGTTGGGCCGGAGTTGGCCAATTTCTCGTGGGGAAGTGATGCCGTGGAGTAGCTCGTTTTTGAGACGTTGTGAGGATCGCCAATATTCTCCTTGCTAAAGGGAGAAAAAGCCCTTATTCTCTCCTTCATGGAAGGAGAAGTGTAATGGCGCCTGATACCCGTCTTATCCGCGATGCCTTGTCAGAAGCGCTGGCCTCGTCCCTTTCTGGGCAGCTACCCACAGGAACACCGCGCTGTGTGTACGGTCCGGTGCGGATGCCTGGCAAAGTAACGGCCATCCTGGGCGTGCGGCGGGCGGGTAAGACCACATTTCTGCATCAACTACGGCGCGAGCGGCTGTCCACCAGAGTTGCGCCGACGCTCCTTCCCTACGTGAACTTCGAGGATGAACGACTGGCTGGGCTGGAAGGCTCGCAACTGGCTGTGCTTTTGGAGGAGTATGGGCGCCGGGAACCTGAGGCCAGCAAGCTGGGGGTGGTGTTGTGGTGTTTCGATGAGATTCAAGTGGTTCCGGGCTGGGAGCGGTTCGTGCGACGTCTTTTGGACAGCGGCGCAGGCGAGATCGTGGTGACCGGGTCCTCGGCAGCCCTCCTTTCTCGGGAGATTGGGACCGCACTGCGGGGACGGGCATGGTCCGTGGTGCTTTATCCCTTCAGCTTCGCCGAAGCCCTTCTGCACCAAGGGAGTTCTGTGCCAAAGACACCAAGTTTGGTGACCGGGGAGGAAAGGCGCCGGTTGGAGCATGCGTTCTTAGGCTGGCTCGAAGTGGGTGGCTTTCCGGAAGCCCAGGGACTCGATCCGGCATCGCGCCGACAGCTTTTGGGCGACTATGTAGACGTGGCCATCCTGCGAGATGTGGTGGAACGTCACGGGGTGACCAATATCACCGCTTTGCGCTGGCTCGTGCGTCATCTGCTGGGAAATGCTGCCAGTCCGTTTAGTGTGGAAAAGTTTCATCGAACCCTAAAAAGCCAAGGAATTGCGGTTTCCCGCGATACGGTTCATCAGCTTCTGGCCTATTTGGAAGATTGTTTCCTGGTGCGGACGGTGTGGATGGAAGCGGACTCCGAGCGCCAACGCATGGTCAACCCCAGGAAAGTCTATCCTGTGGACCAAGGCCTCATTCCGCTGTTCGATCGGACGGGTCGGGCCAATACGGGCCACGCGTTGGAAACAGCGGTCCTTGTGGAGCTGGAGCGACGGAGATGCGAGGTAACCTATGTCCGCACGCCTGGCGGATACGAGGTGGACTTTCTTGCACGAGCCCCCGACAGCAGCGAGCACCTCATTCAGGTTTGCGCCGATGCCAGCGACGAGGAGACCGCCGCGCGCGAGCTGCGCGCACTGCGGGACGCTGGTCGGCGTTGGCCTAAGGCTCGCCGTTGGTTACTCACGCTTACTCATGACCGCCTGCCACCCAATCCGCCTACGGATGTGACATGTGTGCCGGCGTATCAGTGGCTTCTCGGCGAATGGGCCGGAGAGTAAAGAGGGGTAAGGACAATGGCCAGAACCAATCATGAGCGCGTGGGGAAGACGTTCGAGCTGCTCCAGGCGGGACTGAGCCCCGTCGTGGAGCGGGAGTTCCGAAACCGATACCAGGCAAAGCCACACGGAGACAACGAAGTCGTTGGCGGACGGAAAGGAGAAAAGGGCTCGTGGAAAAGGGGTCGGGAGTCTTTTCGTTTGTGGCGAGGTCGACACCCTCCCCACGTGACGGGTCACCGCCGACAGCGGACGCTGCGTGATGGTGCTCCAGCACTTGCACACGAAGCGGTTGCAGGGCGGGCTGCCTCGATCAGCTTGTCACCCCTTCCCCCCCATTGGCGTTTCCGGAACCCTCGCATGTCGCTCCCACCTCCGGCGGGGCTGTCTGGGCTGCGTCGTTGATGGCTCAACTGCATTGGCCTTGGCAGAGCGATGGCCGTGCGCCCTGAGGGAAGGGGGACACCCTCTCGCCTGCGAGGCACTGGATGAATTGAAAGCTGGTCTGAGGGCCTCGGAGAGCCCCGTGCGCTCGCTGCCCTTCCGAGGAATGCTGAGCACTCTCCCCATAGCAAGGCGGCCCTGCCGCGCATGCGCAGGACGCCGAGACCGGAATCGAATCAAGGCCCCTGGGGCCCGTTGGAGGATGTTGCTCTGAGTGGAAGCCGTCATGCTGCGGCTGGGGCGACTGTGGCGAGGCAGACCGCGGGCGCTGTGCCAGCGGGGTCTCGCACGAGGGATGGGCATCCGCGACCGTCGGTGTGGATCGGCTGGACGATCTCCAGGCATCGGCCCTCCAGACAGAAGTTGGCCGAGCGGATCGGGTGTTGGATGCTGCCGCAGGGTGAAGGGGCGTCCAAGGCTAGGGGAGGAGTGGCTCCCGCAGGGGGCTCTGCCCGGCTCTTGGCGCAGTCCGAGGGCGAGCGGGGATTCCGGGGATTGTGGGCAATGGAGGCCCGTGTCTCTTGCTTTGCTCCCGCAGTTCCCGGCGCGGTGGCAGAGCGAGCCTGTGACTGCGCTGATCGGGACAGTGTAGCAGGGCGCGGAGCAGACCTTCCGGCGGCTGACCGCGCCGGAGTGACTGCCACCGGTGGATGCTGGGGTTCGCTTTGCTTTGTCAATGGCGTGGAGCCGTCGACCAGGGGTGGTAGCCAGGAGGGTGCCTCCAGTTGCCCTTGACACACCGCTTGACAAGACCGCACCATGAGGTACCCCTCACGGAGGACGAGAGGTCCGGGTTACCGGACGGAGTGAGTCTGCGAGGGCACAGGCCCAGTGAGAGCAAGCGGGACAGCTCTTCGAAGCCAGCTCTTGCTCTAGGTACTGCTGGAGTGGCTGGCATGCGTGTAGGATCTCCACGCGCTGAAGCGCACACGACCGACGACCACGGTGATCGAACGCTACAGTGGTGAAGTCTGGCACTGTACCCGGCCGATGGGGTGATTCGTGAACGGGCACAGCCGAGAGCGGATGTGTTCTCCTTCTGTCATCGATTGCGCTTCCACTGGCGCCTATGCACCCTTTGAGAATTTCAACACGTCGCTTGACCGCATCACGCTTGGCATTGCCTTGAACTTTCGGAGAGGCATCTGTTATTCTGCGCCCGCTTTTCATCGTGCGTATCATTTTTCGAACCATCTCACATGATCAACACAAGGAGCAGGCCATGGCCGGCGTCAAGCGGGCACTGATCAGCGTGTCGGATAAGACGGGGATCGTCGAAATGGCGAAGGGGTTAGCCGAGCTGGGCGCAGAGATTCTGTCCACCGGCGGGACGGCCAAAGCCCTGCGGGAAGCCGGTGTGGCAGTGACGGATGTAGCTGCCTACACCGGGTCGCCGGAAATTCTGGATGGCCGGGTCAAGACACTCCATCCAAAGATTCACGGCGGGCTGCTCGGCCGCCGTAGCGTGCCGGCGCACGTAGCGCAGATGCAGCAGCACGGCATCAAACCGATCGATGTCGTCGTCGTAAATCTTTACCCCTTTGAGGCCACGATCTCTCAACCCGACTGCTCGTTTGAAGACGCCATCGAGAATATCGACATCGGTGGGCCGTCGATGCTGCGATCGGCGGCGAAGAATCATGAAGATGTCGTGGTGGTGGTCGATCCCTCCGATTATGCGCGTGTGCTGGACGCACTCAAGACGGGGGCCGTGACGCGCGAACTCCGGCAGGAGTTGGCCATGAAGGTCTTCCAACATACGGCGCGCTACGACAGCCTCATCGCCGGCTATCTGGAAAAACAGGTGCGGGGAAGCGCGGTCAAGTTCCCCGCTATCCTCTCGCTCCAGTTCGAACGGGTGGAAACCCTCCGCTACGGGGAGAATCCCCATCAGCAAGGGGCGTTCTACCGCGAGCTCCATTCGCAGGAGGCGTCCGTGTCGCGCGCCACGGTGTTGCACGGCAAGGCGATGTCGTACAACAACTATCTCGACGCCAACTCGGCACTGGAACTGGTGAAAGAGTTCGATGAAACAGCCGTCGTCATCATCAAGCACAACAACCCCTGCGGGGTGGCGACTGGGGAAACACCGGTGGAGGCCTATGTCAAAGCCCGGGAGACCGATCCTATATCGGCCTTCGGCGGGGTGATCGCGTTCAATCGGCCGGTCGATCTGGCGGCGGCGAAGGAGATCACCTCAACCTTTGTCGAGGTTGTTGTGGCTCCTGACTTTACCACCGAGGCGTTGTCCGAACTCACACGGAAGAAAGATCTTCGCCTGCTGGCGGTAGGGCCGCTCACGAAGGCCATGCCAGAAGGCTATGACCTCAAGAAATTGGTCGGCGGACTGATCGTGCAAGATCGCGATCTCGGAACGTTGACAGACCTCCGTGCGTTGAACGTACCGACGATGCGGAAGCCGACGGACGACGAATATGCTGCCTGCGCCTTCGCTTGGAAAGTCTGCAAGCACGTCAAATCCAACGCCATCGTCTATGCAAAACCGGGCCAAACGGTCGGTATCGGTGCAGGGCAAATGAGCCGGGTGGATTCGGTCAAGCTCGCCAGCATGAAGGCGGTCTTGCCGGTGAAGGGCTGTGTGATGGCCTCTGACGCCTTCTTTCCATTCCGCGACGGGATCGATGCTGCGGCACAAGCCGGCATTACGGCGGTCATCCAGCCCGGCGGCTCGATCCGGGATCAGGAAGTCATCAAGGCAGCGGATGAACATCAGATGGCGATGATTTTCACCGGGATGCGCCACTTCCGCCACTGACGGTTTGTTGGGGACTTGAAAGGGGCTACCCGTTTGATCATGGCCGCATTGATTGATCACTCACGACAGTTCCGGACTCCGCTCACGCAATTGGCAACCCTTCAATAACAGCTTATGAGAATTCTGGTTATTGGGAGCGGCGGGCGCGAACATGCGCTGGTGTGGAAGCTTGCGCAAAGCCGGCGCGTGACCCAGCTCTACTGCGCGCCGGGTAATGCCGGGATCGAAGCGCTGGCCACCTGTGTGCCAATCAAGGCCGAGGCGATTGCCGAGTTGAAGGCGTTCGCCCAATCCGAGCGCATCGATCTCACGATTGTTGGCCCCGAAGCGCCGCTTGCGCTAGGGATCGCAGATGAGTTCCGGAAGGCCAAGCTGAAAATCTTTGGCCCCACCAAAGGCGCAGCCCGCATCGAATCCAGCAAGGTCTTTGCGAAAGAGGTGATGGCGGCGGCCGGTATTCCCACGGCAGCCGCGCGGAGCTTCGACAAGGTTGGCCCGGCGCTGGAGTATCTCGAGCGGCATGCGTTGCCGGTTGTGGTGAAGGCGGATGGGTTGGCGCAGGGTAAGGGCGTCGTGGTCGCTATGACGCGGGACCAGGCCCGTCAGGCTGTGGTGGATATCTTGGAAAAGCGGGTCTTCGGCGAAGCGTGCCGGCAGGTACTCATCGAAGAGTTTCTCGCTGGCGAAGAACTCACCGTCATGGCCTTCACCGACGGCAAGACGATCGTGCCCATGCTGCCGGCACAGGATCATAAACGGGTCGGCGACGGCGACACGGGTCCGAATACTGGCGGCATGGGCGCCTATGCGCCGGCCCCGCTCGGCACTCCGGCGTTGCGAGATACGGTGATGAAGCAGATTCTGCTTCCGGCCGTGGAAGCGTTGCTGCGCCGGGGCTGTCCGTTTCAAGGCGTGCTCTATGCTGGCCTCATGGTCGTCGACAACCGACCCTATGTGCTCGAGTTCAACGCCCGGATGGGCGATCCGGAAACGCAGGTGGTGTTGCCGCTGCTAAAAACCGATTTAGTGGAGATTATTGAAGCGGTGGTGGAACACCGCCTGGATCAAGTCGCCGTCGAGTGGCATCCTGAGACGGCGGTCTGCGTCGTGCTGACCTCGGCTGGCTATCCTGGATCCTATCGGACGGGATTCCCAATCCATGGATTGCCAGCTCACAGCGCCTCTGACGATACCATTGTATTCCATGCCGGAACCACGCGGCGGGGAGGGGAGATCGTCACAGCCGGAGGGCGCGTTCTTGGTGTGACCGGCCGGGGCACCGACCTGGTGCAGGCGCGGGACCGGGCCTATCGCACAGCCCGCGCTATCACGTTTGAAGGCTGTCATGTCCGCTCCGACATCGCCGCGCGCGCGCTGCCGGCCCGCGGGTGAGCCACCATGGCTGGGTCTCTGGCAACCAAGGCTCGCATACTCCCGTGCCCAACGGGCTTTTCCGAGGAGATTGTGCGGGAACTCGGATCGGTAGTCCGAGCCAACGGCGTCGTGGCGGTTCCGACCGAGAGTTTTTATGCTCTCGGCGTCGTGCCGACTGATGCGACGGCGGTCGCTCGCCTCTGCCGGATCAAAGGCGAACGGCACAATAAACCGATCCTCGTGCTGATTGGCGACCGTGCACAGTTAGACGGACTGGTCGCCGGCATTCCCCCGGCCGCGCAGGCGCTGATGGACCGATTCTGGCCTGGTCCCTTGACGATTATTTTCCCCGCGTTGCCGTCTCTGCCGGCATTCCTGACTGCAGGCACGGACTCGGTCGGCATTCGGCTGACGGCTCATCCCCTGTTAGCGGCGGTGCTGCGTCGTGTCGGCCCGCTGACCGGTACCAGTGCCAATCGCTCCGGTCAGCCTCCGTTGCAGACGGCGCAGGCGGTGCGCGATGAACTGGGAGCGGACATCGATCTGATTCTCGACGGAGGTCCAACACCGGGCGGACTGCCGTCCACGGTTGTCGATGCACGGGGACCGATTGTCGTGGTCCGGGAGGGTCGAGTTTCGCGAGCTGAATTGGCCGCTGTGCTGGACCATGCTGGCTTACGGCTGAGCTAGGAGCGGCCGGGGCTGTTCGGGGCTGGAGATGTTCTTTTTATTTACCGGCTTTCTTTACCAACAGGAGGTGCCAATGCAGACGAGAGCGTTGTGGAGGATCGCAGCAAGTGTGATACTCGTCGTGGTGGGGGGCGGGTTGACCGGCTGCGATTACTGGCCGCCTGCGCTTCAAACCCAGATCGAGCAGCTCAAAACCGAACTTCAGACCGTAACCGCGGAACGGGATCAATTGCAGAGCCAACTCTCCGCCGCAACCAAAGCGCGTGAGGAGTTGCAGGCCCGTGTGGATGAACTCACCCGCGTGAATCGCGAAAAGACCGCGGTGATTGCCACGCTTGAGCACAGCCTGGCAGCCGAGCGCCAGAAGCTGGCGAAATTGACCAAAACCGGCAAGGTCAACGTGGCCGCGAAGACGGCGGCAAAACCCACCCGCAAGACCGCATCGGCCAAGAAGAAAACAGCCCGGGTCTCAGGGGACAAGCGAAACTGAAGCCCTGCTTGACGCTATGATGAAGAGGACGACGAGGAAACTGAGGTAGAACCCGAACTCGCGCTGGAGCCCTGGCCCGCTGCAGAGCTCGCGGCTCCTGTTCCGACAGGCTGAGCCGAGGGCGCCGTGCTGCCCTTCTTGGTGTCAGTCGCTCCGTTGCCAGATTCAGCAGCAGAGGCGGGAGGCTTGAGTTTGTCGGAATAATCGGTAATGTACCACCCGCTGCCTTTGAACATGATGGCCGGAGGCGAGATGACCTTGCTGACGCTGTTGCCACAACGGTTGCAGGTGGTAAGCGGGGGATCGCTCACTTTCTGCTGAACTTCAAATCGGTAGTCACAGGTTCCACAGAGATATTCGTAGATCGGCACGGATTGAGCCCTCCTTCTTTTCCTCTTCCTCGACGATCTCGTCGCCAGCCCGATGTTGGTTGTAATTATTAACACCGTCTGGGGCGAAATCAAGGCTGGCGGGGATTTGAGCGCATGTTCCTCCCGCCTCGCTGCGAAGCCCATCATTCGTCGAGGTGTCGGAGGGCGGTCTCTATGCGGTCCAGCCCACGGAGGATGGCCTCCATCCCCGTGGCATAGGACAGGCGGATATGGGCTGCGCTCCCGAACGGCTCTCCCGGCACCACCGCGACTTTGGCTTCTTCCAGCAAATAGGTAGCGAGATCCAAGGCGCTGGTGATGACCCCGCGTTTCCAACGGCGCGTGAAGAGGCGGCTTACGTTAGGAAACGCGTAGAACGCGCCGGTCGGGATCCGACAACTCACCCCCGGTATTTTATTGAGTCGCTCGACCATAACCCGCCGCCGCCGGTCAAATTCCGCGACCATCCGTGCGGTGAACGCGTCATCCAAGCGCAGCGCCGCCACCGCGGCTTTCTGCGAGATCGAACAGGGGTTGGAAGTGCTCTGGCTCTGGATGTTGGCCATCGCCGTGATCAGCGATTTGGGTCCGGCGGCGTACCCGATGCGCCACCCGGTCATAGCATAGGCTTTGGATACGCCGTTGATGATCACCGTGCGCGCGGCGACATCCTGGCCCAGAGTCGCGATGCTGCAGTGCCGAACACCATCGTAGACGATCTTGTCGTAAATCTCGTCCGAAATAATCACGAGATCGCGGCGAAGTGCCACCGTCGCGATGCCTTCCAGCGTGGCACGGTCATACGTAGCGCCAGTTGGGTTGCAGGGACTGTTAATGATGATCGCCTTGGTTCTGGGCGTGATGTGCCGCTCCAGCTCATCCGGGTGAATCGCATAGCCCTCGTCTTCGCGCGTCTCTAGCAGGACCGGCGTCGCGTCGTTGAGCAGCAACTGATCCCGGTAGGAAACCCAAAAGGGGGCCGGAATCAGCACTTCGTCACCGGCTTCGAACAGCGCTTCGGCAAGGTTGTACAGCGAGTGTTTCGCGCCACAGGAGACCAGGATCTGCGATTTCTCGTACTGAAGCCCCAATTCCGCCTGAAGCTTCTCGATAATCGTCGTCCGCAGCTCGTCGATTCCGGACGACGGCGTGTATTTCGTGAAGCCGGCGCGGATAGCGGCTTCCGCTGCGGCCTTGACCGGCTCTGGGGTATCGAAATCGGGCTCGCCGGAGGCGAAATCGATCACGTCAATCCCTTGGGCCGCCATGGCCTTGGCGGTGGCGGTAATCGCAAGCGTAGGAGACGGGACGATGCGCCCGGCGCGCGCGGCGAGTTTCATGGTCGAAGACTCCGGAGTCGCTGATCCAAGCGCTTGGCGACTTCGGGATGAACAAAGTCGGTCAACGGGCCGCCATGTTTTGCGACATCCTTGATAATGGTCGACGTCAAATACGAATATTCCTCACTCGGCATGAGAAAGACTGTCTCCACGGTGTTTTCCAGCTTGCGATTGGTCAGCGCCATCTGAAATTCATGTTCGAAGTCCGAGATCGCCCGCAGTCCTCGGATCACCGCATGGGCCCTGCGGCGTTTGACGTATTCGACGAGCAATCCCTCGAAGGTGGCGACCTCGACCTGCGGCATGTCCTGGGTGACCAAGCGCACCATTTCCAGCCGTTCGGACAGGCTGAACAACGGATGTTTGCTTGGATTCGGCGCCACGGCCACGATCACATGATCAAAGATCCGAAGACTGCGGACGATGATGTCGGTATGCCCGTAAGTGATCGGGTCGAATGTGCCGGGGTAGACCCCCACCTTCATGGGATGCGATCCATCTTGTCTTGCCTGCGGTAGAGGGTGAGGGACGTGTCGCCGTATCGATAGCTGCGGGTCCGCTTCAGCGGCCCCAACATATCCGGTGCCAGCGTCTTGGACGCGTGCTCCACGATGGCAATGGGGTCGTCCGCGATCAACCCTTCATCGAGCCAGTTCGCCAACCCGATCAGTTCGTCCCCCGCCGCATACGGTGGATCGGCGAAGACCACATCGTATGGTCCCTTCCATGACGCGCGGTGGCGGAGAAACTGCTCGACACGGCCTGCATAGATTTCCACCCCATGACTCAAGGCGCATCGCGCGAGATTCGCACGGAGGAGCCGAAGCGCAGCCGGATCAGACTCGACGAACGTCACGTGCCGGGCACCGCGGCTGAGGGCCTCGATCCCGATCGCGCCTGTCCCTGCGTACAAATCCAGGACAGCAGCGTTCGGAATCCAGGCCCTGGCGATCGAGAAGAGCGCTTCTTTCACCTGATCAGATGTGGGACGCAAGTCAGGCCCTCGAGGGCCCAGCAGCCGGCGTCCCTTCAGGGCGCCAGCAATGACGCGCATGATTGTGTATCGGCGATGTGGTTCAGGCGGCAAACTGTAACACAGCGTTTTTGAACGGGTCAAGGCGGGAAGCCACGGCGACACGGTGGATGCAGTCGCCGCCGGGAGCACGGGATGGAAGGCAGAGGCAGAAGGACGCGAGATGCTTTGACGCCTCTTCAACCACTTGGCTATAATGGCCACCACACCGCGGGTTCACGCGGGTTATGCGGAGCCGTTTAGAAGAGCGACGGAATCGAAGGATCGCGTCGGTGACGCACAGTCAAGCCGCGGGGAGGCGATCCTTACCGAGTCCCAACGGCGTGTGCTTCCTGGGCTGCTAGACTCTTTCTCCGGTTCGTTGCAATGGTGCGATCAATGATCGCGCCGCAGTTGATGCATTTCCACGCGTAGAAAATGAGGAAAAAATCGGAAAACCGTTCCAGCATCATCAGCCCTCTGCACTTCGGACATTCCATCGCTCCCTCCTGGGTGTCAGCGCTCACTGCTGCGTGTGGGTGTAAGCAAGTCACGAGCCGACCCGTTGAGGTTTCTATAAGTAGTGGAAATTCAATTGGTTATGATTTTGTGCGACGGAAAGTGAGCAAAAAGCTGCCTGGCGCTTTGTACAAAAACGTCCATCATGTCGGTTTCTTGACCCGAACAGGGCCGTATGACAGGGAAAAAGCGGGGCAGTGGGATTGCCCAATGGCCGGCGACTGAACGGCCGCGCGAGCGGCTGCTGCAAGAAGGTGCGACCGCCTTGTCGGACGCACAGCTTCTAGCCATCTTGCTCCGCGTCGGTCGGCAGGACGCCTCGGCGGTCCAGGTGGCCATGGACCTGTTGCACCAGCTCAAGGGACTGCATGGGTTGGCGCACTGCGGGCTCGATGAGCTCTGCGCGATTCCCGGTGTCGGGGCCGCCAAGGCGGCTCAGCTCAAGGCTGCCATTGAACTGGGACGGCGCGTCCTGGCGGCGCCGCTTTCGACCGGCACGCGAATCCGTTCCAGCGCCGATTTGTTCAAACACTACCATCCCCACCTGCGTGATCTCCGGCACGAGATTTTCAAGGTCATTCTGCTGGACGCCAAAAACACGGTGATACGGGACGAGACCGTGTCGGAAGGTAGCCTGACGTTGAGCATCGTCCATCCCCGAGAGGTGTTTACACTTGCGGTGCGCGAATCCGCGGCGTCCGTCATCTTTGTCCACAATCACCCCAGCGGTGATCCCTCGCCCAGTCCAGAGGATCGCCAGTTGACCGCCCGACTGGTCGCGGCAGGAGAGGTGCTGGGGATTCGTGTGCTGGATCATCTGGTGGTCGGCGATGGTCGCTATGTGAGCTTTGCAGACCAAGGGTGGCTGAAGGAGACTGGTGGTATGGCCTGAATGTGTCAGCCTTGCGACTAGGAGAGGAACCACGGACTCGCCGAGGTGGTAATCCGAGAGGAGTCGTTTACGACCACATCAGCGGAGGAGGGACATCATGAAAGCATCCCGCGTCGAGTCGGTCAGAAACGTCGTAGTTGTATCGAACTCCGGGGCTGGAAAAACGTCCCTGACGGAGGCACTCCTTTTCGCCGCTGGTGCTATTCCGACGATGGGATCGGTCGCGAACGGGACAACGGTGTCGGATTTCGAACCCGAGGAAATCCATCGGCGAATCTCAGTCAGCACCAGCGTGCTTCATTTCGAATGGAAAGACACGACGGTGAATCTGCTCGATACCCCTGGTGCTCTCAGCTTCCTCGGTGAGATCCAGACGGCGCTGCGCGCGGTCGACGGCGCGGTGCTGGTCGTTGGTGCGGCAACCGGGGTCAGGACCGAGCTGCGTCGGCTGTGGCAGAGCATTCGAGAGCTTCGCCTGCCGTGCCTGTTGTTTGTGAACGAGTTGGACAAGGAAGGGACATCCTTTCGTGCCATCATCGAAGAGTGCGAACGGACGATGGGCCTGAGGGCGTTGCCGATCGCGGTTCCAATCGGAGCAGGTCCGGCGTTGGAGGGGGTGGTCGACCTTTTGCGGAGCACGGCAATCCGGTCGCGAAACGACAGTCCCAAAGTACAGGCGGGGAGCGTACCGGCCGACCTAGCCGGTGACGTTGCCGAAGCGCGTAAAACATTGATTGAGGGGGTAGCCGAAGTCGATGACCGCCTCTTGGAGAAATACCTGTCGGAGGGCGACCTTGATGCGGGCGAGTTACTCCAAGGCCTCCGCCACGGGGTGCTTGCGGGCAAGTTCGTGCCGGTGCTCGGCGGCTCCGCCGTGAGGACCGTCGGCGTCGCGCCGCTGTTGGACGCACTGGGCTCTCTGCTGCCGTCGCCGATCGACAGCGCTACAGTGCGACCGCTGGAGGGGACGCATCCCTTTACCGGCGAACCGGTTGTGCGTCAGCCTTCGCCCTCTGATCGTTTCTCGGCCTTCGTGTTCAAGACGCTCATCGATCCGTTTCTGGGACGGATGACCTATGCCCGTATCCTGTCGGGAACGCTGGCGGCGGACTCCGGATTCTTCAATGCGACCAAAAAGGTCAAGGAAAAAGGCGGACATCTGTTTACGATTTTTGGGAAGAAGTACACCCCTGTGTCGTTGGCGGTCGCCGGCGACATTGTCGCAATCGGAAAGCTCAAGGATACTCAGACCGGCGACACGCTCTGCGATGAACACGACCCGATTCTCTATCCTGGACTTCAGTTGCCGCGGCCGGTCATGTCGTTCGCCGTCGAACCCAAATCCAAATCGGACATCGAGAAAGTCAGCCTCGGACTCCACAAGCTTATCGAAGAAGATCCGACGCTGGAGTTCACCCGCAATTCCGAGACGAAGGAAATGGTGCTTAGTGGGATGGGGCAGCTCCATATCGACGTCACCTTCGAGAAGCTTCGGCGTAAATACGGAGTAGAGGTAACGATCCATACGCCGAAGGTCCCTTATCGCGAGACCATCAAGACCGTGGCCCAGGCTCAAGGGAAATACAAGAAACAAACGGGCGGGCATGGCCAGTACGGGGACTGTTGGCTCCAGCTCACGCCGCTCCCGCGTGGGAAAGGGTTCGAGTTCGAAAACAAGATCGTGGGCGGCGCGATTCCGCGCAATTTCATCCCTGCCGTCGAGAAAGGTGTGGTGGAGGCCATGCACGAAGGCGTGTTGGCCGGATTTCCGGTCGTGGACGTGCGCGTGACCGTCTACGATGGGTCGTATCACGTAGTGGACTCGTCGGAACTCGCCTTCAAAATCGCCGCATCGATGGGGTTCAAGAAGGCAATGGAAGCCGCGCATCCGGTGCTGCTTGAGCCGATGATGAGCGTGGAAGTCAATGCTCCAGAGGATTACGTGGGGGCTGTCATCGGTGACCTCAACTCGCGGCGGGGCCGCATTCTCAACGTGACGGCGGCCGGGGGAATGCAGACCATCAAAGCCGTCGTACCGTTGGCCGAGATGCTGAAATACGATCCCGCCCTCAATTCCATTACGGCCGGCCGAGGGACTTACACGATGGAGTTCCTGCATTACGAGGAGGTCCCTCGTGAACTAGCGGCGCGGATCATCGACGAGCACAAGGCCCTGAAGCACGCCGTTGCTCAGTAATGTTACCGGTCCGAGGGTTTTAAGACGACGTAAAAGGCCCGGTTCTCGCGGAGCACACGCAGCAGGATTGTCTCGCCGCGTTTGATTTTCGCCACAGCAGCGGTGAACTCGTTGACGGTGGAGACCTCGGCGCGGTTGACTTCCTTGATCAGGTCCCCTTCACGAAGTCCTTCGGCCTGAGCCAGGCTGCCTGCATCTACCTTGGTAATGAGGACACCTTTGCTGTCCTTTAACTTGAATTTGTCGGCCAATGCGGCTGTCAAATCCTGCACATCGATTCCCAACTTGAACTCGCTCCGGGACTGGGGCAGCGAGGCGACGATCGCGTGGTCCTGACGCTCGGTCAACGCGACGTCTACCAACAGGTGTTTTCCGTCGCGCACAATTTCGATTTTTGCGATTGCGCCGGGAGGCAGCGCCGCGATCAGGCGAGAGAGCTTGTTGGGCGTGTCGATCGAGGTTCCATCGATCTTGGTGATGATATCGCCCGGTTTGATGCCGGCCGACGCCGCCGGATCATTCTCGAACACTTCATTAACAAGGACGCCTTCTCCTTCACCGACGCCGAATTTTTTGGCCAAATCCGCGGTCACTGGCTGAATGCCCACCCCCAGCCACCCACGCACAACCTTGCCTTTGATCAACAACTGCTGGATCACCTGTTGAGCCATGTTCGCTGGGATGGCGAAGCCGATTCCTTGAGCGAAGTTAATGATGGCAGTGTTGATGCCGATGATCTCGCCGCGCAGGTTAAAGAGCGGTCCGCCCGAATTGCCCGGATTGATGGAGGCATCGGTCTGGATGAAATTCTCATAGCGTGAGAGATTGATATTGTCCCGCCCGATCCCGCTCACAACCCCCAGCGTGACTGTCCGATCCAGGCCGAAGGGATTGCCGACGGCGAGGACCCACTGGCCGACCTTGACGCTGTTGGAGTCTCCGAAGCGCGCATAGGGGAACGGCCGCTCGCCGGTCACCTTGAGCACGGCCAGGTCCGTATCCGGATCCTTGCCAATGACTTGAGCGATCAGTTTGGTCTTATCGGATAATCGGACTTCCACTTCATTCGCATCTCCGACGACGTGATTGTTCGTGACAATATGGCCCTCAGGGTCGATGATCACGCCGGACCCGGAACCGGGAGAATTGGGTAGCCGTTCACCAGAAAACTCCTTGGAGCGGCCGGATCCCTGGACTGGAAAAATGCTGACCACCGCTGGCCTGGCTTTTTCAGCCAGATCGGTGATGACACTCTGGATTTCTTCCAAGAGGCGGAGACCGCTTGGTCCAGACGAGGACTCTGCGGCATACCCGGCAAGCGGTAGGACGATCGCAAGTAGCGTGACGGCCCAACGTACCAGCGGTCGGGTTTTGGGGAAAACAGTGTTGAGTGTCATAGACGCACCCTACCTAACATACAAAGATCTCAGGGCCGTAGTCGATCTACCCAGCCGAAGCAGGGACATCACGGTCTTGCAACTAAGCGCCGATCCGAAAAGCGGGGCACGATCCCTTCCAACTCATCCTGCGGGCCAAGCAAGAGGATCACATCGCCTGGTCGGACGGTCAGACGCTCGGTAACAGGCAACAAAAACGACCCTCGCACGATCGCAGCGATTCTCACGCTGGACGGTAACTCGAGCTCCCGAACCGACCGGCCGACTAGTGCCGACTCTTTGGCCACTACGACACGTTGTATCGTTGCCGAGCAAAGCACCAAGTCTTGATAGATTTTAACCACATCTTCATGTGCCACTTCAAGTTTTAGTTCACGAATTTGCCTATCCAGACGTGCGAGAAGCTGTTTGAAGTCCCGGACGCGTCTGGCGGAATCCTCAAGCACTCGTTTGGCCTCGTCAATCTCATCAGGTGGCAGTACGGAAGATGGATCCCTATGGAGGCTCCTGTTCAGGATTTCGGAGAGGCGCTGGCCAAGGTCCTGATAGATCGTTTCGAGTCGATGTTCTAGTGAGGCAGCTTGCCAATGGAGGCGAAGAATCTGGACCTGTCGATTGACGCGCTCGGAGATCGCCAAGGTGATTTCCTGCAAGGCCTTCGCGGTGATCGTGAGTTCCTTGCGGATACGAGACAAGAATTCGACGGTCATGGATGATTCAACAGAATAAGGAAAGGTGGTCACGAAAGATTGTCCGATAAGAACGATTCTGTCAACTCATATCGGTTTGCCGCTGCCCAATCCTGGGTTCGGTTCCACGCCAGAGCCGCATAAGATTGTCGCGGTGTTTTAGCCAAATGAGACTACACAGGATCAGCGAAAACCCCACAAACGCCCAACTGCGCTGGAACATGACTCCGAGGACCGGTAGAAGCCCGAATGCAACTAGCGCTCCGAGAGAGGAATATTTCCATACCACGACGGTTAGCAGCCAGATCGCCACGGCGGCAACTCCAACAACCGGCGCGCTACCGATCACCGCTCCAAGCGCTGTCGCCACGCCTTTGCCTCCGCGAAACCCTAAAAACACCGAAAAGACATGGCCCACCACCGGACACAGAGCCACCGCCAGCGCCATCGCTTCCGATTCCAAGCTCCTGGTGGCAACCCATCCGACCACCCAGCCTTTACCCAGATCGCCGACAAGAGTGAGCAAACCAGCCTTCTTTCCTGCCACACGGAGGACATTCGTAAACCCGATATTTCGGCTTCCTGCCATGCGTGGATCCACGGTTCCCAACCATCTGCACACCACGATCCCAAAGGGAACCGCCCCGAGTGCGTATCCTGCTGCCCCCATGCCGATGGCGAGCCAAAGCTGTTCCATGAACCAATGACGAACGGCGCACGTGTCACGTGTGGGAGGACGTGCTTACCATCCCTTGAGAGTAACTTGGCGCCAAAAGGTGAGCAGGTATTTGGCTCCCGAAACGTAGCTCAGCACCAGGGAGACATACAGTGTGACGGTTCCTGCCTCGTGCAGGTTGCCGAATTGCGCGAAAGCCGTATCTTCAAGAACCAGAAGCACGACCGCCACGACCTGTAAGGCCATTTTATACTTGCCTGTCACCTCTGCTGACAGAATCATCCCCTCGGCCGCCGCAATGGCTCGGATTCCAGTCACAGCAACCTCACGGGCGATGATCAGAATAGCGACCAGCGCGCTCACCCGGTCGTATTGCACCAGCAGGATCAAGGCGGAAAGCACTAACAACTTGTCCGCGATCGGATCCAGCAGGCGGCCCAACTTAGTGATCTGCGAATGTCGGCGGGCCAGATACCCATCCAGCAGGTCCGTGACCGCGGCCACGACGAACACCATGGCCGCCGCCAACGCCCGTGTCGGCGTCGGCGTCACAAAGAGCATCACGAAAACGGGAATCAGCAGAATACGGGAGACCGTGAGAAAATTCGGCAGATTCATGTTCGTCTCCCGCGCGGCAGACTTAGCCAGCTCAATTCCCGCTTGTTTCCACACTTCGGTGACGCGCATACCGACCGCCTCAGTCGTGTTCTTGCTCTGTCCACTTCCATACCTGTTGGTGACCGGTGTCTACCGGTCCCACGGTCGGAAGCGGATCGCCACGTCACTCATACAATGCCGTGTTTGAGCAGGTCGTGCAGATGAATAACCCCGACAATCTGCCCGTTCGCCTCTACCACCACGAGGGAGGTAATGGAGAAGCGCTCCATCTGATGCACCGCCGCGGTCGCCAAATCATCCGGGGCGATGGTCTTGGGATTGCGGCTCGCGAGGTCCCCCGCCGTCACAGTGCCGAGATCACCGCCGCGCTGGAGAAAACGCCGCAGGTCGCCATCGGTGATCACGCCCAAGAGCCGGCCGTCGCCGTCGACGACCGTGGTCATCCCCAACTTCTTGGCCGTCATTTCTAGGATGGCGTCGTGACCGGACGATTGGAAGCCAACGCAAGGGAGCGCATCGCCAACATGCATCAGGTCACGCACCTTCACCAACAATCGGCGGCCCAATGTGCCACCCGGGTGGAAGAGGGCAAAGTCTTCTTCTTTGAATCCGCGCTTCTGGAGCAGTGCAATAGCCAGGGCGTCCCCCATGGCCAAGGTCGCGGTCGTGCTGGCGGTGGGTGCCAGGCCCATCGGACAGGCTTCCTCTCTGACCGACACGTCCAGGACTACGTCACTGTTTTTCGCCAAGGTGGACTCCGTGCGACCGGTCAAGGTCACCACTGGAATCCCCATCCGCTTCACGTACGGCAGCAGTTGCAGCACTTCTTGAGTTTCCCCGCTGTTCGAAATGGCCATCAGGACATCCTTCCTGGCCAGCATACCGAGGTCGCCGTGCATGCCTTCGGCCGGGTGCAGGAAGAAGGCAGGGGTGCCCGTACTCGCAAGGGTCGCGGCGATCTTCTGCCCGATCAATCCGGACTTGCCCATGCCGGACACCACCACCTTGCCGGCGCATCGTTCCAGGATCTCGACGGCCTCTGTAAAGCGATGATCAAGCCGATCGACGAGTGCCCGGATGGCCTCCGCCTCGATTTCCAGGACGCGTTTTCCCTGCTCGATGCTCATGCCCCATGCCTCAAGGCTTTGGAATCGAGGGCGTCGCAGATACGCAGGATACGCTCTAGCAACTCTGCCAATTCCGACAGAGGAACCATGTTGGGACCGTCCGAGAGCGCTGAATCTGGATCAGGATGGACTTCCATGAAAAAGCCGTCACAGCCCGCCCCCGCCGCTGCGCACGCCAACGGCGCGACGAATTCACGTTGCCCGCTGGACTTCGTGCCCGCTCCCCCGGGCAATTGAACGCTGTGCGTGGCGTCGAACACGACTGGGTACCCGAACCGTCGCATGATCGGCAGCGACCGCATATCGACCACCAGATTGTTATAGCCGAACGAGGAGCCTCGTTCGGTCAGGAGGATGTTGCGAGTGCCGCTATCCTCGAGCTTCTTGACGACGTTCCCCATCTCCCACGGCGAAAGGAATTGGCCCTTCTTCACGTTCACCACGCGTCCGGTCCTGGCAGCCGCCACCAGCAGATCCGTCTGTCGACACAGAAAGGCAGGAATTTGCAGCACGTCCACCACATCGGCCGCCGCCCGCGCTTCTTCGACCGTGTGCACATCGGTCAAGACGGGGACGCCGACCTGCTCTTTCACCTTGCGCAGGACAGCCAACCCCTCCCGAAGCCCCGGACCGCGAAAGGAGTCCATCGAGCTCCGGTTCGCTTTATCGTAGGACGACTTGAAGATGTAGGGCATACCGATAGTCCGGGTGATCTCGGCAATTTGTGCGGCAGTTTCTATCGCCAAGCGCTCGCTTTCGATCACGCAGGGCCCGGCGATCAAAAACCGTCGGTGAGCCGACCCGACTTTAAACGGCCCGAGATCCACTTCATACATGGCAGATGCCTCTCGTCTGTCGGTGCACAGTCTAGTGGTGCCAGCGGCGGGCAACGCGGTTTCTCAATTCGCTGCGCCCGTCTTCCCGCTTAGCGCCCGCATTTTCTCCGCAGCGCGGCCGCCACGAACGCGCTGAAGAGCGGATGAGGATGATGCGGTCGCGAGGTGAATTCTGGATGAAATTGCGTCGCCAGAAACCAGGGGTGTTGGGGTAACTCGATGATCTCGACCAGCCGTTGGTCCGGCGACAGTCCGCTCAACACCAGACCGTGGCGGGTCAGCACCTCCCGGTAGGCGTTGTTGAATTCGTACCGGTGCCGGTGCCGTTCGTGCACCTCCGACACGCCGTAAGCCTTATGCGCTAAGCTACCTTCAAGGATGCGGCAGGGATATGCGCCTAACCGCATGGTGCCGCCCTTGTCGTGGACCAAACGCTGATCGGCCATCAGGTGGATAACCGGATGCGGGGTCTGCGGATCGAACTCCGCGCTGTTGGCAGCCGCCAGGCCGGCGACGTGCCTTGCTAGTTCGATCACCGCGCACTGCATACCCAGACAAAGACCGAAGAACGGAATGCCGCGCTCCCGCGCATAACGGACCGTCTGAATTTTCCCCTCAATCCCCCGTGCCCCAAACCCACCTGGGATCAAGATCCCGTCGGCGTCCCGCAACATCTGCTCGGGGCCAACCCGTTCGAGTTCTTCGGACTCAATCCAGCGAATATTGACACGCGTTTCGTGATCGATACCTCCGTGGACCAAGGCTTCGGCCAGGCTCTTGTAGGACTCCTTAAGCCCGACGTATTTGCCCACCAGGGCGATCAGCACCTCGTGCTTCGGGTACTTGATCTTTTGGACCATTGCGTCCCACTGGCGCAAATCCGGAGGACCGGCCTCCAGGCGCAATTGCCGGACAATCAGTTCGTCAAGCCCCTCCTTGCGAAACACAATCGGCACTTCATAGACCGTTTCGACGTCTTTGGCCGTAATCACCGCGTCCTTCTCGACGTTGCAGAAGAGGGCGATTTTGGCTTTGATGTCGGGCGGCAGGTAGCGGTCGGTCCGGCACAGCAGGATGTTGGGTTGGATGCCGATCTCCCGCAGCTTGTTCACCGAATGCTGAGTCGGTTTCGTCTTCAGCTCGCCTGCCGCGCTGATATAGGGGACCAGCGTCAGGTGCACGTACAGGACGTTATCCCGTCCGACGTCGTACGGCATCTGACGAATGGCTTCCAAAAACGGCAGGCTTTCGATGTCGCCGACCGTGCCACCGATTTCGACGATGGCCACATCCGTCCCTTCTGCCACCCGCCTGATCGACTGCTTGATTTCGTCGGTGATGTGCGGCACGACCTGGACGGTGGCACCCAGATAGTCACCGCGACGTTCCTTGGTGATGACGGAATGGTAAATCCGACCGGTGGTGTAATTGTTCTCGCGGGAGAGGGTCAGCGAGGTATAGCGTTCGTAATGTCCCAGATCCAGATCCGTCTCGGCCCCATCATCCGTGACGTACACCTCACCGTGCTGGTAGGGGTTCATCGTGCCGGGATCGACGTTGATATAGGGATCGAGCTTCAAGAACGTGATCTTCAGGCCTCGGCTTTCCAGCAAATTGCCAATGGACGCGGAAGCCAGGCCTTTGCCCAAGGATGACACCACGCCGCCGGTCACGAAGATAAACTTGCTCACAATGTCCGCCTCGTCAGGATCGGTCTCAGCACCGCACCGCCTCCCCGTGTCGCAACGCATGTTCAGCTCTGAGCAGGTCTTCCGGCGTGTCAATCCGCAGGGAGAGGTGTTGCGTTTCCCAGACGCGGATGCGGATGCCGTGCTCTAGCGCACGGAGCTGTTCGAGTTTCTCGGCGTCTTCCATGAGTCCGGTCGGCAATTCGGCTAACTTGAGGAGCGTTCGGCGGGTATAAATGTAAAGGCCGAGGTGCATGTAATGCAACCCGCGTCCAGGTCGTCCGTCCCCCGCGTCCCGCACATGCGGGATCGGTGCGCGGGAAAAGTAGAGCGCGTCGCCGACCGCGTCCGTGACCACTTTCACGACGGCAGGATTGCGGAGATCATCGGCCGATTCCAGTTGACGCTTGAGCGTGCCCATCTCCGCCTCGCTCGCGAGAAACGGTTTGACGAGGTCTGTGAGCAGATCGGGATGCAGCAGAATCTCGTCACCTTGGAGATCGACGAAATACTCGCCTGCCCGCTGACGCGCCACTGCCGCCACCCGATCGGTTCCGGTTCGGAACGGCTCTTCGGTCATGACGACCTCCCCGCCAAACGCTAAGACCGTCTCGCGAATCCGGTTGTCGTCGGTTGCAACGATCACCTCGTCGATGGCCCGGCAGGTCCGTGCCCGCTCGTACACATGTTGGATCAGGGGCTTTCCCATGAGCCGGGCCAACGGCTTGCCAGGAAATCGGGACGAGCCGAACCGGGCGGGAATGACAACCGTCACCGGTCCGGCTGGCCTACGCATGGTTCAACGCGTCCGAGAGTTGCTGCGGGGTCACCGTCGCGGTGCCGACCATACCGACGACGATTCCAGCGGCGTAATTGGCCAAAGTCGCCGCCTCTCGCATGGAGGCGCCGGTCGACAGGGCCAGGGCCAGGGTCCCAACGACGGTATCCCCTGCGCCCGTGACATCATAAACCTGACGGGCGCGGGTGGGAATGTGCCACCGCGCACCGTCGGCCTCATACAAGCTCATACCCCGCTCCCCGCGGGTAATCAGAACCGACTGGCACCCGAGACGTTGCCGAATCATTGCTCCAGCTTCGTCGATGGTCTGATCATCCTCGCCGTGCACGCCCGCAGCTTGCGCGGCTTCAAGATGATTGGGGGTAATGACCGTCACGCCCTTGTAGTAGCTGAAATGTTCGACCTTGGGATCGACGATGATCGGAATGCGGTGAAGCGCGGCCAGCCTGGTCAGTTCGGCCATCAAGAAGGCAGTGACGACGCCTTTCGCGTAGTCCGAAACGACCAAACAGGACAATTCCTGCAGCCGTGACTCGACATACCGGACGATACGCCGTTGAAGTGCGGCTTTCAGTTCCGTGCGCCGTTCGACGTCATAGCGAACCACTTGCTGATTGTGGGCGATGACCCGACTTTTGCGGGTCGTTGGCCGGTCCGCATCAATAATGACCCCGCCCCGCCCTGGCCGACGCAAGCCAAGCTCTTTGAGCAGGAGCCGACCGCTTTCGTCCGCACCGATAACCCCGCACAGATCCGCTTGACCGCCCAGCGACAGGATATTGTTGTAAACGTTTGCGGCTCCGCCGAGTTTCAGCGATTCGGATTCGACATGGACAACGGGAACCGGGGCTTCGGGAGAAATCCGGTTAACACGACCCCAGATATAATGGTCCAGGATTAGATCCCCAACGACCAACACGCTGGCTTGGGGAAAGCGCTGGATATGCCGCTTGAGCGTGCGCAGGGCATCGGATTCGTCCCGCGAGTGGACCGGGACCTCGTCGGCACGTGCAGGTCGGCTCCCCCCCCTCATCGAACGGCCTGGCCGAGACGCTCCCATCGCACCCACTCCGTCCACTTGCCTTGTCCGCGCCACGACCAGTAAATCCGGAAGGCTTTTCCCCGGATTTTATCCGCGCGCACAAACCCCCAGAACCGGCTGTCGAGGCTCTGATCTCGGTTGTCCCCCATCACGAAATAGGAATCTTCGGGGACCGTGACTGGGCCAAAGTTGTCGCGCGGATTGATCGCGCTATCGATCACCCCCGGGTCCACCCGTTGGGTATAGGCCTTGTCGTCGAGCGGCGTGCCATTGACGTAGACGACCTTGTTGCGGATCTGGATCGTGTCCCCGGGCAGCCCAATGATCCGTTTGATGAAATCCTTGTCTTCGTCCTCCGGATAACGGAATACGATGATGTCGCCTCGCTGCGGCTGTCCGAAGCGAATTAGCGTATACGAGGAATAGCAGGTAATCGGCGGAAAGCTCAGGTGCACCTTGCAGTTCGTCGGCCACTGAAGCCCGTACGCCAATTTGCTGACCAAAATGTGATCACCGATCAACAGCGTTGGAATCATTGAGCCGGACGGAATCTTGAAGGCTTGAACGACGAACACGCGGATCGCGAACGCCAGCAGCATGGCGACAATGATCGCCTCCGCATATTCTCGGAAGACAGACTTTCGGCTTTGAATCGGTTTGCTGGTGGCCGCAGCCGTTTCCTCTTCTAAAAGCGGCTCGGAAATCGAGGGCTGAGGCGCGATCTCGGTGCGGGGAGAGGAGGTGTCCTCCATGCCCGGGCGATTGGGATTCCTGCTCATTCGTCGGTCACCTTCAGCAGGGCGAGAAACGCTTCCTGTGGCACTTCGACCCTGCCCACCTGTTTCATCCGCTTCTTGCCTTCTTTCTGCTTTTCCCACAGCTTCCGCTTGCGGGTGATGTCACCGCCGTAGCACTTCGCGGTGACGTTTTTCTTCAGGGCGCCGATCGTCTCCCGCGCGATGACCTTGCTGCCGATCGCTGCCTGGATGGCAACCTCGAACATCTGCTTCGGAATCAGTTCTTTCATTTTTTCGACCATCTGCCGACCCCGGTGATAGGCCCGTTCGCGATGGGTGATAAACGACAGGGCATCGACCGGCTCGCCATTGAGCAGAATGTCCAGTTTCACGAGATCCGATTCCCGGTAACCGATCAGCTCGTAATCCAACGACGCGTAGCCTTGAGTCCTCGATTTCAGCCGATCGTAGAAATCCAGGATGACCTCGTTGAGGGGCAATTCGTACGTGAGCATGACGCGAGTCGGGTCGAGGTACTGGAGGCTTTTCTGGATTCCGCGCCGTTCTTGGCATAATTGAAGGAGGTTCCCGACATACCGTTCCGGCGTGATGATCGTCGCCAGGATGAACGGCTCCTCGAACAGTTCGATCGCATGGGGAGGCGGCAGTTTGGCGGGGTTGTCGATTTCCAGCACCTCGCCCTTGTTCGTCAGGACGCGATACACTACCGTCGGCGCGGTGGTGATCAACGAAAGCCCGTATTCCCGTTCCAACCGTTCCTGGACGATCTCCATGTGGAGGAGCCCGAGGAATCCGCAGCGGAATCCGAAACCCAGCGCCAGAGATGTTTCCGGTTCGTAGACGAACGAAGAGTCGTTCAAGCGCAGCTTCTGCAGCGCATCGCGCAGGTCCTCGTACTTCGCCGTATCGGTGGAATACAGGCCGCAAAAGACCAGCGGCTTGACTTCTTTGTACCCAGGGAATGGAGAGTCGGTGGGACGAACTGCGTCGGTGATCGTGTCGCCGATCTTGACGTCCGCCACTTCCTTCATGTTGGCACAGAGATAGCCAACTTCGCCCGTCTGGAGCTGTGCGGTCTTGGACCGCTTCGGCGTAAATTGGCCGACCTCGGCTACTTCGAAAATCCGGTCATTGGACATGACCTTGATCTTCATGCCGGGCCGGACCGACCCGTCGATGATCCGGATCAATACGATGACCCCCTGGTAGTTGTCGAACCACGAGTCGAAGATCAGCGCCTTGAGCGGCTTGTCTGGCGAACCGGAAGGCGGCGGAATCCGAGCGACAACAGCTTCCAACACATCCGCTACCCCCCTCCCCTCTTTCGCGCTGACCAGCAGGGCATCGGCAGCGTCAAGACCGAGGACTTCCTGGATCTGCTGCTTCGTCGCCTCGATGTCGGCGCTCGGGAGATCAATCTTGTTGATAACCGGAACGATGACCAGGTTGTTCGCCATCGCCAGGTGCACGTTGGCGATCGTCTGCGCCTGTACGCCCTGACTGGCGTCCACCAGCAGCAAGGCGCCCTCACAGGCCGCCAGGCTGCGCGACACCTCATAGGTGAAGTCGACATGCCCTGGCGTATCAATCAGATGGAGGGCGTACGTCCGCCCATCTTTCGCCTGATAGCGAATGGCGACCGCATGGGCCTTGATCGTGATCCCACGCTCACGTTCAAGGTCCATCGCATCGAGGATCTGTTCTCGGAACTCACGGGCGGTGATAGCACCCGTGGCTTCAAGGAACCGGTCAGCAAGAGTGGATTTGCCGTGATCGATGTGCGCGATAATTGAGAAATTCCGGATGAGATTTTGCAAATCCCGGCTCATGCATTACGAAATCAGCTCATTATATTGCCTCGATCACGGGTTGTCAAAGCGAACACCGGCTCACTATAATCCGCTCGTCTTTCCGACGTTCGCCAAGTTGCCACGCGGTGGCAGCACCCTCTCTATACCATGGCATTGCGGACGTTCCGCTCCGACTCTGAACGACTCGCCGCATGGGACCACACGTATCTCTGGCACCCCTTCACCCAGATGCGGGAATGGGAGCGCGAGACGCCGGTGATCATCGAGCGCGGCAAGGGACCCTACCTCGTCGATATACAAGGACGTCGCTATTTGGACGGGGTCTCCTCCATCTGGGTCAACATCCATGGACATCGCCATCCGCTCTTGGATCGGGCGATCCGTGATCAGCTTAAACGAATCGCGCACAGCACGTTGTTGGGCCTCAGCCATCCCCCAGCCATCAGGCTCGCACGGGCATTGGTGGGCCTCGCCCCGCGCGGCTTGACCCGCGTCTTTTACTCGGACGACGGATCCACGGCTGTGGAGATTGCCTTGAAGATGGCGGTGCAGTACTGGCAGCAACGGCACCCCGGCCTCGGGCCGAAGAACACCTTCCTGCATCTGACGCTGGCCTATCACGGCGACACGGTGGGCGCGATGAGCGTGGGGCAAATCGACACATTCCACAAACGGTTTGCGCCGCTGCTCTTTCCCACGTTGGCTGCCGACGCCCCGTACTGCTATCGATGCCCGCTGAAACTGGCCTATCCATCCTGCGGGATGGCCTGCCTCGACTCCATCGAACAAATGCTCAAAGCGCACCACCGAAATCTCGCAGGCTTTATCATCGAGCCGCTCGTACAAGCAGCGGCCGGGATGATCACAGCACCTCCTGGCTATCTCAAACGTATCCGCGAGCTCTGCTCGAAGTATGGCGTGCTTTTGATCGCCGACGAAGTCGCCACAGGCTTCGGTCGCACAGGCACGATGTTCGCGTGCGAACGGGAAGGCGTCACGCCAGACCTGATGGCGATCAGCAAAGGCTTGACCGGCGGCTACCTGCCACTGGCAGCGACTCTGACAACGGACGAGATCTATCGGGCGTTCTTGGGCCGGTACGAGGACTGGAAGACATTCTTTCACGGGCACAGCTATACCGGCAATCCGCTCGGCTGCGCCGTGGCGCTAGCGAACTTGGACATCTTTCGCCAGGAACGGACGCTAGCAAAACTGCGTCCCAAGATCGCCATGCTGGCTCGTTTGCTCCGTCCTTTGGAGGAGCTGCCCCAGGTCGGCGACATCCGCCAGTGCGGGTTCATGGTGGGCATCGAGCTGGTCAAGGACCGGGTGACGAAGGAGCCCTACCCGCCCGCGCTGCGGGTTGGCCATCGGGTCGCACAGGAAGCCCGTCGGCGCGGGCTGCTGATCCGCCCGCTCGGTAACGTGGTGGTATTGATGCCACCGCTCTCGATTCCGCGCAAAGAATTGGCGCGGATGGTGGCGATCATCGATGCTTCGATCCGGACGGTGGGAGAGGCGGTCCTCAAGAGTCGATCGGGACGGCGATCGACTCGGGGATAGCGGCATGGTAACAAGCGATTTTCTGGTGATCGGCGGCGGGATTATCGGCTTAAGTATCGCGCGGGAACTGCGTCGGCGCTTTGCCGATGCCCGGATCGTCGTGATCGAGAAAGAAGCGTTGTGCGGCGTGCATGCCAGCGGTCGCAACAGCGGCGTGCTTCATGCAGGATTTTACTATTCTCCCGACAGCCTCAAGGCGAAATTCACTAGGCTGGGAAACGAACAACTGACGGCCTATTGCGAGGACAAGAAGCTGCCGCTCAACAAATGCGGCAAGCTCGTGGTGGCCAAACATGAAGGCGAATTGGCGTCACTGGACGAGTTACTCCGGCGAGGCCGCGCGAACGGGATTGCACTGGAGGAGGTGACCGAACAGGAGGCCAAGGCGATCGAGCCGCGGGTCAAAACGTATCGGCGGGCGCTTTTCTCTCCCCGAACCGCGACTGTCGATCCCGTGTCGGTGATGAACGCCATTCAAGCGGATGCCCGGGCGGAAGGGATTCAGATTCATCACGGCACGGGGTACGAGGGCCGGAGCGACCGGCTGGTACGCACCAATCGGGAGACCTATGAAGCCGGTTACGTGGTCAACGCTGCAGGACTCTACGCCGATAAGATCGCACGGGACTTTGGCTTCTCCGAACGCTACCGGATTCTGCCGTTCAAGGGCCTGTATCTGTATTCGGACGAGCCGCCTGGATCGATCCGGACCAATATTTATCCGGTGCCAGACTTGCGGAATCCCTTCTTGGGGGTGCATTTCACAGTGACCGTCTCCGGTCGAGTTAAGATCGGGCCGACTGCGATTCCAGCTCTTTGGCGGGAGCAGTATCGAGGGCTGCGTAATTTTCGACCAAGCGAGTTGATCGAGGTCGTAGGACGAGGGCTCGGGTTGCTACTCCACTCCCGCTTCGACTTTGCACGGCTGGCCCTGAGCGAGATGGCGAAATATTTCCGTTCACGGATGGTCGCCTTGGCAAGGGAGTTGGTCGAGGGAGTCGAGCCGCGCCAGTTTCGGCAATGGGGTGAGCCGGGTATTCGCGCGCAACTGTTAGATATCCGTGAAAGACGTCTAGAGATGGATTTTGTCGTGGAAGGCGATCATCGTTCCATCCACGTCTTGAACGCCGTGTCCCCCGCCTTCACCTGTGCGTTCCCGTTCTCCGGTTACGTGTGCGATCGGATTCGTGCGCTGACCGCTTGAGCGCCACCGCCAAGGCATGGGTCAGAACACATCGATCCGCTCGCCTCGTCCCACCTTCAGGCGCTCGGCAGCGCTGGCTTCCTTGAGGAAAATTTCGAGTTGCCCGTTGCTGTTGATGAGCGCCCGCGGCTGGTCGGGTGATCCATCGCTGTAACTGCCGACCAAGCCCTCGATGGTGAGACCAGCGATCCGAATGATCGGATCGCGCTTGGCCACTGCCCGGACTTCTTTGACGTGCGCAGACGACACATTGGAAATCAAGTTGCCGAACCGGTCGACATAGACAATCCGGCCCGTCAGGACTTGTTGCTCCCAGGCCGGCTCGACGATCGGTAGCCTGACGTAATCGCGAATCAGCCGACCGAACGAACCGACAGCCATGCCCTTCGTCAACCATGCCGCGGCCGGGGCGAAGAGGTCGCGGCCGTCGAACGTCGCGCCTTCCGACTCCAGCCGGTACTGCCGATTCTCGATCTGCCGCACTTCGACGTTCGCCTCTTCTTGATAGATGTAGCTCAGCAACCCGTTGTCCGGGGCGATGAAAAAATAGCGCGAGCTGCTGACCAGCAACGGCCGCCGACGGCTGCCGACACCGGGATCGACCACAGCGACGTGCACAGTCCCCTCAGGGAAATAGCGGTAACAGGACTTCAACAGATACGCCGCTTCGTCGATCTGATGGGGTGTGATCTGGTGGGACAGATCGACAATCCGGGCGAGCGGGTTGATCCCGAGAATGACCCCTTTCAGGCTGGCCACAAAGTAGTCGCGGTCGCCGAAGTCGGTCAGCAACGTGATGAGGGAAATGGCAGACGGCATGGCGTGTTATGCGATTCAGAGGGTTAAAGTTCGTCGAATCGAATCTCGAGGATCTCGTACTCCACCAGGCGGGCTGGCGTTTGGACCTCGACCACCTCCCCGACACGGTGGCCGATCAGCGCCTTCCCGACAGGCGATTGCACAGAAATTCTCCCATTTTTGAGGTCCGCCTCGTCCTGGCCGACCAGGGTGTACTGCTTTTTTTCTCCTGATGGCTGTTCGATCAGGACGACGGTCGCACCGAAGACCACGGTATCACTGGAGCGGTTCGTGGTTTCGATAATCCTGGCGTCCGCCAGCTTGCGCTCCAGCTCCGCGATCCGCGCCTCGATGAAGCCCTGACGTTCCTTGGCAGCCTCGTATTCCGCGTTTTCGCTGAGATCGCCGTGCCCTCGGGCTTCGGCGATCGCTTCAATGACCTTTGGTCGCTCGACCTTGCGCAGCCGGTCGAGTTCGGCTTTCAACGCTTCGTACCCTTTCTTGGTGATTGGTGTCGGCATGATTTCTCTCTCGCAGTAACATGGCTAGGCAATGGGCACACGTCTTACCTCTAGAACCTCCGCAGCCGTTCCGCCAACATCCAGCCTATTGCTTTTCGCCCCCTGCTTGTACGGCGAAGTGGTACTCCTGCAACGACCGGATCGTCAGTTCTTTTTTCATCATGGCTTCGATCCCCATTACCGCCGCGAGGGCGCCACGCATTGTGGTGTAGTAGGGAATGTTTTTGTGAAGCGCTTCTCGTCGAATGGAGATGGAATCGGCTTGCGACGAGGCGGTTCTGACGGTGTTGACGACCAGGCAAATCTCTCCGTTTTTGATATGATCCACGATATGCGGCCGGCCTTCCTTTACCTTGTTCACGATCTCGACAGATAGTCCGCGGTTGTGGAGGTAAGCGGCAGTCCCCCTGGTGGCTTCGATCCGGAAGCCGAGTGCCGCAAGCCGCGTTGCGACCTCGAACGCGGCCGGGCGGTCCTGTTCCTTTACGCTGATAAAGGCCCGTCCCGCGGTGGGCAAGATAGCACCAGCACCGGCCTGGGATTTGGCGAACGCCCACCCGAAATCGCCGTCGATTCCCATGACCTCGCCAGTCGACTTCATTTCTGGCCCCAACAGGACATCAACACCAGCAAATTTCGTAAACGGAAAGACCGCCTCTTTGACCGACACATACGTAGGCTCCGGCGCGGCTGTAAAACGCAGATCTTCAAGACTCCTGCCGAGCATCACTTTCATCGCCAGCTTGGCCAGGGGAACGCCGATCGCTTTGCTCACAAACGGCACGGTGCGTGATGCGCGCGGGTTCACTTCGAGCACGTACACCGCGCCGTCCTTCACGGCGAACTGGGCATTCATCAGGCCGATGACACCCAATTCCAAGGCCAGCACCGTCATCTGTCGGCGGATCTCCGCGACCATCGGTTTGTCGAGCGTGTACGGAGGCAACGAGCAGGCCGAGTCCCCTGAATGGACGCCAGCTTCCTCGATATGCTCCATAATACCGGCTACGACAACCGTGCGGCCATCCGAGATTGCATCGGCGTCTACTTCGATCGCGTCTTCCAGGTACTTGTCGATCAGCACGGGATGTTTGGGGGAGGCTTTGACTGCCGACCCCATATAGGCCAGAAGACCGGCCTCATCGTGCACGATCTGCATGGCTCGCCCGCCGAGAACATAGGAGGGCCGCACCATCACGGGATAGCCGATCTCCTGCGCCACCTTGACGGCTTCGTCGAGCGAGCGCGCCATGCCGCTGGCCGCCTGACGCAGTCCAAGCTTATTCAGCAGATCCCGGAAACGTTCCCGATCTTCAGCCCGGTCGATCGCATCGGAACTAGTTCCCAGAATCGGCACCCCGGCCCGCGCCAACGGCACCGAGAGTTTCAACGGCGTTTGTCCGCCGAACTGAACAACCACGCCGAGCGGACGTTCCCGATCGACGATATGCAGCACGTCTTCCTCGGTCAACGGTTCGAAATACAATCGGTCCGAAGTATCGTAGTCGGTGCTGACCGTCTCGGGATTACAGTTCACCATAATTGTCTCCACGCCCTCCTCGCGCAGAGCGAGGGCGGCGTGCACGCAGCAATAGTCGAACTCGATGCCCTGCCCAATCCGGTTGGGTCCTCCGCCGAGGATGATGACTTTTCGGCGGGAGGTCGGCCGGGCTTCGCACTCGCTGCCGTAGGTGGAATACAGATAAGGCGTGTGCGCCTCGAACTCGGCGGCGCAGGTATCAACCCGTTTATAGGTAACCGCCGGACGACTATCCGAGCCTCCGCTGCTCATCCGCTGGTTCCGTATCTCCTGGACATCAAGACCCGTCAGTTGCGCGAGTCGCTCATCGGCAAACCCGAGTTCTTTGGCGTACCGGAAGAGTTGCTGATCGCCGGAGTTGAAAGCCGTCCGGCCCGCTTGGACAAGTCGCGCCTCGAACTGCACAATTTCCCGAATCTGCTCGAGGAACCACGGATCGATCTTCGTCAAACCATACAGCTCCTCGTTGGTCATGCCGAGCCGTATCCCGTCAGCCAGTCGCCAGAGGCGGTCCGGATGCGGCGCGCGGAGCAGAGCCCGTATGCGGTCCATCGCCGCCTGGCGATCGAGATCGTTCGGCATTCCCAAATCGAGCCCCAATCCCGAGTTCAGGCCGAAGCGATCCACTTCCAGCGAACGAATAGCCTTCTGGAGGGCTTCCTTGAAGGTGCGGCCAATCGCCATGGCTTCGCCCACAGACTTCATCTGTGTCGTCAGCGTCGGATCCGCGCCGGGGAATTTTTGGAAGGCGAAACGCGGGATCTTGACGACGACGTAATCGATGGTGGGCTCGAAGGAGGCCTTCGTTACGCCGGTGATGTCGTTTGCGATCTCGTCCAGGGTATAGCCAACCGCGAGCTTGGCCGCGATCTTGGCGATCGGAAAGCCAGTCGCCTTCGATGCCAAGGCCGAACTGCGGGAGACCCGGGGGTTCATCTCAATCACCACCAGCTCGCCAGTGTCCGGGTTGATGCCGAACTGGATGTTGGAGCCTCCGGTATCGACGCCGATTTCGCGGATAATCCGGACCGCAGCATCCCGCATCACTTGATACTCTTTGTCGGTCAAGGTCATAGCCGGCGCGACGGTGATGCTGTCTCCGGTGTGCACGCCCATTGGATCGACGTTCTCGATCGGACACACGATCACGACGTTGTCTTTTAGGTCGCGCATCACCTCCAGTTCGAACTCTTTCCACCCAATCACCGATTGCTCGATGAGCACCTGCCGGACCGGACTCATCGCCAAGCCCCATTCGACGTGTCGGCGGAATTCCTCGATATTGTAAGCAATGTTGCCTCCGGTGCCACCAAGCGTGAACGAGGGACGAACGATCATCGGAAAGCCAATCCGCTCGATGTGGCGCTCGGCTTCGGCGAGGGATGTAGCAATGCCGCTAGCGGGTACGGTGAGCCCGATCCGCCACATGGCCTGGCGGAACGCGTCGCGATCCTCCGCCTTGTGGATCGCTTCCGCCGACGCGCCGATCAGGCGGACGCCGTATTTCTCCAACGTGCCCCGCTTGACCAGGCTCATCGCCGTATTCAACGCGGTCTGCCCACCCATGGTGGGCAGCAAGGCATCAGGTCGTTCCCGCTCGATGACACGCTCCACCACCTCCGGCGTGATCGGCTCGACATACGTCCGATCGGCCAACTCGGGATCAGTCATGATAGTCGCCGGATTGCTGTTGATCAGCACGACCCGATAGCCCTCTTCCTTGAGGGCCTTGCAAGCCTGGGTGCCAGAATAATCGAACTCGCAGGCCTGTCCGATGATGATCGGACCGGAGCCGATCAGCAGGATAGTCTCGATATCCGTTCGTTTGGGCATCCTGTTGCTCCAGGCGATAAGCAATGGGCTTGAGGCGAGGGGGCCGCAAAGCACCGCACGGCGAGAGCCTCCTGGCTCTGCCCATCGCCCGCGTTTCCTATCCGGCTTTCGGCATCGGTCCGATCAGCGGCTGGTACGGCCGTGGGGGATGCGCCGGTGCCAGGCCATCCTCCGGTCGGTAGTAGCGCATGACTTCCGGGATCCAGGCCTCAATCTGGTTGATCCGGGTCACATCCGACGGATGCGTGGACAGAAACTCCGGAATGGCCTGCTGGGAGCGAAAGCACAGTTTGCCAATCATCTGCCGGGGGCAGCCGCTCATCCGCTCCCAGAACGCCACCGCCTCGCGTGGGTCGTACCCAGCCTGCGCCATGAGACGGAGGCCGATATAGTCGGCTTCCGATTCCTGCTTGCGATTGAACGGCAGGGAGACTCCCACGCCGTAGGCGCCCATGGCGCCCATGGCGACGCTCGGATTGATGGCGCCGGTTGCGGCCCCGGCCAAGGCGCCGAGTTGGGCGATCTGTTCGAGAATCCCGCGGCTCATCCGTTCGGCACCGTGCCGTTGCAACGCGTGGGCGACCTCATGACCCATAACCGTTGCGAGCCCTGCCTCGTTTTGCGTGATCTTAAGGATGCCGGTGAACACGGCAACCTTGCCCCCCGGTAGAGCGAAGGCGTTGATCACCTGATCGTCTTGGATGACCGCGAACTCCCAATGATACTCCGGCTTGTTCGCGACCGCGGCGATTCGCTGACCGACTCGATGCACCATTTCGTTGATCTCGGGATTTTCGTTCAACCGAGCCTGGCGCAACACTTCACGAAAGGCGCTGACGCCCATCGCGATTTCTTTCTCCTCCGAGAGGAAAATAAGCTGGTCGCGCGCCGTGCCGGGCGCACGATAGCAACCGGTCAGCGCGCTCAACGAACTTCCCGCCAGGCAAATCCCCAGGAGCCCACGTGCCGTCCAGACGATCGCGGCCCGCCGGTTGATCGGCACCGAGAGGAGTGTCGTCATGCTGTTTATGAAGGATACGGTCATGCGTAAGGAATCCCTCTCCAAAAATGGATCAACGGATCCAGGTTCCGTCACGGCATCCACAAGTACATGAATTGCGGAGTGCCTCCACGCACCAGCGAAAGCAGGTCGAGATTCGCCATCCCGGCAAGCCCATGGCCAAGGCCGAACAAGCGCGAGTAGATGTTGTTCTGATATTCCCCTGGACGCCGGTAGACCACGACCCGCGCGTCCTTCAGACCGGCCCGTTTTTTCGCCGTCTCGATGGCTTGCTCCAGATAGCCGACATCATCCACGAGTCCGACGGCCTTGGCCTGCTCGCCGGAATAGATCCGCCCGTCAGCGAGTTTCTTGATCTGATCCATGGACAGATTGGGCCGGCCTTCCTGAACCACCGTCAGGAACCGCTGGTAGAAGGAATCGATGACTCCTTGGAAGATCGCGCGCTCTTCCGGCGTCATCGCGCGAAACGGGGACCCCATATCCTTGCGCGGGCCGGACGTGACGGCAGTCGCCTCGACGCCCACTTTCTCGAGCAGGCCGCGCGCGTTGATGGTCAGCATGATGACGCCGAGGCTACCGGTTACCGAAGAGGGATGCGCGAGGATGGCGTCTGCACTGGCTGCGATGTAATAGCCGCCGGAGGCGCCAACATCCATAATCGACGCGACGATCGGGATGTTCCGCGTGGTCTTGAAGGTTTTCAACTCGTGATACAGGATGTCGGACGCAGTGACGGTCCCACCCGGGCTGTTGATCCGGATCACGACCGCTTTCACTTTGTCGTCCTTCGCGGCCTTCGTAAGCTCTTCTTTCAAAGTGGCGACCACACTCGGGCGCGAGATGAACCCGTCCTGTTCTTGGGAGCTGATGATGCCGGACAGATCAACCAGCAGGACCTTAGCGTCACCAGTGCCGCTCACTTGGACTTCTTCCAGCGGGCCGGGCGGAGGCGGCAGATTGATGGTGATGCATCCGGACTGAAGCAGAGCAGCGAGAGAAGCAACAAGACCGACGCGGAGCCTGTTACACATGAGCCTTCTCCATCAGGTGCACGAATTCTTCGAACACATATGCCGAATCATGAGGCCCGGGGGATGCTTCGGGATGATATTGCACAGAAAAGGCCGGCTGGTCCAGACAGACCAGGCCCTCGATCGAATGATCGTTCAAGCTGACATGGGTGACCTCCACGCGTCCATACGCCGTTTCCGCGATTGGCGGCTGAGCAGGAACGGGATCCAGGTCTTGCGGGATTTGGACGGCGAAGTTGTGGTTCTGCGAGGTGATCTCAACCTTCCTGGTGCGCAAGTCCATCACCGGATGGTTAGCGCCGTGGTGTCCAAATTTCAGTTTGTAGGTGCGCAGCCCAAGGGCTAAGCCGAGCAGTTGGTGACCGAGGCAAATACCGAACAGCGGTATCCGACCGATCAGATGTTTGACCGCTTCGATGGCGTAGGGCACCCCTTCTGGATCACCCGGACCGTTGGACAGCACGACGCCGTCGGGCTGCATCGCCAGCACGGCCTGAGCAGGTGTCGAGGCCGGCACCACGGTCACGGCGCAGCCCACATCGACGAGCCGCCGCAGGATGTTCCGCTTCACCCCAAAATCATACACAACCACGCGCCACGGCGTGTTGCGGCCGTCTGTTCTGCCATGCTTTGCTACCACCGCGTTACCGGCCAGATGGGGCGCCCAGGGGCCGGATCCCTCTGTCCATTCATAGGGCTGGCGACACGTCACTTCTGCAGCCAAATCTCGTCCAATGAGACTGGGGGCAGTTCTAGCTTTTTCAACCGCCCGACGAGGGTCAAGATCAATGTGCGAGATGACCCCCTGTTGCGAGCCATGCTCGCGAAGGTGTCTCGTCAAGGATCGCGTATCGATCCCTTCGATGCCGACGACACGAGCCTCTCGAAGGTACTCGGTCAACGTCAAGCGGCTTCGCCAGTTGCTAGCCAGCACGCTAGCCTCGTGGACGATAAAACCTTCTCCCCAAATACGCCAGGATTCCCCATCTTCCGGCGCCACCCCGTAGTTGCCGATATGCGGGCAGGTCATGGTGATGATCTGGCCTTTGTACGAGGGATCGGTCAGAATTTCTTGATAACCGGTCATGGCCGTGTTGAACACGACCTCCCCGATCGTTTCACCTTCATAGCCTAGGGCCCGTCCCTCAAAGACGGTTCCGTCAGCCAGGGCCAGCACGGCCTTCTTCATCGCACAGCTCCCTGTGGCTGGATCCAGTTCCGCACTTTCACGGCGATCAGCGCGATTCCCAAGCCTAGGTTCGACAGGTACAGGAGGCGTACCACCCAATGCAACCGGAAGAACGCGGCAAACGCCGCCTTGCGCGCCTCTTCGCCGTGAGCCGCGAAGGCTTGCGCCTGGAGGGCTGCTGCCATGGGATGCAGCCCGAACACGATCGCTGCAGCGATCGCCGCCATCGCGCCGAACAGTGCCCACTCGCTTCGAGTGGCCGGCGGAACCGGCTCTGCCCGGCGTCCCACCCATGTCCGCCAGCCAGCGCCAACCGCTAAGACCGCGAGGGCGGCGAGGACCAGGCGATTATATCCGTCGAACGAGCGGGTTAAAAATAACCCGCCGGCATCCTGTCCGCCGAAAGTATTGAACACAGCCGGAATGACCGCTGCGATCAGCACCACGAGGCCGCCTGTCCAGACCCCCAACGCCGTGCATTCCAGGGTCAGGCAAACGATCAGGCTCCATCGCACTCCACGGCTCACCGCGCCTCTTGCTCCGCAGATTTCAGTTCGTAGACCACGCGTCCCTTGACCAGCGTCGTGGTCACCCGGCCCTTGACCTTCCAACCGGCGAAGGGGGTGTTCCGACTTTTCGAGCGGAAGCGGGTGGGATCGATTTCCCATTGAGCCTGCGGATCGACCAGGGTGACATCCGCATCGGCGCCCGGCGCCAACGTGCCTTTGGCCAGCCCAAACGCTTTGGCCGGCGCCTCGGTCAATTTGGCCACCGCGGCCTCCAGCGTGAGCACGCCCTCCTCCACCAACGCCAACGTCAACGGCAACGCGGTTTCAAGGCCGACAATTCCGAACGGCGCCTCCGCGAACTCCTGCTGCTTTTCCTGCGCGGCGTGCGGGGCATGATCCGTGGCAATCACGTCAATGGTGCCGTCTCGCAAGCCGTCTTTGATGGCCTGGACATCTTCCCAGGTCCGCAGCGGAGGATTCATCTTCGCATGGGTGTTGTAGCCGCGGCAGACTTCCTCCGTCAGCGAGAAATGATGCGGACACGCTTCCGCGGTCACCCGGATCCCGCGCGCCTTGGCCTCGCGCACCATGCGCACTGAACCGGCGGTGCTGAGGTGAGCCAAGTGCAGCCGCGCGCCGGTTAACTCCGCCAATGCCAGGTTGCGGGCGACCATAATGTCTTCCGCCGCCGCGGGAATGCCCGGCAGGCCCATCTCGGTGGAGACGAGACCTTCGTTCATACACCCGCCTTCCGCAAGATTCAGGTCCTCGCAATGGTCTACCACCGGCAGATCGAACGCCAGGGCATATTCCATCGCCCGACGCATGACCAGGCTATTCATAACAGGACGGCCGTCGTCGGAGATGGCTACGCAGCCGGCCCGCCGCAGATCACCGATCTCCGCCAATTCCTTGCCTTCGGACCCCTTGGTGATCGCACCGATTGGGAATACATGCGCATTGCCGGCTGCCTGCGCCCGCTCCAGAATGAACTCCGTGATCGACTGGTTATCGTTGACCGGGTTGGTGTTCGGCATGCAACAGACGGATGTGAATCCACCGGCCACCGCCGCCGCCGTTCCGCTCTCGATCGTTTCCTTGTATTCAAAGCCTGGTTCGCGCAGATGGACGTGGAGGTCCACAAATCCCGGCAGGACCAGGAGCCCGGTCGCATCGAGGACCGTCGCGGACCGCGGAACGGAGAAATGTCGGCCGACGGCGGCGATTCGTCCGTCCTCGATCAAAACATCCGCCACACCGTTCAATCGTCCAGGATCGATGACGCGCCCGCCCCGTATCAGGATGAAATTTGGCCCGCCGCTGGTTCCCTTCATCTCGCCCCGCTCGTTCTGATGCATTAGGTCGACCGATCAACCAATAATCCCGATAATCCCGTCACATCATTGCAGGTCCTCAGTGCGCGCCCGACATCAGATACAAGATGCCCATTCGCACGGCCACGCCGTTGGCGACTTGATCCAGGATCACGGAGGATAGGCTGTCCGCGACCTCTGGTGCGATCTCCACGCCTCGGTTGATCGGGCCCGGATGCATGACAATGGCGCCCGGCTCGGCCAACTTCACCCGTTCGGCCGTGAGCCCGTAGAGGCGCGAGTACTCCCGGATCGTGGGGAAGAGAGCCCGTCCCTGCCGTTCCAATTGCAGGCGAAGCATCATGATCACCTGCACGCCGCACAGGGCATCTTCCAGATCGTAGTAGACGCGGGCACCCAGCCGATCCACCGCGGGGGGAATCATCGTTGGCGGGCCCACGACACGGACCTCCGCGCCCAGTTTGACCAAGGCATAAATGTTCGACCGCGCCACCCGGCTGTGGGTCACGTCGCCGACGATGGCCACGCGCAGCCCTTTGAACGGCAGCTTCCGTTCGCGGATCGTGTAGAGGTCGAGCAACGCCTGGGTGGGATGTTCATGCCAGCCGTCACCGGCGTTGATGACGGAGGACTTGACGCTGCGCGCCAGGGTCTCCGCCGCACCCGCGGCAGGGTGTCGTAGGACGATGATGTCCGCTTGCATGGCTTCGATATTGCGCGCCGTGTCCAGCAGCGTTTCGCCCTTGACCACGCTGCTGGACGAGGGCGAGAAGTTGATGACGTCCGCGCTGAGGCGCTTTGCGGCCAACTCGAACGAGGTGCGGGTCCTGGTGCTGGGCTCGAAAAACAAATTCACGACGGTCTTGCCGCGGAGCGCCGGGACCTTTTTGATCTCCCGTCCGGTTACTTCCTTGAAGGAATCGGCTGTCTCCAGGATGAGCATGATCTCTTCGACCGACAATGTCGCGAGGCTGAGCAGGTCTTTACGCTTGAGGCTCACGGGTTCCTCCGGTTACGCCTTCAGGATGACTACTCGGTCCTCTTCCCCTTCTTCTTCCAACAGCACTTTGACGATCTCATCCCGCGACGTGGGAATGTTCTTCCCGATGTAGTTGGCCTTGATCGGCAGTTGCCGGTGTCCCCGATCCACAAGCACGGCGAGCTGAATCTCAGCCGGCCGGCCCAAATCGATCAACCCATCCATGGCAGCGCGGATTGTACGTCCGGTGAACAGGACATCGTCGACCAGGACGATTTTCAGGTCCGAGATGTTGAACGGCACGGAGGTCTTCCGAAGCATCGGCTGATCCTTGCGCAGGGCGAGGTCGTCTCGATAGAGGGTGATGTCGAGTTCTCCAATTGGCACCTGGGCGCCTTCGATGTCGCGGATGCGGCGGGCCAGGCGGTGCGCCAAATGCACTCCGCCGGTGCGGACCCCGACCAACGCGAGGTCCTTGGTACCTTTGTTCCGTTCCAGGATTTCATGGGCGATGCGAGTCAGCGCGCGGGCGATGTCGCCTGCCTCCATGACCAGCCGCTCCTGAGGTTTCTCCGTCCGCGCGACACTCGTCATGCAAGTTCCAGACATAAAAAAACCTTCCCATCGCCACGCGATGAGAAGGCGGTTATCGGCAGGACACGACCCCTCGGGCCGATCCTCATGAGCATCGCTCCTTACTCACCTCACAGGATGAGCGTTAAAGGCAAGCGCATCTTATCGGGTGAAACCTAAGGCTGTCAAGGTCGCACTGGAGTTGCCCGCCTAGCCTTTTCTCGCCTGCACCAACGTCAAGCCTGGCTTGAGACGGGCCATCGGCAGGATGGTGCGGTGCATCCGGAACGTTGGCAGAGTTTCCACCGGGTCTTCCCGGAGCAGTTCCAAGGCATGGGTCCGCATAAGACGGCTCACAGTCGGTGGCCCCGCGACGAAGACCAACCCACCGGGGGTAAGCGCCTCGGCAAGACAGCGGATCGCATCGGAAAGCGCAGCGGAGCGGTCGAAGTCCGCAAAGGGGATCCAGTGGTAGATCACGTCATACTGCTTGGCGTAGGCTGCCTTGCGGCAAGCCTCGGCGGGGAAGAAGGCGACCTGTCGGAGCGCCTCCAACGACGGACCGGACGAGACCGCTTGGTTCCAGAGGATCTGCGCATGCTTCTGAGCCAACGCTGGCCTGCAATACAGCACGGTGTAGCGGCGAGCCCGGTCCGGCTTAATACAGGCGCTGAGGCCCGCGTCAAGGTTGTCGATCAGCAGAGAAACAGCATGGGTCAGGCGGGAGGCAAGCAGCGGAGTGTCTTCCATGCAGTCTTGCAGGAAATCGGTGACAAACGGCTGCGATGCCGCTTCGTCGATTTCCGTCTGGTCTTCCGGATAGAGCAAGACGGAGCCAAAGGCTTCGGCGGCGGAAACCACCGGCGGAGATCCTTGGAAGAGGTCCCTCCATCCCCACGGCGCCGGCTCTGTTCTTGGAGGCAGAGTGAAATCACGGATAGGTCCCCATGCGGAATTGAGCGGGAAGGTGGTTTGCCGTGCGCCATCGCGCAGGAGGAGCATCCCGTTCGAGACTTCGACGCTCCGGCCATAAGGCGTGAATCCGCGCGCCGTCGGTTTGACGTACGGAAGGCCCGTCGGGTCGTCGGCAACCGTCACCTTGTCGATGGTCTCCCCTTTGACGGTGACACAGAGGCGCCGTGCGGGATCGAAATAGCGCCGCGGCGGGTCCGGTGTCGGGAGCCACGTGACCTCGTGCGATCGGGACGGGTTCATGAAGAGCGGAAACGGGTCCTGCCCGCCCGGCGCGCTCGGCGTAAAGAATCCGCTGAACAGGCGGAACGCGGCCTCAGATGGATAGGTAGGAATCCCGCGGTAGCGGAGCGCGAGCGGAGTCGGTCGCCCTTCGTTTTGATCGTCATACAGGCCGCGGATGAATTCGAGCGCGGCGGACCCGGTCCCGGGCAACAGCGATTGAAACAATTCGACCACGGGCAAGAAATCGATTCGATCCCAGTGCATGGCTCCCATGCAAGACATGAAGCGGGCATGGTCGAAGTCTCCGCCCTCCAACACGTAGAACACGTCTTTTTTGTGCCGGATGGTCGCCAGGCCGCGCATATCGACGACCAGATCGTCGTCTCCGTAAAAGAACCGGACCTCTTCTACCGGAACACCCAGTGCCTGCGCAGCCATCCGGCGCAAATCGTCCGCCCTCAGCCGCTCCCAGCCCGGCTTGCGGGAGAGATCCAGGGTCGTGGCGTTCACAAGGGCGGCTGGCTTCAGTCCGACCCATTGTTCCCAATCGAGTCGGAACCGCGCTCGAACGAGCCGCACGTTACCCGCCGATGAGGGTTCCCACTCACATTCATGCAATGGGTTGCCCTCCGGATCGGTCGCCAGAAAGCGCCGCCCGGTGCGATCATAGAAAATCAGATGCCCGCTCGGCCGGCGGACACAATGTCCCCCGGCTGCAACGAGATCCTGTACGTAGGGGAAATTGGCGGGAAAGACGACGTTGCCTGGCCGTGTGAGGGCGGAATGCACAACGTCGTCCACGGCACCGTTACTCTCTGATCTGGCCACTGCCCAAGACGATGAACTTGAAGCAGGTCAACTCTTCCAGGCCCATCGGGCCGCGCGCGTGGATGCGGGACGTGCTGATGCCGATCTCCGCCCCAAGCCCGAACTGGTAGCCGTCGTTGAGCCGTGTGGAGGCGTTGACGAGGACCGCGCTGGCGTCCACTTCCCTGAGGAACCGCATCGCCCGGCTGTAGTCGGTGGTGATGATCGCCTCCGTGTGGCGCGATCCGTACTTCGCGATGTGGTCCAACGCTTCATCCATATTCTTCACGACCTTGACCGCTAGGATGAGATCGAGGAACTCTTTACCGTAATCGTCGTCTCGGGCCGGTGTGGCCTCCGGGACAAGCTGGCAGGTCTTGGGGCACCCCCGCACCTCCACCTTGGCGGCCTGGAGCTTGGGAATCAAGCTGGGCAAGAACGTCCGGGCGATGGTCTGGTGGACCAACAGGGTCTCCATCGCGTTGCAGGTGGAGGGGCGTTGAAGCTTGGCGTTGCAGCAGACCCGCTCGGCCAGAACTAGGTCGGCATCCGCATCCACGTAAATATGACAGACGCCTTTGTCATGCTTGATGACCGGGATCGTCGAATGTTCGCGTACCGTCTGCATTAGCGACTCTCCGCCACGCGGGATGATCAGATCGATGTACCGGTCCTGTTTGAGCAACGCGACCGCGATCTCCCGGTCCGGCCGATCGACAAAGGTAATGGCGCCGGCCGGCACGCCTTCTTTCTCCGCCGCTTCGGCGAGAAGCGCTGCGATGGCCGTGTTCGAATGGATCGCTTCCGACCCTCCGCGGAGCACGCACGCATTCCCGGACTTGAGGCAGAGCGCGGCGGAGTCGGCAGTGACATTCGGCCGGGCCTCGTAAATAATGCCGATGACCCCGATGGGGACACGCACCCGTCCCACCTGCATTCCGTTCGGCCGCAGCCACATCTTAGGAACTGCGCCGAGCGGGTCCGGCAACCTCACGATCTCGCGGATGCCGGCTGCCATCTCGGCGATCCGTTCGGGCGTCAACCGGAGGCGATCGGCCATGGCCTTCCGCGCCGACGTCGGGTCGAACGCCGCGAGGTCCTTCTCGTTGGCCGTGAGAATCTCTTCGGCCCGGGCTTCGAGGGCATCGGCCATGGCCGTCAGGGCCCGATTCTTCACATCGGTCGTCAAGGTGGCTAGGCGCCCGGCGGCCGCCCTCGCCTTTCGGACCAAGTCGAGGACGTACTCTTCGGGTGATTTCGGGGCAACGACTTGATCGGTCACTACAGCCGGCGGTTCCATTGTTCCTCCGGACTCAGGCCATCCGCTTATGAACGGGCAAGGTCGGCTCCGTTCCCGACGGATCGCGTGTAATGCGAAGCGAGAATACCCTCCCCTCTTAAACGGCGTCAAGGTCCGGCCGTTCGACGGAGGCTAGCGAGATGGAGCGGGAATCGACGGCGGTTGCGGTTGAGGAAGGGCAGAGGGACTCGGATGTTGGAAGACCCAATCATGATACGTCGGCAACCCTTCAAAGTGTCGCACCGCGAGAGGAAAGTCATGTTGTCGGAGCGGCTTCGCCTTGCTTCGGCTTCGGACGCCCATGATCCCGCCGGTCGGGGCGCGGACCAACTCCCATTCTCCTCTTCCCATGGGATCCAGGTAGACCTTTCGCAAGAGAGGCCTGGGCTGTCGGGTCAGGTCGGCCAAGGAATTGGGGTACACTTCGCCCGGGATTACCCGCCCGGCTTTCATCTTGGCGGAATAGAGCGCGATGGCGGTCTGGATTTCGATGCCTTTGGCCAGCAGATCGGCTTCCAGTTCCCGCTGCACCATGATTTTCCATTGCCGGGCGGCGACGGACAGCGCGATGCCAATCAGCACGACCGAGAACATGACCAGGAGGTATGTGGCTCCCCTGGCGTCGGCGAGACCATCTGAGCGGACGTTGGACATGTGGAGTCTCTTACTGTTGCGGGGATAGCGGCTGCTGTGGTTCCGGCTCCTGTGCCAAAGGCACAATCTGCTCGACGCGCGAGCCAGTCTCCTGAAGGGTCACAGCGTCTGGTGTGATGGTCTTGACCACAAATCGCTCCTCGATGGTTTCGCCGGCCTTAACGACATGCACCTCTTCCTGTTTGACAAGCAAGGCCACCTCCCGTTTCCCAAGGCCGTCGCCCAGTTGCATATAGCCGAGGTAACGGAACTGGACGAGTTCAGCCGACGCTGCCTGCTGCGGCAAGGCCTCCGGCGAATCGTGATTCGATTCGGCCTGCAGCGGCTGGACGGCATTCATCGCCGGGGCGGCATCGGCGCGGGGGGGTGCGAAAATATTCCGGGGGATCGTAAAGGTGGCGTCCCGGAGGCGGCGACTGGCCTCGAGGAGATCCAAATTGACGTGCAAGCCGCTGCTTGCCAGCCGGGTCGGCGCCGGTTGGCCGGAGGCCATACCCGACACATTGAGAAGCGGGACACGGGCCGGCTCCTCCCATTCAGCCACACGCCAGACGACCAGCCCAGCCCAGATCAAGCACAGGACTGCAAGGAGTAGCAATTGATGCCGGTGGCTTAGGCTCATCCCTTTGAAGGCACAGCGGCGCGGCCCGCCTCCCCTCTCAGGAAGGTCACAATTTTAATGTTGAACGTCAGCCGTTCATCCTGGCTGTTGCCTGACCGCACCACATCCAAGTCTTCGATGAACAGCAACTCTTCCGCCGTCTCGAGGTTATAAATGAAGCGGCGCAAATCCTCGTATCGCCCGCTCACTGCCCCCTGCAGAATCGCCTTCGTCGTGCCGGGCACGCCGGTCGCTTCGGTTCGATAGGACAGCGCCGGCAGTGTTACGTTGTCTCGCTTGGCTTCTTCCGTCACGCCGAGGGCCAACGGTGCGAAATCCCGTTCAGCCGGCAGTACGGCCATCACCTGGTCGAGATCCCGGCGGATCTTCTTCGCTTCCATATGTTGGACGAGTCGCTGCCGGGCGGCAGTCCACTCGGCTTGCACGACCGCCCGTTGCTCTTGGGCCGAGGCCAGGAAGGTGGTGTGCACGATCAGATAGACCACCGTCAGCAAGCCGGCCAGTCCGAACCATGGAAGGAGCGGGCCATACGGTTGACGAAGCAGACGAATGAGTGTCTCCATCGGGTGTTTCACAACCGTTGAGGTCGATAGCGAAGCGTCAGGTCAAACTCGACTAATCCATTGCCAGCATCCCGGTGCTGTCCCAACACCGGGTCTTTGAACGTCGGGTGATCCTGCATGGCGAGGGTCAAAGCGGTGACATCTTCCACGCTGAAGGCGGCACCGTTCAACTGAATGACCGAGCTGCTCGGGTCGAGCCTGATGCTGTTGATTGCGAGTCGAGGCGGAATGGCCTGCTCCAGCTCTGTGAGAAACCGAGTCCAGGAGAACACACGTTTCTCCAGGAGTTGATTAGCCAGCGCCACTTCGGCGGGGAGTCGTTGGAGCGCCGCCTCGGAGAGATCGATGCCTTCCTTGGCTGATTCGGCGACGAACGCCCGGTCCTGTTCTCTGACCCGCTGCAAAGCGACAGTGATCTCCTTGACCTCATCCTGAGCGGTCCAGATTTGATTCAGATCCCAGACGATCGCGGCGGCGATCGTACTGACCAGCCCGAGAAGCCCTAGCCGGGCTGGCTTGAGATACCAGCGAAAGCGGCTGCTAAGATTGATCTGAAACGGCCCCGACCTTCGACGACGCCCTCGAGAGCTAGAGAAGATATCCCTCAGCCGCTGCAATCCGTCACCTCTTCTTCCATTTTCCATTACAAGCATTACAAGACGCTTGCGATCGCGGGCAGGGCCCCCGCGTCTATGACCTTCTCAGTCGGCTTCCACCCAGCCCGTTCGATCTGACTCCAGCTCAGCGAGTGGACCGGCACGGCCAATTCCTGAGCGAGCACCTCCGGCAGTTCCGGATCCGAATCGTCGGCGGCGAACGCCAGCCGTTCTACTGTTAACTGAGGATAACGCTCCCGACAGGCCTGGATTGATGCCAGACATTCATCGATCACCTTGCGATTCCGATCGTCGGGGCCGGTGTTTGAACCGTCTTCGGACCACACGGACGTGCCCAGCAGCTTGGTGCGGACGAACACCAGGCGTCCACCATGGAAGAGAAACAACGTCAAGCCGCCGTCCGCCACATTCAGCCACATGAGGTCCCCAGCCGACGCCCCGGTCCAACCGGCCGCTGCCGCCCAGAGATTGAAGAGGCGGAAGCTCGCAATGTCCACGTCCACGGGGATCAACCCGACTGACTCGCAAGCCGATTCGTATTGCGCGAGGACTACATCCCGAATGACAACCGCGAGAACGGTATGCGGGCCCTTGGCTAGCCGACCTGGGGACAGCACCTGTGCCACGACCTTGGCGTCGGCCAACGGTATGAGTTGCTCCTGGCCGATTCGCCAACGAATCAATGCTTCGCGTTCGTCGGTCCGGGCCGGGAGTTGATCGAATTGAAACACCGCGGCTCTGACGCACAGATCGGGCAGGACAAGCGTAATGGGCAACGGAATCTGACGGATCCACATCCGCCCGGCGACGCGTAGGTGACGTTCAGGTCCAATGAGACTGCGGAGGCGCGCCTCGAACGCCGGCACGTCGGCAATATTCGCGTCCACCGGGGAGACTCGCATCACTCCCGGAGCGAGCGACGTCACCGCGCAACGATGGCGGATCCGCCCCTTCCAGTCCCGCTGGGCCACCGCCCAGGCAAGCTTGCGGGCCCCGATGCGCAGGCAGTGGCGAGGCCGTCCTGCCATCCACGACCACATCCTCAACCCTCCTCGCTGAAGGTGACGCGGTTGATTTCCTTCAACGTGGTTTCCCCGTCCAACACCTTTTTGAGCGCCGACTGGCGGAGCGTGATCATCCCATCCGTCACGGCCCGATAGCGGATCTCGGAGATGGGCCGGTCCGCCATGATCATTTCCTTGATCTCGTCGGTCAGATTCAGAAACTCTGTAATGCACTTTCTGCCACGATATCCCGTGCCGTGGCAGTCATGACAGCCCCGTCCTTGATAGAAGGGCATGTCCTTGTATTGGTCGTAATCTAGTCCGGACTCTTCCGCCAAGGCTTTGTCCAATTTGACCAGTTCACGACAGGATGGGCAGATGATTCGCACGAGCCGCTGGGCCAGCACGCAATTGAGCGCGGAGAGAAAGTTGTAGGGATCGATCCCCATCGAGGTAAACCGGCCGATAACGTCGAACACGTTGTTGGCGTGCACAGTGGTCAGCACCAAGTGTCCGGTGAGGGCTGACTGAATGGCGATCTGCGCGGTTTCTGGATCCCGGATCTCCCCCACCATGATCTTGTCCGGGTCGTGACGAAGAATCGACCGGAGGCCGCGCGCGAAGGTCACGCCTTTTTTTTCATTGACTGGAATCTGCACGACCCCCGGCAGTTGATATTCGACCGGGTCCTCGATCGTGATCAGCTTGTCTTCCTGAGTGTTCATCTCGCTGATGGCTGCATACAGCGTGGTGGTCTTGCCGCTGCCTGTCGGTCCGGTCACTAGCACCATGCCGTACGGCCTGGCAATCGCCCGACGGAACCGCCGAAGATCCTCCGGGTTGAACCCCAGCCGGTCCAGTCGCAAGGCGGAAACCCCGGAGGTGATGGCTTCCCGATCCAGGATCCGGATGACGACCGACTCGCCAAACACGCTGGGGAGAATGGAGACCCGAAAATCGACCGTCTTCCGCTCCATGCGAACGCGGAAGCTGCCGTCCTGGGGCACGCGGCGCTCGGCGATGTCCAGTTCGGACATGACCTTGAGCCGCGACACCAGCGGTGCGTGCAGCTTGATGTCCAAGGGCTCCATCGCCGGCACGAGGATGCCATCGACGCGGAACTTCACCCGCGTAAAGCGGTCAGCCGCTTCGATGTGGATGTCGCTAGCCCGACGTTGCAGCGCGGACAAAAGAATCGTGTCGATCAGCTTGACGGCCGGGCTCTGGTCCTCGCCGACCTGATCGACGGTCAGGATTTCCTCTCCCCGATCGTCCTCCTTGACCAGCACCGAACGATACTCCGCTTCCAGTTCGCGGAGGGCGTGGCTGGATCCCTCGCTTTGCTCCAGCGCGTTCAGGATCGCACTGCGCGGGCTGACAATCAGGCGCAGCGGCTGGTTGAGCATCAGCTCAAGCTCATCCAGAGCCAGCAGATTGTGGGGATCGGGAATGGCGATCGTGAGCACCCCGTCCCGCTCAGTGATCGGCACGAACGGATGCCGCTGCATCAGCTTGACCGAGATGCGCTGGAAGAACCGGGGATCGACGCGAAACTCGACGAGGGGCTCGTACGGCAGCCCGTATTGCGCAGCCAGCGCGCGAGCCAATTGTTCTTCCGTGATCAAGCCCTCCTTGACCAACGCCGCGCCAAGGGTCGTCGGAGCCTCGCCGAACCGGCTTACCGCTTGGTCAAGGGCTGCACGGGTCACAGCACCCTGGCCGACCAGGATGTCGGTCAACGATGGGCGCTCCAGATTCCGTCGCACGGACGCTCTCCTATCAAATATCAAAACCGCTAGAGCGAATAGCGAATAGCCGGCCGCAAGCGATCAAGAGCCAAAGAAACACGTCTGTTCACTGCACCGCGCCAGCCATTTGGAAAACGGGCAGGTACATGACGATCACGATGATCCCAACCAGGATTCCCATGACCAGCAGCAGCACTGGTTCGATCCAGGTAGTGAGTTGACTCAACCCGAGATCAAGATCGCCTTCGTAGAATTCGGCCACCTCCTTGAGCATCGTTTCTAGCGAACCGGTCTCCTCTCCAACCGACAGCATTTCGATCGCCAGCTTGGGCAGAACACTCGGGGCCTCCAGCGCCGCTGCCAAGGTTGACCCTTCGCGGATCTTTTCCACCGCCCTCGCCAGGCCTTCCGAGATGAACCGGTTCGACACGGCGCCCCGCGAGATTTGCAGTGCATCCACCAGCGGCGTGCCTCCGGCCAGCACGGTGACCAGCGTACGCGTGAGCTGTATGGTATGGTGCTCGATGAAAATCCGACCAAGCAGAGGTAAGCGCAAGAGCCAACGGTCCACCGTCCGCCGGCCGGCTGGCGTCTGGTACCAGGCGCGCAGGCCCATCACCGCAACCGCCAAGACGATGAGCAACGGAATCGCGTTGGCTTCGCCCATCTGCACCAGTTCAATCAGAGCTTGGGTGGCCGGCGGCAGGGATCGCGCCGATTCGCCGTAAACAGCGACGAAAGTCGGCATCACATAGGCCAGGAGAAATCCGACGACGGCGATACCGATGACGATGAGAAACGCCGGATACGCCAGCGCTTTCATCACTTTCTGGCGCAGGCCAAGCATCAGCTTGAGATAGACGATATACCGGTGCAGGACCTCAGGCAGATTGCCAGATTGCTCACCGGCCCGCACCGTCGCCACATAGAGTTCTGGGAAGTAGTGCGGATGCCTGGCCAGTGCCTCTGAGGCAGAGGCACCGCCGCGGATGTCCTGCCGAACGGCCAGCAGGACTCTCTGGAACCCCACATGTCTAGCCCGCTCGATGAGCAGGTCCCAGATCTTGAGGATCGGCAAGCCGGCCTTGACCAAGGCGAGTAGCTCTTGATTGAAGACCAGAAATTCCTGCAGTGAAAGCTTGCCCCACCTGCGCGCGAGCCCCTCGGGCAGCGCGCCGACCGTGCCGTGGCGTTGGAGCTTAAAGACGAGGAGCCCTTGGCCTTCCAGTTTCGCCCGGACGGTGTCTTCACTCTCTCCATCGATCTGGCCATGGACGGTCGTGCCATCGGGGCGGACTACCCTATACACGAAGGTAGGCATAGGTCACGTTGGGCAAACCGGTAAAGCTAGACTGAACGGCCATTCGGCACTATGGGACCTGGGCCCCATTGCTGGAAAGTCCAGGGTCGGCCGGTGGTCCGGCGTCGGGAAGCCACAGAGCCTGACCGAGTTCGATGCGGTTGCCTCGTAAGTTATTGAGTGCCCGCAGCTCCGCCAGGCTGACACGGTACCGTCGCGACAGACTCCAGAGCGTATCGCCCGCTTGGACCGTCACCGTGCGAGGCGGCGCTGGAAGTTTGGATTCAAGTACCCGTCCATTGCCGGCCTCGGCCGCCGAGACGTTCGAGGGGGGCGTCGCGGACGGTTCCGCAGCCATCGGCAAGCTTGCCTGCTCCGCGCCGACGGGGCTCCGCGACGCGTTGCGCGGCGCCACGGCCGGCGCAGCACCCCCAGATCCTTGAAGGAGTTTGCTGTGCTGGGCGAGCTGCCGTTGCAAGTGCCGAAGTTGGGCCTGGAGCTGCTGGCTGGCGCGGGCAATCCGTTCCCGCTCGTTGCGCGCGGCCGCCAACTCCTCCCGTTGGAGGTCGATGACATGTTTCGCTTCCGCCAGGCGGCGCTCCGTTTCACGGACCTTGCCTTCGAGTTGAGCCCTCGCGACCTGGGCCTCTCCCAGTTCTTTTCGACGCGCCTCTAGCTCACCGCGAAGATCAGCGATTGTGCGTTGAGCGTCGCGCATCGCCGTCTTGAGCGTGTCGATCGTGAGTTGTAAATCGGCCACCTCCGGCTCGACCATCGGCTCCAGTTCGGCGCAGCTGGCCCACAGCCACAGGACCGGGACGAGGAGAGCCCAGGGTACCGCTCGCTTTGCGCCATGAGGTTCCTTCTCGGACGAATGAGACACGCTGTACCCAACGACGTGTAGGCCCACACCTTCACCAGCGGTTATAAGGAACGCCGTTTGTGCCCACCAGGTCCGAGCCAGAGTAAACATCAAAGACGCCGCCTTCCGTTGGTTCAACGATTTCCTGCCACGTTGACGTCGAGCCCGTGAACGGGTCCGTCGGGATCCGACGCAGGTACCCCGCCGAGACTAATGCTTCCAAGGACGCCGGATATTTCCCCTGGTCGGCCCGATGCTGGTCGAGCAGATCCCGGAGCGTAAAGAGGTCCTGCCGCAGCACCGCCTCCTTGGCCTTGCGGACCGCCGTTTGATAGGATGGCACGGCCAGCGTCGCCAGAATCCCCACGATCGACACAACCATCATCAGCTCGATGAGTGTAAACCCACGTGACCCCCTCTCTCGGTGCTCACCAATCCCGGTACTTCGTTCCATCCAAGGCCGTACCCTGACTCTGTGTCGAGACATCGTACACGTCATCGCCGCACCAGGACGTCGCATTGGGCGGATCTCGGTAGCAACGCAGCAACCAGTCGGGCTTGCCGGTCATCGGGTCTACTGGAATGGCACGCAGGTACCGACGCACGGTTGTCCCGCGGGCGGTGGCCTCTTCGCCGGTCAGTTTGACGCCGAGGAGCACCTCCAGAGATTTGGGGTACCCGTACACGCTGGTCACGTCTTTGCAGGTCAGTTTGTTCTTGAGACAGGCCGGACCGATCAGTACGTCGCCGTCGCGGTTCCATTCCAGCCTGAACGTATCGATGGCGGCCCTCATCGTACGCAGGTGTTGGCGTAATTCGATTTCGCGGACCCGTTGGCCCGACACCCGGCTCAACGGCATGGCCACGGAGGCCAGGATCATGACGATCGCCAGCGTAACCAGCAGTTCAATGAGGGTGACGCCGGACTGCTTCACCGCACTCTGACTACTCCCTGCCCGACTGCTAACCGCTCGCCCGTCGGATTCTGCTGGGATCCGTTCGGCATTTCCACGTACAGTGGCGAAACACCCGGCGCCTTGGCCAGGAACGTGACCATGACGAGCGGGCCGTTTCCGGAAAGCGGTGTCGTCGGACGATGCAGCGTCAGCTCCACCGTCCCCTCCCGAGAGTCGGCGGCGGTCACCCTCGCACCTCGCTCCCCTTGCTTGAGCAGGTCGCCCTCTGCGGCGTCCTGAAACTCCAGGACGTAAGGATCGTAGCGCAGCGTGAGCTGACCGCTCTGCAGGGGCGGAAGATGCTCGGCCATGACATTCAATCGAAACTGACGGCCAACCTGCGCCGTGAGGTCGGAGGGTTTCAACGACAGTGACGGGATGTCGCTCTCCAGAGAACGTGTTGAAGAAGGCGAGCTCGTCGGCGCGGATGTTCCGTTGTCGCCGTTCTGGGCGTTCTGACCGGTCGAAGAACCGTGAAGTTTTCCAGTGCGCCTCAACTCCGGCGGACCGGACGTTTTCCGGAGGTATCCGGGAAACAGCGGAGCCGTGGCGTAAAGCGTTTCGGTTCCAGACCAAAAGGCCTGCGTTTCGGGTCCCGGCGGGGTCATGTTCTGAACGATATGCGGCGTGATGGTCAAGATGACCTCCGTCGTCACCCGTTCTGTTTTAAACGAACTGAGCAGATCGCCGATCACGGGAAGGTCGCCGATCCAAGGGATCGTCGTGCGGGTCTTGCGGTCTTCTTCCTGAAGGAGGCCGCCCAGCACGATGGTCTCGCCGTCTTTGATATTCAGGATGGTTTCCGCAGACCGGTTCCCGAACCGGAATTGCTGGATGAGGGGCGATTGCTGCAACGTAATTTGATCGCCGATCCTGATCACTTCAATCTTCATCTTGAGCGACAGTTCGTTGGCCAGCCGGATGGTCGGCTCGACGGTCAATTTGACGCCCGTGTCCCGAAACTCGATCGACGTCACGGTAGAGGTGGTCGGCACAGCGCCGGTCGCGGCTTGTCCCGGCAACACATTCGTCGTCGAGAGCAGAATCGGTTGTTTGTCACCGATGTTGATTTCCGCCTTTTTGTTGTTCACCACCCGGATCTTAGGCGCCGCCAGTGTCTTGGCATCGGTTTGCTGCTTGAAAAAGTCCAGCAAGACCGTGCTCGGTAGACGGAATAGATAGCTATCCGGGCCTAGGCTGGTCAGTTGGCGATAGGTGAACTGCTGCGGGTCGGCGGCCAACACTCCGGTGAAGCCTGGCGGCACCAGTCCCATGCCGGCTTGCTTCGGATAGTTTAGCCCGTACGTTTGATTCTTCGTCCGATTGACTTCCAAAATTTCAACGTCGAACAACACCTCGGGTTCCTGGCGGTCGTTGGCGAGGATGAGCTTCTCGGCCAGTTGTAGCTTTTCCGGCTGGTCGCGAATCACGATGGCGTTCAACTGCTCATTGGCGTGCATGCGCTTGCTGTCGAGTATGCTCTTGAGCAGGACCAGCATGTCCTTCGCCTTCGCGTTCGACAGGTAAAAGGTCCGGATCATGAGATCCTGGTATTGCTCCTGCTTCTGTTTGGTATTGGGGCTGATCAGGAGCAACCGCGGTCCCACTCGGCGGGCGAACAGGTTGTTGCTGTTCAGAATCAGATTGATCGCCTCTTCGAATGGCGTGTCCTGAATAGAGATCGTCACGGGATCGTTGCGGACGTCCTTGTCGAAAATGAGGTTCATACCGCCAGCCTTGGCCACCCCTTCCAGCACTTCCTTTAAGCCGGCGTTCCGAAACCGCAAGGTGACCGGTTGGCTAAGACCTGTGTCCTGCCTTTGAGCTTCTTGCTCTTCGCTGATGCGAGCGATGCCTTCAACGGCTTGCCCCAAACCAGGATCAAGTTCGACCGCCCGCGCGTAATACTCCAAGGCTTCTTCGGCTCGGCCCAGCCGCGACAATTTCTCCGCCTCGCGAGCCTGATCCCTGGCTTCCTTGAGTCGAAGCGCCTCGGCCAGCCCGGATTGATGTTCAGGATTGGAAGGTTCAATCGCAAGGGCCTGTTTAAATTCCTCCAGGGCTTGCTCGATCTGTCGCTCTTTCAGCAGGGTCCGGCCACGCTGTTCGTGTTGCGCAGCAGCCCGCTCGCGGGCCAGCACATACTTGCGTTGGAGCCCCGGGTCAAACGGGTCTTCCTTTAACGCCTGCTGGTACGCCAATGCGGCTTCTTCCCAGTTGCCGCTGGCTAGCAACTGGTCCCCACGCTTCGCGTCCGCCGAAGTCAGTATCGAGCACCCTGCGACGGTCAACGCGATACCCAGCGCAAGCACCACTTGCCAAGCCTGGCTACTCACTCTCCCCATGGGTGTGTCTTCCTTCGGTCCCTGCCAAAGGGATGTCGCACCGAAGGAAAATGAAATGGGTTTCACGTGAATCCATGCAGGTTCGATGCCTGACAAGAGCCTCTCGCTTTACCCCAAGCCTCAATCTCCATGCCTGCCTTCTGCATGAGATCCTACAGACGCCAATACCGAAGCGAACGCGGTAAGGTGTCCGCGTTGAGGATCCCTTTGACATCGACGATCACACCTTCCCGCTTGCGCCGGAGAGGCTTGAGCAACTCCTGCAAATTCATGGTGGTATAAGCGCGATGTGCAACGGCCAGAACCAGGCCGTCAACCTGCTTGATCCGGTCCCACGAAGCGAGGTGGATGCCGTATTCAGCCGCCGCCTCTTCCGGTTCCGCCAAGGGATCATGCACGACGACCTGGATGCCATATTCCCGCAGTTCGTTGACGATGTCCGGCACACGGCTGTTACGTAAGTCCGGGACGTTTTCTTTGAAGGTCAGGCCCAGGACTGCTACCTTGAGATCTTTGACCGGCCGCCCCAGTTGACTCAAGAGTTTGATCGTCTGTTCCGCGACGAATTTCCCCATGCCGTTGTTGATCCGTCGTCCCGCCAAAATGACCTGCGGGTGATATCCGACTGACTCGGCCTTGGTCGTCAGGTAGTAGGGATCCACGCCGATGCAATGTCCCCCGACTAAGCCTGGAGAAAATTTGAGAAAATTCCATTTGGTCCCAGCCGCCTCCAGGACGGACTTGGTATCGATGCCCAAACGGTGAAAGATCAGAGCCAGTTCGTTCATGAGCGCGATGTTGAGATCGCGCTGGGTGTTCTCGATCACCTTCGCCGCCTCCGCAACTTTGATGCTCGGGGCTCGATGGATACCGGCTTCGACGACCATGGCGTACGTATTCGCCACGATGTCCAATGTCTCGTCGTCCTGCGCGGAGACAACCTTCACGATCTTCGCAAGGGTGTGCTCCTTGTCGCCCGGATTGATCCGCTCCGGCGAGTATGCGAGTTTGAAATCGATCCCGCACTTGAGGCCGGAAAACTGCTCCAGGATCGGCAGGCAGACTTCCTCGGTCGCCCCCGGATACACGGTGGACTCGTAGACGACAATGGCGCCAGGAGAAAGGTTGGCGCCAATCAGCTCCGATGCTTTCTTCAAAGCGGTCAAATCGGGCTGGTGGGCTTCGTTGATCGGCGTAGGAACTGCGACGATGATGAAATCGGCCGATTTCAATTCCGTCGGTTCGTATGTGTAGTGGACCCGCGCCGAACGGAGATCCTCAACAGAGACCTCCCGTGTCCGATCAATGCCTCGGCGCAGCTCAGCGATCTTCTCACGGTTGATATCAAAGCCGATGACTGGCACATGTTTGCCGAACGCGACCGCGATTGGGAGTCCCACATACCCGAGTCCCACCACGGCAATGCGGCGCCCGCTCTTCTTGCCCTTGACTTGCTTCATCACATCCCCTCGTGCGTGCTTAGGATTTCTTTGAAGAATGAAGAATGACAGAACGGAGATTTTCCGTCAACGAAATAGCCATTTCAGCATATCTAGCACTCCGACGTGCGTGGGATCCGCCCGCACCAATCGATGCTGGTTCGCGCGAGTCAACGAAACCGACTCCGAGTTCAAGGGTTCGGAGCATGAAGCCAAGGAAGTTGCTCCGTGAACAACCGGAAAGATGCTTTTATCCAGTGAGAGCATCAATGGCCAATTCCGGGGCAAACGCCCCAACGCGCAGGGGTTTGTAACCTTGCTAGAAGCCCAGGTGGTGATCGAAGACTGGCAACAAGAATCCAATGGGGAGCCAATGGGGAGCGCGCACCGTATCATCAGGGATCCGACGCCGATGAAGTTTATCCACCATCATCAAGCCCCCCCGACACCACGTTCACCTTCGATGGCCTTGGCATGACAAGGAGGGAAGATCAGGACTTGGGAAGACGACGAGTGGAGGCTCGATCAGAAGAGGAAGGCATGATCGTTCCTTTCCTCTCCTTTCCTTTTTCTCGCCGTCAACCGGATGAAAAGTCATACAGTGCTTGGTCATCAAGAAAATCAAAGTGATGAATGAATATCCGCTGAACTATTTTGATAATTTAATTCATATTTTCAATAACTTGTTTGTTATTACTAAAGTATGAATTTAAGTGTACACAGCGTTAGTACTCCCTTCATCCATCAGGACCGGGAGACATCGTTTTTGACTCGACAGCGAGAAGATGAAAGAGATGACGTGAGGCCGTAATGCACGAAATTTTCGCTCCTTTTTTGAGGAAGCTAATCCGCAAAACCCGAACAAGGGTTTTAGGCATCCCTCTTGCTCAACCTGGCTGGCATAGAGGCTGACGGTCAGTCAAGTTCGTGTGCAGGAGGGAGACGAGAAAAAGGAAAACGTTCCGCAAGCAAAGAGAGTCGTAGGCAAAAGAACGAAAAGAACGATCGGTGACAAGGGCAAACTGTCCGAGAGGGCAGGACGCAAAGCCAAGAGACCGGGATCGGGAAAAAGTTGTTCCCATGGTTGGTCTGGCTGCCACCAGGCTGAGGTTTTGAGATTGGTGCACGCGCCCGTCCCGTCCGTGGATGGGCGTTTTCGTGTGGCATGTACGGTATGGCGGCGGCAGGCCAAATCGGACGGAGGACCGATACGATGCACCAGTCAAGAAAACGAATTGTGCAGTGGCATAAAACCTTCGCAGTAAGCGGGTCCTTGAGTTACGTGCTTGTCGGTTTGCTTGCGAACGCGTTGGTCGGATTTGAAGCCCCCACGGACGTGGCGAGAGCGGCCGAATCTGCCGTCAATGCTTCCTACTCAACTGATGAGCAGAAATCTGTCCAACAACAAACTGAGCGCAATCTGAGTCGCCAGTCTTTCTTCGGATCTGCAAGCCCGTCTTCTGGCTCGATTGGCAAGGCCTCAACGAACTCGGCCAGTCATGGTCGTAAACTGATCCGCCGCCCCTCCACTAGCCAACTTGTTCCGGCTGAGCCATCTGCTTCCTCGGCTCAACCGGCAGTACAAAGCAGTTCAACGACCTCACTTACTGGATCTATCGCAAGCGATAGTTCGACCACCTTGCAAAAGGAAAGTTCGACTTCGACATCCTCGATCTCAACAACGAGGAGCACCGCGAACGGAACAGGATCAATTTCGATCTCCACGGTAACTTCATCAGCCGTATCAGAACCTACAACCTCGGTGCCAAGTGGCGGTTCGGGTTCGACTCTATCTTCGACGGCAAGCGCCTCAGCGGCTGCCCCGGCCTCGGGCAGTTCTTCATCGGGCAGCAGTTTTGCTGGTAGAGCGCTTCAGAAGCTGTTAAGTCGAATGCCCGCTTTGGCGGATATCCTGTCGCCACCGTCTTCGCCGGCTTCGAACTCGACACCGTCCGCTTCCAGCCCGATGATCGGAAGGTCTCCGGCAAGCCTGGCGTTTTCGGCTGTTCAAAACGGATCGAGCCCAGCCGGCCAGATCGTCACGATCAGCAATATTGGCTCCGGGACGCTGAATTGGACCGCCGTTTCTAGCGCAACGTGGCTAAGTCTCAACGGAGCGAACTCAGCGTCCGGAACGAATAGCGGCTCATTCACAGCCACTGTCAATCCTTCCGGCCTCCCAGTCGGAACCCACAACGCTTCGATCACGATCAGTGCGACTGGCGCAACCAATACTCCGCAAACTGTTCCCGTGACGCTGACGGTCACGGCTGCGCCGGCACCGACTATTGGTTTGAGCACGGCGAATTTGTCGTTCACCGGTGTACAAGGAGGAACAAACCCAGCCAGTCAGACTGTTACCATCACCAACACAGGCTCAGGCACACTGAGCTGGAATGCGATAGAGAACGCGGCTTGGCTGAGTGTGAGCCCGGCATCGGGAACCGGGAATGGTTCGATCACGGTGAGCGTCAACACCGCCGGTTTGGCTGCTGGCACGGTTAGCGCCCCGATCACGATCACGGCCTCGGGCGCCACCAACACGCCGCAGACCATCACTGTTTCGCTGGTGGTAACAGCCCCGGCAACCCCGACGATCGGCTATAGCCCGGCGAGCCTGAGCTTCATGGCTACCCAGGGCGGGACCAATCCAAGCAGTCAAACGGTGAGTATCACCAATACCGGCACTGGGACGTTAAGTTGGAGCGTCACCGACAACGCAACGTGGCTCTCACTCAGTCCGACATCAGGAACTGGAAATGGTTCAGTAACGGCCAGCGTTAACCTAACAGGTTTGGCGGCTGGTACGTACAATGCGGTCATTACGATTGCCGGAACCGGTGCGACCAATACCCCGCAGACTGTTCCCGTGACGCTAACGGTGAGCGCGGCCCCGACGATTCGACTCACCCCGAGCAGCCTCTCGTTTACAGCGACTCAAGGGGCGGCCAATCCCGCGGCACAGACAGTCAACGTCACGAACCCTGGCGGTGGAACCCTGACTTGGACTGCAAGCGACAACGCGTCCTGGTTGACGTTGAGCACGACATCCGGCACCACGACGACGGAAACCGACCCAATCACAGTTAGTATCAACACGGCAGGCTTATCCGCGGGCACCTACAATGCGACGATTACGGTCTCAGCCAACAGCGCAACGAATACCCCACAGGTGGTGCCTGTGACTTTGACCATCAACCCGCCGGCGACATCATCCGCCACGCTTACCTGGAATGCCAATACGGAAAGCGATTTGGCCGGATACAAAATTTACCGAGCGACGGCCCCCGGCGCCTACGGCGCGCCCATCGCAACCCTGCAAGGGAATGTGACCAGTTATGTCGCGACCGGCCTACAGGTCGGTACCACGTATTATTTCGTTGTAACCGCTTATGACACAGCGGGAAACGAAAGTGCGTATTCGAACGAAGTCAGTAAAAGCGTGTTCTGATCGGGTATGAAGATCAACTATACTAAGCAAGCGTAGAGCCAACCAGTGAGAACAAAGTGCCACAAATGTTTTGGTGGTGAGGAGGTTCGAGGTATGGTTACGCAGTGGGCGAATAAACTGATCGCGGTCCAGATCGCACTGGGCCTGCTGATAGGCATGCTGCCAACATCAGCCGTCCAGGCGGCAGCTCCGCTTCGCGCGAATCAGCCATATGCAGAGGCTGAGCTGTGTGCAAGGCCAGAAGTTATCTTCTGTGAAGATTTTAATTACCCGCAGAATTTCACCAAGACCTCTCAGGGAAATCCTGACTATGGTCCATGGTTGACGAATTGGATCAATCCTGGACTCGTCAATGGCGTATTTGGTTTTGTCTGGGGCACAGAAGGACGCCAGATTAATCCAGCATCACAATATCCAGTTAAACCCAGCGGCATGATGCCAAGCGGGAGCCAGCCTGACCATGTTTGGGTTGCTAACTGGGATCCTGAAAAAGGGCCGGCAAACAACGGCTCGACGTTCGGGCAAATCCGCTATCCCGGCCCAAATGGCACGTACGCAAACGGCACTCCACCCACCAAGGACATCTATATTCGGTTTCAGTACTACGTAACCGCAGACTATACATGGCCGGGAGACCCCAAAACGGACAAGTACACGTACATTAATGGCACCGCCACGTGTGGCGGTATTCCCGGTGTCTATGACAACAAAATACTGTACTTTTATCCCGCCGATATGGTCAGTCCGACCGATGCATCGTATGACGCCGGTCTTCACACGCAAGGCTGTGTATACAGCGCAGTCGACAATGCCCAGTTTGCCGATGCTATCGCGATTCGGTATGGAGATGCAGGGGAATACAAATTCTATCCAGGATGCATCAATTGTGTGATCAATGGCTCCTATCAAAATTATTTCCCGTTCCAATCGTTGGCCTTGCAGAATCCAAATGACCAAAAGCTGTTTCGGCGGGTGTTTCGGTTGAACAAAAATAAGTGGTACACGTTCGAATTGCGCTATAAGCTCAGTTCTGGGCCGAATGTCCCCGACGGTATGACCGAATTGTGGGTTGATGGCGTCAAAATATATTCGGAGACAGGGCAACGTACTTGCGGGTCAGGAAGTGGTGATACCACTTGTTCTGGGATCGGAATTATCAATCTCGTCGCATATCACAATGCTGCAGATCCAACCAAGTGGGATGGCCAGCAAGTAATCGACAACCTTGTCATCTCTCGTTCCTACATTGGACCGCCAAGCGGAAGTTCGACCGATACGACCCCTCCTGCCGCACCGACGAATCTGAGAATTCAGTAGTCGTTAGAGGGGATGCTGAACGCTTCTGTTTTTCCCGTCCAGACTCATTCAGAATTCAAGAAAGCTTTGCGAGCCAAACAAACACGCGGCAACACAATGCCGGATGAACTCTTTCGCCTTCTTGTCTGGTGAAGCAGGAAGCGAAGGGATGGGGGGCAGATGTGCTCGAAGGCTAACGGGTAGGATTTGCAGGAGCAACTGAAAAGCTGGGCTCTATCTTCTCAATGGACTGTTTGAGGAAGTGGGCTATCAAACGATAACCTTGTGCATTGAAATGCCCATGGACACGGAGGGGGTACAAAGAGAGGGGATCCGGATGATGACTTAACAATTCATGAACGTCGATCACAGGTATTCCCAGTTTTTGAACGTTATCGAGAACCTTGGCTCTATGGAACAACTGATCGTGACTAGGATGGCTCTGATTGTATCTGGTGTAGTCGGGAATATACACAAAGTACATCCGACCACCCCAGGCCAGAACGCGGCTTCTCGCTTCGGCAAGAATGTTAAAGAACAGATCCGAAGGCGGGGGCGTGGAAGGAGGAGCAGCCGGCTTGTTTATTCCCAAGCGAGTTCTTAAGTGATAGAGCCTGAGAATCTTTGCCCACCATTGTCCCCTGATTCCTTCTCGCTGTCTTCGTTCTTCTTCCTCAGCCTCTGCAGCAGCCCGAGCTTCAGCAAGAAATGGTTCGAGAAGCATGGAATCTATTTTGTCCTGCTGATCGAACAATCCCAACTTGAATCGAGGATCCAAGTATCGCAGCAAAAAGGGAAACGTCTGCTCTCGTAGCAGATTGTACTGATCATTTTCTTCGAAATACATCCATAGGACAACCCGGGGTTCTACAGCTCCTGCATATTCTGTCAAAATTGCAAGTTCGATCAAAGGCCCGCTGCCAGCCATGCCGAGATTGAGCGCTTTAATGTTGTTGGCTCGAAGGTGGGAGGCAATGTCCTCGCCCTGGTTTACGCAGGCTCCATGTGCGAAAGAATCCCCGATAAGGACGACATCGACTTCCCCTTTCTGGTAGAACCCGACTGGGTTATTAAATCCGTGCTCGTCACTTTCATACGTAGAGAACTCGCCCCCCTCGTTGCAAAAGACCGTCAATCTCCGCGACAACCCGCTCAACGGAATGATTTGCCCATCCCGAACCCGAGGAGCATTAACTTCCGCCCACAGTCTGGGAGGAATAGTGGGAACTGCCGGGATCCCGTTTGCGTTGAGAGCATTGATGACCTCAAACTTGCTTCGTTGGTCGAATTTGACTCCCATCGAACGAGCTGCAAGAATTCGACCATCGGTGTCAGTCCCAAGGAGCGACAGAACGATTTCCGATGACAACACCGTAATGCCGATTGATAGGGTAACTAGAGAAATGTTAATTCGGACGGATTCTTTCACGAAAAGACAGACCGTGGCATATGCTGCGATTCCCAATAATTCACCCACGGCATAAAAAATAAACGTCGCACCCAGAGTATCTTTTCTTGTCCAGGTGTACCAAAAACTCAATGCGAAAAGCGCTAGAGTTCCCCAAAGAATGGCATCGGCCACAGAAGACGCACACGATCCCTTCTGGACCATACTTCCATTACCACCTAATTGATCACTGCCCATCAAACGGTCTGTCACAAGTTGTCACCTTTACAGCTGAGTGGATGCAACTGCGAGAGAAACAGGATTGCGAAAATACCTTATCGCTCCACTGATGGGACGTGCATTTTATCGAGACAAAGCTCTTCAGCCGAGCTCATGGATGGGTTGCAGAATAGGTTGGGATTCAGGAGCCAAGGTCTGTACGCCCTTTTCAATCGTTAATTCGCCAATTCGATTGGCGTAAGCGCGTACTGCGCCGATGAAAAATAGGTGTACATAGAAGAACTCGATATATTGAAGATCGGCAAAGAGACCCGCAATAAGAAATCCGACAAGGCCCGCCTGCGCCCCACGCAGTTGGAAATGCAAGTTTCTAAAGCGCGCATCACGGGCGAACGCTGAAGGCACTCGAAAGACAAGGCTTCGAAGGACAATGCACAAAAAGAGTGCAAGTCCCACTAGGCCCGATTCTGCCAACATGCCGGTATACACGCCGTGAGGAAGCCTTTCTTTGCCGAAGATAATGCTATACATGACTGGGTCCTGCACTAAGTCAGAAACCTTGTCGACATATGTTTCTTTTACTGGAGAAAAGTTGTTGAGTCCCACACCCGCAATCATATGGTCCTGCCAAATGCGCAAGGCAATATTCCACAGAACGACCCGCGATTGCGAAGAGGCATCCCGCTGTTCTTCTGGGACAAAAATAGTTGCGATTCGTTCGTAATAGGTCGCTGGCTGCCACATGATGACCGCTGTAACAACAACCGCCGTAATAATTAACACTTTCGTCCGCTGGCGCATCAATAGAAAAAACATTCCGCCTGCTCCGACAAGACCTAAGAATCCCCCACGTGATGACGTGTACATCAAGCACAGAACTATCGCAGCTGCGCAGCCGATCAACCCGATTTTAAGTACTTTTGCCAGGTTCGGATCCATCGCTCGAGCAAGCACAAGCGGTATCACGAGCACCAGGGCCGCCGAAATTTGGCTTGATCCACCGGGCCACAAATCGTCAAGCCTCGGGTTCCCTGCAATTCCTTGAAGAAATCCCCAAAAGCCCAAAAGCCCGAAGGACACGGAAACTACCCAGACATAATGTTCGAAACGTTCTTTCGTAGTGAGCGCTTTGCTCAACAAAAAACACAGCACGAAGATTTTCGTCATATCCAATGCTTTTTCAAGGCTGCGTTCGAATGACACCTCGGCCAGGAAAGTCACGACATACAACCATACGATGTAGACAAGAAATAGCAACGCATATCTGGTTTGATCCTTGTCTTGAACTTGGCTTTGTCGCTTGAGTGCCTCCCGATGGATGAGATAACCGGCTAAGCTGAGACTGGCAGCAATGAGATGAAGCCGTCCAAAGGCGGCATTTCCCCATACCAAACTCTCAGGGCGCAGAATGGTGATATGAACAAAGAAGAGTACGCCAAAGATGGGGTTAAAGTACCCGTAAATGGCACAGCCATAATAGGCTAAAAACAGGACGAAAATACGCATGTTCGGAACTGCCCAACGATGACTGCCGATCCCTTGATTGAAGCTCTATCGCAGCGTTGCCAGTTCATGATAGAGCTGCTCGTAACGCCTTACCATTCGTTCAACAGCGAACAGTTTGCATACACGATCACGGGCCCGCTTACCCATGGCCTTGCGCAATTGGAGATCGTCTTGCATCTTGGCAATCAATCTCAGTAAGGTATTCTCATCTCCAGGTTTGAAGCGGAACCCCTCGCGGCCCTCTTCAAACAGATCCGCTGTTCCTCCTACATCAGTCGCCACGATGGGAAGACCACACGCCATCGCTTCCACGAGGGTATGGCTGGACCCCTCATACAGAGAAGATTGCGCATAAAGATCCATACAGTTTAAAAGCTCCGGCACGTGCTCGGTGAATCCATAGAGACAGATGTCTTCCGAGAGGTTCAGATCGGCAATCAATCTCTCGAGTGCTGCTCTGGCTTGCCCTTCACCGACGATGAGCAGATAAGGCCTTCGGCCACTCCGTTTCAAGCTGTATACGACACGTAAAAGACTTTCATGACTTTTGACGGGATCCAGCCTGCCAACAGTCCCGATCACGAAACGGTCAGGAGGGATTCCATGGGTTTTTCTAAGCTCAGCACGATTTGGCAGGGGACGAAACCTGTCCAGCTCGATCCCGTTAGCGATAACGTCAATCTTGTCTTCGCTGAGACGACATTCGCGAGAGAACTCCTTTTTCATCAGGGAGTTCAGTGTAACGATTCGGTCGTAAGTCCGTACGAAGAGCGACTGAACGACTCGTCGCTTAATACTCGGCCGCTGCAATTCGTCATAAGTTCGTCCATGAAAGGCATAAATTGACCCTCTGACCCTTGCGAGTCTCAACGCCAAAGCAGTTTCGACCAAGGTGGCCCACCCTCTAGCGTGGATCACGCTAACGCCGGACATCCTGATAATCTTTGCGATGCGAAAGGGAAGGGAAAAATCATTTCCCATTTTCTTGTTCAGCGAAAACACTTTGAATCCCAAACGTTGGGCTTCCTCGCCAAACGCGCCGACTTCGGTAAAGCTGACAATGACATGCAGAAAACGCCCCCTGTCGCCATAGCGGAGAATATTCAGCAGTTCACGTTCCTCTCCGCCAACCGTAAATGCATAAATCATGTGCCCGACGACAATGCGATCCGATGAATCTCCTGACCTGCCCATGAAGCAACCCATTAGTTCGTCGTAAACCTGTCGGGGTCAACACGAGTTATCAATCCGCGCGAAGCTCTGGTCGTGAGTATTGTGCTTCACCTGGGGCGAGGTCGGTCTGCCATCTTGACGCGGGAAGGATGCCTGACAAGATAGTGCCCGATCGCAAGGTAATCGAGATTGCCATCCAAAAAAGCCCGAATCGCATCTTCCGGGGAGTTCACAATGGGTTCCTCGTGCATGTTAAAGCTTGTGTTGATAACAGACGGGATCCCGCTCAATCGATAATACTCGGTAAGGATGGAATGAAAACTCGGGTTCGTCTCCCGGTTGACTAATTGCGGCCGAGCAGTGCCGTCCACGTGCACGGCAGCCGGGCAGGTCCGCTTCATAAATTCGGTGCAGTCAAACGTGATGGTCATGAATTGAGCGGCAAGTTCTGCGCCTTCAATATGATGGTAACAACGGTCCCGTTCTTCATACAGCGTCGCCGGGGCGAAAGGCATAAATTCAGTGCGTCCCAATCTCTGATTCAACCAGTGATTGACCTCCGGCTCAGTCGCCCGATACAGGATCGATCGATTTCCAAGCGCTCTAGGGCCGTACTCCATCCGTCCGTTAAACCTGGCCACAACATGACCTTCATGAATCAAAGCTGCCACCTTCGGCTCAATTGGATCGATGTATTCAAAAGCCAACCCCGCTTGCTGAAGTGCCTTGAGAATTTCGCCGTCGGAATATTCTGGACCATAGTAGACGGACTTGTAAGCTGTGTCTTCGCCGAGTTGCTCACGGAAAGCGAGGAAACCTGCTCCCGTTCCACATCCTCCATCCCCCATATTGGGGTAGATAAAAATGCGGCGAATGCCAGGAATCTCGAATACTCTTTGATTCATTTTGACATTCGCCACGACCCCGCCAGCCATAACCACCGTATCGATTCCGGTGGTTTTAACGTAATGACGGATATAGTTCGTCGCCACGATTTCCAATGCACGTTGGTATGCGGCTGCGACGTCCACTTTGGGAAACAGCGAGGCAAGATAACGAGAAAAGTAGATATTGTTACTTTCTCGTACGCGAAATGAGCCCGGTTCCTCGTGGAACCGGCCCATCACGACATCGAGCAGGACCTTCGGCTCACCGTATGCAGCCAACCCAACAATTTTGCCCTCATGGCGGCTCGGCTTAAAACCCAAAGAAGATGTCACACTCTCGTAAAACGTCCCAAGCGAGTGCGGGTATTCCAGCGCGTGTATGCGTCTCACCCGGCGTCCTTCGCCAATGCTGATTGAACCGGCCAGACCCGATCCATAACCATCCAGGGTGACAATAAGCGCGCGTTCGTAGCCGCTGGCAAAATATGCCGCAGCGGCGTGGGATAGGTGATGATCGAAACGTTTCAATTTCTGAAGAAGGCCCAGCTCTTTGAGATTGGCTTCTAACTCTTGTTGCCATTGTCTGTGGTAAACAGCGGCTTCGCGCTTCCATTTCACGGACCCATGCCTGGCTGCCAGTCGTGACACAACTCCCTCTACGCCAGCGAACCTGTAAAACAGCTTATGCAACATGCTTTTGGGCACTGTCTCGTTCGGATCAGAAAGACCAGGAATGAACTCCGTGCGCTTCGGCACTCGTGCCAAGGCTGCTTCGATCTCTTTGTCCATTCGGGTGAACGGTGCTGACCTCAAAAACTCGATTTCATCCCGCAGGTTCTTGGTAAATAATTCAGCTTCTTTTCTTGAGTCGTAAAAGGGATACACGACCTGGTCGATATCTTTCAGAGAAATGCCGGTATACGCGAGCCCGGCTTGTAAGGCCTGCGAGGGAAACCCGTCCTGTAATTTCCGGCGAGTAAACCGTTCCTCCCCTGCTGCAAAGAGAACCTTTCCGCCGTCCAATAAAGTCACTGTCGAATCCTTGTCCAACGGGGAAATCGCGAGCACGATCATGGGTCCTCCTGATCTCGCAAGTAAGTAAGCGGGATGAGCTTGGACTTCACTTCCAGGGGAGTCGTCGGACGTCCTCCGCATTCGTTCATAAAGAAATCGAGCACGCGGCGGCACCGTGTCATAAATTGCTCAAGGTCCTTTTGCGATCTCACATACGGAGTATGCCCTGGCACAAGCGAGGGACTATGGAACGAGAATGTAAAGACTTTTAATCCGTCGGAAATGAGCGCACGCAAAAGGCGTTCATGTTCCGAAGATACATATCCCTCAGGAGAAAGCCAAATCTTTTCTAAAAGATGAAGCCTGGCCAGAACCCCTGGTATTCGCCATCGAATCGAACGTTCGGCCGTCAACAGAGAGCGGCACATTTTCCCCCATTGTCTCAACCTCCCCGTATAGCCAACGGTGAGCGGCAGTTCGAGCAACCCCGATCCAAACCAATATGGCCAAGCGGAATAAGCGGTAAAGTCCGGTCCCCCTTCTGCGGAATAATCCATTTCCGGACACACACTCATATCAATCTGATAGCCTAGTTCTTCTAGGATGGATGCAGTATGAGGCCCAATTCCATACCGCCCAGCCTTGTACACAACTGGCGCCTGCCCGAATCGCTCACCAATACACTCTCCGAGCATGCGCAGTTTTTCCGCTTCCAACGTTCGGGGAAGATTGCCAGGAAAGCTGTTGCGCTTTAGCAACGGCTCATCAAAGGGGGGATTCACCCATGGATGGAGGTGGGCTCCGATGACGCAGCGCCCATCGGCATAGATTTCTTGAAGCGGGCGATAGCCTTCCTCTTGATTAGCTACCGGATAGTCAATGACATAGACAGGTTTGATGTTGTATTCATCAAACAATGTCTGCGCTCGGCCGATATGGCGCATTGCCGTTACGGCCGTATTCGAGCGTGCGTATCCGCGTGACCAATCGAACTCTTCCTCGGTATCGATGACGACAATGAGATGTGGGGCGCTATTCGCAGGAAGATTGCAGTAGTCTTCTGGGCATGGATGTAACATGGTTCAAAGCGTGCTAGATTCTGCCTGAGAGAAACAATCCATCGCCTCCCGTTTTCTTTGGATGCTGATTTGGGGGTCAGACTGGCGGTGTCGATGGTGAAGTCGAAGGCAGAGCGACGCCCTCTCTCCTCTCACAAGACGATGGAAGCCTTCCACCGGGGGGTCACGCACCCGAAGACAGGCTGACCTCTTAGCTCCAAGCTAAGAAAGGCCGACACATCTTAGGATCGCAGTCCACGACAGGACGGTCACTCTTGGATCGGCCCACTCAGAGGTCGGGCACCGATGCCACCAGCACCATCAGGCAGAAGGAGGGACCGATTTCACATAACCGGGGATCACTGTTCGCTTGAAGGCGTTGGCCTCCATGCAGCGACGACGGCCGCCGCTTCGAGGCCCTGGAGCTGCTCCGCCAAGAAATCCGTCACCAATTCGAGCCTTCTCGACCGCGCCCTAGGCGGAGTTACAGATCCACCATGTTTACGGTAGCTCAGAAATGAGCAACGAGTTTCAAACCGCACTCCTATTCTCGGGATCACATCCAGCCCAACCGTCGTGCTGGCACCGAAAGGCAACGCCCTCACGGAACGCTTCATCTACACTCTCAAGAGTGAACTCCTGGGGGATCAAACGTTCCTCACAGTCGAAAAGCCGGACGACGCGCTCGAGATCTGGCTCGTAACAGACAACAAGCGGGGCTGACAAAACGCCACGGCTTTCTCTCACCAACCCTGGTGTGCCGCGACTGGTTGCCAACCCCAAAAGCGGCAGAGGGCTCCGCTGATTCGCGCGACCAGGCCCACCTAGGGAGCGTCACTACAATTTGCGTACACAGATGCCCCAGGAACGGCGATCGCTGTGCCACTCTACCTACGATCGGGTTCAAGACAACTTTCCATAGGTGCCAAAGATCCTGGGCGAGATACAGCCGCAGAACCCACACCAGTACCCTCTAAAGGAGTCACTGGAGTCGGTCCATAGCTGATCAACACGTATACGCCAACCACGGTAATCATCATTGAGAAAAAAACGAGGAAAGAAGCCAATTCCGTGGACAACAATTAGCACACAACGGTCACAGCTGAGTGGTTTTCCGTGTCAAAACAGAGTATAGATGAACGGCGCAACGGCTGAGCCCTGAGAGAAAACGAGCAATGTACCGAGGAGGAGCAACACCAGCACAATGGGCAAGAGCCAGAACTTCTTTCGCTCTCTCATGAATGCCCATAATTCTATAAGAAATTCTCCCATATTCAGATTCCTTCTCGATTAGAATTGGTGTTTCATGTGGGCTCGCGGCCGTGGACGGCAAATGACCCGATACGTGGGGGAATCGTTGTCGAATCCACGGCGCATTGCGTCCCACCCAAAGAGACGCATAGCCAATCCGATGGGGGTAATCAGGCCGAAAAAGACGATGCCTAATATGATTCGGGTATTGATCAACCCAACGAGATGCCCTAGTTTCATCCAAACTGCGTAGACAGGCTTCAGGATCCAAGGAAACGCTCCTCCGAGTCCGACGAGTCCTCCGCCAAGGCAGATCGCCCACACTCTCGGCCCCTCGTCATGTCGTATCAGTGGCCAGAGTCCGATAACCAGAAAGACACTACCAACGAAAAGGCCAAAAATGCGCAACTCTCTCGTCGAGTTTTTCCCTTCCATAGGACGGCCTCAGTCGAGTTCGAATTCCTTTTGCCAATTCGTATCCCCCTCGAGCGGCTTCTGTTTAGATTTTGTCAGCACACAGTTTTCGAGGACGAGAATGTCCATCCCTGTCCGCATGAAGCAGCGGTAGGCATCTTCCGGCGTACAGACAATCGGTTCACCGCGGACATTAAATGAGGTGTTCACCAAGACCGCGCAGCCAGTCTTAGCCTCAAAGGCTTTTAAGAGCTGGTAGTAGCGAGGGTTGGTCTCACAATGAACAGTTTGAACGCGGGCTGAATAGTCCAAATGGGTGACGGCAGGAATATCCGAGCGCGGGACGTTCAGCAGGTCAATCCCCCACAGCCTGGCGCAATCGGCTGGGAGGGGAAGACGCCGGCGTCCAAGAACGGGCGCTACAAGGAGCATGTAAGGACTATCCGTGTTTAAATCAAAGTAATCCGATACACGCTCCCGAAGAACTGAGGGGGCGAACGGGCGGAACGACTCACGATATTTAATCTTGAGATTCATCACTGATTGCATCTGCGGATTACGCGGATCGCCCAAGATGCTGCGAGCTCCAAGAGCTCTGGGGCCGAATTCCATACGACCTTGGAACCATCCAACAACTTTGCCAGCTGCAAGTTCGTCGGCGATGCGATCGAATAGTTGGCTGTCAGCGACGACCTCATAGGGAGCGTCCAGTTTTTTGAGGAATTGCTCAATTTGCTCATTTGAAAAGGAAGGTCCCAAAAAACCGCCCTTCATCTGATCGTGGCCGGTCGCCTTCCGCGGGCGCTCTTCGTATTGATACCAGGCCGCTAGGGCTGCCCCGACTGCACCACCGGCGTCCCCCGCAGCCGGTTGAATCCAAAGCCCTTTGTACGGCCCCTCGCGCAAGATGCGGCCATTGCCCACACAGTTCAAGGCAACTCCGCCCGCCAAACATAGAGAGTCGCAACCGGTTTCACGATACAGAGTGCGGCTCAGGCGAAGCATCACTTCTTCCGTCACTTCCTGGATGGAACGAGCAAGATCCATTTCGCGCTGGGTCAGTTTGCTTTCCGGCTCGCGCGGCGGCCCACCGAACAACTCATTGAATTTCTCCCCTGTCATTTTCAGTCCGGTGCAATAATCGAAGTACTCCATATTGAGCCGAAACGTGCCATCAGCTTTTAGATCGATCAAGTGATCGAAAATCGCCTTCACGTATTTCGGCTCGCCATACGGAGCCAACCCCATGACTTTGTACTCGCCGGAATTGACCTTAAATCCCGTGTAATAGGTGAACGCGGAATACAGCAATCCCAGGGAATGAGGAAAAGGAATTTCCCAGAGCGGTGTCAGAGTGTTGCCGTTGCCCAGCCATGCGGAAGTTGTCGCCCACTCCCCTACCCCATCCATGCACAACACCGCCGCCTGATCGAACGGTGACGGATAAAAAGCTGAAGCAGCATGCGATTCATGATGCTCGCAAAAAAGAAGAGGCGGAAGATTTTGTCTGGATGTGCAGAAGCCAGCCGAAAGGAATTCCTTTTGCAGAAGATTCTTGAGTAACAATTTTTCCTTGAGCCAGACAGGCATCGACATGATGAACGAGCGCACGCCTTTAGGAGCGAAGGCCAGATAGGTTTCGAGTATCCGCTCGAATTTCACGAGCGGCTTATCGTAAAAAACGATGTATTTCAGATCCGAAAGGGATAGACCGCCTTCCTTTAGGCAATAACGAACGGCGTGCACGGGAAAGCGGGGATCGTGTTTTTTGCGTGTAAAGCGCTCTTCCTGGGCAGCCGCAACGATCTCCCCATCGGTAACCAGACACGCCGCGCTATCGTGATAATACGCTGAGATTCCTAGGATACTGGTCACGGCTCCTCCTTTTTCGGATCCGCTTCCCTCATCAGCCTCCGCACCGCGTAGGTAGCAAGCCCTCAGAACCGAAGTGCGCTAGGCGCGCGGGCACGCTGTTTCTTCTCGATTCATGACGCTAGTCTTTTCGCGGACCAACTGTTCGTAGAGAGCTTCAATGCGGCGCAATCGTAATTGAAAAGAAAACCTCTCCTCCACCATTTTTCTTGCGGCCATGGCTATCCGGGCGCGCAGGCCTTGGTCGCCGAGTAGTTTCAGAAGGGCAACGGTCATGCCAGTCAAATCACCAACTGGCAGGAGGTATCCAGTGTTTGCATCCTTTATCAACTCCGCGGTTCCGCCGACATCCGTGGCTACCACGGGTAACCCCATGGCCATGGCCTCTAGAATGCTGTTGGACAGTCCCTCTCTGCAAGAGGTCATAAAAAACACGTCGAACGCCGCATAAATGTTCTGAAGATCCTGCCGATAACCGGTAAAGACAACCCGATCAGCGATGTTCAAAATCCTCGCCAATTCACGAAGTTCAATGTGAAGTCGCGGACTGGCGCCATCCCCAACTATCACAAACCGTGCTTCGGGGTATTGCTGTGCAACGTTAGCCGCGACCCGAAGCCATGTCTTGAGGTCCTTCTCTTCAGTTATTCGCCCGACGTAACCAATCAGCGGAAAGACTCCTTCCAACCCCAATTCTGATCGAAACGTGTTTGTGGCTCGCGGAGCCCATGCCTTGGTGTCTATAGCGTTATGGATCACCGTGATTTTTTCGGAAGGAAGGCCCGCTTTCACCATTGCAGCTTTTGTGGCCTCGGATACGGCAATCAGGTGGTCAAAGTACCGCATGACGAACAAGTCCAATCGCCTATAGAGTTCTCCTCGAAGACTCATCATGGCCCAATTGTGGGCAGTGGCAATCAATGTGAGCGGTTTCTTCCGTACCGAACGGCTGACCAAGTAGCAAAAGAGATTGCTTTTATAATCGTGCGGATGGACAAGATTGATATCATGGTCGACGATCAGCTTCCGCAGCGCCAGCAAAACGCTCGGATCAAACTTGCCTCGCTCTGGAATTTCATAATAGGTCAAGCCGAGCTCGCGCGCCTTTTGAGTAATCGTGAATTCACGATCGCGGACATCTCTAATGTAGGCCACCACAGGCGACACACGGGATCGGTCGTGCAGCGACGCCGAGAGAAGAATAGTTTTATCGGGACCACCGCCCCATTTATAGGTATTTCGCACTTCTAAGAGCCTGATCTCAGGCATACCGATCCTCGGTGGTGTTGCGAGAGCCAGACTGCCGCAACCGCATCCGGCATGCGCACTCCTTTAGACATCCGAGTAGTTGGCGAATCCATTCCCTCGTTCGATAGAGCTCATAGAATTGATACTTGAACAACCGAGGACAACCAAAATCGTACTCCCGCAAGGGCTCCGGAGCCGTGCCTTCACCTCGGACAAGGCAATAGGCGTGAACGTAAACGTTGCCCAATAAAATGATAATAGGCCTGGTCAGCCGGTGTGTAGGAAAAGACAAAAGATCTGTCACACAAGCAGCAAAAAAAAATGAGGCTTTCGAGCGAAAAGCTTCCCGAAGCGCCCCAGAAGCATGCTTGGCTGCCCAATGAAGGACAATGACTTTCCTGATATCTTGAGCTGGCCAAGTTTCCGTAGGAATCTCCACTTTATGAAGCACACTTTTATACGGCACTTCATGATCGAGTATCCATTGTGCGTAGTGAAGCAGGCTCGCTCTCGCATAGGCATACATGTAATCTCGGGCATCCTGTTCGATCTTGAGCTCGAGATACTTCCCCAACACGCTCAGAAACACGGTGTAAGACCATCGTCGTTCAACGTCTTGGAGATTCCGAGCTTCGATATTGTCGTACGGGTGAATACAGCGACAAATTAACTGTTCGGCTCGTTCGAGATATCGCGGAGCCCCAGTCAACGCATAGGCGTCGAGCAAAGCATTGACGGAATTTCCTGCTCCACGTCCAGGACCGTGATAGCCAGGCGTGGCGGTTAACGTACAGTAGCCAGTCGGGCGCCGGTCCAGAAAACCGAGTGTCCGTGTCGACCCATCGTCCATGTTGATAACCCAATCGGCCAAGGTGATAACGGCGTCGTAGGCTTGGGGATTGCCCGTCAGGTAATAGTAATACAGCAAGCCCGTTGTATAGTTATGTTCGCAGGCTGGCCCTCCCCCATAGGCGGATGACTTTGCAGCGCGTGGGCTTGTGCGTGAATACGAACGATGCGTGGCGGTCCCAGCATCAGTGTAATGGTCGGTATGCCAAAACAGTCCGCCGTTGAGGGCCGGTCGATCCTCGCTGGTGTGATAGATATCGATGTCGATGACGTGCTTGGCGAGATCGTCGGCCAACATGAACCACCGATGATCACCGCTTCGGCAATATTGCACGAGCGCACCATAGACTACGTCGTATTGATTGTTGTAGTGAGCCACCAACGGAGGACCGCCGGTGTGGTTCACAGCTTCATGGTCGGCATACAAATCTCCGAAGTGCCTCCATCCGTATTCATCGATAATTTCTCGCCTGTCGAAGAACGTCTGGTCGCCTTGGACAGCGCAATTGATCAGGTCCGTAGCTAAGGTAAGTTCTCGGTTGTCTGCCGGTTGGCGGTCAGTCGGCAGCAAAAAGGGAAAGACCCCAGTCTCGGCATACCAGTCCGGAGTGGCACGAGCCACGAGGCGATGAGTCATCCATTCAAGCTTGGAGATCGACAAATTGTTGTCTCCGAAAGACAGCCACGCCGTGTGAGTTTTTTGTTCTCCCCCTTGCAATTCGAAAATATCTCGATAGGTATCCGGGAACAAACCAAGTCGGATCGCGCATCCAATGATCTCTAGCCGCTTCGGAAAATTTTGCCAAAACTGCTCCACGGTCACTGCAACCGTGGCCAGATCGGTAAATAAAGCCACGATCGGCGTGGCCCGACTTCCACGCGCGAGATCAACGCTGTCTCCTATCACGTGGTACCCCTTGAAACTATTCGGAACGATTCCGAACCGATTCACATGGTTGCGGCTATTCCAGTTGCGCCCACCGCTTGAATCTTGATAAATCTGAAAACGTTCATAATGCCCTGACTGCGCTTCCTGCAGCGGTTCGGAAATCCATTGCAATCGACGGTTATTTACACATCGGAGGCCGATCGAAAGCGAGAGATCCTTAAAATAGATTGAACCGGGGTCACCCAAATCCCACCATCCCCGCGGATGCTGAGCCGCCCTGGGGTTGCGGATGGTGAACTGGAGCTGAACCAACCCGGTTCCGGCAAAAAAGTGAAGACGAGCAAAGAACTCCGAGTGCAGCGCTCCATTTTGATAGCGGAAACTGCCTTCCAACCGAACAGTTGCTCTGATCGGCCCGTCTGACTCGACCACGACATTGGCGATTTGCTGGCAATAGGGGACATCGGCCTCGTCCGTGAGAACCATCCCGCTAATCGCGTTGTCCCATATCTCACCACCCGACACTTTCACGCTCGAGAAGGGACCGAATCTGGTCGCCTCGATGAGGAACACGGCTGATCCGGTATTCACCTCGATCCCGGCGTTTTGTCGTGTGACAGATAATTGTGGATCGGTGGTGATCGCCGCGGGATGCGGTCCCGCGCAAAGGCGATACTGCGTTGTGCGTTGTGGTGCTGCGTCAGCGAAAAAATCGAGCAGTACCCACTTCAGACTACCGTCGTACCATCGGGCTAGTTCGCGGACCTGACACGGCATTGGATTATCGTGTGGATCGATCAACGAGAAAGCTCGTACAGACTGAACGGTCCCCTTAGGAAGAGGCAGGCCAAGCGTCACGGGTTCCTGCTTCCTGGGAATTCCCGAGTATTCTTCTAAAAGGATCGGAATCTCCAAAGTACGAAGCGTCATCGGATGGCTACGTTTCGCCGAGTATGTCTCTCAAAACCAATGATCGACCTAACAAGCTCGATGCAATCAAGGTTCATTGAGGCAGCAACGAGGCCAGTTGTTCTGTCAGGAACTGCACGTTGTATTTGCGATAAGCTGCCTCGAAAGACGCACCCGGTTGTTCTTGCGCCTTCCATCGCCTGTACAGTTTTTCCAACGCAACGGTAATCTCCCCCACATCGTCAGGATCAGCAACTTCGCCCAGTCTTTCCTCGGATACAATCCGGCTCGTGGCGCCAGGCTTGGGTGAAATCGCCAAGATTGGTTTTTTCATGCCGATGTATTCGAACAGCTTGGACGGAACTTGCGTTGTCGTCCCTGGCTGGAGCAGCAGCAAAACGGAGGCACGGCGCATGTGGTCCAAGCTTTCTTTGAAAGGAACATGATGATAAAGCGTCACGATGTCATGCAGGCCATGGGTCGTGAGAAACTCCGGCAAATCGTACGGCAGTTCGACGGTACCAACCAGATTGACTTTCAGATGCGTGCGATCAATGCCCAACCGGTTCGAGAGCATCTTGACCGCTGTTAAAAACGATCGTGGGTCTCTTCGCCCGTACAAGAAGCCAGTATGAACGATCACAAAGCGCTCTTGTCTTTCGACGAACTGTCCGTCATTCGATGGACCATAATCGTCTGGATCAAATCCATTCAAGAGAACGGCAAACTTCGTACCGGGCTGATTCGGAAAACGATGCAAGAATTCAGCTTGCAATTCCTCGGTATTGGCGATGACCACGTCAGCTCCTTCGATCACCTTGTGTTCCAAGGCTCCTTCCAAGTTGTTTCTTAACCGTGAATAAGTCAGCCGGAAAGGATTTGTCATCCAGGGATCGCGAAAATCCACGACGAGGGGTTTCCTGGTAAGCCGCTTGAGAAGCAAACCGATTACATGGGCGCTCCATGGGCGACCGGTAGAGAAAATCGCGTCATACCGGTGATGCCTAAAGGCCATGAGCCCACCTAGCGTCGCGGGAACGATCCAGCCCATCTCCTCATCGGGAATTTCGAAGAGATCGGTGATGCCGTCCTTGAGTCGCTGGTACCATCCTCGCGCAGTCGACCGCATCACGTTCTGAGGAAGCCCTGCAGGCGATGTTGCACCAGGCGATTGTCCAGCAACCGACCGTCTCAGTTTGCTTTTTAGTTCGAGGATGCGGGTCATCCCCCGGATGACAGACGTCCGAACCAACGGAATTCCAGGGGGAACTTTCGATAGCAGCGACAAATCGGTCGACAAATACGGCTCGTAACATTGCTCTTTGACGGAAAGAATGATCGGTTGCCATGCATACTTGGGCAGGTATTTGGCAAACTTCAGGACACGTTGGGAGCCGGCTGCTCCAATTCCCCCGACAGGAGGGAAAAAGTAGGCGATCATGAGGACGCGCTTCATGGACAAGAGGTGCGACCGTATTCGAGGTCAGATATTACGCCAGGCATAGATCGGCCCCAGACCGCGGGCCAGGAAATACACCAAAAAATACACGATGAAATGAAAGACGTACTTTATCGACGCTACCTTGGCGCTGAACAGAAGAGATATGGCCAGAAGCGGTCCGACAAGAGCAACCATCGATCCGGCGAGCCACCACCATGCGGCGTAATGATCGACCGCCCAAACGAGCGGACTCACAACGACACCGAGGAGCGCGCACACCACATAGACAGGCAACACGAGACTCGGTAATTCGGAGGGGCGCAGTCCATGCCTCAAGGCCCCGGCAAAATTGTCCCGTCCTCTCCACAACTCCTTCCTGAACACTTCCCAGAGGGTTTGAGGCTCGCCATGGTGCCAGCATTGGATACGGGAGTCTGCAACCAGCTTGTACCGCCTGCCCAAGCGGTAGCACAGATCCACATCCTCGCACGTCCAAAGCGCTTCGTCGAAGCCGCCGCATTCCCAGAATGCGCTGCGTCGGACGAACATGTTTCCTGACGGTAGCCAGGTTACTTGGGTGACAGGGGGGCGGGCTTCGATCTGTTTTTGTAAGATCCTTCGAACCCAGGTCGGAGGGTCCATTGGCACAAGATGATAACTCCCGACCGCGCCTACAGTGGCATCCTCGAAATGTGGCATCGCGCACGCAAGCCATTCTGCCTCGACTGTGCAATCAGCATCGAGAAAAGCCAAAATCTCACCTGTGGCAGCCCTGGCTCCGGCATTACGCACACTGGAAATGGTTCCCCCCTGTTTGCGAACAACGGTAACTCCCAGTCGTTCAGCTATCTCAGCCGTCTCGTCCGTGGATTCGTGGTCGACCACGATGACTTCCACCATGTCTTTGGGATACCGGACTGCTGCCAGTGAGGCTAACAGCAGAGGGAGATGCGCTGCTTCGTTGCGCGCTGGAATGATCACCGAGACACGAGGCAGATAGGCCATCAGTTACGGACCTCGATAATAGCTGCCCAGCAATAGCGTCGAAGAAAGGGAAAGGCAGCCAAAATCCAGCGATCCAAGCAATCCGTCACGCGCAGGGCTCTGCGGAGAAACCATTCGTTTCCCGTCAGCCAAAACAATCCTTGGGGGAAAATAGACAGAAGTTGGTAACCGCGATACTCACCCGCACGGAATGCGCGTATAAAGTCAGTGATCTGCCTCACCGTCATTGGTTGCTCAGTCGGGGTCCGCCTATGTGGGGTCAGCCATCGGAATATGCGAAGAAAGATATTGTGCGCAAGCGGCTCGATGAATAGGGCACGACCGCCAGGCTTCAGGACGCGGGCAATCTCTCGACCCGCGCAGCGCACGTCCGTGTGGTGAAGAATGGACACGCCTAAAACCAAGTCAAACGCTTTGCTCGGATAGCCCAGGTCTTCAGCAGCCATGACGGTCGGATGGATCCGTCCAGCGACCCCCGCCGTGTCGGCGTCACGTACAAGGTTGCGGATACTCTCCGGTGAAATGTCGAAACAATAGACCGTCGCGCCGCGTTTGCAGTACTCAACGGTACTCCATCCTTCTCCGCATCCAAAGTCCAGGATCTTTTTGCCGTCGAGCTCGCCGATCAAACGCAAGTACGCATCCCATACGGAGTCCATTCCCCCTTTTGCATAAAAGTTATGGCCTTTCGATTCATGGCCGTGGTGATGATGGGGCGAAGCGGCCTTTTCGTCGTGGAACCGGCGCTCGACTTCGTGCCGCTCTTGAAGCGAAGTGCGCGCTTGCTCTCGGTTGGACATTTCAGTTCCTCTACCCTCGGCCAGCTCGAGACGATGACCGTCCAGGCTTGCAGATTGCCGGGACACCCACCGCAAGCGAGTCCGGAGGGACGGAAGATAGCACGACTGCGTTGGCTCCGATCACACTCCGGTCTCCGATATTGATCCTTCCAAGAACTTTGGCTCCCGCACCGATCAGAACATTGTTGCCTACTCGAGGCGCGCCGCCCCATCCGCCGAGATCACCCAGCGTCACACCATGGTACAACGTACAGTGTTCCCCGATCACGACCTCTGGATGCAGGATGATCCCCCCAAAATGGTGGATGCGCAGGCCCTTTCCGATTTGCGCCGCTACGGGAATGGAAATACCCGTCGTCATTTCCACCAATCGCTCAGCCACAAACCGAAACGGCTGGGTCGGAATGCCGCGCTCGTGAAACCAGCGAAACAACCGATAGACCAAGATCGCAAAAAACCCCTGCGAAGCAAGACCCCTGATAAGGCTCCTGAAGCCACCCTCGTCTTCTTGAAAGCGGGCGACATCAGCTCGGATCATGGTCCAGAAAGACGATCGAAGCTTGGACGACGACAAGTGAGAATCGCGTGTATCGCTGATGTTCATGCCGTGCTCTGAACGAACTGAGGCAAGCGCGCTTCCGCGAACACCTTCAACCGGGGATGCATGGCGTAATACTGCTTGCCATCCTCTTTACGTTGTGACTGTCTGGAAAGAACACCTTTGCTGGCCTCGTACGCCGTTTGCGCGAGGAGTTGGCTCTGCACCCGGCTCGCAGTGGCTCGGACAGAGGCGAGTGTGTCGCCGGCAGAAATCGGAATGCGCTTCAGAGCGATGATATCTCCGGTATCGACGCCGGGATCAACGAAATGCACGGTGACGGTAGGCGGAATCCCTTCCACAAGCGCCCATTCAATGACGTTCATGCCCCGCAGTTGTGGAAGCGGCCCCTGGTGTGCATTTAACGTTCCAATGCGGGGCACTTCTAGGATGGGGGCTTTGACGATCGGCGCACCGCCGAGAATCATGAGATCGACGCGGAGTTCGCTCAGCACACGACGAGTCTCCTCGCCGTTGACGTCTTCGACCAGAAGAAAGCGCCCGCCTTGGGCGGTCGTTTCAGACTCGAGGGTCGAGCTATGGCGTTGCGGCATCTTCAGCGGTGCCCAAAGCGTGGTCAGAAGACGACGGGCGATCCATCGAGCTGCCACAAGAGGAAAAGCCAATCCATAGGTCCTCCAGAGCTTTTGGACCGATCGCTGACCGGACGGGCCGCGTGCAGCGACGACGTGCACGCCCCGAAGTCCGCAGGTATTCAGCTCCTTCAGAATATCCCTGGCGTACTGACTATTGGGGTATCCGCACAGAATGACGAGGGTCATCGTAGAGGCTCCTAAAGATGGCCATGGCGTCTTCTTCTGCAAACAGCGCATCGAGCATGAACTTAGCTGCCCAGTTGGGAACTCGATAGGACATGTAAGGACCCCAGACTGGATACGATCCCAACACCCCCCCGCGCAGGGCGGCATTGCCTGAATGCAAGTCGATGCGGCTGATTACAAAGTCGTTTAACTTTAGAGCCGCATTGAGATATCGGGCGTCTCGGGTGATTTCGTACAATCGGTTCCAGACCCGGCTGATTTGGGCGCACCCAGTCAAACAGGAAAACGAATGATCACCTTTCCAGCGCTCTGCATAGGTACCGGCGAGGTGGCGGCGCACTTCGTATCGATGCAGCAGCGCGTCTGCAGCGCGTTGCCCAACCATGATCCACCGATCTTCCTTCAGGAGAAGTCCGGATTCGATAAATCCTTCGATCGTATAACCGATCGTGTGCGTGAGCGGCGGTTCGTTCGGTTCCAGAGCACAGTGCTCGAACCAACCGGTGTCATGCTGGCAACGGGCTGCCCATTCCAAGAACCGAATGGCACTGAGGCGGTAAGAGATCTTGCCGGTGACTTCGGCAAGAGCAAGCAACGGCCAGGCCACCCGCGTGAAATAGGTGTTGGACGTATTCCGATAGGTAAATCGTCGCCATCCCCCGTCTTCGTCTTGATTCTGGGCCAGCCAATCTCCTCCGCGGGCCGCGGCTTCCAGGTAGCGAACATCTCCGAACCATGAGTGGGCTGCCAGCAGCCCATCGATCACTTGTCCGGTATTGAAGACCGCCGGCACCTTCGGAGCGGTGATGAAACCAGATTGCCAGGAGCCGTCTGGCAATTGAATGTCCGCTTCCCAATCGGCCATCCGCCTAGCCCGTTCTTCATACTCGGACAACTGGCACCGTCTAGCCGCTTCCAAGAACGTTGGGATAATGTATCCAGTAGTCTCGGGGTACGCCGCGCTCCATCCGTGCGAAAAACTGTAATATCCTGCCACCCCACCGACGCCTGTCGCGTCCTGGGCCCGGCACAACCAATCCAGCAGGGCTTGCCGCACCACAATCCGGCTCTCCTCGTGAAGGGCTACGTCGCCTTCGGACCTCTGAAGATCGCGCCACACGATTCGCAGATGGCTTGGTCGATACAGGCGCTGACGTATGGCTTCTTCTGCCAAACAAAGCCCGTGAACTAGGCTGGAAGGCAGAACTTGTTTAAGAAGGCGGCGCATGGTCGAGTCGTTTCGTATCTGTTCTGAGTGCGAGGTTAGGAGCGTTCAGGTGTCCAGACCATCTCGACCTCCCCACGGAGAGCGCGAGCGATTCCGAACACGGCGGCGAGGTTGACCAAGTAAAAATAAAACATGCCTTGGGCGATTCGGGCACCGATGCCGTCTCGATGTTGGACGACCGCCCCCACCCCGGCCAGTCCGATGCTCAAGGCAAATCCCAACAGACCGACGCGATACACCCATCCATCCTGTGCTGCAACCACACATCCGACTACCGCAATGATGATCAGGGGAAGAACCAACCAGCGGAGGACTTTGTGGGACCAGACTTGCCAGGCAAAGAGCCCCACTCGCCAGGGTTTGAGCACATCGGCGACGCTCAGAACTCCCCGCCAACTTCGGTTGACGATTCGCCGCTTCCGGCGGAACTCCTTCCGGAAATCTCCTGTGGCGGGTTCGTAACCCACAGCCGTCGGCTCGTAAATCGCCCGATAGCCCTTCGTGACAATCTGAAGCGGAAGAACTAGATCGTTAATCGCCTCTGGAGCTAAGGGAGTATAGAGCTGCCTGCGGATGGCAAAAATAGCACCGTCTGCTCCGACGGTGCTGCCGATTTGGCTTTCCCATAACCGAATCATCCGCTCGTAGCTCCAGTAGGTGCTTTCTTGTATGTCCGCCGCCGAGTGCTCCTTTTCGAGATAGCGTGAATCACCCGTCACACACCCGATGCTGGGGTCGGCGAAGCCCCTGACCAAATTCCGGAGCGTGTCCGCCCGATAGAAGATATTCGCATCACTGAAGACAACGATATCTCCTGTGGCCATTGTTAAGGCAGCATTGAGCCCGACCGTTTTCCCTCTCCGCGATGGCATGCGCAGTAAAGTAATACCCCGGTCTTCGAACGAGCGCACGATCTGATCGGTGCCATCAGTCGAGGCATCGGACACCACGATGACCTGGAGTTTGTCCCTCGGATAATCCAGACGAAGAGTATTCTCCAATTTCGGTTTGATCGCCTGCTCTTCGTTATATGCGGAGATCAACAGCGTAACCGACGGGGTCGTAGCACCGGACGACACAGCACGCGGTCTGAGGCGCGCCAAGCACCACAATGCCAAGGGGTATCCGAAGTAGACATAACCCACCAAGCCGAAAGCTGTCCATGCTGTGATGATCGCCAGTGTCTTCATGGAAGTGCCACATGGAACCGTTCGCGCCACAATTCGAACACCAAGCACGCCAGGATTGCCTCCGTATGGTCCTCTTTCCCGGTATCATGAGCGGCGATCACGGAGGCGACGACGTCGCCGTTGAGAATGCCTTCGCGCTTCAATCGGTCTTTCGCGAGCAATTGGGCGATCATTGGCCGAAGATCTGCCCGTAGCCAGGCTCCCATCGGACCGCCAAACCCCCGTTTGGAACGGTCGAGGACAAAGTCCGGAACGATACCTCTGAGCGCGGTTTTCAACAGACGCTTCAAGGTCCATCTTCGCACGCGATAATGAGCGGGAACGCGACGAACGAAGTCGACGACCCGGTTATCAAGAAAAGGCACACGGACCTCGAGCGAATTCGCCATCCCCATCTTGTCGGTGAGCAAAAGCAGGCTCTCCGGAAGGACGGTTTTTGCATCGACGTACACCAGACGATCCAGCGGGGTCTCGGCACCAGCCCGATTATAGATCTCGATCAAGTCGCCACCCGGATCTGGGCCAGACACCGGACGGTTCAACAGGGTGTTAACCAACTCGACTGACAGGACCGACAAAAGCCCGACATACTGCTGTGCCATCGGAAGGTCCAAGGTCCGTCCCCATGCCTTTCCGTAGCGGCCAAGATTGCCCAAGACCGTCCCTCGGTCCGCGCGAAGCCCCTGGTCGAGCAGCCTCCCGATCGATCTCCGCACGTTCTCCGGGATCCAGGCCACCAGGCGGTTCAATGAAGGTGCAAGATAGCGACGATATCCCCCGAATAATTCATCGCCACCCAACCCGGACAGCGTGACTTTGACGTCACGGCTGGCGAGCTCGCTGACCAGATAGGACAGGAGGAACGACGTATCGGTCAACGGTTCATCCAGCATTTCGACAAGCTTGGGAAGCAGATCAGCGACATGGGGGCGAACAATCAATGTCTGGTGTTTCGTCCCCAACGCCCGTGCCGCGGCTTCAGCGAACGGCGCTTCGTTGTGATAGGCATATTGCGTGTCAAACCCGATGCTGTACGTCCGGACGCCATTGGTAGCCGCTTGCCGCATAAACGCAACCACAGCAGTCGAGTCTACCCCACCGCTGAGAAACGCGCCCAGCGGTACGTCACTGACCATCTGGCTTATGACCGCCTCCCGCAAGACCGTTCTCAGTTCCTCGCAACACTCGTCAAGAGTCGGCACGGTATCGAGACGAGCGAAGTCGAGATCCCAATATTTCTGCAAGTACACTGTTCCGTGCTCAGCGATCAATCGCCACCCGGCCGGCAACTTGTGGATGCCACCAAATAGGGTGTGGGGAGGAGTCACGAAGCCTAGGCGAAAGAATTGGGCAGCCGCCTCCGGATCGAGCACGCGCGGGACCTCAGGAATCGTCAGCAGGGCTTTCACCTCTGAGGCTAGGGCAAACCCGTGGGGGGTGTGGGTATAGTAGAGGGGTTTCACCCCCATTCGGTCCCGGGCGACAAAGAGTCGTCCGATCTGAGCATCCCATAGCGCGAAGGCGAAAATGCCGTTGAATTGTTTGACGCAATCCGGGCCCTGTTCCTCGTACGCGTGAACGATCACTTCGGTGTCGGTCTGGGTTCGAAAGCGGTGACCGCGACGAGATAAGCTCTCGCGTAGCTCACGGTAATTGTAGATTTCACCGTTGAAGACTACGGTGACCGTGCCATCCTCGTTGGAAATCGGCTGATGCCCACCCGCCACATCAATAATGCTCAGGCGTCGCATGCCCAGGCCGATGCCTCGGGCACAAAACACCCCCTCGTCGTCCGGCCCACGGTGCGCAATGCTCTGGCACATCCGCCTGAGGTAGTCTCCGATTACCTCGGTGGGCTCCTGCCAGTTATAGAGACCGACGATTCCGCACATGGACATTCACGCCTAATTCGTGAGGTGCTTGCGAATACGCGGTCCAAGGACTCGCGAGACACTCACCGGTAGTCTACGCCAGATTGCTGCAAGCACACGGTATCTTCCGTCACTCACCGATAGGGTCGAGCCGAATCTGCCATCTTGCGTCAGCAATTGCCAGGGTAGCATCAGTGGCTGAGCGCCCCACTGTTTCTTGAACTCGAAGGTTCCCGAATTTATGGAGGATCGGCCGAAATCGAACGTCCGGTATCCGTGCTTGCATCCGTGTTGAATGGCTTCCCAATAGAGGAGATTGTTCGGACACTTGGCAAAGTGTTCCCTTAGCGAGGACGCCCACGGGACGAGCATCGTGTCCTTGAAAAACAGGCAAACTGCGCCTCCCACGGTGTTCTGCCCGTGGCGGACAAGAATCACACGCATTCTGGGGCCGAACGCCATTCCTATCTGATGGAAAAAAGTTTGGGAATGAACAGGCGAACCGAGGTCCCGCATGTTCACGGCAAAGACATTGTAGAACTCGTCCAGGAGCTCAAGTCCGCCGGTGATCGCAGTAAGCCCGGATTTTTCGGCCTTACGTACCTGATTGCGAACCTTGGCGGGCAACGACCGCCAGAGCGTGTCGACTCCGCCGGACAGATCGAGCAACATACTCACCTTGTCCGAACGCGAAATACCTACTCGAACCACGGGAGACGCTTGCCGAATCTCCAGTACCCGGCAGTGCCGCTCGCGCATGAGGCGCATCGCATGATCCAGTAATGCCTGCGCGGTTTCCTGATCATCGGCGCAGATCCCGCCGTAATCCATGAACGGCATCGAGGTCAGAGCGGTTCCGAGAAAGCTTTTCACTAAAACGAGGGGGAAAATGCCCTTCACGGTGCTGCCGTCCGTGGCCATGAGATAGAATGCTTCATGGCCGTAGGCCTCTCTGATCACAGATTGCCAGGCGAACATATGGCCGATGGTTGCTCCGGCCGACCGCTGAACGTAACCATCCCACAACGGCTGATGACTCAAGCGGCACACCACAATCTCCCTTACCGAAGAAAGGGTCATGTCTAAGACGAGTGCAGCCCGAAATGCTTGAGCAAGATCGACACGATCCGCTCGGAGGCGTGTCCATCCCACAACGGCGGCGGCGACGGCTTGGGCGGCGGGCTTGCCAGCACCTGTTCGGCTTCATAGACGATTGTGTCCGCACAGAGGCCGACCAGCCGATTGGTCCCATGAGTCACGGTCACCGGACGTTCTGTGTTCTCGCGAATGGTCAGGCAGGGGATACCGAGTGCGGTCGTTTCTTCCTGAATACCACCGGAATCCGTCAGCACAAGTCGCGCTCCGGCCACCAGGGCCATGAAGTCCAGATACCCTAATGGGTCGAGGCCGTAGACCGCGTTGCCCGTGACAACGGGCATGTCAAGGCGAAGACCACAACCGGCTACGCCAACTCGTTCGAGTGCTTTTCTGGTACGAGGATGGATGGGAAACACGATCGGCAGAGACTGCCCGATCTTCTGGAGCGCCTCCAGAATTCGGCCAAGCGTGTCAGGGTGATCGACATTAGAAGGCCGGTGCAGCGTCACCACGCCGTACTGACGCCCTGTTAATCCCAGCTTCGCACGGATGTCGGATCGACTCCAAAGTCGGCGAAAAGCCTCTAGTGAATCGATCATCACATTGCCGACCAAAAAGATCTTGTGCTTGTCCACTCCCTCAGCGAGAAGATTCTGCACGCCGCTTTCCTCCGTGACGAACAGGAAATCGGAGACGGCGTCGGTCACCACCCGATTGATCTCTTCCGGCATTGTGCGGTCGAAACTGCGCAGGCCGGCTTCGACATGGGCCACAGGGATCATCAGTTTCACGGCAGTCAACGCGGCCGCCATGGTGGAATTGACGTCCCCGACCACTATGACAAGATCCGGTCGTTCCCGCACGATCTCCGGCTCTAATCGTTTCATGACTTCAGCGGTCTGATAGGCATGTGATCCTGATCCAACCTCCAGACAGATATCGGGAGCAGGGATTTCCAGATCACGGAAAAACTGTCCGGCCATTTGCACATCGTAATGCTGGCCCGTGTGAACCAACCGCGACGTTATGTGTCGATACTTCCGCATTTCGCGGATCAGGGGCGCAATTTTCATGAAATTCGGGCGGGCGCCGACAACGGAAAGGATCTTCATGCGGGCTCCATGGCAAAACTGGCCAGCAGCGCAGAGCGAACGGCTAGGAGTGTGACCTCCTTCACGGAGGCTGTCTTCACAGAACTTTTCGGAAGTATTCGATTGTCAATCTGAGCCCATCCTCGAGATCGATGCGCGGTTCCCAACCGAGCAACGTCTTGGCTCGGCGGATGTCTGGGCGTCGAACGCGCGGATCATCGGCAGGCAAGGGGCGGTATTCGATGGGAATCTTCACCCCGACAAGTTGTATCACGAGCTCAGCGATCCCGTTGACCGTCAATTCTCGTGGATTGCCCAGGTTCATCGGATCGTGAACGCTTTCGGAAAGACTCTCCTGGGGCGTAGTCAAGAAACGCGTCCGGTCAGTCCGTTTCTCGATAGATCTGTCGGAGTCGGCCATCAGCAGGGCGAGAATACCACGGACCAAATCATCCACATAGCAGAAACTTCGAGTTTGAGTGCCATCGCCAAAGACCGTGAGTGGCTTACCCTGAAGGGCTTGCACAATGAAATTGGAGACGACGCGCCCATCGTTCGGCCTCATCCGAGGACCGTAGGTGTTGAAGATCCGAACGATACGCGTGTCGAGTCCGTGATACCGGTGATAAGCCATGGTCATGGCTTCCGCAAAACGTTTCGCTTCGTCATACACCCCCCGAGGACTGATCGGGTTCACATTGCCCCAATAGCTTTCCGGTTGTGGATTGACAAGAGGATCACCGTAAACCTCGGAAGTGCTGGCCAGCAGAAACCGCGCATTCTTCGCCTTGGCCAGGCCGAGGGCTTTGTGAGTGCCCAACGCTCCGACCTTCAGCGTGGCAATCGGCATCTCTAAATAATCCTGCGGGCTGGCGGGTGACGCGAAATGCATGACAGCATCCAGCGGTCCGTCGATGTGCAGGTAGTCGCACACGTTGTACTTAATGAACCTGAATCGTTCATGACCCATCAAGTGAGCGATATTATCCGGACGGCCGGTGCAGAAATTGTCTAGACAAACGACTTCATGGCCGCGTTCGATCAAGGCATCGCACAAGTGACTGCCGAGGAAACCCGCTCCACCGGTGATCAGGACGCGCATGTGCTCCTCCTTCCCCTCTTCGAGGGGCTTTCGTCATGATGTCATCAACGATTGATAGATCTTGGCCAGTTCCGCAGCGCAGCGGCGGACGTCGAACGTAGAGCGGAGACGGTTTCGCATGGCGATTCCGTCAGAGATCAACTGTTCCGGATGCTCGGCATAGGATTGCAGCCGGTCAGCAATGGCCTTCGAATCTCGTTCGGGCACGAGCAAATACTTCAAGTCCCCAAAGATGAACGGAATGTCGGAATGCACGGTGGCAATGGCCGGCATTCCCGTGGCCATCATCTGTTGCAGAACGAATGGGGTCCCTTCGCAATCCCCGTTAGCCGCGGTCACGCTGGGCGCAAGAAACAGATGACAGTTGAGAGCCAGTCCTAGCAATTCTCGGAAAGGAAGCAGCGGAGAATAGCTGACCACATGTTCGAGTCCCAATCGTCTGATCGCGGCGAAAACAGCGTGGCGAGTGTCTTCTTCTTCGCTCTTGCCCATTGCACCGGCCACTAGATCGAGGTGCAGGTTAACGCCACGGCGATGCGCCAATGCCATGCCCTCGAGGACATACTGAATGCCCTTCTTCTCGCGGAACGTCCCGGCGAAGAGGAGCTTCAACGGCTCGCCAGGCTTGAGGACGCGCGGCCGAAACGGCAGAGTGTCGACCTCGACGCCGAGCGGATGAACTTTCACCTTCTCGGAGGGACAACCCATCTTCTGCAGGCGATCGGCCATAACCGGACCGAGAGCCAGCGCGAGAGCGAGGCGCTCGAACAGGCGCATGTAGGTTTCTTGCCACTGAGAGAGCAGGCCCAATTGATACACGTCGGCGCCGTAGAATCCCACCACCCATGGAACCCCCAATGCCTCCTGGAGTCCAAAGTCTTCCGCGGCGACGTAGCCGAAGTGAGAATGCAGAACACGGGGATGGCGAGCTTTGATACGGATCACATCCACAAGATACGGTCGCTGACCGGCCAGTTTTCGCCACAGCCGACGGGTCAAACTGTGCGGATTCAAACACCAAGCCTCAAGCTCGGGGAATTCATCGCGGTGTTGGAGCGCATCGCACAGAACTAACTGGCGGACATCCGGGACAAATCGAAGGTGGTCATACAGCCAGTTCATCGTCCGTGCGACAAACCGGTCGCAGCGATGAAGCGTAAGAGGAGGCGTAGATGCGGCATGGTTCCCCATGCCCTGCTTGCTGTCGGATAACCGGGTAAGCCGTTGAGCCATCATGCCCTCCGTTCGGCCGCCAAGAGCCTTCGAACCGCCTCTTCGTAACAGTCAGCTGCCTGTTGCCAGGTCCACCGTTGGCGAACATACTCCACCGCCTGATGGCTCATCGCCGTACGAAGCCCAGAATCCCTCATAAGGCGAAGAATTGCCGCGGCGATTTCTCCGGGATCACGATCAACCAATAACCCGTTGACCCCATCGATGACCGACTCTCTGATGCCAGCCTCCCTCACCCCAATGACCGGCGTGCCACAAGCCATGGCCTCGATGGCAACGAGACCAAAGGGCTCCATGATCGGCACAAAAATCAAGGCTACGGCCTGGTTATACAGGCTGGCCAGGGCGTGTTGGCTCGGACGATACCAAATGTCCAAGGCCACACCTTTGTCTTTTGCTAACTGCTCGAGCGCAGCACTGTAGTCTCGGTCTCTGACGCGATCGAGGGACTCCGGCGTGGCGATGACCATGCGAGGCCTTTCCGGTTCACCGATCCTCCCAACCGCTTCGACAACCAGGTGATGTTGTTTAGCGTTCACAAGGCGACCAATCGAGGCAACCATCGGCTCCACACTCAGTGACAACGGACGAAAAGTGTGACAATCAACTCCGTAACGACATACCGAAGACAGGCGACCGTATCGCTGGAAGAAGACCTCACGGGAAAACAGCGAATTGACCAGAATGGCTTGCGCGTGATTGGTCAGGCGAATATCGTGCCGGTCGAGCACGTGATCGGCTAAGCGGTGCAACCCTTCGCACACTCGGGTGTAGAGCCCCTTACGCCCTGAAAACCTCTGCACGGCTCGAAGTCCGTTGACATGCAGGTATCGAGCTGAGGACGGCTCGTGGCTATACAAAACGGTCGGGTGATGAAGATACGGCAGAATGTTGGTAGTCCGGCAGAAAGGATACTGGTCGATGTGTACAAGGTCATAGTCTGACCTATTGAGCGCGCCCGCAAGGATCTGTAGGTCCCGCTGCTGCTTACGAGTTTTCCATAACGCATCGGCCAGTAGCGCCGTCGAATAGATCAAGTAGGGTCGCAAGCGAGACAGATTAGGACTCTCGAGGATGATCTCCGTCGAAGTCCGGACAAAAGGCTTGAGAGGCAAATAGTCGGAGTTTGCTACAGAACCGCGAATGATGACTTCATCAATAACATGGCCTCGCTTCGACAGTTCCCGTACCATTTCAAACGCGAACCGTTTGGATCCGCCGGCGTCAGCGTTATGGCACCAGGCTATTGTCCACGTCTTTTTCATTGAGTCTCCAACCTCGATTGACCACGGTTGCCAGTGCAGAGACGCCGGTAGCGGGCAGGCCACTTACCGCCAGCCGATGGTTTTCAAGATTCGCACACTGCGAGGGCTTAGAACGGTCTTCATAAACGTTTTCCAAACGTTGAACGACAGACACAGATCGGAAAATCTACGGCACATCTTGAGAAGAAACACCCTCGCTTCTCGTTGGGCACCGTCATGATCCATCATGACATCTGCCTGATGAACGACTCGATTACGGGTTTCCTGGCGAACCATTCGCTTCAGTGCAGCAGCGTCGGGAATCCACTGTCCATACTGTTCTAGCACCAGACGTTTCGCCATTAACTGTTCGCAAAGACTGTCGGCTGTGACTCCGGTGCCGCGTTCTTCTTTTGTTATATGCTGACTGGTCAGACTCCCCTTGTGCCATCGCCACTTGATCAGCGGTGAGGCCAAATACGCAACATCATAAAACACGGCAATCCGCATCCAATACTCGTAGTCGTCGCAGTGATGTAGCACATCGGTCCATTCGCCAATGCGCTCACGGACGTCCTTGCGCCACATGGCTGTCGGCAAATTGACTTCGCAAAAGCCGGTGAGCATGCGCTTGAGCACCTCGTGGCCCGGTTCGATGACATCACGCTCTCGCTCCGGCCCATGCCCCCAATTCGTCCTGTTCCGGATAATCCGGCCGTTCTCGTCGATCATGTGAAATCGTGAGTGCACTAATCCGACACGAGGATAACGCCGGAGCACGCTGACCTTGCATTCGAGGTTTTCGGGCATCATCAGGTCGTCATCAGGGAGGAAGGTCACGTATTCCCCACGAGCCAGAGCCAGGCAGCGTTTCATATTGGCGTGCCAGCCGAGGTTGAAAGGATTCCGTGAATAGACGATGCGCGGATCCGAGTAGGATTCGACGATCGCTTGGGTATTGTCTGTCGAGGCATTGTCAGAAATCACCAACTCGAACTCGCCGAATGTCTGTGCCAGGACACTGTCAATCGCCTGTTTGAGGAAGCCGGCTCGGTTGTAGGTTGGAATGAGGACACTAACTGTCGGGGTTGTTGTGCTCATGGATGGCCCCTCCTTGAGACCCATAGGGGAACTCCGCCAACCTATGACTGTTTCAGCGTGGGCAGAATCTGACGGAGGTGTTGAGCCAGACACTCGGCCACGAGGGCGTTGGTGCGTGGTGAGTAATGCCCGCCAGGCGTGAACCGCTCCGCGTCGGGAAGCCGTAACACACAAGAGGTCAGATCGACATACGGGATGCCGGTCCGTTGGAGGAACCTCTTACCGGTAAGATTCGGTCGTTCAGGGCGAAAGTCCCCAGCGGTGGGAAAATAGACAATCACCGGAATCGTGCCGGCCTCGGTTGTCTGTTGGATGAACGAGCGCAAGATACGTTCGTTGAGTGCGAAGACCGCCTCTTCGGAGGCATTGGCATTGATGGGCATCCACCGCGGAAACCTGGTCAGCAGAAACCGTGCGACGTAGGAGAAGTGGTACCACTCCCACTGCCACTCCGACGGCATGTAGCCCCTGTCATAATGAACATAAGGCAGCTTGCCGACCGCTGACTGAGCAAAGATCATGGCGGGTGGAATGGTGGGCACGTTGAGTAGCTGAAGCCCTTCTGCAGTTGCAAGGAACCGCGGCTTGGAAAACGGGATCTCCCATTCAGGATTACTCAAAAACGGGTACACCGACATCGATCGGAATAGATCGTGAGAAATGAAGCCCAGCACGGCAACGGTGGGATGCCACGGCCGCACATCCCGTAGATAGCGCAGATACGCTTGATCGACGCCATATCCCCCTACACCGAAGTTCGCCACGGCAAAGCGGTTTCCGAGGAGCTTCTCAAGCCGCGCTGCCCATGTGTCCTCGTAGGCCACCTCTTCGCCGAATGTGAAAGAGTCGCCCAATGCAACAATCCAGGGCGTGGATCGCGGAAGCGGAAAGCTCTCGCCCGGGCGGGGGGCACGTAAGCCTTGAGAATTGGACCAATAAAGTCCATTCGCGCTCCTACGGTTGGGTCCGATTGACCAACCCAGATCTCGATCGTACACGATGTAGCCGACATCTGACGCAGGCCCTGCCGGTTGATCCCGGGAAGCTTTCTCCCATAGTGCACGGTAGTGATCTCGCAGCCGGTCCCAGTTCTTCGGAACCAGCAGCATGCCGTTAACGACGTCACCGTGCGGAGTCGGCTTGGCAAGAAGCCGAAGTACGAGTTCGCTGCATAGCAGACCCACGCTAAGAGTCACCAAGTTCATCGCCAGCGTGAGCTGAACCGCCCGCTTCGCACGCCCCTGACCGACACAATACGTGAGACCTATCCATGCCGCCGAGACGGTAAGAATGGCCAGGCTGGTGACAAAAAGCACCCCGGCGTTGGTCTGAACGAACACAGAAAACTCTTGCGATCCCTTTTTATAAAGGGCTAACAGAGCAAGAGCGCAGGAGCCTTCCAGGGCTAACAGCGCGACAAGGACAGACCAGCTTAGAGAAGGTTGGGCGGAGTTTCTAGCAGGCGAATTAGAGAGCGAGGTCATGCCGAGTGATGTCGTTCGACTCGACCATTAGTGCGAGACAGAAACGAGCCGATGGTCATCGTCGTGTGACGATCGGACAGGCCCAGCGCTGCTCCGAAATTGACAGTACAGATCCCGGAGCACCTCCGCCACCTGGCGATGCCCCTCTTCGGTCCAGTGATCGTCACGTTCCTTGTAATGACGAACCTCGAGGCGTGATGTCAACGACTCGTAGCGAATCCCGAGTCTGGCGCACATGTCGTTCAGCTTGTGGTCTGGCAGGCCGCGGTCGACGGGCACATTAAACGACCTGGCCGCGCACATCGCCCGCATGTGGGCCTCGCTGATCGTCACAATGGCCGGAATGGAGACCACGACAAGTTCCGCTCCGACCTCGCGGCAGAGGTGGCTGCCGCGAGCCAAGAGAGCCTCACAGGCAGCGTAGGCCCGCTTGGCGAAGGCGGTTTCGCTATGAAGAGCCGCGAGCACGGCATGAGCATGGTGCCATTTCACATTGTTGCTGCAGGTCCACTTAGTGGGAGACAGATGGCTCGTCACGATCTCCCATCGGTTGTCTCTCTGAACCTGCCGCACAAACGGTGTCCGATAGCCATCCATTTCTGGAGTAAGGTTGTCGGATAAGTCGTTGCCGATGTAGACGAACCACACGACAAGCTTCCCTTTCAGTTGAGAGGCCACTTGCTCCAACAGCAACAGTTCCTGGACGAGATTGTATCCAGGAGCACCGATTGTTTTGATCCGAAGACTCGGATTCAGATTGAAAAACGCCTTGTCATGATCAACGCCGTAGCCCCATGCGTGAGAATCCCCGACGACGATCATGTCGCTTTCAGCGATGGTTGCTCTGCCGGCCCATCCAAATTGATCCGTCACCACATGAAAGACATCGTCGCGCTCTTCGAGGACATAGCAATTGAGATCGCTTGTGACTCTCCAACCGAGTAAGGGATCGAATTCGTAAAGGTCCTGCCAGCGCTTGACAGACGGCTCCAGCTTTCGGGCAGTCCATCGTATCAACCCGATTGCAAGGAACAGAGGAGCCCCCAGCACGAGTAGCGGCGACACGAGGACAAGGGCGACCCCCGATGCAAGCAGCGCCAGCCCGTATCGATGCAAAGTTCTTGCCCCTTCCGCGAAAGCCATCAGGCTTAGAAGAGTGTGTAGATGCCAGCCGGAAAGACGCGGTCTTGTTCCGGTTCAAGCCACGACAGAAGCATGAGAAAAGGCAGCAACGAGAGCGCCCATCTGTTTCCAGACGAGCGGGCCCACGCGCGATAGACCGGGACCCATGAACGTGGCTTAGCCCCTCCGGTCTCGCTCTCGTATTCGTATGGATAATTCGCCGCCGGCAGTGGATTGCGCGGAATCCACATCGAGGCCATCGCAGTCGGCCGCTCGAACAACATCGACGAGTTCCTACGCCCCACGACGAGGACAATCACAAAATAGCACACCGCCTTCACGGCGAGTCGCACCACACGGCAATAGAGCTCCGTGAGTCGATACCACAGTCGGTACGGACCTCGGGCCACGGTTGGAGCCAGCAATCCGGTGTAGCCCAGTAGCGCTCCGACCAGCACACCCGCCACTATCCCCGCAGGTCCCCAGTGAAACGCCAGCAACGCTCCGATCAGCAGCCCGCTCATCGAACACACGACGATCCAGAAGCTTTGCAGCCAGGCTCGTCGTGGATGCAATGGCACAAGCATGGGAACCTCAATCTAACGCATACTGGGCCTTGTACGACTCGGCATCGTCGAGCGCGCCCTGGGGCTGGTTCGCCTTCAGCAGAAGGTAATTCTCAAGAACCAGGCCATCCATATCGGTCGCCATAAAGCACCGATACGCATCTTCCGGCGTGCACACGATCGGTTCGCCGCGGATGTTGAAACTGGTGTTGATCATTACCGGACAGCCGGTCCGTTCATAAAAACGCCGCAGCAGCCGATAAAACCGCCCATGCCTTTCGGCATCGACCGTCTGAATCCGCGCGGAGTAATCGACGTGCGTAATAGCCGGCAAGGTCGACCTCGGAACGGCGACCCGTATGCGTAAATCAGGGTCCTCCATGCGGCGTCGCTCCTCTTCCGTCAGGTGTCTGCGCCACTTCTCTCGAATCGGAGCCACAAGGAGCATGTAGGGACTGTCCTGTCCCTCTTCCAGCTCGAAAATCTCGTGTGCTTGCTCTTTCAGGACACAAGGCGCGAAAGGGCGAAACGATTCACGGAACTTGATCTTGACGTTCATCACCTGTTGCATGCGCGGAGACCGTGGATCGCCAATGATGCTGCGGCTGCCCAACGCCCGCGGTCCGTATTCCATCCGTCCGTGGAACCATCCCACAACTTTTTCCTGGGCGATGAGATCGGCGACCGTCGTCAAGAGCTGATCCTCATCGGGGACATACTCGTAGACGGCCCCGACCGAGTCCAGATAGAGGCCGATGTCCTCATTCGTGAACGACGGACCGAGCAGCGAGCCTTTTTGGCTATCGGTTTGCCCCACGCGACGCGCCTGGCCGAGCAGATGATGCCACGCAAGCAGCGCAGCTCCCAGTGCTCCGCCGGCGTCGCCAGCGGCAGGTTGAATCCACAGGTGTTGGAACGGTCCCTCACGAAGGAGCCGTCCATTGGCCACGCAATTCAGGGCTACTCCTCCGGCCATCACGAGATTGTGCGATCCGGTCAAGCGATAGACATGCCGGGCGGCATGTAGGACGACCTCTTCGCAGACCACCTGGATCGATGCAGCGATATCCATGACTTTCTGGGTAATCTCGCTCTCCGGTTTGCGCGGAGGCCCCTCGAACAATGCATGAAACTTGTCCGAGGTCATCGTCAGGCCTTGGCAGTAGTTGAAATAACTCATGTCGAGCCACAAGGAGCCATCCGGGCGCAGTTCCAGGAGGTTGTCCATAATCCGCTTGACGTAGATTGGCCGGCCATACGGAGCCAATCCCATCATCTTATATTCTCCGGAATTGACCTTAAATCCTGTGTAAAAGGTAAAGGCTGAATATAACATGCCGAGGGAGTGGGGGAAGCGCATTTCGTGGGTCAACGTCAACCGATTGCCATGGCCCAGACCGATCGAGCTGGTTCCCCATCCCCCGACGGCATCCAGAGTCAGAACGGCTGCCTCTTCGAAGGGCGAGGGGAAAAAGGCGCTCGCCGCATGAGATTCATGATGATCGGTAAAGCACAGTTCTCCGCGAAAGCTCTCGCCGAGTCCTTCCAGGATCTCTTCCTTGATCCTGAGTCGGTGCTTTGCCCAGAGGCCAATCGACCGCCGAAAAGACTGGAACCCGTTCGGTGCAATCTGCAAGTATGTTTCTAACAACCGTTCGAACTTGGAATAGGGCTTTTCATAGAAAACCGCATAATCGAGATCTACAACCCGGATCCCGGCTTCCTGCAGGCAATACCTCACAGCATGGGCGGGAAAGCGAGAATCGTGCTTGACGCGGGTAAACCGCTCCTCCTGGGCAGCGGCGACAATGTCGCCGTCCTTCAGCAAGGCAGCGGCCGAATCATGATAGAACGCGGAGATGCCCAGCACGTAAACGGCCATATCCCTCCTAGAGGTCTCCTCTCTTAAACAGCTTGACCATATATTCCGCCGTGCGCGCCGCCAATGCCATTAACGTCAAGGTCGGATGGGCGGCCCCACCGGTGACAAAGACGCTGCTATCCGTAATGAACAGATTCGGAACGTCATGTGTCCTGCCCCATCGATCGACCACGGACGTGCGAGCATCATTCCCCATTCGACAGGTCCCCATATAGTGAATAGAGGCACCGGGCCTGTGGGACCATGCCTCCACGATCTGAGACGCGCCAGAAGCCTCGAGCAGATCGATGAGACTCCTCTCCATCGCCTTCAGCATGGCAAGATCATTGCCCCGTGGCTGGCTCTCGAGCCTTGGAACCGGCAATCCGAAGCTGTCCCTCACATCGGGATCGAGCGTCACTTGATTGCGGATGTCGGGGATCTGCTCTCCCTGAGCAAATACTTCAAGTTCATGGCCGAACCGCTCTTTCATCCGTGCCTTGTGGTCTTTTCCCCATCCCCCTACACGCCGGGCCACCGGGATAGGCCAGTTTCCTGCCGTCGAGACTTCGAGTAACCATCCACGGGCGAAGGCGCGGTGTTTTCTCGTTTCGTAATAGTCTTGCACCATTAACGAGATAGGCACCCCTTTCCAGGGCTCCAATGGCTGAACAAATCTGGCCCGTGCTCCTGCGTCTAGGTGTTCCGTCAAATACTTGCCGACCAGTCCACTGGAATTCGCCAGTCCCTTGGGATAGAGGCGAGACGTGCTCATTAGCAGCAGGCGAGGCGTCTCGATGGCGTTCGCGGCAAGGACGACAGCTCGAGTCCACACCTCTTGCTCCCGACCCTCTCGGTCCAAGAATATAACGCTGCGCGCCTTATTGGACGAATCGATCGTGATCTCGCGCGCCATGCAACATTCCAGAATTGTCACTCTTCCGGTCGCCTCAGCCTTGCGGACATAGGTAACATCAGCACTGGACTTGGCTGAGATCCGACATCCGTAGCCGCACACGCCCGCTTCCACACAAGCAGGACGCCCCCCCCAGCTCTTTGTGGGAATCGCCAAAGCAGGAACGAACGGATGAAGCCCAAGCTTTCTCGCTCCTTGGGCAACGATTTCTCCGGCCCTCGTCATGCGGTGAGGAGGCGTTGGGAATGGTTGACTTCTTGGGGAATCGAATGGATTGCGCTCCGCCCCTTCTGGACCGGACATGCCAAGCTCGTATTCCACGCGGGTGTAGTACGGTTCCAAATCCGCATAGCCGATTGGCCAATCCTCCGCCACACCGTCCAGGCTGCGCACGCGAAAGTCGGATTCATGCAATCTCGGCGAAACTCCCCAACTGACCACCGTGGTCCCGCCAATACCCTTCACACGCACATAGCGAAATCCCTGCGGTCCGGCTGTATAGAGATCCTGCCGAGGATCGGCTGGTTCAAATACCTTCCATGCTCCAACCGGAAAGTCTGGACGGTCTGAACGGTAGTCTCGCTCGGGATTGAAGCGTGGACCGGCATCCAACACAACGACGGACATTCCCGCTTCCCCCAACTCCTTGGCCACGACCGACCCACCGGCTCCGCAGCCGACGACGACGACGTCGTAAGGATCCGGATGAAGCTTCAAGTTAGTCATACCGGGCGGTGAAGAGATGGCTAGGCTCGAGGCTGCGCAGGTCGGTTGAGGTAGCCGAGAGGAAAGGGAGGGCCCTCATAACCGAGCCAAGCCCAGGCGATCGAATCGGCATAGAACTGAACCATCGCGTCGTCCTGAAGCTGCCGCCAGAAGGCTATGAGGGGAGACAATTCTAGCCACTTCACGTAATACCAGTATTGCAATTTTCGACGGATCTTCGACATGAATGTGTTGGCTTCGGCATACACGGCATTGGCGGCTTCGTCGACAAACGAGATCAGTTCAATCTGCAGAGATTGCGATAGACCGATGAAGCTGGTCTTCCATCGGGACTGAGCCAGGTGCTCAAATGACGCAAGACCCACTGAGTAGAGATCTCGTTTAGAAGGGTCTGTGGCAAGGGACGCGTTGATCTTTTGGGCGACGCGGGCCTCGACCGCTCCAGGACTGTTGGCTTCTGTGGGGAGAAGAAGATCGACCAGCGTTGCCAACGCTGCGTATTCCGCTGACGCACTGCCGAAAACCCCTTCACACCCTGCATCTGGGGCAGAAATTTCCGAGGTAATCCGTTCTTTCTTCCTCTCTTGAGACTCAGGCGGCCTCCTGCAAGGAGCAGCGTGGAGGACAGACACTGTCTTCATGCCCAGCAATGCTGCAAGTGTCGCCATGATAATTTGTCTTCGTGTGCACCCACTAGGAAACGTCATTACCCACAGTTCTCTGTCCAATGTCAGAAGCTCGCAGAACCAGTTCTACTTTTCCAGCAGAGAGCGCACGGTTCAATTGAATCGGCGAAACACGGGCTTGACCGATCGGCCTTCAAGATACTTGTCGATACCCTCTTGAATAGCCTTTTTGTAGATGACCAGTGCCTCATGGACGACCTCGATGGTCCTGCGAATATCCGCTTCACTATGGGAATAGCTAATGACAAAGGAAGGAGCAATGATTCCTCGTTTGATTGTTTCCTGAAGAAATAATGTCCTGAACAATTGAGAAGGCCGTTGCTCTTGGTCCAAGGTTGAATAGATCAAACAGCAGGGTTTCCCAAGTACTTTGAAATATGGGGTCAATTTCTCTTCTTCGATTGCCTTCTGAAGCCCTTGCTTGAGCATTCTCCCCTTTCCCCAAAGAGCTTCAATGACCGCCTCAGCCTTATAAATTCGGATTACTTCGCATGCAGCAGCCAGTGAGTGACTCTCGGCTCCATGAGTGTACGACAGGAGAAAGACTCGCTCCCTGTCATGATCCAACCCGCCAAGTCGCATGATCTCTCGTTTGCCTACAAGGGCAGCTACGGCAAACCCGTTGCCCAGAGCTTTCCCGAACGTAGACAGATCCGGAGTAAGCTCGTAGTAGCCCTGGGCACCTCCCAGGTGCCACCTAAAGCCCGTGATCGTTTCGTCGAGGACAAAAAGCGCACCCTTGGCTTTGCAGAGTTCTTGCACCCCCTGAAGAAAACCATGAGACGGCTCGGCTTCCTTCTCAGCTTCCATGATGACACAGGCTATTCGGTTGGGATACTGATCAAAAAGAACTTCAAGGCTGGAGAGATTGTTATACTTGAATGTCACGGTCAGTTCTCGAACGGCTGCGGGGATCCCGGCGTTCATGGGTGTAGAGCCAATGAACCAGTCATCCACGGAGAAAAACGGGTGATCGGAGCAGACAGCAATAAGGTCTCTGCCCGTATAGGCCCTGGCCAGGCGAACCGCAGCGCTCGTCACATCGGATCCGTTCTTGGCAAACTTCACCATATCTGCGCCAGGGATGATGCTCAGCAACTCCTCTGCGCACTTGACTTCGATCGGCATGGGTCTAGTGAAATTGGTACCCAACGCCATTTGCCTGCACGCGGCATCAACTACGGGTTTGTAAGCATGCCCTAGCGACACAGATCGCAGTCCCATGCCGTATTCGATAAATTCGTTTCCATCTACATCCCAAACATGGGATCCCTCTCCACGCAGCAAAAAGCCAGGGGCATGTTCGGGGTATTGGTCGTCCCCCTTTGCATACGTATGGCACCCCCCAGGGATGAGCCGATGAGCGGTTGTTTGGAGTGCCCGTGACTTCTCAAACTTCATGCTCGCGTCCGCTTCCCTTCCTGTTCCTGATCTCCGCATATTGCTGGACAGCACGGCAAAGATCGCTGGGGGTTCCAATATCGAGATATGTTTCCTGTGGAAAGACAACGCCTTCTACATGTAAGCCCTTACATACTGCTGCCCGAAGTACAGCGCCTACCGGCAAGTCCCCCTGGGGATCAATGCGAAGATTCGCTAATGCTGCCAAGCCATTTCTTGTCTTGTGGGATCTCAGGAAGTCGTGCAAGAACTCCGTGAATGTCGGAGCCCAGACGGCACAGATCCAAGCATACTTAAGGTGGGTTTCCTTTGGCTTGAGAAAAATCGCGCGCACTCTGCCGTGGTCGTCCAAGTCGATCATGTCCATCAGGCGGGTATCGTGAGCTGGGTACAAACCCAGGACTACGTCGCAGCCGCGGCTTGCCTGATGCTCTAGCAATCGAGCGAAGACGTCGTCGGGGCCAAACAGAATGTCAGGAAACCCGAAGGCGATCCGCTTGTGTGCTACAAATGGATAGGCCCGATCGATGGTGTCGGGTGGTCCGCAAGACGCCGCAATCACCACATACGCCAAGTCCAGGTCGACAGTCTTGCCATCCCCGAAGTAAGCCGGAATGTCCCATTTCCCCTCGCGGATGACAAGGATCGCCTTTCGAATGTGCGCCCTTCTGAATTTTTCAAGGAGATACTCACTCACAACCTTCGCACGAGGCTCTCCGTTTTCTGCTTTCCGATCGAAGCCAATCGGATAGAGCTCCTTGCTACAGGGCAACGGGGCAATCCGTTTGGCTCTCCCCGCTGCAGGCACTAACCCGATTACGTCATGCACTCGCAGTTCTGTTCCGCTGGGCTGAAACGACGAAGCGTTTGGCATGCGGGTATCGATCAGCCTTTGTGCTCGTAGAGGATCTCCCCCTGCGTGGCCGTGCCGTCATCGTAAAGGGCGACCAAGTCATCGGGAATGTGGGAAAGGTCAGTTCCACGCAAATAATCTCTCATGGTGGTTCCCGTGCATTCTTCATCGGTGCGCGGTGCTCCACGCTTCAACGCCACGTCGTCCAGGTGCACGACCCGGAAATCGATGCTGAACCGCGTCTTTCCAGACGTGTTAGGGACACTGGAGTGCATCTGGGCAGCAGAAAACATGATGATCCCGCCGACCGGCACGATCAAGCGAAGCTGGGGGTCTAACTCCATCGGCTCGGTTGCGCGTGGGAGCGGCCGTGGATCCTCCTTGAGATATTGAGCGACGTGTTTACCTCGATGGCATTGGTTCCAGAGATAGTAATTGTATCCTTTGGAGTTGTTACGAACGGGCCGATTCCAGTATCCAGGGTGAAAGGCCATGGCGTTGTCCGGGCGAATCTCATAGATCGGGATCCACCAGTTGATCTGGCAAGGAGGAGCCGAATACCACGTATCGCGGTGCGGATGCCAGGCGTAGGCAATACCTGTCGTGAGATAGTTATCACTGGTCGAGCTTCGCATCTTCGGCACGTCGAAGTAGGTCTTTTCCAGATCGCAGCCCAAGTCGGACAGAACAGCCTGCACATGTTTTTTCGATTCTGGATGATGAATGAAGTGCGGTTTGAGTTTCCCCAGTATCTCCGCATACCGCTCGACCGGCATGTGATATTGAGCTTTCTCAGGGTCATAGGGGGCGAAAGCCTCCTCAATCAGCTTCCGCGCAAACTCGACAAACGCCAACGTGCTCTTCCTCGGGGAATAGACGAACAGTTGACCGTCAAACAGCATCTGTCTCCGAATGTCGTCGTTCAGCGGCGCATCGAAATAGACCGAGTTATTCATGTGTCCCCTCCTCGGGTAAAAGTGTGGTCACCCGGCCTCCTTCGTCATCGCAGTAGTCCGTGATGGGCAAGCGCCTCCGACGCTGCATGGATTGTTTCGAACGGGGTACCGGCGCGCTCCGCAATGTCGAGCAGCGAATGCCGTCCATCGGCTAAGTTCAAAACCCACAGCAACGCCATTTCATCGACAGCACCGTTCTTCTGACCACCGATGGCTCGGTAGAGGCCTCGCTTGCCGAGTTGCGGCTCGCAGTGCGGATTAGTGCTGCAATAGGTTCGATTATTTTCTAATACGCACAGAATCTTCAGACACGTGTGCAGTGTCTCTTCCAAGGCCTGCGGACGGACAAAGTCCAGGTTGTCGGCTGACGTATGGTACTCCGGATATTGCCCATGTGGCGTTCTCATAAGGCAACCGACCGGCAGATTAAATCCAGGAGAGCAGTATTGCCGCTCATCATACCCGTAGGGGAAAAAGTCGATGATCTGATGCGGTCTTCCTGAATGGCGAAGCACATGAGCGGCCGCTCGGTCGACGTCTGCGTCCCCCCGACGGCTGCGTTTATACGTGATGGAACCCGAATCCCCTACTCCGGTTACAACCAACCCGTGTTTGATGCGATGAACCTTGTCTTGATTTCTTGCCAACCACGTAATCGATCCGATCGTGCCGGGAATGAACACACAACGATAGGAGTAGCGTCGCGTCACGGCCGCCAGTGCTTGGGCCAGAAAGGTGGTGACCGCAATCCCAGACAGATTGTCGTTCGCCAACGAAGGATGACACACATGACAGGAAATCAGCACCTCGTCCGAACTGTCTCCTGGCAAGACACATTCGCCGTAGGTGAGGTATCCTGGCTCCAGAGTCGAGTCGATGCACACGTCATACTCGACATCCGGCAAATCCACATATTGACGATGACTCAGGCAAAAGCCCCAGCCTTCGTTGTAATACGTAGTGCGATAGGGAATCCAATCGGGATGTTCAGGAAGCGTAAAGAGGTGTTCTTGAAGCTCGGCGAGGCGCATTTTCTTCTTGACCGGTCGGCTGTAACTCACGACGTGGAGGTTGCACTGCTTGAAATCCACGAAACGCCTGCCGCTCGGATCCGCGATGTACGCATCCCGAATGTTCCACTCGAGAGGCACGGTCCAATCGAACACCGGTGTTCCACTTGGCACTTCGTGAAATTCCAGGGGAATGCGGGTCTTGATCAGACGAAGAGTGTCCCGGAGCCCGTCCCCGGTGATACTTCGACAAATTGGAAACAACTCGCCCACGAATCGGTGCATGGCGTGCCCGAGATTCGGTTGGTCTTGCACTTTCTTGAGATCGACAAAATCCATCAGGCGCGAATGATCGTGTTCGTGAAGTTCGGGTATGCCAAATCCTTCTGCGAAATCACCCGGACGTCCTCCGGCCACTGGATGCCGAAAGCGGGATCGTTCCAGCGGAACCCCCTGGCACATTCTGGGTCGTAAAATTCCGACATTTGATAGAAGACTTCGGTGTTGTCTTCCAGGGTTTGAAACCCATGTGCGAATCGCTCCGGAATGTACAGGGCGCGACGATTCGTCGCGGAGAGGACCACAGCGGTATACTGCATATACGTGGACGATTCAGGACGCAGATCAACAATCACGTCGTAAATTGAGCCCATCGTACACCGCACTAGCTTGGCTTCCTCGTGCGGTGCCACCTGATAGTGCATCCCGCGCAACGTTCCTTTTTTCTTATTGAAGGACACATTGCATTGAACGAGGCGCACAGTGAGTCCATGGGCCTCGAACTCTTTTTGGCACCAGGTTCGCGCGAAGAACCCGCGCTCGTCTTCTTTGAACTCTGGATCGATGATGAACGCGCCCTTGAGAGGGGTCTCCGTAAAAATCACGAATATACCCGAACTTCGGGAATAGGGACCACGAACCGGCCTCCCCACTCGCGAATATGTGCCATTTGCTCCATGATCTCTTCTTTGAGGTTCCAGGGCAGGACAAGGAGATACTCTGGTTTCGTTTTGCTGATCTCGTCAGGCGAGCGAATCGGAATCCGCGTTCCCGGTAGAAAATGTCCTTGCTTATGAGGACTGCGATCCACCGTATAAGGCAGGAAGTCGGCATGGATTCCGCAATAATTCAACAAGGTATTGCCCTTCGCCGGAGCCCCGTAGCCGACGACGGTCTTCCCAGCGCGACGCGCTTCAACGAAGAAGCTCAGCAAGTTCGTCTTCACCTCTGTCACCTTATCGGCAAATCTCAAGTAATGACCGAGAGTGGTGTAGCCCGCATGAATCTCGCGAGTCCGAAGCTCCGCGACTCGATCGGTAACCGGATAGGAGGTATCCTCGGTATGGCGAGCAAAAATGCGCAACGATCCACCGTGAGTGGGAATTTCTTCTACGTCAAAAATCGTGAGGCCATGGGCGCTGAAGAGCCGCTCAACGACCACAAAAGAAAAATAGGAAAAGTGTTCATGATAGATCGTATCGAATTGATTATTCTCCATAAGCCTCATCAGATGAGGAAACTCCATGGAGACAATGCCGCGACGGTTGAGCAGGATCTTAAGGCCTCTGACAAAGTCATTCAGCCTCGGCACATGAGCCAGCACATTGTTGCCGATCAGTAAATCAGCCTTCCGACCCTCCCTCGCTAATTCCTGCGCAGTTTGTTCACCGAAGAATTGCACAAGAGTGGGAATGCCCTTCGCTTTGGCCGCCTCCGCCACGTTCGCCGCAGGTTCAATTCCTAAGATCGGAATGTTATAAGGCAGAAAGTATTGCAGCAAGTATCCGTCATTGCTCGCTACCTCCACGACCAGATGCTGGCTGGTCAGGCGGAACCGGTCGACCACCATGTCGACGTAGCGGCGGGCATGGTCGAGCCACGACGTCGAGAATGAAGAAAAGTACGCATAGTGCGTGAAGATCTCGGACGGGCTGAACCATTCCTCCAATTGTACCAGCAGACACTTGCCACAGATATAGACATGAAGTGGATAGAACAGCTCTGCGTGGTTGAGCTGATCCGGCTTCACGTAGGAATTGGCCAGCGGAGACAAACCGAGATTGACAAACGTGTACTCCAAAGGCGAAGAGCAAAATCGACAACTCGGCCGTGTCATGGCATGTAGCACCCTTTACCGGCTAGCTCAGAACAACACCTGTAGCCTGAGCTGTACGCCCGGCACTTCGTATGCGGGGGGGCCCTGCAGGGACCTGCGTGACCCATTCCAGGTTGTCCGTCAAGGCGCCCTCCGCTCGTAGTCGTGTCAACGTGTTCAACCGTACGTACTCCGAATTCCGGAATGACGCGTCTCGAAACCGCATGGCCTCAAGGCCGTTTTTCACATCGACGATAGCCCCATGCACATCCACTTCGGGCAAGAATCCTTGCGCCAATTTCGTGAACTTATCGAAATTGACGCGATAGGAGCGTCGGTCGGACTGTGCATTCTTGTTGACGGTGATGTCGACGTTCGAGACGATCCGCGCCACCGCCTCCGCCAACTCCTTCACCTGATAATTCCAGTTATCACTGCCCACATTAATCGCGAGAAACTCCCCACCGTCTCGGGGATCTCTTCGGACGGCCCACTCGATAGCTCGGGCCATATCCGACACGTGAATGAGCGGGCGCCACGGCGTTCCGTCGCTGAGAATATCGATTTTCCCGGCAGTCAAGGCGCTGGCGACGAAATCGTTCAGCACAAGATCAAGACGCAGCCGGTCACTCATGCCACAAGCCGTGGCAAAGCGTAGACAGGTGACGGTGAATCCCGAGCCTGCCAACAAGGCAAGATCCTGCTCGGCCAATACCTTCGAACGGGCATAGGCAGTGAGGGGATGCAGCGAATCTTCCTCCCGCCGCGGCCCGCCTTCCGCAAAACCGTACACGCTGCAGCTCGATGCGAAGACAAAGGATTTCACGCCAGCCCGCTTTGCCATTCGAGCCAACTCGATGCTGGCTCGGTGATTGATGGCTAACGTCAGGTCTTCGCACAGCGCTCCCATCGGATCATTGGAAATTGCAGCCAGATGAATAATCGCGTCAGTCCCTCGCAGAATCTCTTCCGGGAAGCGCCGGATGTCGCCAAAATATTGGGTCGTCAGCCGACACTCGGGAAAGATGGACGGCGCGGTCAAACAATGGGCGAAATAGCCCGTGTCAAATCCGATCAACTCTGCACCGACAAAAACGGTGCGCATGCGGCGCACGACATGAGGACCGACATAGCCCATGTTGCCGGTGATGATGATTTTCATGATCTTCCTTTCATCTTGTCAGTCAGACCATCGTTTAGCACACCACACCTCTCATTCGGAACAGCCGGACGCCCCGCCACCACCACGTGACTCACCAAGTCTTCCAGGGTGCTTTTCCCGAATTCCAGAGGTCCTCCAGGTAGTTTTTTTCTCGTAATGTATCCATGCAGGACCAGAAACCGTAATGCCGATATCCAACCATTTGGCCTTCGCGCGCGAGTCGTTCGGAGGGATCTCGCTCCCACGGCGTGTCATCTCCGTCGATGTACTCGATAACCCGACGGTGCAACACGAAAAAGCCGCCGTTGATCCACCCTTCGCCGGATTGCGGTTTTTCATAAAAGTCTCTGACATAGTCTCCTTCGAATGCCATTCGTCCAAACCGGGCTGGTGTTCTGACGGCTGTGACAGTCGCCAGCTTTCCATGGGATTTGTGAAACTTGATCAGGGATTCGATGTCGATGTCCGCTACGCCGTCTCCATAGGTAAAGAGAAACGTGTCGTCGTCTCCCAGCCAGGGCTTCACCCGCTTCAATCTTCCGCCCGTTTGGGTATGAAGACCGGTGTCAACGAGATGAACCCGCCAGTCGGTTTGGCTTTTCGTGTCACCACCGTTATGAATCGTCGTCGTTCCCGTTGCCAGATCGACTGAAATATCGTTATTGAAGGCGTAAAAATTGAGGAAGTAGTCTTTAATCATTTCACCTTTGTAGCCCAGGGTGATGATGAATTCCTTAATCCCATAGGCGGCGTAAATCTTCATGATGTGCCAAAGAATCGGTTTCCCACCGACTTCGACCATCGGCTTTGGCTTGAGAATGGTTTCTTCGGAAAGACGGGTACCAAATCCACCGGCAAGGATGACTGCTTTCATAGGGTGCTCTCCTTTGTAGCAACCACCATCTGGCGTTCACCGGCCGGGATGAACGTCGTCGTCCACTTCAAGAGGGGGCGCAGCACACCTTCCATCTCTCCTGCCCAATCACCGCGGGCAGAATCGCCGTCAAGGCTATCGAACACCTGAAATGACACGACGTTTCTTTCATGGAATTGAACGATCACCCCGTGCAAGACGCAGAGCGCCACGTCAACGAAAATGCGTCCCTCGGCAAACAGATTACCCGGCAACCAAACCGTTGTGATGTACCGGCCAGCCGGCCTCGGGCGCCCGCGCCATGACGGATCGAGATCGGGCGGACAGAAGAGGCACACATTGTCTTCGTTGGTGAATCGAAAAAACGGCTGGAGCACGTGCCCCCCCACTTTGACTTCATATTCCATATCGATTCTGAAGGGCTGTCGGACGTCGATGGCATCGGTGACTCTGCCGTCTTCGGTCCTTACCCGAACGGCGCGTAAGCGGACGGTTTCGCCCTGGGGCGCCGTCGTTGGGTCCGGCCATTCCCGCTCGGCCGAAGTTCCGACCTCTGATCCCAAATACGTAGCGATGACCTGATGGGCTGGGCCGTCCATGCGCACGATCCCTCCTTCGAGGAGAATGGCTCGTTTGCAAATGCGCGCCACGGCTGGCATGCTGTGCGACACAAACAGGACTGTGCGGCCGTGTTTGCTGACGTCCTCCATCTTGCCGAGGCATTTCTTCTGAAAGCGGCTATCTCCCACCGCGAGCACTTCGTCGAGAATCAAAATTTCAGGCTCAAGATGTGCGGCGACAGCGAAGGCAAGGCGTACGAACATGCCGCTCGAGTATCGTTTGACGGGCGTGTCGATGAACTTCTCGATTTCAGCAAATGCGACGATCTCGTCGAATTTGGCGTCGATCTCGGCCTTTTTCATTCCGAGCAACGATCCGCTCAAGTATACGTTGTCTCTCCCGGTAAGTTCCGGGTGAAAGCCCGTCCCGACTTCGAGCAGACTATTGACACGGCCGTGCAGTAGCACCCGCCCCTCCGTCGGCTCCGTAATGCGGGACAGAATTTTCAGCAAAGTGCTTTTCCCCGCTCCGTTGCGCCCGATAATACCGACCACTTCTCCAGGTTTGATCTCGAAGGACACGTCTTTGAGCGCCCAGAACGCCTCCTGAGAGCGGGGAAAAACCCGACGCATCTGGACGAGACGGCGCAGCCCTTCCACCAACCCGTCGCCCAGAGTGCGATAGGACTTCTGCCGCACTCCGATCTGATATCGCTTGCTGAGGTGCTCGACTTTGACGGAAAGATTTGCCATAAAGGTTTCGAGAGCCCAGGAAGACGGGGTTAGCGCTAGACCACGTCGCTAAATGTCCTTGACATCCTATTGAAAAACACGAGGCCGGCCACGAGCAGGATGCCGGTTGCCAATGTGCTCACCATCACTGTGCCGGTGTCCGGCGCGGCTCCTCCAAGAAGCGCCCAGCGGAACCCTTCGATGATGCCTACCATAGGATTCAAGCTATACACAGCACGCCACTGCTCGGGCACGAGGGACAAGGGATACACAACCGGTGATGCGTACATCCAGAGTTGGGTGAGCAAGGGGATGGCTCCGGCGACATCGCGATAGTGGACGTTCATCGCAGAAAGCCAAAAGCTCACGGCAAGTGACGTCCCAATAGTAGACAGTACAAGTGCAGGAACCGTAATGACTTTCCACGTCGGCATGATCCCATACCAAACCATCAACACAAGGAACAGCACGAACGCGATAACGAAGTCGATGATGCCGGCGAGCGTAGCTGCGATCGGCAGGATCACCCTTGGGAAATAGACCTTTTTGACCAGGTTGGATTCCGCGACCACACTCTGACCGCTTCGCTCGAGGCTTTTGGCCAACAGAGTCCAGGGAAGGAGAGCCGCATAGGCAAACAACGGGTACGGCAATCCATTGGAGGGCAGCTTGGCCCACAGACTAAACACGATCGTAAAGATCACCATAGTGGCTAAGGGCTGAATGACCGCCCATGCAATGCCTAGCACGGTCTGGGCGTAGCGCGCTTTCATGTCCCGCCAGGCCAAGAAGTACAGCAACTCTCGGAATTCCCAGAGTTCCTTCACATCCAGATGGAGCGAGCTCTTCTTCGGCTCGATCACGATCGGAGAAAATACGGCGTTCGCGCGGATCATTGAATCCTGAGCGTGTGCCATCGCTGCCCCTTCATAGCATCGGACTTCGCAGCCGTCCCCTGCTGACTGCTTGCCGAATAACCATCCCAAGTTCCTGTTGAAGAGACAAAAGGATGGACTACCGTCGATCCGGTGAACAACCGGTTCACTTTCCCTTGTCTTCCAGTACCTTACAGTGATGAGCTCCCGGCGACGCATCGCACACATTCTTTCAGGTCGCCGAGACGGGTTTACCGGGATCCAGTCGCGCCCGGCTCAACCACGCAGCGGTCCGTCGGTGCTTGTCCTATGCCCTAGACCGCTTCAAGATTGACAATCTGATCCAACTCGACGACGACCCTGGCGTTGAATGCCAGTGCTTTCAACAACAGGATCGCTCGTTGAGACCCGGTCAATTGCCGTTCAAAGACCGCCTCAAGGCCGTTCAGCGCTCCGTTTGCAATCCGGACCATTTGACCAGGACGAAACGACCTAGTCAAAACGCTGAGGCATCCCCTATCAAGACGAGCTTTCAGGCCGTCAATCAACGCCTCGTCAACAACGGCCGGAACGTGTCCGAAGTGGACGATGCTTTTGACCCCTCGCGCATAAAGCACAGCGCGATACGACTCCTTGAGGCAGAATCGCGCAAAGAGGTACCCGGGAAACAGGGGGCTGCACTTCGTCTCGTGCCGCCGACGAATCCATCTGCGTTCTCGAAGCAGTGGGCAAAACGTTTCAATACCCAAACGCTGAAGCGTTCCTTCCGCGATGCGTTCTTGATGCGGTTTAGTCGCGACCGCGAACCAATAGCGCTTTGCCGAAGACACCGCTGGCGAATCCGCCGTCTCTGGCAATGAACGTTCTACCGCCGATCCGGTGGACAAAGAAGCGATGGCCTTCTCCGTCGCGTGCGGGTCGCCCCAGAACGGTCTCACAGCAGCGTTATGCCATTCCATAAATCGTCTCCCGGGTGCGCGCTCGTGATGCCCCACTGTCCTCTGCGTACGATGCACTCGCGCGAATGTAAGAAGGCGGCACGGCCTCTCGCAGTGGGCAAAACGCGAAGTCCTGCAAGAGGCACTTCAGTCGCGATTCGGTTTTTTCGAGGTTAAGGTAATGACGTATCCGCGATGTGAGCGTCCCCTGCATCCTTGGCTGCGCAGGGTCCAGTTCCCACGGGTGGAAATACATGACGAGAGACTGACCGCTTCTCTCCAGGCGCTTGAGCATCATACGCAGCATCCGATAAGGAAACAGGCGAAAATACCCGCCGCCTGCGATGGGAATTCTGATGCCGAGTATGCCAAACGATGAAGGCGGGACTTCCCACAAAGGGCCGGCAGTCGTGGATATTTCATGGCACCACGGGATTGCTCCGGGTAACCCATAGCGATCGTGAAATACTGGAAAAATACTGGAATCGTACGCATACCCCTCTTCTACCAGAATGGGAAGCGCCCACTGGGTCTCGGACGTGATCGTAAAGGTCGGCGCTCGATAGCCCAATACGCTCGTCCCGGTGATGTCTTCAAGAATTCGTTTGGCTTTCCTGATATCCTCGCGAAAGAGTGCCGGAGTCTGTGCCGTAATTAGCTCATGCGCATAGCCGTGAGAACCGACTTCGTGCCCCTGCTTGATGAGATTTCGAATCATCCCAGGGTGACGCTCAGCCACCCAACCCAGAACAAAGAACGTTGCTCTGATTTTGTGATCATCGAGCAGTGCGAGGATCTTCTCAACGTTTCGCTCTACCCTGCTCTCAAAGCAGTCCCAGTGTCTGCGCCGCATGGGGGAGGCGAATGCCGACACATGGAAATGTTCTTCCACGTCGAAGGAGAGATAATGCTTTCCCGTTCCTGTTGCGACCAGGCTGCTCACCGCGCCCCCTCGCCCCGCAGCATCACGCGCAACGTTTGCACGAGCACTAAGAAATCCAACCACAGTGACAGGTTTTTCACGTAGTACAGATCGTATTGGAGTTTTGTGTGTGCATCTTCAACTGACGCGCCATAGCGAAATCTTGTTTGCGCCCAACCCGTAATACCAGGCCTGACTGTGTGTCTCAGATCGTAGTACGGAATAATAGATCTCAATTCTTGAACGAAAATCGGTCGTTCTGGCCTCGGACCAACGAGGCTCATTTCTCCCTTTAACACATTGATTAATTGTGGCAACTCATCGATCCGGAGCTTTCGCAGCCACCGTCCGACTCGCGAAATTCGAGGATCATTCGTCGTGGCCCAGCGCGGACCGTCTTTCTCGGCATCCTGCGACATCGAGCGAAACTTCCACATCGTGTAGACATGGCCCTGTAAACCCACGCGCTTTTGGCGATACAAGATCGGGCCTGGAGAGTCCAGCTTGATCATAAGCGCGACCGCAGCCATGACCGGCGCCAGCGTCACAAGGCCCAGGATGGAAATGACGATGTCGAGTAGGCGTTTCAACGCCATCGTGATCCAACGGCGGCGAAACCCTGTTGAAAAGATCAACGCACTCGGTCTCAGCATATCGATGGAGAGACGACCCGCCTCTTCTTCGTACAGCCTGTGCCCGTCGATGACATCGATGCCCATCGCCTTAAAATCGAGCAACGTGTGTACGGGCAGCACGGCTCGCCGGTCCTCTAAACAGACCGCGACGGTGTCCACGTCGTGGCTTTCAATGATTTCAAAAAGCCGATCGTACGTACCGATGATCGGCTGCTGCCCAAGGCGTTGTCCGACTCTCCCAGGTTCCTTATCCACGAATCCGACGATCTCCGTCATCCATTTTCGGCGGTCGAGCAAAATCTGGCAGAGATCAACGGCGAGCTTTCCTGACCCAAGAATGAGAACGCGCCGTTTCCATCGCGGCAAGGTCAGTAATGATGGACGAGAAGGTGTTTGAGCAGTTGTCGCTGTCATGACATCCATGTTCGTGACCGTGCCCTTCACAGGGTTTTCGCCCTGGGTTTGATGTAATACCCCTCCTGCAAATAGTGCGGGGTGTCTTGAGAGCGTACGCCCGTCAACAACGCAGTTTTTTCCTGTTTACTTTTCAGGGCCGACAAGGCTCGCTTGACGAGATCTCTGGGTGTATTGCCCGCCCGAATGACAAGGACGAGCACGTCGGCCATATTGACAAGCATGCTGACGTCGGCTACCGGATAAATCGGCGGCGCATCGAGCACGATGAAATCGTGCTGGTCGCGGAACGTATCCAGCAGGGTTTGAACCTTCTCAATCTGATGTAATTGAACGGGAAACTTCGACACGGATCCCCCTGGAAGGATGGACAGCGGGTCACCGTTGAGCGATTGCATGCAGGAATGGACAGGGATGTTGTCACGGAGGACCTCGGCCAACCCGGGCGCTTCGGGCAGGCCGGCGTACTGTCCCAATTTCGGATGTTTGAGATCGCAGTCGATAGCCAATGTCGACTTTCCCAAATCGTGGGCGAGGACATAGGCAAGATTCAGTGCACTCGAGGTCTTGCCTTCCCCTTTCAACGTGCTGGTCACCAGTACGACGGTAGATTTGCGGTTCGCACTCATCAGCACCAGGCGAGTAGCCACAACACGATACTGTTCGGCTACTACTGAAGCAGGTCTCCACCTTGTGACAAAGTTTAATTCGTGGCGGTACCGGGGATGAGTGTCTTTCGTTCCTCCGTGTTTGCCCCTGGGTGTTCGAGCTTGTCCCCAAGTAGCCAGCGATTTCCAACTTGATTGACCCGCTGTCGTGGGCTGTGATGCCGGCGCTACCGTATCGCTCAGCGGAGACGGCAGCGGGAGATGTCCTCCCAACCGGATCGACTTACCCAAGACGGTGCCGTAGGCGAGGCTGAAGTCCGGAACCGTCCCCACGACCGATATGCCGAGCATGCGCTCGACCTCTTCGCCATCCTGAAAGGCAACCCGCAGTTGCTCAAGCAAAATCGCGGAACCGAATCCCAACCCACATCCGACTGCCAGGCCGGCCATAAGAAAACGGAATTTGTCCGGCCACTCCGGCGTGTCAGGAAGATTCGCACGGTCGATGATTCTAAACTGCTCACCCTGTTGCTTGCGCTCCAGGTTCTCGGCGATGCGAGCGTTCAATCGTTTATCCAACAAGGCCTGGTAGTTCCGTTGCAGATTGTCATAGTCGCGCATCAATGTGGCCAATTGCTGTTCTCGTACCGGTGTATTCTCTACCCGGGCTTCATAAATTTTGATCTGCGCGTTCAACCGATTGAGCACGTCCTTCGTCGTCTCAATCTCGCTTTTGACTTCTCGTTGTTGCTTGAGCAATTCGCGCAGGACTGGATTGTTTGAGGTCTTGGATTCCGATCCGGATTCCGTGGCGGGAGATTCCTCCGATGAGTCCGATTCAGGAGGAAGCGACTTGAGCCTCGCGATCTCTTGTTTCAACAAGATGATGTCCGGGTATGTGTCCTTATACGTTGCTGACAGCGTGGCCAGCCGGTTTTCCATCTCTTTGAGCCTGGCTGAACGAGTGGCTGGACGCAGAGGTAGCGGAATAGTGGAGGACCCGGTGGTCTGATACTCTTTGATGGCTTTCTCTATGGAATCCAGACGGTCGTTCAGCTTATGCAGCGTCTCCGACCGTGTCGCGACTTCTGTCTGCAATCTGTCCAATGCTCGCAGGTTGGCCTCGAGCTGGCCCGGCAACTCACCCATGTACCGAAGTTTGAATTCGGAAATGGCTTTTTCCTTTGCCTCCAACTCTTCCTTGGCTGTGTTCAGCTCTCCAACGAGAAACTCTGTTGCACGTTCAACCAGTTGCTCGCGATTTCGTAAATTTTCTTGGATGAAGAGCTCGGCTAATTTCGCCGTCACCTTCATGGCGGTAACAGGATTCTCATTGCGATAGGAGATGGAAAAGGCCTCGTCTCTAGAGGTGGTAATCTCGATGTTCTTTCGCAGGCTTTCAAGAATGTCATCAATCGAGTCACCCTCCCGCCTCTCCGCGGCCAGCCCTACCTCCTCGATGACTTGGGTCAATATTTTCCTGCTGAGCACTAGTTGTCTAATGGTCCCAAGCCGTTCCTGCACAGAGCCCGTGACCACCCCCCTTACATAACTTTCTGGCACCTTTTGACTTTCTACGACGATCAATGTCGTCGACTTGTATCGCTTAGGAAGAAACTCGGCGAGGGCCCATGCACTGACCACACAGATCAGCAAGACAGAGACGATGAGCCATTTGCGCCGGCTGACAATGCGAAGATAGTCGTGCGGGGTGTAGTTCGTCATAGGCTTAGAACCAGACTTTTTGAAGTTGGAGGAGGATCATGTGCCTGTCGAAGCGAATCGGCTCCTCCGTGACACCGATAACACCAGCAGCGGGAGTCAGACCTTTTGATTGAAAAAACGAATACAGATAGTTCCCTGAAATGAGAAGGCCCGGAGCCACCCGGTACACAAACGAGGCACTGGCGAGGTATGAATCGAACGAAAAATCTGTTGGCGCATGTGGGGCGCCCTCTGGTAAGGCAGCACCGATCGATTGACTTCTTGCATAATTTGCGGCCACACTTGTGGACAGCCTGGGCCCTAACGTGCGCGTGGCGCCAAGACTCACAAGGTCGGTGATAATGGGAGCACCGACCGCAAGGAAATTCGGAGAGACCTGCCGCGAGTAGCTGAGCGAGACCGTATCGGGGAAACGAGTCCAGGTCACTGACGCACTCCCGGTATATTGGAGACTATGACTCGGTATAACTTCCAGGACAGAGGCAGACACAAATCCGATGACCGCCGGCGTCAACAGGGGACGTCGATAGGCGATCATCCCTCCATTGGTCTCGAAGTAGGGGGGGAATTCGCTGGTCTGACCACTAAGAAAATCGGTTCGATTGTGGGTAAATAGGATGCGAACGGTTTCGTTGGGAGAGACACCAATCTCTAGACCAGACGAAAGAGATCGAAAATTCGTACTGACAAGGCTGGCCACTGCTTGTGACCCTGGTGTTGCTCCGTATCGTTGCAAAGCATGGGTCGCATTCGTGTATAGGCTGAGCGTAGGGGTCAGCGCATAGGTGCTAATGACCGAAGCCGAGTTCGTAATTGTGTTGACACGTTGGATCTGAAGCCCTCTAGCAAACGCACTGGCCGGGTCCTGGTCTGCCGGATCACCCGCCACGTTGACTGCTCCGCCAGCCAAGAACGCCGGTGGCTGTGGGGTATACGTGAAGGAATCTGAAACCAGCAGTGTCATCCGTGGCACGGCTTGTTGTACCAGTCGCGTCAAATCCAGAGATCCGCCGACGTTGCCTCCGAGATAGTTCAATAGAGGATGTTTTGCGTAGTATTCCGCTATGCCGCCGAGCTGCAAGCTTCCTCTGACTAACCCTCCGGTACGCGGAATAATGGCTACCTGCGGAGAGAGTGTGGTCACGAAATCATCCCGTTCAAGCCCCGTGATTCGCGGCGTGTTAAATACATTCGTGTCATAGCGTTGGGCGATGGAGACAGAAGGCACGACGGCTGGTAACATGCTCACCCCACCCAAGACGCCGGCTGTGAGCGGAATGCCCTGTAGAGCTCCTCCCGGGCTTGGCACCCCGTACTGGTCGCGGAAGTCAGCAGGCCTTTGATCGAGAATTCCATCCAACAAGCGCCAGACCTGTGGAGACGCTTCGTCGTCGAATGCCGCGGGAATCCAACGTGAGGAGACCGACGACTCCGTTGCGTGAAAAGGAAGGGTGTTCAGGAGCGCTGCTCCTTGTAGCATGGGTTCACCCGCGGATATGGTCGCTGAATTTCCGAGGATCGCCATCATTCCCCATACCCAGATCAGGTGCCGTCGCTGCCTGATCGATTCGCTATGGCACGACAATCGTGTCACCTGATCGGAGAATAAAATTGCCTACTTTGCTCTTGCCCGCGACTAAATCGTCGTACCCGACCGGAATCCGGATTTGTTCCATACGGCCTGTTCCGTTCTTCACCATGCGGACAACGTGCATCTTATTCCTTGAGGCGAAGGGGGTGAACCCGTTCGCCAGCGAGATGCCTTGAAGAACCGTGGCGTAGGATTGCAGCGGGTATTTGCCCGGTTTTGTCACCTCTCCGACCACATAGATGTAGTAGCTTTTCACCTCTTTGACCTGCACAGAAACCGTAGGGTTGCCCATGTATTCGGCCAACCGCTCTGCAATCCGTTTCGCCAACACGTCGGTTGATACTCCTGCAGCCGGCACATCACCGATAAGCGGCATCGAGATCATGCCATCGGGCCTGACGACGACTTCTCTCGAGAGATCCTGGTTCCGCCAGACCGTGACAATCAGGACATCTTCGGGACCGAGCAAGAATGACGACGGCGGCTCATATTCAACCTGGTATCTCTCTTCAGCAGCGCAGCCGACTATCCCCCATCCGCTCATCATGATCAGAATTGCGACTGCGGCTCGAACGATGGAAATGCTTCGGCTGCACGCAAGAATATCGTTCACCATGGCTTCCACGCGCCTTGAACAATGGGTGCGAGTTGTCGGGCAACCAGCGGACTGCAAGTTCAGCGCTCCGGTATAACCACCATCGTTTCGGAAGGGATTACAATCTGGTCGCCCGGTTTGAGTTCGATGTTCTGATTGGTGCCGTCACGCAACACGATATCGTCGTAACTGGCTTTGATTTTGATCAACCCTTCGCCGTCTCTTCCGAATCGAAAAACGACGATTTTGTTCCGCGCTGCCACGGGGGTAAATCCGCCGGCAAGCGTGATGGCTTGCAGCAGCGTGGTCTTGCTTTTCAATGGATACCGGCCTGGCGTCTTAACTTCGCCCAGAACATAGATCAGGTAACTGTTGACCTGATTCACAACGATGGATACGACCGGATTTTCCATGAACGCCTTGAGCCGATTGGCGATATCGGCCGTTAACTGTGAGGTGGTTCTTCCAACCGCCGAAACATCACCGATAAGCGGCAGCGAGATTCGTCCGTCGGGTCTTACCTGAACGGATTTCGACAGATCAGCGTTCTTCCAGACCGTAATCTCCAGGACGTCTTCTGGTCCGATGATGTAATCAGGTGTGACGATGAGCGAAGATTTCTCGGCGTACTGGTTGGCTGATTGCCCTTCCGACGGCGGATTTTGTCCCAGCGATGAGGCGCACACCTGATCAGTGGCATCACCGCCCCATACCAGAACACAGACACCCGTCAGGATGAGCCATTGAACTGGTTTCATTGCCTTACTCCTGCTGTGCAATTAGCGAAACTCTTGGTTTGCCATCCATCGTCGATTGGATTTGAACACATGTCAAGCTAAACCACAGAAACACACTTCAAAACATAAACTTTAGCCCGACGAAATACGGTCCATTGCCGTTGACTTTTCCGAACGGCAGCCGTCGTATCCAGCGCACCTCGGCCAGTGTCGGTACCTCGGCCTGGGCGATCGGGGTCGGCACGTACACTTTCAGCACCTGTTCCACTGGCGGCGCGTGGTCCATGAGCACCAGCATGCCACCACTGCTGATATTGACCGACAGGGCTTTTCCTTGGCGAATCGCCGGGGTCGGTTCTCCCGCCGGCACTGTCATTTCGTACGGGATCGGGCGCAGCAGCGCGACTCGTTCACTGTGTTTTTGGTGACTTTCCATAATAGGCCACTCCCACTCGTTTGGAACCACGGTCATCCCTCCTGGATGAAGTTGTACGGAGCTTCTCCATCTATCTTGCCGAGTCCGCGGATTGTGGTTCATACCGGGACTGATACCTCTCACAATTCGCGGACAGCGATGAGTTATTCTCTCGGTTGAGCTGAGCCCCGTATCTAACTTCTCCAGGGCCCCTATGACCGAAACGGTTCAATTGCTCGACTGTTTTTTTTCGTCGGTGTAGAATCGCGCTGTCTGGAAAAGAGCATTCTGGTGAGGGACTATAGAAAACTCTTTCTGAAGCGACAATACCGATGATGTAGGCTGGGCAATCCGAAAAGCTGGGGTTGACTCCCCCGAAAGGGTTATGTACGATCGGATGTCTCTTTCTTAAATTTTATTTCACCTTAAGTCAGTAACTCTCGATTACTCGTTTCCTTCCAGTCCAACGAAGACTTGCTGTGTATCAACCATGAATGACGGTTTGACTGATTCTGCTGACCGCATCGAAGCGATTGCCGAACAACGGTCAGGTCCCGGGATTATCGTGCTCTCCTCTTCCATGCAACTCCTTCATATGAACCGGCAGGCTGCGGAGTTGTGCCGCCAAATCAATTTGGCCGAGAATGAGACCGGCGGAAACGCGAAGGCGGCTCATGGGGTACTCCCGACCGCTCTGACGGAATTGTGCGCGGAGATTGTCAAGGCCTTGCAGGTCCGGACAGAGGCCAAGGACTGGGAGCAATTCGAATTGAAACGCCTGGCCGGCAACGCTAAGCGGCAGATCTTATTGAGAGGCTTCGGACTCCCCGATCGGGGGGGGATCCAGCAAGCGCGTTTGGTTATCACGATGGAAGAAGTCGGCCGACGGCAAAACGTGAGCACAGAACAGGCCAAGGAGCGTTTTCAGCTGACGAATCGCGAACAGGCCGTTGTGGAGCATCTGGCAAAGGGATGGACGAACAAAGAAATCGCCAACGCGCTGCAGATTACCGAGCAAACGGTCAAGGAACACATTAAACACATCATGCGCAAGACTAACACGACCACAAGGACCGGGATTCTCGCTCAGATCTTCCGCACGTAGCCATTCTGTGCAAGTAGCCAACAGCCATTAGCTTCATTATTTAGCTAGCTTCCAGCTCCATTCCTGCTCATCCCTCTTCTACGGAAGAGGGGGATGTGGTGAAGAAGCGATTATCATGTTCAGCCAACGGCATGCGGAGACTTGTGTTGTAAAAACCCAACAGGCGTTGGCCATTTGAGACGGCGATGGGCGGCCACACCGTGAGGAGTGGGAAAAAATAACGGTGAATCAAAGAGTTCATTGGTTCAACTGGTGGCCCGATCATTGCTATCCTTTATTCATCGTCTCGCTTGTATTGTGTGCGATAGATGATCCAGTAAAAAAAGGTTTTTTTCATTATGATGAAGCGGTCGCTCCTTGAAGCCCTTGTAGGAATCGTTGGGATCCTCTTACTGGGCGGTTGCCAGGCTCTTGGGCCCGGCGCCAAACCCGCTGATGTCGACAACGGTCGCTTTATGGAGTGGTGGCAAGGCTATACCCGCTGCAAATCGGGGACCGATATTGAGATGATGCGGGATGAGGCGGGCAGGTTAATCTGGACAGCCCAAGCTCTCACCGTCGGGGATGGTTTCGTGCTTCCCTTGCCCGGACACTTTGAGCGGTTGGTCTCCGAACCCCGACCACGGCTGGCTGTGGATGTCAATGCGATGGCCGCAGCTTGCGCAATCTATACCGGAAATCTCGCCCTCTCGGTCGGTAAGCACGCCATCGCATTCGAAATGTTTTATCACGTGATCAAGCACTATCCACAACCTGAGTACGCCTATTACGTATCGCAGGCCAAGGTCGGGTTGGCAACCATCGATCCTGGACTGCTGGCTGCAGTGCGATGATCGTGATCATTGCTCTCTGACGATCAATTTCTCGCTAGAAACTCTCTCTTTTTGTCAGTTCCTACTGCCCAGCAGCTCTTCCAACCGGCGTTGCGCCTCTCGCAACCCTGCGGTACAGTTCGACATAGGCTTTAGCCGATCCGGTCCACGATACGTCCGTAGCCATTCCGGTCTCGATGAGCGAACGCCACGCTTCGCTGTCGTGATACACGCACAGCGCTAAACAGATCACTGTTAGCAATGCATGCGGTGTGGCTTCTCCGAACATGAACCCCGTGGCCCGTCGCTCACGCAGCGCAAGAGGGGAGTATGGGACCACGGTATCCGCAAGGCCGCCAGTTCGGCGCACGATGGGCACGGTCCCGTAACGCAGGCTGTAGAGCTGGCTTAAGCCGCAGGGTTCGTATCGGGACGGCATCACAAACATGTCCGCTCCAGCTTCGATCCGATGTGCGAGCCCCTCGTCAAAGCCGATGCGCACACCGATCTTCTGGGGGAATTTGGCCTGAAGCGATCGCAGTTCGGCTTCGTACTCCGGATCTCCTGTTCCCAGCACGGCCAGTTGGAGATTCAGCTCCATCAGTTCAGGGACGATGCTCAAGAGCAGATCCAGGCCTTTTTGTCCAGTTAGGCGGGAAACCACCGCTAACAGCGGTACGTTGTCAGTCGGGAGATCCAGTTCACGCTGGAGCGAGCGTTTGCAAATTGCCTTCCCCGACAGTTCGGCGGCGGAATACCGCGCAGGGATCAGTGGATCGGTGGCGGGATTCCAGACTTCGATGTCAACGCCGTTGACCAGGCCGACTAAACGATCCTTTCGCTGCGCCAATACCCCCTCGAGTCCGAACCCGCATTCAGGGGTTTGAATCTCACGGCTGTACGTCGGGCTTACCGTCGTCAGAAAATCGGCGAAGAGGATGCCGCCCTTCAACAAATTGAGCGAGCCGTAAAATTCCAGCCCCTCTGGAGTGAACAGTGCGGCAGGCAGTCCGGTCTCGGCAAAACGTTCACCGGGGAAAAGTCCCTGATAGGCAACATTGTGCAGGGTCAGAATCGAGCGCACCCCGGCGACTTCAGGCCGGCCGGTGTAAAGCGTGCGCAAGTACACCGCGCAGAGAGCCGTCTGCCAATCGTGCAGATGGAGCAGGTCGGGTGTCCACCCCTCGGCGTGGTGAAATGCAATCAGCAATTCCAGAACCGCGAGCGAGAAGAAGCTGAACCGCTCCAGATTGTCCGGATAGTCGACCCCCCGTTCCTGGTAGAGGCCGGGTCGAAGGAAAAAGGAATCGCGCCGGATGGCAAACACCGGGACGGATGCGTGGGTATTGGAATTCGACGAAAAGAGTTCGGTCCGCTCCACCAACGCTTCGACAGAACCGGAGGGTGACGGCACCGTGATGCGCGCGTAGTCGGTAAACCGATACCCGCTCTGGTCGAGTGTGCCGTAACGGGGAATGACCAGGCGCACGTCATGGCCCAACCGCGCCAGTTCCAGCGGCAGCGCACCGGCCACATCGGCCAGCCCGCCGGTCTTTGCGAACGGGACCGCCTCCGAGGAGGCCATGAGAATCTTCAACGGCTGGGTGTCGCGAGGAGAGATCGCCATCAGAGCAATCGCCGGCTCTTCGGTTGCTCCGGTTTGACCGGCTGGCACACGTCGCACTGGCAGATTCGGCGCAGAAACGCATATGAATAGATGCCGGTATTATGGCCGTCGCTCCATGTGAACCGCAGGGCGTATCGTCCGACCGGCTCGACGTCCTGCAACATGATCAACAGCGGCACATCATCGGGTTTGAGGCGCACTTCCCCTGTCCATTCGTCTGTACACGCCGCACAGGGACACTGCTGGCGCAGATAGCGGACCGGGTACACACCCTTGTGTCCGTCGCTCCACACAATGCCAAGCACCCCTTTCTCGATCCACTCCATGTCTTTCGGTTCAAGAACGAGCGCCGTCATAACCTTTTTGCCGCGATGGCCCCGTGAGAAACTCGACTACCCTTCGATCGAATACGACTCTATCATTACCGCCCCGGGCATCACAAGCCGCAGGCGTTCCCACAAGTGATCGGCCGCTGTGCGTGTCTGAGCCACTACGCCGGACAGCGCGTGACTCGTAACGGGGAAGAATCAGTGCAGAGGACTGTACACTGCCGAACCCTCAGCGGCGAGAAAATCAATCGGTGGGAGCCGTTTGCCCGTGACGGTCGTGATGTACGCCTCGATGGCGGTTTCCAATTCGGCCCGGATCCGACCGCTGGCTCTCAGTCGATCGAGGACGGCCGGCGACCAGCGGAACGCATGCCGCATGAGCGCCAGGCTTCCGGGCGACAGCGGAAAGCAGCGGGCCGGTTGCCGCCTGGCGCACAGGCTGCAGATCACTCCTCCGGCGGCCGGAGAGAATTGCGGCTCGCCGGGCATCCGGCTGTTTCCGCAGGCAGAGCACTGATCAATCTGCGGCTTGAACCCTGTGAATCCGAGCACCCGAATTTGAAATAGCAGCGCCCGGAGCAGAGCATCGCGACTATGTTCGAGTGACCGCAGGCCATCGGCCAACGCGTCGAAGATCCGTGGATCCGGGTCACCGTCCGGCGTGATCGCGGCGACCAGATTCACCATCCGGGCAGCAGCCGACATGAGTGTCAGGTCTTCCCGTAAGGCCGTGAACGGCTCCCGGATATCGACTTGCGTGATGCGGAAGAGAGAATCGCCAGCCTTCTCGAACACGGTCAGGTCGCAGAACACGAACGGTTCCAGCGCGGCACCGAATCGACTCTTGAGTCGCCGCGCGCCACGTGCGATGCCCCGCACTTTGCCGAGCCGAAGGGTATAAAAGGTGACGATCCGATCCGCTTCGCCCCACTTGCGACTCTTGAGGGTAATGGCGGGTGTCTTCTGCAAGGGCATGATCACCGTCAGGCAAGGGATGATGGCCGCTCGCCTGTCTCCCTTCGCCTCCCGCTCTTTATCTGAGATATTCCAGGAACACGGTGGCGAGCGTGAGATAGATGGTGATGCCGGTGATGTCGTTCGCCGTCGTGACGAACGGGCCGGCTGCAATGGCCGGGTCGATACCCATGCGTTTCAGCAGGATAGGCATGAATGTCGCCATGCTCGTCGAGACGATGAAGGCGATCAGCATGGAGGCCCCGATGACCATGCCCAGGACCGCATGGCCATGCCACAGCCAGCCGACCAGGGTCAGAATGAGGCAACACGCTAGCCCCATCAACAGCGTGATCCGGATCTCTCGAAAAAACACTTTCCCGACATCGGTCAGCTCAATGGAGCCGGTCGCAAGGCCGCGGATGATCAGCGTCGAGGATTGCAGACCGACGTTGCCGCCCATAGCGGCGATGACAGGGATAAAGCTCACGATCGCCACGACCTCCTGGATTGTGAAGCGGAAAAGCCAGAGGATCGCGCCGGAGACCAGACTGCCGATCAGGTTCGTGAACAACCACGGCAACCGCAGTCTGGCGGCGGCGAGGCTGGAGGATTTGGACTGTGTTTCCTCCTCGATGGCGCCGGCCATTTTCAGCATGTCCTCTGTCGCCTCTTCGCGGATCACGTCCACCACGTCGTCGACCGTGATGATGCCGACCAGCGTATTGTCTTTTTCGACGACCGGGATGGCGAGCAGGTTGTAACTGGCCACTTGGCGAGCCACTTCTTCCTGGTCCGTATCCACCGTGACGCTGATCACATCACGTGTCATGATGTTCTTGAGGGGCGTGGCCGGCGGCACGGTGAGGAGCTGGCGCAACGAGAGGACGCCCACAAGGTGGTTCTCCTTGTCGGTCACGTAAATGTAGAACACCATTTCGGCGTCGGTGGCTTGTTGCAGACGGCGGATCGCCTCCTGAGCGGTCGTATCCTCCGGCAGCGAGAAAAACTCCGTGGTCATGATCGCGCCGGCCGAGTCTTTCGGATACTTCAACAGATCGGCGATCTCCGTGGAGTCCTCCGTTTTCATCAATGCGAGGATTTCCTTGGCCCTCTCTTCGGAGAGGACACCCAGAATATAGGCGACGTCGTCGGGCCCGAGGTCTTTCAGGAGCCATGCCACGTCGGAAGAGGGCAGGTCCGCCAGGACCTGGTTGATGCTGTCGCCGTCCAACTCGCTGAGGACTTGCCCGCGCTGGGCCTCGCCGCGGACGAGTTCGAAGACCGTGCGTTTTTCTTTCGGGGATGAGAGGTGGTTGATCACCCTGGCAATGTCAGCCGGGTGCATGCGGCCGAGCATCTTGGCGAGGTTGGTGATCGCGCCACGACGAAGCAGGCGCTGGAAGGATAGCAGAACGATATCAGACTTCGCCTGTCCCTTCTCGGCCAGTTCCCGGGAAACTTCCTTCAGGATGTCCTTATCCAGTTGGCGTGTACGTTCCGTCGGCTGCATGGACGCTTCCGGCTCTTCGCCTGTGGCCTCTTGTCGGCGTGTTAATACCCCAACTCTGCCAGTACCCGTTCGTCCTCGCGCCAGGCCGCCCGGACCTTGACCCACAGCTCCAAAAACACTTTCATGCCGAACAGCCGCTCCATCTCACGCCGAGCAGCGGTTCCAGCGGCTTTAAGCCGCTCCCCGCGCTTTCCGATGAGAATGGCTTTCTGCGACTCCTTCTCGACCAGAATCGACGCCGCAATGCGGGCTCGCTTGCCTTCTTCCGTGAACCGGTCGATGTCGACGGCAACGGCATGCGGAACTTCTTGATAGGTCTCGTGAAGAATCTTTTCACGGATGAGCTCGGCCGCCAGCGTCCGCATCGGCTGATCCGTGAGCATGTCCTCTCCATATGCCGGTTCACCCTCCGGCAACAGCTTGACGGTCAACTCCACTAAGCGATCGAGGTTATCGCCGGTTAGGGCCGACACCGGCACGATTTCCGTCCACTTCAGCAACTGGCAATACGTCTCGATCAAGGGCAGCAGCCGGGTTTTGCGGACCAAGTCGATTTTATTGATGACCAGAAAGACCGGCCGCGCCCGTTTGTCGAGCGCCTCCCGAACCCGGTCAATGGCGAACCGATCGCCCGGACCGGGCAGCGCGGTCGCTTCGACCAGCACATACAGCAGGTCTCCCTCCTCCAACGTTTCTAAGGCCGTCCGCACCATCCGCCGGTTAAGCAAGTGTTGCGGCTTGTGCAGGCCGGGCGTATCCAGAAAGGCAATCTCCGCGCCGGGCATATGGGCAACGCCCAGGATCCGCGTCCGAGTGGTCTGCGGCTTGTCCGACACGATGGCGATCTTCTCGTTGAGCAGTCGGTTGAGCAACGTCGATTTCCCGACGTTCGACCGGCCGACGATGGCAACTGTTCCGGATTTCATACCTGCTGGCACACAGCTCGTCGCAAGCAGCGAATACCTAATAAAGAGTCAGAGCGCTCCGCGATTCGCTATTTGCTATTGGCGCGAGGCTCTTCTGCCAATTGATAAACCGTCTCGCCTTTCCGCACAAACCCCAGTTGTTCTCTTGCCAATTCCTCGATCCTGGCCGGGTCGTGCTGCACCCGCTCGATCTCCTGCCGAAGCGCAGCGTTGCCCTGCCGGAGCGCCTGGATGTCCTGCTCCAACTGGTGAAGGTATTGCCTCATCATCCAGTACCGGATGAGCCCCATGTCGCCGAACAGGAGCGATCCGGTCAGCCCCAGCCCGAGCGCCACGCCGAGAAATTTCATGATCCCGACTGCGCGCCGCTGCCGGGACAACGCCGTCGGCCCGCGATTCGGCTTAATCAACATAGAGTCCCGATAGAGTCTCGCAAACGCTCACGGGCGTATTGCCACCGCCGCCCGGCCGCGGTACACCGCAGTCGGTCCCAACTCTTCTTCGATGCGCAGCAACTGATTATACTTGGCCACCCGGTCCGTCCGGGATAGTGAGCCGGTTTTGATCAAACCGGTGTTCATGGCGACGGCCACATCGGCAATCGTTGTGTCTTCGGTCTCTCCCGACCGGTGGGACACAACCGCCGTATAGCCGGACCGCTTCGCCAGTTCGATCGCTTCCAGGGTCTCCGTCAGGGTGCCAATTTGATTCAGCTTGATTAGGATCGAATTGCCGATCCCCTCTCGGATACCCTTGGAGAATATCTCCACGTTGGTCACGAAAATGTCGTCGCCGACCAACTGCACCCGACCGCCCAAGCGCTCGGTTAGGATCCGCCATCCTTTCCAGTCCAGTTCGCTCAGGCCGTCCTCGATGGACAGGATAGGATACTTGTCCACCAGCCGGGTGTAATAGCGGATCATCTCCTCGGCCGAGCGATCCGGCTGTTTCTCCGCTTCAAGCCGATAGCGGCCCTTCTCATAAAACTCGCTGGCGGCGGCGTCAAGGGCTAGCGCGATGTCCCGTCCCGGCCGGTAGCCTGCCTCCTCAATGGCTTGGACGATGAGGCTCAGCGCTTCCTCGTTGGATTGCAGATCGGGTGCGAATCCTCCCTCGTCCCCGACCGCCGTGTTCAGACCTCGCTTCTTCAGAATCGCCTTCAGCGAATGGAAGACTTCGGCCGCCATGCGGAGCGCCTCGCTGAACCGAGGGGCGCCGACCGGCATGATCATGAATTCCTGGAGGTCGAGGCGGTTGTCGGCGTGGACCCCGCCGTTGATAATGTTCATCATCGGGACCGGCAGCACCCGTGCGTTAGCTCCGCCAAGATACCGATAGAGCGGCTGTCCGGTTTCATTGGCGGCCGCTTTGGCCACGGCCAGCGAAACGCCGAGGATGGCATTGGCTCCCAGACGCGCTTTTGTCTTGGTCCCGTCCAGGGCCACCATTGCCCGATCGATCGCGGCTTGGTCGAGGGCCTCACGGCCGAGAAGTTCCGGGGCAATGGCCTGGTGGATGTTTGCCACGGCCTTGGTGACGCCCTTGCCCATCCAACGCTTTTTGTCGCCGTCCCGTAGCTCGATTGCTTCCTTCTCCCCGGTCGAGGCTCCGGACGGCACCGCCGCCCGGCCCCGCGCGCCGCTTTCCAACGCCACATCGACCTCGACGGTCGGATTCCCTCGCGAATCTAAAATCTGCCGCGCCTTGATCTCCCGAATTGCACTCATCGTCTGAAGTGCCCCCTCACAGAAACTCACCGCGAACACGACCCGCGCTCATCCCGCCAGTTTCCGCTTGAGCAACTCGTTCACCTTCCCCGGATTCGCCTTCCCCCCCGACGCCTTCATCACCTGCCCGACGAAAAAGCCTAAGACCTGCTCCTTTCCGCTCCGGTACTGCGCCACCTGAGCTGGATTCTTCTCGATGATCTCGTCGATCATCGCGAGCAGCGCTCCTTCGTCCGAAACCTGCGTCAGGCCCCTCTCCTTGACGATCTGCTCGGGCTCCTTCCCGCTGGCGTAGAGTTCCGGGAAAATGTCCCGCGCGACTTTCAGGCTGATGGTGCCATCGTCCACCAGTTTCAACAGGCTCACCAGGCGCTCCGGGCTGACCGGCGAGGCGGTCACGTCAGTTCCGGCATTGTTGAGCTCGCGCAACAGCTCGCCCATCACCCAGTTACTGATGGTCTTCGGCCGGTCATAAAGCCTGACGCAGGCTTCAAAATAGTCGGCCAGGGCCTTGGAGGTCGTCAGTACACCCGCGTCGTATTCCGGCAATCCATATTCGGTCACAAACCGCCTCATCCTCGCGGCCGGCAACTCTGGGACTGTCTTGCGCAGCGCTTCGATCCACTCCGGCTCGATCTTCAACGGCACCAGATCGGGGTCCGGAAAATAGCGGTAATCGTGTGCCTCTTCTTTGCTCCGCATGACCGCCGTCTCGCCCCGCTCGATGTCCCAAAGCCGCGTTTCCTGCCGGATCATCCCACCCTCGCTCAAGACCTTGGTTTGACGCTTGATCTCATAGTCGATCGCGTCTTTGACGAACTTGAAGGAGTTGATGTTCTTCAGTTCGACCTTGGTACCGAGCGCCTGTTGCCCGAGCGGCCGCAGCGAGAGATTCGGCTCGCACCGAAAGCTCCCTTCCTCCATATTGCCGTCGCAGACCTCCAGGTACATCAGGATATCACGCAGCGCCTTCAGATAGGCCACCACCTCGTCAGCGGAGCGCATGTCCGGTTCGCTCACAATCTCCAGGAGCGGCGTGCCGGCGCGATTGAAGTCCACCCGGCTGCCGTGCGTTCCGGCATCGTGGAGGTTCTTGCCAGCATCTTCTTCCAGATGCGCGCGCCGGATGCGAATGCGCTTCTTGGCCTCGCCGGCCGCGATCTCGATCCACCCGTTCTCGCAGATGGGCGCTTCATACTGCGAGATCTGATAGCCCTTGGGCAAATCGGGATAGAAGTAATTTTTGCGCGCGAAACGGTTGTCGGACCGAATCGTGCAGTTCAGCGCCAAGCCGGTACGGATCGCCATCTCGACCGCTGTCCGATTGATCACCGGAAGAGCACCCGGCATGCCGAGGCACACCGGACAGGTCTGCGTGTTCGCGGCAAGCCCGAAGGCGGTCCCGCAGGCGCAGAACATCTTGGATCGGGTCCGGAGTTGGGCGTGGACCTCCACCCCAATGATCACTTCGTAGACCATACTCAGCTTTTCGTCTCACCGGACAGGCGCTCGCGCTCGCGTTTCATCGCCTCGCGCCCGGCTTCGAACGCTTCCTTGAGGATCGACTTCTTGGTCTCCACGAAATCGCGCCCTTTCTCCACCACTTCTTCAAACGTCTCGCCGGCTTTTCCGGCCAGATCCCGCAGTGTTTCCTCCGTCCGCCGGGCGTAGCGCCGGAGTTGCTCGCGCGACTCTCGACCGGGCTGCGGTGCCAGGAGTAACCCCGCAACCGCGCCCAACGCCGCGCCGCTGAGAAAGGCCAATAAGACAGCCGCCCGTGACACGCCTCGATCATCTCCCATCGGTCGTCCCTCCTTCTCCATGATTGCCGTATAGCCGTTGTTTGACGACGGTCGTCGCCGCCCGCAGTCCCGCCATCATGCTCGCGAGGTTGACGAGCAACGACCCGCTCGTTCCCTTGACGATCTGATGCACCTGCTGCACCGATTCGCCGATATCTCCGACGGCATGCAGCAGCACCGCCGCTCGCTCGACACCGCCCCGTGCCTGCTCGGCCAAGTCGTTGAGGTTCTCACTCATGGCACGGAGCTCGGCGATCAATGAGGGCAATTCGCTGTTCATGCGGGCCAACAGTTGTTGGGACTCGGCGACCGTTTTGCGGAGTTCGATGAGCATCGGCACCAGGTAACCGACCAAGACCGCAAACGCAATCGCCACGATGAGGGCCGCCATCTCGACGATCATCACTTCCTCCGATCTCAAAATGGGCCTTCGGCCTCCAGCCGCCAGCCTTCGGCAGGAGACTGATCGCTCATCGCCGATAAGCGCCGACAGCTCTCTTCATCGAACGATGGGCCGCTTCGCGCGCCAGTTGGTTGCCTGCTCATAGGCGTGGGCCGCCCGGATGACCATTTCTTCCTCGAACGGCCGTCCGATGATCTGCAAGCCGATCGGCAGGCCGGCTTTGCTGAACCCGCAGGGCAGCGCAATAGCCGGCACGCCGGCCAGGTTGACAGAAATCGTGTAGATATCCGAGAGATACATTTGCAGCGGATCGTTGATCTTTTCGCCGAGCTTGAACGCCGTCGTCGGCGTGACCGGCGTCACGATCAGGTCTACCTCGTTGAAGGCCGCCTCGAAATCCCGACGGATGAGCGTCCGCACGGCTTGCGCCTTACCGTAGTAGGCGTCATAGTAGCCCGCGCTCAGGGCATAAGTGCCGAGCATGATCCGTCGCTTCACCTCCGGCCCGAAACCTTCCTGCCTCGTCTTCATGTACAGCTCGAGCAGGTCTTTCGTCTGTTTGGCCCGCAAGCCGTATTTCACCCCGTCGTAGCGCGCAAGGTTGGAACTGGCCTCCGCCGTCGCGATCACGTAGTAGGTCGCGATCGCGGCGTCCGTGGTCGGCAGCTTGATCTCCTTGATCTCCCCGCCCAGTTTCTTCAATTCGCCAATCGCATCCTTCACCGCCCGGTCCACCTCGGGATCCAATCCTTCCGTAAAATATTCGACCGGCACGCCGAAGCGGACCTTCCGCAAATCCCTGCGTTTCAGCACTTTGAGATAGTCCGGCACCGGGACGGTGGCGGACGTCGAGTCGCGCGGATCGTGGCCGGCGATGATCCCGAGGAGGATCGCCGCATCGGCGACGCATTTGGTGATCGGACCGATCTGGTCAAGCGACGAGGCGAACGCCACCAGCCCGTAGCGGGACACCCGGCCGTAGGTCGGTTTCAATCCGACGACGCCGCAGAAGGCGGCGGGTTGGCGAATCGAGCCTCCAGTGTCGGATCCCAGAGCCGCCACACATTCGTCCGCCGCCACCGCGGCCGCCGACCCGCCGCTGGATCCGCCGGGGACATGGTGAAGATTCCAGGGATTGCGGGTCGGCCCAAAGGCGGAGTTCTCGGTCGAGGACCCCATCGCGAACTCATCGAGGTTGGTCTTTCCCAGCAGAAGATACCCCTGTTCCCGGAGCTTGGCGATCACGGTCGCATCGTAGGGTGGTACGAAGTTGCTCAGGATCCGGGATGCGCAGGTGGTCAACACGCCTTCCGTACAGATGTTGTCTTTGATCGCCAGCGGCATGCCCATGAGCGGGAGCGTGCGCCTCCATCCTTTGAGCCGCTCGTCCAGCGCCTCAGCTTGCGCCATCGCCGCGTCCTTCGTCTGGGTGATGTAGGCTTTGACCTTGGATTCCACCTGATTGATGCGCAGGGTATAGGCCCGCACGATCTCGCAGGCGGTCACTTCTCCAGCGGTGAATTTCCGTTGCAACTCCTGAAGCGAAAGCTTATGAAGGGACATGGTCTCTCGAAGTGAACGGGCAAGCAGCACGGGACACGGGACAAGGGGCGCCGCTAGCCTTTGTTGATAATGCGATTCTTCTCATCGACCTTGATGATTTTCGGCGTGTGCCGTTTGATTTCCTCCTCGGCATAGTACTCGTAGCAAAAGATGATGATTTGGTCGCCGACGGCCCCCTTGCGGGCCGTCGGGCCGTTCAGCACAATCTCGCCGCTGCCTCGCCGGCCGGCCATGGCGTAAGTCATGAACCGTTCGCCGTTGTTCAAGTTGGAGATCACGACCGCTTCGTACGGCAGGATGCCGGCGGCATCCAGGAGATCTTCGTCTACCGTCAGGCTGCCTTCGTACTCGAGACAGGCGTCGGTGACGGTGGCACGATGAATTTTGGCCCGCAACATTTGCCTAAACATCTTTTACTCCGTAATCCGGTACCGTGTCATCGGTGACGAGTGAAACATGGCCGCTTCACACCTGAGGTCTACCGGCCTTCAAGAATCCTGGGCACCACGAAAAACCCGTCGGCCTGCTCCGGTGCATTGGCGAGCGCCCGGTCCGCGGGAAGCGAGGGAAGAACCGCATCCTCGCGGAACACATTGACCTCCCCCAAAACCGTCGCGGTCGGCTCCACGCCGGTCGTGTCGTACGTGTTGAGTTTTTCCACGTACGTGAGAATAGCGCTGAGCTGCCGGCCAAAGGCGTCTTTCTCGGCCTCTGTCAATTCCAAGCGCGCGAGCTTGGCTACGTGTTCGACCTCTTCTCTGCTGATCTTCATGCCTGTTCAGTCTGTCTGGGTCTGTTCGGTTAGGCGGAAAAGACCGAACAGACCAACGAGACCCCTCGTTATTCCACCGTCACGCTCTTCGCCAGGTTCCTCGGTTGATCCACATCGGTTCCCCTCAGCACGGCAATATGGTACGCCAGCAACTGGAGCGGGACCGTAAACAAAATCGGCGACAGCAGCGGATGCACGTCCGGAATGGTGAACACCGCGTCGGCGGTCCTGCCAAGTTCCCGCTCTCCTTCCGCCACGAAGGCGATCACCGGGGCATGACGCGCCTTGACTTCCATCAAGTTGCTCACAGTCTTTTCATACAGCCGATCGCGCGGCGCCAGCACCACCACCGGCATGTCCTTGTCGATCAGAGCAATGGGCCCATGTTTCATCTCGCCTGCCGCGTATCCCTCCGCGTGAATGTACGAGATTTCTTTCAGCTTCAACGCACCTTCGAGCGCGATCGGATAGTTGATGCCGCGTCCGAGATACAAAAAATTCCGTTTCGTGTAGTAGCGCTTGGCGATGGCGACCAGTTCGGCTTCCCGGCCAAGCAATCCTTTGACCAGCGCGGGCAGAGTGACCAAGCGGTCCAGCCAAGCCTTGCCGTCGGCCGCCGAAAGCACGCCCCGCACGCGTCCGAGGTGCAGCGCGAGCAAGTACAGTGCCGTCAGTTGTGCCGTGAACGCCTTGGTGGAGGCCACGCCGATCTCCGGGCCGCAATGGGTATAGAGCACGCCGTCCGATTCCCGCGCCAACGTGCTGCCGACCACGTTGACGATCGACACCACCCGTGCGCCTTTTTCCTTCGCCTCGCGCGCGGCAGCCAGCGTGTCGGCAGTCTCACCGGATTGGGAAATCGTGATGAACAGATCGTCTTTCTGGACCAGTGGATCGCGATAGCGGAATTCCGACGCAATGTCGACCTGAACGGGCGTCCGGACCATCTCTTCGAGCAGATACTTGCCGACCAGGCCGGCGTGCCAGGAGGTGCCGCAGGCGACAATCCAGATCTGTCCCGCCGCGGCAAATTCGTCCGGAGTCAGGCCGATCTCCGGCAAATCCGCCTCGCCGCTTTCACGCGAATAGCGGCCGCGCAAGGTATCCAGAATACTCTGCGGCTGCTCGTGAATTTCTTTGAGCATGAAATGCGGATAGCCGCTCTTCTCGGCGGCCGAGGCGTCCCAGGTCACGTGCGTCATCGGACGGGAAACCGGGCGGCCATCGAGGTCCGTCATCTGGACGTCCTTCGCAGTCACCACCGCCACGTCGCCTTCCTCCAGGTAGGTTACGTCGCGGGTATGCGAGAGCATCGCCATAACGTCAGAGGCGACGAACGTCGCCTCGGCAGTCCGACCGACAACCAAGGGACACCCGGAGCGGGCCGCCACGAGCGTGTCTGGTTCATGCTCGGAGATGACAGCAATGGCGTAACTGCCGCGGATCTGTTTGGTCGCGGCCCGCACGGCTTCGGCTAGGCTTTTCCCCTGCTTGATCTCCCTGCCGATGAGATGCGCTACCACTTCCGTGTCCGTCTCCGACTCGAATGTGTAGCCGTCTTTGAGCAGTTGTTGCTTGAGCGGCAAATAGTTTTCGATGATGCCGTTGTGCACCAACACGCAACCGGCCGAACGATGCGGATGGGCGTTCTGCTCGGACGGCTTGCCGTGCGTCGCCCACCGTGTGTGACCGATGCCGATGGTCCCGCTCAGACTCCGCTCCTGGAGCGACTTCTGCAAATTGGCCAGCTTGCCCACGCTGCGCCGGACTTCGATCTTCCCGTTCTGTAAGACCGCGACGCCAGCCGAGTCGTACCCACGGTACTCCAACCGCTGCAATCCGCTCAGAAGGATGGGGATGGCGTCCTGGTTGCCGACGTAGCCGACGATGCCGCACATCTTCCTTCGCTCCTCGCCTATTTACCGGTCTGTTTACTCTTTGAAAATGACAGGCGCTTTTTGGCGCCGGGAGGCTGTCCCGGCGGAGTCCGTGACGCGCGCAGTGCATCCCGATCGGAGTGTGCTGGACGCGTCACGGGCGTCGCATCACGATCCACGCCGGTGTGCAGCGCCCGGCGTCGGGAGGCCCATCCCTCCCGGTTGACCTGCGGCACTCGCGCGATGGCCAGCGCGTCGGCCGGCACGTCCTGCGTGACAGTGGTGCCGGCTGCCACCACCGCTCCGCGGCCGACCGTCACTGGCGCGATCAATTGCGTGTCGCTGCCCACGAACACGTCATCTTCGATAACCGTCCGGTACTTGTGGACGCCGTCATAGTTGCAAGTAATCGTGCCGGCTCCGATGTTTACCCCCTTGCCGACGATCGTGTCGCCGAGATAGCTGAGGTGATTGGCTTTGGACCTTTCACCGAGGTCAGTGTTCTTCATCTCGACGAAATTGCCGACTTTGGCCTTCCGGCGCACCACCGTACCGGGCCGTAGATGTACGAACGGCCCCAGTGTCGTGTCGTCCTCCAACCGGGCCTCGCGGAACACGCAGTGCTCCAAAATTTCGACGCGATTGCCGAGCACGCAGTCCGTCAGGCGGACGTTCGACCGGATTACGCAGTCCTCGCCAATCACCGTGGAGCCTTCGAGCGTGACGTTAGGATACAGCACCGTGTCGGGTCCGATGACGACCCCGGCGTCGATCCAGGTCGTCGCTGGATCACGCATCGTGACGCCGGCGGCCAGCCACCGCTCGCGGATCCGCTCGCGCATCGCACGTTCGGCCCGCGCCAGTTGCCCGCGCGTGTTGACACCAAGGCCCTCCTCCGGATCGGGCAGTGTGACGGCCGACACGCGCAGCCCCCTCTCTGCTGCCTGGGTCACAAGGTCGGTCAGATAATATTCCCGTTGGGAGTTGTGCGGTTGCAGCGCCTCCAGCGCCTCGAACAAAAAACTGCCTTCCACCACATACGTCCCGACATTCACTTCTCGCAATTGCCTCTCCTCTGGAGAAGCGTCGCGATCCTCGACAATTTTCAGCACGCGGCAATCCACCAGACCTGATCGATTGTCCCCGACTGGATTGCTGCGCACGATCCGCCCATAGCCAGTCGCATCTTCGAGCACAGCGGTCAGGATCGTCGCCGTCGCATGGTCGGTGTCGTGCACACGCAACAGTTCGCGGACCGTCGCCTCGGTCAGCAGCGGCGTGTCACCGTTCAAAATCAGGAACGTCGATGGGCGCTCGCACGAAGAAACAGGAAAAACCGGCTTGGCCTGCAACACGGCGTGGCCGGTCCCCAGTGGCTCCGGCTGTTCGACGATCACGGTCCGGGACGCGCCCCGATCGGCGGTCGAGCGGCTTTCGAGCAGCGCGCGGACCCGCCCGGCCTGATGGCCGACTACGACCGCAACCCCGGCACCAGCCAGCCGCTCGGCCAGTTCCACGATGTAGAGGATCATCGGCCGGCCAGCCACAGGGTGGAGTACCTTGGCCAGCTTAGATTTCATGCGCGTGCCGATCCCGGCCGCCATGACGATGGCGCCCAGTCCGGGGACCGGCGCCCCCATCGCCGGGCCAGCGACGCCCGAGGAAACCTGATGGACTGGTCGTTCGCTCATGCGATGGGCACTCCTGCTTCAGGCTGTTTGACTTTGAGCCACTTGGAATCGGCACCGAGCACGGCGCCCGTGGAGGAAGCGGGTGAATAGAGTCCGCCGGAAACGATCAGTTTCATTGCCTCTTCCACGCTGATCTCGACCGGGATCACTTCCCGCTCCGGCACGAGCAAAAAATACCCAGAGGTCGGATTGGGTGAGGTCGGCACATAGACATGCACCAACGGGTCGGAAGAAAGATCCTGCACTTCACCCTTGGTGATACCCGTGACGAAGGCGAAGCAGTAGTGTCCATTTTTCGGAAATTGGATCAGCACGACGCGGTTGTATTGGCCCCGCTCGGTGAACGACAGGATGTCCATCATGGACTTCAACGTCGCATAGATACCCCGGACGACCGGGACGCGGTTCAGCCAGTCCTCCCACAGCGCGACGATCTGGCGCCCGATGAAATTGGCGGCAAAAAGCCCGGTGGCGAAGATCAGCAGAACAAGGGTGGCGATGCCAAGACCCGGCACATAGTAGCCGGGGGTGACGATCCGGGCGAGCATGTCGCCCAGGATCCCGTCCACAGTCACAAACAAGGTTTTCAAAATGAGGATCGTGCCCCAGATCGGAGTAATGACCAGCAAGCCAGTGAGAAAGTAGCGTTTCAGAGCGGCCTTGACTGTGATCACCAGGGTTCCTCGCGATCGCTCATGATACAAACTTTGGAGAAGCCGTCGCAAGCCTTTTATTGCTATTTTCAAGCACTTGGAATAGGATGCTGCGCTATTTCCGGACGCGTTGAGACGGGGAATTGGTGAGTCTGCAAAAGAGGCCGCGAGGAGTGCTGATCACAGTGGAGGGGGTCGAGGGCAGTGGAAAGACGACCCAGATTCAACGGCTCGCGCGGCTACTCCGTGAAGAAGGCTATCGCGTGCTGAAGACCCGGGAGCCCGGAGGCACTCCGCTCGCCGAAGCCATTCGGCGGACGCTCTTGCGCTCGACCCGCGAACGAATGGATCCCCGCTGTGAAACATTGTTGATTTTGGCCGCTCGCAGCCAACACGTCGCGCAGGTGATCAAGCCGGCATTGGATCGTGGAATCGTCGTGTTGTGCGATCGGTTCGTGGACTCCACGCTGGCGTACCAAGGATACGGCCGGGGACTCGATGTCGGCGTCTTGCGCCGACTGAACCGGTTCGCCACCGATGGGCTGGAACCGGATCTGAGCCTGCTTTTGGATTTGCCTGTCAGCGTGGGTTTGACCAGACGCCGGCGGAGCAAACTGGAGCAGAACCGGCTGGACCGGGAATCCCGCCGATTTCACAATGCCGTGCGGCGGGGATTTCTCGAACTGGCCGCCCGCGAGCCAAACCGGATCGTCGTGCTCGACGGGACGAAACCGGCCGCCTCTCTCGCGGAGGAAGTCTCGGCGATCGTACGGCGGTTCCTTCGCCGAAGCGTTCGCCGAACCGGAGCGCAATCCGCTTCTTGACGTGATGCCCTTCCACGACGTTATCGGTCATGAGTCGCCTAAGGCGCTGTTGAAAGCCGCTATTCGGCACGACCGTGTCGCCCACGCCTATCTCTTCTATGGAGAGCACGGAATCGGCAAGCGTTTGTTGGCCCTGTGTTTTGCACAGGCGCTCAACTGCGACACGGCCGTCGCGCCGGATGATCCTGACGCCTGTGGCACCTGTCGGTCCTGTCGCCAGATCGAAGCTGGCACCCACCCGGATTTCACCCTGATCGAGCCCGATGCGGAACAAGCGACACCGCAGATCAAGATCGAACAGATTCGCGAGATCGACTCGCAGAGCGTGTACCGGCCGCTGATCGGCCGCTGGAAGGTGTGCGTGATCGATCAGGCGGACCGCCTGACCATCGGCGCGGCCAACGCACTGCTGAAGACGTTGGAAGAGCCACCTCCCCACTGCCTTTTTCTGCTGGTGACGAGCCGCCCCTCGGCGTTGCCTGCCACGATCCGCTCCCGCTGCCAGGCGTTGCGGTTTATCCCCCCCTCCCGTGCGCAGGTGGAAGCGGCTTTGATCGAGAAGCGCGGGCTCTCCCCAGCCGAGGCGCGGTTCGTGGCGATGTTGAGCGAAGGACGCCTGGGCGAGGCGTTGAAGCTCGATCCCCGTGAGCTCAAGGCGGCAAGGCAGGAATGGCTGCCGTTGACGAATCCGGCGTCGCTCCGGTCTATCACCGCCCTGTTGACGGCGGCGGACGCGCTAGCCAAACATGATCAGGCCCACGAAGCGCTGGTGTGGCTGACGCGATGGCTCAGGGATCTCCTTCTTGTGCGGGTCGGCGCAGACCCTGACGCGTTGCTCAACCTGGACTGTCTGGATGTCCTGCAAGCGGCAGCCCGCGACGTGGATGTGGTTGCGCTGCTCGACTTGCTCGACGACATCGAAACCTGGGAGCAACAGGCGACACGCCATTTGAACGTGCAACTGGCGTTGGAAAGTCTCCTGCTTCGCCTGCGGGACGCGATGGGAATCGGCGTGGGCACAGAACGCAAGGTCCGAGGCTAGACAACACAAGTCCGCCGTCACTGGAATTAGGGAGCCCCACCTTGTTATCTTTGACCAGCATGGCCAAGCCGTTTTACATCACGACCCCGATCTATTACGTCAACGACGTTCCGCACATTGGACACGCGTACACGACCATTGCCGCCGATGTGCTGGCGCGCCACCACAGCCAACAGGATGACGAGGTCTTCTTCCTGACCGGCGTCGACGAACATGGACAGAAAGTTCAGCAAGCAGCAGCCAAGGCTGGCATTGATCCGCAACAGTATTGCGATGGCATGGCAGCACGGTTCCGCGAGCTGTGGAAGCGGCTGACCATCTCGAACGACGCCTTCATTCGTACGACCGACCCACAGCACACAGCAATCGTTCAGCGCTATCTTCAAGTTCTCTTTGAGAAGGGACTAATTTATAAGGCGGATTATACGGGCTGGTATTGCACGTTCGACGAGCGGTTTTGGACCGAGAAAGATGTCGTAGACGGGCTCTGTCCGGACTGCAAGCGACCGGTCGAACGGCTGAGCGAAAGCAACTATTTCTTCCGGATGAGCCGGTACCAGCAGCCGCTCATCGAGTATCTGAAAGCTCACACGAGTTGCTCTGAGGCCCACACCGGGTTTATTCGACCGCCGGCACGGTTCAACGAAGTGCTCGGATTTCTGGAAACGCAGCCCCTGGGGGATCTGTCGATTTCCCGCCCTAAAACCCGTCTGTCCTGGGGAATCGAGCTGCCGTTCGATCGGAACTATGTGACCTACGTCTGGTTCGATGCGCTGGTGAATTATCTGTCGGCGCTTGAATACCTGACCCCAACGCCCTCGGTCGATCGCTTCTGGCCCGCTTCGATCCATCTCGTCGGCAAAGACATCCTCACCACCCATGCGGTGTACTGGTCAACGATGCTGATGGCGTTGGAGTTGCCGCTGCCGAAGACGATCTTTGCTCACGGGTGGTGGACAGTGAACGGCGAAAAGATGTCCAAAAGCCGTGGGAACGTGGTCGATCCCCATGCCATCGTCGACGAATTCGGCGTCGATGCGTTCCGCTATTTTTTGATGCGGGAGGTGCCGTTCGGCCAGGACGGAGACTTCTCCCGCGAGGCGTTGGTCAGCCGCATCAACAGCGAACTGGCCGACGGCCTCGGCAATCTCGTGAGCCGCACGCTCACGATGATCGACCGGTTTACCCAGGGGAAGGTTCCGCCGAGTCACCCGCCTCGCGATGCATTGGATGGTCAGTTGGAACAGGCCATCGGTGAACTGACCGGATCGGCCGCGGGCTACCTCAAGGACCTCCGGTTCAATCGGGCGCTCGAATCCATGTGGGAGCTGATCCAACGGTGCGACCAATATATCGACAAGACTGCGCCTTGGACGTTGGCCAAGCATGCTGAAAGCAAGGCTCAGCTCCATGGGGTCTTGTACCGAGTGGTGAACGCCTTGGAGCGGCTCATCCCCTTGCTTTACCCGTTCATGCCGCAGACCGCCGAGAAGATGGCCGCTCAGCTCGGCCTTCATCCACAGGTCCAGGGCAGAAAACTGATCATGCGGCCGCTCGCCTCCGGTTTCGACATCGCCAAGGGCAAGCCGCTGTTTCCGAAGATCGACAGAGCCCCCATACAAGGAGTCTCGACCATGACCAACCGGCCACCGTCAACTGCCGAACCGGCGGTCGGATCAACGCCGCCCACGTCGTCCGGCTCGCCCCCCGCTCAAATTACCATCGAGGAGTTCCACCGCATCCAGCTTAAGACGGCCAAGATCCTGAGCGCGGAGCGGGTGCCGCGTTCGGAGAAGTTGATCAAGCTGCTGGTCGATCTCGGCGACGAGCGGCGTCAAATCGTCGCCGGCATCGGAAAGAAGTACGAGCCAGAAGCGCTGGTGGGCCGCTGCGTCGTGATCGTCGCCAATCTCAAACCGGCGAAGCTCATGGGTATCGAATCCCAGGGCATGGTGCTGGCGGCGGGAGATGCGGAAGTTAGAGGATTGGTCACTGTGCTTGAAGAGGTGGATCCGGGGACGAGGATCAAGTGAGTTGCGATCATGGGTTGCGCAGTCGGCCGATCGTTCGTTGCCTTGATTATCGGAATGCTGGTGCTTGCGCCCCTTGTATCGGCGGAAGAGCAACCGCCGGCGGAGGCGGTCCTCAACGGCCCCATCCCAACTACGGTGTTGGTGCGGGTCGTCGCGCATGGCTCTTTGGTCTTAGGGCGCGAGGTGGGTGGCGCGCGCGTCACCATCACGGATGTCGCAACAGGCCGGATTCTGGCGACCGGTGTGCAGCAGGGTGAGGCCGGCGACCAGAATCAGATCATGCGGACGCCTCGCCTCATGGAGGAGCCACGATACAGCTCTCGGCCATCGGCTTCCTTCAGCGCGACCCTCGACCTGGATCGCCCGACGCTAGTGGAAATTGCAGCGGAAGGGCCGCTTGCCTACCCGGCGGCCACCCAGCGCGCCAGCAAGACCGTTCTTCTCATCCCCGGGCACGATCTGACCAATGATGGAATCGTGCTCCACCTTTATGGCTATATCGTGCAGATCGAAGCGCCGCTTCCCGGTGAGCCGCTCGTCGCTAAGGAAGACGTGACGCTGCGGGCGTCGATCCGTACCCTGTCGGGGTCTCCGGTACGACCACACGGCGACTGGGACTCGCGCAAGATGCACATTTACGGCGAGGTTGTGATTGGCGACCGGGTTGTCGAACGGCTCCAGATGTTTCACGTCGGATTGCAGAGCAGTTTCGAGGCACCGTTTTTCGTGCCCCTCCCGAAAGACGCGCCGGACGGCGTCACGCTCCGCGTCATTGCGGCCGACCCTGCATCCGGCAATTTCGGCATGGGTCAGGCCAAGTATCCGGTGCTGTCGGAACGGCTCAGACCGAAAAAGACGCCGTGACACGTGATGCATGGACACGTGGCACGTCACAAGTGTGGTAAAGGAGGGCAACGCGTTCTAACCAGTCACGAGTCACGGTGAATTATGGATCCTAAACAAAAACAATTCTCCATTTGGTATCTGATCATCGCCCTCTGGGCGTTGATGCTGTTTCAGTTCTTTGTCACGCCTATCTTCAATCCCGCCGAAATTCCTTACAGCGAGTTCAAGGTCGCGGTCGCCGAGGGGAAGGTCGCCGAGGTCGCCGTGTCGTCAAGCATGATTCATGGCCGGATGAAGGAAGGTAAACTCTTCGACACGGTGCGGGTGGAGGATCCCGATCTCATCAAGGACCTTCAACGGCACGGGGTCAAGTTCACCGGCGTCATCGAGAGTACGTTCTGGCGGGATCTCCTGTCCTGGGTTGTGCCGATTGCGTTGTTTTTCGGCGTGTGGTGGTTCATTTTCCGGCGCATGAGCCAGAGCCAGGGCTTCATGACGGTCGGCCGCAGCAAGGCCAAGATTTATATGGAGAAGGACGTCAAGGTGTCCTTTTCCGACGTCGCGGGCGTGGACGAGGCCAAGCAGGAGCTACAGGAGGTCATCGAGTTTTTGAAAACGCCCGAGAAATTCCGTCGACTGGGCGGCAAGATTCCGAAAGGCATTCTGCTCGTCGGTCCGCCGGGAACTGGCAAGACCCTGCTGGCTAAGGCAGTTGCGGGAGAGGCGGGCGTGCCATTTTTTTCCATCAGCGGCTCGGAATTCGTCGAAATGTTCGTCGGCGTGGGTGCCGCCCGCGTGCGCGATCTGTTTGAGCAGGCGAAACAGAAGGCGCCCTGCATCATTTTCATCGACGAGTTGGATGCCTTGGGGAAAGCCCGAGGCATCGGGCCGATGGCGCACGAGGAGCGGGAGCAGACGCTCAACCAGCTTTTGGTCGAGATGGATGGATTCGATCCGCGGGTAGGCGTGATCCTGATGGCGGCGACCAACCGGCCGGAGATCCTCGATCCCGCCCTGTTGCGGGCCGGCCGGTTCGACCGGCAGGTGCTGGTGGATCGTCCGGACAAAGCCGGGCGGCTGGCCATTCTCAAAGTTCACGCGCGGAATATCCCCTTGGCGAACGAGGCCGATCTCGAAGTGATCGCGGCCATGACGGCCGGGTTCGTCGGCGCCGATCTCGCGAACATCCTCAACGAAGCGGCCCTGCTCGCCGTACGGCGCGGAAAGGACACGGTGAGCCTGTCTGAACTTCAGGAGGCGGTGGAGCGGGTCATCGCTGGCCTGGAGAAGAAGAACCGCGTGTTGAATCGGATGGAGAAAGAGCGCGTCGCGCATCATGAAGTTGGCCACGCGCTCGTGGCACTGTCCATCCCCGGAGCCGACGCCGTGCAGAAGATTTCGATCATCCCGCGCGGGATCGCCGCGCTGGGTTACACCCTGCAACTGCCGACCGAGGATCGCTTCCTGATGACCAAGACCGAGCTGAAGAACAAGATCGCGGTGTTGCTGGGCGGCCGTGCTGCCGAGGAGATCATCTACAACGAAGTCTCGACCGGCGCGCAGGACGATCTGCTGAAAGCGACCGACATCGCCAAAAGCATGGTCAAGGCCTACGGCATGAGCGAAAAGCTGGGGCAGGTCAGCTTCGAGCGGGATCGACAGCCGCTCTTCCTTCAGACCGGTCAGACCTTCTCGCCCGGTGATTACAGCGAAGAAACATCCCGCGAGATCGACTGCGAGGTCCGTCAGCTCATCGACGAGCAGTACGAACGGGCCCTGACGATTCTGCGAAGCAAAGCGAATGTCCTGCGCGAAGCCGCGGAGGTGCTGCTTGGCAAGGAAACGATCACAGGCGAAGAGCTGAACGCCATCCTCGCCAAACACCAGGCGACGGGCGCCCGCGTATGATCCAGTGGATACGTTGAAACCCAAGGAGACCCGCATGCAACCTCGAGTTCCGATCCATCGGTTTCTCGCTGGACTGACCGCCTTGGTGCTGGTCGTTTGGACCTCTCTGCCGGTCTGGGCGCAGCATGGCGGCCAGCACGGCCGGTTGCCGAGCGTCACGGAGTACCTGGACCAACTCGAACGTCCGGAACGCGATCAATACCAGAAGCCCGCCGAGGTCATTGAGGCGCTGGGCCTGAAACCAGGCATGGTCGTTGCCGATTTGGGGTCGGGTTCGGGTTACTTCACCCGGCGATTCATCGAGGCGGTGACGGAAACCGGAAAAGTGTACGCGATCGATGTGGAACCGGAGGCCTTGAAACATGTCAAGGAGAGTGTCGAGCACCTGCATATCCCCTACTCGGCCGAGTTCATCCTGGCGCAGCCGGATAATCCTAAGCTGCCGTTCGAGTCGGTTGACCTGATTTTCCTGTGCAATGTCTACCACCACCTGGATAACCGGACGGCCTACTTTGCCAATGTGAAATCCGCGCTGAGACCCAGCGGGAGGATTGCAATCATCGACTTTTATCACGACGAACGGTCCGGCGATCTGGGCTTCTCCAAAGCGCACCTGGTTCCCCGCGAGACCGTGTTGGACGAGATGACTAAAGCCGGCTACCGCCTCCTGCGCGAGCACACCTTCCTGCCGAGACAGTATTTCCTGGAATTCGTCCCCGTCTCTTAGTCCGCGGTCTTGACGACGGCTTCTCGTTCGGTCGCGGATACATCGTTGGCATCCCTCGGCCGTGAGGGAGCATGTTCACACGCTATGGATGGCATGTCCGGAATCCTCGTCCAGAATGCGGGTCACCGGCTCCGCAACCAGAAAAACATGTTCACACCAAGTGGCAATCAGTTGCTCTCTTCGGTATCCTCAATGCAAATTCGGTCCTGATAGACGCATTCTAGTCCAACGGTTGAAGACGGCCTTTTCTTGCACTGGCCGTCGCGGTGGCGGATTCACTGCCTTTTCACCATCTGGCGAGGTCATGCGATGACAACGATATGGTTGCGGATGTGGGTTGCAGGGCTCATGCTGTCTGGGCTGGGATGCGCCCACACCGTCACCGTGGAGGTGCACGGGAAAGGTGAGACGCCGATTCCTCCGCACGTCACCTACGCGGTCTTTCCCGCCATGGAAGTGGAGAAAGACCCGGCGTTTTCCGCCTATGCCCGGCTCGTCGCCAAGAAAATGAACGACCAGGGCTATAAAGAAACAGAGGCTCGAACAGCTAGACTGGCTGTCTATCTGGCATATGGTGTGAGTGAGTCGTCGCCCGGGACCATATCCCGGGGATCGTCTACGCTTGGCCCCCTGGGCGCAATGGGCGCCACAGGCGGCGGAACCTACGGCACGAGCGTGGCGGCCTCTGACCCGAGCACGGTCAGGCAGTTCACCAGCCAGGTGGTGATCGCGATCGGGGATTTGCCGAAATCACGGGAGGCCGGGTCGCTGGTGGAATTCTGGAGAGGGAACGCGACAACCACCGGCTTCACCAAGGATCTGTCGACACTGATGCCGCTCTTGGTTGAGGCGGCGTTCCGGCATTTCGGCCAAACGACCGGCGGCCCGGTACGGCATACGTTCGGCGAGGAGGAGATCAAGAAGCTGCGCGGGACTCAATAGCCATGGCGGAGCATCCACTTCCCCCCTCTCGCATCCCGACCGCTGGTTGCCGCTCCACATCATCCTACCGGGCCCGAGTTTCCCGCCCATCGGCCCGTCCAGCCTCTGCAAGAGAAGCGCAGCTTGACCGAACCGAAGAGATCCGCACGCTCGCCCGCACTGGTCTTGGGAAGATCTTCATTTCTCCGTCAATCAGATGCGAATGATCCCGCGTCTTGATGGGCGGCTTGCACGGGCCAGACCAACTGGTTCGGGAGACCAGGGCAGCGATCACTGCACCGACCTTGCATGTTCACCTCGCGGTGAAGCTCCCAGACCTCTTCAATGACGACGACAATCACCGTATTCTTCTACGTGCCGTTTGCAGCCGACGCGGAATTGCTGGTGCGGCAGACACGACGCCTCTCTTGCCGAGCAAGACGTTCCGGGATGTCCAGATCGTCTCGCCCAGCGAGTTTCTCAATGTTTTCCGCTCGGCATCCCTTCCCCCACCTCCATTCACGATGCCCCCGCATCTCACCCTTCCTAAGACATAAGAACTTCAGCTTGATCGAGTCGAGCCCCATGATCGGAGCACCGACGCCGATGAAGGCGCTTCGCCCTCCCCTCAGTGCCAGCCACGGATTCCGGGGGAAGCACAATTCCGTCCGTCGAGCCGCGCACTCAGCATGAGTGCAAGTCCTGAGACGGGAGGAAATGTCGAATTCCAGAAAACAGAGAACGACGCGCCGGTGAGTGGAATGGACGGATGGCGGTCTTAAGTGTGAAGGCCTCCTGCCAGGGTCAGGAGCATGGCGGTGAGGTACATGATGGCGATGCCCCCGAATATGCCGATCGCCATCTGTACGCGGCGCGTGGTGGTATAGGTGAGGGCAACGAGGGCCAGAATGACATACAACAAGGAGCCGGCGGCCAATGTGTACCACGCCACCGAGACATACGGAGAAGGATCGAGCCCGCTGAGCACAGCGCCCACGCAGGTTGGCGCGCCGGCGAGCAGGCCCAACACCAACGCCTCCTTCGTCGGGATCGAATTCCGGCCAGCCGCGCCCACGATTCCGAATCCCTCGGTGCCGTTGTGGAACGCAAAGCCGGCAACCAACAGCGCGCTCAACGCCCACTCCCCGTTGGTGTAGCTGGCCCCGATCGCGAGACCTTCTCCGAGATTGTGCAATCCCATGCCCAACGCGATAAGGTACGGCAACGAGAGGACGCGCCTGAGGCGGCGGTGCTTGCCCAGTTGACTCTCCTCCAGTACGACCAAGCCGACGAAGCTCACTAGCAAACAGCCGAGCAATACAATCCACGACACGATGTCCCGGGCGCCAGTCAAATCCACCGCCTCATGCATCAGATCGAAAAACAGATAGACCAGCACACCGGTCGCAAGACCGATCAGTCCGGCTTCCCATGCACGCGACAGCATACGGCCGGCGACAAGCGCGAACCCAAGACCCAGATACACGGGAACGACGCCGGCCACGGCGCCCATGCCGATGAGCTCAATCATCCTGCGACAGTGACGATCCGATCAGGCTGTTGTGGCCACACGCGTCCGTCCCGATCGGGCCTCCCTACTGTAGACGTTTTCGTGGCTCAGTACCATACCCGTTTTGTCCTGGTGCACGCCGGGCCATCCCCCCTCGGCGCCCGTCTCGTGATGCTCGCCGCCTCCGTGGGTACGGCTGATCCTGCGCGTCTCGTTCTTCTCGGTGCGCTGCAAACGCGTCTTCCCTTGAATGGAGGATGTTTTCTGAAAACTCCCGGCCTTAAGACACCACGGTGTTCTTTTTTCGATATCCGGCTTGACGACGCCGAGTCTCATGTACGGTGCTGCTTGCCCAAGAGTTCCGTATCCAGCAATGAGTTCACCGATGCGCACACCAAGCATGGCGGTCTTGATAGTTGTCGTCCTGTCGAGCCGCCCGTCCATTGCATCTCACGACATGGAATTCACGCGGGTCCACGGATGATCCGCACCATTGAGCAGATTGCCGGATTCGACACGCACCTCGGCCGGAGTCTCGGGTTGACGACGAAGCAGCAGAAAGCGATGGCTGGCCTCGTTCAGCGGTTGCAAACCGAGATGTGGATGAAGGAAGCGGTGCTGGTCGGGATGTTCGAGGACCTGGAGGAAAAGCGCCGTCACGGGTTGCACGATGCCTATCGCATCGTCGATACCCTGACCAGAGGAATCGGAGACCGATGAGCTCAATTTGTTCATCGAGACGCTCGTAGGCCTGCGCGGCATGCGGACGGAGGAGCAGCGGACGAAGCTGGCCGAACTGAAACAGACCTCCCAGCGCCGGGCGCTGGGCAAGGAGCCAATGGGTCATGGGGGCATTGGTCACGGAGCACGCCCAAGCGCACTCAGCGTCGATCACTTCCTCGGATCAAACCGGGCGACAACGGAGCAGATCGCAGCCTGGGTGGCTGCGAAGAACAAGACCAGGCGACGCTCATGGGGACCAAACGTAAACCGTTGACGCGCCCCACGCTCCGAATGCCGGAGCGCCGGCGCCGTGACGACAAGCGCGCGGCCGCCGTGTGCGATCCGGGAAAAGAGTGGGAGTCGGCTCCCCCCAGGTGAAAGCCCTCGACCATCGCAAAGCGCGACAGTTCCTCCCCCGAGCAGCAACATCGCATCCATCCACTACCGATGCTCAAAGACAGCCGCTTACTGCCCCTCGGCTGATGTCTGGCGCGTGCCGAACCCTGTTGGCATGCATCACGTTGAAGAAGGCTGGCGAAACGTCGGGACCGTTGTGAGAACCAGAGGAGGGTGCATCGGCCAGGTCGTAGGCTATCGAGGGGTTAGGGTCAGCCGGTCGTCATGGTTTCTTCGCCGCGAACACCGTCGCGTCGCAACTGATGTATTTGATCTGCTTCATGGGAATGATGATGACCTCTTTCGGCGAGTCCACCTCCAGCACCTCCATGTCGTCGCTGATGGTATGGCGAATCGCATCTTTAACGAGCAGTTCCTGATTGTCGGTGAAGATGACTTTGACCCAATATTGCACGGGATGACTCCTGGAAAGAGTTGGCTAAACGGCCGGCGCCGGATTTGCCTATCCGCCTGGCCGCACATCGCTGCTCCTCCTTTACACGGGACCTTGCTCCTTGCCCAACTCGGCTGAACGCTTCGCCGCCGCTTCGACAGCCGCCATCAGCGTCGCCCGCAGCCTTCCTTTCTCCAATTGATACAGGCCGGCGATGGTCGTTCCCCCCGGCGAGGCAACGCGGTCTTTCAGGCGTCCCGGCGGTTCTCCGCTCTCGATCAGCATGCGGGCCGCTCCGAGGACGGTCTGTGCGGCCAACAGTTCCGCCACCTGACGGGGGAGCCCCATCTTTACGCCCCCGTCGGCCAACGCCTCGATCATGACGTACACATAGGCCGGGCCGCTGCCGCTCAACCCGGTGACCGCGTCCATCAGCCGTTCTTCAATGACCACAACTTTCCCCACCGATTCGAAGATGGTCCGCGCGGTGTGTTGATCTTCCTCCGAGAGTCCCTGATTGAACGCCAACGCAGTGACGGCTTCCCGCACTGTAGAAGGCGTATTGGGCATGGCCCGGATGATCCTGGTGACGGTTTTAAGCTGCGATGCCACCCGGGCGATCGGATAGCCGGCCGCGACCGAGAGGACGAGACAATCCGGCGACACGACTGACCGAATCTCCTCCAATACCTCGTCAAGCACTTGAGGTTCGACGGACAACACAAGGATATTCGCGAGCTCGGCCGCCTCTTGATTCTTGCTCGTCGTGTGAATGTGGTATTGGCGTTTGAGATGATCTCGCCTGGTGGGCAGGACATCGGTGGCGATGAGTTGCTCGGCCTTGGCGGCACCAGCTTGCAACAGACCAGCGATCAAGGCATCCGCCATGTTGCCGCCGCCTAGAAAGGCGATCATCTTCCCTTTGAGCATGGGCGCGATTATACTGGCAGCCTTCGCAAACCTTCAACTCGCGGCTTGCCGATGGTACCGACTGTTCGGTAGAGTGACCGAAACGCTCGAAGCGGATTCGACGAGTGAACGTCTCTGTCGTCAGAGGGAAGTCGATGAACCCCCCTGAGCGTGTTGCCTGTTGTTCGTTTTCGGGTTCAGCGTCATCGGTGCTGATACGTGGGCTCGGCGGGAGACGCTGACGCCCCAACAAAAAGCCATGCTGGAACAAGTCGAGCGGGTGTTGATCGAGGTGCGGGCGATCACTGAGAAGGGAGAGATTCCGCCAGCAAATGTGGCGGATATTGCCACCTAGCGTGTGAAAGAGTCCGGGTACACGGTCGTCACCGCTCCCGCCCAGCCTCACGACGTGGTGTTCCGAGTCAAGTGCGAGCAGCGCAAAGTCTGGGACGGGACGACGAGCATGGGAAGCAACGCGGACTTACCCGATTCTCCGTCGCGCGCGTGGAAGGGCTTCACCTGTCCACAGTTGGACCATCTGGGAGGGGCAAAAGATGGGATGGTGGCTGAAAAACCGATGATCTGATCTCATGGTCAAAACCGAAGTTGCCGAGGCACTGGGGAAGCTGCCGGATCGTCGGGCCTACGATCTGCCGCACGCAATCCAGAACTCGCTCCTTAAGATCAACAACGCCACTTGCGGATCCCAAAGCCTTACACTCAAAGAAGCGGTCAACGGAGTTTGAAACAAATCGATACCCGGGAGTATCGGCAATACTCATTTATCGCGACAACCCATTATTTTTTAGAGGTCGACCTTGCGCAGAGGGCTGCTTGGCGTCTTCATAGTGTTCATCATCTGCGGCGCTCCAGGCTGGACGTTCGCTCAAACCGTCGGGGAGGAGGCCGAAATGGAGCGCCTCCGCGTGAAAGCGGAGGAAGCCATGGCCAATGACGATCCCGACGGCGCGGCGATGAGCATCGGCAAGGCCGCACTGATGGCCTCGGAGTTGGCCAAGCGGGAGATCAGCGCCGTCAAGAGGCGGTTGTATCGCAGCGCTGAAGCGCTCTTCCGAGCACAAGAAGATGCCTACCGGGCGTTGGCGCTCTTCCGTCGCGCCGGCGGCCAGGCACCGGCCTCGACGGGCGTCTGCGGCACATTGCGCTTAGCACAGAGCACTCTGCAGCACGCACTGAACCTGCTGGATGAAGACCGGTCTTCCGGCGAGACGGCGTCCGACGCCGCGACGGATGGGCGGCTGAAGCGGCTTCGCGAGATGGTCGAGGCTTGGAGCACCGTGATCGCGTCCATGCACACGGACTTTCAATGTGCGTAAGCCAGGTGCCAGTCCTGCCTCCGCGCCGCTAGCCTCTCGCCTAATCTTCCTCCGGATTGATCACATGCAACCCCAAGGGCCGACATGCTCCCAATAATTGTTGGTCCGAGCTGACCACCGTCAACCGGAGCGGTTTCAATTCCAAGGCCAGGGCCAAATGAAGCGCCTGCGCCGAGCGCAGGTGCGGAAAATCGAGGATCAGTTCTTTCGTGGACAGAAACGTCTGCATGGTGGGCGCGATAAAATGAAACAGTCCCTGCGAGGATTCAATCTCGAATCGATAGATGACTGAATAGCAATCGTCCCGAGTCAACTCGCCTTGTTTTGCTCGGATTGAGAGCACTGAATAGAGGTCGGTGATCGCCCAGGTGGGCACGATCGCCACCTTTCCCCGTTTGACCAGCAGCTTGTTGACGATGCGGCTTCCCCGTTCCGAGCTGTAACGCTTCACCAGGCCGGTCGAGTCGAAATAGTAGTACGGCATGGATCACCCCCTCCCCTTCAAGATGAAGTCCGCCAGCGAAGACGAAAGCTTCGACAGACGATCCTGAAGCTCGTCCAGCGGCACTTGGTCGTATCCTTGCTTGCGCAGGCGGTTGACGAGGCTCTGGCTTCTCACTGCGTCGGTGTCTTTGAGAATCCGTTTGACGAGTTGTCGCTTGACGAGCCGGCTCGGCATCCGCCGGCCGGTCCGGCTTGCATCCCTGTTCCGGGAAGAGTTGCCGATGGCAGACGTGCGTGCAGTGGTCGACTTGGATTTTGGGACCATTCAGCCTCCTTTCTTGTTCACCTGGGTGGTGGATTCGTTGCAGAGGGTGCGGATCCGTCGTCACCTCGGGGACACCCGGCCGGAGGTCCGGCGGCAACTGGCAGCTCCACGTCGCCGTAGACGTAGCCCGCAATGGCCTTCGCCAAGTCCGACGCGAATTCTTGCTGCATGACACGCAGAGCTTTTGCCGTCGCCTCCTTGGTCGTTAGATGGCCTTCTTTTCCGCCCTTGGAGACCGCGCCCACAACCCGCTGCGTCGCGAGCTCCTGGATCACGAAATCACTGCACCAGCGAACGAATTGAAATTGCGGATCGTGCACGTTAATCGGTCGCACCTGGACCGTGCCCTTGACGATCAGTTCCGGTGCGGGACCTGCCTCCTCGGCGAGCGGCGGATTTTCTCCGGCCGGCTGGCGTCCCGTCACCAAAAGCCCTTCGCGGATCAGCCCCTCCATTACGGCACGTTGGATCAACTCTGCTTGATCGCCGGTGACTTCCACCGCGATCGCGAGGTTGGTCGCCAGAAACTGTTCCAGTTCAGCGGTCAGTTCCGCGACCCGATAGGCCGGCGGATGGCCTTGGCCGCTAGCGCGGATCACCCGCAGGTCGGCATTGTAGGATTCCCGCAGAACCAGGTTCTTGGCGGCCCGTTTCAAGTTTCTGACCCGTGTCAACTTATCCCGGGTGCGGTGGGCCTCCGCCACCTCCGTGTCGATCATCCGATCCAACTCGGCAATCCGCTCCAACAACGCCGACTCGGCCTGCGCGCGGTTCATGCCCGCCAAGACGTAATACTGGCCGCTTCGCCGGTCGAACCAGGTGTCCAAAATCTGCACATTCTCGAGCACCTTGTCCGTCGAGATACGGGTGACGTAATCGAGGGTTAAGCGCCGTTCCGTCGTAGCCTTGCCTCGGGTTTCAATCACCAAATACGATTCCCAGTCCTTGGCCTGCGCGGTGATTTCGGCTTTGAAAATCTTGGCCACTGCCGCGTAAGCCCGTTCCGCGGCAAGCGCCCGGGTTTCGGCTTGACCGATTCCAAGCAGGTATTGGCTGGGTGGAAACTCCGGGCTGGAGCCGTCAAGCCATCCTGGTTGGCGGGTGGACCAAGACCCTCTGCAGGCCGTCAGCGCCATCGCCGAAACAATGAAGGCCGCTGCTAGCACCGCAATGCTCCAGCCCTTTACGGAGAAGAGCGGCGTCACTGGATCACCCGCTGGATCAGGAACTTGACCTCGCCTGCCCGCAGCGTCATTGTCCGCGAACCGTTCCGGTTCACCGCCCCCCCGAGCAGGCCCTGAGGATCGATTCGGATTTCATATTCGCCCGGAGGCACCCATAGGCGGGAGAGATGGATTTCGTCTGGCAGGGTCCGCCAACTGCGTTTGTCCGCTTCCTCCGAGTACGCCGCCAACCCCTTGGTCAGGAGTCCGACCAGGAACCCGACCCAGGGCGCGGCATCTTTCCCGACCGCCTGCTGGGCACCGCGTGTCGCACCTTCAGCCATGGCGAACTTCGTAGCCGCCCGCGCCACCGCTTTCACAGCGATGGCGGGAAGCCGTTCCGATAGGGCCTTTTCCGCCAAGGCCGTCAGATTGTGCACCAGTTCCGTTCGCGCAGTGAACGAGCCGCCGGGGCCGGCGAGGGTGATCTGCTCGTCATGCACCAGTGTCTTTTGCGGAACCAACCTCGGTAAGGCCACCCGTACGACGCGACCGCTCAGACCGTAAAGGACGCTTTCCGCAGCGCGGTTTTCCTGGTGGTATCCTCTGCCCAGCCCCCTCGTCAGCAACACCAACTGCAACGCATCCAGGCTGATGGGAAGATCAATGAATTGGTCTTCCTTGCGCGGAGCGCGGCCATTATAGCTGATCACGATGACTTGGGCGAGATGCTCCTGCTCTCGTTTGGACTGCCACACAGTATCGGGAAAAAGCCGGCGGTAGTCTTCGAATTCGGCGATCAAGTGCAAGGCGTCCGTCACCCGCAGAAGGTCCGCACGAAGGGTTGAGGGAACAGGGGTGCGGGACCAGGTCCGCGTTCTCTCGTAAGCCTCATAAGCCTTGCGGTAGGCGATGAACGCATTGTTGAGATCTCCCGCGGCCTCGTAAAGGATGCCGGTGAGATAGCGGGCGAATCCGTCGTCCCGGTAGCCGTTCAATTCCTTCGTGGTGTCGGCCAAGACGTTCAACCGGTTGTCGATCCGCCTGGCCTCCACCAATGCGTCGTCGAGTTGGCCCATGACCGCATAGTTCAAGGCTTTGACGACGTTCACCATCACCTGTTCGTAGGGATCTCCTTCATACGGCAATTCGGTGTCATTGACGAGGAAGGCTTTGGCTTCGGTGCGAATCCTGCGGGTGTAGAGCCGATCGATCTCTGCCTCCGCCTGTTCCAGGACCGCGTTACTTCGATCGTACTGACCCAAGAGGTGCAGCGTCATCCCGCGATCCATGGCATAGAGAGCGCGGTTTTTCGGCCCGTACTCTTGTTCCGCCTGTTCGACGATGCGGTCGGCCCGTTGCGGGTCATGGGCCAGAAGGCTATCTTCGATCAGGACATACCGGTTGATCTTGGAGCCGCAGCCGGCAAGCAGCGTGAGAGCGAAACCGGCAATCGCCAACCAAGCCGGCCAGGAGAACGCACGCGCCTTCGCACCTGAGGTCGAGAGCAGCAAGCAGGAGAGGCTCAACAGCGCAGAGGGAATCTAGAAAACCGTCCTTTTGCGTTCGATCACTTTCTTGATCTTTTTCTGCCCGAACCAGGATTTCACATTGCTTTCCAGGTCGATCATCTCGAGATCGACCTGGTAAAAGACGGCCTTGACGCCGTCCGTCTCGTCGAGGATGGTCGAGATGCTGCCTTTCAGCATGTAGTCGGCGCCGAGTTCTCGGCCCGGGGATTTCTGCGTATCTTCGCGGGCATGAACCGCCTGTTCACGGCGTTCTTCGCGAATCTCTTCCCGTTCACCCTTGCTGGCGACAAAGGTCACCTTCTGCGAGTTCGTCAGTTCACGGGCCAGGTCCTGCACGAAGGTCTGGACATTGATGTGTTCATGGCTGCGGTTCAGAATTGTCCCCACAATGACGACCGGTGGGCGATTCTTGGCCTTGATAAAATTCTCTAGCCACGGATAGCTGAGCGCCTGCTTGACCATCTCCTCGGCGACTTGGCGGGAATCGGTGTCGTTCCAGCGTCCGCTGAGATCGGTCACGACACCGGGATCCACACGGGTCACCCTGGTCTCGGCACCGCAACCTCCCAACCATAGCGACAGGGCGATCAACGTCGAGACCGCTCCGATCCTCCATCCTGCCATCCAGGTCTCCTGCATGCGCACCTCCGCGGTGAAGTCAAAGCCTGACACGGTGAAACCAAAGGCAAGAGAGGCAGGCTACCGGTTGGCCCGTTTTTCCTCTTCCTTTTCCAGTCGCTCGAAGAGGCGGTCAGCGTTTCTCCGGACGAAGTCTCGCACCTGGGCGTTTAATTCTTTCGCCTGCTCCAAATTGTGCTTCATGTCCTCCAGGCTCAGCTTCGCGAGCACGTAATAGGTGCCAGTCTTTTCGTCCTTGTAACGATCGACGGGACGGACGCCGCTGAGCGTGACGGTTGTGATAGTCTTGATGGCCCGCTCGACATTCTGCTCCTCCGTGTTCCTGGTGAAGTCGCCAGCCGTGGTGGAGGCAGCATAGTCTCGCATCAGATAGCCGGTATAGGTTTCGAAGTGTTTCGCAATCTCGGCCCGCGCACGGTTCTCCGCGGTATCCCAGGCGAGCGGTTCATTTCTAATGCCAACTACCGATCCGACCCCATAAAAGGCCTTCGAATCCTTGTCGTTATACGCGCCCGATCCCTTTTTGACCCAGGTCGGAGGCCCGCCGCAGGCGGTCAATCCGATCAGGAGCGCCAGAGCGAGTCCGCACCCCGTGAGAGTCGCAGGAAGTCCAGTGGATGTGCGCATGGAAGTCCCTCCTTTGTGCATGCCGATGCCCTGGGCAGTGGATTGGAAAGCGCGGCGCGCCCCTTCTGCGGTCGTCCACCACGGCACCGCCGCGATCGCCATACGAATACGACAAAAACTCTTGAAAAGATGCTAACATGCACCTCCTAGGCTGTCAACGCACTTGCAAGGGTGGCGGCGTAGCGCCGGCGTTCATTTTTGGGGCTCTAGTGAGGAGCCCACCGCATCCAACTCACAGCGGTTCGCGCCCGCCATCCAGCTAGTTGGTCAAGGAGGAGGCCGTGGCCGAAGTCCAGATTCAGGACGGAGTGATCAAGATCGTGGAGCTTGACGTGCAAGATCCGAAAGCAGCGGCCGTGCTGGCCGAATATCCCCCGGCACGCTGGGCTGAAATCACCAGGCGGGCGATCAAGATTGGATTGGGATATTTAAAGGGCGGCGCCGGAGACTGACGAGCAGGACCACGCCGCCTTGTGCTCGTTGCGATTCTTACTTTTCAGGGGACGGCGCCTCGCTCTGCTCGACGATGAACTTGGCCCGCGAATCGGTTCCCCCGAGTTCGAGATAGCGGCGAAAGGCTTCGACGGCTTTCTTACGATCTTTCAAATCGTCTACGTAGAGGGTGCCGAGCGAATAGTAGACATCGGCGTAGTCCGGATTAATGGCCAAGGCTTGCCGCATGGCGTTTTCGGCTTCCGCATATTGGCCCCGTTTCTGGAAAATCAATCCCAGCGTGTAATAGGAATCCGGATTTTTCGGCGCGTACTGGACCGCCAGGCGAGCGGTCGACAAAGCCTCGTCCAGATTGGGCAGGATTTCTAACCGCAGGTAGCTCTTGAGCACATAGGCATCCCCGAAGGAGGGATTGTATTCGATGGCTTTGTTCAACCGATCCAACGCTTCCTCGGCGGACTTCTGCTGTTGGAGCAGCAGAAATGCTTGTTCATACTGCGTCTTGGCCGCCGCGGCGCGTTCAGCTTCCGTCTTAGGCTCCGGCCCCAGCACGAAGGCGGCTTTCTTCCCTTCGATCAGGATCCCGTCCCCGTCGCCGTCCAGTTGCGCGAATTGCGGGTGCTGCGTGTCGTTGGTCATGCGCTCGACCTGCTGTTTGACGTAGGCGCCCAGTTCGCTGGCCATAAGCCAACCGTTCTTGTTTTCATCGGCCGCACCCTTCAGCCCGGCGAGCAACGCTGTTATGAACACGCTTTGGCCGTCTCTTCGGATCGGCACCTCTCCTTTGTCGGCGGCGGTCAAGACCTGCACGGCGCGTTTTTCGGTATCCTCCTCCGGTGCCGTCCGTCCTTCCAACGACAGTTGCTGGGGCGCGGTGATTTCCCATCCCCGCACACCTGTATCAAGCAGGAAAAGTGTATGCTTCGACATCACCCGCCGGCTGAAGTCTTTCAGCAGATCGAACGTAATAGCCTTGGCGGCGTTGTTCAGCTGTGCGTCCCAAGGAACGAGATAGCCGAGATCCTTGCCCATCTGGTCCTGGGTGACCCCCGCATGTCCGGCAAAAAAGATGACGACGCGGTCCATCCGGCCGACTTTTCTGGGCAGATAATCCGTTAGAATGTGGCGCAGGCCGCGCGCCGTCGCGTCCTTGTCGTAAACCTCCAGAATTTCCTCGAACCCGAGCTCCCGCAGCGCCGCCGCTATAGCCTTCGCATCTTCAACGGCTCCGGGATATTTCGGAGCGACGAGATAGTTCTCGATGCCGATGACGACTGCCCATGATTTGTAGTACAGACCCTCCGGCTTGCCTTTCTGCGCCAGGGCGGGAGTGTCCAGGAAGAGCAGACAAACCGAAAGGGCGATGGCATGCGCGCCCAGGTGCTGAAATGGGAGGCGGAGAAACAGTCTCATACCTGTACGTGTGTCAAGACATCAGCCTACTCTGGTGCTTCATTCCCTGTCAAGAAACGCGCCGCCGCAAGAACCGGGCAATGAGAGGAAGGGCTGTGGACAACCTATCTCTCCACACCCTTGAAGAATGCGCGGAGGCTTGCTCATAATGTCGGACATGCCAGCGACGCCGGCTGCCTCGACACCTCGCCTGAGAAGGAGAGCGGACGATGGAAGAAACAATTGAGACGTTGTCGAAAGAAGGACGCGTCTTTTATCCGACGACGCAGACCATAGCCCGCGCCTATATTCAAGATTACGACGCCGAGTACAGAAAGTCCGTCGCCGACCCCGAAGGGTTCTGGGATCGGGCGGCAAAGGAACTGGAATGGTTCACGCCCTGGAGCCGTGTGTTAGAGTGGAACTATCCCTGGGCCAAATGGTTCGTCGGCGCGACCTGCAACATCGCCTACAACTGTCTGGACCGGCACGTCAAAACCTGGCGCAAGAACAAGGTGGCCGTCATTTGGGTGGGAGAAGACGGCCGAGAACGGGTCTTCACGTACGGCGAACTGTACCGCCAGGTGAACCGGTGCGCCAATGCCCTTAAGGCACTGGGATTGCGCAAAGGCGATCGGGTCACCATCTATCTTCCGAAGATTCCTGAACAAATTGTGGCGATGCTGGCCTGCGCGCGCATCGGCGTCATACACAGTGTCGTGTACTCAGGATTCAGTGCGCCAGCGTTGGCCAGCCGGATTCAAGATGCGGAGGCTCGCGTCGTGATCACGGCGGACGTTGGATACGATCGCGGGAAAAGCGTCAACCTCAAAGGCGTCGTGGATCAGGCGCTCACCACCTGCCCCACGGTCGAAACGGTCGTGGTGGTCCGACGTGAAACACCGGGCATCCCCCTGTCGGCGCCGAAGGAAATCGACTGGGCTGATTGGATGCAAGGCGAGAGCGCCGTGTGTGAAGCGGAGCGACTTGACTCTGAGACGCCCCTGTACATTCTGTACACCTCCGGCACGACCGGAAAGCCGAAGGGCGTCGTGCACGTGCACGGGGGATACATGGTCGGGACGTATTTGACCGCCAAGTATGTCTTCGACCTCAAGGAAGAGGACGTCTATTTCTGCGTTGCCGATCCCGGCTGGGTCACGGGGCACAGTTACATCGTCTACGGTCCTCTGCTGAACGGAGCGACGATCCTGACCGCCGAGGGCAAACCCGACTATCCCAACCCCGGCCGCTGGTGGGAGCTGATCGAACGGTACGGCGTCTCGATCTTCTATGCGACGCCGACAGCGATTCGCCTGCTGATGAAATACGGCGAGGAATGGCCGAAGAAGTACGACCTGTCTTCGCTCCGCATCCTCGGCAGCGTCGGTGAGCCGATCAACCCCGAGGCGTGGGAATGGTTCCATCGCGTGACGGGTGGCGACAAACCCATCATGGACACCTGGTGGCAGACGGAGACCGGCATGATCCTGGTCACCCCCCTTCCCTGCGTCCCGCTCAAGCCGGGCTCGGCGACACGGCCGTTTCTAGGCATCGAGGCCGACGTGGTCGATCGCGAGGGCAGGAGCCTGCCGGCCAATGCCGGTGGGTTCGCGGTGATCAAGAAGCCTTGGCCTGCCATGATGCGAACCATCTATAAGGATCCGGATCGGTACACGGTCTATTGGAACACGATTCCGAACTGTTACACGGCGGGCGATGTGTGCCGCAAAGACGAGGACGGCTACTTCTGGTTTATGGGCCGTGCCGACGATGTGATCAAGGTCGCAGGCAATCGGATCGGAACGGCTGAAGTCGAAAGCGCGCTGGTCAGCCATCCTGCCGTGGCCGAAGCGGCGGTGATCGGCAAACCCCACAAGACGGCGGGGGAGTCGATCAAGGCGTTCGTCATCCTCAAGCAGGGATACCAGGAAAGCCGTGACCTCATCCAGTTGCTAAAAGATCACGTGCTCAAAGAACTGGGCAAGATTGCCGTGCCGCAGGAAATCGAGATTGTGACGTCGCTACCGAAAACCAGATCCGGCAAGATCATGCGGCGCGTCCTCAAGGCTAAGGAGCTGGGAGAGGAGCCGGGCGATATTTCAACGCTTGAGGAGTGAGGTCGCAGAAAGCCGTCAGCCGGGAGGGATCGGCTCAGGTAAACGATCCGGAACTGCGAGCCGATTACATTGATTGGCTCAGAGCAATCCCCGCTTCTGCAGGTAGTCCTTGTCGATCGCGGGGGTGGGCTTGGTGGGAAGATAACCTCGTTCTTGAAGTAGCCGCTCAACGTATTTCCCGATCAAGTCCGATTCCAAATTCACCCACTCCCCTTCGCGTTTGATGCCAAGCGTCGTGACCTTAGCCGTGTGCGGGATGATGGACACGGTAAACGACCGGTCGCCGACGTCGTTGATCGTCAGGCTGATGCCATCCACTGTGATCGAACCTTTTGGCACGCAATATCGCAGCACTTCTTTCGGCGCCTCGATGACCAACATGACGACATCCCCGTCCTGACGCCTGGTTCGGATCCGCCCGATTCCGTCCACGTGTCCCGAGACCAGGTGGCCGCCAATGCGCGCGTTCAGTTTCATCGCCCGCTCGAGGTTGACCGGCGAACCAGCCGCCAGGCTGCCCAGCGTCGTGACCGAGAGCGTTTCCGGAGAGACGTCCACGGAGAATTCCCGCTCGGTCTTCGCCGTGACGGTCAGGCACGTGCCGTTGACGCTGACGCTTGCCCCGATCGAGAGATCGGCCAGGATGGCTGAAGCCAAGATGTTCAAACGCGCCCCGGTGATGCCTTTGACCAGGCTGCTCACCACGCCCATTTCCTCGACAATGCCAGTGAACATGCGTCGTTCCTATTTCTTTAACATGACTTCGCGGAACACCCAGACGAAAACCACGATCAACACGACCACGCCCAGCGCAGCCAACACGCCGACGACAATGTCTTCAGTGCTGTATTCCGGTCTCACACCCGTTCCTTTGAACTCACGATGGTATTTTATTATAGCAACTCCTGTCTTCGCCGGGAAAACGACGGAGCTGCGGATCACACACGCGGCGCTCTCCCCCGTTACCCTGCCCGTTCGGCGGCGCAGAAGACGCAAGGCACGCGCGACCGGTTAACTCTTCATCCTCATGGTGCTCCAGAAAACCGCCGCAGCGCCAAGCTGGAGACCGGCGATAATCGCGAATGCGTGCTCATAGTTTAGGTGGGCGATGAGGAATCCGGCCAGCAAGGGGCCGCTGGCGTGGCCAATATCCGTGATCGTTCCTTGCATGCCCATACCCGCGCCCAGGGTCTTCGGTCCCGCACTGTCTGCCACCAGCGCCGAGGAGGATGACGTGACGACGGCTTCGCCGAAGCCAAAGCCGGCCGACAACAACAGGAGAACCGGCCAGTTGGCGATGTGGGGCATCAGCGCGAACGTCGCAGCGCAGATCACAAGTCCGAGGAGAATCAGCGGTGGTCGGCCAATCCAGTCCGAAACCCGGCCCATGACCGGCTTGGACAAGAACGACGTGAGCCCTTGCATGCCGAACAGCATGCCGATCTCACCGGGATTCAATCCGACCGCTACGCCGTAAATCGGAAGAAACGCCATCAACGCGCCGTTGGCGACCATTTTGGCCGCGTCCGTCAAGCTGGTCACCAGCACCTGCGTGTTGCGGGCGATGACCGCAAAGCCTGCCCACATCTCGGCTAGCAGGGGCCGGAGGCCCTTCTCACACGAGCTCGGCGGTGGCGGATTCAGTCTGAGACTGTAGAAAACCAGCGAGCCGATGCAGCCAAAAACCCCAGCGGTCACGAAGGTCGCAGAGAACCCGGCGGCATAGACGAGCCAGCCGCCGATCATCGGTCCCAGCAACGCTCCGGCTTGCGTGCAGGCAGTGTACGTGCCCAACGCAGCGCCGCGCCGTTCTCGGAACAGATCCGCGACGGTGGCCAGTGCGCTGGGCGCGAAAATCGCCGTCGCTAGCCCATGCACAAATCGGAGGCCCATCAGGCTAGGCAAGTCGGAGACAAACGGATAGACAAACGGCGGCAACCCGAAGGCCAGAACACCAACCTGCAACAGCAGCCGCCGGCCGAATATGTCGGAAAGGGCGCCGGACGGCAACTTGAGAAACACGCCAGTCAAGGTCGAGACGGACACGATGAGACCGATCCCTTCGGGACCGGCGCCAAGCGATTCGGCGAAGAGCGCAAGGACCGGCATCCGCACGAGGTTGTAACTGATGAAACACAAGAACCCGATCCCGCAGAGCAGGATGAAGCTGTGCGCACTCGTCATTGAAGGAACGTTGATGAAAGCCGGGTCACGGCGCCTGCTCAACAGCGACCGTGACCTGCACGGAAAACAGTTCCTGGGGATCTTGCCGAAGGCGCGCTTGTCGCAAGAGGGTTTCCACGTTCGGGGAGACTGGACCTTCGTAGGAGATCCGACCGTTCGTGATCACCGTCACCGGTCGGGAGAGATCCACCAACCGGTCGTTCAGAAAGAGGGTATAGCGGCGTACGCGCTCACAGCGGATTTCGATACGATTGGGCGCAGCGATTTCCGCATCCAGCCTGGCATACAGACGTTGTCGAATCGCTTCATCCCTGTCATCGAGCAGGTTCTCGCTGAACGCGGCAATGCGATCGGTGGCGTCGATCTGCACCCACCCGAACGGCAGAAGATGCGATGCATCGCGAACGACGGTCACGCGTGTGGGCAACGGCATCCGCCGTTGAGTGCCGAACCAGGCAACAAGATCTGGAAGCTCTTCTCTCGGGAAGTAGTGGCCGCCGGCTACGGGATGCGTGCGGTCATGTTCGCGATAGACGAAAGTATAGCCGAGCCTGGACAGTTCTTTCGTGATCGACCGGCTGAGCTCCACTGGCATGACTTGGTCCTTTCGTCCGTGAATGACGTACACCGGCGTCCAACGCAGATTGCTCAGGAAGGGGAATAGGACCTCGTCTAGACCGCCCGCCATCGGCGCCAGACCCGCAAAGCGGGTCGCGTGGTGGACACCGATGATCCAGGCGCCGATCCCTCCGTTGGACATGCCAGTAAGGAAGATCCTGTCGGGGTTGATACGGTAGCGGGACTGGACGACTCGGATCGTCGCTAACACGAGGTCCTCCGCGCTTCTGGTCCACCATGCCCCCTGCGGCATGGTCGGACAGGCCAGGATGTAGTCGTCGCCTAGACGGGTGCGCCATCGCTCCAAATATTGGTCACCCGTGAACCCGGCGCCATGGAGGCAGACAACGAGAGCGTAGTCCCTTACAGGTTCGTACGAGGGCGGCACGTACAGGCCGAAGCGGTAAGTCTCCCCTTTGACGATGAGCGGTTCATTGGGCTGCATTCCGACCGGTCCCTGTGGATAGGGACGTCCGGACTGCAGCACCTGCTGGACGGTCGCCAGCGTGGCGTCAGGATGGCGGAGGAGCGAGGCCAACAACCGATCGGCCTGGTCGGCATCGGCGGCGGTCAAATAGTCCAGGATCAGGGAAGCGAGGGCCGGTGAAGCTTGCGGAACGGATCCCGCGTTGGCGTAGACGCAGGATCCGAACGCCCCAAAGAGACCAATGACGGCCAACCCAGCGAGGGTGGCCCATGCACGGTGGCGGAACATCGTCGGCTCTCACACGTGATGAACGTCGCCTTGAATCAGCCTATCATTCCCGATCCTTCGGATGCTGAGCCGGTGGAGGTCAACGGCTTCTCCCAAACGCGCTGGCGAGGGCCCGCCGATCAGGCCGATGGCGTCTCGTCCTCCCAGCAAGCGGGGTGCAACGTACAGCATCACACGATCGACCAGCCCAGCTCGTAGTGCCGAGGCATTCAATTCGCTGCCCCCTTCCAACAACAGGCTGGTGATCCCTCGTTTGGCCAAAGCGGACAGCAGCGTTGGTAGGGGGACGCGGCCGTCCCGACTGGGAAAGACAAGGACCTCGATACCCCGCGCCTCAAGTTGCTTGAGCTTTGCACGCGGCGCGTTCGTCGTGGCCGCAACGAGCGTGGCGACGCCGTTCCCGACCGACGTCACGCGCGCGTCAAGGGGGAGACGGAGTCGGCTGTCCACCACAATCCGCAACGGCTGACGGGCGGCCAATCGCCCCGCTCGTCCGCCGATCCGAGCGGTCAACTCCGGATCGTCTCGCAAAATCGTGCCAATGCCGACCATGATCGCATCGACCCGGCTTCTCAGTTGATGCACATGTCGGCGCGCCGCGTCCCCCGTGATCCATTTTGCTTCGCCGGAGGCAGTGGCGATCTTGCCATCGAGCGTCATCCCAGCTTTGAGGATGACAAACGGGCGACCGGTGGTGATCCAATGACAATAAGCCACGTTCAACGCTTCGGCCTGTTCGCGACAGCAGCCGAGGTCCACGCGAATCCCGGCTCGACGAAGCTGACGGATCCCTCTCCCCTTCACAAGCGGATTTGGATCGACCATCGCCACGACCACCCGACGGATCTGCGACGCGATGACCAATGGCACGCAGGGGGGCGTGCGCTTGCCGGTGTGACTGCAGGGTTCCAGCGTGACGTAGAGAGTGCCTCCTCGCGCCCGCGGACCGGCTTGCCGGAGGGCGAAGACTTCGGCGTGTGGACCGCCGGCTTTTCGGTGGTACCCCTGGCCGACAATGCGTCCCTTGGATACCACCACAGCTCCGACCATCGGATTGGGGCTGGTCCGCCCCAGCCCCTTCGCAGCCAATCGAAGGGCCAAGCTCATGTAGCGGCGGTCGAGCGCCTGCCGGTTCACCGCGCAGTGCGGGCCGTTCCGGAACGGCGGCGCGATCGCAACGCCGTTCCGGCCGTTCTCTTCGCCGACCCAGATGTCGACTTGGTGCGTTCTTCGTTGGTCAGGGCGGCATGCGCGGCGGCCAGACGCGCGATCGGGACCCGGTAGGGAGAGCAACTGACATAATCGAGCCCGATCTGATGGCAAAACTCGATCGAATTGGGATCGCCGCCATGCTCGCCGCAGAGGCCGAGCTTGATGTCAGGACGGGTTTTCCGACCACCGGCGATCGCCAGTTTCATCAGCGCGCCCACACCTTCCCGGTCCAGCACGGCGAAGGGATCGACATCGAGGATGTTGGCGGTTTTGTAAAAGTCGACGAACTTGGCGGCGTCATCGCGGGAAAATCCGAAGGTGGTCTGCGTCAGGTCGTTGGTGCCAAAGGAAAAAAACTCCGCTTCCTCCGCAATCCGGTCGGCGGTCACAGCCGCTCGCGGCAGTTCGACCATCGTGCCAACCAGATAGGAAAGTTTCATGTTATACCGCTTCATGGTCTCCTGCGCGACCTCGCGGATCAGATCTTTCTGCGCTTTCATTTCGGAGACCATGCCGACCAAGGGAATCATGATTTCCGGGACGATTTTCTTGCCCTCACGGGCAACCTCGCAGGCCGCTTCCATGATTGCCCGGACCTGCATGCGCGTAATCTCCGGCATGGTAATGCCCAGCCGGCAGCCGCGCAGGCCCAACATCGGGTTGAATTCGTGCAACTCTTCGACGCGGGCAAGTAAGCGCCGCTTCTCGTCGATCACGGCGGGATCGCCACCGGTCAGTTCCAGCTTCGCGATCTCCACCATCAGCTCTTCCCGGTGCGGAAGGAATTCATGCAAGGGCGGGTCGAGGAGGCGGATGGTGACCGGATATCCCTTCATCTCCCGGTAGAGGCCGATAAAGTCCTGTTTCTGCAGCGGCAACAGTTGCTCGAGGTAGCGCTCGCGCTCCTCCCGGGTCCGGGCCAGGATCATGCGCTGCATAATCGGAATCCGATCCTCGGCGAAAAACATGTGCTCGGTGCGGCAGAGCCCGATGCCCTCGGCGCCGAAGCCGCGGGCAATCTGCGCCTGCTCTGGCACGTCGGCGTTGGCTCTCACACGGAGGCGCCGCACGTCGTCCGCCCACTTCAACACGGTGGTGAAACACCGATACTTCTCGGACTTGGCCGGATCGAGTTTGCCGTGCAGAACCTGGATGATCTCGGATTCCACGACGGGAATATCGCCGTCGTAGACGTTGCCGGTCGAACCGTTGATCGAGATATAGTCGCCTTCCCGGAAGACCTTGGCGCCGATCCGGACCGTCTGGCCGTCTTCGACTTCCACCGCGTCACAGCCGGCCACGCAGACTTTGCCCATCTGCCGTGCCACCACCGCGGCGTGGCTGTTCGATACAAGCACAGGTGTCAAACGGTTGGTGAACACGACGAAGTTCTTGTCCAACTCTTCGGTGGCCTCCACTTCAAAGTTGTAAACGAGCGAGGTGCGCGAGCCGCCAGTTTTCACCACCCGATAAGAACGTAACGGGGAATCCAGCAATGCGTGGATTTCTCGGGAAACTGTTCCGGGGCAAAGCGGAAGGATATCGCGGCGAATCTTCTCGACGCCAAGCGCGATGTTCCGTTTGACGGCTTCACGGATTCGTTCCCCGACGTTCACGTGATCGACAAGGTCCTCGAAGAGCCCGCGCGCGGGCAAACACTTCAATTCATAGAGGCGGGCCGGACATTCGGCCTTCACACGTTGGGTAAAGGCCAGGATCTCATTGACGTGTTCAGCGATCTGGAGCAGATAGGTATCCCGATTTCTGGTGAGCTGCGGGACGATTCCCAACCGTAGGCAGGCTAAAGCCAGACCCTCCAGCAGGTTCCGCTTATACGGAGAAACCACAATCTGAAGCCTCGCGAAGCCGGATTCCTCGACATAGGACCCGTCACCATCGACATAGCCTGCCAGGAGATGGAGTAAGCCGATTCGATCCAGGGTCAACACCCATTGGCTGAACTGGTCGCGAATTTCCGCTAAGCGCTCGGCTGGCTCCCGATAAAGACAGATCCGATCCTGTACCGGGCCATCTACCAGCCGACCCTTCACCATCCCTCTCGCGCGACGTTTGCGGATAGAGCTGAACGGCACGCCGAAGGCCCTTTCAAACGACCGTTCGACGGCGCCGAGGAACGCTGCCTTCTCCGGCGTCGGTTTCTGAACGAAGGTCAGAGCGGCCTTTGTCTTGCTGAGATGAATGTAGCCATCCGACAGGATACCCCCCACCACGTAGGCCAGATCGAAGGATGTCCTCGTTTCGCCCAACGAGGGAATCCGGTCAAGAACCGCCAGAAAGTCCTCGTCGGCCAGCACGGCATCAAGGCGTTTCTTGATCAGCTTCCGATTCTGCAAGGTGAACATCTTATGGTCGGCTGTGAGCCGCAGCAGATTCTGTTGTGCGTGTCCGGTCTGCGATATGGAGACGGTGATGGTCGTCGCGCGCCGGCAGCCAGCTGCGACGATGTACCGCCAAACCGGTTGCAGGGTGCGGCTATCAAAGGACAGAATCCGAACGGAGGGCTCGCTCTTCAGCAACGCGAACGTGTCCTCGGCGGTCAGCATCCCGCGGTCCGTGAGCACCAATGTTTCGCCTGCCACACAGGTCATGCCTCCTCGTGCCGTCAGGAAGCCTAGGGCCGCGTTCATGCCGTGGATGTCGTCTGGGCTGGTCTCCTGACGGACGAGGATCACCCGTTCGCCGGCGGCCTTCATCTCGACCGCGCGGTCCGGTGTCAACGCGATCTTCCCGGCGGCTGCTCCGGGGCCTGCTGGAAGCCCCTTGCCTAAGGCGGTGCACTTCGCCTCTTCCTTGGGGTCGAAGATCGGATAGAGATACTGGGCCAATTGATCGGGCGCGACGCGGAGGACGGCTTCCTTTTTAGAGATCAGGCCTTCCTTGACCATGTCCACGGCAATCCGCACCGCAGCGATGCCGGTCCGTTTCCCGACCCGGGTCTGGAGCATGTACAACTTGCCCTCTTGAATGGTGAACTCCAGGTCGAGCATGTCGCGGTAGTGGCGCTCGAGCTTTTTGTACGTGGCCTCGAGTTCTTTATAGGCGTTCGGCAGGAGCCTGGCGAGTTCGCTGACCGGCAACGGCGTCCGGATGCCGGCGACGACGTCCTCCCCTTGCGCGTTCATCAGACATTCGCCGAAGAACTTTTTCTCGCCGGTCGCCGGATCACGCGTGAACGCCACCCCGGTGCCGCTGGTCTCGCCCATGTTGCCGAACACCATGGCGACAACGTTGACCGCGGTCCCCCAGGTGTCCGGGATGTGGTACAGCCGGCGGTACGTCACCGCACGGGCGCCGTACCATGAGGAGAACACCGCATCGATCGCCATCTTCAATTGTTCGAAAGGATCGTCGGGAAACCTCCGCTGCGTGTGTTCCTGGATCACCGCCTTGTAACTGGCGACCAGTTCCTTCAACGCCTTGGCATCGAGATGTGTGTCCTGCGTCACGCCGAGTTCGGCTTTCTTATGCTTGAGGATGACTTCGAAATGCTCTCGGCTGACACCCATGACGATGCTGCCAAACATGGCGACAAACCGGCGGTAGCTGTCCTGGGCGAAGCGCTCGTTGCGGGTCTTGGCGGCCAGGCCTTCGACCGTCCGCTCGGTCAGCCCGACGTTGAGCACAGTGTCCATCATGCCTGGCATCGAGGCACGCGCGCCGGACCGCACGGAGACGAGCAGCGGGTTGTGGGGATCGCCGAACTTTGCGCCCATGGAGCGTTCGACTTTTTTCAGGGCCGCAAGCGCCTCGTCCCACATGCCCGGGGGATAGGTCTTGCCCCGCTTGTAATATTCGATGCAGGCCTCGGTCGTGATCGTGAAACCGGGGGGAACCGAGATGCCCAGGTTGGTCATTTCGGCCAGGCCGGCACCCTTCCCACCGAGCAGGTCCTTCATGTCGCCGGAGCCTTCCGCCCGGCCGTCTCCGAAGTAATAAACGTATTTCTTTTTGCCCACGCTGCCGTCTCCTTCTCCTGAAGAGCTTACCGAGTGAGGGATGATTGCTTGGGATCCGCCGAGTCCAGTCGCAGTTTATAACGGGATACCAGATATCGTTTCAACAGAAGGCCGCCAGCCAGAATGCTGACAACGAACAGAACGAACACGAAGAGCCGATAATCCACACGGGTCCCGTGGTCGAAATACAGCCGTCCGTCCGCCCCTTGTTTGACCTGTGTGTCTTTCGAAAACTGATGCGTCCGACCGGAAGGGTCGGACAGATTGATCCATTCGGAACAAAGTTGAACCAGTTGGTCGGAGCCGATCACTTTCTGCCATGTCTGGCGCAGGCAGATGTCCCGTTTCGGATTGAAGACGTCCGGGAGGCGGACGAGGTGGTCGAGATTGACGCCGCTTGCCCAAATGCCGAGCAGAAAGACCGCGTTGCACAGCACCATCATGGCAATGGTGACCCCCAGCGAGAACCGGCGCAAACGTCTGGTTCGGCGCTCTTCTGGGCTCTCATGCAGAGCAGCAGAGGTGAAAAACGGATGGCCCATCGACATGCGCTCCCATCAATGACCCTGCACCAGAATGTGGGAGAAATCGGCAACGCTGGCAAAGAGTCGGTCCACTTCCAGGAGCAAAGACAGTCGGTTGCCGCGGAGAGCCAAATCTTCCGCGTTGACCATGACGCCCGCAAAGAACTCATCGATGGCTGGCTTCATTCGCACCAGCACGTCCAACGCCTCGTCGTACCGCCCGTCTCTCAGAAGCGGAGGGAGGCGCCGTTCGGCGTCCGTGGCGACTTCATGCAATTGCGATTCGGATGGGTGCTGAAACAGCGACGGATCAACCGGCTTGCGGTCCCAGCGTTCCTTTTCGACGAGACGGTGCGCCCGCTTGAAGCCGATTATCAAGGGATCGAACTCCGGACGGCTCGTGATCGTCTGCAGAGCCTGCATTTTGGCGAAAAGATCGAGCAGGTCGAACGGTTCCGTTTCAGCCGGTTTCAAGGCCGCGTCCATCACGTCGTCCCGCAGCCTGTGAACCGTGCGACCGTAGTGTCGCACACGTTCGAAGATGAACTCGACAATGCGTCGCCGGACATCTTGTTCGGAACCGCTGGGCGTGAACCCATTGGCCGCCACGATGGCGGTTGCCTGTGCGACCGCTTCCGCTAGGTTCAAGTGCAGGCGGTTTTCGAGAAGGATGCGCACGACGGCGGTCGCGTGTCGCCGAAGCGCGAACGGATCCTCAGAACCGGTTGGAACGAGCCCCACCCAGAAGAAGGCCGCGATGGTATCGAGCCGATCCGTCAGCGACAGGATGTTGCCCGCCAGCGTCTCTGGCAGTTCACCTTCCATCGAGCGCGGGAGATACTGTTCACGGATGGCCCGGCTCACCGTTTCGGATTCTCCGTCGTGTCTGGCATACTCCCCACCCATAATGCCCTGCAAGGTCGGAAACTCGCCGACGATGCCGGTCAGCAGATCGGCCTTGCTCAATTCGGCCGCGCGTTGACATTCCTTGATCAGGCCACTGTGGCCCAGCAATTCGGCCAGCGTCGCGGCCAGCTGGACCATTCGGGCAGTCTTCTGGTACAGCGTGCCGATCTTCTGATGGAACGTCACGGTCTTCAGCTTGTCTACCCGGTCGGCCAACCGAACCTTTCGATCCTCGTCAAAGAAAAATTTGGCGTCGGCCAGGCGCGCCGCCAACACCCGTTCATTGCCCTCGCGGATGAGGTCCATGTTTGGCAACCGCATATTGGTCACAGCCAGAAAGTTCGGCAGCAGTGCCCCCTTCTCATCCACCAGCGAAAAATAGCCCTGATGCTCCTTCATGGCGGTCATCAGAATCTCTTTGGGCAGCGACAGGTAGTGCGGTTTGAACCCGCCCAGGATGGTCTTGGGGTACTCCACCGTGTAGACCGCCTGCTCCAGCAAGTCTTCATCACGTTGCAAACGGCCCTTGGCGGCCTTTGCAAGATCGGTCAATTGCTGCGTGATCATCCGGCGGCGACGGTCCTGATCGACAATCACGCCGTGACGCTCGGCATCTTTCAAGAATTGGGAGAAGCCGGTAACGCGAAAACTTTGAGCGAGTGCAGGCTTGCCCGCCCTGAGCACGCGATGTCCGAAGCTGCGGTCGCCGGCCGTCACACCGCCGACTTCGATGGGCAGCACACGCCCTCCGTAGAGGGCGACCAGCCACCGGATCGGTCGCGCGAACCGGATTCCCGAAGCATTCCAGCGCATCGACTTGGGGAACGACAGTCCGCGGATCAGGCGGGGCAGATGCTCGGCTAAAACGTCATGAGCCGCAAGACCCTGCTCCTGCTTGACTGCGAAGACGTATTCGCCCTTGGGAGTCTGCCGGATCTGCAGGCCTTGGACCGAGACCCCCTGTGAAGCGGCAAAACCCAGCGCGGCCTTGGTCGGCTGTCCGGCGTTATCGAAGGCAACGGCCTTGGACGGTCCCATGATTTCTTTGACCGCTGCGGGTTGCCGAGAGGCCAGCGCGTCGACGACCAAGACTAGTCGTCTCGGCGTCCCCAAGGTGCGGATGGCTCCGAACGCGAGACGTTGGTCTTGGAAGAGGCGCTCAGCCGAATCTTTGAGAGCCTGAAGGGCGGGAGGGATGAATTGGTACGGCAGCTCCTCGGTCCCGATTTCCAGGAGCAACTCGGCGGTCTCCGGCTTGATCGACCGACGTCTCACGCGCGAACGCTGTTTGGCAGGTTTCTTCATCAGCCCAGAAATGAGCGCCGCGCACCGACCCTGGCGCGGCGACCGGCCTGTGACCTTTCCTTCACACCGGCTCGAGCCTTTGACGCCAGGTCTTCATTCCGCTTGAGCAACGGATGGCCCATGGCCTCCCGTTCCGCGATGTACCGTTCGGCGCACTGCCTGGCGAGCCCGCGGACCCGCGCGATATAACCTGTCCGTTCCGCCACGCTGATCGCGCCTCGCGCGTCAAGCAGATTGAACAGATGCGAGGTCTTGATGCAGTAGTCATAGGCTGGAAGCGTCAGATTGCACGCCAGCAGGTTTCGGCACTCCGTTTCGAACGCTTGAAAGGTGGCCATCAGCATGCTCACGTCCGCCTGTTCAAAGTTATACCGGGAGAATTGGACTTCGGTTTGGTGGTGAATGTCGCCGTAGGTGACTGAGTCCGTCCAAGCCAAGTCATAGACGTTGTCAACCTGCTGGAGATACATCGCAATGCGTTCGGTCCCGTATGTGAGCTCGACTGTGATGGGATTCAGTTCGATGCCACCGATTTCCTGGAAATACGTAAACTGTGTGATCTCCATGCCATCAAGCCGCACTTCCCACCCCAATCCCCACGCGCCCAGGGTCGGAGATTCCCAGTCGTCCTGTACGAACCGGATGTCGTGCTTCGACGGATCGATGCCGAGGCGGGTCAAGCTTTCAAGATAGAGCGTCTGAATGTCGTCGGGCGATGGCTTGAGCACGACCTGATACTGATAGTAGTGCTGGAGTCGATTGGGGTTGTCGCCATAGCGCCCGTCGGTCGGGCGCCGACACGGTTGCACGTATGCCGATCGCCAGGGTTCCGGTCCCAAGGCCCGGAGAAACGTCGCCGGGTGAAATGTGCCGGCTCCCATTTCCAAATCATAGGGTTGATGGACCACACAACCCTGATCGGCCCAGTAGCGGTGAAGAGAAAAAATCAGGTCCTGGAAGGTCACAAACGAACCATTCTTCTTCGGGGATTGACGGCGGCAACCGTTCACGCGGTCGAATCGACAAGCTAACAAGAAACGTCAAGAGAGTCAAGCCGGACGCATGCACGGAGCATACGTAAAGACACGAGAGCCGGGAGCTGAAGCGATCGGTGGACGACAGGAGGATGTGACCGCTGGTCCCCCTTCAGCCAATCGAAAAAAAAGCCATTGTCAAACAACTTGATTAACTCACTTTACTTCTGTACATTTCCGGTTTATGAAATTCTCCAAAAAAAGTGAATACGGCTTTCGAGCCCTGTTAGAGCTCGCCTCCCATTACAACCGCTCGGTCCTGCTCCGCCAGGAAATTGCCAAACGCCAAAACATCCCGTTGGAATTTCTCGAACAGATTCTTCTGGCACTCAAGCGGGCAGGACTTCTAGCAAGCCGCCGCGGCGTCAACGGTGGATATACGCTGATCAAGTCCCCCGACGAGATCACGCTGGGTCAGGTGATTCGCATTTTGGACGGGCCGTTGGCGCCGCTCGGCTGCGTCAGCAAGACCGCCTATCAGAAGTGTCGCGACTGCCCCTATGCCGAAAAAGCGCGGTGCCCGATTCAAGACGTGATGCTAGAGGTGCGGAACGCTATCGCCAATGTTCTTGACAACTACACGCTCAGCGAATTCGCCAAGGGCAAGGGGGCAAAGCGGCCGAGGGAAGGGTATGAAGCAAAGACCTAGCCTGAGCCCACGAGCCGGTCTGGTGTCGGCCAGTCTGTTGTTCCTGCTGCTCCCGGCTGTCCCGATCTCAGCCGAAGACGCACGCGAACTCATTCTGGCTGCCTACAGCGTGCCGAAAGAAGCCTATGAACGGAAGATCATTCCCGCCTTTCAACGATATTGGAAACAGCAGACGGGGCAGACGGTTCGCGTGCGCAGTTCCTACGGGGCCTCGGGCGCACAGGCACGCGCGATTCTCGGAGGGTTCGAGGCGGACGTGGCGGCACTGTCTCTTGAGGGCGACCTCGATCAAATCGCCAAAGCCGGCGCGATTTCCCATGATTGGCGAAAAGGACCGCATGGCGGCGTGATCACGACATCGGTGGTCGTGTTCGGGGTGAGAAAAGGCAATCCCAAAGGCATCGCGACCTGGGAGGATCTGGCCCGGCCTGGCGTCGAGGTGCTTTATCCGAACCCCAAAACGTCGGGCGGTGCCATGTGGGATATCGTCGCGATCTACGGAGCCGGGCTCAAGCTGGGAGCGCAGCGGGCCGGCGCAGGTCGGTCAGCGGACCGTGCCGCAGCCGAAGCCTATGCGGCTGGACTGCTGAAGCGGATTCAACGAAACGTGAAGGTGATGGACAAGAGCGGGCGCGAATCGGTCACGACGTTCGAGCGCGGCATCGGCGACGTGATTGTAACCTATGAGAACGAGCTGTTGCCCCGGGTCCGGAGCGGGCGCCCGTATGAGATCATCGTGCCGGCTGAGACGTTGCTCATTGAGAATCCGGTTGCGGTGGTCGATCGCTATGTGGATCGCCATAAGGTGCGCGACGTGGCGGAAGCCTTCGTCGCGTTTTTACACGGCGACGAAGCGCAAGCCGCATTTGCCGAACTCGGCTTTCGACCCGTGAATCCGGCAGCGACGGTCCGCGGACGCGGGACCGCTCCCCCTCCCTCTAGCCTGTTCACCGTCGCGGATTTGGGAGGCTGGGACGCCGTCATCGCGCACCTCTTCGGACCGCACGGTCTTTGGACCAAAACGGTGGAAGAGTTGGCCAGAGGTGGATGAGCGCATGAGGTCGCGCACGGTGATCCAGCTTGCGCTCCGCTCCACCGCCGTCGGCTATGTCGTCTGTCTGATTCTGCTGCCACTGTCTGCCCTCGGCCGCGAGGCGTTGGTCGCAGGACCCGGACGCTTCGTCGAAGACGTGACACAGCCCCAGGCGCTTGCGGCCCTGACACTTACCCTGGAGACGGCGCTCATCACCACAGCGATCCATGCCGTGCTCGGGACGATCTCGGCGGTCGTGCTCGTCCGCTATGAGTTCCCCGGCAAGTGGTTTCTGAATGCCTTGGTCGATCTGCCGTTCGCCATCCCGACCCTGGTCGCCGGCCTGATGATCGCGGCGATCTACGGCCCAACCGGCGTCCTCGGCGCCTGGCTGCAAGACCATGGGCTGAGGATTCTCTACGAAAAGCCGGGCATCGTCCTCGCCATGCTGTTCGTGACCATGCCGTTTACCATTCGCACTCTGCAGCCCGTGCTCATGGAGCTGGAGCGGGAACCGGAAGAAGCGGCGTTCACCTTGGGGGCAAGCCCCTGGACGACCTTTTGGAAAGTGACGGTGCCGTCGGTGTTGCCAGGTCTGCTAACCGGCGTTTTCTTGACCTTCGTGCGCGCACTGGGCGAGTTCGGGGCGATCGTCATTGTGGCCGGCAACATCCCGATGAAGACGCAGGTTGCCTCGGTCTATGTGTACGGTGAGATCGAAAGCTATAACCCGCGCGGCGCGACCTCGGTGTCCATTGCCGTGCTGTTAGTTTCGTTTCTGGCCCTCGTGTTATTGGAGCGGCTGACCCGTCCTCCGGGTGAGCGGATGCCCGCGCTTCTGCGTCCCAGACGCCGCGCAGCGTTGACGATCGAATCATACAGTCCGTGAGCGATTGATGCGAACGGTCCTGGAATCGTGAAGTGTTGCGCTATAGAGTCAGTCCATCGAATGACGCGCACAGAACGAGCGTCTCGGCCGATCATTGGATCGGCAATCTCGCGATGAAACCATTCCTGATCGGGACCGTTTGGCTCTACTTTGCAGCTCTGCTGATCGGCCCCATCGCATACCTCTCGGCCCAGAGCTTCAGCGAAGGCGTTTCGGCGTTTTGGGCAGCGATCACCACGCCGGAGGCGGTGCACGGGTTCGTGCTCACGGCGGAGATCACGGCCATCGTGCTGGCGGTCAACGTGGTGTTCGGCACAATCACCGCCCTGGTGTTAGCGCGCCAGCGGTTCGTCGGCCGAACGGTGCTCAGCGGCCTCATCGACCTGCCCTTCGCCGTGTCGCCCGTCATTGCCGGGTTCATGCTCATCCTGCTGTTCGGTCCGGAGACCATCTTGGGAACCCTGCTGAACGCGGCGGACGTTCAAGTGCTCTTTGCGTTGCCAGCCATGGTGCTCGCCACCTTATTCGTCACCTTTCCGTTCGTCGTCCGGGAATTGACCCCGTTGCTGCAGACGATCGGCACCGAGGGCGAGGAAGCCGCCAGGACGTTGGGAGCCAACGAATGGCAGGTTTTCCTAAACGTGACGTTGCCGTCGCTGCGCTGGGGATTGATCTATGGCGCGACGTTGACCGCCGCGCGGGCGATCGGGGAATTCGGCGCGGTGTTGGTGGTCTCCGGCAACATCCTCATGTTGACCCAGACCGCGACGTTGCACATCTACCAGAGTTACGTGGATTTCAATTACATGGCCGCCAATGCAGTGGCCTTCACGCTACTGGCCGTGTCGTTCGGGATCCTGGCGCTGCTGGAGATCGCCAAAGCCCGCGCCGCCGCGGCGCAACAGGCCTGATCGGTCGCAAGACGCCATGAAGATCGAGGTGCGTGGGCTTTCCAAGCGGTTCGGATCGGTGCTGGCGGTCTCCGACGTCTCGTTCGCTGTTCGGGAAGGCGAATTGCTTGGTCTTCTGGGACCAAGCGGCAGTGGCAAGACAACGGTGCTCCGGCTGATCGCTGGGCTCGAAACGCCCACCTCCGGTGAGATCTTCATCGACGGAAGGCGAATGAACGAGCTATCGGTTCAGCAGCGCAACATCGGATTCGTGTTTCAGCATTACGCGCTGTTTAAGCACCTCACCGTCTTCGGCAACGTGGCCTTCGGGTTGACGATCAGAAAGTGGCGGCGGTCGGACGTCGAGGCACGGGTAGCGGAGTTGCTGCGCTTGATGGGGCTGGAAGGACTCGGAGACCGGTATCCCCACCAGTTGTCCGGAGGCCAGCGGCAGCGCGTGGCCATCGCCCGGGCGCTGGCGCCGCAGCCCAGCGTCTTGCTTCTGGACGAACCGTTCGGCGCCGTGGATGCAAAGGTGCGGCAGGAGCTGCGTGAGTGGTTGATCCGCCTGCACGACGATCTCAACGTGACCAGTCTGTTCGTGACCCACGACCAGGAAGAAGCGATGGAGGTCTCCGATCGCCTCATCGTGTTTTCTAAAGGCCGCATCGAGCAGGTCGGATCGCCGGCGGAGGTCTACGAGGAACCGGCGTCGGATTTCGTCGCCCGGTTCATCGGATCCATGAACATCCTGGATGGCGAGGTGAAGAACGGTGTGGTCCGCGTCGGCTCGTTGGAGTTTCCGGCTCCAGGGTTCCAGGATGGCCACCGCCTGCAGGTGGGATTCCGTCCCTATTATGTGAAGGTGTCGGAAGATCCCTCCCGTTTTCGCCAACAGGCCAGGCTCCGCCGTATCTATTTCCTTGGGGTGGCGTATCGACTTGAAATCGAGACCAGCGAAGGGTTGATCCTCCGATCGCGCATGAACAAAGAAGAATTCCGGCAATACCGGTTCGAGGTCGGCCAGCCCGTCTCCTTTGCTGTGACGCATTTCCGATTTTTGCCCCAGGCAGGCAAACCGGTTCCCACTCCTGAACCCCCACCGATAAGCGGACTGCTGACTCCTTAATTCGCCTCCGGCGGCCTCGCAACCGCCTGAAATCTCCCTTCTCTCTTGCAACAGCGAATAGCGACCTGCTCCGAGCGATCGGCGCTTGGCAGGTGGCTAAGAGGTCCATTTTTCCTACCCAAGGATGAGACACAGCCTCACCAAACGTTTGTTCCACCTCCGCCGGCTTGTAGGAGAAATCATACGAGTGCTCTTTGGTGCAAGATCAACGAGATGCGGAACCGCCGTCGGGTAGCCGCAGGAAACTACCTGCACCGATGCGAAAGGGCGCTGTTCCGATCCCTTGCGTTCTCGCGTCTGGAGCGAACTCCTGATTGCCACCGCGCGGGCATCGCCCTTGCTTCGTTCTGAACGACCTTGAGACGTCTACGCGAGGCTGGCAGTGAAACTCTTCGTCGCCTTGATCACAGCGGGTGTGATGGTAGCTCTCGCGGCGGGCCCTCGACGGTCGAGGGAGTATCCATGAGAGTCTCCATGATGGAAAGGCGAAGAAGGTGCCACCAACCGCGGTGCACGCTGCCGAGGCTGGTGATGATCGGGACGCTCCTCCTGTTCACGGCGTCACTGACGGCGTGCGGGGGCGGAGCGGAAGGGTCAAGCCCGGAGGTTCTGATTGGAACAGGCCCGACGGGGGCGACTGCAACCTTGTCGTGGGATCCAGTCAATGATCCGACTGTCCAGGGCTATAATGTCTATTATGGGACTTCTTCACGACACTATCAGACGTACGCGAACGCCGGCCCGCACACCACTTATACCGTGACCAACCTCCAGCCGGGAACAACCTATTACTTCGCCGTGACCGCCTATAACAGCGCCGGTGAGAGTGACTATTCGGACGAAGTGAGCGCAACTCCGTAACCGTTCTCTGCCGGCGCGGTTGGTGTGTCGGCTTGTTTCGGCGCCTGTTCCCCTTCTGCCAGAGAGACGCTCCCGGCACGCGCTTCCCTATCTCGACAGAGTGTGCCCCACCTGTTGCGCCATCCCGAACGCATCGAGTAAGGTTTTGGTCATCGGCCCGTGTATCCAATGGCCCATGACTCGCCTGATAGTCTTTAGCGATCTGGACGGCAGCCTACTTGATGCGGAGACCTACTCTTGGGAGACGGCGCAGGAGGCGCTCCGTGCGCTTCGCATCCGGAATGTTCCGCTGATTCCGGTGTCGAGCAAAACCCGCGCAGAAATCGAGCCGCTCTGCTTCTGCCTGGACCTCCATCACCCGTTCGTCACAGAAAATGGCGGAGGCATTTTTATTCCCAAGGGGTACTTCGATTTCCCGGTCGAAGGAGCGGTCTTGCACGGCAGCCATCAGGTCATCGAACTCGGCGTGCCCTACGCGAAGTTGCGCATCGCGCTGAAAGAGATCGCGCAGGCGGTGGGATGCCCATTGCGGGGATTCGGCGACATGCCGGCCGAAGAAATCGCCGAACGGGCCGGGTTCTCCTTGGCTGACGCCGTGCTGGCCAAACAACGGGACTACGATGAACCGTTCCTCGTCGACGGACCAGCGGAACTGGTGGAAGAAGTGACGCGTTTGGCTGAAAGCCGGGGCCTGCGCTGCCTTCCAGGAGAAAGGTTTCACCATCTCGTCGGCAATTCCGACAAGGGTAAGGCCTGTCGCATCCTGATCGATTGCTATCGCCGTCGAAACGAAGGACAACCCGGCCCATTCGTCACCGTCGGAGTGGGAGACAGCGCGAACGATCTTCCTCTGCTGGCCGCTGTCGATCGGCCCATTTTGGTCCAGAAACCGGACGGATCTTATGATCCGGCCGTGGCGCTGCCTCACCTCATCAAAGCCCCGGGTATCGGTCCATCGGGCTGGAACTCCGCGATCCTCGACTGCCTCAACCGCTTCATTTGACACCCTGTGCCCGGCGGCGGACACCACATTCTTCTCGCATGACAATAAGCAATCAATAGAAAAATGGAAGAGCAGGAATTATGGTCCGCGTGCCTTCCAACGGCGCCATGACCTCCCGGTCCACCCTGACTCCAAAGCGATCGGCCTTTGTGATCGATGTGGCCGTCCTAGACAAAGAGGATACGGATGAGCCATAGAAGTCTGTGCACTGGCAGCCGGGGGCGACTTTCAGCTCGCTCATGAACCGCATCGTACCCAGGATGAGCAAGGCGTGAGACATCAGCAGGACGATAGCTATCAACCCGACGGTCATGGAGAGCTGAACGTGGCTGAGATAGCCGAAGCCTGCCGAGGGCCAAACGAGGACCGTGATGGGTGGGATCCAGATTGACAGCGTGTCGTGCACGCCGCTCCGGTTCCGACCGGACCTGAAGACCCTCGGCGGGACACCGCGACAAGGCCGCAAATCCATGGAGGGCTGGTCTCCGGCTCGGTCAGACAAAAAAACGCAGCCACAGATAAATCATACTGATGAATACAGACCCGACCATGATCGGGAACCCCAACGCCATGAAGCGCCAGAAACTGATGGCGTGCCCGGCGCGCCGGGACAGATCGACGATCACGACGTTGGCCGTCGCCCCGATCATCGTGCCGTTCCCACCCAGACAGGCACCTAGCGCCAAGGCCCACCACAGCGGCACAATATCCGGTTGATGGACGAGCGCGGTGTATTCGGTAATCTCGGGATGCATTGAACGAGCCAGGTCCACAATGAGCGGATTCATCGCGGCGACATACGGAATGTTGTCCACCACGGCCGACAGCATGGCCGATCCCCATAAGACCACGAAGGTGGTGCCCGCCGCGTTGCCCTGCGTGACATGGACCAGTTGATCAGCCAGATAGCGAATCGCACCGACTTTCACCAGCCCCCCGACCAGAATGAACAGGCCGATAAAAAAGAAAATCGTCTTCCACTCGACCTCGGTCAGGTAGTCGAGCTCACCCGATCCGGACACCGCGTCATGACCGTGACCGACAAGCATGAACAGGCTTGCGCCCAGCAGCGCGACCGTCGCCGGCTCCAGGTGAACCAGCCCGTGCACGCAGAAGCCAAGCGTCGTGAGCCCCAACAGCCATAAGCACTTGATGAGCAGGGGCCGATCGCGGATGGCGTCCCGTTCATTCATAGCCAGGACAGCCTGTCGGCGTTCGGGCGAGACCTTCATGGTCCTGCCGCTGATCAGCCACAGCCCAGCGATGAACACCGCCATAATGACGAAGACGATCGGCCCGAGCATACCCAGGAACTCCATGTAGCTCAGATCCGCTTTGCTGGCGATCATGATGTTGGGTGGGTCACCAACCAGCGTGGCGGTGCCGCCGATATTGGAGGCCAGCGCCTCGGTTACCAGGAAAGAGATGGGATTCAAATCCAGGCGCTTCGAAATTTCCAACGTCACCGGCGCCATCAACAGAACGGTGGTCACATTGTCCAGGAAAGCGGAGAGCACGGCGGTGATGACGGCGAGCAGCGCCATCATTCGGAACGGCCGGGCCTTCGCCTGTTTGACCGCCCAGATGGCCAGCCACTCGAACAGTCCTGTTTTCCGCGTGATGTTGATGATCACCATCATCGCGATCAACAGGAAGATCACGTTGTAGTCGATCCCATATTCCTGCGAGTAGAAGGCCTCTTCCTGGGTGACAACACCGAAACTGATCAGCAGGGTGGCGCCAAACAGTGCCACGATGGTCTTGTGAATCCGTTCGGTGACGATCGCCAGATACGCGGTTCCAAAGATGATCAACGCCAGTGTCAAATGAGACATAACCGCTCCTTCTCCGGGCCGTCTGTCCGGATCGCATACGGTGACGCAGCGACCGCGTGCAGCCCGTGGGATTCCCACAGGCCCGGACATTAATCGCGTGGCAGGCAGTACAGCGGGAAAGTCGTGCGAGAGAACGGCAGGTCCGTCTGCAACTGCGGAGAACATTATGCAATGAACGACCGCCTGGCGCAATCCATCTTGACAACCCGACAAGCGGCTTCCCTGAGACAAGCATCTCCACCTTCGTTGACTCTGTCGGTTTCCTTCTGCTAGCCTCAGCAGGGTCGACAGTTCCTGCCGCGCCGGAATCATGCCGGACCGTGCCACCGTCTGACACAGCCCGAAAGGAGCCTCTATGGTTTCACGTACGACCGTGACCCCCGAATTGGTCACGATGCTGCAGCATAAGGCCGCTCAACTGAGAATCGACAGCGTGCGCGCGACGACGGAGGCCGGCAGTGGCCATCCGACAAGTTGCTGCTCCGCGGCCGATATCGTCGCGACATTGTTCTTTGCAGTCATGCGATACGATCCGAAAGATCCAAAACATCCCAACCGTGACCGATTCGTCCTCTCGAAGGGCCACGCCGCGCCGCTGTTGTACGCCGCCTGGGCCGAAGCTGGCCTGTTCGACAAGAGCGAGTTGCTGAAATTGCGCACGTTGACCTCCGATCTGGAAGGCCATCCCACTCCCCGGCTCCCCTTCGTAGACGTCGCAACTGGCTCGCTGGGACAAGGGTTGTCTGCCGGCGTGGGCATGGCGCTGAACGCCAAGTTCCTCGACAGAGCCGACTACCGGACCTACGTCCTCTTGGGCGACGGTGAATCCGTGGAGGGCGCGGTGTGGGAGGCGGTGGAACTCGCTCGCCACTATGCCCTCGACAACCTCTGCGCCATTGTGGACGTGAACCGCCTCGGCCAGAGTGATCCCACGATGTTGCAACACGACATGGAAGGATACCGGTCGCGCTGGGCGGGGTTCGGCTGGCATGCCCTCGTCGCGGACGGACACGACATTGCGGCGCTGCTCGACGCCTTCGAGGAAGCTGCACGGACCAAGGGCAAGCCAACGGTCATCCTTGCCCGCACGTTCAAGGGCCGCGGGATCTCGTTCGTCGAGGACAAGCCGGACTGGCACGGCAAGGCGCTCAAGAAGGGTGACGAGGCGAACCGGGCGATCGAAGAGCTGACGCGTTGCTTGACACCGGGCACACCCGAACCGCAGATCAAACGCCCGCGCGCGACTGTGAACGGTGCAAAGCCGGCCGGCGCGATGGCGCCGCCATCGTACAAGCCGACCGATCAGGTCGCAACGCGCGAAGCGTTTGGGTCCGCGCTGGTCGCTCTTGGCGAAGTCCACCCCCAGGTCGTGGTGCTGGACGCCGACGTGAAAAACTCCACCTATACGGAGAAATTTGCAAAAACATTTCCCGATCGATTCTTCGAGCATTTCATCGCCGAACAAAACATGATCGGCGTCGCCACCGGTCTCGCCGCCTGCGGCAAGATTCCCTTCGCGGCAACGTTCGCCTGTTTCCTGACCCGTGCATATGATTTCATCCGGATGGCGGCGATCAGCCAAGCCAATATCAAGCTGGTCGGCACCCATGTTGGGGTCAGCATCGGGGAAGATGGCCCGTCGCAGATGGGGCTCGAAGACATCGCCATGATGGCTGCGCAGCCCGGGGTGGTTGTCCTGTATCCGTCCGACGCCGTAGCTATGCACCGGCTGGTCGAAGCGGCAGTGCGGCATCGGGGCATGGTGTATCTTCGCGCCGGCCGGCCCAAGTCGCCTATCCTCTACAGCAATGAGGAGACGTTTCAGATCGGCGGCTCCAAGGTCGTGCGGCAGAGTCCTTCGGATGTGTTGACGATCGTGGCGGCCGGGGTCACCCTCTTCGAAGCCTTGAAGGCACATGACCAGCTTAAGGCTGCCGGCATTGCGGTGCGCATCATCGACCTCTACAGTGTGGCTCCCATCGATCGCGCCACCTTGTTGGACAGCGCCCGCGCTACACAAGGGCGGGTCTTGACAGTGGAGGACCATTACGAGCACGGTGGAATTGGCGACGCGGTGCTGAGCGCGCTCGGTCCGGAAGGGATTCGAGTCCACAAGCTGGCAGTCCGGGAGATTCCCCACAGCGGGAAGCCCGAAGAGTTGATCGACCGGTTCGGGATCGGGATGCGCTCGATCGTGGAAACCGCTAAGCGAATCGTCAAATAGCGACCGGCCATGACGGCGACGGACCCTTTGCCACGTATCCCTCTCTTCGACCTGCTGAACGAGCGGGACCGCCGGCGCCTGGCCGGGGAAGTCACCGAGGTCTGTTATCGAAAGGGGGAATATATTTTCCGGGAGGGCGATCCGGCCGAGTATTTTTATCTTCTCAAAGAAGGCGCAGTGAAGTGCATCAAGTCCTCCTCAGCGGGAAAAGAGTGCACACTCAAGGTCCTCATGCCTGGTGACTTGTTCTGCTGCGAGGCTGCGGTGTTCGACGGGGCCCCTCATCCCGGCAGCGCGGAGCCTCTGTGCGATGTGAGCATCCTCCGGGTGAGCAAGAAATCCTATTTTGCGATGCTGCGCCGGAACCCCGACGCGGCGCTAGAAGTGATCAAGTACCTGGGCAAACGCCTCAACGAGGCACAGGAAAACGCGAAGATTTTGGCGCTGGACCGAGCCGATCAGCGACTCGCGTCGTTGCTGGTCAAGCTGGTCGAACGGGTTGGTGTCCGGGAACCAAACGGGCTCCGCCTGGCAGTACGACTGACTCGCCAGGATTTGGCGAACATGGTCGGCATCACGGTCGAGACCGCGATCCGCATCATGAGCCGATTCAAACGCGACAAACTGGTGTCCGGCAGCGCCAAGCAGATCGTAATCCGCGATTTGACCCGCCTGAAGGAACTGGCCGCCGATTCCCTCGCCGGCCGCCGCTGATTCCCCAGCCGGCCAACTACAAAATATGATCTCGATCATAGGAAGAAGCCGGTGGGAGCATCTATCCTTTCCCCATCATCTGGCTACGGCGCTGTCTCAGTCCATTGAGCATTAACTCCAGGAGGACACTTCCAATGCGATGCACAAGTCTGCAGATCGGCCGACACATCGGGTATGCGACAGTGTTGCTCTTCGCTGCAAGTATATGGGGAGCGGGCTTTCCCCTTCACGACACCTTTGCCAAGGTGCATGAAGTCGAGATGACCGCCGTCGAGACCGAAGTGGTGATCGACGGAAGCGGAGAGAAATATAAGGCGTGGACCTTCAACGGCCAGTTCCCCGGTCCCGTCGTGCGCGTCACCGAAGGCGACACCGTCAAGTTCACGCTGAAAAATCCGGCGACCAACAAGAATCCCCATGCCATGGATTTTCACGCCGCCGAGATCGACTTCCTGAAGAACTACAGAGCAATCAACGCCGGAGAGGAAATCAGCTACACGTACGTGGCGAAGAAGCCCGGCGTGTTCTTCTACCATTGCGGAGCGCCGCCGATGATCCAGCACGTCGCCCGCGGGATGTTTGGTGCGATCATCGTGGATCCCAAGAATCCGAAAGCCCTGCCCAAGGCAGACCGGGAATACGTGCTGATCCAGTCGGAGTTGTTCAAAAATCCGGATGATGTCCAAAGCATGTTCGACCGGAAATTCGACCACATCATCTTCAACGGTGGAGTCTTCAAGTACCATCCGTTCGTCACCGGGGGGCATGCCCTGGAAGCTAAACCAGGCGAGCGAGTCCGGATCTACTTCGTCAACGCCGGCCCAAACGAGTTCTCGGCCTTCCACCCCATCGGGGAAATCTGGGAGAATGTGTATGAAAGCGGCAATCCGGCCAACAAGCTGACCGGTGTCCAGACCTACGTCGTCGGGCCGGGCAGCGCCGCGACGTTCGACGTGGTCGTCGAATCGGAAGGCGCCTACCCCCTAGTCACCCATTCACTGACCGGCGCGCTGCGGGGGGCCATCGCCGTGCTGGTCGTCAAGCCTGACGCCAAGCCGGCACCGCTGATGCCGCACACGCCGTGGAAGGCAGAGGCACCGTAGACGGAAATCACCCCGCCATTCCACACCGTAGCGCGAGGAGCACGCGCCCTCACCGAGACCGGTATGGATTGTCTGTCAGACTGCCCCACCGGTTTTGCTTTTCGCGCTGCGGATCTGGCGAACGGCATGGACGCCGCCGACGGGCTAGAGCGAGCGAGAATCTGAAAGCACATGCTGAGTCGGCGGCGCAAGGCGGAGTGTGTTGTTCCAGCCGGGACTCGCTGCGGGATCTTGCTTGCCGTTTTGATGTTGTTCAGTCCATCTCGGGTCGCCGGCCAGGAAGCCATTCTTGACATCCTCCCGCTCAGACCCTTCAATTTCGACGTGGTCTTCCGCCAGCAGACCTTCGCTCCCGATGACCGGGAAATCGGGATACAGGCCGGTTTCACCGCGTTGCGGTATGGGAATCTCGAGGTAAGAACTATCTATCAATTCTTCAGCATTCACGCTGAAGAGACGAAGACCGACCAGCATGCGCTGTTCATCAATCCCCGGTGGAACAACTTTATCGACATCTTGGCTTTCCCCAAGGGGAAGCCGGTCAGTCGGACCATCCGGCACGTGCTGTTCGGACCGCTGGAGGATCGGGCGGTGCCGTATGTCGGGTTGCTGGGAGGAGCGGTGATGCCGGGCCCGGGCCATGACACGCCGGGCCACCTCGTAGGCGGACAGGTCGGCGTCCGTTTCCCGGTGGCCGGCGGCTTGGCTGTGGATATCACCGTGCAGTACGTGCAATACGGGGTAGATTTCCGCGGCGAGGCTGGACAATCGCAACAATGGGTCTTTTTAACCGGCATTCGGTATTAGCCCGGAATACGACAGGGTGGGCGTGCGCGCTCGGGTTGGGGATCATCCTCCAAGGCTGCGGCCTGGTGTTCGACGCAATCCAAACTATTCGGCCGGTCGCGACCAACGAACTCGACATGATTTGCATCCGCAAGCGGTTACAGGTTGGCCTGGGGTTCGAACCCAGGCGTCCCTTCGTCTTTCCCGCAATCTTCACAGACGAAGGCCTCCGCGTGACCGGAATGGATGTGGAGCTTCTGCGAGAAATCACGGCGGCGCTGACTGAACGGTGCGGAGGCGAGCCTGTCGTCCCGGTGCTCCATCTGGTGCCCTATCGCGCGCTCTTCGTGCTCTTGCATGAGGGGAAGCTGGATCTGTTCGTGTCCGCTACCACGGCGAACGTGCCCTCTCCGACGAGAGCCGGCCTCGCTTACTCGGTCCCGTATTTCACCAACGGTGGTCTCGGCGTGATTGTCCGCCGGAACGAGGTCGGCGAGCGCGTGCACGCGGTCCTGCAACGCGATCCCCGCCCCAGGTACGAGCCGGCAAAGATTCGGACGGCGTTGGCCGGGTTGACGGTGGCGGTGCAGGAGGGAACGACTGCCCACCTGTATGCGGAAGCCAACCTCTCTGGAGTCCGCCTGCTCTTGTGCGATTCCCTCCCGGCGGCGTTCGAGTGGCAAGAGCCGCCTGTCGATGCGATCGTCGGCAAGCAGCCGATCCTCCAGTTCATGGTGACACGGGTGCGGAAAGATTGGCGGCTCCTCGACGCGGAAGACGGGAAGCCGCTCATTTTGACGAAAGAGGACTATGCGGTGGTGTTGGCGGAAGACAGTTATCAGTTGCGGTGGTTCATCAACGAGCTGTTGTTTCGATTGGACGCAAGGGGCAGGCTAGCCGATATGCGCCGGCGGTGGTTGGAGGAATCCTATGCCTTTCCACGACGGGCCGTCGCGGAAGGCCTGCCGTTTGCCGTGGAGAACATGCCGCAGCACTACGATCAAGGGAGGTGCCGACTGGCGTCGGGCCACTGACTCGACCCGTCAATAGAAAGGATAAGGAATGAGATTCGTGAGATTCTGCCGAACCAGACGCTGGTGGATGCTTGCGGCCGGACTGCTTGTGACGCTGCCGGCACAGGGTTTCGCGTTTTCGAAGGAAGAAGCCCAGCAAGCGGCGTATCTCCTGGCGAATCTGCTCGACGCCGGGCGAGTCGTGATCGATCGAAACCAGTCCCTGATCAATGATCCGCACAAAGGGGACAAGGGTTTCACGCCGGGCGTGTTCGAGGCGCAGGTCATACAGGAATTCAAAGCAAGAACTGGAATCGATCTCAGCCGCCCAGGGTCATCCACGATCTCTTCATCGGTGAAGGAGTCGTTGCTTGGCCTGCTCGAAGCAAGCAAGGAGGTAGTGGCCGATGCGCAATTGGTGATTAATCAACGAGGCGTTGGTTACAAGAACTTTATCCCCGCCACCTTCGGCAGCCAGGCGGCGTTTCGCTTTTCGCAACGATCTCCCATCCGGCTGAAACAGACAGCGCTTCGTCCGAGAAACCTAAAGAACACGCCGGACGAACACGAGACAGCTCTCTTACGGCGGCTAGCCGAACAGCCAGCCCCCGCTTCGCCGGTGAGCGAACTGGTCGAAGGCGGAACCGCACTCCGGCTGATCGACCCAATCTATTATGAAAAGGAATGCCTCAAGTGTCACGGGGAACCGGCTGGAGAAGAAGACATTTCCGGTTACCCCAAAGAGGGTAAGCATGAAGGCGAACTGGCTGGCGCGATCAGCGTGACGATCCCGCTCACAAAACAATAACTTCAGCGGCGAGGACCTGGCTTCCCCAGACAAGCAGCGCCACCAGTGCCAACAAGATCCAGAACAGCTCTCGGTCTCCCCATTGTTTCCAGTTTGGCATGAGCCAATCCCCCACAGCGCTTTCCTTCAGCTCCTTCTCGGTTCTCAGCCCACATCAAAAATCACAAAGGCATAGCAATACGTGTGCCACAAAGACATTCAAAATATCTTGGCCTTCTAGCTGTGCAGCCGTTTCAAGTGAGCGGAACCGCACCTGCGCACTGTGCGGAAAGTGCGCGTGACCGCATCATGACCCTTCCTTTCCCCAGAAGAGAGCAATAGTAGGAGCAATAGTCGGGTACATCGCTTCAACTATTCTGACTGGCAATCGAGAACAGCACGCTAGCGGCATCGGCTCCAGTCGCCGATGGAGTCGAATACCACTGTGTGGGCACTGCTCGCTGCCATCGCGTTTCTGCGCCGCGTGAGCGGCTGTGGTTGCACTACGCTGGGCGGCAGTCAAGAACACTGTCTTGTCGGCCCATAGGACACGCACCGCCATCCATATCTTGGAAATCCGTCAGCGGTGGCACGCGAGAGGCGGCGTGACATAACAGGCCACGCGGTGGTGAAGCAACTTCGCACCAGGCTGCAAGAGAAAGGCTGCTCTTCCGCATGAAGACGTTATCTATTTCTGTCGTTGCCGCGTCTGTGTGGCTCGGCCTCACGCCCTCGGTTCAGGCCGAACGAATTTGGGACAGCGAGCTCAAGCGCTACCTCACTGAGCAGGAAATGATGCACGCTGAGGTGTATCTGACCGAGGAAGAAGCACTGAAGCCCATGTTTCCGAAATCGGAGCGCATTCGGAAGGACACGCTCAGGCTCAGCTCGGAGCCAAAAGCCCAGGTTGAGTCCCGCATCGGATGGAAATTTCTGGAAGAATCATTTGAGGTCTACATCGGCGAGACTGGCGCAACCGTGGATGGCTACACCGTGGTCCAGAACACAATAGGCAAGCACAAGCCAGTGACCTATATGGTCGGTGTCGACGCGCAAGGGCGATGCACCAACGTCGAACTGCTTGTCTTTCGTGAATCGCGGGGCAGCGAGATCCGGATGAACCGCTTCAACGCTCAATACGAGAGCAAGACCGTCTTGGACCCGATCCGCATCAATAAGGACATTATCAATATCAGTGGAGCAACGATGTCGGTGCGCTCGATGAGCGCAGGCGTGAAACGCGTACTCGTGCTGATCGACGAGTTGGATCTCAAGCCCCAGGGAATCAATAGCGATACCGTCAAGGCTTGGAAGGCGGAGAAGGGATTCTTCGGCGGGCTTTTGGGCTTTTTAGCGAGAACGCGAGTCGGGCCTCGGGCTTGCGCAATTTCAACACTCAGTTCCGCCTCCGGGACTCCAATCGCCAGATCCGGTTGGTGTATACGCTGTTTCTCTTGTCGATGCCGGCCAGGTTCGCGTTTTCCTTCTTCTGGGCTCACAGCCTGACGGGATTGACCCCTCAAGGAATCGCTGACCACTGTCTCGGCTCCGATGCCACCTTCGGCGAACTGATGTCCTTCCGCGAGCCGGCCGAGGTCACGCACTTTCACTTGTTCACGATGCCCGCGGTGTTCATGATCCTCGTGCATGTGCGGTATTTGACCGCGGCCAGTAACGGCTTGAAGAGAGCCATGACCGGGATGGCGTTCGGCGGCGTGACGCTCGACCTCGTCTCGCCATGGTTAATCCGGTACCTCTCCCCCGCATTCGTGCTGACCATGCTGGCAGGCGATTCTCTGATGCTTATCAGTTTTCTGATGATGACCATCATCCCCACTGCATGAAATGTGGTTCCTTCAGCAACCTTGATCACCCGACGCAACGAGGAGTGACCGTTCATAGCTGGGCCGTTCGGACCAAACAGCAGGCCGCCCGTGCAGACGGGCTGTCGCATAACCGACTCAACGGAAGAGACATGCAGTTGGCTTACGAGGGGTTGGGAGCGACGAAGACCAGCACTTTTAATCGGGCATTGGTGTGATTGGTCACGCCGTGTGGTTCGCCGGCCGGAGCCAAGGTACCCTGGCCCGGACCCAAAACCTGCTTATCCGGTCCGATCGTGAAGGTACCCTGCCCTTCCAGCACCAGATAGACTTTGTCTTGGTCGCCGTGGACATGCCCTTTCTGCTCCTGCCCCGGTTCAAAGCAATACAGATCGCAAAACAACCGGGGAGTCTCAAAGAGACTGTTCTTTTTCATCTTCTCTTGGCTAAAATGCGAATAATCCGAAAGATTAATGACCTTCATGGGGTTCGACTCCTCACGCTGAATCGCTATCGGCTTTTAGCGGTCACCGGCTGGCCGCTGTTCGCTGAGAGCCGGACGCTGCTCCCTCGGCGTTCGTGACCGCTCGACCCTTCGTACAATCGAATCCACCGGCACCAGATGGCGGGACACGCCTAAGTCTTTCACCGGCACCCCCATCGCAAGCCCGAGCAACTGCGGCAAATGCAGGATGGGCAATTGCAGATTCGCATTGACTGCCTTCCCGGCGCGGTCCTGGTAGATGTCCAAGCTCATATGACACAAGGGACAAGGCGTAACCATGCAGTCTGCACCTTCGTCCTTCGCCTCTTTCATATTAGCGCCCGCCATCGCCACCGCGATGGCTTCCTTCTCCAGAATGATCGGAAAGCCGCAGCACTTGGTCCGCCCGGCATAGGCGACAGGTTCGCCACCAACGGCCCTGATGACCTTCTCCAATGAGTTGGGATTTTCAGGGTCGTCGAATCCGAGATCCCAGGAGGGACGGAGGATGTAGCACCCGTAAAATGGAGCAATACGCAAATCGCTCAAGGGAATCCGGACTTCCTGGGCGAGGCGCGACAAGCCGACCTCCCGCACCACGATCCAAAGCAGATGTTTGACCTGGACAGTTCCCCGATAGGTGAGACCTTCCTGAGCGAGCAACGCGTTGATCCGATCCAACAGTGCCGGCTCTGACTTGAGCCGCTTGTTGGCTGCACCCATGACGCCCTGGCAGGTGCCACAGATCGTCATGACGTCCAACCCAAGCTGCTCGGCCTGGGCGAATGTCCTGGCGTTCAGTGCCAATGCAACCTCGGGGTCCGCCTCGGTGACCACACCTGCTCCGCAACAGGACGCCGCAGCCAGTTCCACCACCTCGATGCCCAGCCGGGCGATGATCGCCATCGTTGATTGGTAGAGTTCCGGAGTGGCACCCTTCGCTGCACAGCCGGGAAACAACGCATATCGCAGGGCCATATACCCGATCCTCTTTTTTCTCTCCTTTGTCCTATCCCCGCCGGATCACGCTGGGCACGATCCGGCAACATCCCTCACGGCAAATGCGAGAGCGTCCTTCAATATAGAGGAGGGTCTGAGAGCCGCCATCACCACGGTTATTCCCCTTCGCAAGTCGGCCCAGGCGGGGGTACCCGCAGCCTTCAAGGCTTCCAGCCGCTTGCGCGCCGCTTTCTTCTTCTTTTTTCCAGATCAACGATCATCTGTTGCATCTTCACCCACGTGTCAGCAGACGCCTGATCGGTTTGGGCCCGCAAGCGGGCGATCCACGCCTGCATCTCGTCCAGTTCCTTCTGAATCTTCCTCCGGAACACTTCTTTCCGCTGAACCGTAAACTCCTTGGTCGTTTCGACAGCGGTCTTCGCTTCACGCCGTTCGGTTGCCTCGGGTGAGATCCCCTCGGCCGCCTGTCGGGCAAGACTCCAGAACGCCAGTGCTGCAACAAGAAGTACCAGCCGGGCCGTGTGTGCTTTGTTCGTGTTGCTTCCCCCGGTTTTAGGATACCTCTCGCCGGTCGTTCTCGCGCTACGCCAGGAGTATACCGAGCGTGGAGCCCGAAGTCACCGGCTTGCTGAGGACTCAACGCGACTCATTTAAAAGTTTAGAGGTCATCGGGTGGAGTCTCGTAACGTGGCCCTGGGGAAAAGGGACCATGACGGACCACGGAAGTCGCTCCGATGGGTGCCCGATACGGATTGAGCCGCGGTACTCGCTCACTCCGATTGCCGTTCGCCGGCTGTCGGCCATTTGAGGGACGTGAGAGAAGGCGGCCTCTCGTTGCATTTGCCTCGTGTCTTTTGCCCGGGTCTCGCCTTCACGTCAAGCTCACGCGAATGGCCGATCGCCGGCAGCATCGTCTATGGGGAAACTACCGGCTGAGGGTCCACGCACAGGATCGTGTTCCGCAAGATGACGGCGGCTCAGCGGAGGGCATTGACTGATTATCGGTGTCCGATCGAAAGGCCGTATCGGATGGCGTCGTGACCGGTTGGGCGTCATGCGACTGGCAGGCCCAAGCTCCTTTGGGTTTTAAACCAGGAGGAGTCGCGCATGAACGACCTCACTCCTCCGGACCACCGCGGCCCAGGACAATAGCGCTCACCTCACGAATGGACCCTTTCGATTGAGTGACCAAATGCGAACGGACTATCCGGTGCATTGCCACCGCAGGCCGACCGATGTTCGGCCCATCTCGCGAAGTCGGAGGACCGAGCAGTCGGTCGTTCCATGCACGCCATCACGCGAATGGACAGAGTTCGCTCTGCCAATCGTCGGGGGCCTCGTAAGAACCGAGGCGACAGTCACATCCTTCATGGGGGGAGGGCATCCTGAGCGCCCACGCGGGGCGTCCTTATCCGGAGAAGAGCGCCCCCGTGCTCATGCGGCCTTTCTCTGAACATTCCTTCGCCGGCGGGGGCGTCCCCAGATCAAGCATTGACCATTTGACCGAGGCCGGCGGCAGGCTAAGGTTTCTGTGTCATCCAGCCGACAAGAGTCTGTACCGGACTGCATTGGGATCAACAGCCCCCCTACATGCTGGAGAAGCGCGATGACCGTCGGAACTGACCATCCCGAAATCGTTGAATCTATGCAACAGGTGGAACGCGAGCTCGTCCGGAGGATCGAGAGCGGGACTGTGGATCTCCCCCTGCTCCCCCAAATCGCCAGCCGCGTCATGGCGTTGACCCACGATCAGACAGCGGACGCGGCCCGCCTATCAGTGCTGATTCATCAGGACCAGGCGCTGGCCGCCCACGTGCTGCGGATTGCCAACTCTCCGGCCTACATGCCGCGCACGCCGATTGTCTCTCTCCAACACGCCGTCGCCATGTTGGGTCTGACGTTGCTCTCCGAAATCGCGTTCACCGCGTCGCTCAAGGGAGGTGCCTATCAGGTGCCAGGGCACGAAACCGAGGTCAAGCAACTCTGGAGGCATGCCCTGGGCAGCGGCGCCTATGCAAAAGAAATCGCCCGCCTCCGCCGATACAACGCGGAGAGTGCCTATCTTTGCGGGTTGTTGCATGCGATCGGCAAGCCGGTCGTGCTGAAAACAGTCGTGGAGGTGTCAAAGCAACTCCGGGCGTCGCTGGAACGCCAGGCGGTGATGACCTTGCTGGAGGGCTATCATGCCCGTGTAGGCAAACTGATCGCCGAAAAATGGGGGTTACCGAAACAGGTGGTGGAAGCCATCGTCTATTCGACGTGCTATGAGCAGGCCCCAACGTTCCGCCAGGAAGTCATGATTACCTGTTTAGCTGATCGGCTGGCGACCTACCTCCTCAACCCCGAGGCTTTCGACGAGCGCACCGTGCGAGATCATCCGGTCTTTGCCGATCTCAATCTGTATCCGAACGACGTGGACACTCTGCTCGCTGTCAAAGACAAGGTTTTGGCCGTGGTCGAGGCGATGGCCATATGAGCGCGGTTGCAGCGTTCGACATTCTTGTCATCGGGGGCGGGCCAGCCGGGCAGATGGCCGCTGTTCAAGGCGCCAAAGCCGGTAAGCGTGCGGCCGTGATCGAACGAGAGCCTGGTGTAGGCGGAGCCTGCCTCTATCGGAGAACAATTCCTAGCAAAACGCTCCGCGAGACCGCCTTAGAAGTGGAGCGGCTCAAGCGGTCCGCGGCGGTGTTTAAGTTCCAATTGCAACCAGAGACCTCGGTATCCGTCTTGATGCACCGCCTGGACGACGTGATCAAGGCACACGCCGCCTCTATGGCTGATCACCTTACTCGACATGGCGTGTTCTATTTCCACGGTCGCGCTCGATTCCTGTCGGATCGGCTCGTCGAGATGCTGTCAGTGGACGGCGGCAGGCAGCGATTCACGGCGGAGACAATCGTGATCGCCACCGGATCGCGGCCTCGTATTCCGCCGGATATTCCGATCGACCATGAGAACATTCTCGACAGCGACTCGATTCTCTCGATGATCTACCTTCCGCGATCCCTGACGGTGTTGGGTGGGGGTATCATTGCATCGGAGTATGCGTCGATCTTCAGTCTCCTTGGCGTGAAGGTGACTATGGTCGATCAGGCCGAGCGACCCGTTCAGTTTCTCGATAAGGAGATCGTCGAGACATTTCTCCACAGCTTCGAACAGCAAGGCGGGCGCTATTGCGGGCGGCAGACCGTAACCCAGGTCCGCTGGGACGGCGTGGCGCAGGTAGTCACTACACTGGCAGACGGCCGGACGATCTCAAGCGACAAGCTGCTGGTTGCGCTCGGGCGACAACCGAATTTGGAAGATCTTAATCTGGAGGCCGCCGGACTCTCGCCGACCGAAACGGGCACACTCGCTGTGAATGAATATTGCCAGACGGCGGTACCACACATTTATGCGGCGGGCGACGCGATCGGGCCACCCGGTCTCGCTTCCTACGCAATGGAACAGGGCCGGCGGGCAGTCCGCCATGCACTGGGCCTGTCAGTCGGTGGCGCGCCAGAGCCCATTCCCCTTGGCATCTATACGATTCCGGAGATGGCCAGCGTCGGGCTGGACGAAGGGCAGGCGACCAAGCGGCATGGCGCGACGCTAGTGGGCCGGGCCCGTTTCGTTGAGGTCGCGCGCAGCCGGATCTCTGGCGCCGGTGACGGCCTGCTGAAGATGGTCGCCGATCCCACTGGCAAGCACCTACTGGGCGTGCAGATCATCGGAGAAGGCGCAACCGAACTGATCCACCTCGGCCAGATGGCATTGCAGAACAGCATCCCGATCGACACCCTCGCCGAGGGCATCTTCAATTTTCCGACATTGGCCGAAGCGTATCGGATAGCCGCATTGGGTGTCATCGAGCAACGCCGTCGGCGGACGGCGCAGGCATGCCAGTCGTAGCCTATTCTCCTTTCTGATCCGGTTCGCAGGCCGTTCTCGTGTCTCTTTCTCTCTACGCTCCTGCCGTTTCGCTTTGACTCGCCCGTCGGCTTTCGGGTAACCTGTGGCGGCCTGGGTTGACGGCTTCACCGCTCCGTGGAGGTCCCCCATGAACCGGGCGGAGCGACGGCGTCGAGAAAAGCTTCGCGGCAGGCCTGGCCTTTCGCCGGACAGTTTCGCGGTCGCCACGCTGCTGGCGGAAGCCAACTCACACTATCAGGCTGGCCGGCTGCACGAAGCCGAGCGGATCTACCGGCTCGTTCTCCAGATGAGCCCCGAACACCCGGAGGCGCTGCATGCTCTGGGCCTTCTCGCTTACCGCGTCGGCAAGCTCGACCTTGCGAGCGAGCTGATCGGCCGCGCGGTTCAGCAACATCCCAATCAGCCGCTCTACTGTTTCAATTTCGGTGTCGTACTGCAACGGGCTGGACGGGCCGAGGAAGCGATCTCCGCGTATCAGCGCGCCATCTCCGCAAAACCCGAATATGTTGAGGCCTTGACCAACATGGGCAATGTCCACAAAGAGCTCGGCCAACTCGCACGAGCCGAGCAGGCGTATCGGAAAGCGCTGCGCGTCAACCCGCGCTACGCAGATGCGTACAATAATCTGGGCACAGTCCTCAAAGAGCAAGGCCTGGTGGGCGAAGCCACCCAAGCCTATCGACAGGCCCTGACGATCAAGCCTGGGCATGTGGAGGCTCACAATAATCTCGGATTGGCGTTGATGGAACAGGGCAAGTGGGACGAGGCCGTCGCAGCGTTCGAGCAGACGATCCGCGTGCAGCCGGATTCTGTCAAGGCGAGGTACAACCTTGGCATCGTGTCCATCTGGAGAGGCGAATTCGACCGGGCCCTCGCCTGCCTCGGAGAATCAGCTCGCACGAAGCATGATCATGGGCGTCGCGTGACCGAGAGCCTGGTTTTCAAATCCCGGCTGAAGCACGATGCAGAGCAGATTCAGTACCTGTTCGACCACGGCATTCTGGGAAGCGAATACGCAGCCTACCGCGACGCCCTGAAACGGCTGGATCAGCAAGCTCGCGAAGATGCCTCCACGGCCACCCGCATCCGCCTTGATCAACGGGACCTGGACCTCGTGGCACCGTCGTTCAACCGGGTGCTCCACCGTGCGGCCTGCGAACGGCTGCCCGGAGGCGCAGTGAACCCTGATCTGGATGTCGAGGCCATTGAAGCCCGCTACAACGCCGCGCGGCCCGAGATCATCTATATCGACAATCTGCTCACCGATGCGGCCTTAGCTTCCATGCGCCAGTTTTGCCTGGAATCGACGATCTGGAAGAAGGACTACGAAAACGGCTACCTGGGCGCGTTCCTGGGCGACGGCTTTGCCACCCCTCTGCTCCTGCAGATCGCTGAAGAATTGCGGCTCAAGTTTCCGAGCATCTTCAAGCAGCACCGCCTCACCCAGGCTTGGGCGTTCAAATACGATAGCCAGCGTCGCGGGCTTAACGTGCATGCGGATGCAGCCGCCGTCAACGTGAACTTCTGGATCACGCCGGACGACGCCAATCTGGATTCCGAGACGGGCGGGCTGGTCGTCTGGGACAAAGAAGCGCCCCGCGCGTGGAACTTTAAGGAATATAACAACGACAAGAACCGTCAGAAGATTTTCAACTGGCTGGCTGACGCCAACGCCAACGCAGTGCGGATCCCTTACCGCGCAAACCGCGCCATCGTCTTTAACTCCGACCTCTTCCACGAGACCGACCGGTTCACGTTCAAGGACGAGTACCAAAGCCGACGAATCAACATTACCCTCCTGTACGGCTACCGACACGCCGCGTAACCGCCTCGGCGCTCGCCCACGGTGCGCCACACGGAACACTTCTCCGTGACGAGGTCTTCGCCGCAGTGAGCCGCGCAGACGATCAGGACGATGACGCCTCGTCTGTCGCCTTTTTCATGTAGGGATCCTGCTCCAATTCCTTGACGAGTCGTTGAAGGCGGGCCCATTCTCCGGGTTGCAGGCTCATGAACTCCACGCCAAACTGGTGGTTTCTTGCCCACCGGACGATCGCTTGATCGACTGCGATCGGCTGTTCCTGTTTGGCGACATGGATGCGGAGTTCCAACGTCGTTCCGGTCATGACCGTCACGTTGCTGTCTACACGGCAGCCACGGATGGAGAGGTCGATCACGCTCCCCTCCCCGCCGACCACGTTGGCGGAGGTGAAGGAACTGCGAAACCGCACTGGAAACCGCGGACACCGCCGCTGCTCCATTACTCCTCCCTTACGCCAGGCCGATCGAGGCATGACCGTGCGTCATTCATGAGCCTGCACCTCGTCGCTACTGCAGGAATCGGCTGATCGGGAACAGGGTCCGCGCTCAGCCTTTAATATTTCCGATCGGCCGCAGTTCCGCTACCTTTTTGGTGATCCCTGCCCGATCTACTGTCTCGACCACATCCGAGATGTTCTTGTAGGCGAAGCCAGCTTCCTCTGCCAAGCCCGACATCGACACGGCTTTGACAAGGATCCCCCGCTGCTTCATGTCCCGCTGAAGTTGCTCGCCGCGGACGGATTTCTTGGCCTGCGCCCGCGACATCGTCCGGCCTGACCCGTGCATGGTCGAGCCAAACGTCTCCTGCATCGCGCGCTCGGTGCCGACCAGCAGATAGGAGCCGGTTTCCATCGATCCGCCACAGATGACCGGTTGTCCGATCGCGCGATAGATCTCTGGCAGCTCCGGCCGGCCAGGACCGAAGGCCCTGGTTGAGCCTTTTCGGTGGACGACCAGCTCGCCTTCCGGATAGCGTTCCACCTTGGCAATGTTGTGCGCCACGTCGTAGACCACATGCATGCCCAGTTCTTCGGCCGATTTGCCGAAGACAGCGGCGAAGGCTTCGCGGATCTGGTGCGTGATCACCTGGCGGTTGGCGAAGGCGCTGTTCGCCGCGCAGTTCATGGCGGCGAAATAGTCCTGACCTTCGGGCGATCGGAACGGCGCGCAGGCCAGTTGCTGGTCTTTCACAGTGATGCCGTACCGGCGCATGGCCTTTTCGAACACTTTCAGGTAGTCACTCGCGACCTGATGACCGAACCCGCGCGAGCCACAGTGGACCATCACCACGATCTGGTCATGGCCGGTGATACCGAGCGCCGCGGCAACCTGCGGATCAAAGATCCGGTCGTCAGAGACAACCTGCACTTCCAAATAATGGTTGCCGGATCCCAACGTGCCCAGTTGATTGATGCCGCGTGCCACCGCGTGATCGCTGACCTTCGATGGGTCCGCACCGGCGATGCATCCCCCTTCTTCGATCCTCGCCAGATCCTCGTGCCAGCCGTAGCCTTTCTCCACGCACCACCGGGCTCCCTGACGCATGACATCCTCGAATTCGCGGCGGGTCACCCGCACGAATCCGGTTGATCCCACGCCAGCCGGAACCTTGCGGAACAGTTCGGTCATCAGTGTCTCCAGCCGAGGCTGCACATCAGCCAGCGTGAGATCGGTTCGGATCAGACGCATGCCGCAGTTCACGTCATACCCAACCCCGCCGGGTGAAATGACGCCCTCGCTTGAGTCGAACGCCGCCACCCCGCCGATGGGGAATCCGTACCCCCAATGACCGTCCGGCATGCAGAGAGCGTAGCGGCGAATGCCGGGCAAACAGGCAACGTTCGTCACCTGGTCGAAGACACCGCGATCCATCGTTTCGAGAAGGTGCTCCGTCGCGTAAATGCGGGCCGGCACGAGCATGCCCGGCTTCTCCGATGGAGGAATTTCCCAGATTTCATCGGCGATGCGGTTCACCGCCATATCGGTACTCAGCTTCATATCACCTCACCATGCGGGCTCCTGGCGAGACACGCGCGCGCCCCGCCGCTCACGCGTCACGCGCTTCATCATATTTATATATCCAACACCACTCGAGCCCTCCAACGGATGCCGTCCTGCTTTAGCTCGTACAGATGTTTGGTCACGCCTTTCACATCTGCCCGCAACTCCTGCGTCGCGGGATCCACCGGGGCGCCTACCAGCGTCGCGTCCAACCGCCACCGCCCGTTTTCCTGTTTGACCACGGGGACAGCCTCCCGGAACACCACACCTTGCGCATCTTTGACATACACGATTTCGGACAGCCAATCAAACAGCAGAGCGGCGAGGTCCTCGTCCTCGCGTGTGATCGTGAGCTGCCGGGCGGCGGCGACGGTTTGCGGATCGGCCAGCGTCTCAATCACCGCCTGCGCCGCGGCTTGAAACACCTCGGAAGGAGAGTCACCTGTGGCTTCAAACGCGGCATCGGCGAGCGCCACATCCTCGAGAAATCGGAAAAAGGGCGGCATGGCACCTTACGTCGATTTGACGCGACGGCGCGCGGCGGCGAAGAAGGAACGCACGTGTTCGATCCCTTCAATGGAGTGGCCCAGAGGATTGGGCACCTTTCCTTTCAGCAGCATCTTGATCCCCAATGGGATCACGCTCAGCAGCCGCTTCCAGTCGAAGCCGACCACCTTGAGCGGCATGATTGCCTCGTTCAGGCGGCCTTGTCGCTCGACGAGATCCGCAAAGCCGATGATGTGCCGCGCGCCGCCGGTTGCAGTCAGGCCGTGTCGGATCGCCGCCCGGCGCAGACGCACGATGGCCTCCATGGGCTTCACATCCTTGGGGCACACCTGCACGCAGAAATTGCAGCGCGTGCAGTCCCAGATGCCGTGGTCCTTTTCCAGTTCTTTCAGCCGGAAGCGCTTGCTGGTCTCCGGTTCGCGCGGGTCTGCCAAAAAGCGGTCGGCCTTGGCCAGGGCCGCCGGCCCCAAAAACTCTTTGGAGACTTCATGCACGGTGCAAGCAGCCACACAGGCACCACACATGATACAGGCGTCCACGTTGTGGAATTCATAACTCTGCGGCATGAGCGTCATCGGACCCGGGGGGCGATCGTCTCCTGCGCCCGGTCCGGCCTGCAGCCAGGGCGTGACCGACCGGATCTTCCCCCAGAATGACGACATGTCGACCACGAGGTCCTTGATGACCGGCATATTCCGGAGCGGCGCGACGACGATCCTGCCGTGGCGTTCCAATTCTTTACGGACGGAAGTGCGACAGGCTAGCTTTTCCGAGCCGTTGATCTCCATCGCACAGGAGCCGCAAATGGCGGATCGGCAGGAATACCGAAGCGAGAGGCTGCCGTCCTGTTCGTTCTTGATGCGGATCAGGGCTTCAAGAACTGTCAGCCCCCGGCCGACTTCGAGCCGGTACTCTTCATAATGGGGATGGACGTCGACTTCCGGATTGTAGCGTTGAATGGTGAAGGTCAGGCGCATGTGGATGAGTGAGTAATGCTTTCAGTGACTAAGTGCCTGCAACGCAGAGCAACTGGTTCGTATCAGAAGACACCGCCGCCAATCGCTCCATCGCTCAATCACTGAGTTCAAAGGTCTTGGGATAGTCCGTAAGATTGCGGCAGCCGTCGCGGGTGACCAGGACCATATCTTCGATCCGGACGGCGCCTAGTCCCGGGTAGTAGAGGCCCGGCTCGACCGTGACCACGTGGCCCTCCTGCAAAATGGAACCTGTCCGGCTGATGCGCGGCGCCTCGTGGATATCCAGTCCGACGCCGTGGCCGGTCCCGTGAAAGTACCCCTGCATGCGTCCGTTCACCAGACCGGTCTTGTAGCCAGCCTTGTCGAACCGCTCGCAGATGCCCTGATGGATCTTGGCGCCGTCGGCGCCATCCCGGATCTTGGAGATCGCCTCTTCTTGGGCGTCTTTCACCGTTTGGTACAACTTTTTCAGCTCGGTCGAGGCCCGGCCCCGCACGACGGTCCTCGACATGTCGGCGAAATAACGCGAGGTGGCCGAGCGCGGGAAGACGTCGAAGATGATGCTGCGGTCTGCCGGCAGCGGGCCGCTGCCTTCATGGTGGGGATCGCAGGCCTGTTCGCCGCCAGCGACAATGGTGTGTTGCGCGACGCAATCCCGTTCCATGAGCGTCACGTTGATCAGCTTTTTGACACGCTCCGAAGTCAACGGCTCGCCGTCGAGCCACAACACACCGTCCCGCACAGAAGCCCGCCGCAGAGCCTGGTGCGCCGCCGCGACCGCTGCCTCCGTCGCTCGCTGCGTCGCTTCGATATGGCCCACCTCCTCAGCCGTCTTGACGACCCGCTGCTCGAAGAACGGCTCGCGTTTGGTGTGGAGCCGGTACCCCAGTTCCTGCAGACGGCGGGCGTGAATGTATGGGAAGTTGCCGGGTACCAAGAGCTCCGCGAGGCCCGCCTCCCGCAAAACCAGATGCACGATGTCCACCGGACCGGGTTCGGTTACGCCCTGGTCCTTGACCCGCCGCTCGAGTTCGGAGTAGGACAAGACCCGATCGACCCGTGCTTGGCTGCGAGCGCGGTCCAATTCCAAATCGCTCATGACGACCAGCCGTTCCCCCTTGATCTCCAGGTAGATAAAGGGATCGGGGGCGATGAACCGCGTGGCGTAGTACAGATTGGAGTCGGTTTCGCTAGCAGCGATGAACAGAGTTGCGCGGTCGGCAGTCGTCATATGCGCTCCAGGCTGCCCGATACAAGGATGAACATTGCCACTCGCTCGTCGCGAACGCCCCAGAAGCGCTCAGAACTATTCGACCACTGGCTATCGGCTCGTGGCTGGAAGAACTGCTGGCTTTTGCGTAGACGATCCACACGGATGCTATCATGCGGTTTGGGGAGGGTCAAGGCGACGCGGGGGCCGGTGGCGCCTCTGACGGCGGTGCCTTTTCCGTGGCGGCCGCAGGCTCCTCATCCGGACTGACGAGATCCACCGGCAACGTGAGCGTGTTCTTGAGCACGTCGAACGCCAACTGCGCCAGGCCGGTCAAGCCGGTAGCGAAGGACTTCATCGGCAGGTAGGTCACCTCCGGGTCCTCGATGGAGCCTTTCACTTGGAACAGGGCCGTCGCGAGGCCTTTCCGTTCGCCCACCAGCAGCCGTCCGAACAGCGGAATCGATTTCAGGAACTGCGAATAGGAGCCGAACGGGCTGACGGCCCAGACCATGTTCAACTGATCGGTGGCCAAGTCATAGTTGCCGGCAGCCGTGATTTTCAGGATTGGGCTGTCGAGAATGATGTCTTCCGATTCGATCAGGCCGCCGCGTGCGGAAATGGTGGCCGTCAGCTTGGTGAACGGAAGCCCCTCTTTATCGAGGTCAACTTTGCCCTGCAGCACGGCGGGCAGATTGAGAATGCTCAGAACCTTCCAAATCGCTCGCTTATCGTTCTTAAAAATTCGGCCGTCTTCGATCACCACCGTGGCTTTCCCGCCAAGTGTGGGCAAGACACCGTGCGGATTCCGGCCGTGCCCGCGCAGCGAGCCTGTCAGTTTAAGCGCTCCGGTTACCCAGTGCTCTTCCGCGCCGAGCAGAGGGAGCAATTCCTCAAACCGCATGCCGGTGATCCGGACCGACGCCTCGGCTTCTGCCGGCGCTAGCCGGGGGAGCTGTACCACGATCCGTCCCGCGACCTGTCCACCGTCGGATTGTCCGGCGATCCGATCCACATCCAGAATCCCGTCTTCGATCGTGATCCGACAAGACAGTCCGCCGAAGCGCAGCTTCTTGTAGATGCCGCGGTCAATGGTGGCGGTGGCGCTGACGCGGCTGGTGGCCGCCAGCGTTTCCAGGAAGTCGCGGATCGGTGAGCGGGCCCCTTTAGGAATCAGCAGGTCGATATCCAGGTAGGAGGACTCGATCTTGGCCGTAATGAGCGGTTTATGAGTCCAGTTTTTGATTGTGCCAGACATCGCCAGATCGCTGTCACCGATCCGGAACGCCAACCGTTTGAGCTCCGCGTTGTGGCGACTCAACTTCAGCCGGACGTAGAGGTCCTGCACATACCCATCCAACCCCCTGGCGAGCATCAGCCCGTTGGTCAAGGCCAGCCATCCGTTGATCCGCCACGTACGCCAGTCGGGGTTCGATCCCTTGATGTCCAGTGAGACTTCCAGCTTGCCGGCTTCGATTCCCGCCGTCGAGAGCCATTCCGGCAGGCTGGAGAGCGACACCGTGCCCGTCGCAAGGGACACGTCGAGCGTGAATCGCTTGCCAAGTTGGATTTTGCCTTTGGTCGCCAGGCGCAGGGACGGCAGGACCACCTCGAGCTTGGTCACAGTGAACGTATCGCCGGACGCAAGAGTGCCGTCGAATTCCAGCATGGCCGGGGCACCGGGCGGTTTTTCCCCCAGGCCAGGAAGGACCCATTTGGCCTCGTCGAACACCACCTGGCCGCGCAGTTGCGGCGCTGCGGTGCTTCCGGAGAGCGCCACGACAGCCACAAGCGGCCCCTGCAAAGAGGCATTGGAGAAGACACTGCGCGGAAACAACCGCGTCAGGAAGGCTGCGTCGCTCCGCGCTCGGACGATGAATCCTTCGAAGACGCTGGTCGCGCCGCCGGTGATCGTGCCGTGAAGCTGGAAGAACATCTCGCCCAGCCGGCCGCTGACTTGATCGAGCCGCGTGCCGGTTTCCGACAGCACCAGTCGCCCTTGAAGATCGCGGAGGCGATCCGGCAACGACGAACTGGTTAGCCCGATGTTCCGAGCAATGATCTCTCCGCCGACAAAGGTGACGCCTCCGGGCTGGTTCAGCGGACCAACCAACCGGAACGTTGGTAAAGCCTCTCCAGTCACCTCTCGAGCACTGGCCAGAAACGCAGACACTCGGTCGGAACGAATAGAGTGGGCGAGAAGACTCACCAGTTTGGCCGCTTCCATGCTGCCGGAGAGTTCCATCTCAAGCCAGGGCCCGGCTTCCAAGAACGACACCATCGCTTTGCCTTGCATGATTCGGAAGTCGCCGTATTGCCCAGTCAAGCCGAGGACCCGGATTCGCCCGGCTTCAACCAGCACCGTTGCCGCAAGGTCGCGCGTTGGGACACGATCCTGTCCGATGAGCGCGCGTCCCTGCCGAACCCGAAATTCGCCGGTGAGGGAGACGGGCGCCGTCGCGGTGACGGACCCGGTCAGCGTCGCGGTCACCACCTCGATGACTCCGCCGATCTGGTGTTCCGCAATGACCGGCGGCAGTTCGGCGTGGATCCACTGTGGCGGCACATGCGACAGCAACTCGTGCAAGTCAATCGCCGCGGAAGAAAACGTGACCGAGAAAGTCGGCTGGGACGTGAACAGTCCGGACAGGTTGGCCTTGCCGCTCAAGACGAGGCGATCCACGTTGGCGCTGACGTCGGACAGCAAGACGTCGTAGCCCGCGACGCCAGGCACGATTCGCAAGCCAGCACGCAAATTGGCCACCCCAACCAAACCTTCCGGAACCGGCCGCGGGCCGAAGAAGTCCGCTAGCTCGCGAAAGTGGAGATTGGCCGCCTCGAGCCGGCCTTCGAACTGGAGAAACGACCGGGCATCCACCGGCCCCTCGGTGACCAACGTGGGTGGCGCCTCAGTGCCGGTCACAACCCCGGTCAGGGACACTGCCGATACGCCCTCCTGCCCGGGCAGCGTCGCAGCGAAGTGAACATCGGCGCGCGCTCGGCCGGGTGGGATCGAGAGCATCGCATCGACGGTGCGGAGTTCCAGCCGCCGGGGTCCATCCGGACGGGAGTCGTCGAGGATGGTCACGGTGCCGTTCAACAGTGTCGCCTCGCGGACGCGCAGGATTTGCCCCAACGCCTTCAGGGTGGACTCCCCCTGCATGGCTCGGGTCTCCGTGTCGGCAAGGACGTTCCACTGGCCATCCCGACCCCGGCGTAGGGTCACCTGTGGCTCTTCAATCAACAGACGCTTGCCGACCACCTGCCGACGCAGCAACGGGATGAGACGGAGCACGAGATCCACCCGTCTGGCAGTCAGGAGGATATGGGCCGGGTCGCGGTCATGCACAACTACCTGACCCAGCTCGAGCCGGATCCTGGGAAAGACAACAAGCTTGACGTGTCCCACGTCGATCTTGCGTCCGATGTTGCGCTCGATCTGCTGGAGAAAGAACCTAGTGAGATAATCCTGGCCGGTCAGGGGGTGGGAGAAGACCACACCGAGCAACACGAGGACCAGCAGCACAAGGAACAGCGCGCCGAGACGACCCCTCACTCCTCCTCCGGTTGAATGGATCAGGGAAGTACGTATTGATTGCCATCTTACCGGATCGATGGGGGGAAATCCACCGACCGGCCTCTCGTCTTTGGCGCGTCGGGGAAACGCTGTGTCCGGCTTCTCGATTGCCCATCGGCGATCGAACGGCTATATAATGCGCCGGACGCCGCCCCTTCCCTCTGAGGAGCATTCTTGTGAGGTTTTTCGCGCTGCCGGTTCATGCGCCGCACGCCCGGTGGACCATCCTTGCCCTGCTGTTCGCCATCAGTGTGGTGACCTACGTTGACCGGGTGAACATTTCCGTCACAGCCAGGCAGATGATGCCAGCGTTTGGATTGACAGACGCCCAAATGGGACGCATCTTCTCCGCCTTTGTGCTGGGCTATGCGCTTTTTCAGATTCCTGGCGGGTGGCTGGGAGACCGCTGGGGCGCGCATCGCGTGTTGACCGCGGCGGTGCTCTGGTGGTCGCTCTTCACGGCGCTGACTGCAATTGCCGCCACGCTGCCGATTGCGGACCTGGTCGGAATCGCCGGTTCGCTTGCCCTCGTCAGGTTCCTGCTCGGCGTCGGCGAGGCGGCGGCCTTGCCGAACTTCAATCGGGCGGTAGCGGACTGGCTCGATCCGCAAGAACGAGGATTGGGCATCGGGATCGCCATCGGCGGCATCGGGGTCGGCTCGGCGCTGACACCGCCGGTTGCCGCCTGGCTGATGGTGAACTTCGGGTGGCAGACGGTGTTCTACTGGTCGGCTGCACTGGGGCTGCTGATCGCCGGTCTCTGGTATTGGTGCGCCGCGGATCATCCGGTGCCGCTGCCGCGCTCGACCAGTCCCGAGCAGCGAGAGGGCACAGCGTTCCACCAGACTGACGGCGAAACTTCTCTGTCCAGGAAGACGCCCTGGAAGGCCATCGCCGCCACACCGACCATGTGGTGGCTTGTGCTCAGTTACAGTTGCTTGGGCTATGTCGCCTATGTGTACATGTCGTGGTTCTATCTCTACTTGGTAAACGTGCGCGGGTTTGGCGAGCTGCGGGGCGCGGTCTTTACCTCCGCTCCGTTTCTGGCCATCCTGGTGTTCTGCCCGCTCGGCGGGTGGGTGACCGACCGGCTGACAGCCGCCTATGGTGTGAGAAAGGGCCGGCCTGTCGCAGGAATGGCGGGCATGCTGCTCTCCGGCACGATGATCGCTCTCGGCGCCGCGGTCGAGTCCGCGTGGATGGCAATCCTGTGCCTCTCGCTGGGGGCGGGCTGGCTGTACTTTACGGTGGGAGCCTATTGGGCGTCGACAGCCGATTTATCCAAAGCCCATGCCGGTACCCTGTCCGGACTTATGAACACCGGCGCCAACCTCGGAGGAAGCCTCTCGCCAGCGTTGACGCCCTGGTTGGCCGAGCAATGGGGGTGGGCCATCTCCCTGAGCGCCGCGGCGCTGGTCGCCGTCCTGGGAGGGGTGATGTGGCTGAAAATCGACCCAAGCAAAGGGCTGCGCGGGAGCAATGAGCAATGAGGAATGTGGAATGAGGAATGGCAAGTTTTGAAGATTGGTTCACAGGACGCATCCTTGCCATTCATACTTCCTCATTTTATAAATTCTACATTCTCCACAGCGCCCTTGCCTCCGGCGGCACGAGCTTGGTAGAGTGCCACCCGAGGTCACGAAGCATGGTCATCCAGTTTGAGAAGAAAAATCCGCGGGCGACGATCATCACGAAATTCGGAGAGATTACGATTCGCTTCTATCCCGAAGAGGCGCCCAGGCACGTGGAGAACTTCATCAACCTGGCGAAGCTCGGCTTCTATAACGGCACGACCTTCCACCGCGTCGTTCCCGGTTTCATCATTCAAGGAGGAGATCCGCTGAGCAAGGAACCGGATCGCAAGCTGCACGGGACCGGGGGGCCGGGCTATTGGCTCAACCCAGAACCGAACGACCGCCCCCACAAACGTGGCGCGGTGTCGATGGCCAAGGTGCCGCGAGAGAGCAACAGCACGCGCGACTTCAACGACAGCGGGTCGCAATTCTTCATCTGCGTGGCGGATGCCAGTGGCCTGGACCGTCGCTACACCGTCTTCGGCGAGGTCTTCCGCGGAATGGACGTGGTAGACAAGATCGTCGCCGTCCCGCGCGACGAGTTCGACAATCCTCTTGAGCCCATCACAATGACCGTGGTGGTGAAGGAATAACCACTGCCTTCCTCAAGTGCGCCCATGCACGACGTGCATCAGCGCACCATCCATCTCCTTCTCTCACCTTAGGACCTGTCGTCCCGGCGCTGAACCACGGTGACTTTCCGACCAAGCATCAAGCTCTTGCATTGTGCTCCGCCTCTTTGCTCGGAACGGTATCGATCTTGCTGACAATCTTGCACCAAGCTTCGAGACGGAAAGGGTTCTGTGACGTTCATCCTCGTCTTCATTGCGATCGGAGTGCCACTTCTCGCCAGCGGCTTGATCACCGCCCTGGGCGCCTGGCTGGGCGAACGAGTCGCCAAGATCGGCATTGGCGCACTGGCGGTCGCTGCCGTCGCCGCTGTGCTGACCCTCTACCAGACCCTTCACCAGGAACCGGCTGTGCTCAGTCTGTTCCGGATGCCCGCTCCGTTGGCTTTTGCGACTCCGACATGGCTCGTGGATCGGCTGGCCGCCGTCATGATGGTCTTGATCACCGCCGTCAGTCTCGTCATCCATGTGTATTCCCGGCGCTACATGCGGAGCGATCCGGGGTACGTTCGCTTCTTCACCCTGCTGAGTCTCTTAACGTTCGTCCTACTCAGCCTGGTCACCACCGGAAATCTGCTGTGGTTGTGTATTTGCTGGCATGCCATCACGTGGTTGCTACGGGCCTTGCTTGCCTTTGACAACACCAGACCTGCGGCACGGCAGGCAGGTCGCACGACGTTGTACGTGCACGGGGTTGGTGACGCCGCACTGCTCATCGGGGTGGCATGGCTCTACACCGCGTTCGGCACCCTTGACCTGCCCGATCTCTTCCGGCTCGTGGAACAACCCTCCTCGGTGCCCATGCTCCGGATTGCAACCGAATGGGAGATCAGCGCTCTCACCGTGGTGACGCTGATTCTCGTGGTCTCCGTGATGACCAAGTCGGCCCAGTTCCCGTTCCATGTCTGGTTGTCCGGTACGATCGAAGCTCCAACGCCCGTATCCGCCATGCTCCATGCTGGCATTGTGAACGCCGGGGGATTTTTAGTGAACCGGTTGGCGCCTCTCTACGGGATGGCTCCCACGACGTTGCATCTCCTGTTCATCATCGGAGCCCTGACCGCTCTGATCGGAGCCGCCACCATGCTGACCCAGCCCAGCATCAAACGCACGCTCGTCTACTCGACGATGGGACAAATGGGGTACATGGTCATGGAATGCGGCCTGGGTGCATTTGCATTGGCGATCTTCCACCTTTGCGCCCACGGCGTGTTCAAGGCCACACTGTTCCTGAATTCCGGTTCGAACATCCACCGTGCGCGGACTGAATTCAAGCTGCCGGGCTTCCATCCGATCCGCAAAGCGGCGAGCTTCTCGCTGATGACTTGGGCCACCGGCTTGGCTGTCACCCTGGTGCTTCCCCTCGTCATCCTCCTCATCGCCCACGGTCTGGTGCATGTGCCCCTCTTCGAGGCGCAAGGTGCGGTGATTTTCCTCTTTTTCGCCTGGGTGACGTCGGCGCAGGCCATCTTTAGCCTCTACCGGCTCACCGACATCGCCTCGTGGAAAGCGCCCGCCATCATGCTCGCCACATTGGCCTTCATTGGGCTGACCTATTTATGGGCGGGCGAATCGTTCACCCACTTCCTCTATCCGAGGCCTGGCGAACCAGCCGCGTATTTCCAGGCGGCGGCCTGGCCGCGGGGGCTGTTCGAGCTGTTCGTGGCGCTTTCAGCGGTCCTCGTTGTGGGGGTATGGGTTATTCTCTACGGTAGAGCGCACGGCCTGCGACTGCTTCCGCAGTGGACGGAGACGATCCACATTCGTCTGTACGTCGCGTTTCTGCGCGCCCTTTACGTGGAAGACGCGGTTCAGATCCGCCACAGAGCTCCGGTGCGCCTGCGGCGACGCATGCCGGAGCCAACCGAGGCCGGCCGGTGATCAGAATGGCTACCCGAGCTTCACAGGGATTCACCGATACCCAGCGGATGGAACTGCGTTCCTACGTCCAACTGGCCAGCGAGGCGATCTCGCCCTATTGGCCCATGCGGACCTTCATCCACCACAACCCGCTCCACGGGCTGGAAACCCTGCCGTTCGAGCAGGCCGTCGAACGGGGCATGCAGCTGTTCGGCGGGCGGGGATACCTGAGCAACGACATCTATCGCGCTTATCTCAAGAGCGGGCGTATTGGCACCGAAGATGTGCGGGCGGCTCTCCGGCCTCTTGTCTCGGACAAACAGGTCACGTTTGCGGGACGATCCGTTTCTCACCTGGACGTGCTGGCCGCTTCCATGATCCACGGTGTGATGGAACCGGCCTTCCAGGAGCGTCATGACAAGGACGAAGACGACCGGGACATCATCTTGAAGGTGGCATCCTGGCTGCAGGCAACCTCGGTCATGCAAGGTGTTCCCGCCCCATTCCCGTCGAAGCCGGACACCGGAGATGCCCTCCTGACGAGAGAAACGTTGAGCGCATGGTGCGACCGCACCGTGGGCTCGACGATCGCGGAGATCACCAATCGGGAAATGACGACGTGGTGTGCGGCCTTCCTCGATGAGGGTGAGGCGAGTTGGTCCATGCCATACCGAGAGCAGACCTTCTACCGGGCGTGGAAAATCCTGGCCCAACACGATGCTGCCCTTCATCTGATCGGCATCCGCCACGCAGCCCGGAAGATTCAGGTTCTACCGGACCTGCCAGAGGATGCGATCCTGGAGAGCTTAACGCACCTGAAACTTCCTAAGGCGGCGTGGGAAGCCTATCTCACCCTGCATCTCGCCGCCTTGCCGGGATGGACCGGCTATATCAAGTGGCGGGCCAATCAGACCGGATTCCCCTGGCAAGAGCAATATCCCATCGATTTGGTGAACTATCTGGCGGTCCGCCTGTTTTACGAGCGCGAGTTGGTGGACCGGATCTGCCGCGAGCACCTCGGCCTGCCCGGTGACTATGAGGAGATTCGGCGGCTGATCAACCAACACCCGCACGCCTGTTGGCTGAGACAGGAATGGGTGGCTGGACGATTGTCGGGAGCCGCGTTCTCGCTTGTCCGACGGCTCGTTCGCTCCCGCCATCGGCACGACCAGGCCGCGTGGGAAGTTGAAGGCCGCCGTCAATACGAGCGGCACCTCGAACAAGAGACCAAAACCGCACCGCAGACGGGGGCGCGGTTCCTCGTGCGCCTCGCGCGGGCACTTTTGATCGATCCGGACGCTATCGAATCGACTTCTCCTTCCGACGTCCGGACGGTACTCGACTGGCTCGGCAGGTTTCCGCCTTCAGAGCATGGTCCACGCTGGCTTGAAGCCTTCGAAGCAAGCCATCGCCGCGAAGTGCTGGACCGCCTCGCCGCAGCCGCCCGCCGGAGCTCCGCGGCTGCGCCGGTCTCGGATCAGGATCCACCATCGAGACCACTCGCTCAAGTCGTGTTTTGCATTGATGTGCGGTCGGAGGTCTTCCGCCGGCATCTGGAGCATCGTGGGGGCTACGAAACGCTTGGACTCGCCGGCTTCTTCGGCGTACCGCTGGACTATCAGCCCTTCAACGCGCCCTATACCGTCTCCCACTGCCCGGTCCTGCTCAAACCGAAAAATCGGGTTCGCGAGGTGCCCCGCAGTTATCACGGAGCAGTCGCCGAGCGTCACAAGACAGCGGCTCGGCTCAGCGAGGCGGCGCACGCCCTATTACACGACTTGAAGGGGAACGTCGTCACGCCTTACGTCATGGTCGAAGCCCTCGGATGGTTCTTTAGCTTCCCCCTCTTCGGGAAGACGCTGCTTCCCGTGTGGTATGAAGCCGCGAGCCGCTGGATGAAACAGCTCCTGCTCCCCTCCGTGGCGACGACCTTGACGGTTGAGAAGCTCACCCGGAGAGAGGCCGAAGAAATGGTGGCGGCCGAACAGCAAGCTCGGATCCGGCAGTTGCTGCGCGAACGGTTTGGCCTCACAGGCGAGGCCCTCTCTCCCGCGTTGCTGGACAAAATTCGGAAAAAAGCCCTCGGCCAGGTGAGCGGTTCCGACAGGGAAATGGTGAGCATCTTGCGCCTGCCTCCGGAGGCAGAAGAAGCCTTCTACCAGGAGCTGCGTGAACACCATCGGATCAGCCCACGCGGAATTTCCGAGCGACTTGAGCGCATGACCCAAACCGGGTTCACCGTCACCGAGCAGGCCTATTACGTCGAGGCTGCGCTCCGCTTGATGGGGCTGACATCCAACTTCGCGCGCGTGGTGCTATTCTGCGCCCACGGCAGTACCTCGGACAACAACCCCTACGAATCCGCCCTCGACTGCGGCGCCTGTGGAGGCAATCAGGGCCTCTCCAACGCGCGGGTCATCGCCGCAATGGCGAACAAGCCTGCCGTGCGGGAGCTGCTACAGGCACGCGGGATTACAATCCCGAGCGACACGCATTTCTGTGCGGCACAGCACGACACCACGGCCGACACCGTCCGCATCGTCGATCTGGAGGACATACCAGCCACGCACCGGAAGGATCTCGAGCGGCTGATGGAGGATTTGGAAGAAGCTGGCGCTCAGACGGCGCTGGAGCGCGGCCGCGCCCTCAACGGACCGATGGCCCCGCTCGACCCTCGCGCGGCGCGGCGGCAGGCCTGGCGACGAAGCCGCGATTGGGCAGAAGTCCGGCCGGAATGGGGACTCTCTCGGAACAGCCTCATGATCATCGGGCGACGGGCCTTGTCACAGCCAGTCGATCTGCAGGGGCGCGCCTTTCTGCATTCGTACGATTACCGACAGGACGCCTCCTCCAAACTCTTGGAGACCATCATGACCGCGCCACTGGTCGTCGCCCAGTGGATCAACATGGAACATTATTTTTCGACCGTTGACAACGAAGTCTACGGCAGTGGCAGCAAGGTGTATCATAACGTGGTCGGCCGGATTGGTGTGATGACCGGTGCATGGAGCGACCTACGCATCGGGCTTCCCGCCCAGACGGTCTTGAGCGGCCGGCTGCCCTATCACGAACCGATGCGCCTGCTCGCCGTCATCGAGGCGCCACGCGAGCGCATCACTGCGATCATCGATCGCCACCCGTTGCTCAAACAATTGTTCAATCAGGGATGGGTCGCGCTTACGGCGCTCGACCCGCGGGACGGCGAGTTCCACCACTATGACCGCGCCGGCGGATGGATACAAAGAGGAGCACACCATGATCGGCTTGACGTTGCATCCGATGAAGGAAATCAAGATCGTCGTGCAGGGCGAACATTTGAAATTTGTCACTGACCTCTTGGACCGCGTCGGTGCCACCGGCTATACGATCATCAATAACGTATCCGGCAAGGGCCACCATGGTTTTCACGAGGGCCACCTGCTGTTCAATGACACGAGCAGTCAGGTGATTGTGTTCACCGTCGTGCCGGAGGAAAAGGTCGAACCCATCCTGGCCGGCTTGGTTCCCCTCTTCAACAAGCATTCCGGCACCATGTTCGTCAGCGACGTCGCGGTCAGCCGTCGGGAGCACTTCGTTGCCTAATAACCCGGACCATGACGCGTACTGCGGTCGCGGCCGGTGCTCCCTCGACTGTTTGTGGAGCAGGCCGGTATACTGTCTCCGTTGGCAGAACCGGTCCGCCATTGGTCCCTGCCGCTTAACCGAGCATGGAGCGCACGTCGCCAACCAGACGTCCACGACCGAAGCCGCCGCCATTGACCCAATCAGAAGTCGCCGCGGCGGAAGTGCTGGCCTGGGTCGGCGACTGCATCGACGGCGGTCTTTGTTTCGTCTCCCAGGGTCTCGTGATCTACGAGAACGCGCGATTCGGCGAACTCCTTGATGCTCCGGCTGGAGGAGAAGCCGAGCCGCTCTCCTCGACCGCCGAGCAGGCCGCCACGTCCCAGACTCTTCGCGCACGTCTTCTGGCCGACGCCAACGCCTGGAATCGAGAGCTGCTCGGAGCCCGCAGCGTGAAGGAATATCGCCTGACCGATCGGCAGGGCCGGCCGCTCGCCTATGAATGCCGCTTCAACGTGGTTCCCTACCACGGCGGTACAGGCGTCCTCCTGGTTCTTCAGGACGTCACCGAGCGCACCCTGCTCACGCACGAGGCGTCCCAGGCCGCCCGGTTCCAATCAGTGCTCGCCAAGATCGGTGCGCTGGCGGTCAGCGGGGTGGCGGTCCAGGAAATCATGAACGAGGCGGTTCGGTTGACCGCGGAAGCTCTCGGCGTCGAGCTGTGTAAGATCCTGATTCCGCGGGAATCCGACGAACACCTCTACCTTGTGGCGGGAGTCGGCTGGCGGGAAGGATTGATCGGCAGCCTGACCGTCGAAGGGGGGACCCACTCTCAAGCCGGTTACGCGATCAGGGAGCGCCGCCCGGTCGTCGTTCGCGATCTCCGCCGCGAAACCCGCTTCACGCCGTCCAGGCTCCTGTCCGAGCACGGTGGGATCTCGGGCATGAGCGTTCCCATGATGGTCCAGGATCGCGTCTACGGCGTCATGGGCGCCCACTGTAAAAACGCTCGGGAATTCTCTAACAAGGAGTTGGAGTTTGTATGCTCCGTGGCGAACACCGTGGCTACAGTCTTGGAGCGGTGGCGCCGGGAGGAGACCCAGTTGCAGCTCTACCACCGGTTGTTCGAGCTGGTGCAGGACGGCGTCATGCTGACCGACACCGAAGGCCGTTTGCTTGAGTGGAACCCAGCGATGGAGCGGATGACAGGATGGAAGCGGGAGGAAGTGATCGGACGGACTCCGGCAGTCCTCAAATCCGGGAAGCACGCCCCGGAGTTCTACGAACGGTTGTGGCAGGCGATCAGCTCGGGACACGCATTCGTGGACCGCTTCGTCAACTGTCGCAAAGACGGCTCCGAGTTCCTGGTGTGGGAAAGCGTCAGCCCGGTGAAGGATCCGGATGGCGCGATCCGGTACTACTTGGCGATTCTCACCGATCTGAGCGAGCGGGAGCGAATGCTAGAAGCGCTGCGTCATGCGGAGCAGGTGAAACTCGTCGGCCAGCTCGCCAGCGGGATTCTGCACGAAATCCGCAACCCGTTGATCGGCCTCGGGAGTCTGGCCATGCATTTGGCCGAACAGGATACGCTGCCGCTGACTGCACGGGACCGGTGCCGTCTCATCGCCCGCGAAGCCGCACGGATCGACGAACTCTTGGAATCGCATTTGGAGCAGCTCCGGTCGAGGCCTTTCGACCTGCGACCATGCGATCTACCGGCCCTGCTTGACGACACCTTGACCCTGCTCCAGCCGAATCTGGCCAGACATCGCATCGCCGTAAAAAAAGATTTGGAAGCAGATCTCCCGCCGGCTGAAGTGTCACGGGCCCACATTCAGCAGGTCTATTTGAACATTGCCATGAACGCGATCGAGGCGATGCCCAACGGCGGCGTTCTGACGATCGCCATGAAACGGGACACCCGTCGGACCGCCGGCCTGCTCGTCACGTTCGCGGATACGGGAAAGGGAATCCCTCCGGAGGATTTAAAACACATCTATGAACCGTTTTTCACAAGTGGCAAGGCAAAGGGAGTCGGCCTTGGCCTGACCATCACTCAAGACATCGTGGAACGACACGGCGGCCAGTTGGCCATTTCCAGCCCTCCGGGCAGCGGAGCGGTCGTTGAAATCTGGCTTCCATTAAAGGGGTAGTATGGCATGGCAAATCCTGTTGGTGGAGGATGAAGAGTCCGTTCGGGAAGCTTTCGCTCTGAGGTTGGCCGACCACGGGTTCCTGGTCCAGACCGCCGGATCAGGAGAGGAAGCCCTCGCGATGCTCCGCACCTACGAGCCCGATATTCTGGTGCTCGATCTCCTCATGCCAAATCTCTCTGGTCTGGACGTGCTGGGCCGCGTCAAACAGGTTCTCCCGAATCTCCTCGTCATTCTGCTGACGGCCAGAGGCACCGTGAAGGATGCCGTGGATGCGATGCGGCTCGGCGCCTTCGATTTCGTCGCCAAGTCCATCGACATGGACGATCTCCTGCACGCGCTGGGTCGCGCCACGGATTTGCTCGCGCTGCGCCGACAAGTGCAACTGCACAGCGGCCAGGACACGGATCGTTACGCCCTCGATCGCGTGGTCGCCAAGAGTCCCGTCACCCAGGCCTTTTTGCAACAGGTGCGAGAGCTCGCCAAGAACGACCGGGTGACGGTGCTCCTGCAGGGCGAGACCGGTTCCGGCAAGCAGTACGTCGGTCGCGTGATTCACTTCAACAGCGCCAGGGCCAATAAGCCTTGTGTTGAAGTCGATTGTCCATCGATCCCGCGCGAGTTGTTCGAAAGTGAGCTGTTCGGCCACGAGAAAGGCTCCTTCACCGGGGCTTCCGCCAGGAAATGCGGGTTGATCGAAATGGCCGAGGGCGGCACCGTCTTGTTCGACGAGATCGGCGACCTCCCCCTTCCGTTGCAGGCCAAGTTGTTGCGGGTGCTTGAAGAGCGGACACTGCGCCGGGTGGGCGGCTCGACGAGCATTCCGGTCGACGTTCGATTTATGGCCGCGACCAATCGCAATCTCAAAGAGGCAGTCGCAAAAGGTGAGTTCCGCGAGGACCTTTATTACAGGCTCAACGTCGTGACCTTGACTGTGCCACCCCTGCGGGACCGCCGCGAGGATATCATTCCGCTGGCGGAGCAATTTCTTGCCCGCTCCGCCTTGGCGCTCAAAAAACCCGTTCGCGCCCTGGGAGAAAGCGCCCAAGTCGTCCTAAAAACATACCAGTTCCCGGGCAATGTGCGTGAGCTCAGCAACTTGATCGAACGCGCCGTGCTGTTCTGCTCCGGAGACCAACTTGAAGCGGTCCACTTTCCGTCCGATCTCCAGGGAACAACCGGCCCGGTGTTTGGAACTTTCTCAGGCCCCCGGTCAGTCGATACAAGTTCGGACGATCCGATGACCGTACAGATCCGGTTCCGTGTCGGGGAACAATCCCTGGCGGATCTGGAGGATCAGATCATCGACGAGGTGCTGCGGCGGTCGGAGGGGAATAAGACCCGGGCTGCCAAGTACTTGGGAATCACCCGCTGGATGTTGGACCGCCGTCGGAAGAAATAATTGTGATGCAAAGCGCACGCTTTGATAAGGCTTGGCCGTTCCATCCCAGACTGTCTGGTGCGGAATCGCACCAAAGGCCGTGCGCACCGTGTGTGCGCACACGGCGTCGGACCGACATAGTGAGATTCGCACGGTGTGTTGCCAACCAATGAGAGATGTGGTCAGCCACTTGATGGGAAGCCACGCAGCGGTGCACCCCTTCCTGCTCTAAACGGATTCCCTCGAGCGTCGGGAATCCCGCTTGCAACTACCAGGACTTGAAGAGAAGGAGCCTTGGGGCATTGTGCGGGTTGTTCTGTCCTCTCTCCTGCGAAGAGGAGCGTGAGAGGGGGGATGCAGGCCTCCCTCTTTCCATTTCCTTCTTCGTCTTTCAGTCAGGATAAAATGGCACAAGCTGCTCTCTCACACGAGAGCCGAACGAGCTACGGAGACAATGTGCAGCACAGCGCGATCCAGCTCTGCGCAAGACACCAGGGTGTTGAACCATTGGAGGCAAGAGAAACCATGAGGTCCGCAATGACAGTCGCCCTCATCGGAGGGGGCCTGATGAGTTTGCTGATCGGATGGTTGCTGCCAGTCAGTGCAGCCGACATGACGGCTAAATATAAGCCGGCCAAACGGGCCAGCCTCGATCCGGCCCGCCTTGTCTCGCACTACGTGGAGGCCATGGTAGCCGGAAAGGTCGCGGAGTGGGCCGCATTCGATCTGGGCTGTCTGGCTCGGCACCGCCGACCGGGAGCACCACCAGACTCCGACCAGGCCTGCTGGGACGACACAATGAAGGCCCATCGTGCCCTTGTGGACGACGAACCGGAAACGGGCATTTTCGGCGCGGTGGGTCGTGGGATCGGCTTCGGGTTGATTGCGGAGACGCATCGTCAGGCGGATAGCTGGAAGAACTATCCGCCCGCGATCTTTGTGTCGCCGGCCGTCGTCAAGGAAACAACGCCCCAAATCACCGTAAAAAGGGTCTGGCCTACTCGATCGATCGCGATTCAGGAGAACCGTAACGATCCGGTCGCGGTGCGCGGCACGCTGGTCGAAGTCCGCGTCACCTATCCCGACCCGCTCACCGCCCCGTTGGCGCTCAAGCCGGGCGAAGTGTGGTGGGCGAGTGGGCAGATTCGCCGCTATGGCCCGGTCCGAGAGGTTGATGTCCAGTTCGTTGTCGTCAGCGGGTTGCAACAACTCGGGTATCCGCGCGACACGGCGGTGGTCAACGAGGCGCTGACCGATGCGCCCCAAATTCCCGGAGCACGGTACGGACTTGATCCCGATACCATCGGCCGCGCGTTCGAACGTCCTGGAGCTCCGTCGTTTGAGCCTTCGGTGAAGGGAGGCTTGGTCATCGGCTCGGCGCGCTGGTGGACCAAACGGGAAGCGGCAGACCACTTTCGAGCCGGGCTCGAACGCGCCAAACATTCCTCCATCCGGAATGACCGACTGGCGTTGCTGAAACGACTGCTGCTCATTGATCCTGATGATGCCGAGGCGAACCGCCTGCTGGGGACCGAGTTCTTCGAGGCCTTTCTGGACGAGGGCCTGAAGAAAAGCGGCATGAACGCAACCGATAAGGCCGTCAAGCGCCGTCTGGCTGAGCTGTATTGGAACATTCAGGCGCCGACCTGGCGCCAGGAACTCACAGCCGTAACGACGGGAGAGGAACCCGCCGCTGAGGCGTTGTATGGCGCCATTGCCGCGCTAGAGATCGTCGGGAAGAGCGAGACAGTTTCTCCGGAGATCCGTCGCCGGCTGGGAGCGTTGTATCGATGGAACGGAGACGCTGAGGCGGCGTTGACGGTGCACGAACACTTGCTCAAGGAAGTAACCGCATCAGACGGCACAAAGCTCGGCGCTCTCCTCTTGGAAATGGCCTGGGACCGTGTGCAGTGGCTGGCTTGGAATCGCCGGTATGCCCATCCGTGGCATGGTCTTGCCCGCCGAGAGGCCGAGCAGGCGCTGAAACTGGTAGAAGATCCGTTGGACAAAATGACGGCCGCGCAAGCCCTGCTTATCCTGGAAGCGTTGTCGCTTGACCGCACTGCGAGCGCCGTGCAAGACAGGGTCCGTCTCGTCAAACACTGGCATGACCGTGTTCCGCTTCCGGTCGGGATGGTCGGCGTCTGGGCTCATTTGGTGGGCAATGACCTGGTCAAGGCCCTGGTACCGGAAGGCACGGAGGTGACCCTACCCTCCCCTGTGCGGTCCCAGGAAGTGTTGGATGTCTCTGTCCATGCGAACCCTCCAGCGCAAGATCTGCTTCGCGTGTGGGAGTTCGACAACGAGCCGCCCGGCGCAGCTCCGCGAGGATTTCTTATCGTGGACGACATCCGTGGCAACCAGGCCGACTGGCGTATCGAGATCGATCCTGAGGCACAGAGCGCTCCCCAGGTTCTGATGCATCATGCCGTCTGCACCGATCTTGATTGCGTGCACGCGCTGCTGACCGAAGAGGCGGCCTTCGGCTATGTGGACGTAACGGTTCGGCTCAAGCTCAGTGAGGGGCACAAAGGCCGAGCCGGGATCGCGATAGGCGGGCAGAATGGGGAGCCCCTCTATGCGGCTACGGTGAACCACGAGTTAACCGAGGTGGCCATCCATCGAATTGAGCAAGGACGGCTAAAGCTGCTCGGCACGGCCGCGGTCAAGCCGAAACCTGGTGCATGGCACATGTTGCGTATTCAGCGAGAAAACTTCGCCCATCTCAGCCGGCCGCGTCTCGCCTTGTTCTTCGACGGGGCGGAGGTCTTGGCAGTTTCGGATGAACCGGTCCAACAGGGCGGGCGGGTCGGTCTGATCTCAATGGGGAGCGGGACCGCAAAATTCGATGGATTTCGCATATTGAAGCTCGTCTCGAATGAGCCGCTTTCGCCAGCGGCGGCGTATTAAGCAGGGAAGTACCGCCGCAGCCCGACGAGTCTAGCTGGTCAGTTGTTCAGGCAGCCAGGCACTTGGCACAGGCACCTGGAAATCGCCGATTCATTGTCGCATGGAGCTGGCTCGGAGCGAAGCTCTGGGGGGAGCTGGATTCGAACCTACACGAAGCGTTCCATCACGTTGACAACTTCTCGATGTGGTGGTCAATGCGCAAGGCTCAACGGGTCTCCTGTGGGTTGTGCGTACGGCCTTTTTCGGCCATATGCCCTTCCCGCTGGTGCGATCGACACGGGCATACGAAATGCCCGAGTCAATCGAATAGGGAAACAGGCTTTGCGGTGAGTGCGGCTGAATCTCGTGGTGGGTCAAACCGTAGAGGTGCCAACCGCTGTCCCAACCCTGCTGGATAGCCAAGTCAATGTGATGGGGTGAACCAGCAAGTTTAGACCGATTGAGTCTTCGCACTCGAGGGTATGTTCCGCGGAGTCACTCGGCTGGCCGGATCAGGCGGGTCAGGCGATCCGCGGGAACGGGACGAAGAGCCGAGGCAGCATGAGACAATGCACCAGCGACCTTGCGCTGGGCGATCCTGGAAATCTCATCGGGTTGCAAGGCACTGGCCATTCTGGACCATCAGTGGGTGAGCGAGTGATTGTCGAGAAGATGCGCGCTGAAAGGCTCCCTGCTTCTGATCCGGCGGCCGTTCGGCTGGCGGCGGACGTGATCCGGAGGGGCGGCCTTGTCGCCTTCCCGACCGAGACCGTATACGGACTTGGCTGTGACGCGCTAAATCCCGAAGCGGTGGCACGCGTGTTTGAGGTCAAGCAGCGTCCGTGGTTCGACCCGCTCATCGTCCACATCGAGGCATTATCATCCCTTGATCGCCTGGTCCAGGCGATCAGCCCGGATGAGCACAGGCTGATCAATGCTTTCTGGCCTGGACCACTGACCTTGGTCCTGCGGAAGCACGAAAATGTTCCCGATCTCGTGACGGCTGGGCTTCCCACTGTCGCCATTCGGATGCCGGCCCATCCGGTCGCGCGAACGCTGATTAGAGAAGCGGGCGTGCCGATCGCCGCACCGAGTGCCAATCCCTTCGGGTATGTCAGCCCGACCACTGCCGAGCATGTGCAGCAAACGCTGGGTGATCGGCTTGACTTGATTCTTGACGGCGGGCCTTGCCCGATCGGCTTGGAATCCACCATCGTATCGCTGGCTGGCGATCGGCCAGCGCTCCTCCGACCAGGTGCTCTGCCGCTCCCGGACATTGAGGCCATCATCGGCTCCCTCGTGGACCATGGCGGCAGCGATCGGCTGCCGTCGGCGCCGGGCCGGCTCGCCCGCCACTACGCGACACGCACGCCACTTACCATCTTGCCTGCACGAGGAGCGCGCCTGCGTAAAACCGGTGAGCGAGCCGGGCTGCTGGCAATGTCCAGTCCGGTGAGTCGAGATGGCTACGCGTTCGTGGAAGTGCTGTCTTCTTCAGGTCATCTCCCCGAAGTGGCACGAAACCTCTTCGCCGCGTTACGCAAACTAGACGCGCTGGAGCTTGACCTTTTGTATGCGGAGCCTTGTAAGGAACAGGGGCTTGGCTTGGCGATCATGGATCGGCTCCGCCGCTGTGCCGCGACGATCCAATCCGAAGAGAGCTCTTGATGATCGGGAAGGCGGACGAACAACCAGATGCCTCATAGCGAGGACGCTCATGGAGAGCTCGTCGTTGATACTGACCCGGACCGCAACTTTCGGCGATCACGATCAGTGCGCTTCACGCTTCCAAGTTGGAACAGAAGAGATTGCACAAAGGCTCGGCTGGACGGCCCTGTGCACGAAGATGTCCGCAGGTTGTTCCCGCCTCGTCTGTCAGCGTCGAGGTCTGCGCAAGCTGACATTCTGGATTGACGTCCCAACACAAGAGCTGCCTCATTGGCGAGTCCCCTTTACACGTGGAGGCACCGCACGTCACGTATCTCACTGCACGGGATGCCGCATACGCGGACTCCTTTCGACGAGCTGGAGCAGGAGGACACATCCGCGTTTTCTTTTGCCTTCCGATGGTTCCGCGTGAATCGCGCTGCGCAGCAGGATTCGGCCTTCATCTCGCCAAACCCGCTTCAAGAGTTGGAGCACCTGAAGACTGAGGAAGCCGTCCGGCGTGTCGAGCAATTATTCGACGGGGGTATCTGCCGCTGAATCTGTACCTGGAAGACTTTTTGTGGGGCCGTATTCGTCCCTCGATGTCGATGAAGTATTGCCGCCACTGGCCTTCGACCAACATGTCCAGTTTGGTGATCGTCGGCTTCCCCTCTGGATGGGCTTTGGACGGCACCGATTCATAAGGTACATGCTCGGTCGTAAAAACGGCGCGAGCCGTCGGAAACAGAGGCAAAATGATATCGTCTGCGTGATTCGGAGAACACACCAGGTCGCAACGCAACAAACGAACAGGTGTCGGTCCGGTCAAAGACCTCAACCGGTTCGAGCGCAACGCCTGGCTTAGTCGAAAAACACGGGCGGCGTGGTGCGATCGAACGCGAGGGATCACCGTCACCGATCAAATGAATCGACAGATGGTTAAGTGGTGTTGGGCTTTCTGCGCGGAGGAGAAGCGGCATGGCCGAGGCCTGCTAGCCACGGACATCTCGCGTGGAAAGCGGTGGCCCAGGCCAAAGACAGAATGTCATCACCCCCTCTGTCATGGTTGCGACCGCCGGCTGGTGCTTCGGGGGCTTCTTGCTCGGGAAGACCTCGTAGCCCATCCGTATCACCGCGAGGAATGAGGGTTAGACGCCGTTACGAGGCCCACGGTCGCGACCACGCTGACGGATGACACCCTTGGGATCCCAGAAAGCAAAGACCATGGTGGCCGCCCAACAACGGCTGTAGATCGGCGCGATGGCTTCGCTGGACGATTCCCCATCAGCCGGCAGCCGGCTGACTGTCCACGTTTTGGAGCGCTCCCACAGTAGGCACTGGCGTTCGATCCGGAGGCCGCTGTGGCACGTGGAACGCTTGCCCTACTTCTGGCGATGAACCCGACTCGTGAACGAGCTGTGTATAGAGAAACTCAGCCGGCAGTGCCGGTTGATGCCGCGCACGCTCGGTTTTGATTGGATCACGCAGACCGAGTTCACCCTCTCCGAACAGGCATACTCTTATGGAAACCTCGTTACGGCTTAAGAGCCAGACTGGGCCGCTCGCCCGTCTCCTGGTTCTCTGCCTCCACAGCAGCATTCCGCAGAGTAATCTGCACGGGTCAGCTTTGGACCGCGGAGCCTGTGGGGCAGCTCCGGTCTGCCGAACGCGCGAATGATCGTCATGATCACTATTCGGCCGTCGGTCCGTGAGGTGCTGGCTCAATGGGGGCTTATGATCCAGACGGACCCCCCATATCCTCGCCGCGCTTCACGACACAACGACCGATCGGGTCTGGATCGTGGGACCTAGAATGTATGCCGTCGACTCACCGGAAAGATCTTGCGCAAACCCTGCAGGAAATAGAAGAGGCCAGCACTGCGGCAGTGACCGAACGATGGGGGAGATTGTCCATGCCTTCGCCTTCCAATGATTCTTGGGGCTGTGTTCAGGGGGAACGTTGCAGCCTCGATTGGCGTGTCTATCATCACTCGCTGCCGAGTGACCCAGGGGATCGACCTGGAAGGGCGAGCGTTTCTGCATTCGTACGACCACACCTTGGACCAAGACGGCGAGCTGCTGGAAATCAACACGACGGCACCGTTGTCGTCGCCCGCTGGATCAACCTGGAGTGTTACTTCTCGCCAGTGAACCTGAGGGTGTAAGGCAGCAGCAAGGTCTATCACAACGTGACCGCCTTTCTCGCGGTCACGACCGAAAACCAAAGTGACCTCTGTAGAGGAGCCGGTACAGTCGGTCATGAACGGCGCGCGTCCTTATCACGAACCGATGCGTCTCAACGCGCTCATTGGAGCTCCACTCGGATGGATCAGGACAATCCTTGATTGCCAACTGCTTCTGAAGGCGCTGTTCGACGGATAGCCCAGACTAGTCGTGCTCGTGCCGATTGAAGGCCGGTTCTCTCACTACGACCCCGCAGCCGGATGGATGGTTCTTCCCACGCACTGATCACGAGACCGGCTGACGCGCCCGCCGCCGCGCCCCCTGCACCAGGGGACCTGAAGGGAGGGCGTACGTTTCTGTCACCTCGAGGGGTTCCCAATGTATCCGGCGCTTTTCTCTTTATCCCATGAGCAGATCATGAATTGTCCTCAAGATCGACACTGCCTGCATTCTGAGTGGCATTCTTTGTCGTCTAACGAAGGTGGACCATGCCATCATCAACGTCGGTCTCAGCGGCCGGCAGGACGCGACAAATCTGATCGCGTCAAACGCCCGGTCAGTACAAATGTCGATGACACTGAGAACCAGATCGCCACCGAGACAGGCAGGATCATTAAGCCGTGCCCGTCGGGCGTGTGCGGAACCCCGCCCGATGGACCGCACGCCATCGACATGACGCACGCCGCAGCCATCAAAGCTTCCCTTCTGTGGCCGGCCAAGCACCTGAGGTAGGAGATGTTACCCGCCTGGGCCTTAACGTCCGTGCCTCGTGCAGGAGCAGTCAGCGGGGCTGGCGCGACGCGGAGATAGATTCTCCGACAGCCTTCACGGTCACGAACGCCGCTCATGCGCTGGCCGCCCATGACACGCTCAGGCGCCGCGGCCGGTGCCCGACTCTGATGAAGTGGCTCGCCGCACAGTGTCCGCACGAATCGAACCCAGCGCCTGGTGCGAGGTAGAGCATGGCGCTTCAGCGGTGGTGGATGGCGTGCACACTGCATTGGCCGGAGCCAGTCTAGCCGCAATGCTTCGAAGCACCTTCGAAAGTTGGCGAAAGGTGGTGGCCCTCTCGCTATTGTAGGAGCCGACCGAGCCCGTTTCACCACTTGTCCTCATGCGGCCTCCGTCCCGCTGCAGGTTCTTGTAGGACTGTGGCGAGTGCAGATCGCTACCGCTGCCCACGTTCTGGAAGACCCGGATGTTACCTTTACTCAAACCGTTATCGCGCCGGTTTTCAGGACCAAGTCGTTGTAGCGGGTTCCACCCAGCTTGCCGGCTATTGTTGGCGCCTCGCCACAGCGATTGCCACCGGGTCGGCCCAGCGTCGCCATAAGGATCACACGAGCGCGCACGCACGGTGCCCGCTCGGTGCGTGTGTTTCCGCACGCGAGCGGCCGTTAATGACGGAACTTCGTGATCCCGCTGATCCATCCGGAACCTCGAAATCCGCGGTCTCCTTCGGGCCCCGCCTGTTGAGAGCGTGCAATAGGCCAGTGGAATCGCATTTGCAGACGGCTTCCGCCTAGGGGGAGCGGATGGTCCGATTGCCCTTGCTGCTTAAGGGAGGTTCAGGATGGCGAAGCATGTCGTCACGATGATTCCGGGTGAAGGCACCGGCCCGGAGATTTGCGAGGCGGTGCGTATGGTCATCGACGCCAGCGGCGTCGATATTCAATGGGAGTACGAGGAAATCGGCCTCGATTGCTTGGAAAAGTACGGTACGTTGTTGCCGGACAAGACGGTCCAGAGCATCGCCAAAAACAAGGTGGCGCTAAAGGGCCCGACGACGACCCCGATCGGGACCGGTCACAAGAGCGCCAACGTGACGTTGCGCAAGGTCTTTGATCTCTATGCCAATGTGCGGCCGGTACGGTTGATTCCCGGGCTGAAGCGCCCCTGGGACAAACTGGATATCATCAACTTTCGGGAAAACACCGAAGATTCCTACGCCGCTATCGAACACATGGTGTCCGACGAGGTGGCGCAATGTCTGAAGGTGATCACTTGGCCGGGATCCTATCGAATCGCAGACTTCGCCTTGAAGTGGGCGCGGGACAACGGTCGCAAGAAGGTGTTCTGCGTGCACAAGGCCAACATTATGAAAATGACAGACGGCCTGTTTCTTGAAGCCTTCCGGGCCGCGGCGAAGAAGTATCCCGACCTCGAGACCGGAGACATCATCGTCGACAACTGCGCGATGCAGTTGGTCCGCAATCCTGGCCAGTTCGACTGTTTGGTGCTGCCCAACCTGTACGGTGACATCCTGACCGATCTCTGCGCGGGGTTGATGGGCGGCTTGGGCTTTGCGCCCGGCGCCAATGTCGGCGACAACTGCGCGATTTTCGAAGCCGTCCACGGATCGGCGCCAAAGTACGCCGGGATGAAGAAGGTCAATCCGTCAGCCGTGCTCCTGTCCGGCGTGATGATGCTCCGCTGGTTGAACGAAAAAGAAGCAGCAGACCGGATCGAGCGGGCGATGTTTCAGGTGCTGGAAGAGGCGAAGACGGTCACCTACGACGTGGGCGGAACTGCCAAGACGGACGAATACGCGCAGGCCATCATCGACAAGATGCGTGCAGCGCGGTAGGGAGGAGGAGACGATGCCGACATTTACGCAGGAAGCGATCGCGACGAAAAAGAAGAAGGCCATCAAATTGGTGGGGGTGGACGTCTACATCATCACCGACAAGGGCATTCCAAAGTTCGCCGACAGCGAATTGGAACCCTTCAAGTGTGAATTTATCTCCAACCGAGGGACGAAAGTCTGGCCGGGGTTCGTCAGCCCCGACCTCCTCATGGTGAATTGGTACCGTTGCCGATTCATGGCGACGCGAGACGTGCAGGATGCCGAGGTCAACAGCTTTCTGGATACGCTGACGAAGAAGGGCTGGTGGTGGTCCGCCGCGCAGAAGCTCTGGAATTACGACGGCGAGCCCGGCTATAGCAAGGCGTACTAAACCAGTACCCGGCAGCGAATAGTCAGTCGCTTTATCCCGACCATCTTTCCCTCTCCTGCTGGCAGGAGAGGGAGAGGTGAGGGATGCTCCGAACCAATACTACCTGCAACGTCCTTTCTTTTCCCCCGGATGGAAGACAAGAACGAGGAGGAAGCTCCGCAATCAGCGCCATTGGAATCGCTCATGAACGGGTCAGCACTCTCGGTCCCAGGAGTCTCCAGGCGGCGGAAGCGACAGTCGTTTCCGCCACCTTCGATCGCGGAGCATCGGATGTCACGATACACGGTCACTGGGCGCCTTTATTCGCGACCGGTTGGGAATAAAGCTGGAGGAAACGGACAGGGCACAGAAACCACTCCCACAAGGTTCAGGAGTCGCCGACGATGAAATGTGCGGCCAGAACGAAAGCCGACATCGAGTACACGGTCATGTTGGCGGTGTTGAACTTTCAGACCGAATTCATGAAGTCCACCTACACCCGCGCGCAGGTTCACATCAGCGACCATATCATCGAAGTGGCATTGACCCGTAGCGCCTCAGTCCCCGCAGAAGTCAGGCTGGCACAATCGCCTGAAGGGCGTGCGTTGCTAGAACAGGTCTACACGGCGCTGTTCAAATCCGGTGAGTCGCTGCTTCGGACCGAGATCGAAAAAGGGCTCGGCGTGAAAGTGCACGACATTTTTGTCGACTACGACGTGCTATCCGGAACGCACACCATTCGTTTTCAACTCGCCGAACCGCTCCACATCGCTTCTCCGGAATAGCCGACGCACGATTTGTCTTCTTGAGACAGGATCTGCTGAAGACAACGTGGAAATCCAACGGGCAATCGGGACTGGCCACAGCCCTCGCCAACTCATCGGGATGGGATCTCGCACGCCCGCTCACGGCAGGCCTCGAACTTCTCCGAAATGGAGACTGTCCTTCAAAATACAGCATGCCCCCATGGCCAGGTGCGACCGGCAGCAGCGATAGACACAGTTGGAGGCAATAAGGGGTCGGGAGGCAATAAGGGGTCGGACCCCTTTTGTTCGTCCCTCGATCGGCTTGACCCCATGAGTCGGACAGCTCACGCGGGGGAGGTCCACCTGGATCCGGGTCGTGAACTGGCAGGTATCCAGATGCCGCCACCGTCAGCGCTTGCGATCAGAGCCCGGGCCAGCTCCCGACACTCAGGGCAGGGAAAGGGCCCTGGTCCGGCTTCAACGGTCACGGTCATCTGCTGCCCCTTCACATCCAGCTCCACGTTGACCACGCCCCAGGGGCCTGCAGCCCCAGCACGGCTTGAGAGCGTTCGAAGTCCCGCATCGCTCGGGTTCTCCTTTCGAAGCCCCGAGCATAGCGCAAGAGGAGTCAGCAACCCACACAATTTCCTGAAGAGCCAACGTTTTTCGCCGGCTAAACTATAGTCATGCCTCTAGCTGATTTCAGGTCTAAAACTGTCCCCCCAACGGGGAAAGCTCAATCGTTCTTGCTTTTTTCCTTTACCCACCCCACAAGCGGAGGAACCCAACAGAGGTTGGCTGCAATCACTTCAAGGGCTGTGAAGACTTGTGTGGTCGGACTAAATCCAACAACACGGGCCAGCAGCAATCCTATCGGCACAATCAACACGATCGCCAGACTCGTCGCCATCACCGGATCACGAACATACTGGCCGATTGCCTTCTGCCATTCTCCTTCTCGCCGCCGAAGAAAGAGGAGCCCTGAGACATTAGCCCCAATCTGATCGCCCAGGGCGTAGAAATAAGGAATGTAAAATCCTTCGACCCCGTAGACGTTCACTCCGAATAGGCGACTTCCCAAATCAATGATCCACGGAGTCATCATCCCGGCAAACTTTCCCCATCCATACGCCTCTGCCAGTGACCCCGACGAGTGCTGCAACCTCCGACGCAACGCGAAGATGCCCTCAAAAATGCTCTCGCCCTCGCCTGACAAGGTGCGCACCAACCATTGACCCAACGCGCTTTGCTGAAAGCCAAACGAGTCCAGTGCGACTCCGCTCAGCAGCCCGGTTGCATAACCTGCCCCGGTGTATTGGAGCAACTCACCGAACTCTTCTCTATCTGGCCGATTCTCGGGAGCTTCCCCACGATTGGTCATCTGTCCTCCATGCACACCCTTAAAGAAGCACATCAAACAGAGAGAAAAACGAAAACCCTCCAATCTCCTCCGGTCTTCCATCTTTCGTGCACGCTTGAATCGCCAATTGCTTTCCAGCAGTCTCGGCGATCTCAGCCATCGCACCGTTCAGGTTCGCCTCCAATTGCACTTCTTTCAGCTTTTGCTGCTCCGGCGAATACTCCGCCAGGGCTTGACCCGGTACTCTGGTCCTGAGTGTGTCGTCGGTCCAGATTGGCCCTCTACAGTCTTTCACTTGAGTGGCATCCAGATGAACAAGGACAGGCCGGAACGCGAAGCCAACAATCTCTGCTCCCCCATACCAGAGCGGAAAGTCCGTCGTCGCGTCAAAGGCCAGGTAGGCTCCGATCGCGACCGGATTCCACGCGGTGGCAGCCCCGACCACGGTTGTCCAAATCGAGACGTGGGTCAGCCAGCCGGTTACCCAATACTGCCACCGAACGGCGCCGTAGTTGTGAATGCGCCCTGTGATCACGATATCCGCGCCCGTCTGTTCGCCGAGCCGACGGATCTGCTCATCGGTGAGAGGCGTCCCAGGCGCAGCCAGATCAGCCAGCATTCGACGGGTCTCATCGAACGGCACGACAATGAATCGGCTCTGGCGAGCCAAGTGCTCGGTGAGGAAACGCTGGGCCTTAATCTCAATCTCTTCCTTGAACTGGGCGAGAAGAACAGGGTCCATCTCTGGTGAGGGGGCCTCCTCGAACGAGCGAATCTGCGTGCTCGCCGTGATCGGTGCCTCCAGGATCACCGGCCCCACCACGAGTTGCAGGGGTGAAATCGTTGAGGAAGGCAGAGGTCCCCCCAGAGAGCGACAACCCCCGAGAATCCCACAAAGGGTGAGCATTCCAATGAACAGCAGAACCTGAGAGCTATCACCATGTTCCGACGTCACTGCCATCTCCTCTCGATAGGCTCGATAATGAGCGCGCCAGACTACGGCTGAGCCGAAGTGCGGATGCCGCGGTCGTGCTGCGTTGGACCTCGCAACGTGCACGAGACGCCAACGCTTCACGCGTGGCGCTGAGCTACAGGAGGACTTCCTTCAGATTGGCGTTACAGGGTGAGAGGAGGATGAAATGGCAGAGAAGAGTGATCGAGTACTAACGTTGTTGGGGCTTCGATATCGAGCAATAAGATTGGGTAGCAACATTCGGGGGCAGTTTGGGGCACAGACAGAAAAGCCAGATGGCAGGGACAGCCATCGTCGCCTCTCTGGCCAACGTCCACGATTGCTGTCAGGGACTTGTTCACCAGAGCCGGCGAAGGATGAAGCGAGACGCTCCGCCACTCATCGAGGCAGCTCAACCCGGTTAGCTGGATGCCCAGCAGCAGGATCAAGCCGATCAGGCAGAGGTTGGTAAATGAGTTCGATCCCATCTCGGCCCCATTGTAGCCCACGCCAGCCGATTCGCGCAAAGATTTGCCAAAGGGCGCTTGCCTCATCCTGATCTTCTGGACAACCTTCTCGGCGTCATGAGCCGAAGTGTAGTGAAATCGAGTACAAAATTAGTGCGCGCAAGATCGATACTCCACCAGCTTTCTATGTCTAAAGAAAGGGAAGGCCGAAAGCCCGATTAGGCTCCCGGCCTGGATGTCACGGACAGAAAGGACAGGAGGGACAGTCTTCGACGAACTTCGCCACGGTGGGCCATGCCTTCACGAGCACGGTCAGAACGGACGCGGGCAATAGAGCCACGATGAGACGCATACCACTCACCTCCTTCCCGACTCTGTCATAGGAGAGGGTCATTCCTCGATCAGGCAGCAAACCTCAGTCGGACCCAACGGCGGGCAGGGGAGCCGGCCCCGCCAGCGCCGACGGTGCTGTTCAAGTCGGGTCCGGAGCCGAGTCAATAGCTCGATCTGCTGGTCGAGGGCCTTCAATTTCTGTCTGGCCCAGGCATCGACGGCCTCGCAGGTGTTGCCACCTTGCTTGGCCGAGGCGACGAGGGCTCTGATCTCTGCCAAGGTAAACCCGATACTCTTGGCCTTCCTGATAAATAGGACCCGTTGAACTGTTTCGGCAGAATACATCCGATAGCCGGTGTGCGTACGCTCAGGCTTTGGCAGAAGCCCCCGGCTTTCCCAGTAGCGGAGAGTCTTCGACGACACGCCTGTTTCAGTTGCCAGCTCTCGGATCGTCAACGTATTCCCTTTCACAGGTCCCCTCTCCTCTGTAGCCTGGATAAACCTTCCCGTTACAGCAAGGTTCAAGGGAATGAGAGTCGATGGCGGCGGGAATCACTAACCACCGTGGCAAGACAGGGATACATTTGCGCCCAAATTCCTCAAAAACAACCAAGGTCGCTGGAACCAGCATGATTGAAGAGAACCGTGTAAGCGCGCGAATCGAAATGACTAAAGGAGAAATGAGTCCTCGTGAAACTGCGTCCGTCTGGATTCGGAATCAGCGGGCCGCAGGTTCGACCCCTGCACGGCCCAGCATACCAACCTTCGGTTGAGCCGCTCGCTCGTTATCGCTTTTTCGTAATCGATGCAAGTGGATCGAGTCTCCAACCGATGGGTTGGTTCCTGAGATCGTAGACAGGAGACAATAAGGGGTCGAGGAGACAATAAGGGGTCGACAATAAGGGGTCGGACCCCTTTTGTTCGTCCTCGCCCCTGTTGTTCGTCTTTTGTTCGTCCAGGGAAAGATCTTTTCAAACACCGCCGGCTCGGTGGTATCCCATCTCGACCTCGAGACGACAACGACGCTGCGTGGTTGGATTTGCACACTCTTTTTGAGAAGCACACAGGTTCCTCTATCATCCAACCCAGGATCAATACGGAGGCCGGGCTCACCTTTCATCCCTGGAGAGGAGGTTGCCATGACTCCTGTTTCGCTGGCCGAGTTGAACAACAGTACTCTCAATCCCGAAGATGCGATCCTGCTTTTTGAAAACGGAGGCCACAAGGTCTATTGGGTCGGGGCTCAAACCGGAGGAGATGAGATTGAGTGTAACTCCTACCTGATTCTCGACGGAAACGAAGGTTACCTCCTAGAACCGGGCGGTTTCGATCGATTCGGACACGTCTTCAAGAAAGTCTGCCGCCATATCAACCCGAAGGACATCACACACCTCTTCTTCAGTCATCAGGATCCAGACATTTGTGCCTCGTTTCCCAGTTGGACGAAGTGGAACAAGAACATCAAGCTGGTCGTCTCGACGTTGTGGACTCGCTTCCTGCTCCATTACGAATCCAAGGACCTCTCTGGGAAGGCATACAACCTGAACATCGTAAAGGTGCCGGACGAGGGGCTTTCGATTCCACTAAAGGAAGGCGGCCGGCTCGAGTGCATCTCGGCGCCTTTTCTCCACTCCCCTGGAAATATTTTCGTGTTCGACACAGTGAGCGGGTTTTTGTTTTCTGGGGATGTTGGCACTGCAATGTACAAGGACAACTTGTTCAGACTCGTCATCGACGAGTGGACCGCTCATACTCAGGCAATGCAAGGATTTCATCAGCGCTATATGTCGAGCAATCGAGCGGTCGCCGGAATGATCAAAAAACTGGAGAAGCTACCGATCACAGCGATGCTCCCTCAGCACGGATGTCTTTTTCGCGGCGAAGAGGTGCCCCGCTTCATGCATTGGCTCGGCGGGCTTCCCGTTGGAGCGGATTACCTGTATCCGAACGTGGCCTAATCTCCCGGGGAGCCGATTGCGATGGTCATATCTGTCCGCAATCGGCTCCGTGCCAGTCCAACAAAGGCAAGGCCATCTAGGCCCTCACATCCACCGTAGAAGCGAGGACGTGACCGGATCTCTCACAGAGGTCGAGGCGTGAAGCGCAAAAAAGAACAAAAGGGGATCAGCTCGGTGGGTTTGGCCGCCCGAAAGGGTACCACCGCCTTCTATTACTTTCTGCCTATCCCTCCAGGTCCACTTCCCTGCGTGCATCCAGCAACCACTGTTTCAATGGAGGGACTCTGCGAGCACAGAGCGGATCCGATGTATCCTCGGCCTCTTCTCCCCTTCATTTGACTTCACTTCCCCTCCCGACTAGAATCCGCCCCTGAGTGACCCCATGTCATCGCAATTCGTCCACCTCCACCTTCATACCCAATACAGCCTGTTGGACGGTGCAAACCAAATCGATCCACTCGTCCAGCAGATAAAGGCGTTCGCCCAGCCAGCCGTAGCCATCACTGACCACGGCAACATGTTCGGAGCGGTGGAGTTCTACCGGAAGGCCAAGGATGCAGGAATCAAACCCATCATCGGGTGCGAAGCCTACATGGCGCCGGGCAGCCGGTTTGCCAAGGACAGCGCCCTCGCCCACAATGACTACTATCATTTGATCCTGCTCGCGAAGAACCTCACGGGCTACCAGAATCTGATCAAGCTCGTCAGTAAAGCCTACCTTGAAGGATTCTATTACAAGCCGCGGATGGATAAGGACTTACTGCAGCAACACCACGAAGGCTTGATCGCGCTGTCCGGCTGCCTCAGCGGCGAGGTGCCGTATCTAATTGGACAGAAAGACTTGGAGGGTGCCACCCGGGTCGCAGGCGAATACCGGGAGATCTTTGGGAAGGACCATTACTATCTGGAAGTCCAAGCCAATGGGCTGGAGCATCAGCGCATCGCCAATCGCGGGCTGGTCGAGATTCACCGAAAGCTCGGCATCCCGCTCGTCGGCACCAACGATTGCCACTATCTGAAGAAGGAAGACGCACGGCCGCATGACCTGATGTTGTGCCTGCAGACCGGCAAGACCATCAACGATCCGAACCGGCTGAAGTTTGACACGGACCAGCTCTACGTCAAATCGACCGACGAGATGGTCGCCGAGTTTGCAGAATTGCCGGCGGCCGTGCTGAACACCTGCCGGATCGCAGAGCAGTGCGAGTTGAACCTGCCGCTGAACAAGACCCATCTGCCACAGTACAAGGTGCCGGATGGCTATACCCGTGAAACATACCTGGAACACCTGGCCACCGAGGGTCTCGCCGCCCGGTTGCGCGAGCGCCCCAGCACCATCCCGCGCGCAGCCTACGAACTGCGGCTGAAAGAAGAGCTCACGGTCATCTGTACGATGGGGTTTGCCGGCTATTTCCTCATCGTGTGGGACATCATCAAGTTTGCCCGTTCGCGCGGCATTCCGGTCGGGCCAGGCCGGGGCTCCGCCGCTGGCAGCCTCGTCGCCTACGCGCTGCGGATCACCGACCTTGATCCGCTCGTCTACGGCCTGCTCTTCGAGCGATTCCTCAATCCCGAGCGCGTCTCCCTCCCGGATATCGACATGGACTTTTGTATGGACCGCCGGAACGAGGTGATCAATTATGTGGTCGAGAAGTTCGGGCAAGACCACGTCGCTCAGATCATCACCTTCGGCACCATGAAAGCCAAGGCGGCAATCCGCGATGTCGGACGCGTGTTGGAAATGCCGTACGCGGACGTGGATCGGATCGCCAAACTCATCCCAGATGATCTGAAGATGACGCTGGACAAGGCGTTGGAACAGGAACCACGGTTGCGCGACCTGATAGATAAGGATCCTAAAGTCCGGGAACTGATCTCCATCGCCCAGTCCTTGGAAGGGTTGGCACGCCACGCATCCACGCATGCCGCCGGGGTCGTGATCTCCGACGAACCGCTCACCGAGCATATCCCCCTCTACAGGGGCGCCAACAACGAAATCGTCACCCAGTACTCGATGGGCGATGTGGAGAAGATCGGCCTGGTTAAGTTCGACTTTCTCGGCCTCAAGACCTTGACGATGATCCACCTCGCCGTGACACTGATCAACGCTGCGCGGCCGGACGGTCCACCTTTCGCCATTGACCAAATTCCGTTCGACGACCCCCAGACCTTTGCCTTGCTCTCCTCCGGGAAGACGACTGGGCTGTTTCAATTGGAAAGCGCCGGGATGCGGGACCTGCTGATTGGGCTCCGGCCGGACCGTTTCGAAGACATTATCGCGATCATCGCCCTCTACCGGCCTGGGCCGATGGACCTGATCCCCGACTTCATCAAACGCAAGCAGGGCAAGGTCCCGATCACCTACGAAGTTCCCGAGCTGGAACCGATCCTCAAGGACACCTACGGGATCATCGTCTATCAGGAACAGGTCATGGCGATCGCCAACAAGGTCGCCGGTTTCTCGCTCGGTCAAGCCGACATTCTGCGCCGTGCGATGGGGAAGAAGAAGCCCGAGGAGATGGAAAAACTCCGGTCACAGTTCCTCGAAGGGGCGAAGAAGAACAAGATTTCCGAGAAGAAGGCCGAGAAGCTGTATGAGCTGATTCAGAAATTCGCCGGGTACGGCTTCAACAAGTCTCACGCCGCCGCCTATGCGGTTGTCTGCTACCAGACCGCTTACCTCAAAGCGCACTACCCGACCGAGTTCATGGCCGCCCTCATGACGTGCGATATGGGCAATGCCGACAAGATCGTGAGTTATTTCACGGAGTGCCGGGATCTAGGCATCAAGGTCCTACCGCCCGACGTCAACGAGAGCCAGAAAACCTTCGCGGTCGTGGACGGCGCTATTCGGTTCGGCCTGGCGGCGATCAAGAACGTCGGCGAGGGGGCCGTTGAGTCCATTATCGCCATTCGGAATGAGTCGGGCCGATTCCGATCGTTCTTTGATTTCTGTCGCCGCGTCGATCTCCACAAGGTCAACAAACGGATGCTGGAGGGCTTAATCAAGGCGGGGGCGTTCGACTCGACGGGTGCCAAGCGGTCCCAACTCATGGCCGTGCTCGACCGAGCGGTGGAAGAGGGGGCAACCGCGCAACGCGAACGCGAGTTGGGGCAGACCAGCATCTTCGGCGACCACCTGGGCAGCGGATCGGCGACCGAGCTTCACGATCCCGAGCTGCCGGACATTCCGGAATGGGACCAAGGTGAGCGGTTGAAATACGAGCGCGAGTTGACCGGGTTCTACATCTCGGCGCATCCTCTGACGCGGTACGAAGCGGCGGTTCGAACTCTCGCGACGGCGACCACCGCGAGTTTGGCTGACGTGGCCGACGGGAAAGAAGTCAAGCTGTGCGGAATCATCACGACCGTCAAGACCATGTTGACCAAGAAAGGCGACCGCATGGCCTATCTGACGCTCGAAGACCTGCACGGCACAGCGGAAATCATCGCCTTCCCCGATCTCTACAAAGAGGCCGTGGACTTGATCGTCCCCGAACAGATTGTCCGGGTGACCGGTCTTGTCGATCGCGGCGACAAAGGGACCAAACTCCGCGGCAGCAGGATTGAATCGCTGGTGGACCTGCAGAACAAGGCTATCACCAAAGTCAATATTCGCCTGGACGACGCCCCGGATGCGCCGAAGCGATTACCCGAACTGCGACGGGTGTTGTTACGTCATCCAGGACCGACGGCGGTGTACTTCACGTTTCGAATGGGGCCGCACCTGGAAGCCGACACGGCTCCGCTTCCGAACGTCACAGTCCTGCCCAGCGAGCATTTTGTGTCAGAAGTCGAGGAAGTACTAGGCAAAGGGTCGGTGGTTCTGCTATCCTGAGCGGGCTTTTGTCCCCCACCCATTGCCTCCCCTCCACGAGGGCCTATGAGAGACTACCTTGAATTTGAAAAGCCAATCCGTGAGATCGAAGAACGGATCGAAAAACTGGCGGCGGCCAACGGGTCCAAATCCGCCACGCAGGAAGAAATCCGCAAACTTCGCGCCAAGCTGGCTCAAGTCGAGCACGAACTGTACAGTAATCTCACCCCTTGGCAGCGAACCCAGCTCGCCCGCCATCCTCAACGGCCAACCACCCTCGACTATGTGAACGAACTCTGCCGGGACTTTCTGGAATTCCACGGCGACCGGCTTTTCGGCGATGACCGCGCCATTGTGGGCGGCTTCGCCCGGTTCAACGGCCGGTCCGTCATGGTGATCGGACATCAGAAGGGCAAAACGCTGAAAGAACGGATGCAGCGCAATTTCGGAATGTCGAATCCCGAGGGCTATCGGAAAGCGTTGCGCCTGATGAAGATGGCTGAAAAATTCGGACACCCGATTATCACATTCATTGACACCCCCGGTGCCTATCCCGGGATCGGGGCCGAGGAGCGGGGTCAGGCCGAAGCCATCGCACGCAACCTCTACGTCATGTCCCGGCTGGCGGTCCCGATCGTCTCAGTCGTCATCGGCGAAGGCGGGAGCGGCGGGGCCCTGGCGCTCGGCGTTGCCGATCGGGTACTGATGTTGGAACACGCAGTCTACTCGGTGATTTCACCGGAAGGCTGCGCAGCCATCCTGTGGGATGATCCAGCTAAGGTACCCGACGCAGCCGCCGCCCTGAAAATGACAGCCAATGACCTGCTGCAGCTCGGGGTGATCGACGGCATCATCCCGGAGCCGACCGGCGGCGCCCACCGAGCCCCTCGTTTCGTCGCCGACCGACTCGCTAAAGCCCTCACCGCCTGCTTCAGCGAGCTGGAGGCAATTCCTATCGCTCAACTCCTCGCTCAACGAGAACAGAAATACCGCAAGATCGGGGCAGTGAGCGGACTTGCCCCCATAAGCCTGTAGCCGAAACCGGGACGGCCCATGTTACGACGACTCGGCCGTTCCCTCCAACAATTCGAGCGCGGTCAACCGCCGTTTGATGGAACCAAGGATCTCTCGGCGGAGGGCGGCTCGATACGGAGCCAAGCTCTCGTCGCCTAGGTAGCGGTCTACTGTCCGCGGCAGCCGTTTCCACCATACCCGCGCGGCCGTCCGCACCCCTTGCGCCATCCCATCACCGCTTGCCAGAAGAGCGCGGATCTCCCGCTCGTAAAACCCGACGTGTGCTTCCTCGTCCGCCAGAATCATCGACAAATCCGGTCGGACTCTGGCCAGGAGCTTCGCGAATTCAAGCCCCAGCGCTTCGTACCCGTACAGATGCACCGCCAACACCCACCACTGGCTGGGCACCCGCGGGGGGCTCGTCCGGTTCCAAGAGGGCATGCCCAGCAACATTTCAAACTGGCGAAGGTGGGCCTCTTCGTCTTGTTCATGTCGATGCAGGAAGCTCAGCACACGTGGGGGCACATCCCGCGCCTGCGCGGAACGAACCGACCAGAGCGCCATAGCCTCGGCTCTGAGAAAACGTTCCAGCAGCGCGCGTTCGCAGTTCTGAGGAAGGACTAACACCATCTCAAACCATACAGTGTAGCCGAATCAGGCGACTGGAACCAACCGTCGCGTTATCCCTCTCACCATCGCCTTGCACGCATTGCGACAGTGACCTCTTGGCTTCCGCAATAATCCGGCGTAGCATATCTTTACTCGTCGTTCGGAAGGGAAAGGACAGGAGGGGCGCGACACATAGCTCAACGTCTCTGGGCCGTTATAGCCGCCAGGCAGCCACGTGGAAGGCAAAAATCGCTCTCCTCCCCGAGCCCCTTCTTCCTTTTTTTTAAAAAGGGAGGGGCGAGAGGGAATCAAACGCCTGGCTGTTCACTATTTACCGTGGGCTAGTGTCATAGCAGGGAGGCCGCCATGCCGACTTTTGCGTTACTCACCAAGTTGGCGCCGGAGGAGGCGCGCGATCCCAAACTCCGGGAAGAGCATGGGAAGCAATGGATGAACCAGGTCAAGGTGAAGTGCCCCGGTGTCAAGTGGTTGTCGCATTACCTGGTGCTGGGTCCGCACGACTTCCTGGACCTCTACGAGGCAGCGAGCGAGGAAGAAGCGGCAAAGGTGGCGATGATCAGTTTGTCCCTGGGCGCGCTTTCCGCGGAAACTTGGACGCTGCTTCCGTATCATCGCTATGTCCAACTCGCGAAGGAAGTGTAAGGCGATCGTCCCCAGTCACAAGAGCTTCGCGCGCTAGTGTGGCTCAACACGCCAAGCACATCTGGCTGGGCGCTCGCCATGCTGGCGAGGGAAAGGAGGACTGCCATGAAAGAGATTAATTGGAATCGTCTTCTCTTGGGAGGCCTGGTCGCGGGGTTTATCATCGACGTGGTGCAGTGGCTTCTCAACGGCGTGCTCTTGGGCTCGGAGTGGCGCGACGCCATGCAGGCGCTGGGTAAACCTCTCGAAGAGAATCCGGCCCGAAGCGCGTTCTATATCCTACTGGGGCTCGTGTACGGAGGCCTGGCAGTATGGTTCTATGCGTCCATTCGCCCGCGGTACGGAGCCGGCCCGGTCACAGCCTTGTATGCAGGCACGGCCGTTTGGTTGTTGGGTTACTGCCTGCCGACGCTCACCTGGATGCCAATGGGCTTGTTCCCCGCTGGCCTAGTGTCCGTCGCGATGCTGATCGGATTGATTGAAGTCCTGGTCGCCACCGAAGCGGGCGCCTGGCTGTATCAAGAACCACTGCCGGGCACAGCCGAAGCGGCTCGTCGGGCCGCGTGACGGCTCAATGAAGCCGAGCGCTGCTCCTCGCCCCCTCTCGCCCGTGAGAAGGAGAGCGAGCGAGGGTAGAGCGAATAGCCCTTTTCACAATAGGAGAAACCCAGAAAGGATGGCGTACCCCATAACGCATCGGTCCGGGTTGGCTTTCCTAGAGGCCATGGAGCGAGAGCTGCAGGCCCATCCTGCCCACACGAATCCGTTCTTCCACGCGTTCCAGCGCGGCGTGACCGAGGTCCAGCTTCGGCGGTTCGTTCGTCAGTGGTATCGGTTCGGCATTCAATTTCGGAAGATTCTGATCGGCTTGCTTTACAATCTGTCGGACAAGGACGAAGCGATCGGGTTAGAATTGGCGCGGGTGCTCTTTTCGGAATACGGCAACGGCGTACCGGAAGACGTCCATGCCGTGCAGATGTTGCGCCTGACAGATCGGCTGGGCATCGATCGCCAAGTTCTCGCCCGGGAACAGCTTTGCCCGGAGGCGCAGGCGTATATCGAGGACATTGGCGAGGTGTTCTTACACGGCGACATGCCGTCGGCGTTGGGCGCCTCGTTTGGCATCGAGACGACAGCCAGTCTCACCTATCGCTATCTTTACAGCGGGCTGCTCACCTTTCCGCAGCTCTCGCTGCAGGACATCAAGTTCTTCGAAACCCATCTCTTCGAGGAGCTGCACCATGGGGACTGGCTCCGCACCGCCCTGGCAGGGTATGCGGAACTGGAGGAGCACCGCGAGCCGATCCGTGCCGCTGCGCTCATGGCGATGGACAAATGGCACGGTCTCTGGCTCGGCATGTACCGCGTCGTGTTTGGCACCGATTCGACGACCGGATAGGCGGCAGTGCAGCCCATGCCGTCTGAACCATTCGTTGACCACAAACGGGCCGCCTCAAGCCCCGCGCTTTAGCCACGGGGATTAGGCGGCCGGTTTTGTGTAGCTGAAAACGGGATGGTCTATTGATGCTGCAGTGCACGGTGGACTACAAGTCGAACGCCTACGTGACCTAATCCTGCAAGTACCACGTGATATGGTGCCAGAAGTCCCTCCGCCCGGTGTTGGTCCCTGAGGTTGCGGAGTGGTTGAAACAAATGAGACAGGATGTGGCAGACGAATGTGGCGCCGAAGTGATCGAGCTGGAGGCCATGCCCGACCACGCGCATCGGTTGGTGGAAGTCGATCCGCAGTTCGGCATCCATAAGCAAGTGCGGAAGATCGGAGGACGATCACCCCGGTTGCTGCGGGACGAGTTCCGGTGGCTTGGGAGCAAGCTGCCGACCCTCTGGACCAACAGCGACTTCGTCGCCACCGTGGGAGGTGCGCCGCTTGCCACTATCAAACAGGACATCGAGCAGCAGAAGCGGGTCTGAGCACACCCCGTCGTTCACCTGCGAGGTTCCGCTGCGGGTCGCTGCGGCCGAGGCGCACATCCTGAATGTCCGCTTAGAAGTAGCGAGGCAGGTGTACAATGCCTGTCTGGGCGAGGCACTCCGGTGGGCGCGGCGGTTTCCGAAGGAGGAGGCGCGCACGGAAGGGTTTCGCGCCGCCCGCCGGGCGGTGGCGTTCACCGACGCAGCCCTGCAACGATACGCCGTGCGGCTGAGGCAGCTGGCGTTTCGGGAGCACTTGGACGTGCACGTGGTCCACAAGCTCGCCTCCTGCGCTTTTGGCGCGGTGAACGGGTGGCTGCTCGGTCAGCGGGGCCGGCCCCGGTTCAAGGGCTGCCGGCAACTGGACACGGCTGAGGGCAAGTCCAACCATGCCTTCGACCCAGTCATCGCCCACGGGCTGGCCAGCCGGGTGACGTACACCCGGCTGGTGCGACGCAAGCTCGGCCGCCGCGATCGGTTCTATACGCAACCGGTGTGCGAGGGCCACCCGTATCAAAAGCCGTGGCACCGCCTCGGCGAAGGAGAAGTGGAGTTGGACATCGGCCCCCCACAGTTGCGGTGGTTGGGGAGCACACTGCTTGGCTTGAGCCCTTCTGCGACGAGGTGGTCCGGGAGCACTGGGCCATCCGGCGCTTGCAGCGGAAGCTGGACCGTCAGCGGCGGGCGAACAACCCGGACAATTTCCTTCCCGACGGGCGGGTGGAGCCCGGCCCGAAGATGTGGCGTCAATCCAACCGCCAGCGCTGGACCCAGAACGAATCGGCGGAACTCCTCCGCCGGCAATCCGCCCATCGCAAGACGCTGCATGGCGAACTCGCCAACCGTGTGCAGGCGATGGGCCGGGTCTCAAGACCGAGAAGCTCTCCTCTCGCGCGTTGCAGCGGCAATACGGCAGATCGGTGAATGTTCGAGCGCCAGGGATCTTTCTGTCGATCCTTCACCACAAGGCTGAAAGCGACGGCGGCGTCCTGATCGAGTTCTTCGCGCACCGGGCAAGGCTCTCCTCAATCTGCCACGGCTGCAGCGCGGAGCAGAAGAAGCCTCTTGCCCAACGCGCCCATGCCTGCGAGTGCGGGGGCGAAATGCAGCACGATCTCTACTCTGCATTCCTGGCGCGGTGCGTGGGGGAGAACCATTTGCTCCCCGCAGACTTTGCCCATGTACGCTGGTCGGGTGAGGAATCGCTCCTGCGGGCGGCGTGGAGCCAAGCCACTCAACCTGCGAGTGGAGGGGCGTGTCGTCCTTTCTCCTTCGGGGCTGTGTCCTGGAGTCGGAGCGGGTCACCTGTGGAAGAGGGGATAGCCAAAGCCGAGGCCCCGGATGGTGGAGCGGAGGCGCAAGCCTCTGGCAAGAGCCAGGGAGAGGTGGCGGTGGTTCCTCTCAGAACCCCCGGCTTTAGCCATGGAGAGGTTGAGTTCTTGGCCATCACGGCATATTCTCCCCTTGGCTCAAATCTTCACGTAAGCCGTTTCCGGTGTAGTCGCAGTCGATCATTTGAGTTGGAGACAGGACGCAGCAACGCATGCAGAGCTCCCGAGCGGAGAACAGCCGGGCATGGCGACGCGGAGGCGCGCGGAGGCGGAGAAAGGATGCAGCTCACACGACGAATCCCAGTGCTTGCAAGGATGAGGCCTGACATAACGAAATGTCCAGCGCAGCCGTTTTCCCGTTTTCTTAGCGGACACCCGATCGTTGCCATCGGTCTGATCTTTAGCCTGTTCCTCACCACCTCGGCCTGTGTGACACAGCGCACCTATCGGACGGCAACGGCGGAGCGTGACGCGCTGCTGGCCGAGGTCAAACTGGCACAAGCCGAGGTCAAGTCGTTGGAGCAGCGGGCAGAAGAGCTGCAAGCCATAAACGATCAGGAGAACCGGCGACTTAAAGAACTTTTGGCACGGCTTCAGGACGAAAAAGAGGCAACCGACCGTTTCCAGCAAGAAATTCGGGCCAGGATCACGTCGCTTCACGCAAAACTCGCCGCATTGCGGAACGACCAGCGGACGTTGGCTCGCGAAGTTGTCGAAGCGAAAAAACAGCGAAGCGCTCTTCAAGCCCTTGTCGCACGTTACCAAAAAGAACTCAGAACGTCGGAACCTGCATCCGAGCCCACCTCGGCGCAAGCGCCTCTTCCATTCGAACCGGCCCCACGTCCGGGTCCTGCCGCGGCCGCTCCGCCGGCGACAACTCCGCCACCGGAAACGGTCGCCTCTGTTCTTCCGCCGCCGCAGCCCCCTCCGCACGCGCAACCTCCCGCGCAATCGGCACCGCCAACGCCCCCTCCGACCCAACCGCAACCGGCGCCGGCCGAGGAGTCCTGGCTTTCGTCCATCCTGAACTGGCTTTCATGGCTGTGGGACTGGATCTTTTCGTAGTTGCCAAACGCGGCGCTGCGTGGTTACAGCGCGGTACGGAGCAGTCGGAGTCGTGGCTCGGCGAGGACTTGATCCAGGCACGCAAGCAATCGAGCGACATCGGCGTCGGAAAAGACCATCGGCGGCTTGATCTTCAGCACGTTGCGGAACGGCCCGTCGATGCCGGTCAGCACCCCCAGATCCTTCAATCGCTCGGCGATGTACGCCGCTTCTGGACCGGCCGGTTCACGGGTGTCCCGATCTCGAACGAATTCGACGCCGAGAAACAGTCCTTCGCCTCGGACATCTCCGACCAGCGCGTGTCGGGCCATCAGCATGGCCAGTCCTTCTTTCAGCGAGGCCCCGACCACTCGCGCGTGTTCCTGTAACCCTTCTCGCGCGATCACATCTAGTACCGCCAACCCCACGGCGCAGGACACAGGGTTCCCGCCGAACGTGTTGAAGTATTCCATTCCGTTGGCGAACGAGGTCGCAATCTCCGGCGTCGTTACCACCGCGCCGATCGGATGGCCGTTGCCGATCGACTTGCCGAGCGTCACAATGTCGGGCACGACACCTTGCAGTTGAAAGCCCCAGAAGTGGGTGCCCACCCGCCCGAATCCAACCTGGATTTCATCGGCGATGCAGACCCCGCCGGCGTTTCGAACGAATCGATAGGCTTCGCGCAAGTAGCCAGACGGGAGAACAATCTGCCCGGCACAACTCGGCAGCGACTCACAGATGAACGCCGCAAGGCGCCGATGGCCTCGCTTGATCCGCTCAAGCGCTCCCCGCACATGCGCAGCGTACTGTTTGCCAGCCTCTGGACTGGCTCTGTATGGTCCGCGATAGACGTCCGGCATCGGCACCGTATGGACATGCGGCGGCGCGCCCGCGCCGCCGGGACCGTTGAACTTGTACGGGCTGATCTCCACCAGCGAGGTGGTATTGCCGTGGTAGGCGTGGTCCAGCACGATCACGTCGGTGCCCCGCGTGTGGGCTCGCGCCAGGCGCAATGCCAATTCGTTCGCTTCGCTGCCGGAGCACACGAAATAGCAGACGCGCAATGGCTCCGGCAGCGTCGCGCATAACCGCTCCGCGTATTCCACCAAGAGGTCATGAAGGTAGCGGGTGTGGACGTTGAGCAAGGCCATTTGCCGCGCTGCCGCCTGGACCACCGCTGGATGGCCGTGTCCCACATGCGCGACATTGTTCGCACAGTCGAGATATTCGCGCCCCAGATGATCATAAAGGTACTGTTTCCATCCCCGGACAATCTTGATCGGACGCCGGTAGCTAAGACTCAGGTTGGGGCCGAGGCGGCGTCGCCTCGCCTCGGTAAGCGCCTCGGGACTCCGCCCGGAGTCCGGCGGCGGCAGACATGGAATCTGGAGCAACAGGTTGGGATCCGGGCAGAGACTCCGCCAGAGCCGTTGGTCACGCGCGGCGCAGACACCGGGAAAGTTGTCCACCCAATCGAGCAAGTCCACGATGAGCTGAACATGCACATGCGGCGGCCAATTGCCATTGACGGACGAATCGCCGACCCAACCGATGCGTTCGCCCTTAGCGATCCGCCGGCCGGGCGCCATCCCGTCAAACGATGTCCGGCTCAAGTGGCCGTATAAGGTGAAGAACTCGCCCGCACCCGGTACGTCGTGCCGCAAGATGACGGTCGGACCGTAATCCTGCGGCTGCGCGTTGTCGGCGACACTGTGGACCGTGCCCTCCAACGGGGCGAACACGGGCGACCCTGGCGCGAGAAACACGTCCACGCCGAGGTGCACGGTACGCCACGCCTCGACTTCAGTCCCGGCCGGCCGATAGGCTACCCCCGTATAACTCCGCCGGGCCTCACCATAGCGTCCGATGCCAGCGCCGACACCTTCCGCCGCCATCCTCCCCCAAATGGCCTCGGTCCAGCGCAGCGTATCCGTCAGGTCGCCGATCTCGGCGAAGTCAGGCGCACCGGGAGTCAGATCCACGACTGTGTAGTCGCCCTTGCGAAGATCCGGTTCGACCACTGGAGCGAAAGTCTCCGCATTCGCCTTCAGCCACTGCACCACTGCAGCCGTTCGAGGGCAGGCGGGCAGACCGCAAGCATCTCGCATCGCGTAATGAAACAGCCGCGGGCTGATCCCGGCCAGACGGTCGAGTGCCGCCCACACCGGCCCTTCGGAGACGGTCAGGTATGGCTGCTCCGGGAACCGCATCTTGCGATACGCCGCCAGCGCCGCGCTCGTACAGAGCCGCAGGGCGACCAGATCGTAGAGCAGCGCCAGTTCTTCTTCGGTCAATGCAAAGGCGGCATGATAGCCGCCGACGACTTGTGCGGCCGCAGACACCGGATCTGGTTTGCCAAGGATGGCGTAGGCGACACAGACAGCCGGCTCGAAGACTGTGCAGGAGTCAATCAGGTCGCCGAAATCGAGGAGACCGGTGACTTCTCCCCCCGTCTCGATCCCGGTGACAAGGATGTTGTAGTCATTCCCATCCTGATGAATGACGCTCGTCCGTAAAGCGGGCAAGGCCCGCTCGACGTGTTCACGGGCCCGCGCCAGGAAGCGCTCGACCAGAGCGCGGCGCGAGCCGTCGGTGATTGAGGAAATGTGCGCGGTCACCACGGACGCGGCATGCCGGAGATCCCAGAGATGCGTGCGCTTGAGCACCGGATGGGAAAAACCCGACAGAATCCGATCGAGTCGACCAAAGAAGAGGCCCAAACTCCGCAGCAAGTCTGGTGAATGCGGAGCGACCTCCACCAACAGATGGCCAGGCAGATAGGTCACCATGTGAACGAAATGTACCGTCCCGTCGGCTGATTGGACAGTCGCGATCGTCTCGCCCGTCGTGGTCTGTCGCACCCGCGGGCATCTGAGATCCGGTGCGTTTTCGGCCAGATATTCCAACACCGCATGCTGCGCCTCGAGGACCGTGCGCGTTTCGGCGGCGTTGGCAATCTTGAGGACGAACTCCGGCCCGGCTTTGGTCTCCAACAGAAAGTTCTGATCCCGTTCGCTGGGCAGGGCGATGGGGGTCGCACTCACGCCAAAGCGCTCGCGCGCAATGACACGCACCTCTTGAGCGGTGAACTGAGGCGGGGGAGTGTCAGGAATGGCGACGCTCATGGCGACACACGGACTCGCCCCATCTTCTTCTATGCTTCCCTTTCCCTTCAAGGGGGGCAGCCAAACGATGGACCCGCCAGAATTCCAACGGGCACGAATATGCTTGACCAACCTCTGGCGACAGAAGAGCTTGCGACCAGCCCCGGATGACACAAGCGTTCGGTCTTTCGCAAAGATCGAATGCCCGGTTGCTCGCGGGTCGGCCTGGCCTATTCGACGCTCCTCTTTTCGTCTCTCCCACAATTGATCCAGATTCCGATTGAATCGTGACTCCTGTATCCGTTAATGTGACTTCAACCACCGGCCCCCGCGCACCTAGAGACACCGGGCAGAAGGGTCTCCCCTGCACGACCCGCGACATGCTCTCACCCGTAGTTTCTTGATTGATTGGTAACTCTCGTTTAGCCTTCTCTTCCAGTTGGACAGATCCTATGGCCGTTGTCGGCAGCTTTCCCCTTCCTGGGACCGCGGTCGAGATGCCGGCGCGGACGAATATGTGCAGCCAGTAGCCCTGCGCTGGGTCGGCCCGAGCTACAGCTTGGGCGACAACGCTCCCTTCGGTCGGTAGTGTTCGCACCCGCGGGGCAACTTTGCGGCAGGCACCAGCGGCCTCATGGTAACGGAGCCCCCGCCCTTGCCATGGACAGTCCCGACGGTCTGTTTTCCGTCCATGCCGGACCCGGGCACGGATGTTCACCCATCATCCAGTAATTAAACCCGGTGTCCAGAACTTCGGCGGCCTGGCGTAGCTTATCGCCAAGGACGGTACCAGCCTCGACCCGTGTCAGAGATTCCATACCGGCTATTGGCTCCAAGACGTTTTCGATGCTGGTAGGGATGGTCCCACCAGCTTGGGCGTCGAGAGGCACATCGTTGAGCTCGGCGACCGCTTCTGAGCGCGTCGTGCAGCGAGCCCCGATCTGACCTCCCACAAACACCCGCCAGCCCCTTACCACCACAGTCCTAGTTGGCTGGCCTCTCCCTGCACACTCTTTCCGCAACACTGTCTATACTGTAGGGCGGACCATCCATGGCCCGAGAAGTCGAAGATTCAAAGCCGACCGAGCACTCCTGGTTGGGCATCGGCCAAGGTTGCTGCGAAACCCTACACCCACTCACTGGTCAGGCCAGCAGTTCACCAATCTTATCTCGATTGGTAGCGCCAAACCGCCCCGCTCTCGTTTACACATTCTGCGGTCTAGATGTTGCAGCAGGAATAACTCATGGGGCGGTTCGCAATGGCGTATCGCAGCGTGGCGGTCATGATAGTGCTGGGAGTGGTCTTCTGGTCCACCATCGGCTCAACTGCGACCTTGCTCTGGAACGCCAACAACGAGCAGGATCTTGCCGGGTACACCATCTATCACTGTAGCCAACTGCCCTGCACGAAAAGCTCGCCCGGTGCAGCGCGGCTAGCCACCGTCGGCAGAACCACGACCTCCTTCAATATCGGTACACCAGCCACGGTGCAGTATTATGTCGTCACCGCCTACGACACCGCGGGCAATGAATCCGTCGAAAGCAATGTCGCGACCTACACCCCGCCTCCCGCCCTACCGTCGCCCCAACCGCCCCCAGAGCACCAGCCTGCCGCCCCCGCTCCTCCGCCGGCACCTGGAGGGCTCCGCATCGTGACCGCTGTTTCCGGCCCATGATCCAAACACGCGAAGCGATTGTCCCTTTCAGGGATTTTGTTGTCTTGTCCACCGCAGGGCTAATAACCGCTATCTTCTTGCGGAGACTGTAGGGACCGTTCCGAGGACGGACCGCTCGCGGACAACTGCGCGAGCGCGCGCTCCGCTGCTTGAGTCGCCGCTTCTACCTGCCCTTGCCGACCCTGCTCAATCGCCTGCTTCAACCAGCGGATACCCTCATCCAGATGCAGGGCCGCCGCTTCCTTGTTCGCCGCCTCCGCATGGAGAAGCGCCTCGCGCGCCTGTGCGACAAGTGCATCCGGATATCCCTGCTTGCCTTGCGCGATCGCCGCTTGAGTATGGGTGACGGCATCGGCCAGATGTGGAGCCTGGCCCAGTACCCCTGTGGGTGAGAGCAGAAGCGCGAGCCCCCCAACTGCCAAGATGGATTCGCACCTCATCCGGAATCCCTCCTTTCCGCTGCATTCGTCATCCTTCTGGCATGAACGGCCATTCCTGTTCCTGAAGAATCGTTCCAGAGAGAAGAGCACGAAACGGGCGCGACCCCTCCTTAACAACCGGGCGGGTCGAGATAGACGTCGTACAGCCATTGCCGGAGGACAACCCGCACTGGGCGAGGATCACTGCATAAAGTTTCTTCATCTCCGCGACCGCCCTCGGGCATGGGCTGTGGAGCACAGTGACCATGCCTTCGCGCAAGCTCCCACGAATTGTCTCGTCAACGGGCCAAGCGGAGAACCACACGGCGCGATCGCTCAACTCTTGGAAGAAGACTTTTTCTCCGTCACACGCTGGACCTCCTTCCGCGCTTTCCTGTCAAGCCGTCTTCAGTCGTGTTCACCTCCTCGTCACGCAAGACGCCCAACGCTTGCAGGACAACCGCTGTCCTTGGAGGCCTGTGTGCAGACACCCCGCAACAACCCTCATTGTCCGTTCACCCAAGCTTCGCCGGACGGATGGCTCCTCATCGTCTTAGAGGCGGAACTCCAAGGGCATCTCCCCTTTCCGCTGTGTCATCCGCAACCAGCCGGTATGAGCCGCACCTTCCCCGGCTTTTCAGGCCAGCCGCACCCCGACTTCATCCAGATGACGCAGAAGGTCGGCCGGATCTTGATACACCCGATACGCGCCCGCACGCTCAAGTTCGTCCCGTCCATAGCCCCCTGACAAGAGGCCTACGCCCAAGGCCCAAGCCCGCCGGGCGGCGAGCATATCCCAGACACTGTCTCCGACCACCACGCAGTGATTGACGGGGACTCCGAGGCGTTGCGCCGCGACGATGAAGACATCCGGGTCCGGTTTGGCGTGGAGGACTTGATCGCGAGTGACGACGGGCACGCGAGCATCGAGGTTCAGAAGCGTCAGAGCCTTCCCCGCGCTTTCCATCCGCCCGCTCGTCGCGATCGCAAAGGGCACGTCGTGCTGCGAGAGGATCTCGAGCAGCTCGCGCGCGCCCGGAAGAGGACGGATCGACCCGACTTGCCGCGCGTAGGCTTCCCCATGCCGCCGCTGGATCCGCTCGACCTCGTCCCGCGTCACAGACCGTCCAATCTCTCGCAGCAGCGCATTGAGGAGCAGCCCGCCGCTCATACCGATCTGCCGATGAATGCGCCAGACGGCCAGCTCGATCCCAACAGCCTGAAAGGCTTCCCGCCATGCCAGAACATGCTGGTAGACGCTGTCCACCAGCGTCCCGTCCAGATCGAAGACGAACGCCAATCGGCTCATTTGGCCTCCGCTCGGTTCCATGGTCGACCACGAGTCTAGCGGAATCGCACCGTAGAACCAATGCCCCCTTTGCCGCTGGGAATGTCCCCGTCGTCGGACCGTCCGACAAAGCACGATCGCTCACAACCCTCGCCGCAAGCGAGGCCTTCCAGCGCAGAGCTTCTGTGGTCTGTCCCACGTGGTTTTCCCACGTGGAAACGCGGCAAGGGTGGGTGTTTAATGACGGATGGAGAACGGCCGTTCACGGCCTCGCGATGCAGGGGTCAGAATGTCCGAACGGCTTGTAGGCGGAACACTATGGGTTTCGGCGGTTACTCGTGCAGTTGCTGCAACATCACGGCTGACGCTTCCCATCGGGCTTTTTATATCCGGCTCCTCCCCCTGGGCACATACATGATCCTGTGCGACCGCTGCATGAAGCACCAGAAGCAATACGCCGCGGGGCAGCCGTCATTGTGGGATTTCATTGTAGAGGCTCACCGGAATGGAGCGCTTTCCACGCTGCTTGTCCTTCGTACCATCGAGGCGGCAACGAGACGAATTTCCCTGCGCATGCGTCGTGTCGCCCATGCGGGGACCGATGCAGTGCGTGCATTCTTCCAGGAAATAAGCCACTCCTGGACACGGTGCGCCATGAATCTCCGCGAGCGACTGTGGGGCGGACGGTACCGCCCCGCACCCGGTCGCGGACGACGCTAGCCTCTCTCTCACTTTCTGTGCTGGATGCCTCCACCCCTGTCACCCCTTGAATTGGTTCAATATCGTTGGCCAGCACGTACTTGTCCGCCAAGTGCTGGACCGACCCCTTGAGCGTCACGACTCCATCTTCGCCGTGTACTCGATCCGGTCCACATCGGCAGAGAAAGCCCACTGAAGATACGCCACTGCATCCTTTTCGATCGCATGATCGGGCCTTGGCTTCCTGACCACTCCCAGCAAGTTCGCCAGCGGATGGCCTCCGCCACCCGCTGCGCCATGCGGCTGTGCAGCGGCTTCTCCACCGTACCCTTCAGCACCACATCGCCTTCATCGACAAGGACCGCGATCTTATTCAGCTTGCCTTCGTGCAACGCCGGTGCCGATCGAAGCGCGGCTTCCACCGCTTGTCGGATATCGTCGTCCTTCGTCAAAGGCCACACAACCGTGATCTCGTTCTTCATGGATTTGATACCGACCATCGTGCCGCTGACAATTTCTTCGGCCAACAATTTGCTGGCTCGGTTCATGACCGTCCCACCAAGCGTCACCTCGTCCTGTTCCACCGTGTCCGTGATACTTTTGGCGCCGACAAGACGCCCGTCCATGGCCAACCGTCCATGGCCAACCGTAGTAGAATTACCGCTTCAATTTGCGGTCCAGCCGACGAGAGGGAGAAGCCCGGGTGCCTCCCTTGACTTGCCAAGCTGGTATTTATCCCCAGTACTGACTGTGCCCTAGTTCGCGCCATCGGCCGGTGCCGAACAGGGGAAATGGCCGGGAAGAAGGGAGGGATACATATGTTGAAAGTGATTCTGGCAGTTGCGGTTCTCGGAGGATCGGCCCCGGTGAGCGCCTCACCGTCACTGCCCCCCCTCGCATACCTAGCCGCCGATTGGAGCAGGTGGGGCGCCGGAGACGATCGCTGTCAGGCGTAATAGCTCAAATGGATTGTGAGTCGTCGCTTCCCCTCACCCAGCCCCCCTTGTCTCTCTCTGCAGCCATGATTGTCGTGCTGCAGCTCAGTACCCTCTCCCACTGCCGCCGTGTCCCATCCGATCCAGCGGCAGCGCTTCATACCGCCGTTTCAGGTCTGGATGTTGATCGAGATACTGCTTGACCACCGTGTCATCGGCAAACACCTCCGGGCTGCGGCGCCGGTACTCCTCGACTGTCAGGCCGTACTTTGCCAAGAGCGCGGTGAGTTTCGCATGGATATCCGCGCCCATCTTGCGCATTTGCTCAGGCGATGGCCGCTGCCCCTCCCCGATCCACTCGCCATCCTGGAAATACTTCATCATCATCTCGCCGATCTCGACGCGGGCGTTCACAAACGTTTCCACCTCGGCTGGCTCCGCAGCCAGGCCAGGGCCGACACAGAGGACAATGCCAAGAGCAATTCCGATGAGGTCACGCGCCTGATTCATAGTCTTGGTCTCCTCTCTCTTTCAGTCCTCAGACAACCGAATCACCCCATCCAACACAACGAAGCACAGTTCCCGGTCAGTGATTGCCCAACACACACCTCCCGAACCCTTGATTAGGACGGAGTACTCTCTTCTTCGGAGTCAGAACGTGACCCTGAGAAAGACCTCCGCATAGACGCCAGCCGGGGCACTGGCTTTGGGATCGGCAAACACGGCGCGCCAGCGGTTCAATCCCAGAACAGCTTCCCCGTAGGGAAGCGTTGCGACCTGGCTTCGATGCTCGGCGATAGCCAGCATCTTCTTTGCTGCTGTGGCGTCGATATATTCGAGGCGGTCCCAGGCTGCAAACGGCCCCCAGACTTCGTAGGCCCAGAAACCGCCGCTCGGCCTGAAGCCGATCTCCCTAAGGCTTTCGCGCACCAGTCTGCCGGTTAACCGGTGAGCGGGATGCCGATCCTGTTCCGGGTGCAGGGCATAGACTTCAACCGGCCTCACGTGTGCAAGAATGTCTTGAAGTGTCTTTCTGACCGTGACAATGTCGATCTCATCTGCTTCGTCTGGTTCGCCAAGGCAGAGGACATCCTTCACACCGAGAATACGAGCTGCCCGCAAGGCCTCCTCTTTTCGCACCTCAGCCATCCGCTGTTCGGTCCAGCCGAAGGGGTTCGATGCTCGTCCGCCATTGGTCACAACCACCGACGTGATCGTCGCTTGTTCAGCAGCCAGTTTCGCAACCGTCCCGCCCATGCCGATTTCCATATCGTCGGGATGCGCGCTGACGAGAAGAATATTGTGGCTCATGGCCTTACGCTTCCACGTTAGATTCCCTCCGACCTGCCCCCCTGATCTCCGCGTGGCGGGCCCAGTCGCTTGAGGTAGCCGATCAGATCCTCCAGATCTTTTGCCGTCAGACCCGTCCAGCGCGGCATTTCAGGATCAAGAGGATTGCCGCCGGCGTCAATGCCGGCGACGATGGCCGCTTTGACGGATTCCTCGTTATAGGCCGGCCGCTGCCGACCATGTGGGGCTCGGTAGCCACGCGGATCGCTGAGAAAAGCAAACGTGATGTTCGGCGCGAACATGCCGTGCATCCTGCCGCCGCGACCGTCCTCCCCGTGACACATCGCGCAGCCGACTCCCTCCATGCCGTGACTGTTTTGGATGATCCGGCCTTGCGCCGTCACGCCGTACATGAAAATACGCCATCCGTTCCGCAGGTTCACCTCTGGCGACGGATCGAACGCCGAACCAGTTCCGCTCGCAACCCCGGTGCTGACCAACGCAACAAGGCTGATCGTACCGACCATGAGCCCCTGGAGCCAGAAGAACCTGTCTTTCTTCGACTTCCGCCGTGCCATACGCCTACCTCCTTGATCCCGCAACGTGATCCGTCCCACGCGCATGGAGAGAAGGCCTTCGCCCCATTGAATTGAATTGAATTGAATTGAATTCTACGGCTGCCAGAATGCGGACTCAACTCGCCAGGCTGCGTTGGCGTCCATTTCCGAGTCGGCGAAAGTCCCTCCCCTCTTGTCTACCATCCAATTCGGGCTTACTTGATAGCCAAGACGGCAATCCCGGCAGGGAGGTGAAAACCACGTGCGACTGGCACATTGGCTGCTGGCAACTCTTCTGCTCTTCGGCCTCGCAGGGTGTGCGCTGGAGAGCAGAAGCGATTTTAAAGGGACGATTCGAGGAAACATCCAAGGACGCGTGAAGGAAATCGGCCCCAACTATGTGCTGGTGCTCAAAGACCCCGAACGGATCGAAGTCCGGCTGATGGTGACCGAAGCGACGCAGAAAGGGGAATTCAACGAAGGGGATTATGTCCGCGCCTTCGTGACCCCGGGTGGAACTACCACCTCCATCCAACCCTGGCAGCCGGCCGACTGACACCCTCGTCCTTCAGTCGTTCACTCCGACACCGGCGTTTCGACCATCTCCCGACGCTCGAATGGCGGCACGGCATAAAGCACGGTCACGCCGGAGACGACGGCGCAGGCGAGCAGATACCAACCGGGCGCCATCACGCTGCCGCTGCGCTCGATCAGAAAGGTGGCGACCAGCGGAGCCGTTCCGCCGAACAATGCCAGCGCCAGATTGTAGGCGACAGAGAGGCCTGTGTAGCGCCCTTGTGGAGGGAACAGCTCCACCACGGTGGCACACATTGGACCGGCATAGCACGCGACCAGCAGCGCGAAAGTCAGGTGAGCAACGAGGATCGTCGCGAAGGTCTGTCGGTCTAGCAGGGTGAACAGCGGATAGGCCAACAGGGAAAGCCCAGCAGCTCCAGCCAGCAGCGGTGCGCGTCGGCCGACGCGATCTGACAGCGCACCCATGACGGGCACCAGAATCGTAAAGACCGCAAGCCCAAGGGTGTTGCTCACCATGGCAAGGCCCAGCGGATACGCCAGCACGCGGGATACGTACGTGATGAGATAGACAAACACCAGGTAAAACGACGCAGCATAGAGCAGGATGATCCCCACCGCCTGCACCAGTTCGGCGCGCCGGTGGCGCAGCACCTCGAAAAGCGGAAACCGCGGCACCGCTTCGCTCTTCTTGAGGCGTTCAAATTCCGGCGACTCTTCGATGCCGGTCCGCATGTACACAGCCACCAGCGCGACGAGCACGCCCAGGAGAAACGGCACGCGCCAGCCCCAGGCGTAGAGCGCCTCGGGGGACAGTGTCGCGGTGAGGAGTGCGCTTGTGCCGGAGCCAAGCAGGATGCCCACTTGGGCGCTGAACTCGCTCCAACTTCCTGCGTAGCCGCGCCGCCCAGCGGGGGCATGCTCGACCAGAAACGCCATGGATCCCGCAAACTCGCCCCCAACCGAGAGACCCTGTAACAGGCGCAGCAGGGTTAGCAGGAGTGGGGCTGCAATGCCAATCTCCTCGTGCGTCGGCAACAGGCCCAGCAGACAGGTCGGCACCGCCATCAGCATGACGGACCACACGAGTGCCGTCCTGCGGCCCCGCGTATCCCCTACATGCCCGAACAGGATGGCACCCAGCGGCCGCGCGAAGAATCCAACGGCAAAGACGCCGAATGTCGACAGGAGCGACGCCAACGCACTGTCGCTCGGAAAGAACAGTGTCGCGAGCACCGGGGCGAAGTACCCGTAGAGGGCGAAGTCGTACCACTCCAGGACGTTTCCTACCGAGCCCGTGATGAGAATCTTCTGCAGCCGAGCGCTCATCACGCCGTCTTCCACTCACCCTTCGCCCATCGCCGCATCGTCCAGCAGCCCCTGTTCAAGACATGTCGGCTCGCGCAAGCTGTTCGCCAGCCCGGGGAACGTCAAGGCTCGTCACGGCTCCTCCGGCGGCTCGATCGGACCGGCCCATTCGCCGTGCGTCAACGAGACTTCCTGAAAGCCGCCGTCCGGCCATTGGAAGTGCCCGACCTCATCCACTTGCACGATGAACGGGTCCGCCTCATGGGCTTCGCCGCGATACCAATACCATCCAGGCACTGTCGGTTTTCTCTTGGTCCATGTGAGCTTGGCCATGGGTGTTTCCCTTCTCTCATCCTCACGATCTGAAACTCCCTCACTAATGTGATACAGTTCACGACAAGCCATCCTCACGGCTGCACCCTACCATGACCAGGCTGCCAATTGAAGGTGTGTTGCCGGATCTTCGGAATACACTGACATGCAGCCGCGCCGCGGTCTTGATCGCCCCACCTGGGGCAGGGAAAACCACCCGCGTGCCGCTGGCGTTGCTCGATGAGCCGTGGTTGCAGGGCAAGCGGATTGTCATACTGGAGCCCCGCCGCCTCGCGGCGCGCGCAGCTGCCCACTGTATGGCGATGACGCTCGGCGAACCCGTTGGCCAGACGGTCGGCTATCGCATGCGCCTCGAGTCGAGGATCGGGCCGACGACGCGCATCGAGGTCGTGACCGAAGGCATCCTCACCCGCCTCTTGCAGGACGATCCGTCCCTTGCCGAGTATGGAATCGTCATCTTCGACGAGTTCCACGAACGGAGTCTGCACGCGGACCTCGGTCTCGCCCTGTGTCTCGACGCGCAACGCCTTTTTCGACCAGACCTTCGCTTGCTCATCATGTCAGCGACATTGAACGGCGGCACGGTCGCGGACCTGTTGGACCACGCTCCGGTAATTGCCTGCGAAGGACGCCCGTTCCCGGTGGCTACCCGCTATCTGGACTGTGCGGCCTCGGGACCGCTGGACCAAGAGGTGGTCCGGATCGTCCAGCACGCCCTGAAGCACGAGCAGGGCAGCCTCTTGGTGTTCCTGCCCGGCATGGCTGAAATCAGGCGGGTAGAACGACGACTTTTGGAATTACGCCTCGATCCTGCCGTACGCATCGCACCGTTGCACGGCGACCTGCCGCAAGAGGCCCAGGATCAGGCGATCAGGCCGGCAACGCCGGGCACGCGCAAGATCGTCCTGGCTACCTCCATTGCGGAAACCAGTTTGACGATCGACGGGATTCGGGTCGTCATCGACGCCGGCTTCTTACGCGTACCGCGATTCGATCCGCGCACCGGTCTGACTCGGCTGGAGACAATCCGCGTCACTCAGGATTCGGCCGAACAGCGTCGGGGCCGCGCCGGGCGACTGGAACCCGGTGTCTGCTACCGCCTGTGGACCGCCGCCGAGCAGCAGACACTGGCCGCTCGCCGACCGCCTGAAATTCTGGAGGCAGATCTTGCGCCTCTGCTGCTGGAACTAGCGGCCTGGGGTGCCGCCGATCCCTATGCCCTCTCCTGGCTCGACCCGCCACCAGCCGGGGCCATTGCCCAGGCGAAGGATCTTCTCATCCGCCTGGGCGCGCTGGACGATCACAGCCGGATCACGCCGCATGGCCGGCAGATGGCGAAACTGGCGCTGCATCCCCGCCTGGCGCACATGATCCTGAAAGCAATTCCCCTTGGTCTCGGCGGCCTCGCCTGCAAGGTAGCCGCCTTGCTCAGCGAGCGGGATTTCCTGCGCAGCGAGCCCGGATGGCGAAACGCGGATTTGCGCCTGCGGCTGGATGTGTTGCACGAACTCCAGAGGAGCGGCGAGCTGCAAGGGATGCGAAGCAAGCACGACCTCGCCCGCGTGCCCCGAATCAGTGTGGACCGGGCGGCCTGTCAACGCGTGTGGCAGATGGCTGAGCAATGGCGGCGACAACTCAAAATTCCCGCCTTCGGGGAGGACGATCCCGATCGACTGGGCGTGCTGCTGGCCTTCGCCTATCCGGACCGGATCGCGCAATATCAGCGCGGGACCGATCACCGATATTTGTTGGCCAACGGCCGGGGTGCGTGTTTTCCACAGCCCGAGCCCCTTGCATCGGAGGCCTACCTTGTCATTGCCGACTTGGATGCTGGCACCCAATGGGCGAGGATCGATCTGGCTGCGCCCATATCGCAGGAAGAACTCACAACCTACTGCGGCGATCAGATTCGGGAGGTGGAGCGTGTGTGGTGGGATGAACAGGCCCAAGCGGTGCGGGCCAGACGGCAACACCGGCTTGGCGAACTGGTGCTCGTGGACCAGCCGATTGCACATCCCGCCCCTGCGCAGATCATCGCGGCGTTGTTGTCGGGTGTACGGCGCAAGGGCCTGGCCTCCTTACCCTGGACCAAGGAGCTACAGCAATGGCGGGCAAGGGTCGCGTTTCTGCGCCGTATAGAGGACCCAGCGTCGAGCTGGCCCGACGTTTCTGATGAAGCGCTGCTCGACAATCTGGAGCATTGGCTGGGACCGTTCCTGAATGGTGTGACCCGGCTCGATGCCCTCCAGCACCTCGATCTAGCCGGTCCCTTGCAGGCCTTGCTGACCCGCGAGCAGCACCGGCAACTCGACCGGCTTGCGCCCACCCATCTCGTCGTCCCGAGCGGGTCCCGCATCCGGCTGGACTATGGAGCAGGCGACGTCCCAGTACTGGCAGTCCGGTTACAGGTATTGTTCGGTTGCCGCGAGACCCCTCGCATCGCAGACGGCAAGGTTCCGGTCATGCTGCACTTGCTCTCCCCCGCCGGGCGGCCGGTTCAGGTGACCCAGGATCTCGCAAGCTTCTGGACCTCAACTTATCCGGAGGTGCGAAAAGACCTGCGTGGTCGGTATCCGAAGCACCCCTGGCCCGATGATCCGTTGTCGGCCCGGCCGATGAGCCGGACCTCACGCCGTGTTTAGCTCCCGTCTTCTTCCTTGCTCCACCCCTTGCCTTTTGTCAGGCCGCCGGTTACGGATTATGCCAGCGTGCACCTTCATAGGTAGGATGAAATTGATGGGCAAGCTTGACAACATCCCCGTCTTTCACGGTCGAATCGAGCGTCCCGACCTTTTTATTGACGGTAACCAGCAATTCTCCCTTCTTCATAAAGGGCATGAGTCCAGCCAAACGGTCCTGATTGGCTTCGATGAGCTTCTTCACGGACGTCGGCCCGCTGATTTCCACTCCCACTTCCGACTCCCCCACGCTGTCGCGTAGCGTGAGCCCAAGCAACAATACCGTCACCATCTCCCTGCTCCATTGCACAATGATTGTGAGATGATCGAGATGATGGAGTGTCGCGGTATCGACACTCGTTATCCTTATCCTGCTCCTTACCCCGGTATCTTGTTATCCCGTTCTCCCCATCCCCTGCTCACATCCGCCGATGGCACCGAAAGCAATCTTGCCGTTTTGGATGCCGGGCCGGCAAGGGCCGGGCTCCGCCAGCAAGGTGACAACGCAGGCACTCCGGCTCGGCCGTTATTGCTCGGTGGTCTTGGGTGTCAGGTACCGGAGGGTTCTGATCGCGAGGCGACGGCAGCAGCGAGACACCAATGACGACCAGTACGGCCAGGGCGACAAAGATCCAGTCCGCCTTCTTAAACATCAGGTTCCCGACCTCTGTCCCTCATCAGCCTGCGCCGCTGCGTCATAGGCCTCCTTGAGGACCTGCGCCACGTGCTTGACCTGGACTTGCCCTCGCAGTCCATTGGTCAATTGAATCATGCAAGCCGGGCAACTGGTCACTACAACTTCCGCGCCGCTCTGCTCGATCGCTCGCCGCTTGCGTTCGAAGATCTTCTGGGACGTGTCGTAGTCCTTGACGATGTAGGTACCCGCTCCGCCCGCGCAGCGATCGGCGTCCGGCATTTCAACAAACTCCACGCCGGGCAACGCCGCCAGAATTTGGCGCGGCTCCTTGGTCACACCGGCCGCACGAAGGTGGCAGGACGAATGGTAGGTCATCCGGCGCGGCCCCGGCGATGAGGTGCGGCTCGCCGGCACCTTCGGCGAATTGGCCACAAACTCCGAAATGTGCACAACCTTCCCAGCGAATTGCTCGGCCTCCCGCTGCTCCGGCTCGCCTGCAAACAACTTGGGATAATCCTTCAGCATGAGCGTGCAGGAAGCACAGCCGGTGACGATCGTGTCGTACGGCGCAAAGGACCGCAGATTGACCCGCGCTCCCTCTTTGACCAAATCGACGTGGCCATAGGTTTCGATCGGGGTGCCCGAGCACCGCTGCGGCGGCAGCGCCGGCTCCACGCCGTGTCGTCGCAATACGGCGATGACGGCATCGCCCACGCCGTCGTCGAAATAGTTGGCCGCGCAGCCGTGAAAGTAGGCAACGCCTCCGTGGCCACCGCATGCCCGCTCGACCAACTCGGGATATCGTTCCCGCAGATGGCGGCTGGCGAGCTTCGGCAGGACCATCTCGCGCGGGATCCGTGCGCGCTCTGCAATCAGTCGCATGAACGGGCGCGAGAGGCGCTCCAGCCATACCCTCGCGACCGGTCGATTCCATAACCATTGAGTCCGCGCAGCCAATTTGAGGAGAGGTTCAAACAGCCATGGCCGCGCGTGTAATTGGAAAATCAGCCCGGCTGCCCGGTTCGGATGCTCGGCCCGCCGCCTGAGAATCAGCTCGGCCACGTCTACGCCGGCGGGACAGATAGTCCGGCAGGACTTGCAGTTGAGGCAGGCCTCGACCACCCGCCGGGAGTTGAGATAACTGTAGTCCTTCGAGGTGACGATCTCGAACCACCCCCGCGAGCTCATGTCCTCCGACTGGAAAACGTCGTACACCGGACAAACCGAATTGCACTTGGCGCAGGTGGCGCAGGGCTTGGACAGCCGCACATAATCGATATGGTCGGTGAATGGGACGTCGCTGATCTTGATGCCCGGATTGAGGATGCCGGCCGGATCGAATGCACGCTTGACCTGGACGAACAGCTCATACAGCTCCTTGCCGAACATGTGGCGGACATATGCGGCGCGCACCCGTCCGTCACCGTGCTCACCGCAGATCGATCCGCCGAACCGACCGAGGACGGTCTGGTGAATGTCATGGTAGATCTCAACCATCTGCGCGAAATCGCGGTCGTCGTTCACATCCAACAGGGGCACGATGTGTGCATTGCCGTTACCGATATGCCCGAAGATGGCAACCGGGACGCGCCGGCCGCGGAACACTTCCTCCAAATAACGGATCAATTCGCCAATCCGATCGGCTCGCACGACTACGTCGTCCACGAAGTTGATCGGTTTCTTTTTGGCATCGAACCGGTAGAGTGTCGGATAGAGCGCCTTTCTTACTTTCCAGAGCTGATCGCGCTGGTCGCGGTCGAACGCGACGGCCAGGTCCGCCGCCAGCCGGTAGCGACGGCAGATAGCGGCCATCCGTTCGGCCGTCTCCTTCAGGTCCGTCGCCTTTCCATCCGTATCCACCTCGGCCAGCAAGGTCGCGGCGGCATCGGCCGGAATGCCGTACCGGGCTCGGCCGATGAGGTCGAGTGTATAGGCATCCATGACTTCCAAGGCACTCGGCGCGAGACCGAGTAGTTGCGGAACCGCCTCCCCCACTTCTTCGAGCGAGCGGAAGTGAATGAGCGCGGTGAGTGTGGCACTGGGTTTGTCCACCAGCCGAAGCGTCGCTTCGCTGATGATGCCCAATGTCCCCTCGCTCCCGACGAAGAGCTTGGGCAGATCGAACAGGCCCTGTTCCAATCCCTCCACCAGACCGAAGAGATTGTATCCGCAACTGTTCTTGCTCACCGACGGCCGCTTGGCCTGAATTAGGGCCGAGTGGCGGCGCACCAATGCAAGCACCTCGCGGATCGCAGGATAGACGGAGCAGACCTGCACACATGCCGGATCGTCGAGCGAAAAGGCGCGCGCCTCCAGCCAGCCGCCCGATTCAAGATAAATGCGGAGGCTGAAGACGTTGTCCTTCACCGACCCATACCGCAGCGTATGGGGTCCGGAGGAATTGTTGGCCAGCATGCCCCCCAGCTTGCACATCTCCCCGCTGGAAGGGTCAGGACCGAAAAGCAATCCGTACCGCGCCAAGTACTGGTTCAGTTCAGCCAGGACAAGGCCGGGCTGGACACGCACCCATTTCTCCTCGCGGTTGAGTTCGAGCACGCGGTTCAGGCGAGAGACGTCCACGATGACGCCGGAACCGATAGCCGAGCCGGTGAGGTTGGTGCCGGCCGCACGCGGGGTGATTGGCACGCCGCGCGCAACAGCATAGTCCACGACCCGCTGAATATCGTCCTCCGAGTCGACTAGGACGACGGCTTGCGGGGTGACGCGATAGATGCTGGCGTCCACCGCATAGGCGGTCAGAGTCGGAAAGTCGTCGTGGACCTTGTCTGTTCCGATCAGACGACGGAGGTCCGTGGCGACCGTCCGAGTTCGTTCGGGAAGGATGAGCGGCATTGCGGCCCATTCTAGACGCACCGATCCGAAGAGAACAAGGCTTCGGCAGCCAGGCGTTGTCGTGCGACCGACGATCCGTTAAGATGCGCTTCCGATGAGGTTGCCCGCCTTGTATCTCTCGCGCGTGCTTCCCGAGCCGGTCATGGCCGTGATCCGCGAACGGTTTCGACTCACCGCGATTCCTGCTGTGGACCCCCCCTCCCGCCAGGCACTGCTGGACGGCCTCCAGGAAGCGGAGGCAGCCATCTGTACCTTGACGGAGACGATCGACGACGCGGTGCTGAGCCGCGCGTCACAACTGAAAGTCCTGGCTAACTACGCCGTGGGCTACAACAACATCGATCTGGACGCCGCCCGCGCTCGCGGGATCATCGTCACTAACACCCCGGATGTGCTGACTGACACGACCGCCGACCTGACTTGGGCCCTGATCCTGGCCACAGCCCGTCGCCTCGTGGAGGGCGACCGGTTGGTGCGGACGCATCGATGGACAGGCTGGGCGCCAACCCACATGCTGGGTTCCGATGTCTGGGGCAAGACGCTCGGCGTGATCGGGATGGGACGGATCGGACAAGCCGTGGCGCGTCGCGCCGCCGGTTTCCGCATGCGGGTACTCTACAGCGGCCGCCATCCCGTACAGGGCGACCCTCAGTGGGAATTCAGGCCACTCAATGAGGTGCTGACCGAATCGGATTTTATCACGGTCCACGTTCCGCTGACGCCCGACACACACCATCTGCTTGACCGGCAAGCCTTCGCGCGCATGAAACCCACCGCGTTTTTGATCAACACTTCGCGAGGCCCGGTGGTGGACGAAGCGGCTCTAGTGGAAGCACTCCATGCCGGCCGTCTCGCCGGCGCCGGACTGGATGTGTATGAACGGGAACCGGAGGTCCACCCCGGCCTCCGCGAACTCCCCAACGTCGTGCTACTGCCCCACCTGGGATCGGCGACGCTCGACACACGCATCCGGATGGGCATGATCTGCGTGGAAAACGTGCAGGCTGTCTTGGAAGGGCGGCCGGCACCCAATCGGGTCGTATGACCAGGCCGTTACTTCGCGAGCACGAGGTCCCGCGCCACTTCGTTGATCAGGTCAGGTTCGATGCGATCCTGCTTGCGCAGGTAGCCTTCCAAGAGAGCGTTGTCGCAGATGGTGTTGATCAGCCGCGGAATGCCCTGCGAATATCGGGCGATCAACGGGAAGGTGGCGGGCTTGAAAAGGGGGACTTTCGCGCCAGCGACCTGCAACCGATGGTTGACATAGGCCTCTGTACCGGCGGCATCCAGGGGCGTTAACTGGTAGCGCATGGCGACTCGCTGATGAAGCGGAGCATCCAACGCCAGGACCTGGTCCAGTTCGGGCAGTCCGAAAAGAATGAAGGTCACCGCCTTCCGACCATCCAGCTCGATATTGAGCAGCCCGCGAAAATCTTCCATCAGGTCGCGACTGCGTAACATCTGCGCCTCGTCGATCAGCACCACTGCTTTTTTACCGGAGTCGAAGATCTCCTGCAGCCGCTGGGAAAGTTGCGTCAACAATTCGGTCTTGGTGTCGGCCGGGGAGGGAATTTCGAGCTGCAACGCAATTTTTCGGAGCATCCACTCCGATGTTACCGCCGCATGGATGACAACCAACAGAGCCGCCTCATACTCTCCCGTTTCCAGGTCTTCCAGCAACCGAGTCGCTAGGGTCGTCTTGCCCGTCCCGATGTCCCCCACCAGAACCGCCAAACCTTTCATATGTTCGGCAGCGTACTTCAGCCGGACCAGCGCCTCGGCGTGCTGCTGCGTTTTGTAAAAGAATCGACTGTCGACGGTGGTGGAAAAGGGACTTTCTTTCAGATGAAAGAACTCGAGGAGGCTCATAGGGGGAACGCGCTCGCTAGAGATAAGAAATCCGACGTTTCTTCCGCTCCTGCTGAGGAGGCGCCGATCCGGCGTGGACCGGCTGGCCGTGTCCGTCCCGATTTTCCGGCTTCACCGATGCGGACGAATCGGCGTTCGCCTCACCGCCACGACCCCGCTCTCGGATCCACTCGATCCGCTGCGGCACATCCTGGAACTGCGGAATCGCTTCATAGACCCTGAGCGCACTCTCAAACAGCCCTTCGGCTTCATACAGAAGTCCTAATTCATATCGGATGGCCGACGCCTTGTCATCGACACAGCGGGGATCGGACAAGGTCTGCTCCAAATGCGCGACAGCCGCTTTGTGCTGTCCTTGTTCACTCAGGCAGCGCGCTAACATGAGCGAAGCGTCCGTGAACCATTTCGATCCCTGCATGGACAACCGGAACTCCTCGATCGCTTCGTCCAACAGACCCATATTTTTGTACGCGACGCCGAGCGTATACCGGATTTCAGACTCTTCTTCCTCGGGTTGCACATCCTGCGGCTGCTCGGCTGACGCGGACGGCTCACTGGCGGCAAGTTGCGCATCCCCTGTAACGGAAGCCTCCGGAGACGCCGCGGGAGCTTCATCCCGCACGATCGGTTCGAATCGAGACGCGAGTTTGGCCACCACGGGACTAGCCGGCGCCAGCGCTTTCACTTTGTGATACAACTCAGTCGCCAACGATTCCGCACCCTCACCAGGACGCTGAAGCAGAACATCCAGCGCCTTGGCATACTTGGACGCGGCAGCCGCTCCATCGCCCTTCTCTTCGAGCAGCCGCCCGATCAGCTGGAGCGCTTCCCAATCATCGGGCTGCTCGTCCAGCAACTGGGAGAGAATCGTTTCCGCCGCCACGTATCGGCGATTGAGGATCAACGTCCGGACCCGATCGAGTAAATCCAGCCGGTCCTCGAGGGCAGAATCCTTGGACCGTGACTTTTCCTTCTCCTGCGCCGCTTCAGCCGTCCACTGGGTGTCGCGCATGGAGTTCGGGGATGAAAAGTGCCGGTCTTGCTCCAGATTGACTGCGGATGGGGTCATCCACACGTCGTCTGGCTCCGCCCCCTGGCAAGCAAAGTCGTCGACGCTCGCTTTGTCCGAATCCGAAACTTCACCACGAGTCTCCGCCGGAACAATGCGTTCATCTGCGACGGCGTCGTTCAGTGAGAGAGACAGGGCCCCCTCCTGAGCGGACATCTTGGAATCCGGCTGAGATGAGACCTTCGCGGCTTCGCCTGCGAGTTCTTCAACCTCCCGCGGTTGTAATGGAACAGCCTCGGGTTCGAAGACAGGCGCGAATTTCTGAACCACTGGGTTGTCGGGCGCCAACAGCTTGACCTTGGCATAAAGTTCGGCCGGCAACATCGGAAGCCCCGGTTCTGGATGTTCCAACAGAACCTCGATGGCTTTGCCGTAGTGGATCGCCGCGGCGGCGGTGTCGCCTTTTTGCTCGCATAGAGAGCCCAGCATCTCGAGGAGCGCGACGCACGTCGGCTCAACCTGCAGGTATTCGTTGATGAGGGACTCAGCCAAAGTGAAATCGTGCGCCCGCATGGCCGCCCCGGCCAGAAACCGGTACTCGTTGAGTGCGACTTGCAGATCCCCTCGCTGAAGATGAAGCCGGGCGAGCAACTGGCAGACCTGCGGATTCCCTGGTTCGCGGGTAAGCAGTTGCGTAAGGATCGCTTCCGCGCCCGCATACTGTCCTTCCTCCATCCGCCTGGTCGCCTCGGCCAGCAGATTCGCCGGTTCCACGCTCTTCGCAAGTAACGCCGGTTGGGTCAGGTTCGGCCGGGTCTCGCGCGCGCCTTCATCTGCAACCTTGTCGTAATGCTGCACATACTGAGCGGCTTCGCTGTTGTGAGGATCGATCCGCAGCACAGCGAGATAGGCGTCCCGGGCTTCTTCATAACGCTGCTGCGCCGACCGTTCTCGTCCGATCTGCAGGTACACGTTGATAGCCTCGTCCTTCAGATTTTCCTGGAGGCACAGTTCGGCGATACGCTGCTGCGCATCGAGGTTGGATGGGTCCTGACTGACGATTTTCTTGTAAATCTCCAGTGCTTCCTTGGTCTTTCCTTCCTTGAGATAGTGCTTGCCGAGCGTCAAATAATCGGCAACCGCACTGCTTAGCAGTCCTCGCTCTGCATTCAGATCACCGAGATGACGGTATACTTCGTACCGCGAAGGATCGACTTTGAGGACTTTCTTGTAAGCGGCGATTGCCTTGAGTGTCGCACCTTCGGCTCGAAACGCGGCAGCCGCCTGAAGGTAGGCCACAATCGCATCGCCCGGCGCGTTGCGCTTTAGATGGAGATCGCCAATTGCGTTGTAAACGGTGCCGTCAGTGGAAGCTTCTGCGGCGAGTTTTTTCCATTCAGCGATGGCGGCTTCGAACTGGCCCCGCGAGGCGAAGAGCTGCGCATTATGCAGGATCGTACTGCGATCGACCGCCAACACGAACCTCCACGATACGCAAACGCTAGCAGTTTCAAGGGGTTTTGTCAAGAAAACGATCTGAGGATGGGAAAGCGACCAGAGGGCAAAACCCTAGCGTTCCCTTTTCTCAACTCGCGTGGCACACGGGAAAAACCTTGCTTCCCCGCGAGCAGGGTCTCCTCTCCAACAAAGATAGGTACGAACCAGAAAGAAAGGTCGGGTTTGGGTCAGGTTTTCATCACATTAGCTGCCTGAGGCCCCTTCGCTCCCTGCACAATGTCGAATTCGACGTTTTCACCTTCCTTGAGAGTCTTGAAACCCTCACCTTGAAGGGCAGAATAGTGCACAAACACGTCTTCCCCGTTTTCTAACCGAATAAAGCCAAACCCTTTCCGATCGTTGAACCACTTAACCGTCCCTCTCGTTTTCACAGAAGCCTCCTTTCCTCTACAGCTTCCCCACATCGAGTCGCAGAGCCCACGAACGGCGCGGACGAACGCACACGAACAGACACATCATAGAAATAGATATAACCGCGCTGAGCAACAAATTGGGTACGGGGGATTGTTCGGGTGGCGTGAGACATTTGCCCAGGCAAAATTCGCGCTGGCATGTAACATAGCGGTCCCAGGGTTGTCAAGCCGTTCTTTGGCCTTTCTGCAGAAAACTCCGTACAGGGACAAGGCCCGATCGGCAACGGTGTGTTTACAATGTCTGCGCAGTCTCTTATTCTTATTGGGATTTTCTTGCATGCCGCGAAGGGGGAGTCCGCCCTGTGTTGTTACGCACCATCCTGGATCGCTATATCTTCCTGGAGCTTGTCCCGCCGTTTTTCATCAGCCTAGGCGCCCTCTGTTTTGTCATGCTGACGCGGGAGCTGCTGCGGCTGGTGGAACTGCTCGTGTCCAAGGGAGTTGGCTTTCTCTCGGTGCTCAAAGTTTTCGCTCACTTGCTGCCCTCGTTCCTGGTCCTCACGCTGCCCATCGCAGGCATCATCGCGTCGATTACGGCGTTCGGGCGTCTCTCCCACGACAAGGAATTGATCGCCATGCGGGCTGCTGGTCTGAGCCTGCTGCGGCTTTCCAGATCCGTATTCCTCTTCGCGGTCCTGGTCTTCGGGCTGACCCTTACCCTTGCCCAATGGGGACAGCCCTGGACCAGCGTCAATCTGAAGAAGATGGCGCTCAATCTCCTCCGAGATCAATTGGTCTTAGCTCTGGATTACGGCGTATTTAACGAGCCCCTTCCGGGTATGATGATCTTCGTCCCAGAGAAAGACGCTGACGGAGCCCCATCGGGCATTTTTGTCGCCGACTCACGGAACCCGGACGAACCGCGCATCATTGTCGCCCGCGAATATGTGGTCCTGACGGACAGGCACACGAACCAGGTTGCGCTTCGACTCATGGATGGGGTTATCCATAGCAGCCCGGACTCGCGCGACGAGTATCGACATGTGTCCTTTTCCACCTATGATCTGAAGCTCAGCTTCGCTCATCTTTATACGCCGGCCGAAGACCGTCCCTCGCTAGAATCGACGCTGGCGCAATTGGAGCAATCGAACTGGACCGATCCCGGCGCCTTGCGCCGCCTGACCGAATATTACAAGGATTTGGCTTTTCCGACCGCCTCGCTTGTGTTTTGCATCCTGGGAATCCCGGTTGGTATCGTCTCTAAACGGTCGGGACGAATCGGCGGCTTCGCCGTCGGCGTCATGGTCATTATCATCTACTATGTGCTGAACGTCATGTGTGAGTTTCTCGTCACGACCCTTGTGCTTCCTCCGTTCGCAGGTGCCTGGCTGCCGAACGGCGTGTTTCTCGTGGTGACTGTGGCGGCGTTTTATTGGATGAACCGGCGGTAGCGCGATGGGCATCTTGTTTCGATATCTGCTCCGCGAATATGCCAAAATCTTCACCATGTGTTTTGCCGGGCTGATGACCATCTACCTCGTTGTAGATTTTTTCGAAAAGTTGCGGCGCTTTCTTCGCTATGATGCGGAAGCCATTGACATTGCGTCATTCTTTGCACTCAGAACTCCAGGCATTTCATTCCAGATTGCTCCGTTAGCCGTTCTGATGGCAACGCTTCTGACCTTGGGGATTCTGTCGCGCAACCACGAGATTACCGCGATGCGCAGCGCAGGGATCAGCCTCTTTCGGCTCGCTTCACCCTTTCTTTTTTTCGCCGTTCTTGTCGGATTTGTCCTGCTGGCCTTCAGTGCCAACGTGATTCCACTGGCAAACGCACGGGCCGAACATGTGAAAACCGTCAACATCGAAAAGAAACCGCCGTCCATGTCGTTGAAGGCGCCGCAACCGTGGGTCAGAATCGGTGCTCGGACGTTAATGAATTTCGAGCTGGTCGAACCGGGCGGAGCGGTCCTCCGGGGAGTCCGGCTGTACCGCCTCGGTCACGACTTTCAACTGACGGAGATCACCGAAGCCAAGGAAGCCCGCTATACGTCCAGCGGATGGATCCTGCACCGCGGCAGCCACCGAGCAATCCTACCGGACGGAACGATCAGGACAACGGAGTTCGAGCGCGAGCCTATCGAGCTTTCGCAGATTCCGGAAGACTTCAGCACGTGGCTCTCGGTCGAATCCGACACGATGACTTTTCGGGACCTCCGCGCGTATATCGATCGGTTGAGCAAAGACGGCTACAGCTTCGCGCGGTTTCTCACCGATTACTACGGCCGTATTGCCTTTCCCTTTGTGACCGTCATCATGGTGATTGTCGGGATGGCTTTGAGCCTGCGCCGGAGCGGTAGCCGCGGCGGCAGTATGGCGATCGGGATCGGACAAGCGCTGGTGATCGGCTTCTTCTATTGGTCCACGCACTCCATTGCGATCGCTCTGGGCCGAAGCGGCGTACTGGCTCCCATCATGGCCGCTTGGATCACCAACCTAGTTTTCCTCTCTTTCGGTCTTTACTTGCTGCTGAGAGTCCGTTACTGAACCGCACCGTCGATGAGGCTAGGTCCTGTTCCCTTTCTCCCGATCCGGTAAACGGAAGTTGACTGCTCGTGGCCCTTCCGGTAAAAGGTGATCAGGACCTATGGCTCAACGTGTTGTGATCACAGGCCTTGGCGTCGTGTCCCCGATCGGGATCGGCATCGCACAGTTTTGGAAGTCCGCGCTGGAGGGCTGCTCGGGCGTCTCCGCTATCGAGTCGTTCGATCCGTTTCCAATCGAGGGATACCGCTCGCGGGTGGCGGGCCGGGTGCTTCATTTCGACCCGGTGCAATTCCTTGCCCCCGCCCAAGCCGAACGCGTGGATCGGTATGCGCAATTCGCATTAGTGGCCGCGAAAGAAGCAGTGGCGGACTCCGGCCTGCGGTTGGAGATGGAACGCCCCCACCGCATCGGCGTCATCGTCGGAGCTGGCATGGGCGGCATGGTGATGGGCGAGCGCGAGATCACCCAGCTCTACCAACAACGGAAGCCCCATCGCGTTCATCCCAATTTCATCCCCGTCATCACCTTGAATTCGGCCTCCGGCATCGTGGCCATGCATTTCGGCGCCAAGGGACCGAACCTCACAATTTCCACCGCCTGCTCATCGAGCGCGCACGCTGTCGGCCAAGCGTTGAATTGCATCCGGAACGGCCAAGCTGACGTCGTGATCGCCGTGGGTGCCGATGCCAGTATCACTCCCCTGGTTTTCGCCGGCTTCTGCTCTTTGCGCGCGCTCTCTACGCGTTTCAATGACCAACCGTCTAGCGCATCTCGTCCCTTCGATAGACATCGGGATGGTTTTGTGATGGGCGAAGGCGCGGGCGCGTTAGTCCTGGAATCGTTGAGCCACGCCAAGCGCCGGAAGGCGCGTATGTACGCCGAAGTAGCCGGTTACGCCGCGACCAGCGAAGCCTATCACATGGTGATCCCCCGCGAGGACGGAACGGAAGTCGCAACAACGATCCGGTTGGCGTTGAAAGACGCGGGAATCACGCCAGCCCAGGTGGACTACGTCAATGCGCACGCGACGGCGACACCGATTGGCGACGCGGTGGAGATCAAGGCCATCAAGGACGTGTTCAAGTCCCGGGCGAACCGCCTTCTCATTAACGCGACCAAGTCGCTGATTGGCCACACCCTGGGCGCCGCCGGAGCCATTGGCACGATCGCTTCAGCCCTCGCGATCGAAACCGGGCAGATCCATCCAACCATCAATTATGACGACCCGGACCCGGCCTGCGCCCTTCCTGGCATTTCCAAATCAGTTCAGGAACGGCCGATTCGCGTGGCCCTCATAAACGCCTTCGGTTTCGGCAGCAACAACGCAGCCATCGTGTTGAAGAAACTTTCCCGATGAATCGAGGGGGCCGGCGTTAGCCATTCAACGCCGGCATGCACAATGTGCACGAGCAATCGGAGTGACCATGACAAGTGATTCCGCAATCGCCGATCGCATTCTGACGGCGCTGGCCGAATATCTCAAACGGGACAAACAATCGATCGGGATGGACTACAGTCTGCGAGACGACCTGGGACTGGATTCCATGGCCACGATCGAGCTCCTGTTCAAGATCGAGGAGACGTTCGATTTACAAATTCCCGACCAGGACCTGCACGGGTTAGCCACTGTCGGGGACGTAATCGGCTATGTGGAACGCCGGTTAAAGCCGGCCACGGCGAAACGGGCGGTCAAGCCCTCGATCAAGCGCAGCCACACCAGGAAATGACCTCCATGCCAGCCCCATTGTCCAGTTCGCCTATTCCGCTCTCGCGCATTCGCGACCTTGTCGGCGGAGAGCTGTTCGGCCCGGACGACACGACGGTCTCCGGCATTTCCAGTCTCGAAGAGGCCGGACCGCAGGACTTGACCTTTGTGGCCTCCGACCGCTTCGTGAAAGCGGCCCTGGCCTCGAAAGCCGGCGCTTTCATCGTCGGACGCAAAATCGCGAACTTGACCGCCCCACAACTTGTCGTACCCAATCCCTCATACAGCTTCGCCCGCGTCGCGCAGCAGTTCTTTACCGAGCCGTACCGGCCGCGCGGCATCGCGAGCAATCTCGTTCAGGGAGCCGACGTGCTGATCGGACCAGATGTCTCGATTTGGCCATTCGTGACATTGGGCGATCGTGTGCGGATCGGCGCGCGGGTGACGCTCTTTCCCGGTGTGTTCGTCGGCGAGGATTCAACCATCGGTGACGACTCCGTGCTCTACCCCAACGTCGTCGTCCGGGAACGCTGCGCCATTGGAGCCCGCGTGATCATCCACAGTGGGACGGTGATCGGAAGCGACGGGTTCGGCTATGTGCAGCATCAAGGCCGCCATCATAAGATCCCGCAACTGGGCGGGGTGATCATTGAGGACGACGTCGAACTCGGGGCCAACGTCACCGTGGACCGGGCTACGTTCGGCCAGACCGTGATCAAGCGAGGAACTAAGGTTGACAACCTTGTCCAGATCGCCCACAACGTAACGGTCGGAGAAGATACCATCCTGGTGGCCCAAGTCGGCATCGCTGGCAGTACGACGCTGGGACATCACGTGATGGTCGGCGGACAGGCCGGATTGGCCGACCACATCCGCATCGGCGACCACGTCATGATCGCAGCCCGTGCCGGAGTCGCGCGCAACCTGGAACCGAATCAGATCGTATCTGGAGCCCCGGCTATGCCGCACGAGACCTTCATCAAGGCTCAGGCCATTATCCCCCGATTGCCCGAGTTACGCCAGAAAGTGCGCGAACTGGAGGAGCGGATTCGACTTCTGGAAGCGAGGGCGCGGACGAAGAAGAACCCACGGCGCCCGTAAGCGGCGGATACTGTCGCCCGCCCTCTATCGGATCACACCTCGCCAAAAGAACAACTTGGCCCAGAAAAATCCTGCCCAGGGCAGAAGATACGCCGCTACGTAATACACATCTCCGAGCATCGCGCTCACAGTCGAAGCCGCGAGTAAGACAAGCATGCCGGCGAGGTAAGCCAACGGGATGAATTCGCGCCCACGGTGAATGAGCGGCGACAGGGTCGGTTCTCTTCTCGCGCGGCTGCGAGGAGCCAGAAAGGCCTTCATCCGGGACGCAAACACGTCCGGATGTTCGCGCAAAAGATATTGATGATATTTCGTTTGTCCCCAACCCAACACAGCTCCCAACACCAACAATCCTGTGCTCAGCATAAACGTCGCCCACGTATAGGTGTCCATCGCGAGCCACTGGTAACCCAAGGCCGCGGTTCCAGCGACCATGAAGATCAATCCCAGGAGACCGGACGGAAAGAGAATATGCGTCTTGACATAATCCCTGGCTTTCTCGACGTTTCCTTCCAAGCGCTTGACGGTCACTAACTTCGGCATCGTTGTCACCCGCACCCCTGGCTGCACACCGCCCAGTGAAGCACCTTCTCCAGCGTGCGGCAGCGCCGAATTATAGCGCGACTCCCTTCCGCTGGCACGTGCCGGGAGCCTCCACTCATTCACGCATCGGCAACAGGTGGCTAATCCACATCTTCTGTGGACTGGCGGTGGACAAGGATGTGGATAAAGAGAGCTTGCGCTGGCTGGTCGATGCGGTGCGCGAACTGCCCACAGTTTGGGCAATGAATCTCTCGAGATTTCAATGGACTCGGCGAATCACCCCGGAGAATCGTTACAGGATGGGAGGCGGGACGACCTACTTCATCGGCGTGGAATTAGACCGGAAGGATCTCACTGATCGATGCCCGCTCGATGCGTCCGACAGCAACCCATTGCTGGGCCATGGGAATCAGTGCGTGAAGCCTGGCCTCAACAGCTTCGAGCCGTTGCAGGACGAGCGTCACTTTCCGATGGGCCGCCACAGTCAAAAAGGTTCTCAGTCCATGCAGAAAGAGCATAATGGCGGTGGCATTGACCTTCCGAGCCGCTTCATAAAGGCAGTCCACCTCCGCAACAATCGGTTCAAGACTCTCACTGGAAATCGCCGTCTCCACACATCTTGCCTTCAAAGCAGACACTGCGCGTATGATCAACGGGACACGTTTCTGGACCTCCGCGAGAAACTGTTCATCCATGCCCTCAAGTTCCCGCAAGATTCGTTCAATGGCCCGGGCATCGATCGACCCGGTTGCCTTTTCCCTCTCTTGTTCAGCCAATCGGATAACCGTATCCAACACGTCCCGCGTAAATCCGATGGCTCGCGGTCTCGCATCACGCCAGTCGCGCAGGACATCTAGGATCGGAGCAGTCGGCCGCTGCAATTCAGCATCGGGTTGCGATGGCTTTGGTTCCTTCATTGCTGGAGAGACCGGCCCACTCAGGTTCACCTCGGCTTCAACAGGGATTTGAGCGGCTGGCGGCGCAATTTGCGTCTCGACATCATGGCCTGCCATCACATCCCGGACGGCGGCGGTAATACGGTCGATTCCTTCTCGCAGGGAAGCCAATTGCTCGCTCGTCGCGACCATTTCCCGGTCCCCGATCGATTGCAGAAGAGGCAACAGACCGAGCGCCATGCGCTCAATGTCCGATAACTGCACGGTGGCAGCCGACCTGCCCAAATTGGTAATACCGTGGCGGATCACATCCACCAACTTGGCGCGCAAGCGAAACGAAGGTTCACCTTGCAGTTTCCTCAAGGCGCCTTGGATTTGTGAAAGCCATTCCCGCGCTTCCAAGGCGAAGAGCCCCAAGACCTCTTTGTGGAACCGCGCGTCGGAGGTGTCCCTTTCCGGAAGCGGAGAAATCGTGTGGGCGACGTGGACCGACGGCGCCTCGGCCTTGGCGCTGTTTTTGCCTTTCGTTTCTACGACCTCCTGGATGGCGGAAGCAATAGCATCGAGGCTTTCTAGGAGAACGAAAAACGGCTCGGACGCCGCCGCAACTTTCTGAGAAGACGGCAACGGAGCAGAAGACCGGAATGCAAAAGAGATCCGGTCGACGGCCGGCGGATCGAGCGCTTCCACAATGGAAACCAACGGCACCGCGCTCAAGTCAATTTCGTTGGAATGAGCGGAATCTCCTGCTTCGTGTTTTTCACCAACCCGCACGATCGGCCGCATGGGATACCGCCGGTTGGTCCGAACAACCACTCCTGTTTCACCGGTATTCAGCCGGACGACAGTTCCAAGCGGATAGACCCCCAATTGCTCGACAAGCGCCTTCATGATTTCTCGTGGAAAAGCGGTCCGCTCCGCCACCAAGAGTTCCCGTATTGCTTCATGCGGCAGCAACCTGCGTCGGTAGGGCCGCGGGCTGATCAGCGCGTCAAACACATCCACGACGCCGATAATCTGTGCCATTTCGTTGATCTGCCGTCCCTTGAGTTTATTGGGATACCCCTGGCCACTCAGACGTTCATGAGCCTGCAGAATCACTTGCGCCAGCCAGTCGTACTCTCGGCCGATTTTCTTCACCACGCGGAATCCCAGCTCCGGGTGACGCTCAACCAGTGCTCGCTCTTCCTGCGTCAGCCGTCCGGATTTGGTCACCAATGCCGGAGGTACGGCAAAGATTCCGATATCGTGCGTAAGTCCGGCCAAGGCGAGTCGTTTCAGTTCCTCTCCATAATAGGCCAATCCCATCCCGACTTTGGTTGCCAGGATCCCAACGTTGACAAGGTTCGTAATGAGAGGATCTCCGGCCGGACTGGAAAGCGCCTGCACAACAAGCCGATCACTTGCCTGGAGGGACGATACCATGCCGGTCGCGATAATTGACAGTTCATCTAGACCGAAGCTCTGTTCCTGACGAACTGCAGCGGCAATCCGCGAAAGCTCATGCTCGGCGCGTCCGTACCAGTTTTCGTCCGACGGAGGATCGGATTGAGCGGGACCGCCCTGTCGATCGGACCGCATGTCGCTGGGAAGACCCGGCCCAGGCTGCTCGCTGGCCTTCTGACCTTGTGTATCCATTATCGCTTATCCATTTATCCAGAATGCTTTGAGTCCCTTGATCAGTCACACCGTCTGACAGGCCTGGTCAACCACCCCGGCATCGATGCGCTCGGTCTTGTCCATTGCTCCTAGCAAGAGGCAGAAATCGCACAACGAATTGATCAGCCGACACACACCGTGGGTGTGTTCGTAGATCCGGCAGACGGCATCCTTGGTAAAGACCTCGCGTCGACAACCGGCCGCCATCATGCGAGTGACAATGTAGTCGCGGGTCTCTTCGGCGTTGAAGGGGGCAAGGTGATATCGGACGCTGATCCGTTGATTGAGCTGCGGGTTTCGTTCGACCCGCGCCTTCAGTTCCGGTTGTCCCATCAGGACCAGCGTGAGCAGAAAGCGATGGTTGAGTTGAAAGTTGAGCAGGAGCCTGAGGTCCTCAAACACATGGTCATCTTCGATGGCTTGCGCTTCATCGACGATCAGTACGCTCGCAAGCCCCTGTTCGTGATTGGCGAACAGCTTCGCGTTCAGGCTGCGTACTTGCTCGGCTTTGCTTCCGGCAGGCTCGATCCCAAATTGATAGAGCACCTCGGAGAGAAAGTCCACCGCCTGCAGCGCCGGATTCGCGACGAGCGCAATGTCGTATTGGGACCTTGGGAGGCTCACAATGAGCTCACGGCTGAGCAACGTCTTCCCGCACCCGATCTCTCCAGTCAGCATGACCGCTCCTTTGCGGCCCTGAATCCCATAGCGGAGCCGTTGCCGGGCCGACTCGTGCTTGACCGAAGGAAAATAAAACCGGGGATCCGGCACGTTTTCGAAAGGCGCTGCCTCTAACCCCCAGTACTCTTCGTAGTGCATATTGGTCAACACTTAGTCCGAATCCGACGATTAGTCAAGAACTTGCAAAAGTTGAGGTGGATAGGAAGCCAACGCGCCGTTGTAGCGATAGAGAATGAAAGACGACGACTTACGCAGGAAGAAGCTTGTCGATCGCCGCTCGTTCACTTTCTCCGACAGCCACCCACTGATGGGCCATGGACAGGACCTCGGGCAGGCGGGATGCCACCGCTTCAATTCTTTGTGCGGCAAGTACAACCCGGCGTTGCGCAACTACGGTCAGAAAACTATGCAATCCAGTCAGGAATGTCACGACGGGGGTGGCGTCGGCAGTTTGAGCGATCTCTCGCAAGTCCTGAACGTGGCGAATCGTCTCGTTCAATTCCTGGTCCGGCAAGGGACCAGCAGGAACGGTTTCGTTCAGGCGGGCTACCGTTCGTACAATTGCCGGCATACGGCGACGCAGGGTCTCCAGGAAATATTCGTCCATTCCCTGCAGTTCTTGCAACAAGGTTCGGAGCGACGACACATCAAGCCGATCCAACCCCTGTTGCAGATCGCGTTCGAGCTTGCGGATCACGACCTCGGTCAGATTTCTGTTCGGCTCCGACGCCTGAGCACGGGTCGCCTGCAGTTCTTTGAGCGCGCACAGTAACGTCGTCGGACGACGAGCGACATCATCGTGATCCTCCACGGCACCGACTTGGATCGGCATCAAAGAAACGGCAGCGAGCTTAGCGATGGCCTCCGCGATTCGTCGAAGATCGTCGCGGAACGACGTGAAACAATCCGGCTGAATCACGGCATCGGGGTTGCGGAATTGGTCAAGAAGCGGCAAGAGGGCAAACGCGGATCGTTCGATGTCGGGCAGATTCACCGTCGCAGCGGAGCCTCCGAGATTCGTCAGGGCCCGCGCGATCACCTCGACGAGCTTCGCATGGCGGTCGGCCTGAGGGCGACCTTCCAAGTCACTCAAGGCTTGCTCCGCCTGATCAAGCCATTCCTGTCCTTCCTGCGCAAACAGCTCGAGCAATTCCCGCTGAAATTCCTCGTCGCCTGCGTCAGGTGCCATCGGCCACCTCAACAGAGGCTTTTGCCGCGCGGCTTGAAAGGGAAACGGCAGAAGCCGCTATCCCTAGAGCTTGTCCGTTCCATGGGCGAGTTTTGAAGCCAGTCCCGCGATTTCGGCCAACTTCCTGGCCATATCCTCAAGTCGCTTGGTCGCCTGCTGGGCCGCCAATTCCGCTTCCGTTGCCCGCTTCGTCGCCTGCTCGACGCGTTCCTGTTCCGCCGCCAATTGTGCTTCGAGTTCCTTTACGCGAACGACGGCTGGCTCCGTCTCCTCGACCCGTCGGCTGAGTTGCGCAATCCGTTCTCGTTCAGCGGCCAGCGCCGCCTCGAGCTCAGCCATCCGTTGGAGCTGATGTTGCGCGTCGGTCAATCGCTGCGACAGTTCAGCCGCGTGTCGCTGTTCGGTCGCCAGCATGGCTTCAAGCTCAACGGCCCGCCTGCCGATCGATTCGAGCTCGTTGAGTTGCTGAACCAACTGCGCCGCCGCATCTCGCTCCGCGCCTAGGGTCGCTTCAAGTTCCTGCACGCGTCCTGCTACCCGCTCCGCATCCGCCGCGCGCTTCTCCAAGAGTGCGGCGCGTTCCTGCTCCGCAGCGAGCTGCGATTCGAGATCCTTCACTCTCGCCGACTCGCGCTCCAATTCCGCGATCTGCTGGACGAGTTGGGCCGTTCGCTCGCGTTCGGCCCGCAGGGCCGCCTCCGCTTCTCCAAGGCGGCTTGCGGCTTGCCGCAAAGCGTCCAATTGCGTCGGATCAATGTCGGGAACCTTGCGCAGTTCCGTCGGCTTGCTGGAAGGCACGGCGATTGAGGCGTGGGGGCGGACGCCGGCCTCCGCGACCGGAGTCGCTGCGGTATCCAACGGCGGACGTTTGGAAAGCAAGTCCAGAACCCGGTCTCTCAGCGATGTGCCTTGAAAGGGCTTCTTAAGCACTCCATCCGCCTTGCACGATTCCGCCTGTCTCGTCACCTCGTCGTTGACGATGCCCGAAATCAAGAGAACAGGTATGTGAGACAAAGCCGGCTGCGAACGGACGAACGCACAGACTTCATACCCGCTCTTATCCGGCATGATCACATCGGAAACAATGAGATCTGGCCGTTCCTTCGACAAAACGGCCATAGCCTCCTCCCCGTTAGCGGCGAGCATGACCCCGAGTCCGGCCTCGGTCAGAAGGCGCTCAGCCACCTTTCGCACCGCGATGCTGTCGTCCGCTACCAGAATCTTCGGCATACGGTTGTTCCCTTTCCTCCAGCACCAACTCTTACGTGGACGTTTTTCCGGCACCCATCTTGCCGAGAGTGGCTAACGAATAGATCGGGATGCAATCGGCCTCGCCCACATACGTGGCGACGATGTCGGGATCGGGCCCGCTGTACGGCTGTACGGCGGAAGGCTCGACCATCTGCAGAACGGGAATCTCTTCGTCAACACAAATAGCCATGGGACCGTCCTCGTGCTTGACGACCAGGCACAGGGGTGCCCTGCCTTGCACGTGCACATTGAGTCTTGCCGCGAAATCAAAGACCGGCAAGACTTCTTTGTCACATCGTGCCACGGACTTCACAAAGGGGGTTTCGCTGGGAATCGGCATGGTCTCAGGCCAATGCGACACTCTGCCTACTTCTTCCGCCCTGGCGGCTATGCGTTGCCCTCCGACAGCAAACACCACCAGGCTGCACAATCTCGATGGCTTGGATTGCGACTTTTGCTGCAGGCTCCTTAACATCCCCGCACCCGGTTCACTCCGCCACGCACGGGATCGGCCGATTCATACCGTGTACGCTCGGAGTTGCCTGCGAAGGCATCATCACCTCAGCAGGCTGATTCTCCGTGGAGGTCCAACGCCCTCCCTGCAAAATCCACCCGCAATTCAGGACCAGAGCCGCCGTTTCGCGGAACACAAACAAACCGTCGAACCAGCGGCGCTCTTCGCCTCGGAACTGCGGCGGCAGCGGCAACAGACCGAGACGTCCCACGTCGATCAGGCCGATCACATGGTCGACCTGAAAAGCGCAGTGACGACCTCCTTCGGAACACAAAATCACTCGTATGTCTGCGGTGGACGGCTTTCGCGGAAGGCCCAAACGTCGAGCCAGATCAATGAGAGGATAGCTCACACCCAGAACACACAGGACATCGCTGTCGGGCACCTGTTCCGGTTTCAAAATGCCGCGGACCGTATCGGCCGGTATTGCCAGGTGTATATTGCCAAAGTCCACAACGAGCAACCGCACGCTGGGGGAGACAGAGGTCGCGACGGTCTTATGACCGCGAAGACTCATGTTCGACTCCTGCCGGAACCTCCGCTTCTCTTAATGCTAAGAGCCTCGGGCGGACGATGGGGGGCACAGCCTCCACATTCTCCACTTAAACCTTGGCAGCCGCTTCTTGTCCGATCCACCGTCCAACCTCGCGGATGAGGGCTCGTTCCTCGACCGGCTTGGCGATGTACGCGGTTGCGCCGATGCTGATGGCCATTTGCCGATGCTTCTCGCCCGCGCGAGTCGTCATAACGAGAATGGGCGTAGCTTGAGTCTGTGGTCGGCTCCTCAGTGCTTGGATCACTTCATAGCCGTTGAGCTTGGGCATCTCCAAGTCCGTGATAATCAAGCGATACCCCTGCGTTGAGGCCTTCCGCAACCCTTCTTCGCCGTCGACCGCCGTGTCCACGCGATAGCCAGCGGATTCGAGCATCCGTCCCACAAACTTTCGAATGCTAAGCGAATCATCGATGAGAAGAATCGGCAAGTCCGAAGGGACAGCCTCGGGGATTCCGCTTTGATTCCTCTGTGCTTCGCCCGACACGAGTTGCGGAATGGCCGGTTCTGACCACGCGATCGGCTCGTGGCCTTGCCCGGCGACAAGCTTGGCAACGTCCAGCACCAAAATCACTCGGCCTTCCGGATCGATCGTAGCGCCGCTGAAACAGGAACGCTGAAGCGGTCTTAGCGTGCCCAACGTCTTGATCACGATCTCCTGACGGCCCAGCAATTCGTCGACCGAGAGACCAAATGGACCGGATGCGGTGCGAACGATCACGATGGGCATGAGCCCCTCTGACGGTTCCAGCGTCATCTGCAGCAGCCGCTGAAGGGGTTGCACCTCGATCGCTTCGTCGCCGATACGGAGGATCGTGCGATCCGCTACCCGCTGGATCGATTCCGGGGACGGCATCGTGACCTCCCTCACACTGGGCAACGGAATCGCATACCGCTCGGACCCCACCCGCACCATCAATGCGGTGGCAATGAGTAGGGTCAGCGGAAGCTGCAGCGTAAATTTGGTTCCGACACCTCGAACCGATTCGACGTCGAGGTGCCCGTTCATTGTTTCGATCACCCGCTTGACGACATCCAGCCCGATTCCGCGTCCAGCCTGATCGCCGACCTGTTCCGCTGTCGAAAAGCCCGGCAAAAACATGAACTTGATCACTTCCGATTCCGGAAGAGACTGTGCGACCTCCGGTCTGACAAGACCCAAGGCGACCGCTTTCTCCCTGATTTTGTCGATATCGAGACCAGCCCCGTCATCCTCCACCTCAATGATCACCGAATTACCCCGATGCGCCGCGTGCAGATAGATGGTACCCTGGGCCGGTTTTCCCTGAGCGACTCGGACCGCGGTCGGCTCGATCCCATGATAGACGGCGTTGCGAACCAGGTGAATGAGCGGATCCACCAACCGCTCGACGACCCCTGTGTCGATCTCCGTGTGCTCACCCGAGGTCACCAAAGTGACCTCTTTGCTCGTCGCACGAGCCATTTCTCGCATCGCCCGGCTGAACCGGGTAAAGAGCGAACCAATGGGAACCATGCGAGCTCGGGCGATTTCATCCCGCATACTGCGCGTCAACTGTTGAAGCTGGCTCATATCCTCTCGGGCGCGCCGAATCGACCCGCTGAGCTGAGACATCGACTCGCTGATGTCGGCCGTGACCTCACTGATGCGTCGAGCAAGAATGTTGAAATCGTCGTATTTATCGAACTCCAAGGTCCCGAAATCGCTGAGCCCCGGAAACACCGGTGTGGTGGACTCGACGCATGCTGATACAATAGCGGGCGGGGCGTAGGAAAACATATGCTTGTCCTCGAACGTTCGCACGGAATCCAGCAGTCGGTTTTTACAAGCCAACACTTGGTGTGACAACTGCTCGAGGACGAGCAGGCGTTGCTCAAGACGGCCGCGACCGATCACCAACTCGCCGACGAGGTTCAGCAGGCGTTCCAACCGATCGCGGCTGACCCGAATCACTTCCCGTCCTTCCTGTCCTTTAGGCTCCTGACCCTGACCTTTCTGCTGATGGACCTCGTGGCCCTTTTGTTGATCGGTCGTTTGCGCCGAATCGGCCGGTTCGACGAACGGTCGATCCTCCAAAGGACTCTGGACCGCTTGCAACTGGTCCAACCTCTTCAGATCCTGCATCACCGCCGCAAAACGCTCTCGAGTCTGTCGAACCACGCTGAGATCACGCCGCATCAAGACCCGGATCACATCGACGGCTCGGAGAATAATGTCGGTGTGGCCGGGCTTCACCTGGATTCGCCCGTCCCGCACCGTTCCCATGAAGTCTTCGACGTGGTGCATGAGATCGCCGATCGCTTGGAAGCCGACCGTATAAGCGGAGCCCTTCAGCGTATGGGCGGTTCTGAAGAGCTGGTGGATGGTATCTTGGTCTTGCGGCTCTTTCTCCAATCGGAGAACCAGCGTTTCGATGGTCTCGATATAGTCCTGCGCTTCAGGAGCGAAGTACGACAGCACTTCGGGGTCCAGATGTGGAACAAGATAGGTGTCGGGCCATTCTTCTTCCACGGCAACGACTTCTTGCCGGACGGACGGAAGAGTCGGTGTTTCGTGAACATGAGCAGCCCGATGCGGCTGGTCCTCCGGGAAGACCTGGCCGCCTTCAACTCGTTCGCCGTCTCTCGCATGACGCAGCGCTCGTGTGCTCGTTAACATATCCTGTCGGAGCTGCTCCAGATTGCCGGGATCCCGGCGCATCAAAGCCCGGATTACATCGACCGCCTTCAATATCAGCTCAATGAGCCCGGAAGACATCCGAAGCCGGCCCTCGCGGACGGCTTCCAGGCAATCTTCGACCGAATGCGCGACATCGCCGATTGCCTGGAAACCGACCGTGTGGGCAGATCCCTTCAGCGTGTGCACCGTGCGGAACAAATGCTGGATGCTCTCTGCATCCTCGGGGCTCTCTTCCAACCGGAGCAGGAGTCCTTCTATGACCTCAAGATGTTCTTGCACCTCAGGCGCGAAATAAGACAGCACTGCAGCGTCGAGCTTCGGCACCAGGTAATCGGCGGACAGTAATTCGCCCTCGGCTTGGGCATCGCTTTGTTTGTGTGTGCAGAACGAAGGCACTAGCTCGGTCCAATGCTGCAGCCATTTTTCGATCAGACCAGCGTCCTCCTGTCCACCGCGCCCGATGACATCGAGCTGCGAACGAAAGAGCTTAATGAGCTCCCGCAAAGCCGAAACGACTCGGGGCCAGTCTGATTGCGCAATCGCGGACGCCCGTTCGAGAACGGTTTCCAACGCATCTCCCAGCTTGGCGAGGCCGCAATAACCGTAGATCAGCGCGGCTCCCTTCAGTTTGTGACCAATCACGTGATATTCCTGCACCGCTTCCTTTGTCGGGAACGCCTGCCCGGCGGGATGCAGGGCGGTCCACAGCGTCGCCACGCCATCCGTCGCTTCGGCTACAAAGATGCTGATCAGGGACTCCCGATCAAAGTCGCTGCTCATTTGCGCTTCCTTTTCGGCGCAGGTGAAAGAATGCCGTTGCCGTCGGTTCGCTAAGCCAGTTTGAACTGTGCAACGGAAGCCGTCAGACTTTCGGCCAGCTTGGCCATCTCCTCGATCGTGTGTCGCGTGGCGTCCGTAGCCCTCTGCGTCGCCACCGCGCCTCCGGTAAAGTCTTTGATCGATTGCCCCACCTTGTCCGTCGACGCGGTTTGCTCGACGGCCGCGTTCGCGATGCTTTGGGCCAACTCCGCCGATCGCTGGGCAATCTCCGAAATCTCTTTGAACACATCACCCGTCCGAAGGGCCGAAGCCGAGCCAGCCTCCACCGCCTGGGTCTCGTGCTCCATCGCCACGACGGCATCTTGCGTTTCCGTCTGGATCACTTTCACCAGATCCGCGATTTCGCGGGTGGCCTGGGTCGAGCTCTCGGCCAGCTTTCTCACCTGATCCGCAACTACAGCGAATCGGGCTCCGGCTTCACCCGCACCGGCCGCCTCGATGGCGGCGTTCAAAGCCAGCAGGTTGGTCTGCGAGGCGATGTCGCGAATGGTCGAAACGATTTGAGAAATTTCCAACGAGCGATCACCCAGCGCCTTGACCTGTTTGGACATCCGCTGCACCGCTGCCCGGATGTTTTGCATGTCCTGCACGGTTTCTTGCACCGCGATGCGCCCGCGCTCGGTCGCCTGCAGTACTTGTTTGGCGCTCTCGGAAGACGCCCCGGCCGTCTCGGCCACTTGCCGCATGGAGAGAGCAAGGTGTTCGACGGCGGCTAAGGTTTTCACGGATTCGTCGGCCTGATGTTGGGCTGTGCGGGACATCTGACCCGCTGTCTCTCGCAATGCGCTCGCCGATTTATTCACACGTTCCGCCGCTTCCCGGACTTGCTTCATCAACTGAGTGAACCGTCCCAACATCAGGTTGAAGCCGTCCGCCAAGTTCCCGAACATATCGGCCGTGACTTCACCGCGTTTCGTCAGGTCCCCCTTGCTGACCTCCGAGACCAGCACCAGAAACTGCATCAGGCGCTTCTGCATGGCATCGCGTTCTTCCTCGGTCTGGACAAGAGCGGTGATTCGGTCGAGCATGGCGTTGAACGCCTTGGCCATCTGCCCTAATTCGTCCGTACTCTCCACCTTGGCACGGGCCTGGAGATTACCGGCCGCGGCCTGTTCGGCCACTTGCGCAATGTGAATGACGCCCCGCGAAAAGAACCGCGACAAAAGATATCCGATCGCACCGCCGATGATGACCGCAAGCAGCGCGCCGGCAAGCACGATTCGGGTTCGATATGTCGCCTCCGCTTGTCCCTGATCGTTGAGTTCCTTGGCGATCTCCCGAACGGTCGTAAGGAGCTCTCGCACCTGGACCGTGGCGGCGTTGTACTTATTGGCGACTTCCACCGAAAGGGCCAGTCCTCCGAGATCCCGCATTGCCTGCCGTTGGTCTTCGTTCAACGTCGGAGAGAAGCTGTCGGCGAACGCGCTTATGGCGCCCTCGGCGGAAGAAAAGTATTCGTCCAGGGCTTTGCGGAGCCGTTCCAAGTCCTTGGCTTCGCTCCGCCCGCTGGAAGACTCCCGCAACTGCGTTTGCGCATAGGCTTCAAGGGGCTCCAGGGTTTTGCGCTTCAGATCTGCCAGGGGTTGCACTGCATCCTCGAAATCGGATTTCCTGGTCACCCGGCCGGCATTCAGAATCGCGTCGTGGTACAACCCCAGATTGGTGCTGCTGGCTCCGAGATTGACCAAGGCCTGCGTCGATCCTTCGTAGACGATTCGCAACCGCTCCCGCAGTTGCTGGAGGCCAACCAGACCGATGACGCCAACTGTGATCATCACCACGCCGACACTGGAGAACCCGAGAACCAGCTTGGGCAGGGTTTTCAGGTTCTTAAACCACGTCTGAATCCCCCGTTGTGCCGCACTCTGCCGCGCCATGGCGCCCTCCTTCCCACTCCACTTCCTCAAGCGACAACGCAAGTCGTCGAAATATGGCTCACGCAACGCTTCGCAACATCTTTGCCGCCATTCAGTTGCCTTCGCCCGCTTCCACGCAGGCCAATAAGGTTCGGATCTCGATGAATCCGCTCATTCGCTCGTCGACTTTGACAATGGCCGAAACGAACGGCCTGACTCCCTTGCTTCCGCGGGTGGAAGCTTCCAGAATTTCGTCAGCGTGGATCGTGCGAATCTCAGGAACTTGATCGACCAAGATGGCCACCTGTTGTGCATCGTATTGAACGACAAGGGCATATGGGGGTCGCGGACCGGATGTGGGCAAACCCAGTACAGGACGGAGGTCAGCAAGCGGCATGACGGTGCCTCTGAGATTCGCAACGCCGGTCAGGGTCGATGGCATACCCGGAACCGGTGTGACAGATTCCACCTCGAAGACCTCGCGCACGTACTTGAGGTCGACGGCGAACAGTTCCCCTCCAAGCGCGATGAGACAGATCCGGTGTGGCGTGTCCCCTGCCCGTACTTCCGCCGCAGGGCCAAGCTGGGATGGGACGGTTTTTGCGAGTTCCATCCTCGTCAACGATGCCGGCCACGAAAGCGGGCGCTCAATTGAGCGCCCGCTTCACGGCCGCCAGTAAGTCCTCGGGTTTAAACGGTTTCACGACGTACCCATTGGCGCCTTGCTGCTGTCCCCAAAACTTGTCGCTTTCTTGACCTTTCGAGGTACACAGCACAACCGGGATGTTTTTGAAGCGGTCATCATTTTTCAGATCACGGCAGGCCTGAAACCCATTGCGGCCGGGCATCACCACGTCGAGGATAATAAGGTCAGGCTTCTCGATCGCCAGTTTTTCCTCCAACTTGTCGGCGCTCAGATAGGACACCACCGTATGGTTCGCCGACTTCAAATATCCTTCGATCATTTGCAGTTCCGCATAAGAATCATCCACAACGACGATCTTGCTCATGGTTCGTTCTTCCTCCTTCTCACCCCAGATCGCCCCAGGACCTTTGCAATTTTGCCATTCAACCTCCGCTCCGAAACCGAAGCGTCACCGCGCCTCTATTTCAGCGGCATTGTCAAACTGATCGCTCCAGCCAAGTCCCCCTCTTTCCATCCTTCCTTTTTCATTCCCGTAATATCACGCTCCCCTTTCGGGGTGCCGTGACAAATCAAGCACGTCGGCCCTGCGTATTCGGGATCCATAATCCGAAGCACCGGCTTTCCGCCGATCGTCATCACTTTGCTGTAAGGCTGCCCCTTGGGATGGCGGGGATCGGCGAACATGCGCAAGACTTCGGCTTCGAATTCATCGGGTTTGTTGCCCGGATACCGGTACTCCGTCCCCGTCAGCTTCAGCCGAATCCCGGTCTTTCGATAGAACTTTTCTCCTACCTTGCGTGCGAACACCGCCGGAAGAAATCCTTTGAATCCGACGCCCTGTTTGTTGATGACCGGCTGGGCTTCATCGACCACTTCTTTCTCCGCTTCGAGCAGACTCAACAAAAGCGACGCGCTAGGAACGCCACCGGGTCTGCTCAGATCGATCTTCGTTTGTCGCCGGAACCGTTCGATCACTTGGCTAGCGAGGAAATCCTGGGTGAATCCTTTGTTGCCCTTAGACGCATCGTTGATCAACGGTTGATGGTCCGATACTACCCCGCGCCCGACCTTCAGCAACTTGATCAAGAGGTCCGCCGTTTCGGCTTCGTCTGCGGCCTGTGCTCCCGCGGCCAGAAGCGTTAGGCTCGCGGACAACCCAAGAATCAGCGCAGTGACTCGCACGCTCATGACATCCTCCTTGGATGGGATCTCCTGACGATCTTGAGTCTGAGTAGAGCTGCCGGAGAAGTCTGTACCGAGAAACTGAACACAGAGCTCGCGAAGTGAGTCGGTGAGGATTGCATACCGGTCGATAACAAAAAAGAAGGAGCAATGCCCGAAACGAGGCAAAGAGCAACTTCTATGCCGACCTAAGTTCAGCCACAGCCGTCGTTTTCTCATGGCTCACTCAACGCCCGAAAATATTGTCGAAGTCGCATGGACTGTGACACACCAACGGTGCTTCGCTGGAAGGGGAAAAGACGGTCCGCTCTCGTCCGTTCCTGTCCATTCGTTGTCCATCTCGTGACGTTTTTTGGAACTCAATAACGGGATTGAGAGAAACGAATGATTGCCTGAGAACCAGAGCGCCTCTCCAGCCGCCAAGCGCAGGAAATGGATATCGGGGAGATCACACACCGGTCGAAACAGCGATTGGAGCAAAGCCGCGGTCAAACAGGCTGGCTGATGAGGGCTTCAATGCGCGGCACATCGAGGTGCCGGGCGACAAAATCGGCCCACTGATCGAGGCCGTCATCGAGGGAAGGTCCAATGGTCGGATCGAGCGGTGGCAGTCCGCGCCTTTGCCTGATGGCATTGAGAAAGCATCGGCGAAACACCGGCGCATCGAACAGCCCGTGCACATAGGTTCCCAGGATCCGCCCGTCTGGCGACATCGCGCCGTCCGGATGGTAGGACGACTCATGGGGTTGGCGCACGTCGAGAAACGGAACAGTCCCGTCCCCGAGAACCGTTCGCCCCATATGAACTTCATAGCCGTGGACCGGAGCCCCAAATCCCCGATGCACGCCAACCACGGGGACCGTGATTTTCCGGGTCGAGAACGTCGTGTCGGTGTTCAGCAAATGCAAACCTTCCAATTCTCGGTCGGACGACTCGACGCCGTCCGGGTCCAAGATCCGATGGCCCAGGATCTGATAGCCCCCGCAAATTCCCAGCACGGTTCCTCCCGCAGCAAAGACTTGCCGAGCCAACCGATCCAATCCGCGTTCCCTGACGAACCGGAGCGCCCGCGGCGTGTTCTTGGCGCCCGGAAAGATCAACACATCCGGCACCCCGCTGTCTGCACCAGTGATCCGTCGCAGTGATACATCCGGCTCGAGTGCCAACGCTTCGAAGTCGGTAAAGTTGGAGAGAAAGGGCACATCGACCACGCCGATGGTCACGATATCCTCGCGCATCGGGATGCGGGAGACCATCGCCCATTCCAGCGCATCTTCTTGGGGCAGAGTGATGGTCTGGCAATAAGGAAGCACCCCCAGACAGGGTCGTTGAACGGCCTGTTCAACGACGTCGATACCCGGAAGTAACAATTGAAGATTGCCTCTGAACTTATTGATTACAAACCCTTTCACATAACGTCGCTCATCGTCGCGTAAGAGCGCCATAGTTCCGACCAGCGCAGCCAGCACTCCGCCTCGATCGATGTCGCCGACTAGAATCACCGGCGCATTGGCCAGGTGCGCCATCCACATATTGGCGAGATCGTATTCACGCAGATTCACCTCGGCCGGACTCCCGGCCCCCTCAAGAACAATCAGGTCGAATTCTCGAGCCAGACGGAAAAAAGCTTCTCGCACCGCGGGTTCGAATTCCCGACGCAGACGCCCGAAGTCTGAAGCCTGGAGGGAACCGGCAACCACGCCGCCTACCACCAGTTGAGCCTGCTGGTCTCCGGCCGGCTTGATCAAGATCGGATTGAAGTCGGCCCTCGGCGCGAGCCGGCAAGCGGCGGCTTGGACCGCTTGGGCCCGAGCGATCTCCTTTCCGTCCGGCGTCACGAACGAGTTGTTCGACATGTTTTGGGCCTTAAACGGTGCGACCCGGAGCCCCTTTCGAACGAAAAGCCGACACAGTGCCGCCACCAGGACAGACTTGCCGACGTGGGAGCCGGTGCCCTGAATCATCAAGCTTTGGGCCATGGCGGCCATCCTATCCTCCCCTCCTCACGGATGGGAGGCCGTTCGACCGCCAGTCCGCGCGATCCAATCCCACCTGCACACCTTGTCGCACCAAACGGCCGATCATGGCACCGATCTCCGTATGGGTGCCGCTGTATTGAAGCACTGGCCCCCCTCCCTGCAAGCCGCAAGCGACCGCCACGGCATCCGTGCCCGTGCCGGTCGCAAGCTCCCCGCTGACCGAACTCGGGACCTCCCGTTCGAGCAATACCGCCGCCTTGCTTTCGGTCGCCACTTGTACGGCTCCGACCATGGCCGAGTCGGTCAGACACGCATTGGTCACCAGAATGATATTGATGGTGCCGAGCGGGCGGCGGCGCCGGCAATCCACCGGCGGGTCACCCGCTCGCACCGCGTTCGTCACGCCGACGGTGCAGAAGCATTCCACCCACAGACCGCAGCGTGTGTCCTCTTCACGCAGCATTACCGATCGAGTCATCGGCACGGCCGTCATGAATCCGACGCAGCGTCCGTGGATTCCGAGCGAAGCGGCCACCCGGGTCAGATAGCGTCCGGGATCACACCGGTTCCTCGACCGGCTCGCGTGCGACAGGGGCGCGACCTGATGATTGAGGATATGCCGGGCCCGAACGAATCCTCCGTGGTATGGGGCAGAGGACAAGATGGGTCTGGCTCGACCGAGATCGATGACCAACGTCCGCCCGATCACCCGATAACACGATCCCGGCCAGTTCGCACTACGCCTTTCCATGGACACCTCCGGTCACGAGCCTTGCGAGCCACGACGCCAACCGTTCATTGTCCTTCGCCCTCCGCACCGCAATCCGGACTGTCCGTTCGGTCAGGCCAGGAACGGCTGAACAGTCACGGATCAGCAGCCGGTGCTTCCGGAGGGCCGCGACGATCGCCGAGGCGCGCCATCCCGGCGGCAATTCGACTAAGAGAAAATTGGCGGCCGAGGGATACACGGTGACGCCCGGGATGGAGCGCAATCGCGCGATGAACCGTGCGCGCTCCCGATCCATGAAGGCCACGCTCCGTTGCTCGTACCGGTGATCGGCCAAGCTGGCCACGGCCGCGTGCTGGGCCAGCGCGTTCACCGACCATGGCGGCAGGTGGCGCCGGATCGTGTCCATCACTCGCTTCGAGCCCACGGCGTATCCCACCCGCAGCCCGGGCAGCGCGTAAAACTTGGTGAAGCTCCGAAGCACCACAACCCTAGGATGACCAGGCATGTAGCGGAGGACCGACCGCTCGGGGCAATACTCGACGAACGCTTCGTCAACAATCACCCACACCGATCGTTGAGCGGCCGCATGCACCAGACGGAGCACCTCGGTCGCCGAACAGGCTTGCCCGGTCGGACTGTTGGGATGACCGAACACGACCGCCTCGACCCGCCTGTCTGTTTGGATCCGCTTGAGCGCCTCATCGAGGGGGAGCCTGTAGCCATCCGAGCGCCTAGCCATCACGACCTCGACTGTGCCTCCCGCCAATTCGACCGCCCGCGCGTATTCGGAGAAGGTGGGGCCCAGCACGAGCGCACGGCGAACCTTGAGCGCACGAGGCAGCACGTGAATCAATTCGGCTGAGCCGTTGCCGATCACGAACCGATCGGGCGGCAGTGCCCATCGTTCAGCCAGAGCGGAGCGCAGAACCTGGCAATCCGGGTCCGGGTAATGTCGCAGCGTTGGGAGCCCCTCCGTGATCGCCCGTATCGCCAGCGGCGACGGTCCCAGCGGATTGATGCTGGCACTGAAATCCACCACCCGCTTGATGGGGACACCCAATTCGCGGGACGCCGCATACACGTTGCCACCGTGGCCGTCGTCGATCTTCATAAGACGAGGACGAGAGCGGCGAGCAGCACACCCAGGACCGAGGTCGCAATCGAGATGTGCCGGGCCCGCCGGATATCCTGGACCGTCAAGGCCCGTCCCGGATCGCCGAGCCGCGGGCGCTCGGAGGGTCGTCCGTCGTAGTAATTCACCCCGCCAAGCTGGACACCCAGTGCGCCCGCCATGGCGGCTTCGGGCCTTCCGCTGTTGGGACTGGGGTGGCGGTGTCCGTCCCGTCGAAGGATCCGCCAACTTGCGTTCACGACATCGAGGCGCTGGGCCACAAGCCCAGCAGCCGCGACGATCAAGACAGCGGTCAGGCGCGCCGGAACCCAATTGGCCAGATCATCCAGCCGAGCCGAGGCCCAGCCGAAGTGCTCGTATCGCTCATCGCGATGGCCGATCATGGAATCCAGCGTGTTTACCGCTTTGTAGGCCAGTGCCAAGGGCCCGCCGCCAATCGTCAGGTAACACAGCGGGGCGATGACCCCGTCCGAGGTGCTCTCGGCGAGGGTCTCGAGGGTGGCCCGGATGAGTTCCGCTTCATCCAGCCTGTCAGTATCGCGCCCGACGATCAGGGAGACCGCCTCTCTAGCCCTTGCCAGATCACCGGAAGCGAGAGCCTGCTCCACGGCCCGGACGTGGTCGAGCAAATCCCTGGCCGCAAGCGTCGTATAGGCCAGGACCACGGTCACGCCCTTTGCAATCCACGCCCCGAGCGCAGCGCCGATGGCGATGGCCAGCCAACCGGCTGCATAGGCAAGACAGGGGAGTCCGGCGGCCAGCACGACTCCGGCCCCACGGAGCCCCACAGGGGTGCGGCACCTGGAGCGGATTCGGTCATCAAACCAGACGATCGTCCGGCCCATGAGGCGGACCGGGTGCGGGAGCCACCGGGGATCCCCCCATACTCCGTCCAACACAGCGGCCAGGATCAACTCACCGGCTGTCATCAGAGCCTCAGGAGCATCGGACAGGCCAACAGGAACGCGGTTTCGACCACTTCGTTCGTCGCGCCAAGGGTGTCGCCCGTCACGCCTCCGAGGAACCTCCTGCAGAGCGCCGTACAGGTCCGAGCCAGCACCACGCCGCTCACCAGGCCGGTCACCGCACCGCCCCATCCAAACAGCATCGAGGACAAGACCCCGATGACCAGGGTGGCAGCAACAACGTGACGAAGCGCCAGATGATCGAGAAACGGCGCAGCCAACCCGCCTTCGGCCCGGGCGTAGGGAACCGCCCAGGCGGCGACCACCATGGCCCACCGTCCAAAGGCCGGCAGACTCACGAGCACCGAGAAGCGGGCGTGAGAGGGCAAGGCCAGCAGGCCCGCGTAGCGCAAGGCCAGTGCGAAAAACAGGCCGGTCGCGCCAATCGCACCGATCCGCCCATCCCGCATGATGGCCAGTCGTTCCACCGGAGTCCGACCTCCGGCCAGTCCATCTAACGTATCCGCCAAGCCGTCCTGATGCAGGCCGCGGGTGATGGCAACCAGCACGAGCAGGACGAGCAAATTGGCCACTTCCGGGGCGAACAGCCGGTTCACGAGCAGATCGGTGACGGCCACCAGCCCTCCGAGCATCAGGCCAACCATCGGGAAGCATCCCATCGAGGCGGCGAGTTCATGAGGGGCAGGCGCAGAGTGCCGTCTGGTGAGCGGAACAGCGGTGAGAAAATGCCAGGCAACGAGGAAGTGACGGATCATCGGTCGCTCATGGGAAACAACGACCCTCGGGGAAGTACACGTTGGTTTGATCCGATGGCTGTAAGCGGTGCTTTTCGCGATCGGTTAGTCGCTCTTTTCCGAGACGCCGGCCTCCTCAAAGGTCGCCATCTCCGTCAGCACCTTCAATGAGGCGAACAAGAGTCCGATGCCAAGGCAGGCACCGGTTCCCTCGCCCAACCGGAGATCGAGATCCAGCAAGGGGTTGAGCCGCAGATGATCGAGGACCACCCGGTGGCCCGGTTCGGCCGACCGATGCGAGGCAATCAGATAGTCCTGGCAACGCGGCTGCAACCCGACGGCGATCAACGCCGCGGCCCCGGCGATGAATCCATCCAGCACGACCGGCACCCGCGCCGCCGCGGCCCCGAGGATCAAACCGGCCAAGCCGCCGATTTCCAGGCCGCCCACCTTCGCCAAGACATCCACTGGATCGGCGGGGTTGGGACGGTGTCGTTCCAGGGCCCGCTGGATCAAAGACACCTTGTGCGCATATGTCGCGTCATCGATGCCGGTTCCCCTCCCCGTGACCTTGGCAACCGGCTGGCCGGTCAAGAGGGCGGTAATCGCCGAACTCGCCGTGGTATTGCCGATCCCCATGTCCCCGGTGCCGAGCACGCCGATCCCTTCAGCCGCCGCCTGGCTGGCGAGTTCGATCCCCACCAGCAAGGCTCGCTCGGCCGTCTCGCGGCTCATTGCCGGCTCGTGCAGCATGTTGCCGGTCCCCTTCATCAATTTCCGGTCGATGAGCCCGGCGATCGGTCCGAAGTCGTGCGCCACGCCAATATCGACGACGCGGACCTCGAGGCCGACATGGCGGGCCAAGACATTCACCCCGGCGCCGCCGCGCAAAAAATTGAGGACCATTTGGGCAGTGACAGCTTGCGGATAGGCACTGACACCGGCGGCGGCCACGCCGTGGTCGGCCGCGAACGTGAACACCGCCCCCCGCGGAAGCTTGGGACGGCTCTGGCTGGTGATGGCCGCGTACCACACCGCCAATTCTTCCAGACGTCCCAGGCTGCCCTGTGGTTTCGTCAGCCGGTCCAGGCGGGCCTGCACTCGTGTTTCGCAGTCCCGATCAGGTGGCTGGATGTTCCGGATCAGATCCTGTAACGACGTCATGGGGTCGAAAGCCTCCTGATCATTTCATCCGCAGCCGCTGCCCGCTCACGACGAAGTACACTTCATCGGCTGCTTCGGCGATTTGCTGATTGGTCCGGCCGGCCAGATCCCGAAAAGCCCGGGCTGCCGCGTTGACCGGGACGAGGCCCAGGCCGAGCTCGTTGGTCACCACGACGACGCGGGCCTTCGTCGCCCGGATAGCCCGAAGCAATTCCTCCACCTTGGCAAGGGCTCGCGGACCCGTCACACGGGCACCCTGCAGGTTGCTCAACCAGAGGGTCAGGCAGTCCAGCACAATGGCGCGATACCGGCTCCCGTCCGTCCGGAACCAGTCGGCCACGTCGAGCGGCACCTCCGCCGTCACCCAGTCGGTCGGCCGGGCAGCCCGATGACGGCGGATCCGCTCGGCCATTTCCCGATCCAAGGCCCGCCCCGTCGCCACAAACGCTCGTGGCCTCGCGTGTCCCGCTAGCTCCAATGCCGCCTGGCTTTTGCCAGACGCGGCACCACCGATCACCAGGATCAGCCGCCCTCTCGATCCATCGCGAGCGGCGCGCACGGTCATCCCCATCTTTGCACAACAGGCAACATTGGCTTCTACTCGTCTCGCCCTGTGCGCTGTTCCCCGCGCTCGCTCCGCTGCCAGAGAAACTCGGCTTCGCCCTGCATCTTGGCGGTCCAGCGCGCCAGCACGAACAGGGCGTCACCGAGGCGGTTGAAAAACTTGATGATCGTCGGCTCGACCGCCTCTTCACGAGAAAGGCGCACACACACGCGCTCTGCGCGGCGGCAGATCGTGCGGGCCTGATGGAGGAACCCGGAGACAACTCCCCCGCCCGGCAGGATGAATTCTTTCAATGGCGTCAGATCCTTCTGGCAGGTATCGATGAGCGTTTCCAACCGTTTCACATCCTGCTCCGTAACCTCCGGCATCTGGGGGAAGCTTTGGCCGGGAGCAGTCGCCAAAATCCCGCCGGCATCGAACAACTTGTTCTGGATCCACCGAAGATCCTCCTCCAGTCGCGTGGCCCAAGGCTGAGCACTGGCCTGCTGCGCATTGAACACCCGGGCTACGCCGACCGCCGCATTCAGCTCATCGACCGTGCCGTAAGCCTCGACCCGCAAGCTGTCTTTCCAGACTTGCTGTCCTCCCGCGAGCCGTGTTTGACCGGCATCCCCGGTCCTGGTATAGACTTTGGTGATGCGCATGATCCCCCCTTACGATGGAGGTCGAGGTTTACGTGAAGGTTGAGAGAGCACTTCCATCCACAGCCTGGTTCCTCGCTCCCCATCGCTCGTAGTGAATAAGTTGCTCGACCGGAATCCGCATTCGCCAGCCCGCAGCTTCTAGATCCGGCCGAGGCGCAAAGTCGGACACGTAGCCAAGACAGAGATACGCCACAACTTTCACGGGCCTGGGAATCCCGAGCACCCGCTTTAATGCTCCATGATCCAAAATGCTCACCCATCCGACCCCAATGCCCTCGGCCCGCGCCGCGAGCCACAGATTTTGAATGGCACAGCACGTGCTGTAGAGATCCGTCTCGCGTACTGTGGACCGTCCTAGCACATGGGGTTCTCCACGTCCGCGGCTGCACGTCACGCAAAGATTGACGGGCGCTTCTTCGATGCCTTCGAGCTTGAGGCTCTGGTATAAGACGGCGCGCGCACCGCGGTAGCGCCTCGCTGCGGCGGCGTTGGCCTCGCGGAACAGCGCCTTCACCGCGCTCTTGGTCGCGGCATCCCGGATGACCACGAAGTCCCACGGCTGCATGAACCCCACGGACCCTGCCTGGTGCGCCGCGGTCAAAAGCCGGACCAACACATCATCCGGGATGGGCACGGAGAGGAAGTTCCGCCGGACATCCCGTCGCTCGAAGATCGCCCGATAGACGGCCTCACGCTCAGGGTCTGAGAACGTTCCGTTGCTCGGCATGCAATCGTCAGGATGCGGTATCCGGTGCCTTGACCGAGCTGGGGGATGCGCCCCCCAGCTCACCCGTGGCCACCCTCCTCAAGCAATCCGGACAGAGGCAATCGTGAAAGCGAGCCGAGATCCAGTCCATGTGCCGCTCGGTGATGCCGACGCTCCCGCACCAACACTGGTAGCCGCCGCACTCGAAGGTGCGTCCGCAGTGCTCGCACGTCTTCGTGACGGGCCCCCTCAAAACTCCACCCCAGGTTGAGCCTTCACGCCCTTTCGAAACGGATGCTTGATTGACTTCATTTCTGTGACGAGATCGGCGTAGTCCACCAGTCGTGCTGGCGCGCCCCGCCCTGTGATGACAACGTGCTGCTTCGGTGGGCGGCCCTGCAAGGCCGTGAGCACGTCGTCCAGCGGCACGTACTCATGGTGCAGCGCGATGTTCAGCTCGTCGAGAATCACCATCCCGCAGGAGGGGTCGCACAGAAATGCGCGGGCGGTCGCCCACGCTTGCCGGGCGACCTGGGTGTCCCGCTCTCGATCCTGGGTTTCCCAGGTATAGCCTTCGCCCATCCGGAGGAACACGACGCGATCGCCGAAGGATTTCAGTGTTCGCTCCTCCGCGGTGTCGATCGCACCCTTGATGAACTGGACGATCGCCACCTTCATCCCGTGGCCGATACCCCGCAACGCCATCCCCAAGGCCGCTGTCGTCTTCCCCTTGCCGGCGCCGGTATGAACGATCACCAGTCCCCTCTCCTCTTGCGCCGCCTGAATGCGTCGATCCACGGACGCCTTGAGCCGCTGCATCCTCGCCTTATGCTCCGCAGGATCGACCGTCATGACCGTCCTTTCGTTTGTTAAGGCGCACGCCGCGCAGCCCCGGCGCACGCCGCTAAGACCAACGCTCGCGGAAGTTCCGGCTGACTGGCAAAATGGAGGTGGGTCGAGAGCGCGACCACGTGACCGTTGATCAACCCGTCCGGACGCTGTTCGCGCGCGCCTGCATCGGTCACGGTACACGCGTACTCGAGCGGACCGGTCGGCTCCAAACAGAAGTGATGGAACTCATGCCCCCTGATCGTGAGCCCGGGTTCGCCGAGGAGGCAGGGGCGAGCGACCGTGCACCGGCGATACCCGATGGTCAGTTCCTCTCGCCGCATAACCGCCCGGGCGGGAAAGAGACCGACCATCTCGTGCAGCCGACCGTCGAAGTCTCTGATCGCTTCGGTCAGATACATGAGGCCGCCGCACTCGGCATAGATCGCTCCGCCGCGTCCCGCGTACTGCCGAATCGCTTGCCGCATCGCCGCATTGGCCGCCAAGCGTTCCGCGTGCAGTTCCGGATAGCCGCCGCCCAGGTACAGCAGATTCGCTTTGGGCAAGGTCTCATCATGGATCGGCGAGAACCGCACGATCTCGGCCCCGTGAGCTTCCAAGAGTTCCAGGTTCTCGGGATAGTAGAAGCAGAAGGCCGGATCATGGGCCACGGCGACCCGAACGCCTCCCCCACCCTTCCCCCGCACGTAGGGGAGGACAACGGAGAGGGCATCACGAGCCGACGGGCATTCACCGGCCGACTTCGCCAGCTCCTCGACAAGGTCAAGATCTACGGTCTCGGCCAATGCCTGCCCCAATCGCTCATAGTGTTCTGGTGAACCGCCTTCGAGAGCGGTCGTCAACCCAAGGTGCCGCTCAGGAATCATCAACCCGGCATCCGGCCGCAGATAGCCCACGGCCTTGACCACGGTGGTCGCCTCCACCGCTTCCTTCAGGAGCCGGTAGTGGCTTTCGCTCCTCACGCGATTGAATAAGACCCCTGCGAGGTGAAGATCAGGATCGAATCGTGCATAGCCCTGTGCCATCGCCGCAGCCGACCGGGCCATGGCACTTCCGTCGATGACAAGCAGGACCGGTGCGGCCAATTGCTTGGCTAGTTCGGCCGTGCTCCCGAGCTCGCTCGTCGCCGACGCGCCATCGAACAGCCCCATCACCCCCTCGATGATCGACAGGTCCGCATCGGCCGAAGCCCGCAGGAAGATCTCCCGGTTGACAGCCGGCCCCAGCATCCAGCCATCCAGGTTGCGCGAGGGCCGACCGGTCGCCGCCGTATGATGGCCGGGGTCGATGAAATCTGGCCCCACCTTGAACGGCTGCACCCGGCGACCCCGCGCCCGCAGGGCCGCCAGGAGCGCCAGCGTCACCGTGGTCTTGCCCACCCCGCTGTGGGTGCCGGCGATGATCAGCCGTGGAGCATCCATCAATACGTGATCTTCACACCGCCGAAGACAGACCGGATCGGCGTGCCGAAGAAGAGAATTTCTTCGTATTTCTGGTTCAGCAGGTTGTCCACGCGGCCGAAGATCTGGACCTGCTTCGTCACATCGTAGGTGGCCGAGACATTGACGACCCCGAAAGAGCCTTGCTCCTGCAGCACTGTGACGCTACTGGCCGTATTATTGAACCGACGGCCCACGTACCGATAGTCGACATTGATCCGCACCGGCTCAACGGGCTGGTAGCTGACCCCCACACTGGCCTGATGGACGGGCCAGCGCGAGAGTCTCCGACCATTCGAAAGATCGCGGGTGAGAGTGTACGTGTATTGCCCGTGTGCTTCCAGGCCTTTCATCACATGGTACCTGAAACCCGCTTCCCACCCCTGGCTCTTGGCGCTCGCCACCTGTTCGAAGGTCGTGAAGGTGGTCGTGATGAGATTGTTGAACCTGTTCCAAAAATACCCCGCGCTTAGCGAGAGCCGTTCACCCAGCACCCGTTGGTCGACTCCAACATCGAAACTCTTGCTCTCTTCGGGTTTGAGATTCGGATTCCCGTTGAAAAACGGAGAAGTAAAGAACAACTGGTTCAGCGTCGGAGCGCGGAAACCGGTCGCGTAGCTCCCGCGCAGCTTCGTTCCGGTTTCCAGGATCCGATACCCCCCGGTGATCCGATAGGTCGTCGCATCTCCGAACACGTTGTACCGATCCTGCCGGAGGCCACCTGTCAGCAGCAGCCGGTCTTTGATGTTCATCTGAGCCTGGGCGAAGCCGGCATGGCTGGAAAGGATCCTGTTTGGAGATTGCCCTCCGAACGCCCTAGGGTTATCGCCCTGTTCCTCTCGGAATTGATACCCGGCGGTGAGCAAGAGGGGGTCGCCGACCCGAATGTTGTGTTGCCACTCCAGCCGCCGGTTCAGGAATTCGATATCGGACTGGGACGGAAAGGCGGGGCTCACCACGCCAGTATCCAGGTTGCGACTGAAGGTGCCACCAAAGAAGAGAAGTCGTTCGTTCGCCTGAGCCACCGTGAGTTTCTGGGACCACCATGGGGTAATCGGCTGATCATAAGTCCCGGTCACAATGAGCGTCCTGGTGGTCTGCCTAGACCCAAATACATCGAACTTCGAACTGCCGAACGCGCTATCGAGATTCACGTCAGAGTTCCACCAACGCAGGCTTAAATCGAGCCGCCCGTCCTTCGGCAGCGCGTACCCGATCCGGCCGGACCCCTGCCAGTTGTGGAAGGCGTCCCGCTCGGCCGCTCCGCGCTGGTAATTGACCGCCGAGAAGTTGCTGGTATCCCAGCGGGAGACGGACAGCGCGAAGTCCCACGGCCCGCGCGAACCAGAGACGGAGCCGCCTTCGCGGATCGTCGCGAAGGACCCGTACTCGACGAACGCGCTCGCCGTCGGGGAACCGGTCCCCTTCTTGGTGACGATGTTGATCACTCCGCCCATGGCGTCAGAGCCGTAGAGCATGCTCTGAGCGCCCCGGAGAATTTCGATGCGTTCGATGTTCTCGGCGGTGAGGTTGGCGAAATTGAAGTCCCCGGTCGTGGGACTGTTGACGATCGCCCCGTCAATCAGGACGAGCGTATGGTTGGCGTTGGCCCCGCGGATGCGGACGCTGGCGTTTGTGCCCGGACCGCCGTTGGAGAATACAGCCAGCCCCTGGGCCAGGCGGAGGGCATCTACCACCGTCTTGATTTTCTTTTCTTCCAGTTCCTTACCGGTGATCACCTCCACTGCGCTCGTGACTTGGCTCACCGGAATAGGGGTTTTCGTCGCGCTCACGACCACTTCACGAGTCTCAATGACGTCAGATTGATCGGCCATGGCGAGGTCTTGGGCCGAGGCGGCATGAATCGGAACGACAACCGAAAAGACACCTACAAACGCACGCAGAACACGACATGCAGAATCCCACGACATGCGCCACCTCCCTTATGCTCGAAGGGCTGAGTGGAATTCGACCGTCGGTTGGGTCTCCTGACTCGCGGATCGTCGCTCTCCTGCGCCTTCCCGTTCCAAACGCAAACAGCTAACAGCCGATAGTTGGTCGCTTTGCCTCGCTACTCGCTGCTTGCTGAAAAACAGTGGCATTCGTGCAGGGTCGCTCCCCGCTTACAGTGGCGGCACCGTGATGGCTTCGCACCATCTTCCCCGGCACCGACGGCTTCTTCCTGACTCCCTCCTTTCACGTTGCTGAACTACTCGTACCCCCCTACGCTTCGACATTGAGGCGTGGGTACAGCCGCCTCGAACCGGTCGCTCGTCAACCGTCATCGGTCAAGGGTACCGGAAAGGCCTCACCGTCTCGCTGCTGCTTCACAATCAACTGATGCTCATTGGCGGATTACCGCGATGCCAGCCCCGGCAGCGTGACGCGTGGCCGGCCCGATTCAGGATGCCGGTCGACCAGCACATCGCAACCGTACACCGTGCGCAAGACCTCCGGCCGGATCACCTCATACGGGGTGCCGAGTCGGAACAACGCTCCCTCTTTCAGCATCAAAATGCGATCGCAATATTGGCTGGCCAGATTCAAGTCGTGCGAGACGAGCACCACGGTGAGCCCCCGCTCTCGGCTGAGGCGAGCCACAATCGAGCAGATTTCGATCTGATGCTGCAAATCGAGAAACGCGGTCGGCTCGTCGAGCAGCAATGCGCGGGGCGCCTGCGCCAAGGCCCGCGCGATGACGGTTCGTTGGCGCTCCCCGCCGGACAGCTCCGTGATCAATCGATCGGCCAAATGAGCGATGTCCATCTCCGCCATCGCCTGCTCCGCCAGCGCAATGTCGTCCGGATCGTCCCAGCCAAATCCGGCGGTCCAGGCGCGTTCCCGCCGATGCGGATATCGTCCCATCAAGACGATCTGCACGACCGTGAAGGGAAACACCTGGAGGCTCTCTTGCGGCACAAGCGCCAGCCGTCGTGCAACCTCCCGCTGGGACAACTGCTCAAGGTCTTGCCCAAACAGCCGAACACAGCCGTAAGACGGGCGCAGCACTTTCGCCATGACTTTCAGCAGGGAGCTTTTCCCGGACCCGTTCGGTCCAACCACGCCGAAAATCTCACCTGCGGTCACCTGAAAGGAAAGATCATCGAGCGTCCAGCCCGCCGACCGATCGAACAGCGACGCGTAACGGAAACGGAGCCCCTGAACTTCGAACGCGTGGACGGCCTCGTTCCGACCGTCAGTGGAGACCGCGATACGGCCTGGCTCGATATCAGAGAAGCATTCGTTCGTTGGCTGGTTCATGTCAGACCAACCGATCTTTCCGCCACAACAAGAGATAAAGAAAGAACGGTCCACCGGCCAGCGCCGTGATGATCCCGACCGGAACCTCCGCTGGGGCCAGCAGGGTCCGCGCCACAGTATCCGCAACCATCAGGTACATGCCACCCACGAGCGCCGACGCTGGTAGAAGCAGCCGATGGTCGGCGCCCAGGACCAGCCGCGTGGCGTGCGGAATCACCATGCCGACAAATCCGATCATGCCGCTGACGGAGACGACCGCGCCGGTCATCAGGGCGGCGATCACATAGACCAGTTTTTTAGTCCGCTCCGTCTCCACGCCGAGCGCTCGGGCAGATTCGTCGCCCAGTGTCATCAGATTGAGAATCTGGGCCTGCCGCATCAGTGCGGTGATCCCCACCGCAAGATAGCCCGTCAGGACGGCCAGGGCCGGATACGCCGGCGCGGTCAGCGTTCCCATTAACCAGGACATCATACCGGCCGAGCGATTAGGATCCATGATGGAAGTGATGAACATGATCACCGCGGTCAGGATTGCGTTCAGGATCACCCCGGCGAGCAGCAGACTGTGAACCGGCAATTGGCCGTACGCCGCCGCAAGACGATAGACGACCGCCAAGGACAGCAAGCTGCCCGTAAACCCGCACAAGGGAAGCACAGGAAGCGTCAAGACGGTCCCGCCGATCCCTAACCACATCGCAAGCGACACCCCCAGCGCCGCTCCGCTCGACACGCCCAATACATAGGGATCGGCGAGCGGATTTCGCAGCAGTGCCTGCAAGGCCGCGCCGACTGCCGCCAGGCTGCTCCCGACGAACAGGCCGAGAAGCACACGAGGCAACCGCACCTGAAGCAAAATCACGCCGGTGGTGCCGACCACCTCGCGATCACTCCGCCAATTCCACAGCGCCTGACCTAGCACGCGAACGAGGTCACCCAACCCGACGTGTTGCGCACCGAACTGGAGGCAGAGAAGAAACAAGGCGACGCCGGCTAGCGAGAGCGTTCCTATCGTCCACGCCCACCGTCCGGCTGTCAGGATTGGCCTCCGCCGTCGTTCGACTTGCTCGATGGCCAGGGCAGAACGAAGGGCATCCGCATTGGCTTGGAAGGATCTCTCCTCGACGCGCGAGACCGGTTGGTTAGGGATACCTGGGTGTCTCATGGCCGGGTAGCAGACGCAGGCTCCGCAGCTTCCGGGTGGATAATTGTGAGGAGCGCTTCCAGGCCTTGCCCTATCCGCGGACCCGGGCGATTGAGCAAATCGGCGGGAATCCGGTGCAGCCGGCCGCGCTTCACCGCCGTCAGCGTCGTCCACCGTGTCCAGACCTGTTGTTCGCTCTCGGCTATGCCTTCGGCTTTGCCGACGGGAAAGATCAGCACTTCAGGATCTTCTTGCAACACCGCTTCCATGTTGAGGCGGGGATAGGGCTCGCCGCTATTGGCGGCGATGTTCGTGCCCCCGGCCAGCCCGATTAGTTGGTGGATAAAGCTCCCCGGGCCGACGGTGATCAGCGGCTGGCTGTTCAACACGTACAACACGCGCACCTTGGGGAGCGATTCCGTTCGACTCTTGATTTGGGCAAGGCGCCACCGCAAGTCCATAGCCACTGCATTAGCGGCCGGCACGCGGTCGATCACCCGTCCCAACGTTTGAATGTGCGACAGAATATCTTCGACCGTCTTCGCTTCCAAAATCAGCGTTGGAATTTTCAGTTGTTCCAGTTTGGCAAGGAGATCAGCCCGTAGGGACTCACGTGGAGCGACCACTAAATCGGGCTCCAGCGCCACGATGGATTCGATATTGGGATGGGCATAGCCGACCTTGGGCTTTTGCAGGGCCTCCGGCGGATAGTCGCAAAACTGCGTGACCCCGACGACCAGATCCTGCGCGCCGATTGCAAACAGCATCTCGGTAATGCTGGGGGCGAGGGAGATGATCCGGACGGGCGCCTTGGCCAAATAAATCTTGCGGCCAAGATCGTCGACGAACGTCCTGGCGGCGACGTTCGCCATGAACGGCATGCCCGTCAGGATGCCTTGCTGTCGTTTCTTCATGAAGCTCGCGGCCGCATCATCGGCCAGGGCTATACCGGGGCTCAGCAGAGAGCTCACAACGAATAGCCAATAGCCGAGCACCACATGTCTCGGTTTGTGCGCGGTTCGCTGCCCGCTACTCACCCTTCGCTGTTGAGTGCCTCTCGCCAAAATAAAAAATCCCCAGAGCCGCATAGGCCCTGAGGATTGCACCCGCTTCTTCATCCTCGCACTTTCCCCAGCCCTCGAGGGAAAGATGGGCAACGCCTTGGGCAGGTCTTCTGGCTCATGGGATGCATGACGCAACGAATCTATTGCGTCACGGTTGCGCACGCCGGCCGGACAGTACACCGGCCGAGCAACACCTACTCCCCGCTCCTTCCCAGCGCCTGTTTCCTGTTGTCCGCTTTCCGTTCCCCGCTTTAACGGAAAACGGATCACGGTTCACAGATCACGACCACGCCAGTGGCCTACGCGGGTTTCGTTCCCATTCACAGCGGCGGGACCGCGAGGGAATCGCACCCTCTTCCCTTCACCCAAGGCGGACTGTGATGAGGGACCCACTCTAGGAAACCGCAGGAAGGCTTGTCAAGTTCAAATTTGTCCCAGCGCCTCCCTTGGGGTGCCATTTCTGTGCAGCGCCGGCATGAACTGATCTGTTCAGCGTAGCAAAAGACCGCTGTTCTTCTCCGATTTTTTCTAGAGGTGGCGCGGGCCAGAAGGATCAGAGCACGGCGGGAATGGCATAGCATTTGCTGTGCTTAGCCTCAACACGCGACAGCTCACCTGACCCGCAACGGGTCTCGGCAACAGCGGGTTCCCGCGACTCTCGGTACGAACGCGCCCAAAGAAGAGGAATGAATTATGCGGAATCTTCTGATTAGTCTGTGCCTCATCGCCATCTTCATGGAAATTTCCGGATTGATCTGGTCCGGAAAGGGCAACAAGCCCAGCGAGACCTTGCTCAGGCTTTCTGAGTCGCCGCAATTGACTCTGACAGATCCTCTCCAGAACGGCTACTTCCTGCTCTTGGGATTCTCCGCCCCCGCAGGAGCCGATCCGGTTCAGGTCGGCTACGACATGTGGCTGGAGGCCAACGCGCAGCGGGGACGGCGTTTTTACAATTACGAGAAACCGGGCCGCTCTGAACTGCGTGCCTCGATTACGGCGGCTGAAGCGTTGCCGGCGTGGGAAGCTCCGGATCCGCTGTCCGAACTGCAGAAAGACGATGCCCTGTTCCGCACCGCCAACAGTCGCTACGCCATCCTCGGCCAACGATATGAACGGTGGCTGAACATGCCATTCGAAGATTGGGGATTTGGTCAAGACGCCTGCCCCCGTTTCGAGGAAATGCTGATCGCCCATCGGCTCTACGTCGCCATGGGATTTTCGAAGACTGTCCGAGAAGGCGCCTCGCGTTTGTGGACAGACCTAGCCGCCTGGAGGCGCGTGCTCGCAGATGCGAAGACGCTACCCCTCAAGGTGGCAGCGCTCGTCATGGTGGATGACAACGCGCGCTTTCTCTCCAGACTTCTGAGCCGCCCGGCGATCGACAAATCGCTCTCCGACTTCGATCTGGCCGTCCTCGAGCCCCTCACGACCGCCGAATACTCCCTCCGCTGGCCGATTCAGAACGAATTCGCGCTCAGCCTGCGCCAGGATAGCGCGCTGATCGAGATCGAGGCGCTCATCGGCAAAGAAGCTTCCGACCGCCATCGCGAATGGTTGGCGCGTACAGCGGGTCTGCGGCCGGACGCCTTTCAGCGGGTCGCCCACCCGACTTCGCACGAGGCGATCAGGATGGCTTTCGAGACACCACGCATCCGGGAGGTCTATGCCGCCTATTACGATGCCGTCATCAAGGCGTCCGAGACGATCCACCATCCGCTGCCGAAATTTCGGGAGATCGCGCAGACCGCGCCTCGCACCTTGTTCGAGAGCCTGATGCACCCTTTTGATTTTGAACCGGAGTGGGAGCTGTTCGGCCAGCGGCTCGTGGAGACCGATGCGCGGCTTCGGCTGGTTGCACTCCAGATTCTGTTGCGCAAGCCCGCGCCAACCGCCGCCGTGCCGGCACGGCTGGCTGAAGCGGGATCGCGCTATTTCGACCCGTTTACCGGGCTTCCCATGCTCTGGAACGCCGCCCAGGAGAAGATCTACAGCGTCGGAAAAGACGGCCTGGATGACGGCGGGGATAGCGGCTTCGACATCAGCGTCCCAATCCACTTCTCACCCCCCGAAGAGGTAAGGGATCGGGCTCGTGTGGTGACGATCGCTCACCCGAAAACGACCACAGTGATCCGTCAACACATGTCAGCCGCTCGGCGGTCATAGTGCCGAGTGAACCGCCGTTCCGCCGCCCGCCCGGCACCGTGGCGCGCTTGTCACCCGGCGGGGGGCTATGCTACGATCCCCACGCACGCAACAGTGGCGAGATCGTCCCGTTCAGAGTAAGGAGTGTTCCCGTGGCTTTTGCATGTGAGATCTGTGGCAAACGACACCAGTCCGGACATAACGTCAGTCATGCCAATAACAAGACTAAACGGGTCTTCAATCCGAACCTGCAGCGCGTCCGCGCACTGATCAACGGCGCTCCCAAGCATATCCGCGTCTGCACCCGTTGTCTCCGCACCGGATTGGTCAAGAAAGCCCTCTAAGCCCGCTCGCGTTCCCGCGGTGAGTCGCGCCGACCGACGGCGCGGCTGCGAGCACACGTCCGTGCGTGGCCACAAGCTTGAGGACCGAGGGATCGTCCCTCCCAAGAGCGCCATCACAGCTCATCAGGACCAATCCGACCTCGCCTTGAGCATCCAAGCCCTGCGCGAGCTTTGCCGTGGGAAGCCACGAGAAGAAACTTGTCCGCATGGATAGCCTTGGCAACGATCCGCGACCAATCCAGCTTGCGACACTGTGCCAGAGCATTCAGGTCGCTTACGACCCGGCGAATCCAACACTTCGCGCACCTTGCGCGTGAGCGCTTCCGGAATGAACGGCTTTTGGGGGAGAAAGACGGGCGAGGGTTGTGCCCGCCGCTCAGGGCCATCACGTTATCCGTATAGCCGGACATGTACAACACGTTGATGTCTGAGTGAACGGACACTACACGTTCGGCCACTTCCGGCCCACTCAGCCCAGGCATGACAGTATCGGTCAAGAGCAGGTGGATCAGCTCATTGTGTTTTTCGGCAAGGTAAATGGCTCCTCGGTGTTGCGCGCTTCGAGCAGCGTATGTCCGCGTATTGGAAGGATTGTGCGCGTCAGGGCACGAATCAGTTCGTCATCTTCGAACCATGCCCCGCTGGAGCTGGAACCGGAGTCAGCTCCACAATTCAGATGGATCATCGTCCGGCGCAGAAAGATTGCCCGATCAGCCGGATCAGCCTTCAGGCCTTGAGCACCTCAAAGCCGTTTTGGGGGACTGTGGATGTCCAACGGGATTTCCCCCGGTTGACTCTTCATGGATGACGTCCTTTCTTTCGGCCGACCCGAGTGCGCCGAACGTAAGGACGAACTCTGCGCCGCCTCCCTCGGAGGGTTGTACCCAGGCGCGTCCGCCGTGCCCTTCGGCGACCTACCGAACAATGGCCAACTCCGATCTGGTCCCCTCGACGTCCCGCCCAGCCGCCCACTGGAAGAGTCGCCGAAGGACATCCTGCCCGATGGTGGGGTCCTTCCCATTTTCGTCCTGGGCCTTTCACCACTGCGCCCGCAACAGCGTCAAGAGCTCAGCGAGAAGTTGGCCGATCTGCTCGGTGCTGCGGACGACACGGCGCAAAAAGTTCCGCCCTCGTCTCGCTTCTTCCTGGCCTACCCCGCCGCCCGTTCCTCTACGCGTCGTTCCAGTTCGTTGTGCGCGCAGTGCCTCTTCCACCTACTTACGGCCGGCGATATCGCTGAATACGACGCCCCCTCCTCGTTGCACGCCGTCTTCATCCACCAGCGAGCTCCCCGTCACATCTAGCCATACACTCTCGGGAGCGCTGGCTCAGCGGACGTCGTATTGCGTAGCGTCCGATTCTCGAGCACCCTGGTCAGTGCCCCCCTCGGATTCAGTCGCGGTTGCATCACCGGGACTGTCCGAAAGACATCGAACAAGTGGCGCCACCCCTGTCCCACGTTTTCTTTGGACACCGATTGGGGGCATGCTGCCCCTCATTGAAGAAGGTGTCCATGGCGGAGTCGAAGACAGAGCAAGGCCGCTTTTCCTCGCGCAAGCAGGAGGAAGCCATGCGGCACGCCTGCCTGTGTGTGTCTGCACGCAGACAGGCCCGAGTCCCCATGGGAGGTTAACGATCTATCTATTTCCTATTTGAGAGAGGGCCTCGTGCTGACAGAGGCCCCTTTTCTTGGGAGAGAGCCATGCCCCAGCCAGAAGAAATGGATCGCGTATGCGGGATGTGGATCGACAAGGGCACGACTCCCTTCCGCAGCACCTGGCAAGGCGAGACCTATTATTTCTGCGTGAAGGAGTGCAAGGAGCAATTGGATCAGAATCCTGAGCACGACATGAAGTGAAGAGATTTGAGAGTCGGCAGCCGTGAAGCCGGCAGTTCCGGTTTTCCGATGTGGAGGTTTGCCCAGGTGATCTGCTCACGCGTGAGGCGTTTGTCCCCACCGTAAGGAGCGATAGCTGCACTTATATGCTTATAGGTATGTGTGCAGAATGGCATTTCTTTAGAAAAACCCTCGCCGGCATGTCGTTTGCTCAAGGGTTCATATACACCACGGCATTCATGGCTTGCGCGTGCAGCAAGCATCCCTGGCTTGCAGTGATGAAACCTGATGCAGTCGTCTCCATTGATTGATGACAGAACCCACGCTGTCACTGCTGAGGTGGGTATATGGAGCCGACGTCTCGTGAAGTCGAGGACCCTTGCCATGAAGGCATGCTCTCGTAGCTGGGCGATGTGTGCACTGCGGGAAAACGCATGGACGATCTGGATGATCTGATTGCCGTGAAGCAGGCGTAGGTTCACACTCCTCACAGCGCGTCCTGTGGAAAAGGGCTGACCTCCACTGGTGTGTGAGCCCTTGTTGTAATGCAACAGGACAGTCCAAAGGAGGCAAGTGATGGAATCTTGTGGATCGCGATCGGAGCGGGTGTGGTCAGTGATCTTGGCCGGTGGAGAAGGCGAGCGAGTGCGGCCATTGATTGAGCGATGGCTGGGCCGCCATAAGCCGAAACAGTACTGTACGTTTGTGGGATCTCGGTCTATGTTCCAACATACCGTCGATCGGGCGACCAGACTGACTCCTCCCAAGCGGACCGTGGCCGTAGTGGCGCGTGGGCATCAACCCGACGTCCTCGCACAGCTCACACAGGGGAGCGTGGGGACCTTGGTCTTGCAGCCTGACAATCGCGACACTGCGGCCGGGGTCTTCCTGCCCTTGACCTATGTGCGAGCCAGAGACCCAGACGCCACGGTCATCATCTACCCATCAGATCATTTTGTGTATCCCGAATCGCGATTTCTGGACGTCGTACGGCAGGCCCGCAGCGTGGCCGAGTCTTTGTCAGACCGGGTTCTGCTGCTGGGTGTGATGCCGGATCGCTTGGAACTTGAATATGGGTGGATTCTGCCGGGGCGCCCCCTGTCGGTGGGAGCATTGGCCGCAACCGTGCAGACCGTCCGGGCGTTTCTGGAGAAACCTTCCGCCGCGCAGGCGGATGTCGCGCTCAGCGCGGGAGCGCTCTGGAATACCTTCGTCATGGTCAGCAAGGTGAGTACGCTGTGGGAGCTGGGTAGGCAATGTTTCCCCGACCTCATTTCCCTCTTCGAAAGACTGGGGCAGGCTCTTGATACGTCAGCGGAAGACCGCGTGCTCAATTCCATCTACGAAGTCATGCCGAAGAAGAATTTTTCATCGGATTTCTTGCAGCGAGTCCCGCAGCATGTTGCGGTGATGGAGTTGACCGGCGTGCTCTGGAGCGACTGGGGCAAGCCGGAACGAATCGTAGAAACGCTTCGGCGTATCTCGAGGACACCTGCGTTCCCGCCCGCATGTCTTGATCACCCCTTTGCCCCAACGCCCGTTGTTGAAGGTAAACGCTCGGTGGCCGCTAACGTCTGAACGAGAGAGGTGAGAACATGGCAACCACGTCCCAAGACCGCCAGACGAAGAAATCCCGTACTGACGTCAAGGGACACTCAAAGAACCTGTTCCTGTTCGCAAGCCGGGTGAGCAGCCAGCGCATGGTCAGGAGGAACTCCGAACCAAGATTGAGCGACGCACGTATGAATCGTAAGGAGAGCGCGGCTGTCGCGAAGGCTGTGCTCTTGAGGATCGGCGTGATGCAGAACGGGAGATGCTCAGCCGTGAGCCATGGGTCTGAAGTTCCGAGTCGATCCCGCGTCATGTGGCCCTGAGCGGAGAGCAGAGCAGGGAGGGGAAGGAGGACCCCAAATGCAAACAGGTGTTGAAACTGAAGGGCGCAGGTCATTTTTAGCCTGGCTGACCGGATCGATTGCCGCGCTGATTGCGACGGCGATCGGAATTCCCCTGTTGGGCTACACGATCCTCCCTGCCCTGAGACGGCGTGCCCCGCAGTGGGCTGATGCGGGGCCGATCGACTCTCTAGTGCCTGGGGTCCCACGCGAGCGAGAGCTCATGCTGTCCGTGACAGACGGCTGGCAGAAGACCACCACGAAGAAATCCGTCTGGGTCATCAAGGACGACAATGGGGCTATCACCGTATATGCGCCGATCTGTACGCACCTCGGCTGCGGGTACCGTTGGGAGCCTGATAAGGAACAGTTCCATTGTCCATGCCACCATAGTTTCTTTTCGCGAGATGGGCGCGTCTTGGCTGGTCCTGCGCCGCGCCCGCTGGATGTCCTCCCAGCGAAAGTCCAGGATGGGCGGCTCTTGGTCATGTACAAGGAATTTAAATCCGGCGTGTCAGCGAAGATCGAACTGTGAGGGGCCTCCATGGGCGGACGGTTATACCAGTGGCTGGATGAGCGGCTGAAACTCACCCCCGTTCGGGTTGCACTGTTGGAGGAGCCGATCCCTGGAGGCGCAAGCTGGATCTATGTCTTCGGCAGCATCACGCTCTTTTGCTTTCTCCTCCAGTTGGTCACTGGGATGTTCCTGGCCATCTACTACTCACCCTCGACGGAGCATGCCCACGCTAGCATCCGGTACATCATGGACGAGGTTCCGTTCGGCCGGTTCGTTCGGGGTCTCCACCACTGGGGAGCCAGCGCGATGATGGTCGCCATCGGGCTACACATGCTGCAAGTCTTCCTGTACGGCGCCTATAAACGCCCCCGTGAGCTGCTGTGGGTCGTGGGCGTCGTTCTGTTTTTGCTGACGTTGGCCTTCGGGTTCAGTGGGTACCTCCTTCCATGGGACCAGCGGGCCTACTGGGCAACGCAGGTGGGGATCAACATTGTAGGAACGATCCCGCTCGTTGGCGATGTTTTGGTCAGGATCATCCGGGGCGGGCAACAGCTCGGAGCGATGACACTGAGCCGCTTCTATGCACTTCACACGCTGTTTTTGCCATGGCTCCTGATGGGCTTCATCGTGTTGCACCTCGTCATTCTTCGACGCGTAGGCCCGGCAGGGCCCTGGGACGAAGCGCGGGGTCTTGCCTTCTCGGAGCCGTTCTGGCCGAAGCAAGTGGCCATGGATGCCGTCGCGATCGGGATCACGTTCGTGATCGTGGGAGGCCTTGCGCTCAGCCTCCCTGCTCCGCTGAGTGACCCGGCCAATCCCTCTGATACAAGCTTTACGCCGGTGCCCGAGTGGTATTTCCTCTTCTACTATCAGCTTCTCAAGTACATGAAAGGCCCCTGGGAGATTGTGGGCACAGTGGTGCTCCCTGTCCTGTTTTATCTTGCGTTGTTCTTGCTGCCCTGGCTGGATCGTCGCCCGACCCGCCGCCCCTTTTCGCGTCCGGCCGTGATCGGGCTCGGTGGCGTGTTTCTAGTCGCGGTGCTCGTCCTGCTGACGATCTCGATGCGAGAAGTGGCTTCGCTGCCTGTGACCGATCCGTCGGTGCTGCGGGGCAAGCTGCTGTATCAGCAGCTTGGGTGTGCGGGATGCCACCGCATTCATGGGACGGGGGAGGCTGTCGGCCCGGATCTCTCGTACATCGGTCAGGCGCGCGATCGGGAGTGGCTCATGCGCCACTTCAAAGACCCGCAGTCGCTCGTGCCAGGGTCAGAAATGCCGCCCTATGAACTGAGCGAGCAGGAACTGACGGATCTGACGAACTACATGTTGTCACTGAAGTGATAAGCCCAGGGAGGCGTGCGATGTCGTTTGTAGCGAAGGGAAGGGATCTGAGCTGCCCCAGGGAAGTGCTCCTGTGGCGGAGCATGGCATCGCTCGTAATAATAGGCCTTGTTGTGCACGTCCTCATCGCTTGGCAGCCCGCTTTCTTTCAAGAGATCGCTCTGGCTGCTGACCTTGAGAAGGAAATCCCCCCGGAATACAAGACCAAAGCAATGCCACCCGGGTGGCGCGATGATCCGAACATCCGGGCAGTAGGAAAAGATGTGTTTGAGGGTAAGGCCAAACCAGAGGTGAACTGCGCTCGTTGCCATGGGAGTGATGGCAAGCCGACCCGTCTTGGGAAAGGCGCGCCGGATTTGTCTGATCCGAGCGAAAGCAAGAAGCACTCGGATACGTATTGGTTCTGGCGCATCTCAGAGAAGAAGCCCGGCTCCAAGATGCCGGGTTTCAAGGACAAGCTGAGTGAAGAAGAGCGGTGGCAGGTGATCGCATACCTGCGGACCTTGACACAGTCAGGCCGATAGCGCGCCTAAGAAGAAAGGAGACGAGCCATGAAGAAATCACTCGCGCCGGTGACGATCCTGTTGATGTTCGCGGTGTTGGCCGCCGTGGTGCTGTCGTCGGCCAGACGAGCATCGGCTATTCCTGCATTTTCACGGGAACACGGTCTCAAGTGTAGCGACTGCCACGTGGCGTTTCCCCTGCTGAACGAGTTCGGGATGGAGTTTAAGCAACGCGGCTTCCGGCTGCCGGGCGAGAACGGCAAGTATCCCTGGGAATTGAAGAGTCTGCCCGTTTCGGTGATCGGGATCATGCGGTATGAGAATGCGCATCAAGATGATCCGGTGACGAAAGCGAGGCGTTCGACCACGAGCGAGGCCCAGATCGACGAGGTGGAACTGATGGCCGCCGGTACCGCCGCGCCGAAGATCGGGTTTCTAGCAGAATTCGAGCAGGAGGTCACAGAGGGAGGGCGTTTTGGCAATGAGCAAATCTGGCTGCAATTTAGCGACCTGCTGCCGGCCAGTGTGCTCAATCTGCGAGCCGGCCGCATGCTGAACGAACAGTTCTATCTTTCGCAGAAGCGACGGCTGACCTTCCAGCGGTATCTAGCGCCGGTAACGTTCAATGTGACCGGCGCCGAGCTCAACGGCTTCTGGTCCGGATTTCGGTACGCCGCGGGGGTCGTCAACGACGAGCGAGAGGAAGGGGCGAACCCCCCGGGAGTCAACCTGGACAAGAAATTCCAAGGGTTCTACTCGTGGGGGACCTATACCTTATGGGACCACATCATTGGCATCAGATATATCAACACGAAGGCGAATTCCGATCAGCCCTCCCCGATCATTGACGGCCGGACTCGCCAGCAATTGGATGCGACTCTGAATCTCCGCTTTGGCCGCGGCCAGGTGTTACTTGGCTACTATTACAACTGGGATATCGGCGGAATAAACAAGCAAGATCGAAGGAACTATCTGGTTGAAGGGATCCTTGAAGTGCTCCCCGAGAAACTCTTCTTGGACGCGCGCTTCGAGATGCAGGATACCGGGATGGTTTCCGGCAGTCCCAACAATCCAGTGAAGGCCAATGGAACTATGGTCACCGTCCACGCCTCGTATTACGTCACGGAGAACGTGCGGGTTTCAGGGGAGTTCACCAAGGTAAGCGGAGAAGGACTCGACGTCCAGCGGATCGGTGAGCCCAATGGTGTCGCTGCCGGTAGTCAGGAACGGTACCTCCTCGGGATTCACTTCGCCTTTTAGTCCGAGCAGGGCCACAGACCCTGCAAGTCGTCGGCTAAGGCTGAGGCGGCTAGAAGCGTTTGAGGATCTCTTGGCGCTTCTGCAAATATTCGTCGTCGGTGATCAGACCCTGGTCACGCCAGGCTTTCAAGCGGCGTAGTTTCTCTTCGATCGCCGCACTTGGAATCCCCGGTTCTTCCCGAGAGGACGAGGAACCTCGGCCAGGCTGCGATAAGCCAGCGAGCAGGGCCCGGTGGTCGACGAGGAGAGCCGGGGCAGAGGTCGTGGCAATGCGGGTGGGAAGGTCTGGCGTGGTCAATGTGGCTTGGTACGGTCCTGGCACGAAGTGAAAATCGACTTCTCCAAGCGGCTGAAGTGGACTGCCACGGGCTGTCTCGAGTCTTCGTTGGGTTGTCGCAGGCCTGCGGGCATTTGCCAGCACAATCAGGAGCTGATTGTCCTGGATGAGCAGCCCACCGGTGGTGACAAGGGGAATGCCATCCTCACGGGTCCGCTGGAGGGAAAAGACCACCGTTTCACTGGGCCGGGCTTTAGCCAATGCGGCCAGTAGATGCGGAGCGAGGAGGTCGGCATCGCTATGGGGAAACGCCGGTTCCGGCTGGGGCTCTGTTCTCAGGATCCAATAGCTGACAAAGCTGATCTCCCGCTCAATCTTCACGGATCGCAAGATCGCCGCGAGGTTCTCGGTTGTGAGCTCAGTGGCGTGCTCAATGGGCGCACCAGAGACTTCCGCCTGAAACAATGGACTGTCCAGTCGAACAAGAACGGTTGGGTCTTCGTACACGGTACGGGAAAAAGTGGGAGAGGCTGCACAGCTTGCGAGGAGGGAAGCTATCACAACCTCGCCAACGTTGCGAATGATCACCCGTGTGTGCCAGGAGCACATGACCAGGGTCTTCATTGGGGGGAAATTATAGCAGAGAAGTTGGGGATGGCATCCCTTTTCTCGTGGAAATTTATTTTATAAAGAGGGCGGCTGGTGGAATGGCAGAGTCGGCTGCTGCCGCGCGATGAGCGCCAGGCCCTGGCGGTGTGGATGCCGCCGTGCTGGGCGTCTCGCTGACAGGCGCGAACCAGCGGCGCAGCAAAGGCGCCTTGGCCCCCTTGCTGCGGGGGCGCCTGTCGCTGTGGAGGAATGGATCGCCCCTCGGTATCTGGATGCCATCGCGCTGCGTGTCCGGTGACGCAGCGGATGGTGAGTGCGTTGGTGCTGGTGGCACTGGTGGTGCGCGGTGATGGGCAGAAGATCGTCCTCGATTGGAGCTGCTCACAAGCGAATCGACGACCGCCTGGCTGGCCTACCGGATGAGCTGAGTACGCAGGGGTGCGCCGGCCGCGGTTGTGCGTAGTCGATGGGAACTCCGGCCTGCGGTGGAGGCGACCTAGCCGGGCGTGGTTGTGCAGCGCTATACGATTCATAAGCTGTGGAATCTGGAACGATACGCCCCCCAAGCATGCCATCGAGGAGCTTCGCACGGTCTATCACGAGATCGTCTCTGCCGCACCCTACAGTGTCTCGCGCCAGGCGTCGCACGCCTTTGTGCGCGCGCTGGCGGACGCCAGCCCTGAAGGTCGTCGAGAGCCTGGCAGAAGCGGCCAAGGCGTTGCTCCCCTTCTCCCCCGCTTCCCCCAAGCCAGTGGAAATGCCCGCGATCCACCCACACGATTGAGCGGCTGAATGGGAAGTTCCGCCGACGGGTCAAGACGCAGGGCTTGCTGCCCACGGCGCAGGCGGCGGAACCGTTGCTGTTCGGGCTGATCCTGAGTGGCCAGATCCGGGTGCCTGCCTGTTCGTGTCTGCACGCAGACAGGCGAGGGATAGACAGATGGCGTAACCTGACGGCCGTGGCTGTGGAGGCTCCCCAGGCCGCCTGAGAGCCGAGGGCTGTGCTATGGCCTGAGAAGAGTTCGTTGATTCGAGGGCAACAGCGTGAGCCGTTTCTCAGGCCAGATGCCGGGAGAAGCCAATTTCTACGGAAATCGGGACACAACCGACAGGGCTCAGAAATCAGAGGACTCGGCCAGGACAACCTTTCCGGCGGTTACGGTGGGACAACAGAAGAACGACGAAGAATGAAAAAGGTGAGCAAACTGTGTTGTGTCTTTCCGCGCCCTGGATGTTGCGGGAGCTGTCAGGCAGGCAATGACAGGGGCAAGGCTTCGCAAGCCCAACAAAGTCAGACTCGCGGTCGAGTAAACTTGGTTTGGAGCGGGCGACGGGATTTGAACCCGCGACAACTAGCTTGGGAAGCTAGGACTCTACCACTGAGCTACGCCCGCTCGCGAGGGAAGATGTGGCGAATCCTACGCCGGCCTCATCTCCAAGTCAATCGCCAATGATCATCGGGCAATCGCCTATCTTGCAGGCAGGCGCCCAAAGAGCATCTCACCCGACCATTGACCATTAATCAAGCGCCTTCTTACGGTTTGTATTCCGCGATCGCGAATTTTCTTCGGCCCACGCGCAACCGGTACTGATGCCCGGGCTCGAGCGCAAGCACCGCATGGGGATCGGTCTGCTTTTGCTCATCCACTTCGATCCCGCCTTGCACCACCAATCGGCGTGCCTCGCTCTTGCTGGGGACCAGCCGTGTCCTAGCGACCAACTCGACGAGGCCGATGACCGGCGCGGCGGCATCCTTCACATCGGCCTTCGTCAGCACCACCCGCGCGTCTGGCTCAGCCGGAAATTCCCGTTCCCGAAACTTCTGCTGGAAGGCCTCCCTCGCCCGCCGTCCCGCCTCCTCGCCGTGATACCGGGCGACGAGCCGTTCGGCCAGCGCCTGTTTAGCGTCCATCGGATGCAGGGACTTCACGTATGCCAAGTCTTCCGTCGTCAGCAGCTCATAGTAACGCACCATCAACGTATCGCTGATCGACATCACCTTTCCGAACATGTCCTCCGGCTTGTCTTCCAGTGCGATGTAGTTCCCCAGGCTCTTGCTCATCTTCCGCACGCCGTCGATTCCCTCGAGCAACGGCATCGTCAAGACCACCTGGGGCTCCTGGCCGAAATCGCGCTGCAGATCCCGGCCAACCAGCAAATTGAACTTCTGATCGGTGCCGCCCAACTCCACGTCCGCCTTCAATGCGACCGAGTCATAGCCTTGAATCAGCGGGTAGAGGAACTCGTGAATGCTGATCGGCTTCTGCTCTTGATAGCGTTTGTGAAAGTCCTCCCGCTCCAGCATCCGCGCGACCTTGTAATGCGCAGCGAGTTGGATGAGCCCCTCCGCCGTCATCGTGCTCATCCAACGGCTGTTGAACTCCACCCTCGTCTTCTTTGGATCGAGGATCTTGAAGATCTGGCGCTGGTATGTCTTGGCGTTCTCCAACACTTGCTCCTTTGTCAGCGCCACCCGCGTCTCGGACACCCCGCTGGGATCGCCGATCATTCCAGTGAAGTCGCCGATCAGAAAAATCACCTCGTGCCCCAGGTCCTGAAAGTGCTTGAGCTTATGGATCAGGACCGTATGCCCCAGATGCAGATCGGGAGCGGTTGGATCGAATCCTGCCTTGACCCGCAGCGGGCGCTTCTCCTTGATCGAGCGGGAGAGCTTCGCTTCCAGTTCGCTTAGCTGAATGACCTCCACCGCTCCGCGGAGAATCAAGTCCATTTGACGCGCAAGTTCGCTCACAGCTTTCCTTTTTCCGATGGAGGACGACTCGCCGTATTGACCATGATCAACGGGCGCAGCCGCTCCAGCTTTTTCTCCCCGATCCCTTGTACTTCGAGCAATTCTTCAACGGTCGAGAAGGAGCCCTTTGATTTTCTGACCTCGACCACTCGCCGGGCTAACACCTCTCCGATCCCAGGCAAGCCCTGCAACTCTTCGGCGGTGGCGCGGTTGAGATCGAGCCGCGTGTTCGGCTTGGCGACAGGCGAGCGGGATGGACTCTTCGGTGTGTCGAGCGAAGGAGGACCGGGTAAGGGGGTGAGGCGGGCATCAGGCGCGTGCCGCATCTCGTGACGGTCAACCAGTTCGACCGGTTGGTCAGCGACAACCCGCGGCGCGTCTTCCCGTGGTTCGGGCACTGGCCAACCGATCCATACGACCAGCACCGCCGTGACTGCCAGCATCACCAGCTTGAGGAGCAGAGAGCGGATCATGGGCGTGTCGCTGTCAATTGAAAGTCCCTTCTCCCGGACGCTCCCTTTCTTGAAGAGGGTTGGGCCAAGCGTCACATTCGCTTTCTCGCCACATGAATCGCCAGCCCATCGACATCTTCCATCGCTTCCATCATGCCTTCCGACAAGGTCGGATGGGCATGAATCATCTCCGCCACTTGGACGGCCGTCGCTTTGAGGTGCATCGCCACGGCCGCTTCATGCACCAGATCGGCCGCATGTGCGCCGACGATATGGACGCCCAGGATACTGCCATCACGGGCATCGGCGATCACCTTGAACATGCCCGTGATCTCGCCCGTGCCCTGTGCCTTCCCCAATCCGGCATAGCGGAATCGACCGACCTTGACCGCTGTCTCGGCCTCCCGTCCCTGTTCCCGCGCGTGCTCCCTGGCCTGCTGTTCGGTCAACCCGACGCGCCCGATCTCCGGCAGCGTGAAGATCCCAGCCGGAATCACGCGATAGTCGATAGCCCGCCTATACCCGAGAATATTTTCCACTGCCACCTTGCCCTGAGCCGACGCGACGTGGGCAAGCATTGCCTTGCCGACCACATCTCCGATCGCATAGAGTCCTGGCACGTTGGTTTCCATGCGTTCGTTGACCAGGATCTCACCGCGGGTCCCCAGCTTGACACCAAGCTTCTCCAGTCCGATGCCCTTGGAGTTGAACCCCCGTCCGACGGACACCAACACCTGGTCCACGGCGATCTCGGCCCCGCCTTGGAAGACCGCCTTGACCGATCCGGGCTGGCGCTCCAGTTTCTCGACCGTCGTGCCTGTGCGGATGTCCACGCCGCGTTTCTTCAACTCGCGGTCTATGAAAGAAGCCACCTCTTCGTCTTCCAGCGGCAGGATGCGCGGCATTGCTTCTACCATCGTAACCTGCGTGCCCATACCGCTGTACAACGACGCAAACTCGCAGCCCTCGACACCCGCGCCGATGATCAGCAATCGGCCTGGGATCGTCTCCAGATCCAATGCTTCCTTGCTGGTAAGAATCTGTCGCCCATCGATCGGAAAGAGCGGCACACTCGGCCAGGATGACCCTGTGGCGACGATGACCGCGTCCGCCTCTACCCGCCGCTCGGACCCATCGCGCCCGGCGACTCGAACCGTCCGCTCATCGAGCAGTTCGCCCGTGCCGTCGAGATGCTCGATGCCCCAGGTCTTAAACAGTGTGGCAATGCCTTTCACCAGGGTGGACACCACCTTGTTCTTGCGGGCCACCATCTTGGCGAGGTCATAACCGACCGACCCCTGGAGCACCAGACCCAATTCGTCGGCCTTTTTCACTTTGTCGCCCAGCTCGACGACGGAGAGCAGCGCCTTGCTGGGAATGCACCCCCAGTTTAGACACACTCCGCCCAACGCCTGATTTTCCACAACAGTCACACGGGCCCCCAGTTGGGCGGCACGGATGGCCGCGACATAGCCGCCTGGTCCGGCCCCGACGATGGCAATGTGCTTCTGCATGGGCATAGCGTGTAGCCGGCTGCGAACAGCCGAAGACGCAGGCTCTTCGCTGTCCGCTACTCGCTTGTCACATTCTTTTGCGAGGCGAGGAAGGCTTCATATTGAGCGGCGGTCATTAGCTTGTCCACTTCAGTCAGGTCCGACAAGTCGATGACCGCCAACCAACCCTTGCCGTAGGGATCGGCATTGACGATTTCAGGATGATCCTTAAGATCGGTGTTGACCTTGACGATCGTCCCACTCACAGGCGTGTAAATGGTTGACGTCGTCTTGGTGGACTCGACCTCTCCGATTTGTTGCCCGGCTTTGACGGTCGTCCCAACCTTGGGCAGATCGATAAAGACGATGTCCCCCAGCGCATCTTGCGCAAAGTGGCTGATCCCTATCGTGCCCTGCGCGCCGTTGAGGCGAATCCATTCATGTTCCTGATGATAGCGAAGATCGGTCGGGATCATAGGTTTCCTCTGAAGAATAGTGAAGACTACGGTTCGTTGAACTGCAATCGACTACCAAATTGCGCGATCGTAAGTGTTGCGACGGTGCCTTGTCAAGGAACGGCACCGGCCGATTCTACTCGGTACAAAAGATTCATTCCATCCGGCAACCACGCTTGAGAGGCCGGATCAGGAATCCGCTCCCCCACCGTCCGCGTGTCCTGGATCTGAATGACCTTCGTGATCCAGAAACGGCGTGGATCGACCGCCTGTTCGCTCATCCACCGCAGGAAGGCCTTCAGACCATTCGCCGCAGACTCGCCAGGCCCTGTAGGCGATGCCGCGCCCATCGAAGCAAGGGGCCTCGCCACAACCAGGTCGAAGCCACGTTGGGTGAGATTCACCAGATCCTCTCCATAATCGACGAGCGCTCGAAGCGGGTCGATGGCTGCCTCCGGATGGACCTCCAGCGCCACCACCACATGTGGATGCTTCAGCCGCATCGCCTCTCTGATCCGTTCAAGCACCCGCAGGCGTTCTTGGAATTTCCAACCGACCCACCGCCAAAACTCCGGCGGCATCGCCTCCAGGCTCCGGCCGGCGACGGAACAGAGGCGCGCCGGATCGGGCGCGGCACCGAAGGCGGCGGCGAAGCGGGTGCGCGCCGCCACGCCGCACTCGGCGAAAAAGTCCTGCTCCTCACTGAAACGGACCAGCACGCCTTCGATTCCGGTTTGTGCGAGGTCGGCAGCCAATCCAATCAATTGTTCCTGAACGGCCGGATTGAGCAGATCGACGGTTGCCGCCGGACGCATCCGCCGTTCCTTCGGATCATACACAACGTTGAGCCAATCGGAGGAAGCGTTTACCCACGGCAGACGCTGAAGCGAAACCGCAGCGAAGACCGCCAGACCTGCCCGCCTGGCCATCGGCAGCACCAGGCCAAAGACATCGCGATGGACGGGCACCAATCGAGTATCGAAGTACACGCCCGGTGGCGTGGTCCCGTCGCTCGTCACCGCCTCCAAGACCACTGTTGTCACACCGGCGCGAGCGAGTTCCTGCAGCCACGGTTCCAGAACGGCAGGCGGCGGAAGCTGAGGTGGAGACAGCATCACTGCGGTACGCGCAGCCGCAGCGCCCCCCTGACGGTTCCCGGCCTGACGCAACTCTTCGAGGCGTCGCATCGCCCGCACCTCGTAGCTGTCCTCTCGAACGCTGGTCGCACTGGCGGCCAGGGTGCGGTAGAGCGCGAGCGCCGCGCGGAGATCGCCGAGCTGCTCATATGAACGGGCCAACCACCAACGCGCTTCTGCGAGGTGTGGCGATCCGGGATAGGCCGAGAGAAACCGCTCCAACAGACGAACGGCGGCGGCATAGCGGCCCTGGGCGTGGTACGCCCGCGCGTCGTTGAGCAGTCGAGTCTGCGCTTCAACGCTCGGATCGGCGGAAAATGGCGGTGGTTGGGAGGGCGACTCGGGGCGGGCTGCGCAGCCGAGTCCCGCAAGCGGGCCCAGCAGCACCCACGCCCACAACGTCACCATCGTGCTGAAAAATATGGAACAGGGTGAGACGGGCACGAGGTCCTGCGCCCAGCGAACACGGCAACGAAGAACCACGCCGACCAGGGAGCGATGCGTCACTCCCCGATCAGGTCCATCTCGGGAAAGAAATAGCCGATCTCGAAGCGCGCGGTCTCTGGCGAATCGGATCCGTGCACGGCGTTGGACTCGATGTTCGTCCCATGGATCGCCCGGATCGTTCCTTTGTCGGCTTTGGCCGGGTCCGTCGCGCCCATCAAGTCCCGGTGCTTTTTGATCGCGTTGTCGCCCGCCAAAACCAGCACGACCACCGGCCCCGAGGACATGAACGTGCACAGGCTGTCGAAAAACGGCTGGGCCTTATGGACGGCGTAGAACCCTTCGGCCGTCGCCTTGGACATCCGCAGCATGCGCATCGCGATCGGCGTCAGGCCAGCCTTCTCGTATCGACCGATGATGTCTCCAATGACGTGTTTTCTCACCGCATCCGGTTTGATGATCGCCAAGGTCCGTTCGCTCATACGGTTCCACTTTCCTCCGCCGTGATCGGAATGAGCCGCTTCAAATCGGGCGGCATTATAGAAAAGCCCGGATGGCGCTTGCAAGGCGATCTGCGGAAATTTCCGGTTGCAATCGGCGATCAAGAATTCAGACAAAGGTTGATCGTGCTGACAAACCGCTGGCCTCCTGGGTAGAGCCTCCTGGCTCCGTCAAAGAGACCGTGGCTTTCGGGGTCAGCCGGAAAGGTGGAGGTGAACGACCGATCGGACCCCAGCCTCCAATCAGACAACAGGGCGGGCCGCCACCCCCTCGACACCGTCCCGATCATCACCATGGAAAATGTCGCGCCAGTTCTGGGGAAACACAATGGTCAACCGATGCATAGCGTAGGTTGCAAGAAGACTTCCACCGCGTGGAGCCTATATCCACCCCAGCTTCCACTCGCACTCCCGCCGACCATACGGCCATCCCGCCGGTGAGGCAGCGTGGCCTGGCTGCACTAGACGATGCCGACAGCGGCCCGGTATCGAGCACCGTGTGCAAGGGCTTCCGGTCGCACCCGTTGAGCAGCGTCTTGTGGAAGCGCTCACAGATGCCGTTGATTTGCAGGCTCGTGGTCTTGGAGCGGGTATGCTGATCTCCTCGAGCGAGAGAGCGGTCAGGCTCGTGGCGGTCGGATGCCTCCAGGCCCCCATGCCCGTCGAAGAAGGGGACCACCCGATCATTGAGCAGATCGGCCACAGTGACCGGCAGGTTGTGGTCGCTCAGTCGGACAAAGCCGACTGCGTGGTCGGTGTCGAGGACCTGTGTGGATCAATCCGGCTGACGCTTATGAGCGTGCTGACCGAGAAGGTCTCCTGGGCCACACGGAAGCCGGGGCAAGCGATAACCGCTCACCACAGTGCGTGAAAGACTCTTGGGCCTCGGCGGTCAGAATATCCTCTCGAGTTAGAACACTTAGGCAGAGACCGCTTCTCATTGAAGGCGGAGCGAGATAGAGCAAAACAAAGGAGGATGTTTTAGCGGCTCTCCGGTCGTCTTCGAGCACTAAATTGCTCGAGAAGTTCTGTAGGCTTAAACACACCGCGTTCGGTGATGATCGCAGTGACGTACTCGGCCGGCGTTACGTCAAAGGCGGGGTTGAGCACCTCCACACCGGCCGGGGCAATGAGAGGACTTCCGTATATCGAGAGGACTTCTTGCGGGTTGCGTTGCTCGATTGGTATCTGGTCGCCAGACTCGGTGGCGAGATCGATGGTGGAATATGGTGCCGCAACGTAGAACGGAATGCCGTGAGCTTTGGCCAGCACCGCCACGGAGTACGTGCCGATCTTGTTGGCAACGTCGCCGTTGGCCGCAATCCGGTCGGCCCCCACCACGCAAAGCTGAATCTGGCCTTGCCGCATCAGCGCGCCCGCCATATTGTCGGTGATCAGCGTCACAGGGATCTTCTCCTGCATCAACTCCCAGACCGTCAATCGAGCCCCCTGGAGCACTGGCCTGGTCTCATCGGCGATTACGCGGATCTTCTTTCCCTGTTCCCACGCCGCCCGAATCACGCCCAGCGCCGTCCCGTAGCCGGCCGTCGCCAGCGCACCGGCATTGCAATGGGTCAGAATCGTCTGGCCGTCCTTGATCAAGGCGGCACCATGACGCCCCATGGCCTTGCACAGCGCCACGTCTTCGTCAGAGATCCGCTGGGCTTCTTCGATCAGCGCGCGTCTGATCTCCGGCAACGGCCGCTCCCGGAGCTCGGCTAGCTTTCGCTTCATCCGGTCGATGGCCCAGAACAGGTTCACTGCAGTCGGTCGGGTTGCCGCGAGCTGGTCACCGATCGTCGACACGGCCCTCGCGAACTCGTCATAGCTAGCCGCTGAAACCGACTGAGCCCCCAAGGCAACTCCCATCGCCGCAGCCACGCCGATGGCTGGTGCCCCCCTGACCTTCAGGCCTTTGATGGCCTCGGCCACCGCCCGATAGTCGCGGCACTCCAAAAACTCGACTGCCCCCGGCAGCCGGCTCTGATCTAGCAACCGTATCGCGCCGTCTTTCCATTCAACCGTGGGGACCATCGGATGCCCTCCCAACTAGCTCACGTCGCCATCCGCACGCTCCCTGACGACCGAGAACGGGTGGTCGCTCGCTGCTCCTCCCTCGTCGAGAGCCGACAACCGCTCGCTTCCGGCTCGCGACCGCCGGCCGGAGACCTCCAAAATCGTGACCATGATGACGATCAGGCAGGCTTGGGTCAAGAGGATGACGGCCTCAATGGTGCCCGAATGGCGCAGAGCCAGCGCGGCCAAACCAAGACAGACGGTCAACGCAAAGATCATCGCGACACTGGCTTTCCGGCTCCCGAGCACTCGTTCCAAGCGGTGATGGAGGTGATCCTTCCCCGCATATTCCAGCCACTCTCGCACTGACCTGACTTTTCCGGTGGCGATGCGCTCGACGGTGATGTGGATCATGTCGTAGATCAGCACGCCGAAGATCAACACCGGGTTGCTGAAGGACACGATGGGATTGTTGTCCGCCCAGTTCCCCTTTACGGCTAGACAGGCCAGCGTGAACCCTAGGAACGTGGCGCCTCCATCGCCCAGGAAAATCACGGCCGGCTTCTTCATCCGGAAGTTATAAGGAAAGAACCCCAACCCGGCGCCGATGATCGCAATGGCCAACCATCCAAGGCCCGGCTGGTCCGTCTCGAATGCCACCGCACCCATGAATCCCGCTATGAGGACGGCCAGTCCCGCTGCCAACCCGTCCATGCCGTCGAAAAAATTGAACGCGTTGGTGATCCCGATGATCCACAACAGGGTCAACGCGACGTTGGCCGCATCCCCAATGGAATTCTGCGGGAACAGCGTCAGCACATTGCCGCCGGCAATGGCGACCGCAGCGGCGACGAACTGAGCGGCCAATTTCGTTCCAGCCGAAAGTTCGCGAAAGTCGTCGAGAAGGCCGACGAACAGCAGGACAGTCCCGGAGACCAGGATCGCCGTCATCCACTCCGGCAGGATCGAATTCAGCAGCACAGACCCGACGAAGCCAGTGTAGACCGCGACGCCGCCGAGCCGAGGCGTCGGCTGGAGATGGATCTTCCGTTCCGACGGCCGATCGATCACGCCCCAGTAGTACCCGAGCTGCGCCATCACCGGGGTCAGGGCAGCCGCTCCCCAAAAGGAGACGAGTAAGATATAGAGCCAGCGCAGGCCCTGCACGACGAAGAGGTCGCGCACCCAGGGAGCCAGGAACACCAGGACGCCAAGGATGGCGCCGAGCCCGGGCCACGTGAGCCAACGCCCATTCACCCGGCACAGGCCGGGTACCACCTGGGTTTCCAGTGTTCTCATGCCAACTCCTCGCCGAGAATGTGGATGACCCTCGCAACCTCGTCATCGGTCATCGACGGGTAGATCGGGATCGAGAGCGCGGTGCGATCCGCTTCCTCGCTGGCCGGGAACCCGTCCAGGTCAAGGTATCGATGCAGCGGCCGGAACACCGGCCGCCGACACTGGAGGCCGCGCGCGTGCAGCCGCATGATCTGCGCGGCCAAGGAATTTGGCCCCGCAGGCAATCGGAGAAGTCGAACCACAAATCGGTAGTAGACATGGGTCCGGCCGGCCGGGACCGCCGGCAACACCAGCGGCATCTGCGCCAGCGCCGCCCGGTAGCGGGCAGCGATCTCCGCGCGCCGCCGCAAGAACATCGCCAGCCGATTCACCTGACACAGACCAATGGCGGCTTGCAGGTCGGTCAGTTTGCGGTTGGACGACGAGGGATTTAACGCGGGCCCATCGTCATACTGGCGGAGCGACCGCACGTGTTCCAACAACGCGCCATCGTTCGACACCACCATCCCGCCTTCGCCTGTGCAGAGCAATTTCGTCGCGTAGAACGAGCAGATCGCCGCGATTCCAACCGTGGCAACCGGCCGACCGGATTCGAGCGCGCCCAGCGTCTGCGCGCAATCCTCGATCAGCGGGATCCCGAGCGCCTGTAACCGTGTCAAATCAGCCGGCAACCCGAACAAGTGCGGCGCGATGATCGCCCGGGTTCTCGCGGTCACTGCCCGTGCCACCGCTTCCGGATCGAGATTGAACGTGTCCAGATCGATGTCCACCAGCCGTGGCCTCGCGCCGATCCGCTGCACAGCCAGCCAGACGGCGGCGCAGACATAGCTCGGAATGATCACCTCATCGCCGGGGGCAACTCCAACGGCCATGAGCGCCAGTTCCAACGCGACCGTCCCCGAGCTGACGGCCACGCCGCCGCGTACCCCCAGCCACGCCGCGAGACAGGACTCGAACCGTTCGACGCAGGGGCCTTGCGCCACCTGACCCGTGCGCAGCACCTCGTCGGCCGCCGCTCGTTCTTCTTCGCCCAGAAACGGCCTGGAATGGGGAATGCTGGTCGAGACCGCGGTCATGCTTCGATATTGATGAACAGCCGGAGCGGCAAAAACCCCTCGGCGTTCCTCACGCGCCCTTGAATGCCTCGGAAGTGGGAGGACGACCGAATGATATCCACGATGCTCAACCCCTCGATGTTGGTTTTCTTCACTTGGGATGCATGTGCTTCAATCGCCGCGATTTTCTCTTCCAACACCTGATCGATGTCCACAAAGACCGTCGGCGCGAAATTCTGCGTCGTCGGCCCTTCGTAGAACAGCACGTTCTTGGTGTAGCGCGTCGCCGTGATCGTGCTGATCGCCAGATGGCGATGATCCTGATGGGTGTCGTCATGATAATGGACGAAGATGAAGTGGGGATCCACTTCCTTCACCACTTTTTCGATTTGCTGGATCAGATCTCGACCCATGGGCACCTGGGTATCTGGGTAGCCGCCCCAATAGAGCTTCTCAGCGCGCAACCGTTTCGCCGCCGCCTCCTGCTCGCGCTTCCTGATCCCGGCCGGCGCTCCCTGCTCGCCCAGCGTCATCACCATGAGAAAAATGCGATGCCCGTTTTGGGCGTATTTGATCAACGCGCCGCCGCATCCGGCTTCGATGTCATCCGGGTGAGCGCCCAGCGCCAAAATACGCATCGGAGGCCGGCCGTTGGCCGTCAGCTTCGTCGCTCGCTTCATCGTTGCCCCCTCTCTGCCGCCTCTTGCCCCAGCGGGGAGGCCTCGTTGCACAGGCTCCTGGCCGCCCGCAGGTGTCCAAGCGCCTCGTCTCCGCATGCGAACAGCAAATCGATTGCCGACAGGCCTGGGATGAACGGTTCGTAGCACTGTCGGTAGACCGGATGCCGAAACCGCTGCATCTCCAGTTTGATACCGGTTGCCGCAAAGCGCGCCCGATCCAGGTAGGCATCGGCACCGGGGCCACACAGATAGTGTGTGGCGCCGACTGCCCGACAAATATCGATCAGGCGGTCGGTTGGCTCCTCGCGGAGGAGCCATTCCGATGCCAACCGAATTGGCGTCGTAATACCGAAGGCCCGCATGAGCCACCGCACCACCGCGAGGTTGAGATCCGCCAGCCGCTCCCACGGCTGCTGGTACAGAGCACACAGTTCATCCCAATAGCGTTCGCGATACGGTGCCTTCGCATAATGAATGGCCAACGCCCGCAGATGCCGAGCTCGCCACCGACTCGTCTGGTCAATCCGCACCTCCGCCATGCGCTGGCCGAAGCGGTGCCGCACCGGTACCGTGAGCCATTGCCAGCCGGCGGCGGTCCGGATCCGGTTCCGGTTCTGCCACTCATGTTTTTTGAATTGGACGGTGTCCAGCACCACGAAGACGCTGGCTTGGTCGATCTTGTCCAGATACCCCAACCAGGGCAGAAACTGGGGCTGATGAATGGCGACGCGCATCTTCATTCATCTGATCTGGTTTGCTTGGCTGATCCGGTTCTCATTGCCCAGCCAGACAAACCAAACTAGCCAACTCACGACTTCTCTTCTGGCAGCGGTCCGACGTACACCGGATTGCTCAGGATCTCTCCTTCTCCCACTACTTGGACCCGATAGGTCAGCCAAGTCCTGGCCGGCGCCGTCGCATCGGCGAACGTATACACGAACGGCGTTCGCCCCTCCATGCGTGCGACGACCTGCCCCGATCGAATGATCCTGGCCATCAGAGGGTGTCGGCCGCGATCGGTCGCCGACACAGACAGGCGCACCACAACATCACGCGCTCCTTCGGGATCGAGAATCTCGCCCGGCCCAGCCGTCCGCGCGCCGCCTTGAACCTCCACGCGGAAGTCGTCGAGCCGATAACCGAATTCCTTCCGGTACCGCTCTACCGCGTACGATCGCCCGCGCCGCAGCGCATCCAGCACACCGGCAACGGTCCGCTCGCCAACCCAAAGCACCGTCACTACCTGATCCAGTTCCTTCCTCGCATGCTCCGGGGAGTGGAAGGCGATTTCGCCGACCAGCGCGGGCGGGGTGGTTCGCTGCCCGCTTGCATAGAGATGGAGAAGTTGGTCCCACAATCCTCCGGGATTGGTTACCGTGCGGGCTTCTTGATAAAGCCCGCCAAATCCGGCATAGCCCTGCGTAAAGATCAAGGCTTCCGGATGGGGATCCGTTCGGACGTCCACTTTGCCCAACCAGCCGAACGAATAGGTACGGAAGTCCCGCGCCTCCGGCATGGACCAGAGCACCAGCCCACCTCGCTCGTTGACCGCATCGATCAAGGCTTGATAGGGCTGATAACCGAGCTGCTCGTTGTACGCGCTGAAAACCGGTCGGCTGAAAGGCCAGGCATTGACCAAAAGCAAAAGGGCCGTGCCGGTCAGGAGTACCGAGCAGGTCCGGCGCGCTGTCCATCCGCGGGCAGGCCAACTCCGACGGCGTGCGACGGCCGAAGGGTTACGCCACAACCACGCGGCAGGGATGAAGAGGGCCACCGGCGCCAGACTAAGCACCACCCGCTCGTCATAGCGATAAGAGGCTGGATTACCGATTGCGGGGAGCGTCGCATACTTCTCGGGATCCGTGAGCCCGACGACGAGAAGATTCTTCTGCGCGTCATGCATCGCGAGATCGCCCCGCCACAGCGATCCGCTCCAATAATAATACGGAGCAACTTCAACGCCGGGAATGAGCAGCACCCCAGGATGGCGAGCCTGGGCCGCGGCAATCTCGTTGACATAACGCGCGAACCCGTACCGGAGCACGGAAGGAAAGCCGACCGTTCGTTTCAGGACGCCGTCCAAGGGAGCGAGACCGTATTCGTATTCCAGCGCGAAATTATCGGTGAGGATCACCGCATCCAGCCCCAGGCGTTCCGCCCGCTCGGCCAAGGCATCCAGACTCAACGAGCCGGTGCTCGCCGTGCTGTGGACATGGACGGCCGCCACCAGCGGTGTCAAACTGTCCTTCGACTCCGGCACGGCCAAGGCCGGGGATGTCGTCCCCAATCCACCCACAACCAGACAAATAGCGAAGATCAGTCCGGCTGGAGATCGCCTCGGTTCATTCATTGGTGCTCCACCTCACCAAGCGCCTGCGCGTACACGTGCTCGATAGCACGCACCATCGCCGCCGCTTCAAACGTCCGACCGATCCGTTGACTCGCCGCCTGGCCCATCCGCCTCGCCCAATCCGGCCGGTCCAGCACTTGGCGGATGGCCTCCGCCAACGCATCCGGATCGCCAGGGGGCACCAGGAGTCCCGTTCGGCCGTGCTCGATCAGCGCCGGTACCCCCCCCACCCGGCTGGCGATGACCGGCAACCCGGCCGCCATCGCCTCGACCAAGGCACGGCCCATTCCTTCATTCAGGGACGGCAGGACAAACAGATCCATCGCGGCTAAACAGACCTCCACGTCGTCTCGCTCTCCCAAGAAATGCACTGAGTCGTGAAGACCCCGTCGCTGAACCAAGACTGACAACTCGGCCCGCAATCCGCCGTTCCCGATGAGCACCACATGCAGGTTGGGAAAGGACGGCTTCAGTCGCGCTGCGGCTTCGATCAGAAACCGATGCCCTTTCACCGGCGTCAACCAGCCAACCGACCCGACCACGAACGAATCGGACGGACACGGGAACCACACCGGCCTTTGGTTCCGAATCCGATCCACAGACCGAAACCGTTCCAGGTCGATTCCGCTCGGAATGACCACGAACTGATCCGCTCGCCCCACGCCTTCCTCGAGGTGGTCATCCCGTTCAGCCTCCGTGAGCGCGATCAGCCGCGTTGTCACACGCGCCAGCATCCGTTCCACCAGCACGAACACCCGGGACCACAGAGCATTGAAATGTCCATAGAAGACGTGGCCGTGGGGGGTATGCACGATCGCCGGCACGCCGCACCACCATGCAGCCAGCCGACCCAAGACACCGGCCTTGGACGTATGGGTGTGCACGATGGCAGGCCGTTCCCGTCGAAAGAGCCGCACCAGTGTCCAGAACGCCAGCAGATCCTTGAGCGGCCTGATTTCGCGGATCAACGTCGGAATGACGAGCCACCGAATGCCCGCGCTCTCTAGCACACGGCAATTCTCCTCGGCTGCCGCCTGCCCGCCCTGGGCATCCCACCGGCCCGGCCTGCCCGTCACCACCAGAGGCTCGTATCGGGCGCGGTCGTGCCCCAAGGCGGTCAACATGGTGTTTCGCGCGGATCCCCCGCGATCCAGACGCCCGATCACATGGATGACCGTGTTCGAAGCCACCACGCTCCCCTATCATGCACAGCCCGTTTTCGCGCTCACGTCCAGTAACATCCGCTCCAACTCCGCCGCGTGCGTGGTCCAGTTGTACGCCCGGAGGACCATCTCCCGCCCTTTGCTGGAGAGCCGCGCCTGCTCGTCAGGGTTCTCGCGGAACCGCTGTAACACGCGACAGATCGCTACAGCCAACGCACGGTCGTCCGTCCCCTCCGCGATCAGCATCGGATCGACACGGCTCAACACTTCGGGCAGAGCACCAACTGGCGTGCCGAGCACCGGCGTGCCGCAGGCCAGCGCTTCGACCGTGACCAGCCCGAAGCCCTCGAGCTGTAAGGTGGGCATCACGACCAAATCCGCAGCCTGATAGTACCGGCTCAACTGCTCTTCCGGTACGAACCCGAGCAATCGCACGTGCTCCGCCAGGCGCAATCGCTGGATGAGAGCCTCGAGCGAGGCGCGCAAGGGCCCCTCTCCGCCAATCAGCAGCAAAAGCTCGTGCCGTTGCTCTTCCGACAACAAGCTGATGGCCCGGATCAGGTTCTCCAGCCCCATCCTGGGAACCAGGTTGCGCACCGTAAACAGGATCGTCTGAGTCAGCGGCACTTTCAGCTCATGGCGAACGTCGTTCCGATGCGCGGCCGGACAAAAGCGAGACGAATCAGCCGCTCCAGGCAGCATCATGATCTTGTCGCTCCGGATGTCGTGCACGGCCTCGACCTGTCGCCGCATGAACTCGCTCATCACGATCACGGCCTGGCAGCGACGCATGACCAACCGCTCGATCCAGAGGCGGGCCCGGGCGTTGGCCACCTGTCTCAGTCGATCAGCCCAGCCTGTCGCGGGTGGGATCCTAGTCAGATATTCTTCGTGCGCCAACGAAAGGCACATGTAGACCCAGGCGCCAGCCTGGCCGAACCGGCTCAGGAGCGGTCCCAATCCCGCGAGCGACTGGTACACCACGACGACATCCGGCCGGCGTGGCGACATCATGAGATCGAACGCGCGGAGGCTGTTCCGAATGGACGACCAGACGAACGCCAGTTCATTGCGGCGCGAAACCTCGTAGCGGCGCTCGACCGCGTCTTCGATCCAGACCGCGGTCCGCCGGTCGCCGACGGGAGCACGGGAGATCAGTCCGACCTGGTGGCCGCGTTGGCCCAGGCTCAACACATGCCCACGCAGCATCCGCTCCGCACCGCCGATCACGCGCTCTGCCGAAACCTCTGAAAGCAGCAGGATGTTCATATGCTCAGCACGGAGCGAGTGGCATAGCCGTCTGTCAGCTATGTGCTATGCGCTGCTCGCTTGGTTTTGGCACCACAGTTCGAGCACCAACAGGGCGAAGAGTTGGTCGGCAAAGTTCCGGCGGCCGGCTTCGTGCTCCCGGATCAGCCAGTGGACATACTCCGGACGCACGTAGCCACGCCGGCGCACGGTCTCCTCCGCCAACAGATCGCTGACCATCTCCCGCAGTTCTTCCTTGAGCCACCGGGCCATCGGCACGCGAAACCCTCGCTTCGCGCCGGCCCAAATGGGGCGGGGCAACACGGATGCAAGCGCCCGCCGCATGAACCCCTTCGGTCGCCAGCCGGACAAACGCATGGCGGCCGGAACGGCGAGTGCGAAGGCCAGCAGATGGTGATCGCAAAACGGCACACGCAACTCCAACGAATGGGCCATGCTCATCCGGTCCCCCATGCGGAGCAGGTCGTCTGGCAGATAAGTCTGTAGGTCTAATCCCATCGCGCGATCCGCCGGTTCCGGCGATGGCCACTGGTTGAAGAGCGCGCGATAGGCCCGCTCCGGCCCCGCTCCTTTGGCTGCATCGCGCAACTCCGGCGCGAAAGCCAACGCTCCCCATTCCGGCGGCAGAAACGTGGTCCAGCGCAGATACTGGTCGTCCAACGGGCGATACCCGTCGACCAGAAACCGTTTGAGACGACCGCTGTCATCCTGCCCGCCTGTCCCCTCCGTGAGCCACGATGCTGCCCGTGCGGCCACCCAGGACCGCACGGACACCGGCAGCCGGCCATAGGACGACGCCAAACGGAGGCCCAAATACCGGGGATACCCGCCGAACAGTTCGTCCCCGCCGATCCCCGACAGCGCCACCGTCACCGATCGCTTGGCGACCTCCGACACCAAATAGGTAGGGACGGCCGAGGAGTCGGCGAAGGGTTCTCCCATCGCCGCGACCAGTTGCGGCAGAAGCGACACGGCATCCGGGCGTAGGATCGCTTCCGTGTGCTGGGCGCCAAAATGGGTTGCGAGCAGCCGCGCTGCGTCCAGTTCGTTGTAGGACCGATCAGCAGGCGACTCATACCCGATGGTGAAGGTGCGGATCGTCCCGTTCGTCGTCTCGCGCATGCAGGCCAAGATGGCGCCGGAATCCAGCCCCCCTGACAAGAACACCCCCAGTGGGACATCGCTCACCAAGTGAGCCCGGACCGTGTCGCGCAACAATCCGAGGAAGTAGTCGGCCGCTTCGGCTGCCGAGGACCAACGAAATCGCGGTACCACCTGCGCCGGCTGATAGTACCGTTGAAATTCCACACGGCCATTCCGGATCTTGAGCAGTTCTCCCGGCCTGAGCTGATACACCCCCTGGAACACCGTTTCCGGACCTGGCACATAGAGGCATGTCAGATACTCGGCGATCGCCTGCGGCCGGATAGTGCGCTCCAGCACCCCCGCCAGCAGTGCGGGGAGTTCCGAGGCAAAGATCACGCGGCTGCTTCCTCCCTGCCCATCCGGTCGGATGGCGTAGTACAGCGGCTTGATGCCCAGGCGGTCGCGGACTAACCATAGTGTCTCCCGCTCGCGATCCCACAGAGCATAGGCGAACATCCCGCGCAATCTCGACACCGCCGCCTCCCCCTCTTCTTCATACAGATGCACGAGTACCTCGGTGTCACCGTGCGACGAGAAGCGATGACCTTTGCGGATCAACTCGTCCCGCAGTTCCCGGTAGTTGTAGATCTCGCCATTCAGCACAGCCCGCACGGTGCCGGACTCGTTGGCCACCGGCTGCCGGCCGCCTGCCGGATCAATGACGCGCAGACGCCGGATGCCCAGGCCGACGCCCTGTTCGCGATAGCGCCCTTCTTCATCCGGTCCTCGATGCAGCAACCGGCGCAACATCCGGTCAAGCAGATCCGGCCCCCCGTCACCTGTGTATCCGCAGATCCCGCACATCGCTGTGGAGCCCTATTCTCAGCTCTATTCCCCTTTTCGGTTCTTCTCCGTTTCGAGTTGCTTGCCCCGCTCAAGGTCTTTGGGCTCGTAGCCCTTGGGCTCGAGGAGATAGAACGAGCGCAGCCACATGCTAATCACCAGCACCAACAGCGCCGCAAGCAAGGCCAACACCGCGACGACTTCGCCGAACTTCAGACGAGCCCGCCATCGTCGCCAGGACATACGCGACTCCCTGCCGCACGGTCTCTCGACGCGATGACCTCGATGGACGGACCACAGGCCGCCCGGTCCAGTCCGAGAACCGCAGCCAGCCCGTACTCCAGCCGATCGATCCGTTTCAGCAAACGCCTGACTACATTCCTCACGGCGCCTTCAATCGGGTAGGCATCCTTTTGGCTGGGCGGCGCAGTCCGAACCGCCACAGTCGTGAACCCCACCCGAGGCAGGTGATATGCGAAAGCCTGTTTCCCGAATCCATACCGATGGACGACAGTGAGATCCGACCAGCCCACGATCATGAACAGCCGGTCAAGCCACACATGCAACGGCCCGTTCGGCACGCGAACATAGAGGACCCCTCCTGGACGCAGCACACGCCGGGCTTCCTCGATCGCCGCAAAGGGTTGGGGGCAGATGGTCCAGCACATTCAGCAACACAATTGCATCCGCCGATTCATCCGGCAGCACACAGGGCGGCCAAGCTGATTCATAGACCTCTCGCCCCCGAGCCCACGCCCGGGCGACGGCTTTCGGCGAGAGCTCAAATCCGATTCCACGCCCCCCTCGGTCCCTCGCCTGTCTCAACAACGCGCCCATCCCCCTTCCCCCATCTACCAGGATGCCGGGACACGAGCGAACTCACTGGATCACGTCCAGCACATGGCGGTACAGATTCTCCCTGGCCGACCCCTGCTGCTCCGCTGCCCATCGACTCCAATACCTGTCGCGATACCAACGGATGAGTTCCGCCGGCGGCGGCACGACCATCGGCACCAACAACCCACAGCATTTGCAACACAGCCATTTTCGGCCCCCAGCTGCTCGAACCGCCGTAGCGCGCGCCGCCCCGCACGCGCAGGAGAGCAGCCTGTCGCGAGCGGGCCTTTCTACTTCAACCGCCTTCCCGAGCGAGGGCACGGAGGAGCGCCAGCACTCGCCCGGCCGTACGCTCTCGCGAAAATTCGCTGGCCCGTTCGATTCCGCGCTGTCTTAAGTCGTCGCTCAATCCGGCATCCGAGAGGATCGCGGTCATGGCTTTCACCGTCGAGGAGACATCTTCCGGATCGAAGAGGAGACCCGCGGCTCCGACCACTTCCGGAATCGCTGCCCGATTGGACGCTGCAACCGGCGCACCGCAGGCCATCGCCTCCAACGCTGGCAGCCCGAACCCCTCTTCCAGCGACGGCAAGACGAATAGCGCGCAGGCGCTGTACACCAACGGTAGGTCGCGATCATCGATTAGGCCGGGAAAGCACACACAGTCGCCAAGTCCGAGCGACCAAGCCAGCGCCTCCAACTCCGGCCGGCGTGCTGCATCGTTTCCTGCCAACACCAGGCGATAGCGCCTGCGCAATGCCGACGGCAAGGCGGCATAAGCCTGCAAGAGTCGCGGAAGATTTTTGTGTGGCTTGAAATTGCCGATGTAGAGCACGTACGGCACCGTGATCCCGTATTTGCGCAGCGTCGCCTCGTCCGGAATCGTTGGCTTGAACTCCGCCCCCAACGCAATCGGGATCACATGGACCTTGCTCGGTTCAACCCGCAAACGGCTCACGATCGCCCGCTTCGAATACCCAGAGTCGGTGATCACGGCAGTAGCCCGGCGCACATAGAGCGTCGCCAGGCCGGTTATGACACGGTCGTAAAACGGCCGGCGCGAACCCGGGTATCCAATGAAAAACAGATCATGAATCGTCAGCACGACCGGACAAGGGGCCTGGAGCGGTCCTTTATAGTAGGGCGACAGAAACACCGACACCCGGTCTCTGGCCAGGCCGCGGGGTAACGTAACCTGATCCCACCACTGGGTGGGCGACCGTTGCAGGCGTCGCAATAAGACGCCCGGAGCCACGCCGTTCCTTTCGATGGGCTGGTCGCTGTATACGAGACATTCCCATCCCTGATGCGTCGCCTCGCGCAAGACTTCGATCAGATACCGCCCGATCCCGGTCCGCATCCCGCACACCAGCTCACGCCCATCCACACCGAGTCGCAAGGCGTCATCCTCCTGCCGTACTCGCGGGCGAGGCTGGCTTCCGGGCAACCAGTTCAAGCCCTATTCCCCAGTTCAGTCCGGTCAGCCGATACCACCCATAGGCCACGGCATTGACCAACCGTTTTCCCCGCTCGGCCGCCGCGCCACGATCGAATCCGACCCGGACGTCTCGGAATCCTACAGCTGACACCAGCCTCGTAAGCGTCGCGGCCGAGAAGTGGAACAGATGCAGTTCTCGTTCATCCGGTTCATACAGGGGTGGCCACTTCAAGCGGGCTATCAGATAGGCGGCGCGAAAGACATAGTCATGAAGGTTCGGCGTGGCGAGCACTAGCCAGCCGGTCGGGCGCAGGACGCGGTAGAGTTCCGCCAGGACGCGTCGCGGATTGGAAACGTGTTCTAGGACATGCCAGCCGGTCACGACATCGAAAGACGACTCCGGCCATCCCGCCTCCCACACCTCGCCTCTCCGAATGTCCAAACCGGTGTTGGTCTCGGCCGCATAGGACGAAACCTCAGTACCGGTCACAGTCCAACCCTGTGCTTTGGCCGCCTGAAGGAACCTCCCATCGCCGCAGCCGATGTCCAGCAATCGGCCAGGCACAGGGCAGAGGCTCATGACCAACTTCAAGCGACGGTCCCAAATCCGCTGCCTCACGCTCGCCTGGTGCTCCCACACCCGGTAGTACTCCCGTTGATAGGCGTGTTCGATGAAGTTGCAAGGAGGAATCGGAGTGACGAACACCAGATCACATGCACAGCGCACAACACGCGTCGCCCCGATCCGTTCGATGATCCGCCAGTCCGTTCCTCCGCAGAGCGCACAGGTTTCCACGATCGTCCCCTATCCGCGCGACAGTTCTTGATAGAGCCGTTCAATTGCCGCCACATGCCTCGACAAGCTGAACTCCCGCTCAACCCGCTCTCGCCCTGCCACTCCCAGTGTCGCCGCGTAAGCCGAATCGTTGAGAAGAGTCAGAATCGCCTGAGCCAGGTTCGCCGGCCGGCCGGGCGGCACCAGGAGCCCTGTCTCCCCGTGTCGAACGATTTCAGGCACTCCCCCTCCATCGGTCGCGACGACTGGTTTAGCCATTGCCATGGCTTCGATGAGCACGCGGCCGAAGTGCTCCCCCCGGGACGGCAAGACAAACACGTCACAGAGCGCCAGGACCTCGCGCACATCGTCGAGCCAGCCGGTAAAATGCACGCGCGATTGCAAACCCAGCTCGCGGCTTCGCGCTTCCAACCCACTCCGAAGCTCTCCGTCCCCTGCCAACACCCACCGGGTGTCCGGCCTGACACGCTGCACCAACGCCGCCGCCTCCAGCAGATCGCCGTACCCTTTGTACGCCACAAAGCGCCCGAGGCTCGCCACCACCGGCTCGCCCTCCGCCGATCCCCAACGTGGGCGTAAGTCTTTCGGCGCCGGCCTGGGCGCAAAATGCGCCGTGTTGACCCCGTTGTGAATACATCGAACCTTGCTCATGTCCGCCCAGGCAAAGCGCCGACCGACAGCGGCCGAATTTACAATCACCCGATCCGCAAGCCGGAACAGGACACGGTCCAGCCACCCGTCCGACTCCGCCACCCGGACATGCCAGATCACCGGTCGCCTCGTCCATCTGGAAGCCAATCCCGCATAGACCATCGCCCGCGACCCGTTGGCATGCACGAGAGCGGCATTCGTTTCCTTCATGAGGCGAGCCAGTGCCAGGACGCTCCGAATCCCCCTGGGATTGAATCCGCGGAGCGTCGGCATCGGCACGACGTGGATCGGGATCCCCATCGCACGGCACCGTCGAGCCACCATGCCTTCAGCCGGCACGACGACGAGAGGCCACCATCGAACGCGGTCAAGGGCATCCAGGAACATGAGCAAGCTGACTTCGCCTCCGCCGACGATTTCGGCGTGATTGGACACCAGCAAGACCGGATGCGCCGTTGTCATGGCCGGCGCGGCTCCAGCACATATTTCCATCGGCCGACTTCCGTACCGAAGTCCATGGTCATTTTCACGAACGGCACGGCCCACCAGGCTCGCCGATGAGCCGGGTACGCGCGCGCAAACCGGAAACGCCACAGCATGGCCGCGTAGTAGACCACCGCCAGGATCGGAACGAGACGCACCAGCGACGGAAACACGAGGACCGGCACCAAAAGCATGGCGACGCGGATCGTCCATGAACTGCGGAGCAGGTAGCGTCCATACAACGCTCGATCCCGATACTGCTCCCAGGTCGCCAGTTCGCTGTATCCCCGTCGCACGAACCAAGTAAAAATGCTTCCGAACCGGTCTCTCGGCCGATGGTAGACTACGGCGCGCGGTGCATAGACGCAGAGGCCCAACGCCGCTACTCGTTCAGCCAAGAGCGCATCTTCTCCGCCCGCCCGGGCTGTTTCAGAAAACCCGCCGGCCTTCAGGATGGCATCACGCCGATAGGCGCAGTTGCACGTAGACAGATAGGTCGTGGGCACAACCCGCCCCCTTGCCTGATGCAGATAGCGCAAGCCGCCGCCGGGAAAGCCCAAAATATTCTCGGCGTACCCCAGCAGGCCGCAGCGTCTGACCAGCACCGCGCCGGCCACGCCCAGGAGTGCCGGGTTCTCCAACAGAGGAGCGACCAGTTCATCAGCCCATCCTTGTTCCGCTTCGCAATCATCATCGATGAACAGCAACAGCTCGCCGGCAGCCTCTTGTACTGCCACATTCCGGGCATAACCGAACCCGTATCCCAGCCGGGGAAGGGAGACATACCGGACGCCGGGAATCGCTCGCGGCTCATCCGTCTCTTCGACGACGACGATCTCGGCCGTCTCGCCCATCGTGCCAGACCGTCGAACCGACGCGATGGCTCGCACCAGATCCGCGCGCCGATCCTTCGAACAGATGATGACGGACACCTTCGGGTTCACAAGCAGACGGCCCCGTACTTCCACGAACCACGCCACCGGCCGCCCGTCAAAGCGGCCGATTTCGCGAGCAACAGGCCGGCAAGACAGAGGGCCATGGTCATAGAAGGCGGGACGCCAGCGAGTGCGGCCCGTCTTCGCGCCTCCCTGATGAGCCACAGCGCATAGAGCGGAAGCAGCCACCCCAGCGGCTGACAGAGCCACCACAGCACCAGAAGTGCGAGCATTTTTTTGTCGGCAGAGGCGACATCTACCCACCCGTTCACGGGAGCCGACGACCAGACCCCCGCATACCGCGGCACTTCCAACCAGAGCCCCCTCGGTCCGTGGCGCCCGAGCAAATAGGCGTGGCTGCATCCAAACCCGTACGCTTGGCGGAGCAGCCCGGCCAGCGTGGTGCGATGATGGTGCCGTACGACCGCTTCGGGCCGATAGGCAATGGCCGACCCTTGCCGATACAGACGTGCGCAGAGATCATAGTCCTCACCGTAGAGCGTCACGCTCTCGTCGAACCCGCCGAGCTGTTCGAGCAGAGAGCGCCGCACAGCCAGGTTGGCGGTGGGAAACCCACCGGCCCATGGGGTCCAGGCCTTGTGGACCGACGGCTGTTCCGGTGATTGCAGCGTGTACAACGCACTGAACAGCTCCACGACCGATCCCCCGGTGAGGCCCACGATTCGGCCGGCGACTCCTCCGATGGCCGGGTCCTGGAACGGAACGAGAAGCCATTGCAACCAGTCCGCGTCCGGTTCACAATCGGCGTCGGTGAAGGCGATGATCTCTCCAGCCGCCGCTTTGATCCCCGTATTCCTTGCGACCGAGGCGCCACGTGCGAGCTGGGCCAGGCATCGGACAGTCCATCCCGTCTGCTCGGATTCGAACGCCTTCACGAACCCCTGGCTGCCATCCGATGATCCATTGTCGACAAAGATGATCTCGTCCGGCTTCGGATCGAGCCGGGCGAGCGCGGCCAGGCAGCGCGGCAACGTCCGCGCCGCATTCAAAACCGGGATGACAAGGGAGACACTCAACATGCCGTCGCCTTCGGTTCCAACAGTCGGCGATACAACGGATCGAGTGGCGCAAGGCAACGTGACCAATCGTACCGTGCCTCAACGAGTCGGCGCGCAGCCATACCCAAGCGCCGCCGTTCGGACGAATTGTCCAGCAGCCTGCGCACCGCTGCGATGATGGCGCTGGCATCGTCGGCCACGATGACGTCGCGCCCCGGTACAGCCTCAATACCCTCAAGCCCGACGGTCGTCGTAACGATCGGGAGCCCAGCGGCCATCGCTTCCAGCAATTTGGTTCTTGTTCCCGCTCCGGTGAAATGCGGCGCCACATAGACAGTCGCCGCGTGCAGATGCGGCACCATGTCGGGCACATCACCGATCACGGTTACACGCTCGCCAGCCAGTTCGCAGACTCGCGCATCCGGGTTACGGCCGACAAGACGAAGCTGCACATCGGGCCTGTGCCGTCTGACCGCCGGGAAGACTTGCACGGCGAGATACCGTGCCGCATCGATATTGGGCTCGAATCCCAGATCACCGGAGAACAGCACGATCGGCGACCCGCGCCGCTCGCTCCAACTGGGTCGCACCGCAGCGCAATCCACTCCGTTCGGGACGACCAGCACGTTGCATCCTGGCCGTGACCGCTCGCAGCGGGCCCGGTCTTCTTCGGACACCACAAGCACGCAAGCGGTCTTCGGCCAGCACAAGGCGTCGAACAGACCGTAGCGGCAGAGTTGGATAAGGGTTCTGGCCTTGCGCGAGACACCGGTCCCGTGGCGGAGCGCGCGCAGCGGGCCAGCCAAACCGTACGCCCACACGTCCAATACGATCGGGACGCAGGGATTGATCGGCAGATATGGAATCATGGCCGGCTTTTCAAGCTGCACGGCGCCATACTGGTTCGATGCCAACCGGCGATGCACGACTTCCCGCAAAGCCGGATCTGTTCCATAGGGCCCAAGCTGTGCCGCGCGCCGGAGCCATGATGTCGGCGAAGGGGGGACAAGCTCCACGTCCGCACACACGCCCTTCAACAGACGTTCCGCCTCCTCAACTCCGTCGATCCGCGGTGCAACCAGGTCGATCTCGAACCGTGCCGTCAAGAAACGCACCATGTGCAGCATCCGCAACGCTCCTCCGCCGCGCCGGTCAGAAGGAGGCGCCGGAGCGAGGAACAAGAGCCGGCTCATGGGCGTGGGGCCACCTCCGTGAGAATATCCAGCGTCCGGCGGGCCGCGGCTGGCCAACTGAATTTCGCTGCCTGTTTGAACCCGCGGTCCCGCATGACTCGCCGAAGGTCGGCATCCCTCAACACGGTCGACAGCGCACGCGCGACGGCCGCCTCATCAGTGGGCGCCACAAGCAGTGCGGCATCGCCGACGACCTCCGGAAGCGACCCGGCGTTCGACGCCACCACCGGCACGCCGCAGGCCATCGCCTCCAGCGGCGGCAGGCCGAAGCCCTCATAAAGCGAGAGAAACACGAAGGCCTCGGCGCCGTGGTACAGATGCGGCACGTCGGCTGCGGGGACGAAATCCAGGACTACGCAATCTCCAGTACGAATCAGATCCTCGCTGGCCTTGACCACTTCCGCCCCCCATTGTGCTCGACCGCAGAGCACCAGTTGATGCGGGATACGCTCGGCGGTTTTCAGGCGGCGAAAAACGCGCACCAGGGTTCCGACGTTCTTGTGCGGCCCCAACGATCCGACGTAGAGCAGATATGGCTTCGTGAGACCGTAGCGCTTCCGGATGAGGGCCACTTGGTCCCGGTCCACTGCGGGACCGAATCGGGCATCGACGCCCGGGTAGACCACATGCATTTTGGCCGGGTCGGCGCCCAGCAGTTGGACGAAGTCGCGTTTCGTGCATTCCGATATGGCGATGACCGCAGCGGCGCGCTCGATGCCGCGCCGCAGACGCGCGGTCAACAGCGGTTGATCGTCGCCGTAGAATTGCGGGAACCGCAGCGGAATCACGTCATAGGCGATCATGACCACCGCTGTTCGGCGTACGACCGGCGTCACATAGATGGTGGAGAGAAAGACATCGGGCCGGCCGAGCCAGGTCTCCGTGCACGGAACATGCAGTGCCCCGCGCGTCCAGCACCATTCCATGATGCGGTCGGGCACTCTTGTGATCCTGCATTTGAACCCTGTCATAGCAGGATCCGCCAGCAGCCGCTCGATCTTTCGCTTGGTGTGCGAACGGAAGCTTCGCATGAACAACTCATAGTCGTGGCTGCTATCCACCGCCCGCATGTGCTGCAGCAACTCTCGCAGATACGTGGCGATGCTGGCTTCTCCGAGCAACGGGAGACCGTCAACCAGGATGCGCACCCGACGCCCCCTCCGGCACTGTCGCAACGACCAGCGCCACAGCCCTCGACGATCCCCGCCAATCGACCAACGCCGCCTCCGCCTCGGTGCAAGGCATCCAAAGGCCTGAGAGACTTCTGGCGTATTCGACGCGCAGCACGACCAGCGGCGCGAGCAGCGCCCGCAATCCCGCCGGATCGTAGACCCGCTGGAAATCGTCACGCATCGCGAGCCCGAACGGCACGGTGATCAATGCCTTGCCACCCCGACGCAGAACACGTGCAATCTCGCGCACGGCCACAAGATCGCCCTGCTCGGACAACGGATCCCCGTAATGCCCGATCCCGATGTGTTCGATCACCGACACGGCGAGGACCGCAGCGACGCTCCCTGACACCAGTGGGATCCGAAGCGCATCGGCGCGCAGGGCGACCAAGTTCGGATGCTTGAAAGGATAGGCGCTGACATCCAATCCGATGACCTGAAAACCGCGCGAAGCCAACGCCACCGGCTCTCCACTGCTGCAGCAGCCGAGGTCCAGAATCGGACCGGTGATCCCGTTCAAATTCTGGAAGATAAAGGGATACTCGATCACACGTTCAGTCGTGATCAGGCCCGGCGCGAAGACGCGCGTGAGCAGCTTCCGAGCCGCGCCAGCCAGGCGCTCTTTCAGTCCAGGGAAACGATTGAGAAAACTGACGGCGCCCCGCCATCGCATCCGATATTGCGGACGATAGGTGCCCGGAGGGTCGATATCCACCATGGATCAAAATCTTTCTGCACCCGCGCCGATCGTGTTACCCATTGGCCTCGCCGACGACGGCTTGCCGAATCCACCCCGCAACCGTCGTGGCGTCTTCGATCGTGATGCTCCGGAACCAGAAGAGCAGGCCGGTATAGACCGCGAGGGCCCCGCTCGTCGCCGAGATCTCGCCGTAGGGTTGAAGCCACCACAGCGCGGCCGCACCGACAGCAGCGGCACCAAGGACGACCATCCACTGCCTGACCTCGGGGACAAGCCCATTTCTTGCCCGACTCGCCAGCACCAGCGCGGATCCAAGAAGAGCCAGTTCGGACACCACGGTCACCCCGGCCGCTCCCACCCCGCCCCACCGCGGGATCGCCCACAAGTTTCCGACCACGTTGAGAACCAGTGCGCCGACCACCGCGGCGAGCCATCCTCGTTCTCGATGCCCGGCCTGGAGCGCCACGCCGAACGGCGCGTAGAGCCAATTCGCGGCGGCCGACCACGCCAGCACCATGGCCATCGGGACCGCCGCTTGAAACTCTTGACCGTAGAGCGCCCGTAACAGCGGTCCGGCAAAACCGGTGAGCAGCAAGGCCATCGCCGGCGCGGCGGCTAGCAGCCCTCTGACGGTGCGGGAAAAGGCGGCCGGAGTCTGTTGAAAGGGTCTGGCCATCAACGGAAACAACGTTCCCGCCACTGTCCCGCCGAAATAGACCGCCAGCGTGACGGGTTTATAGGCCACGCTGTATAGACCTACGACAGCGGCACCGACCATCTGGCCCAGGAGCATGAGATCCACCTTGGTATAGAGGCCTTGCACGGCCGTAGCAGCACCAAACGGCATCGCCTGCCGCATGACCTCACGCCACGACGCTCTTTCACCACCGCGCGGGACGAGCGGACCGGCCGCACGGCGGGCGATGAGCACCGACGCCAGGGCAGCCACGACTTGCGCTGCCAGGATGGTCAGTACATCGCGGCGAAGAGCCACGGCGCCCAAGAGGCAAACCGTCCCCACGCTGCCGGCCAGCACTTCGCTTTTCGCCACGAGATCGAACCGCGCTCGACCGCTCAACACCGCCAGATACGGCCAGCTCAGGCTTCCCACGGCGAGCTGTGCTGCCGCCAAGATCACAGCGGTCAAGGGTACCGGCTGTTCGGGAAGCCACCACGCACAGAACGGAACAGCCGCCACCACGAAGACGGCCAACCCGATTTGAATGAGCAACCCAGCCCGAACCACCCCACCGCCCGTCTCGTCGCCATGGGCGATTGCACGGGTAATGACGGTGGTCACCCCGACATTCGGAACCAATGCAAACAGAGCCGCAATGCCCGTGGCATAGGCATATTGACCAAATCCATCGATGCCGAGTGCCCTCGCCAACACGACCGAATTGACCAGCGACAGGACATGGCCAATCGCCCGACCGGAGAGCAACTGGACCGTAACGCAGCCCAGCGAGATGCCGTTCGGGTTTCTCATTCACGAAACCCATTCCGGATGCGCGGCTCTCCTCGCCCCGTACCCCATCGCGATTCCGCCGTTGCCTTGTCCGCATCCTGATCGGACTGCGCCAACATGGTGCCTCTGACCACCAGTCCTGCGTAGAGCCAGAACGGCTCCATGATGCGGACGATGATGAACGTGTTGGAGCCGATGGCATGAATCAGCAGCCCCAGGAAGCCGAACAAGAATCCGAGCGCGATCCCCCGCAGGTACGGATCCTGGAGCCGTTCATAGGCTGCCTTCCCGGTTCGATAGACGGCCCACATCAACGCCAGGAAGGCGCACAGCCCTAACAGGCCGGTTTCGGTCAGCACCCGAGGGTACATCGCGTCCATGAACGGACCGCCGGTCACACCGTGCCCCCACAGCGGCGATTGCTTCCAGATCTCGAACGACCGCTGCCAGGCGCGCAAGCGGTCCGACGTCGACGTGTCCACCTTGACCCGGCCGATACGGATCTGTCCCTCTTCTTCCGGCTGGGTGAAGGTGTACAGAATGCGCTCCATGACGGCGCGCGGCGCGAGGAGCGGCGCGGCGGCCACGCTCAGCAACAAGGCCGCCACCAACAAGGGACTGCGGCGCCGCAGGAACACCGTGAACCCGAGCGCAACGGCGGCGGCCGCGAGGAACGAGGCGCGCGACAGCGTCGCCTGCAGCGCAATCCCGCAGAGACCCAACAAGCCCGCCAATGGCCAGCACCGCGCCATGGCGCCGCGCGTCACCAACAGGCCAGAGACGACGGCCATCATGAAAACCAGATAGCCGCCCAGGGTGTTCGGCTCTCCTTCTTCCCCCTCGAACGGGGCCGAGACGCGCGCGCCGGACGGAATCTGCGAAATGGCATAGAGCGACACCACGAAACAGGTCAACAGGCTGGCCGTCACCAAGTGTGTGATCTGTTTCTTGGTGCGAACGAGATTCACCGTCATGAAATAGAGAAAAAAATATTCGTAATATTTCAAGAGAAAGAAAAACCCTCCGACCGGCCGGACGCGTCCCGTGAGAATCCCCATGAGCGTGGCAAAGACGCAGGCCGCGACGTAGAGCATGATCATGCGGTTGAGAGGCGTCCGGATGAAGGCCTGCCGGTCCTTCGACACGGCGACACGCGCGAGCCAGGCGAGGCCGACCAGGACCAGCAACAAATCGTCGAACCGAAGGGTGAGGCCCCTCCCCATCATCGCCCCGGTGCCCAGACTGCTGATAAGAAATTCTGGACCGAGCAACATGGAGAACACGAGGACGTACAGCCCGGCGAGTGGAGAGAGAAACGCGATGAGCAGCGGGATGGCACCGGCGATCAGCGCCAGGCTGGTCGTCGGCCTGGTGCCGGCGAGCAACAACGCCAGGGGCACCGCGAGCACTGCGGGCAAGAGCCAAATCGACCATTCGGTTGCGAGTCTCTCCCTTGAAAAGGCAATCAATCGTCGACCGTCATTCGTCAGTTGGAAGCCGTCCGTTCCCTGACACGTGCCGCGCCCGTCATCCACCCGCCTCAGCGATACCCATACCGGTACAGTCCGGCGTCGGCCGAAATTTCCGCCCTGACATTGGTCAGCACCACGCCGAGCACGTTGGCCTGCGCATGGTCGAGCAGGAACTTGGCCCGCTTCAACGCATGGCGTCCGATTCGACCCACTTGATACACGAGGATGGTTCCGTCGACACGCGAACTGATCGCCACTGCGTCGGTAACGGGCAGGATCGGCGGTGTATCAAACAGCACGACGTCGTATTCCTCCTCCATTTCCGTGACCAACGCCTTGATCTTATTTAAGTTCATGAACTCGCTGGGGTTGCCGGACGGAGAGCCGCTGGTCAGCACGAAAAGGTTGTCAAGGCCGGGGCTCGTCATCACTCGATCAATACCGATGGTCCCGAGCATCAAATCCGTCGCCGATCGCACCGACTTCCGCCACGGAATACTCCCCAACAAGGCGTCCGCGAGGCCTGGCTCGCGCGGGAGCCCCAGTCGCTGATGAACAATAGGCCGGCGGAGATCGGCGTCCACCAATAGGACGCGCTGGCCTTCCTGGGCTAGGGTGATCGCCAGGTTGATCACGCAGGTACTTTTCCCCTCTCCAAGTCCAGCACTGGTGAACAGGATGGACTTCATCCGCCGGTCCATGCTCGCAAACTGGATATTGGTCCGCAGCGATCGCAGACTCTCTGACAGGATCGACTTCGGATCGATGAGACAGATCAATTTTGAGAAACTCTCGATCGTTCCGCGCGGGGTGTTCGGCGGGAGGGACGCCTTCGCCGCTTCCTCCAGATCCCGGTCGTCGAACTGCGGGATCACGCCGAGCACAGGGACCTTGAGGAAGTCTTCGACACCCTGGATCGTGCCGATCGACGTATCGAATGATTCGCGCACAAACGCGAGCACGACGCCTAGAAAGACGCCCATCAGCGAGCCAACCATGAGGTTCAATCCGGTATTGGGCGCGTTGACCGGGCCGGCAGGAGCGACAGCCGGCGCAATGATCGTCACCTCTTCGATCTGTTCGGCGCTTTTGATCAGGAGTTCCTGGTGTTTGATCTTGAGCGAGGCGAGCAGATCAGAATTGACCTTCACCTCGCGCTCGAGCCGGTTGAGCTCTATAGCCGCTTTGGGGAACGCGAGGTACCGCTCACGATAGCGATCGATCTGCTCTTTCAGGGACGCTTCACGGTCATTGAGCGTCTTCAGTTTGGAGGCCAACTCGCGTGCCATCTCGACCTTAACGTTCGCGATCTTCCGTTGCAGTTCTTGCACCTTCGGATGCTGCTCGGTGTAGTTGATCAACAGGGTGGAGCGCTCCTGCAACAGGTCCATCAACTTGTTGTTGAGGATCCCCAGAAGCGCGTTTGGCTCCTCCGTGAAGATCCGCCCGGTCTGGCTGCTAGCGTCTCCCTCTCCTCGGCTGAGCGCCTGAATCTGTCTGGCAGTTTCGTCCTTGCGGCGCAGGACAGCGTTGTATTCCTCTTCCAACTTGGTGAAGGCCTCCAATGCCGCCTTGGCTTCCTCAGCCAGAAAGACCTGCCCTTCCCGTTCCTTGAACGCCCGCAACGCCTCTTCCGCCTCGCCAAGTTTCCGCTCCAGTGCGGCCAATTGTTCTTCGACAAACCGTCTCGCCTCCATCACCATCCGGTTCCGAGCCGTAATGTTTTCGACGCGGTAGGCATTGGCCACCGCGTTGGCCATTCGTTCGGCCATCTCCGGCTGATCAGCCGTGGCCGTGATCCGGATGATGTTGGTGTCGGGTTCCCGCGTCGTCTTGATCCGCTGCCCCAATTCATAGATGCGGTTCAGATACTCGGCGGACCGGCGCGCATCCGGGGACAGCTCCGCCGGCACCAAGCCTAGCTCCTGGGCCACGCGTTCCATCACCGGGAAGCTCCGGATGAACTCGGTTTGCGTGCTGAGATCGTTGGCAGTGGAGAACGACAGAGACTCCAGCAATTGTTGCGCGACGGTACTGCTTCGGTCGAACTTCACCCGGGCGGTGGCCTCGTAGACCGGCTCAGGTTGGAGCATCTGGGAGAAAAGGAAGGTAAAGACGACCACCAAGGCGGCGGAAAACAGGATGAGGTATCGCCGTTTCTTGATGATCAGCCAGTAGTCGATGATGTCGAGTTCGTACTGGGCCATGCATCCCGTTGCTGGCGCCCCGAACGCGCCGACGCCTTCATCGCTACCGAACGGCTGCGCCAGGGAAGAACGCGGGTATGATGAAGGCCGGATAGAACGGCGTGATGGCAGTCATCACGATCGGCATAATCTTCTTGGCCGCTTCCGCCGCATCGCCGAGATGCTCGCGCGGCACAAACACGATATCGTTCTCCTCCAGCGGCAGGTTCCGGCTGAAATCCCCGTAGGTGTAGAGTCGGGCGAGGTCAGCGGTAAGAATCTTCGGCCGTTGCAGGTCGCCGCCGCGGATGATCCGGATTTCATCCAGCAGCGCCGTCTCGTTGTAATTCTCGGCCATCGCCAGCGCCTGGATGACCGTCATGTTGCGCGACATCGGAATCATCCCCGGCTTTTTGACGTCGCCGAACACGAACACTCGTTTCACACGCAGGGCTTTCTTCTTCAACTGCACCTGAACCCGCGGCTGGCGCATGTAGGGCGTCACACTCTCTTGGATACGGGCCTCGGCCTGAGCCGCCGTCATGCCGGCCACCGCGACTTCCACGAAGGACAGGCTGACCGTGCCCGACTCGCGGACCATCGCGCTAAATTTTTCTTCTCCCGCCCCGCGACGGATCGTCACATCCAGCGTATCCCCCGGTTCGATCAGTGCATCCGAACTGGCGACGGTTTCGTCGGCATAGACATCGCCTTTGGGCAACGGTGGCAATGGTTCGGCCGGCCGAGTGATGGCCATCGGCGGCAGCGTGGATTGCGCAGGGTTTCGGCATCCCGCCAAACCGACTACGCAGGCCGTCGCCAGCAGAATGGGCATGGCCGTGTGAACAACCCTGCGTCCGGTCTTCATGGCTTTGCACTCACTTCGCCTCTGGCGGATCCAACACTTCCGCAATATGGACGAGCGTGGTCTTGCCGAGATCCAGGATTCGACCTGTCATCACCCCTTCGCCTTCGCCAATCTGCTCGATCCGGAGCACAGGGCGCAGCGGGTGCCGCGGAGAGACTTCAATCACGGTGCCGATTGCACCGGTGTTCAGCCGCACGGCGGTGCCGAGCGGATAGACGGATAGTTGCTCGACGAGCGCCTTGAGCAGGTGGTGCGGAAATGTCTGCTTCTCGTTCACCAGCAAGCGCCTGACCGCATAGTGCGGCGCCATTCGGCGGCGATACGGCCTGGGACTGATCATCGCATCGAGCACATCAACGAGGCCGAGCAATTGGGCGTGGTCGTGAATCTGGGTGCCCTGCAACCGATCGGGATAGCCTTTCCCGTCCCAACGTTCGTGTTCCTGCCGGATGAGGCTCGCCAGCCAGCCGTAACTCGGACCCAGCCTGCTCAGAATCTCATAGCCCACCTGCGGATGCGCTTGAATGCGAGCTCGTTCGTCCGCCGTCAACGCCGTGGTCTTCATCACCACCGTCTCCGGCAAGGCGAACATGCCCACGTCGTGAAGAAGACCGGCCAAGGCCAGGCGTTCAAGCGTGACGGCGTCATATTCCAGTCCGATGCCGATCTTCACAGCGAGAATGGCGACATGAACGGGATTGGTGGCAAGGAGCCGTCCATCCGAACACGAAAAAACCTTCACCAGCAACGTATCGTCCCGCTGCACCGAGGCCGCGAGGCCGGCTGCCGCCTGCGAGAGAGAATCGATCCGGACAGCCGTCCCCTGCCGGACGGCCTGCTCCAGTCGCAACACCTCCGTTTTCGCCAACTCATACCAGTCCGGATCCGAAAGGGTCGCAACTTCCTCCGCCGCCGGTCCTTCCTGATGAGAGGTCGTGCGAAACGCTCCGGCCGTGCCACTTGGCACCGGCCCTGTGATATGTTGTTCCCGGATGATGTCCGATAGACGAGGCACGTCGCTTTCCTTCTCCAGCGACCGACACGCCCGTTGCCGCTGCGCGATCCCGTTACGGACGATCCAATCCGCTTCTGCGCATAGCCATCACGGCTTGATGGGAGGCCGTTTGAGCTCGGTCGGCCTCGGCTTGGACTTCTGCAGTTCCCGCTCCAACATTGCCCGAATGAAGCCGCTCGTCGTATAGCCCTGACGTTTCAATTCATCCAACTGACGCTTCAGTTCCAGCGGAAGTTGAATGACGATCCGCACTGATTGAGGCATCTCATGACCTCACTGTGTCACACCTGCGAACAGGTCGGCGCAGAAGCATGCACATGCTATGCCTTGATAGCATTTGTGCCATGTACTTAAAAACCAAGAAGTTTCAAGTCGATCCACGGCCTACGCGTATTCAAGGATGGACAAAAATCCGCCAAGAGTTCGATAAATGCACAATTTTGGGCAGGTCGTCGCATGAGGGAAGGACCAGGCGCGTGCAGGAAAAGACAGTCGCCGGGGCCTTTGACTGCCACCGCTGTGTGCACAGCATGACTGGGGAGAAGCGAGATCCGATCCTCTCGCCTCGGGTCGCTCCTCTTGCGCCTCTTGTTCAGTAGGTGTTAGCGGAGTCCCCAGCGAAATCTTAATCGGGAAAGGTTTCGCCACTCGGCAGCCGTCATTGCGGCTCCGATGCGGATCGGTGCTAAGAGCCACTCCTTCATGGTATGGATCGTGACCCTGGCCGACGGCACGTGGGCTGTCATCCACACTGCTCCGTCGCTATCGGTTCTCAAAATGCGGCTTCCGACGGCGGCGAGCGCCTCCAACACCGAGGCGGCAGGATGGCCATATGGATTGTGCCGCCCGACTGAAATCACGGCGGCGTTCGGATGAACGCGCTCCAGCCAGAGGTGACTCAGCGAGCTTTTCGCGCCGTGATGAGGCACCTTGAGAATGGTCGCCGGCTGTGCGCCGCCGGTCTCGACTAGGCGCAGCAGTCCTTGCGCCTCGAGATCGGCAGCAAACAGAAACGAAAGCGACCCGCATTCCAGCCGAGTGGCGACCGAGCGGTTGTTCAGCGCCGTCCCGGACGAGCGAGCAGACGGCGACAAGGCGGACGCGTCACCGGCCGGAGAGTTGAGGACGAACAGCCGGCATGACCCTGACTCGATGACGGTATCGCCTTCCCGCGCCACACGCTCGACGAGCCCACGCGCCACCAGCGCTTCTTCTAACCTTCGATAAAACACCTCGGTTCTCGCGACGCCGTTTCCCCAATACTGGCCGACCGTGAAGTGGCGAAGGATCCAGGCGAGCCCCCCGACATGGTCGACCTGCGGATGGGTCCCGATCACGTGATCGATGGTCCGGATGCCGCGATTCCACAGAAACGGGCCGACAACGTTGCGGCCCATGTCGAAACGTTCGGAGGTCGCGCCGCCATCGATCAGCACAGTTCGCCCATCGGGCAGCTCGACGACCGCGGCATCGCCCTGCCCGACGTCGAGAAACGTCACCCGGACCGTTTCACCGTCCGGTCGGCCGCGCGGCGACCACCCCCACCATCCCAGCAACAGCGCGATGGCAATCGCGGCTGCGATCCGAGAGGCAACGGAGCTCTGCCGCCGCATGACCCGCCAGAGGCACGCGTAAAACGCGCCTAAGGCTGGAACCGACGGCGCGGCGACGTGCCACTCCGCTCCCGGCAGGGACGCAAACCAATCGGCGATTCGCGCCACCAGATCGAAGAGCATCTGATTTAGCGTTCCTGCCGGCAATTGGTCTCCCCCCACCCACAGCAGCCATATAGCGGATCCGAGGCCGAGGGGCACGAGCGCGAATCCAGCCAACGGCACGACGATCAGGTTGGCGACCAACCCGACCCACGCAACCTGGTTAAAGTAATAGGCCACCAGCGGGAGGGTCGCGAGCGTAACCACACCGGTTATCCGCACGGACTCCCCTCCCCATTCCATCCAGTTCAAGGGCTGGAACTCCGGATGGGCCGTATCGCCTTGGCTGCGTTGCCTCGCCGGCAACGCGAGCGCAATGGCCAAGACCGAGAGGTAGGACAGTTGAAACGAGATGTCAAACAGAGCGCGGGGATCCTGCAACAGGATCAACAGAGCAGCCAGCGCGAGGGCCGAGCGCATGTGCCTGTCCCGCCCTAACCACACGGCAGCGAGAACCAGCAGAATCATGACCAAAGAACGGACGGTCGCCACTTCGGCCCCGGCCAACGCCGTGTAGAACGTGACTGGCGCAACGGTGGCGGCGGCAGCCAACCGCGTCGGGGTGATGCGCAGAGACAGCGCGAGCAACCATGGGGCGGGGAGAGCCATACAGAGCCGCTTCACCACCCAGAAGCACAGAACCGCAATGAGCCCGAGGTGCGAACCAGAGATGGAAAGGATGTGCACAACGCCGGCCGCCATGAAGGCATCTCGCGCTTCAGGCGGGAGATACCCTTGTTCGCCGACGATCATGCCCAAGTAGAGGCCTAGAGCCGTCCCCTGTAGCGTCGCAACCGCGGCGCGGCGGATCTCATCCCGCCAACGATCCACACGCTGCCAGAGTTCCCACCGAAGCGATTCTCGACCCGACTCAACAGCTCTGATTGCTCCCGGTCCCCTCACCGAGGCGACGGCTTGAATATCCTGCTGTTCAAGATAGGCAGCATAATCAAATCCGCCAGGATTCAAGAGTCCTGTGGGGGAATGAAGCCGCGCCGAGAATTCGATCCGGTCCCCCCGCGCAAAGGCGCGATCAGGTTCCCGCCAGGTCAGTCGAATTCGTCCGGCATCCAGCGTGGGACCACCGTTGGGATCGCGGATCGTTCCTTCGACAATCACAACGGCGTGATCCGGCCCATAACGGACCGGCTCGACTACAGTTCCAAGCACCCTGGCAGGCACCGAGCTGGCCAGATCGGGAAGCGGAGGACGATGGACGACCCAGGCATAGAAGTTCCAGTAGAGCACGCCAACCAACAGCGAGGCATACATGACGAGCCCCCGCGAAGATTCGCGCGCGCTCTGTTCAGCCCAGGTCAAGCCGACGGCGGCCACGACCAGCACGCCGAGGATGGAAAGGGGTATGTAGGGGAAGTAGGACCCGAGAACGAGGCCGGCAAGGAAGGCGACGGTCAGGGTGGGCAGCATGAATGGCCCCTGGCCTATGGGCACGACCAGGGCCTAACCAAGATGCGCCCGAACGGCTGCGGCAAGCTGATCGGCCACTTCTCGGATCAGAGAATCGTGTTCTCCTTCGACCATGATCCGGAGCACCGACTCCGTCCCCGAGTAGCGGACCAGCACGCGACCGGCGCCGTTGAGCTTGGCTTCGCCAGCCTTAATCGCGCGCTGGATCGCCGGGATTCCCGCAAGGTCCGGTTTTTCTTTCACCTGCACGTTGAGCAGCACTTGAGGAACCGCCGTCATGACCTTGGCCAGTTCCGACAGCGGCTTACCAGTGCGTTTCATCAGGGACAGCACCTGCAACGCGGAAATGAGGCCGTCGCCTGTGGTGTTGTGATCGAGGAAAATGAAATGGCCGGACTGCTCGCCGCCAAAGTTGTAGCCGTCAGCCAACATGCGTTCCAAAATGTATCGGTCACCGACCGGTGCCCGCACCAGCGTGATGCCCGCCTTCGCCATCGCGAGCTCCAGTCCGAAGTTGCTCATGACCGTGCCCACGATCGTGCGTTTAGCCAACTGTCCACGCGCGTCGAGATCGAGCGCCAGCGCCGCCATCACGTGGTCGCCATCGACGACCTGTCCCCGCTCGCAGACGAAGATCGCGCGATCGGCGTCGCCGTCGAGCGCAATTCCGAGGTCGGCTCGATACCGGCCAACAGCCTCCTGCAGCAGTTGAGGATAGACCGCACCGCAACCGGCGTTGATGTTCGTCCCGTCGGGCTTGTTGGCGATAACCTCGACCGTCGCGCCCAGCTCGCGCAGCACCGTCGGCGCGACCTTATACGCGGCGCCGTTGGCGCAATCCACGACAACCTTCATCCCCTGGAAATCAAGATCCCGCGGTAACGAACGTTTCACGAACTCGATGTAGCGCCCTTCGGCGTCGTCGATCCGGAACGCTTTCCCAACCGCCTCCGCAGTCGGCCGCAGATGGCTGATCTCATTCGACACGATCAGTTCTTCCATTCTGGCTTCCAGCTCGTCCGGCAGCTTGAAGCCGTCGCTGGAAAAGAACTTGATGCCGTTGTCCTGGTAGGGATTGTGGGATGCCGAGATCACCACCCCTGCGTCTGCCCGAAGACTGCGGGTCAGAAAGGCAATGGCCGGTGTGGGCATCGGTCCCACCAAGAGCACGTCCACACCCATCGAGCAGATGCCGGACGTGAGAGCTGACTCTAGCATGTAGCCAGACAAGCGGGTGTCTTTGCCGATGACAATCTGATGCCGACCGGCGCGCCGCATGAACAGATGGGCGGCTGCACGTCCGAGCTTCATCGCTGTTTCGCTGGTCATGGGTTCCAGATTGGCGACCCCGCGAACTCCATCGGTCCCGAACAGCTTGCGCATACCTCCTGTTCCCCCTAGTTGTCAGCATCCCCACCGTGTTTCTCCCGAAGAACGGGAGAGGTCTCAGGGTAGGAATCGGCCGCTGATTGCTGGGCGACAATCGCTCTCACTATTCTGACCACGTCCTTCATCTCCGCCACGTCATGCACCCTCACCAGAGCCGCACCGTGGGCCACAGCGACAGCGACAGCGGCCGCCGTCCCGAACAATCGCCCCTCAACGGGCCGGTCGAGCACCTGGCCAATGAAGGATTTCCGTGACACCCCGACCATGACGGGTCGGCCAAACGCCGTAAGCTCGCGGAGGCGAGCCAAAAGGGTCAGGTTGTGGTCCAAAAGCTTACCAAATCCGATTCCTGGGTCAAGGATGATCTGCTCCGTCGAGATGCCCGCCTGGACGGCGGCCTCGAGCCGTTCAGCGAAAAACCCTTTTACGTCCTGCACGACATCGGCATACACCGGATTGCACTGCATCGTCCGGGGGGTTCCTCGCATGTGCATGAGCACGAGACCCGCTCCACTTTCGGCCACGACCGCAGCCATGTCCCGATCGAATCGCAGCCCGCTGATGTCGTTCACAATCCTCGCGCCGGCCTCCAGCGCCCGGCGGGCCACGGAGGCTTTGGTCGTATCAACCGAGACGGGGATTGAAACGGCGTCGCACACGGCTTGAACGACAGGAATCAGGCGCCGCAGTTCCTCCGCCTCGGTGATCGGCAGCGAGCCCGGACGTGAGGATTCCGCCCCGATATCCAGAAGATCAGCGCCGCTTCTCGCCATGGCGACCGCGTGGGCTACGGCCGCCTCGCGATCGAAATACTTGCCGCCGTCGAAGAACGAGTCCGGCGTCACGTTCAAGATCCCGACGACCAAAGGACCGGCGTCGAACCGGATCACCCGATCCCTGGCTCGAATCTCCAGCTCGTCACGTGAGAACGACTCGGCAGGTGCGGAGACCATCGCTCTGCTTCTCGGCGGAAGGGGCCTGTAGGGCGCACGCACACCACGCGCGCGGACGGCTTCCCCACGCCCGGTGCCCCAAATCCGGGCAGCGGAACGCAGACTGATCGAGGCTAGGCGGGAACGGTCTGAGAAGCGGACGATTGCATGATGATTTGATCGATCTCCAGCGCATCGAGCACTTCCTTCTCCAACAACGCTTCGGCCAAGGCTTTGAGCGTCGTCATGTGCTCGGTCAACATGCGCTTGGCGCGCTCGTAATTCTCGGTGACGAGCCGCTTGATCTCGTGATCGATTTCCACCGCGACCTGCTCGCTAAAATCGCGCCGGGTTGCGATCTCGCGGCCGAGGAAGATCTCCTCTTCCTTTTTGCCAAACGTCAGGGGCCCGAGCTTTTCACTCATACCCCATTCGCACACCATCTTCCGGGCCAGATCGGTTGCACGTTCCAGATCATTGCCAGCTCCGGTGGTGATGTGTTTTAGCACGAGTTCCTCGGCCACTCGCCCCCCCATCAGGATCGCCAGAGTATTGTAGAGGAACTCCTTCGAATAGTTGTGCCGGTCATCTGTGGGCAACTGCATGGTGACGCCCAGCGCGCGGCCGCGCGGAATGATGGTGACCTTATGCACCGGATCGGCACCCGGCAACAGCTTCGCCATGAGCGCATGCCCGGCCTCGTGATAGGCGGTGATCCGCTTTTCCTCGTCGCTCAGGATCATGCTCTTGCGCTCGGCTCCCATGAGGACCTTGTCCTTGGCCATTTCGAAATCGACCAACTCCACTACCTTCTTATTCTGCCGCGCGGCCCAGAGAGCGGCCTCGTTCACCAGATTTTCCAAGTCGGCGCCTGAAAAGCCTGGCGTACCGCGCGCGATCTTTTCCAGCTCGACATCCGCCGCGATCGGCACTTTCTTAGTGTGAACCTTTAAGATTTCGGAACGGCCACGGAGATCGGGTCGGTTCACCACGATCTGCCGGTCGAAACGTCCCGGACGCAGCAGCGCCGGATCCAAGACGTCGGGTCGATTCGTCGCGGCGATGAGAATCACCCCCTCCGTCGTATCGAACCCGTCCATTTCGACCAGCAATTGATTGAGGGTCTGCTCACGCTCATCATGACCGCCCCCGAGCCCAGCTCCGCGCAGTCGGCCGACGGCGTCGATTTCGTCAATGAAAATGATGCAGGGCGCGTGCTTTTTCCCCTGTTCGAACAAATCCCGGACGCGGGACGCCCCGACCCCGACGAACATCTCGACGAAGTCCGACCCGCTGATGCTGAAGAACGGCACGCCCGCCTCGCCCGCGATGGCCTTCGCAAGCAGTGTCTTGCCAGTTCCCGGCGGTCCGACGATCAAGACTCCTTTGGGAATCCGGCCGCCGAGTTTCTGAAACTTGCGCGGATCCTTGAGGAATTCGATGATCTCCAGCACCTCCTCTTTGGCTTCGTCAATGCCGGCGACATCGGAAAATGTCACCTTTTTCCGCTCTTCAGTGAGCATCCGCGCGCGGCTTTTCCCGAACGAGAGGGCCTTGTTGCCGCCGATCTGCATCTGGCGCATCAAAAAGAACCAGAGCCCGAGGAACAGGATAAACGGTCCCCACGTGACCAGGAACGTGATATACCACGGACTTTCGTCCGGCGGCTTGGCTTCGATCTGGACGTTCTTTTCGCGGAGGAGCTTGACGAAATCAGGATATTCGACGGCGTAGGTCCGGATACGGGTTCCGTCCTTGAGGATGGCGCTGATATGATTGGCCTTGATCGTGACTTTCGTCACCTCGCCCTTGTCCAGTTGAGTCATGAAATCGCTGAAAATGACTTCGTCTTCGGGGGCATGGGTCGGAACGCTGAAGAGGTTGAACAGGAGGATCATGAAGAGGCCGACGACGACCCAAAACAGTAGATTCTTCACTCGAGAATTCATTCAATTCCTCCTCGCAAGGCCCACGCACAAAAAGCGTTTGAATGTTAACACAGTCTTTCGCGCACTGACAACAGCGCTAGGCCCCTCATGCGGGCTCTTCGACCGTATCGAGCACAGCCAAGTATGGCAGGTTCCTGTACTGTTGTTGATAATCCAATCCGTACCCGACGACGTACTTGTTGGGGATTTTGAACCCAACATAGTCCACTTGGACATCCACCTTGCGGCGCTCTGGTTTGCTGAGGAGCGTACAGACCTTGATCGATCGGGGCTTCCGTTTTGCCAGGGTCTTCACCAAATATTGCACCGTGAGGCCAGAGTCCACGATGTCCTCCACGAGCAGGACATCCCGTCCTCGGATATCCTCGGTGAGGTCAGCCACTATCTTTACTTTACCCGAAGTTCGGGTCTTCGAGTTATAGCTGGTCACGATGATGAAATCGACCCGTATCGGGATCCGGATCGCCCGGGCCAAATCGGCGTAAAAGGCGTAGGCGCCTTTGAGCACCCCGACCAGAATGAGGTCCTTGCCAGCGTAGTCGGCGGTGATCTGTCGACCAAGCTCTCTAATACGCGCACGCATCTCCTCCTGGGTCACGATTGGTCGTCCGAAGATGCGCTCCATGCTAGCTCTCTCCCGCTCGTGTGTCGTTCCCGGTCACGGTCGCCACGAGCACGCGCGTGGTCGAGGAACCCACAGCGAACCGGTGATCTGGCCGATACCCGACCACCCAGAGAATACCCTCCGGTGCAACCAGCAGGGGGATGCGTCGACGTTCCGCACGCGGGATTTTGAGATCGGTGAAATAGTCCTGCAGCTTCTTGCGTCGCCCCCCCATCCCCAGTGGGAAGAACAGGTCTCCCGGCGCCCACCCCCGAAGCCGAAGCTGATGGGTGAACCGGTCCGCATCAAAAACCGCTACCCGATTTCGGGGCACCTCGGACACCATCGCCCCTGCTTCAACCCGCTCCGTCAACTTGACTTCAATGCGTTGTCCCGTAGCGTCCCACACACTTGCGGAGGGGATCGGCACCTCCCGCTCGACCACCGCGCCCGCATCGCCCTGCAAGCCCGGCCTTTCACCGTGAACGGCCCCTTCCGCACTGCCATGGGAACGGAACACAATCCGGTCGTCCTCCCGCACCACCCAGGCTCCTCGCACTGCCAACGCAGCACCGGCTCGTCCGTGCACCACCCGTTCGAGCACGGCGGTGACAGCCCTGAAGGATGGCGAGTTCCCCATCCCATTGATTTGGCTGATCGTCGCACGGACGATCCGGCGTTGGATGGCCGTCGGCTGGGCGAGCAGACCGTTCCGATCCACCGACACCGTTCCCTCCGCAGAGGCAGTGGCCAGCCGGGCCAGAACTTCGGCACTAGCGTGGTCCAGACAGGCGTTGTCTTCGCGCAGCACCTCGGCCAGCCGTCCGAGAGCCTCAACCGCCCTTGGCGCCAACCGCGTGACGACGGGCAGCAGTTCCTGCCTGATACGGTTTCTGAAGTAAACGGCCCGCGCATTGCTCGAATCGACTCGATACGTGAGGTGCCGAGCCCCCAGATACGCCAAGATATCCGCGCGGGTGACGTCGAGCAAAGGCCGGACAAAGAGCCCTTGCCGGATGGGTGGTATCCCTCCGAGGCCGGCCGTCCCCGCCCCTCGCAACATCCACATGAGCACCGTTTCCGCTTGGTCGTCGGCCGTATGGCCCACCGCAATGCGATCCACGCCAAGACTTTTGCCAATCTCTTCCAGCGCCTGATATCTGGCCACCCGAGCCCTCTCCTGCACCGACCCGCCGCGAACAGGAATTGCGAGCCGCCGGATAGTCAATTCGATCCTCCATCGCCGGCACAGATCAGCCACGAACTCCGCGTCCTCGTCCGATTCCTGACCTCGGAGCCCGTAGTTGAAATGGGCCGCCGACAGCGCCAGTTTCCACGAAGGCGCCAGCTCGTGTAACAACGCAAGCAGGGCAACCGAGTCGGGTCCGCCAGACACGGCCACCAGGAGACGGTGGCCGGGTTCGAACAATCTCCTTCGCCGGATCGTTTCGACGACTCGCTCCAGTAGACGGGGCCGTGCCAGGGCAGCGGAAGCTGATCCCTCTGTCTTCTTTGTGGTCATGAATCCACCACTTGCGAGGCTTTGCCGAGACTTGCCCTTGCTAGACTGACATCGACGGTGATTCGGGCCGCCAGCTCTTCGGCACTGGCAAAGACCTGGTCCCCGCGCAGTCGCTCGACAAACCGCACTGACACTTCCTGGCCATAGAGATCCAGAGCCTCATCCAGCACGTAGACCTCCAGCAGTCGTTCACCGGCACCGAAAGTCGGCCGCGTGCCGATATAGGCCACGGAGGGAAACATTCGCTGTCGCCAGACCGTGATTGCCGCATAGACACCGTCCGCAGGAATGACACGGCTGGGAGGGAGGTGAAGGTTGGCGGTTGGCCATCCCATCGATTGCCCCCGTCGTTCTCCGGGCACCACTATGCCGTTGAGTGCATACGGTCTTCCCAGCAACCGCGCGGCCTTCGCCATTTCGCCCTCCTGGACCAACTGTCTGATGCGCGTCGAACTGACAATCTCCCCGTCGACACGGACTGGGGGTACCGGATGCACGCGAAATCCGTACCGGACGGCCAAGCGCTGGAGGTCCTCCACCCTCCCGGCTCGACCTTTCCCGAACGCAAAATGATCCCCCACGAACAATTCCCGCACACCGATCGCTTCGCACAGCACTTGTCGGACAAATTCCTCCGGCGTCAGCGCCGCAAGCGCCAGCGTAAACTCCAAACATACCACTTCCGCGACCCCCGCTTGGGCAAATCGCTCGAGCTTCTCCTCCATCGAGATCAAAAACCGCAATTCGATCTGCGGCGCGAGGATTCTGCTTGGGTGCGGATCGAAAGTCAGCACGACGGGGGTGCCGCCGGTCGCTCGGGCTGCTTCCACCACCGCCTGGAGCAACGCCTGGTGCCCCCGATGTAAACCGTCAAAATTTCCAATCGTCAAGACCGGATAGGGAGGGGGGATATAGGCGGCGACGCCACGGGTGACCTTCATGCGCGTCATCAATTCAGGAGCTTAGCGGCATCCTTGGCAAAGTAGGTGAGAATCATGTCCGCCCCGGCCCGTTTGATGGCCAGCAACGACTCCATTATCGCGCATCTCTCGTCCAGCCAGCCGGCCCGGGCCGCGGCTTTGATCATGCTGTATTCCCCGCTCACCTGGTAGGCCGCCAGAGGAACCAACACCCGCTGCCTGGCCAGCGCCAGAACATCGAGAGCAGGCAACGCGGGCTTGACCATGACGATATCAGCCCCTTCGGCGATGTCCAGGTCGATTTCTCGGAGCGCTTCACGGAGATTTGCCGGATCCATCTGGTAGGACCGCCGATCTCCGAATTTGGGGCTCGAGTCCGCTGCCTCTCGGAACGGCGCATAGAAACAGGAAGCAAACTTGGCGGCGTAGGCCAAAATGGGCACGTCGGGAAAACCCGCGCGATCCAACTCATCACGGATGGCGGCGACCCGTCCATCCATCATGTCGGACGGCGCAACCATATCTGCTCCGGCCTCGACGTGGGTGCGAGCCATCGCCCGGAGGCAGTCCAGGGTTTCGTCGTTCAGCACACGGCCGTCTTTGACCAGCCCGCAGTGTCCGTGGGTAGTGTACTCGTCGATGCACACATCGGTGATCACGAGAAGATCCGGCACCTGATCCTTGAGCGCACGGACGGCTCGCTGGACGATTCCATGGGGATCATACCCCGAGCTTCCCCGCTCGTCCTTGCGATCCGGGATGCCAAACAGGATCACCGCCGGAATCCCCAGTGTTCGAACTTCCATCGCTTCCTTGACCAACACGTCGATCGACAGCCGATACTGGCCCGGCATGGAGCTAATTTCTTCCTTCCGATCGCGCCCATCCATCACAAACAGCGGATAGACTAGATCGGACGGCGACAGTGTAGTTTCCCGGACCATGCGTCTGAGCGGCTCGCTCTGCCGCAGCCTGCGCATTCGGTGAATCGGAAACGCCATCGCTTCCCCTCCAAGCTGATAGCTCACAGCGAATAACTTGGAGCTATTCGGCGTTGGCTATTTTCTTGGAAGATTGGTTAAAAACACGACCAGATCCCGTACCGAGATCATCCCGACCAGCTTGCCTTCCCTCGTCACACCGAGATGACGGAGATGAGACTGCGCCATCAGATCGTTGGCATCTAGCAACGTCTTGTTTTCTTCGATCGTCACGATAGGCGCAGACATGATCTGCTCTACCGTCGTTTTGGTGGCATCGGCTCCGACCGCGACCACGCGCCGGACCATATCTGTATCGGTGATGATCCCGATAATGTCCTTGCCGTTGGTCACGAAGAGACTGCCGATATTGTGATCCCGCATCATCCGGGCGGCGGTTTGCACATCCGTGTCGCGATGGACCGTAACGAACTTTTCCCGAGGAACCATGAACGATTTCACCGGCACCATACTCCGCTCCTCTCTATTCTTTTAAGACCGTAGAATGACCATGCCGCCCGGGCTCGCGCTCGTCCACAAAATGCTGGACAATTGCCTGCACCAGAGCGGGAACGGTATTTTCACCGGCTACGATATTCACCGCGAACCCTAGCTCCCGCGCGGTCTCCGCGGTGACCGGACCGATGCAAGCGACGACCGCTCCCCCCGTCGCTTTCTTCATCTCCGCAAGGTCGTTAAACAATCGGCTGAAATTGCGCACCGTGGATGAACTGGTGAACGTGATTACGTCGATCCGGTGTTGCTGGAATTGCTCGAGGAGACGCTGGATGTTCACCTTGGGCACGACCGTCCGGTAGGCCGTCACGACGCGCACCTCGGCGCCCAGCGCCCGCAGTTGTTCCGGCAAGATTTCCCGTGCGACCGCGGCGCGGGGGATGAGAATGTGTTGCCCCTTGACGCCGACTTTCCGCAACGCATCGATGACGCCCTCGGCTTGATATTCGGAGGGCACCAGATCGGCTTTTAATCCGTAGGCAGTAAGTTCTTTTGCCGTGCGCGGTCCGATACAACAGATGTTGAGGCCGGCCAGTGCACGAGCGTCCCGTCCTTTCTCGGCCAGACGGGTCATAAACGGTCCGACACCGTTCACGCTGGTGAAAATCAACCACCGGTAGCGGTCGAGCTCGGCGATGGCTTGATCCAGGTCGTCCCAATTTTCCGGCGGCACAATCTGAATAGTGGGGCACTCGACCGGTTCTCCCCCATAAGCGGCCAGCAAGTTCGACAGTTCCGCTGCCTGTTCACGCGCCCTGGTGACCAAGATGCGCTTGCCGAACAACGGTCGCCTCTCGAACCAATTCAACTGCTGCCGAAGGCGGACGACTTCGCCGACCACGATCACGGTCGGCGGTTCCATCTCGGCCTCCTCGGCCCGTTGCACGATGTCGCCCAGCGTCCCCACGATCGTCCGCTGATTCACCCGCGTGCCCCAACGGATAACTGCCACCGGCGTGTCGGCCGCCTTCCCTTCGGCGATCAGCCGCGATACGATGGTCGGAAGATTTTTCATGCCCATCAAAAAGACCAGCGTCCCCTGCGCCGTGGCAAGCCGCGGCCATTCCAACGCCGAAGGTCCCTTGGTCGGATCCTCATGACCGGTCACGAACGCCACCGTCGAGGCCAGTGTCCGGTGGGTCACCGGAATGCCCGCATAGGCCGGCACCGCCACCGCCGCCGTCACGCCCGGGACCACCTCGAAATCCAACCCCGCTTCGGCCACCGCTTCCGCCTCCTCTCCCCCCCGTCCAAACACAAAGGGATCACCACCTTTGAGGCGGACAACGATCTTGCCCGCCTTCGTCTTATCGATGAGCAGACGATTGATCTCCCGCTGATCCGGATACGTTCCTCGGCCTCGCCGCCCGACGTAAATCCGCTCAGCCCGAGCGGGCGCATAGTCGAGTAGCACAGGGTTCGCCAGATAATCGTACAGCACCACATCCGCCTGTTCGAGGCATTCCTTGCCGCGCAGGGTCAGGAGTTTCGGGTCACCCGGCCCCGCCCCCACCAGATAGACCTTGCCAGGCTTACTCGTCACGACGGCGGTCCTTTCCGTCCGTAGATCGAATCCAGAATCTTATCTCCGCCCCTGGCCAGAAGCTGTTCCGCCAGCCGAACGCCCAGACGTTCAGGCTCTGATGCAGAGCCTTCGACAACATCCCGAATCAAGTCCCGCCCATCGATGCTCGCAATCAACCCATCGAGCACCAGCGTGTCTCCCTTCACCGTCGCATAAGCCGCGACAGGCACCTGGCACCCGCCTTCCAACCGATGCAAGAGTGCCCGCTCCGCAAGGACGGCCGTCCGGGAGGGAGGATGGTTCAACGGAGCGACGAGCTCCCGGACGAATAGGTCATCGCACCGCCCTTCGATGCCCAACGCCCCTTGACCGATCGCTGGGAGACAGACCTCCGTCGGCAGGTATTCGGTTGCGATCTCCGTCCACTCGAGCCGCCTGAGCCCGGCCGCGGCAAGCACAATGGCGTCGAATTCGCCTTCGCGCAGCTTCCTCAATCGAGTATCCAGGTTTCCCCGTAACAGCTCGATTTTGAGGTCAGGACGGCCGTGCAACAATTGAGCTTGCCTCCGCAGGCTGCTTGTTCCAATCCGGGCTCCCGCCGGCAATTGCGAAAATGCGTAACCGTTGCGAGCGATCAAAACGTCGCGGGGATCTTCCCGCACGGGGACGCAGAGGATGGCAAGGCCCTCAGGCAGCATGGTCGGTACATCCTTCATGCTGTGAACTGCCAGATCGATCTCGCCGCGCAGAAGCGCCTCCTCAATTTCTTTGACAAAGAGTCCCTTGCCGCCGATTGTCGCGAGCGCGACGTCGAGAATTTTATCTCCGGAGGTCTGAATCCGCTTGAGCGACACCGACACCTCCGGCGAAATCTCCTGCAACCGAGCCTGCACCCATTCGCTCTGTCGGAGAGCCAACTTGCTCCCTCGGGTTCCGAGCACCAGCGAGCTGCGCCTGCCGTTTGTCACCGCCACTGTCCAGTTCCCCTCGCACCACCCTGCCGATTCCGCCATCCAGCACAGTGTTTCGGCAACCGGCTATCATCCAGCATCCGAGGAAGAGGTCCGCAACGCATTAAAACTTAAACTCCGTTCGCCGGTCGACTAGATGGTTTCTCTTCGAATGCTTGCAGCCTCACCGGAAAGCCTGCCGGAGGTGGCGCTAGCCTGTGCATCCCCGACAGGACAGCAAGACCAAGAGAAAGCTCCACCAAGCCGAGGATGGTCAGAAGATAGACAATGATGTCCCCCTGGAACCCTTGCCGCTCCCAGTAATCAAATTCCAATCCGCCCAGCGGACAGTCGGGCAACGGACCGTACCCCGATACGGATGCTGGCACTTCGGGCAGGTGAAAGGGCCTGTTGGTATGCAATCCCGACTCCAAGGGTCTCATCCGACGCATCGGATGACAAGGCTTGGCACTACCTCTTCTCTCTCCCCTGTTCCCTTGAAGCCTCCGTTGCTTCTTCCCTCATGAAAGGCTCCGGGCTCGGGGCGAGAGTTGTCAGCCGGGCAAAGCGGTCCCACTTGTCACTGCGGTTCGAGCCCTCAGACCGGCTCGTCGGCGCTTCGTCTAGGCAAAAGAATCGGCGGGCTGCCTCGACGAACATGGCTCCACTCGATGAATTAGCCTCAGCTTTGAGCGTCACCATGGCCCCGTGAATGAGTTTGTTCACAATGGCCGACGCCAAATTCTCCACCAACTCCCGCTCGTGGTCTGAAAGATGCCCTAAACGGCCCAACGTCTTTTCCAGTTCCGCGCGCTTGATTTCCTCCGTTCGGGCACGAAGTGCAACGATCGTTGGGGTGACTTCCAAGGATTTGAGCCATTGTCGTAGGACGACAACTTCCTCCGCCACCATCCGCTCGGCCTTCTCGGCTTCCTGCAATCGTTCTTCCCGGTTCTGCTCGACCCGCGTCTTGAGGTCGTCGATGTCAAAGAGAAACGCGTTGTCAACGTGTCGGACCGCCGGATCGATGTTCCGCGGGACGGAAATATCGATCAGAAACATAGGCCGGTTCATCCGCTGGCGAACCGCCCGCTGCACATCTTCGGCGCCGATCAAATAATGAGAGGCGCCGGTCGAGACGAGCACGATATCCGCCGCGGCCATCTCGTCGCGGAACTCCTCGAACGGAATGGGCGTCGCGTTAAACCGACGGGCCAGATCCATCGCAGCGTGAGGATTGCGCGTGGTGATCCGGACCTGGCGCACGCCGTGCGCCATCAGATGGCGCGCCGCCAGCTTGGCCATTTCACCGGCCCCTACCAGGAGCACCGTTTTTTCATAGAGGTTGGAGAAAATCTTCTTGGCCAATTCCACGGCCGCGTAACTTACAGAGACAGCCATCTCCGAAATCTTGGTTTCGGTCCGCACGCGCTTGGCCACAGAGATGGCTTTTTTCACAACCTTGTTCAGAATCAATCCCGTCGCCTTGTGCGCGAGAGCGATCTCAAAGGCATCTTTCAATTGCCCCAGAATCTGCGACTCGCCGACGATCATCGAATCCAAGCTGGCAGCAACCCGAAACAGGTGCGCAATAGCCTTGTCCCCGGCGTGCCAGTAAAGATGAGGAGTCAACTGTTCTGATGAGAGGGAAAGATGCGTGTCAGCGAGGAATTCCTGCACCCGGCTGTATCCTGCCTCAATGTCCTCGACCACCGCGTAAACCTCGACGCGGTTGCACGTGGAGAGGAGGATGCCTTCCTTGATCCCGGGATACGAGCACAGGCGGCTGAGCGCTTCGCCCATCCGGCTTTCCGGAACCGCTACCCGCTCGCGGATTTCAATCGGAGCCGTTTTATGACTGAGCCCGACGACAATGATGTTCATGTTAGGAAACCTGTCCGTGCCCCTTGAGTACGACGCCCACCAACGTCAGGATGACACCGGCAAACCCGATAATGGTCAGATAAGCCGCCCGCTTGGCCCTCCAGCCAACCGTCAAGCGTCCCAGAAGCACCACGAAATAAAAGAACCAGGTCACCAGCGCCCAAGTCTGTTCGGGATTCCAACTCAAGTATGAACCCTTAGAGAACGCTCCCGAAATCGCTCCCGTGATGATGCCCAGAGTCAGGAGCGGAAAGCCAAACACGATCGACTGCTGGTTGAGATGGTCCAAAAAGTCCAGCGCGGGAAGCTTGGTGTACAAGACATTGAACCGTTTCGACTTCAACAACCCGTCCTGAATAAGGTACATTACGCCGGCGACGAACGCGACGGCAAAGCCGACCGCGCCCAGCATGCTGAGCGCCACGTGGACCCATAGGGTCTTCAGGACAGGCTTCAGTGTCGGTCCTTGCTCGGGGAGGACAGCGGCAGAGACGAGAGACAACAACGCCAGGGGCAGAATAAAGGAGCCGAGAACGTGAATGCGATGCCGAAATTCAACGGCCAGAAAGACCAGGACCAGTGTCCAAGCGAAAAAAGACAGCGCCTCATGAAAACTCGGAAGCGGCGCCTGCCCCGCTCCGATCATGCGCATCGCGAGCGCCAGCGTGTGAGTTCCAAAACCGACAGCGGTGACCCCCAGCGAAACCTTGGAAAGGGCCTCTGACCGTCGCAACAGGTAGGCGAGAAAGAACACGGTGCCCGCCAAATAGAGCACCATCGTCGCCGTGAAGAAGACGACCGCCATGCTTGGTCTATCTCCTCAACTTTTCAGAAAAAATTGACGGCTTTAGAAATGAAAATTATATCGGCGCCTCACAATGAGAGTCAAGAAAGACCCGCTCGTAGAATACTGAAACACGCCTCGACGTCCGCCGGTTCCTTGTATGTCGTCGGTCTGCCCATCGGCAACCATGAGGATATCACGCTTCGTGCGCTGAAGGTGTTGAGGGAGGTAACCGTAATTGCAGCTGAGGATCCGCTCGTCATCCGGGCCTTACTCGATCGCTACGCGATAGAGACGACGGTGACGAGCTACCACCGCGGGAACTGTACGGATAAAATTCCCGTGCTCATCGACCGCCTTCGCCAAGGACAGAGCATTGCGCTGGTGGTGGATGCCGGCACGCCTGCAATTGTTGACCCAGGCCGCCTCCTTGTCGGCCGAGCCGCCCAGGCAGGCTTTCCGGTCGTCCCTATCCCCGGCCCTTCCGCCGTGACGGCAGCTTTGTCGGTCTCGGGGTTTTCCGGTGATACGTTTTCGTTTCACGGCCGGGTCCCTGTGCGGAACCTCGCGAGACAGCGCTTTTTCGAGGCCCGGCGTCGCGACGATCGCGTCCTAGTCCTGTACGCACCTGCGCGATCGCTGCAATCGACCCTCGCGGCAATCCGGTCGACTCTCGGCGACCGGCGGATCGTCATTGCCCTGGATATGACGAAACCTACTGAGCGGTTTCTGCGCGGCCCAATCTCCGACTTACTTCGCCGAACGGACTGGAGACTTCCACAGAGCGAAGTGACGATTGTTGTGGAAGGAAAAAACTGGCGGAATGACCCTAGCGGGGAATAATCGCTGAATCGAGCTATTCGCTCATTCGCTTTCGAATGATGACGCGGAAGGATTGCTCCAACGGCTCTTGGGCCAAGACTGTATGGCCGTCATCCTTTACGCTGCGCGGTACGTTACGGATCGGTTCGCCGTCATCCAGTATCACCGCCAACACCTGTCCCGGCTTCATCGCTTCAAGCTTGAGCTTGGTCTTTACAAAATTGTAGGGGCAGATGACTCCGCGGAGATCTAATTCCGCATCCGGCTCGACGTAAGCCATTTCCTGTTGCTGTTGACAATTCATTCGTTTTGCTCTTGCCCTTCTCGCTCGCGTTGCTCGTCTCTCCTCTCAGGCACACCAACCTGCTTTTATTTTAACAAGCATCCACAAGCCGTTGGGTTACCCAGATCGCATCAAAAACCAGGTGCCAGCGGATCGGCAGAAATTAGCAGAAAATAAACGAGGGGACAGCTTTCAAACTATCCCCTCGCTCGATTGGTACAAACCCAACTGACCTTCAGAGACGCTCTTAGTTGATGCCTTTCACGAGGTTAGGCTTTGTCGGATCGGCGCCATAGTCCGATTTGTTGCTCGAGCCATAACCCCAGCCAGGCTGAGGCTCGCACTGCCAACAGGGCGCAGCGCCCGTGATTTCACCGATCGGGCTGACGATCCCGGTATTGATTTCGCCCGGAAGCACCTGACCGATCACACCACCAGTGACACTGAGATTTTGCGTTTCAATGCCGCGCTCGGTATAAGGGTTCGGCCTCTGCCCCAACCCGCCGAAGCCGGCTAGTTTCTCGTTACCGCGGATCACTGTTACCTGTCGCACTAATTTTCGGCCCGTGCCAAACGGCTGATTGGGAGAGGTGGCCTCCACCACCTGCAACGAGATGTCATCACCGGCATTGAGTACCTTGATCTGATCCATGTTCGTCTTATCGTCAAAGTAAGCCGTCAGAACCGAAAGGGTACCTGTGCCCGCCCGTCCTTCGTCATGCGAGCTTCCCCCTGTTTCCAGATGCATCTTTCCCCCAGGAATATCGATCGCCAGCACGCGGCCATAAATTGTTTCGGGCTGGGAGAGATACTCAAGGAATGCGGCCCGATCCCAAATCTGGGAACGCGAACCGACCCCGGCGTTCTCACCGACTCCTGTGCCGAAACCGGAGTGTTGCGGCAGGCGTTCCTGGGCCATTGCAATGCTCACGGAGCCGGCCATGAAAACCGCAGCTCCAAGTGCGACCACCTTACGCATGTGCTGCCTCCTTGTGAGTGAGTGAATAATTGAAGATATTTGAAGGATGAAGAATAAGCAACAAACCCGCCTACGCCGACATAAAGAATTAAGTAACGATTCCTCCGCGCTTAAGTCGCCGGAACTATAGGACAACAGCCCTAGCATGTCAAGAGGCGTTTGCCGGATCGAAGAGGAGAAATCTCGTGCAAATTTTCAGCTTTGCCTTTGGCCACCTTCCGGCAAGGGCAGCCCTTCCCGTTGCCGTTCCTGAACCAGCGCCTCCTTCGAAGGGCCTCTTGACTTCTCGCATGCGTAAACCACATGACGCGCCTGGTGCCCGGAGGGAGGATCGAACTCCCACTCTCTTGCGAGAACCAGATTTTGAGTCTGGCGCGTCTGCCAGTTCCGCCATCCGGGCACGGCGTCAGGAGCCAGACACGTAAGCAAGGGCTCTTCTAACACGAAGCCTGGTGGTCGTCAATGCACTGACACTCCTTTTTTTCAGCAGATGGCGATGCTAAAATATTTTAGGCTCGATTGTCGGGCTTATTTTTGACTTTGACAAGGAGGATATGTCTCGATGACGGCTGTTCAATGCGTCACATGTGGACAACAGGGAGAAGCCATCACCGATCCGATCTTCATGGGAAAGTTGGAAGCGGAGATCAAAGCCAAGGTCTGCAAGAACTGTTGGAAGAAATGGGAAAGCATGCGAGTGATGGTGATCAACGAGTATCAGGTGAACCTGGGCGAGGAAAGCGGCCGCGAGTTGGTCAAAAAGCAGATGAGAGCGTTTCTGAAACTCGGCGAGCCAGTCGACACTTCCAAGCTAGATCAAAATTACCGTCCCCTGCAGTGAGTTCGGAAAGGAAACTTGCCGAGGACACGGGCTCTCCCCTTCTATTCCACGTTATGTCCAATTCTTCTGTTGTCCTGTCCAATCGTGGCCGGTCTCAGGTTCTGCGGTCCACAGACAGTTTGATCCTTTCAGTTTCCTACCCGTCAGGTTGCTGGCTCGATGGTTTCGTTGACATGCTGTTTTGAGAAGTGCTAGATTGACCTAGCATCTCGGTTGACCGATCGTCACTGTTATCTGTACGCCAAGAGGAGACCCCGTGACATGATCATCCAGTTCAGAGTCCGGGGGTTGATGTATGACCCCTATAACAACGCGTACATCGTGATTCTCAAGGACGAAGAGCACTCCGAGATGCTCCCGATTTGGATCGGGAAGTCGGAAGCCAGCGCCATTAGTTTTGCCCTGGAGAACATTGCCGCGCCGAGGCCCATGACACACGACCTGATGAAGGCGTTTCTGGACTTGGTGGACGCCAAAGTCATCAGCGTCGTCATCACCGACCTGAACGAGAACACCTATTACGCCAAAATTCACCTGATGTATGAAGACTCCGAGTACACTATCGATTCCAGACCGAGCGACGCTATTGCCCTGGCGTTGCGTACCAACGCGCCGATTTTCGCTAGCGAGGCGGTGATCCGCAAGCAGACATCGGAAGAACTGGAGCAGTGGCTTGAAAATCTCAAACCAGAGGACTTCGGCAAATACGAATCCTGATTGACAGCCGACTCTCGCACACCGGCGGCCTATCTCACCCGCCATCACGCTCCGAATTCCCGTCAGGACACCATGGAACAGAAAGACACAGGCGATCTTATTGAAGTGAAAGTGCTGAGGATCATACCGGATCCCAACACTGAGACGCAGATCGTGATACTTCAGAATGATCGACACACTGATGTACTGCCGATCTGGGTCGGCGCGGCCGAAGGCAATGCGATCCAACTAGCACTTGAAGGGGTGGTGACGCACAGGCCGATGAGTCACGATCTCATGAAGAGCTTCGTCGATCACTTGAATGTGCGGGTGCAACGCGTGGTAGTCTCCGATGTGAAGGACCGCACCTACTACGCGACCATCCACTTGGCCTTCAAGGGGGTGGAGCGGACGCTCGACGCACGACCCAGCGATGCCATCGCACTGGCCCTGAGAACCCATTCGCCGATTTACGTCACCGAAGACGTGCTCAGGCGCCGAAGCGGCGGCAATCTAGACACCTGGCTGGCCAAATTCGAAACGAGAAATCTTGGTGCGCAGGAAGCCTAGCAGACGGATCATGCACTGACGAAGGAGAGCACCTGCTTATGACGACGTATTTGGCGAAACCGACTGATGTCACACGAAAGTGGTACCTGGTGGACGCCGAAGGGAAGACGCTTGGACGGTTGGCTTCTCGCGTTGCGATCCTCCTGAGGGGGAAGCACAAGCCCACCTTCACTCCCCATGTGGACACGGGAGACCACGTGGTGATCGTGAACGCGGACAAAATCCGTTTGACCGGAGACAAGTTCAAAACGAAGACGTACATTCACCACACGGGCTACCCAGGCGGACTCAAAGTCCTGACCGCCGAACACGTGCACGCCAAGAACCCTACCCTGCTCGTGGAAAGGGCCATCAAAGGCATGTTGCCGAAATCGCCACTGGGCAAACGAATGGGAAGAAAACTCAAGGTCTACGCGGGGACGGCTCACCCCCATCAGGCTCAACGTCCGGAGCCGATCAACCTGTAACGGGCTTAGCCCCAAAAGCCGACGACACACAAGGAGGCGGGGAAAAAGCATGGCAGTGTTAACGGAATTTGCCGTTGGGAAGCGGAAATGCGCCATTGCACGGGCCTGGGTTTCCGCAGTGCCCGGCGAAATCACGATCAACGAGAAGCCGCTGGAGAAAGCGTTTCCGCGGCTGACCTTGCAGCACGTTATCCAGCACCCTCTGGAGTTGACCGGATTGACAGGGAAATATTCGGTTCGGGCAACCGTCCATGGTGGTGGCCCGAGCGGTCAAGCCGGAGCCCTACGGCATGCGATTGCCAAGGCCCTGATGACAATGAACCCAGCGCTTCGTGAACCGCTCAAGAAGGAAGGATTGCTGACCCGCGACTCGCGGGTGAAAGAGCGGAAAAAGTACGGTCAGAAAGGAGCACGGAAGCGCTTCCAGTACTCGAAGCGGTAACGGTCAAGAGAGCGGGGGAGAGTCTCAAGGGAAGGCTTCCGGCCTTCCCTTCTTTTTTATCCTCGCTGCCTTGCGGTTTCCACAGCGAGCGTCTTGGGAACAGCAGGTTTCAATGCAGGCGTCACGGGAAAAGATCAAAGCAGCGGTGGTCGGTGCCAGCGGCTACACCGGCGTCGAGCTCGTGCGCCTCGTTTCGGGACACCCGCGGTTGGAACTGACGGTGGTAACGTCGGAAAAATCGGCCGGCTCCCCAGTTGCCGCCCTGTTCCCAAACTTAGCCTCCATTGTTCCGCTGTCCTTTGAGGCCCTGGAACCGGAGGCCGTCGCCGCTCGCGCCGATGTGATCTTATTCGCGCTCCCTCATACGAAATCGCTGCTGCCGGTCGCCGCGTGCCTGACCGCCGGCAAGAAGGTCGTGGATCTAAGCGCCGATTATCGGCTGAAGGATCCCGCCGTCTACGAAGCCTGGTATCAGACCGCTCACCCCAAGAAAGAATTGCTGGCCGAAGCGGTGTACGGGTTGCCGGAGCTGCACCGATCAGAAATCCGACGGGCGCGTCTGGTCGCTTCTCCCGGCTGCTATCCAACCGCCGCCATCCTGCAGTTGGCTCCGCTCGTAGCCAACGGGTTGATTCAGCCGGACAGCATCGTCATCGACGCCAAATCGGGGATTTCTGGAGCGGGCCGCAGCCCAGCTTTGCCCTATCATTTTCCCGAGGCGCACGACTCATTGGAACCCTACAAGATCGGTCAGCACCGACACATTCCCGAGATCGAACAGGAACTCCTGGCCATTCTGACCAGCCGGGACCGTGGAGGAGACGGTCGAGGAGAGGGTGCACCATCTCTCCGTGTGGTCTTTACCCCGCATCTGGTCCCCATAAATCGCGGAATCCTGAGCACAGCCTATGGCCGCCTCACCCGCGCGATCAGGCTTGCTGAGCTACGGTCGCTCTATCAGGATTTCTTCAAGGGCGAGCGTTTCGTGCGGGTGTGCGGGGACTCCATGCCCAATCCCCGATACGTCCGCGGCTCCAATTTCTGCGACATCGGCATCTTCATCGACAACCGGGCCGGCTGGGTCGTCACCGTAGCCGCGCTGGACAATCTCGTGAAAGGCGCCGCTGGGCAAGCGATCCAGGCGCTCAACCTCATGATGGGATGGCCGGAAGATCTGGGCCTCACCGCCCCCGGGATCTTTCCATGATACCCAACTCGATCCGTTCCAATCCCCTCGTGGTTGCCGTATGAGTTCCGATCGTGTGAGAGTCGTTCGAGGTGGCGTCACCGCTCCGCAGGGATTTCAAGCCGCCGGGATCCACTGCGGGATCAAGAAGAAAAAGGCCAAGGACCTGGCCCTCGTGGTGTCGGATCAGGAAGGGCCGATTGCGGGAGTTTTCACGACTAACCAGATCGTCGCGGCGCCAGTGGTGATCGACCGGCTGCACCTCCGACATGGCATCGGCCGCGCCATCATCGTGAATAGCGGAAACGCCAACGCCTGCACCGGCCATGAGGGTCTCGCGGCGGCGGAAGAGATGGCGACATTGGTCGCCGCGCGCCTCGGCGTGGCACGGGAGAAAGTCTTCGTGGGATCGACAGGCGTGATCGGGCAACCGCTGCCGATCGCCCGCATCCGAACCGGGATTCCTCTGTTGATGACGCGTCTGCGCCGAAGCGGTGGAACCGAAGCCGCCCAGGCGATCATGACGACCGATCTCAAGGTCAAACAAGTCGCCGTGAAAGGAACAATCGGCGGCCGAACGGTCACCGTAGGGGGCATGGCCAAGGGCTCCGGCATGATCCATCCAAACATGGCTACCCTCTTGGCTTATCTCACGACCGATGCTCGGATCGCACAACCATGTCTCCAGCAGGCTCTCCGTACTGCCGTGGATCAATCGTTCAACTGCATTTCAGTGGACGGCGATACCAGCACCAACGATATGGTCCTCTGTCTGGCAAACGGTCTGGCCGGGAACGCGATGATCGAGGCTGATACATCCGACGCAAGAGCCTTTCAGCGCTTGCTCAACGCCGCCTGCCTTTCTCTCGCATTGCAGGTCTGCCGCGACGGGGAAGGTGTCACGAAAGTGGTCCAGGTCCTCGTGACAGGAGCCCGAACCGACGATGACGCGCGCCGTGTCGCCCGGGCGATTGCCACGTCCTGCCTGGTCAAGACCGCCTTGTTCGGACAGGACGCCAACTGGGGACGCATTATGGCGGCCGTCGGCCGTTCCGGTGTTCCCCTCGATCCGGAACAGATTACCCTGGCGTTCGACGAGGTTACGATGGTCAAAGGGGGGGTCGGCTGCGGGGCGCAGGCCGAACGGCGCATTGAGAGAATTTTCCGCCGCAAAGAGTTCACCATCTCGGTCGATCTTGGCCTGGGACCTGGGCATGCGCGCTTTTGGATGACAGATTTGTCGTATGACTACGTCAAGATCAATGCCAGGTACCGTTCATGAGCAGGTTTTCCGCTAACCACGGCTTGCAAAGCCGGATTGATTGTGCTAGCGTGCCAAGGCTTTACAGGTCTCTCACCGAAGAGGCATCACCCATTGTTCAAAAATTCACACCGGCATGACAAGCATGCCGCGCGGCTTGGGAATAAGAAGGGCAGACCTTCTCGTCTCTGATTCCCGTCGTCCTTTCGGCCCCCAGATGCATTCCACGTGGCCTATGGGTACCCGACGGGTTGAGAGACGCTCCGCAAGCATTGGAGGGAGGTGAAGGCATGGGAGTGGTCACCATTAAAGAACTGTTGGAAGCAGGCGTGCATTTCGGGCACCAGACCAACCGCTGGAATCCGAAAATGAAGAAATTTCTCTTTGGAGAACGAAACGGGATTTATATCATCGACTTGCAGCAGACAGTGGAACGATTGCACCAGGCCTATGCCTTCGTCCGCGATACGGTGGCGGCCGGTGAGTCGGTTCTTTTCGTCGGCACCAAGCGTCAGGCGGCGGAAATCCTGGAGGAGGAAGCCAAACGCGCCGGCATGTTTTACGTGAACCAGCGCTGGCTGGGCGGCATGCTGACCAATTTTCAGACCATCCGCCGCAGTGTCGACAAGCTTAAGAAAATGGAGGCGATACTAGCGGACGCCGCTCATCAGAGCCTGACGAAGAAAGAACTCAACCAGATGCAGAAAGAGAAGGTCAAGCTCGAGAAGTACCTCTCCGGTATCAAAAACATGAAGGAGTTGCCGGGCTGCGTGTTTGTGCTCGACACCCGCGTCGAGCACATCGCTGTCCAGGAGGCGAACCGGCTCAGCATCCCGGTGGTTGCAATCGTCGACACAAACTGCGATCCCGACAACATCGACTATCCCATCCCCGGCAACGACGATGCGATCCGATCGATCAAGCTGATCACCTCGCGCATCGCCGACGCTTGCATCGAAGGCGCTCACCTCCGCGCACAACGCGAAGCAAGCGAGTTAGCCGAACCCCTGGTCGACGAAAAGCGCACGGAAGGCAGGCCGATGCCGGCCCCCCTGGAAAGCGTGCAGACCGCGCTGTGATCGCCGGAGCAGATCAGATCATTGCGTAGGATCATCAGAACCACACGGTAGGAGACATGGCAATATGGCTGGTGTGAGCACTTTGGTCAAAGAACTTCGCGAAAAGACCGGAGCCGGAATTCTGGACTGTCAGAAAGCCCTGACCGAAACCGGGAACGACATCGACAAGGCGATCGACTACCTGCGGCAGAAAGGGCTCGCCGCCGCGCAGAAGAAGGCAGGGCGTGAGACCAATCAGGGGCTGATCCATGCCTATATTCACGGAGGCGGCAAGATCGGTGTGCTGATCGAGGTCAACTGCGAGACGGACTTTGTCGCACGCAATGAAGAGTTTAAAGCCTTCGTAAACGACCTGGCCCTGCAGATCGCCGCAACGGATCCCTGGTATATCAGGCGGGAAGACGTTCCGGCCGACGTCATCGAGAAGGAAAAGAGCATTTATGAGGCGCAGGCAAAGGAGACGGGCAAGCCGCAGGCCGCCTGGGCCAAAATCGTGGAAGGCAAACTGGAAAAATTCTATCAGCAGCGCTGCCTGCTCGAGCAAGAATTCATCAAGGATCCTACTGTCACCATCAAGGACCTGTTAGCGCAAAAGATCGCCAAGATCGGCGAGAATATGCACATTCGTCGATTCACACGCTACCAACTAGGCCAAGCATGAGCTCTGCCAAATACCGGCGGATTCTCCTCAAAGTCAGTGGAGAGATCCTGGCTGGTGAGCAGGGGTACGGAATTCAGCCTTCGGTTCTCGAAGGCCTCGCCGACGAGATCGCCGATGTCGTCTCATTAGGCGTAGAGGTTGCCATCGTAATCGGCGGCGGTAACATTTTCCGAGGCATTGCCGCCAGTGCCACCGGCATGGAGCGGGCTTCCGCCGATTACATGGGCATGTTGGCGACCGTGCTCAACGCGCTGGCGCTGCAAAATGCCCTGGAACGCAAGGGCGTTATGACGCGTGTCCAATCGGCCATCGAGATGCGGCAACTGGCGGAGGGGTACATCCGTCGGAGGGCAATCCGCCATTTGGAAAAGAAGCGGGTCGTAATCTTCGCCGCTGGAACGGGCAATCCTTACTTCTCTACCGATACGGCCGCGGCCCTCCGGGCGATGGAGATCGGTGCGGAAGTGATCATGAAGGGGACCAAGGTCGACGGTATTTATGACGCCGACCCCCTGACCACTCCTTCCGCCAAGAAGTTCACCGAATTGCCCTTTCTCTTCGTGCTTAATCACAATCTCAAGGTGATGGATTCGACAGCCATCAGCCTCTGCATGGATAATAATCTGCCGCTGATCGTCTTCAACTTAAAAGAAAAGGGAAACTTGAAACGAGTGGTGCAGGGTGAGAAGATCGGCACACTGGTCACTCCCGGTGGCCGTTGAAACCGCTGGTGGTCGCCATGGCGATGGCATTTGCTGAACCGGTGCGCAAGAAAACGGCTGAACGCATGGAAGCCGCGCTCGAGCATCTGAAACGGGAGTTGGCTGCCATCCGCAGCGGCCGCGCCTCTGTCTCGTTGCTGGACGGCATCAAGGTGAATTATTACGGGACGCCGACGCCCTTGAGGCAGGTGGCGAACCTGGCCACACCCGAAGCGCGGCTGATCACCGTCCAACCTTGGGAGCCACAACTGATCAAGGAGATCGAGAAGGCCTTGCTCGCATCCGACCTCGGGCTCACCCCCTCGAACGACGGCAAGATCATCCGCATTCCACTCCCCCCGCTCAGCGAGGAACGTCGCCGGGAGCTGATCAAGGTTTGCAAGAAGCACGGAGAGGAAACCAAGATCCACATCCGTAACGCCCGCCATGACGGCAACTATGAATTGAAGCAGTTGCAGAAAGAGTCCAAGCTGACCGAGGACGAATGGCACAAAGCCGAACAGGAGATCCAGAAGCTCACTGACCAGTACGTTCAGAAGGTTGATCAGATCCTAAAGAAAAAAGAAGAAGAAATTTTGGAAGTCTGAACGCGCCGCGTGTCGCTCGCACCGCCTCCTTATCCGACGTTCGCCGCCGTTGACCTGCAGGCGTTGGCCCACAATGTGGCCGTCGTCCGCACACGCATCCCGACATCCTGCGAGATCATCGCCATCGTCAAGGCTAACGCCTACGGGCACGGTCTGGTCGAAATATCCCGCGCGCTGCGGCGGCTGGGCATTGCCCATCTGGGCGTTTCGTCCCTGGACGAGGGACTTGCGCTTCGCCAGGCTGGCATCGAAAGCGCGATCCTGGTCATGGGCGCCGTGTTTCCGCCTCAGTTTCCTGATTTGATCGCTCACCGCCTCACCCCGGTGCTCTACGACGGCCGCCTGACCGATGCGTTCGTCAAGCTACTCGGATCCCGCTCCGAACCCTATCCAGTGCATCTCCAAGTCGACACTGGCATGGGGCGGTTGGGATTTTCGCCCGAAGAGGCGCTGGCCCTGTTGCAGGGGCCAGCCTTCAATGGACCTCTACGTGCCGAAGGCTTGATGACTCATTTGGCAGACGCCGACGGCGAGGTGCGGGACTATACAGAAGGGCAACTCGCGCGCTTCCGCCTGTTCCTTGACGGCGTCAAGCAAGTCGGCCTGACGATCCCGCTGATCCATACGGCCAACAGCGCGGCCATTCTTCGCTACCCATCGTCCCACTTTACAGCGGTTCGGCCTGGCATCATGCTCTATGGATATCACACGCTGCCAACTGGCGACCTGGTCCCCGACCTCAAACCCGTCCTCTCATTGGTCTCCACGATCGCCCAGATCCGATCGATTCCCCGGGGAGGCAGCGTCAGCTACAACCGGTCCTTCGTCGCGCAGCGGCCTTCACGTGTGGCCATCCTGCCAATTGGCTACGCGGACGGCTACAATCGTCTGCTTTCGAATCGTGCCTTTGTCCTCATCGGTGGTCGCCGCGCACCCGTGATCGGACGCATCTGCATGGATATGACACTTGTCGACGTGACCGATCTTGCAGATGTGAGTCCAGGCCAGCAAGCCGTGCTCATCGGCTGCCAGGGCACGCAGCGTATCACGGCCGGCGACCTCGCGGCGTGGCTCGACACCATCCCTTATGAAGTGCTTTGCGCCATCAGCCCCCGCGTGCCGCGCATCTATCAATCCGAGCCCCTCGCCCCATTGTGACTCCTGTCCCAAACCGATTCCTGCGTTGTCGCCTTCGCAGCCATACCATATAATCTTCAGAGTTTTGCCTGGAACCTGGTCCCCAGCGAGTTGACAACACGTGGTCGTGAGGCTGAAGGAAACGATACTGGGCTATGTGTTGGTCGTCCAGGAATTCACGCTCCTCTGCACCAGAACTGTCGGCAATCTGTTTCGCCCGCCGTATTATGTTCGAGAAACCATTCTCCAGATGGATCACATTGGAGTAGGTTCGCTCTTCATTGTCGTGCTGACCGGCATGTTTACCGGCATGGTATTGGCGCTCCAGGGCGCGATCCAACTGGAACCGTACGGTGCCAGTATCTATGTCTCGCGCCTGATCAGCACCTCGGTCGTGCGCGAGCTCGGTCCGGTCCTCGCCGCCCTCATGATCGCCGGGCGGGTCGGTACCGGCATCGCGTCGGAGCTCGCTTCGATGATCGTCACTGAGCAGATCGATGCTTTGCGCGCGGAGGGCATCGATCCGATCCACAAACTGGTCACAACCCGGCTAATCGCGTGTCTCTGCATGATCCCCCTGCTCACCATCGTCACAGACGGCATTGCGATCTTCGGGGGATGGTTGGTCGCCAAACTGTATCTGGGCATCGACTCTTACTTTTATTGGACCTGGGCTGTCGAGGCGCTCCGGCGGCAGGATCTCGTCCTCGGTTTGATCAAACCGGCCGTGTTTGGATTCTTCATCGCCATGGTCGGATGTTATGCCGGCTTCGCGACCAAAGGTGGCACAGTCGGCGTTGGCGTTTCGACGACCCAGTCAATGGTCTCCTGTTCAATTTTGATCCTGGCCAGCGATTTCTTTCTTACCAAGCTGTTCATGGCGCTCTAGCAGACGAATGATTCGACTTGACACAGTCGATGTAACGCTCGGAGATCGAAAGATCCTCGAAGACATCACCTTTCAGGTCCAACCAGGTGAAACGAAAGTGATCCTGGGGGGAAGCGGCTCGGGGAAGACAACCATTCTTAGATTGATCCTGGGCCTGTACAAACCCGATCGGGGAACCATCCGCATCGAGGACGAGGACATTACGCACCTCTCCGAACAAGCATTGCCGCGGATTCGACGGAAGATGGCGATGGTATTTCAGAGCGCCGCTTTGTTCGACTCGCTCTCCGTGCGGGAAAACGTCGGCTATCGGTTGTGGGAGCAAGGTGCATTATCCGATGACGATATTGAGCGGCGAGTCCGGCAGAGCCTGCAGTTCGTCGGATTGGAGGACGCGATCGACAAGATGCCAGCCGATCTCAGCGGCGGCATGCGTAAGCGGGTCGGGATTGCCCGGGCGCTGGCCAGCGGCGTGCGGGTGATTCTCTACGACGAACCTACCGCCGGCCTGGACCCGATTAATGCCTACGCCATCGGGCACCTGCTTCTACAGCTCAAGGCCAAGGGTGTGACCCAGGTCGTGGTCACCCACGACCTGGATCTGACGTTCCGCATCGCTGATCGCATCGTGCTGCTCTACAAAGGGCATGTCATCTTTCAGGGCACCCCGCAAGAACTGGCTAGCTGCCGAGATCCGGAAATTCGCGGGTTCCTCGATCCGTCCACGTTGTCTGCTGAAGAGTGGGACACCTATGCCGAACGTCATCGGACTAGGATCTGGAGGCATGAGCTATGACAAGACGATCTGATCTGACCTGGGCGCAGGTGAAGATCGGTATCTTGGTAGTGATTTCTTTGGCCATCGTGATGGTCATGATTTTGAATTTGGAAGAAGGCCTTGGGGTACTCAGCCACAAGACACAGTTCCGCGCGATAGTCGGTCACACACAGGGACTCAAAATAGGCAGCCCGGTTTTAATGAACGGCGTGACTATCGGCAATGTCCACAAGATCGAGATCGCCCAGAACGTTCCACAGGTGGAAATTACCTTCGCTATCAAGCGCGAAGTGGCGCAGCACATTCGCGAAGATGCCTCGATCAACATCCGCGCCCTGGGCCTGCTCGGCGACAAGTACCTGGAAATCGTTCCCGGCACGCCGACGAGCCCCCCGCTAGAGCCGGGCTCCCTGTTGACCGGCGGAGGCGAGACCGATATCGCTGGTCTTGCCTCCGGTGCCTCGGCCACGATCGACAACGTCAATACTACCCTACAGGAAGTGCAGCGGGCGCTCGCAGTCATAACAAAGGGGGAAGGCACGACCGGCAGGTTGATCAACGATCCCGAGCTTTACGAGCGCTCCAAACGGGTCCTGGAACACTTGGAGAAGGCTTCGGAGAAAAGCCTCGCCCTGCTGGACAGGGTCGAGCATGGTGAAGGCACAGTCGGCAAGCTCGTCACCGACAACGAGCTTTACACGCAGACCAACCAGACAGTGCGGAAACTGACCGAACTTGCAAATCGTCTGAACAACCAGAACGGGACGCTGGCGAAACTTGCTGATCCCACGCTCTATGCCAAGCTAGAGAGTCTCACGGCCCGCGGCGAGCAACTCTTGGAGAAGATCGAGCGCGGCGAAGGCACGGTCGGCAAGCTCGTCACCCGCGACGACCTCTACACTCGAACGGACAAGCTGTTGACGGAAGTGGAGGAGTTCGTAGCGGATATGAAGAAGAATCCGAAAAAGTATTTCAAGTTCTCGGTCTTCTGAAAGCGGAGAATCAAGATGGCCGGCTCCACCCTGCTCAAGCGCTCCGGCTCGACCAGGTATCCGCAACGCGTTTGTTGGCTACGGACCGTGTTCCGTTCGGCAGTTCCTCACGCTTCGTTCGTGCGGACCGCGAATCGCTCAGCGAGTGCGGCGACCGACATTGCCGGCAAAATACCCAGGACTCTAGAACCAGCAATAGGTCCGAGCAACAGGTGAATGCACGCACTTCGTGACGCCCAACCCGCTATCCAACCGTAAGGAGATGGAGCGGTCGGTGAATCGTCCACCGGACCGGACCACCGCCTGGTTGTCAGATCCGGTCTTTATTCATCTGCCCGATCAGAGCAGACCCCACCCCAGCCTACTCTTCATCCCCAAATCCGTCAGGAAGTCTTCAGTTTCCGTTTGAGACGCTTTTCGACGCTTGCGACTTTGCTGGTAAGGCGGCCCTTGTGGCCCTTGCGGTAGTCGACTTTGATCGTACAGGAGATACGGTTGCAGTCCTTCTTCATCCGCTCGAAGCATTGTTTCACGACACCGAATACCTCATCCCATTCTCCTTCCAGAACCGTACCCATCGGATTGAGGCGATACTCCACGCCGCTCTTATCGATGATATCCAGTGAGCGCGCAACGTATTTACCGACGCTTTCGCCTTTGCCAAGCGGCGACATGCTGAATTCGAGCAAGACCATGGCCGGGGAATGCTCCTTTGCGTGTGTCAACTATCAGCTTTCAGTTGTCCGCGTTCAGCTATCAGCAGCCAGTGATCGGTTCTTCGCGGTGCTCTGGAGCCATCTCCTACTTCTTCTCACGCGGTACCCAACGGGCTCGTCACGTGTTCCGGATTACGCCTTCTGCCGCTGCTCCAGCCAGGCCCTAGGATATTCAATACTGCCAATGAACTTAAAGCCATTGACGGCCTCCCGCAACAACAAGCGCCGCTTCTCGCCGTCGGCCTCGGTTGCTTTGGTCTCGTCGCGCAGATCGGCCAACCAGTCCAGGAACGCCGCAAATTCCTCTCCGAAGATCTGCTCCAGATCTTGCCGCAGCCGGCTCGCGAGCACCGGAGAGACGCCGCTGGTACTGATCGCCACGCGCAGATGACCGCGGCTCACCACCGCCGGCATCATGACATTCGACAGGGTCGGCTCATCGATTGACCACACGAGAAACCGCCGTTCACGCGCCAAGTCCAGCAACGACCGGGCAAAATCACGGTCGCCGCGAAGCGTGTTCAACACCAGGATGACGCTTTCCACGTCGGTCGTCCTGAACTTGCGGACTCGGTGAATGACCTTGGCCGAGGCCGTCAACTTGCGCAGCGTGTCGTTGAGTGTCGGATTCACGACCGTGACTTTGGCTCCAGCATCCAGCAACCGCAAGGTTTTTTCCGCAGCTTCGTCGTCACCGCCTAGCACGAGACAGGGCCAGCCTTTGACATCCAATGAAATCGGGAATCCAGGATTTGCCGTCATCGCACCTCCTTCCACTGCAAGACCGCGCGTATCTTACAATAGCGTCTTGCGGAGCGTAAACCGCGGTGTTCACGGCCTCTTTTCCGCCTCATCTCAGCTCTGTATAATGCAAGGACTGTTTGCAAAGTCGGACCGAAAGCCAACAGGAAGTTCTGCGCGTGGTTCACCTCCCTCGTTGCCCCGTGGCATGGACCCATTGCAACGCAAAACGCGCCCGATGCCCAGACAATGCCCCCGTTCCCGGCTGGGGAGAGGGAGAAAGCAGCGGTGGGGTGCAATTGAACGCTGTTAACTGACGTCTATTTTTTTCACAACGGGAGACAGGGGAAACGTGGCAAAATATTCACCGGGTGCCTTAGGAATGGCCGCCGGGATCATCGCTCTGGCCGGCATCGCTGCGTGGTTGGGCTTGGCCCACAGTTGCGCTCAGCAGAGCGGATCGAGTGTCATCGCTGGACGCGTCACCATCGCACCAACGCTGGCGGATCAAGTGCGGCCAACCGACGTGCTCTTCGTCATCGTACGCCGACCGCAAGGCGCGCCTCGCCCCCTCGCGGTGAAGCGGATCAACAGCCCCAAGTTTCCGGTGGAGTTCGAGATCACGAATGCGGACCTGATGATACCGGGATCGGAATTACGCGGGATGGTGGACGTCGTCGCACGGCTGGATCGAGATGGTCAAGCCGGACCGCCCCAACCAGGGGATCTTGAGGGGAAATACGCCAAGAACCCCACCCTTGTCGGTGGACGGGACGTGGAAATCACGATCGACAAGCAATACTAGCTACGCGTCCTGAGTTTTGAATTGCCGAGTTGTTAATCCACGTGAGGCTTGACACTGCACGCAGCACTCATGGCTCAGCACCGGCTGAGTTACGTTTCCGTCGGATCGGCATCCAACTCCATGTTCCAGTACAAGTAGTCGCGCCAGCTTTCCGGCGTATTGCGGATGCCGATGGTGATCGTCAGCACCGGGCTCCACTTGGGCTTGACCGGCTTCTTGATGAGCCGCATCCCGGCCTCTTCCGGCGTCCGGCCGCTTTTCCTGTTGTTGCAGCGCCAGCAGGCTGTGACGATATTCTCCCAGGTCTTTTTCCCACCCTTGGCAATCGGCACGACATGGTCGAAGGTCAGGTCTTCAGTGCGGAACTTCTGGTTGCAGTACTGGCACGTATAGCCGTCACGGGTGAAGATGTTGATGCGTGAGAACTTGACGGCTCGATGGCTGTCTTTCAGCCGGACCAGCTTGAGCAACCGCATGACAGCCGGCAACTTGATCGAAATCGACACTCCGTGAATGTCCCGATCGTACACCTCCAGGACTTCCACCTTGCCCTGCCAGAGCAGAGTAATGGCTTTCTGCCAATTGATGACACGGAGCGGTTCGTAGGTCGCGTTGAGCAACAAGGTCATTTCCATGAGAACTCCTTACTCCCTCTTCTAGGCTCCAGATCTTGGCAGCAAGGACGAGGCCACCTCCCTTCCCTTGTGTATGCCACAATCGGAGAACCAGATCAAGCGATGAGGCCGATGGAACAAGCTGGATGCGGTCTCCCCTCTCAGGCCGAGGCCAGGCGGCTCAAGCGCAGATAGATGAAGGAGGATCGAGTGGCGATGATGAAATTCGTTCCGGTGGCGAAGCTCAGCGATCTGGAACCCGGCTCTTGCCTTTCAGTCGAGGCAGAAGGCGGAACGCTCGTGGCCCTCTTCAACGTGGACGGGATCGTCTACGCACTCGACAATGCCTGTCCCCACGCGGGGGGCCCATTGGGCGAAGGAGTCCTTGCCGGTGAGATCGTGGAATGTCCCTGGCACGGCTGGCAGTTCAATGTGCGGACTGGCGTGCGGACGGACAATCCCGATTTTAGGGTTGCCTGCTACGAGGTGAAGATAGAAGAAAACGTGATCAAAGTGTCACTGCCTGTCTCCCGGTAAGAACGGCGATCGCATTGGCGCCCCGGGCGTGACATCGGCAGGCATGTACCCATCTGCCGGCAGGGACGCCGCGTTGACGCGTTTTGTTGCCAGGTTGGCATGCCAAATCAATTCCCGTTCAAACCACTGATTCTGTCCCTGTTCCCGCAGCGTGACTCGTACTTCATAGAGATCACCTTCCAGCCGCTGCACCCGCCAGTCCCCCAAATACACGCCTTCGCCCCTCGCCTTCTTGGCGCGCACATGCTCAGTCAAAGCCTGCAGAATTGTCGGCGCCCCTTGTGCCCGATGCGTCTGCACCAACGCGATGGCTTCCGCCGCACGCGGATCAGCCATGGGATTTAAGGAAGCCGGCTTGAGCCACCAATAGGCCAAGCCCCCGGCGGCCAGCAGACCAAACCCGAGGTAGTGGACCGTTCTGATCCACGACCGAGAGGATTCGGAAGAAGGAGTGGAGGAAGACTGGACACTCAAGGCCGGTTAGCGTTTCGATGGAATGAAAGAATAGCGCATTTTCGATGTCACGGTTCCGCAGCAGGATGGGCTCACGCGGGCGATTTCCTGTTGGATCGCCTTCAACAGAAAATGGTCGCACTCAATGAAAGCCTGCCGCTCTCACCGGATTCGGTCGAAAACTGAATTGTCGGATGAGCTAGCCGACATTCCAGGCACCGGCTCTCTCTGCCACCGACTAGACGCCATTTTCTTTCAAAGCCGTCTGCCCGGAATTGGTACACGTGTAGATTAGGGCCTGACAGAGTGGGAAGTCAATGTCGGCTCCTTTCGGCTCTTTTCTGCCCGGCACCCCACGGACCGCTGGAACCCGCAGGGAGGGAACCGACCCTCGACTTGACAAGCCGACGAGCCAATATGCTACAAGTAGCAGGCTCGTTTCGGGAACTCGTCCAGACGTGATCGCGCATGAAACTCTTCGTCTATGCCGACAACCTGAATCCCACCCAACTGAAACGGCGCGCGCCGGAGCATCGGTTTCTCTTTAAAGCCTATCTGCCCGATCACACCATTCAGTTCTGCCGGTGGTCTTCCCAATGGCGCTGCGGCCTTGCGAGCGCAGTCCCCTCTCCCGGAGAAAAAGTCTGGGGCATCGTGGTGGAGGTCACCGATGAAGACTTGAAGCTTATGGACGAATTCGAAGGCGACGTTCCACCCGGAGCGTTTCGGCACCTTCCGGTCACCGTGATTACCGAAGAAGGCGAGAAAGTGTTCGTCACCACGCACGCGGCGACGCCGATCGGGAAATTCAAGCCCAAGGAACATTACCTAGACTGGGTGATGAAAGGCATTAAACACTGGAAGCTGCCCGATGAATGTGTCGAACAGTGGAAATCCTACATGCCGCGATAACAACTGGCTATGATTTGTTCGCTTCCACCGACTAGCTTCTGAGAAGAGGAGACCCATGCCGAAGCCCAAATATCACATCGTGGTCTGCACCAATTCCCGTCCGCCCGGGCATCCGAAACCCTCCTGCGGAACGGCAGGATCAGCCAATATCCTTATGGCCTTCAACATGGGCCTGATGGAGCGTGGCTATCAACCGGGCCAGGTCTTGGTCACCGGTTCCGCCTGTTTGGGTCCCTGCGAACACGGCCCCACCGTCGTAGTCTATCCTGATGGCATCTGGTACTCCAAAGTGACGGAGGCTGACGTGCCAGCTATTCTTGACGAACATATTGGTAAAGGTATGCCCGTCCAGAAGCTTAATCCCGATGCCGTCTGGGGCTGAGCGCCCTTGCCGGTGTTGTCTTGTGAGCACGCCTTCCTACCAGGAACACAAGGCCCACGCTCCTCGCCGAGTCGGGTGTCTGGTCATTACCTGCAGCGACACGCGCACGCCGGAGACTGACGAGAGCGGTCAACTCATCATGCGCCTCTTGAAGGACCAGGGACACGAAGTCGTTGCCTATCAGCTCGTTAAAGACGAGCCGGTACAGATCAGGGCAAGCATCGAAAGCGGCCTGACGAACGAGGCGGTTCAGGCGATCATTATCAATGGCGGGACCGGGATCTCACGGCGCGATTCCACATTCGAAGCGGTAGAAAACATGTTGGAAAAGCGATTGGACGGGTTCGGCGAACTGTTCCGCTACCTGACCTATCAGGAAATCGGCTCCCCCGCCATGCTGAGCCGGGCCACTGCGGGCATCGTGCGTGGCCGAGTCCTGTTCTCCACACCCGGCTCAGTGAATGCCGTACGGCTCGCAATGGAAAAATTAATACTGCCGGAATTGGGGCATCTGATCAAAGAGCTCAACAAGTGACTGCCCAGTCACTCCGAGCTAACGCACCGCCTGTTGCGGCTCCATTAGTCCTGCATAATTTTCGGCTCAGACACCCGCTTATAAAACACCAGCAGGTCTCGCACGGAGATCAAACCCACCACCTTGCCCTGTTCGGTCACACCCAAGTGCCGCACGCCCAGATCGCCCATCATGTCATGGGCATCCTGCACGGTCCGCATCGCCTCGATCGTGGCGATTGGGCTGGTCATGATGTCCTGCACCGTCACCGTGTTTAGATCGGCACCTCCCGCGACCGCCCGCCGCACCACGTCGGTATCGGTGACGATACCCACGAGATCGCCGTTTTTTTCCACCAGCAGCGAACCAATGTGTTCATCTCGCATCTTCTTTGCCGCATCCCGCACCGACGTGGTGTAGGGAACTCGCTTGGGATCTCTCCGCATAATCTGCCCGACAGTCGCCATGGATGAGGTCCTCCTTTGTCAGATGCCTCCGCTCGCATTCGCAGCGCCTATTCCACTTTCAACACGATTTTACCAAAGACCCGCCGGCTCAACAGTTGTTCCTGCGCCGCGCGGGCATCCTGAAGCGGATAGATCCGGTCGATGATCGGACGGAGCTTGCCTTGACCGATCAGCGCAGCGGCAGCAAGCAACTCGGCGCGCGTGCCCATGTACGAGCCTTTCAGCGTCAACTGCCGTGAAAACAGGTAGCGGAGATCCAGCTTAACTTCGCCGCCCGTCGTCGCGCCGCAAGTGACCAGCCGACCGCCTTTGGCCATCGCGTGCAAACAGGACTCCCAGACTTCGGGCCCGATATGCTCGAACACCACGTCCACGCCGCGCCCTCCGGTGAACGCCTTCGCCCGCGCCGCGATTTCCTCTTTGGAATGCTGAATCACCTCGTCCGCGCCGAGTTCCTTTGCCTTAAGAATTTTGTCCTCAGACCCTACGGTCGTGATGACGCGCGCGCCGACGAGTTTGGCCATTTGGACGGCCATGCTGCCAACTCCACTTCCCGCTCCCATGACCAGAACTGTCTCCCCTGGTTTGAGATCAGCCAAGGTGAACAACATATGCCACGCCGTCACGGACACGAGCGGAAAGGCAGCGGCCTGTTCGAAGGTCAACCCACTGGGGATGGGCAAGACATTCCGAGCAGGCACGACGACAAACTCCGCATAACCTCCGTCCACCTTCGCGCCGAGGATGCCGTACGTCGGGCACAGATTATCCCGTCCTGCAAGACACTGCTCGCATCGCCAACAGCTTAGACCAGGCGAAACGAAAACCCGACTACCGACGGTGACACCCTCGACCCGCTCCCCCACCGCTTCCACAACCCCGGCCACATCCGAGCCGGAGATATGGGGGAGCGGAATCTGGTACGCTGGAATGCCTTGGCGGATCCAGAGATCCAGATGATTCAACGCGCAGGCTTTGACGCGAACCAATACCTCGTCTAGCCCTGCCTTCGGTGTGGGCACCTCTTCATAGGTCAATTTTTCCGGCCCGCCATGCTCGCGAAATACTACCGCCTTCATTGTTCCGTTCCCTCAAAATTTTAAAACTCCTTCTGCCACCATCACCACTTGGCCGCCAACTTTAACTTCCTGGATGGCGTCGTCGTCCGATTCAACCTGAATAAGAATGCGCGAGGGTCGCTCGATTTCGTAGCCCTGTTCAGCGACAATCTCAGTCATCGGTGCCACCTCCACCACGCCGTGATGGACCAGATACGCGCCCAATGCCCCGCTGGCGCTGCCAGTGGCCGGATCTTCGAGCACCCCGACGGGCGGCGCGAACATGCGGGTGTGGACGGTCGCCGACTCATCGACCGTCACCGTCGTGAACACCATCATCCCGCTCGCTCCGTAGCGCTCACAGAGCCGATTCACAGCCGACACATCCGGCGTGATAGACCGCACGGCTGTCAGCGTGCGCACCGGGACAATGATGACGGGCAAGCCGGTCGAGACAACCTGGATCGGCCATTTCGCCTCGGTGATCACATTTTTTGACACCCCCAACGCCTTGGCGACATCGAAGACATCCTGGACGCCTTCCACCTGGCTCAGAAACTGCGGCTTGGGCTGCGACATGACCACCTGCAAGATTTCCCCGCGATGCGTATGGAGCTCGACAGGAAACAGGCCGAGATTGCACTCGTACACGACACGTGTCACCGGTTCCCGGACGGCCAGCTTCTTCAGTTCGCCCAGCACGTAAAAGGTTCCAAGAACGGGATGGCCCGCAAAGGGAATCTCCTGCGCCGGCGTGAAGATGCGGATCTTGGCGACGGCGACTTGTTGGGTCGGGGGCAAGACAAAGACGGTTTCGGAGAGATTCATTTCGCGAGCGATCTGTTGCAGCTCGCGATCGGTCAAGCCTTGGGCGTCTGGGACGACGGCGACAGGATTCCCACCGAACGGTCGGTCGGTGAAAACGTCGGCCTGATAGAATGTGAGAGTTCGAACCTCGTCATCCATCACCGATGCTACTGTAGGTCAGTATTGAAGTCCTTGTCAAACCGATCGTAGTCGGGGCCTGGCCGTCGCCACGGCACCGACCTTGACTTGCCGGGGAACGCAACGCTATGTTGGCACCCATGGCGCGGGAGATGGAAATCAACGTCCGCCCGATTTTCTCGACCCCCCTCCTTGTTTTTATGGTTCCAGACCACGAACAGATCAATGCGCAGTTGCGCCAGGCGATTCTCGAGCGCGAAGCCTCCATGCCCGCCTATTCGGATTACGAGGTCGTCGGCTGGTCTTCTCCACACGATCTCTCCATGCTGGATTGGGCCGGCGAGCCTTTGAAGCGGTTGTTCGAGCCCGTCATTGAGGTGGCCACGCAGGTGACGGAGTTCTCCGAACGGGCACCAGGGATGGCCGGACGACGCCCTGGCTGGCAGGTCGTCGAGGTCTGGTCCAACGTGCAGCGCAAGGGAGGCAGCAACGCCGCTCATCCGCATCCCGGCAGCTTCTGGTCCGGCGTGTATTATGTGGATGTCGGTGATATCGCGCCCGATAGCAAATGCGGCGGCGAGTTACAGCTCTTCGATCCGCGGGGCTGCCTGCCCAGGATGCTTGCCCCTTATCTCCGCTACGCCATGCCCGAACTGCACGATGCCGGGCGCAACATTTCGTTTTCCCCCATGGCCGGCCAGTGCGTGATGTTCCCTGGTTGGCTTTTCCACGCCGTATCCACCTACACGGGCACGGCTCCGCGCATCAGCGTGGCCTTCAATCTTGATCCGATCCTCTCCGTCACATAGCTCTCCCTCCCCCTTTTTTTAAGAGGGTAGACAAGCCGCCGTTGCGCGAGGGGACCGTGTCGACTAAGCGGAAACGGGCAGGGCTTCGTACGACTGAGTGAGGGGATTGCGGACGTAGTCCTCGACGTAGTTGCGCAGGTAGCCGTTGCGGTACAGCAGTTTGTTGGCAAACTTCGTGTCAATCCGATGTAACACCCTGACCTTCACACCGGTCTTCTTGATGAACTGGTCGAGCGTCACGCCGGCAATGTCCGTATACGGCCCGCGCCCTGACTCCATCATGCATTTGGGGATGTGGATCATCTTCTGGCCGTTCAACCGTCTTGCGATATCGTCGAACGTCAACAGGACCGTGCAGTCCGAGTCTCCGCCCAAGGTCGCATTGGGCACCATGAGGAACCGTGCTCGATTCTTCCGGTACATCGTGAGGATCTTGTAGACGCTCTTGGCCATCACCACTGTATCGTGCTTTTCCAACTCCAGCGAATCGAACAGGCTCACGATCCGTCGACGGTTCAGAAAAGCCGTGATCGGAGCTTCTGTGTGGATGGTCTGCAGATTCGGCAAGCCCGCGTCGTAGACACGCTGGGCCTCGCGTGGCAGATATTTCCGCCCTTGCCGCATGAGCGCGACCGTCTCTTCCTTGAGCCCCCGCACCGGGGTCAGACACCCCATCCACAACACGCACTTCTGGTTGATGCCGGAGATCGTCACGGCATCCTTGGACATCGTATAGTCGTCGAATGCATAAAAATTGGCAGACGAGACGGCTGGCCCGTCCAGGACCTTCAGCAGGTGCTTCACCGCCGGAGCGTGCGGCATGAGCCGCGCCCGATAGTCGCTCAGCGTGATGACCGACAATTCAAAATTGATCCGTCCAGGATACTGCGCGGCCAACTGGTGGATCTTCGGCACGTGCACGAATCCGACGGTGAAAAACGTGACGTTCTTGTCGGTGTACTTCAGAAAATCCTCCAGCCATTCCATGGCCTTGGGGTGTAGGAACAAATCGGTCCATTCCATGTATTCGTTCCCGCCCAGGCACCAGAATTGCTGGGGATCGGTCGGCTTCTTGTTGATGTAGTCGAGAATGAACTCCCAGTCCTCTTGTGTCGTTCTCGGTGGGTCGGCGGTTTCCCGGTACGAGTGGTCGATCTCGTAGCAGAATTCACACTTGACAGGACAGCTCTTGCCAAGGCTGAGCGGGATTTTCCCCCCGTCCATTTCCCGCTTGAGGATCTCCCGGTAATCCTTGCCCTTGAGAACTGGCGGGGCCTGCAGGATGGGCAGTGAAGTGGATAGAGGCATGATTGACAGGATTTCCAGCTCTTTGTCACACTCATTTCCTGGCGGCACGAAACGACCGCCAGGTGCTTACGTCCCTCACGCCATGGAGCAATCAGACCTCGATCGCGCGTTGGAAATGTTCGGCCTCTCGTTACCGATCACGCATGAACTGCTCGAGCGGAGACGCCGGGAACTGCTGCACACCTGGCATCCCCATCGGTATGCCAACCTGACCAACAACCCGCGCAAGTATATGCAGATGTACAAAAAAGCCGAAGCAATGACGAAACAGATCGAGGCAGCTTACCAACTGCTGAGCCATTGGCTGTCATCGCAACGCTAATAGCAAAAAGCGGGAAGAATCCAAATTATTCGCTGCCAGCTCTTCGCTATTGGCTCCCTGCTCATGAGACCGCATGGCTGACCACCCGAGTCATTGACGGCTCGCCGTCCTTCCCTTCACCTTCTCCCAATGCGACCGGCCAGGTCACCAGCCCGGAGACGCTGTCCGCGGCACCCTCTTTTCGTTGCGCGTAGATCTGCGGCAGCCGGTTGGTGCCGTATTTGGAGATATAAAGGAAGACATGCTCGCGGGCGTTCACCCGAACGGCCCAGGGCTGGAAATCGTTTCGATAAAACTCCTCGCAGAGCTGCATTGCATCGAGGCAGGAAAGCCCACCCGGCTCATTTAAGGTGTAATAGTAATCCAGCGGCAGGTCGTATTCCTCCTGCTTGTGAATGGTGATGCCGAATTTCTCAGGATTCCGGACTATCGGCGTATGGCGATAGGCGACAAAATAGAAGAGTTCGACCGAATGAATGTACGGCTGATTGTCGAGAATAAATTGCCGGGTCTCCAGCGCCTCCTCGCGGGTCTCGCCGGGAAACCCATAAAAAGCCATCACATGATTCCAGATACCCGCCTTAGCCGCTTCTCTCAGATTGTGCTCGATGACGCTCTTTTTGACGTGCTTGTCCATCAAGTTCAGCACGCGCTCGTTGGCCGATTCCATCCCATAATAGAGCGTGCAACATCCGGATTTTGCGGCCAGCTTCCAGATTTCCGGGTCCTGCAGCGTTTCCTCGAAGCGGATTAGCGTCGTCCACTTGATGCCGACGTTCTGCTCGACCAGCAGTTGGGTGACCTTCTTGAAGAGCGCCGGCGGATAGGATTCGTCTGAAAACAGAAAATGTTCGCAGCGATATTTGTCCTTCAACGCCTTGAGCTGCTGCACAACCAGGTGTGCCGGCATCCCCCGATATTGGTCAAAATAGCCCTGCCCGTGATCGCAGAACGTGCACCGCCCCCAATAGCAGCCTCTGGTCGCGAGATAGGGCAGGATGCGCACCGGCACAAAATAGCTGTCCAGAGGTAAGCCATCGAAGTCCGGCAAAGGCAGCGCCGTCGTCTTCTCCGTATAGATCGCTTGACTCTTCCGAATCCCCCGATCGTCACGATACATGAGGTTCGGCACCGAGGCCAGATCCCGTTCTCCGCTCAGCGCTTCGAGCAGCCAGAGCAAAGCGTGCTCGCCCTCGTACAGAATCGCCGAATCGAACACCTCGGTGAAAAACCGTTCGTGCTTCGGCAATTCTTCCTGTAATCTCGTAATGACGTTGCCGCCCACTACGACGTGAATCTGCGGGAACGCCTCTTTGATCATTTTGCAGATGGTCAGGCCAGCCAGCAGTTGCATTTGCGTCCCGATCGAGACACCGACCACAGCTGGCAACTCCCTGCCGACGACCGGCAAGACCAGTTGCCGGCAGACGTCACGATAGATGTTCACCTGATCGTCGTCCAGACAGGCAAAGACTTCCTTGGACACGCCGGGCCGGTAACCCAGATTGCTCTCCATCGGGTAGAACACCAGCGAGGCAGGGTAGTACGCGGTTGAGATGTACTGCATTACCTCGCGGAACGTGTTCAGCGCCCACTCCAACTTGTCGGCGTCGTAAAACTCCTCGCTACGGACGATGCGCTTCGCCCGCTCCGCCCGTTCCGCCAGTTCAAACACATCGACCGACGCCTTAGCCTCCAAGCAGGCCTTCTGCTCCACCTCCTGATCGGTCAACCATCCTGCCCGCTCCTTGGCTTCCAGCTCCTTCAACTGCATGCTCATCCTGGCTTTGGTCCAGATGAGAAACATGTCGCTGAAGAAGTGGTTGTACATCTCGATATTGACATCTTTCTGGATCACTTCATGCCCGTGCTCTCGGAGGACGGCGGCCAGACAGGGCAAAGCCAGGTAGGGCGCGGTCGGCACCCACTCAGGCGGAAACAGGAGCATGGTCTTGAGCTTGCGACCGCTCCTCCGTTTGGTGCCCGTGCCTTCGATCTGAATCAGGTGGCTCATTGCCTTAACCTTTAACTCGACGCCGTCCCAGCGGGAATGCGATCCGGATTGAACTGGAGATCCTGCAGTTTGCCCAGCCCGAATCGGGCGATATAAAGAAAAATGTACTCCCGGATGAAGATACGCAGGTCCCACCCTGGGTAATGATTGCGCTCGAACTCTTCGAACACCCGCTCCGCTTCTTCAACGCTGAGCCCTTCGCGCACAGTGTAATAATAATCCAGAGCCAAGTCCCAGTCCGGATTTTTGTAAGGAGTCACACCCCACTTTTCCGGATGCTTCGCGACAGGGGTGTGTTTGCTCAGATCGAAGGTTCCGAAACCGAGCGAATGGACATGCGCCTTGTTGTCCTCCAGGAATCGAACCGATTGCCAGGCTTCCTCCCGTGTCTCTCCTGGAAATCCGAAAAACCCCATCACATGGTTCCAGATGCCCGCCCCGGCAGACAGTTCCAAATGCCGCTTGATCACGTCCGTCGTCGTGGCCTTGTCCATTAATTTGAGCACCCGTTCGCTCCCCGACTCGTAACCAAAGTGGAGATACCGGCACCCGGAATCCCGCGCGTCTCGCCACACCGCTTCGTCGAGCAGGCTTTTCTCGAACCGCATGTGAGTCGTCCAGAAGATGTCCATCTTGGTCTCGACCAGCCGGCGGGCCAGTTTCCGGAACAGCGCTGGCGGATAGGATTCGTCGGTAAAGTGGAAGTGGCGGGTGTGGTATTTTGTCTTGAGGAAGCGAATATCCTCGATGATCTGCTCGATCTTCTTCGTCCGATAGCCGGCGGTGTAACCTTCGCCGTGATCGCAGAATTCACAGCGGCCCCAGTAACAACCGCGCGTGGCCAGATACGGCAGAATGCGATCCGGCACGAAGTACTTCTCCAGCGGCAGACCGTCGAAATCGGGCGGAGGGAGCGAGCCCATATCTTCCGCATACGTCAGCGACGACGTGTGCACCCCAGCCGCATCACGATAGATCAGGTTTGGGATGCCGCTCAGATCTCGTCCGGCGCCTATCGCTTCGACCAGTTGCAGAAACGCTGTCTCCCCTTCGTAGATCACCGCACTGTCGAAGAGCGCGAACAGCGGCGAACCAGGCAGGACATCGCGCAGCCGCGTCACCGTATTGCCACCGATCGTGACGTGGATCTGCGGGAACTGCTCCTTGATCAGGGCACAGAACGTCATCGTCGAGAAAAGTTGCTGTTGAAGCACGATTGAGATTCCGACCACGTCGGGTTGTTCGGCTTCAATGGTGGGCCTGACGAGGTGATCGAACACATCCCGATAGACGTTCACTTGCGTGTCGCGCACCGCCTCCATCACCTCGGACGACATGAAAACCTTGTAGGAAAGATCGGTCTCCATCGGGGGCATGCAAATCCGTGCTGGGGCGTAGACAAGCGAGATCGCCGCGGTAACTTCCCGGAATGTGTTGATCGCCCATTCCAGCTTGTCGATATCATAAAAATCCTCGCCGCGCACGATCCGCTTGGCCCGCTCCGCTTTCTCGGTCAGCTCGGCGATCCGCTGGCGGGTCAGATCGCACAACGCAAGCTGGAGGTCTGTTTCCCACTCCTCCAACTCGCGCTTCTTCGCCAGTTTTCTCAGCCGATCGAGCTGTTGGGGCACCTTGCGAAGAACGCGCTTGAGAAAATCCTCGCTGAAGTACCAGTCGTACATCTCGAGGTTCACATCTTTTTGGATCACCGTGTGCCCGGCAGCGCGAAGGACGGCAGTCAGGGTAGGCAGGCTCAGATAGGGTTCGGAAGGGTACCAATCCGGGGGGAAAATCAGCAGGACCTTCATCTTTCGCCCGCCTGCGGCGGTCGACGAGCGCCGGAGAAGCTGGATCAGCTCTGTACTGGCCCGTTGGCCTTTGGAATATTCGATTCTCATGACTGGCCGTTCCTCCGCAACGCCCCACAAGAAGGAAACGAAACTCGCCTGGAGTTCCAGGAGTTAGCAAAAATTACGCGCAATTCTATGCGCCGCTCAACAGCCGGGTCAAGGGTAAGCCAACGCGGTCTTGCCCGTGCGTCACGCTCGCTCCGTTCCCATCCCTCCGATGATTTCATGGTAGTAAGCTTCCACCAACTCGGCACGTTGGGATTCGACGATCACAATCTGCCGCTGATCGAAGGTATTGGCGCAGTACACGTACACCACCGGTCCCGCCCGTCCCAGCTCAACATGGAACTCGCGCCCGTCGGGCTCCCGCATCGTGCGTTCTTTGAGGATCTGCCGCTCCTGAAGGTGGTTCCAGACCCGCTGAGCCGACGGCCAATGGTTTTCGTAGAGCGGCTCATCCGCCGACCGCACGACGCCGCTTCGACCGGTGATATCGAATGCGGGGGCTTCATCCGGTTCCGGCGATTCATCCCAGTCGACTGCTGTCGATCCCGCGTTCGGAGACGGGCCTCGCCCCAAGACATAGAACGGCCCGTCATCGGTGATTTCTTCGACCAGCCGATACCGGATGAGTTCGGGCGACTCCCAAAGACTCAGGCCGCGCGCCGCCAGCGCGCGCTGAAAAGGAATCCGCCGCGCCAAGGTTCTGGTCTTCTCGAACACAATCATCCTCCCGTGTGAAGCCAACGCGGCGATGAGTCGATCCAGCCTTCTGCCCACGCCGGTTCTCCGTTCGAACTCCTCCTGGAGCCGAGGGTCGTGCGGGCGCTCGAACGTGCGCCAGCTCTGACTGGGAAGGCCAGGGTCCTGCTCCGCCTGCACCAACGCATGGGTCGTGACGATCAGATCGAACGGGCCAGCCAGCCGGATCTCCTCAAGGTCCGCACACTCAAAGCGGAGATTGGCAAGATTAAGCGCGGCCGCTTGGCGGCGTGCCATCTCGATGGAGGCTGCTGACCGGTCGATCCCCCAAAATACGCGGTCGGGAAATTGCCGCGCGTAAAACGTGGTCAGGATTCCAATCCCGCAGCCGAAATCCAATACAGACCGCGCGTCGCCGATCCGCGACGCCACCCGCGGTCCGATTTCGACATAGTAGTCATAGCGCTGACTGTGGAGCACCGGGAAGATATGCGGACGAGCCGAGAGGTCGTAGAACGCCTTCTCTTCCTCGGCACCGGCACTGAGCGCCCGTTTCCGTTCAATGCACGCGTTGAGGAGGCTCAAGTCGGTCAGGCTGAGGCGCTCGCGTTGCCATCGAAAATAGGCCGCGTCGGAGTCAAAGCGCCTGAGCCCCCACCAGGCAAGATGATCGAGAAGCGCGTCGCGAAGTCCGGTCAACAACGCTCAGAAACGCTTGAGCATGATGGCGTCTTCGTAGGTCACCGGCACCGGATGAGGATGGCGGAGTTGCCCCCCCCCGAAGACGACATATTTCTGGCAGGTCAGCTCGTTCAACCCGATTGGACCGCGGGCGTGTAGGCGCGAGGTACTGATTCCGGCTTCACCGCCCAAGCCAAAGGCATCGCCTGCATGCAGCCTCGTAGAGGCGTTGATGAGCACAGCGCTCGAATCGACTTCGCGCACGAAGCGCATGGCATGGTCGTAGTTCTTGGTCACGATCGCATCCGTATGACCCGGACCATACCGAGCAATATGCTCCAGTGCTTCGTCCATATCCTTCACCATCTTCACCGCGACGGTCTTGGAGAGGAACTGCTTTCCCCAATCGTCGTCTGCCGCGAGTTTGACCGACTTGTGGCCGCTGATTTCCATTGTCCCCATCAGTGAGTAGGTCTTGGGGCAGCCCAGCACGTCCACTTTGAATTCGTCGAGCAAACGACGAATCAACGCTGGCAGCAAAGGGCGGGCCACCATCTGATGGACGAGCAGTGTATCGGCCGAGTTCGGCGCGGACGGCTGCTGGAGCTTCGAATTGATGACGATGTTTTGCGCCATCGGCAGGTCCACCTCTTCGTCGATATAGATATGACAGACCCCACCGTCATGACATAGAACCGGCAGGCGGGAGTGTTCCATAACCGCTTTCCGCAGACCGGCGCCGCCGCGCGGGATGATCGCGTCCAGCATCTTTGTCGCTCGCATCAATTCCAGTGCCGCCTCCTTTTCCGGCCGCTCGACAAAGGACAGCGCGCCGGCCGGCACGCCAGCCTCCTCCGCCGCTTCCCGCAGCCCAGTCACGATAACCTGGTGTGTGCGTCCCCATTCCGGCGCCGCACGAAACACACAGACATTGCCCGATTTGAGGCAGAGTGCCATCGTCTCGGTCGTCACGGCCGGCCCATATTCCGAAATGACGCCGATCACGCCAATTGGCACCCGAACACGGCTGACTTGCATCCCGTTCGGCTGCTCCCAGCGTGTTGTCACTTCGCCGACCGGATCTGCCAACTCCGCGACCTTCCTCAGGCAGTCAGCCATTTCCTTGACCGCATCAGGGGCAAGGCGGACCCGCTCGACCGCTTCCTTCACCCGATCCTTGTTCGTCTCTCCCTCCAGCGTCTTGCCGATATTCTCCACATCCTGGAGATTCGCTTCGAATATGGCCTCTTCATCCGCCGCCAGCCGTTCCGCCATCGCCAACAATGCCCGGTCCTTCACAGCGGTTGGCAGCACAGCCAGTGGACGCTGCGCCTCACGGGCTTTTTTCAACAAATTCGCAAGGTAAATCTTAACGGGAACTTCAACCATGGTGAACACCCCAACAGGCGACGCCCAAGGCGTGACAGATCGAAAACAGGCAGACAGCCCGTCGCTTATCACTCACACATCACTCCGCCCCTTGTCCATCAGAGTTCAGGGAACTGGACTATAACACGGGGTTTTTCAGGGAGTCAAAAAAGGGAGGCCTTCGAAAAAGAGGAGAGCCCGGGCGTGACGACAGCAACGCACCGGGCCCTATCCTATCTTGGTTACTTGCTGGTGGACGATTCCGGCGAAGCCGAGGTTGTCCCGGATGTGCTCGCAGGTTGCTGCTGTCCTTGTGCGGCAGGGGCTGAAGCCGCATCCCCGGACGACGCAGAAGCTGTTGTGGTCGTAGAGGCAGCGGGTTCTGTCTTCTGCGTGTCTTTCTGGACCTCAGCCTGAGAAACGGTCGCCTTCTCTTGCACCTTGGGAGGCTCCGAGGTCGATGACTGCGAGCAGCCGGCCAGCGTCAGCATCAGCAAGCTGCACAATAGCAGACGCTTCATCGGTCATCCTCCTTGGGGAAACGCGATCCCTACCCCCAACCGTCAGCATCCCGGCTGGGTTTCAATTCGTTACAGAATTAATCAAATCGACCTCCTCGTTTCAAGAGGGGGCGCCTGAAACGTATCCAGGTCAAAACAGTTAAGCTTTGGAGCCGCTTCCCAATTCTGCTGAAACTGTCGCCTTTTCCGTGAACGTTGAAAAAACACATCCTTCCCCCCACCGACGAAAGGGGTTCTCACAGACGAAAGCGGTTGTCTTTTTACCGTATTGGCTCCCCTCTTACGGGCAATCTTTAAACCGTTTCTTGATACGTGGATAAAGAACGTCTCGTGTTCCTTTGTTCATTCCTCTCCCAGCACCTGGCGGAGTCGCCAGGTGTACTCCAACACGACCCATGTTACAAGGATCCAGTCCTGAATCCGAAGAAGCGCCATCCTCCCAATGGAACTCTTGTCCGCTTTATGCCTTATGCCGACCACTTGGCCGGCATTGCGCAGTGTGCCTCTCGACATAGCTAGGCGATCGGGGATGAAGACCAATTACAGTGTCCGACTTCCTGAATACGCCGCGCCTGCCGTCCGCGTCATCACGAGCTCAGGCGTAGACAAAGAAACGATTGGGCCCGAGCAAGGCCTCGTCCATGTTGATCAACATGGACGGGCCGGTAAACGGGTTCAACCTCTGCCTTCCGCTAAGACCTTGTTGCATCTGATGGAGTATCGCATCACCGGAGTCAGAGCCGTGGTCCATACCCATTCGATCGCCGGCGCGTTGCTGTCCCGGGCTGGTCGGTCAATCCGAATATCTGAAGTTGTCGAGCTAGAAACTCTGAAAGGACCTGGACGTGGTGGAGACGCATGGCCGCGAATTTGCGCTGTCGGTCTACCGAACTCCCAAGTCATGCGGGCGCTGGTTGTTCCTATTTTGAGCCGCATCTCGGACGGGAACGACGATACTATGGGGTTTTGTTGGCCAAGACACGGCCTGCATATCTGGAGCAGGGGGCAAAACCATGTGGAGGGGGGCAAACTTGTGCTGCACTGCGAGCGGGGGGCAAGAACGTATGGCCGTGCATTCATGTATCTGACAAGAATGCGTCGCTCCCGGACGCGCACGCGATCCGGCGTTTTCTCCACGAGCGCGTGATCTTCTACGAATGCTGGTCGGCAGACATGGACTTGCCCGCGGACGCCACGGGCGATCGAGTTCTGGCTGCCTGCGATCTCTGGCTCGAGCCGTTCATGGAGAAGGCGGATACCGCACCGCTGACGTCGTGCGTATGGGGCCGGATCCGCCAAATCTCGATGCGATCGTGTAACAGGTTCTCGCACGAACACATCTATTCTGAAGGTGAAGTGCTTTCCTTTATGCGGGTTGTTCTGGTTTCGCACGGTGCGGCTGGAGGAAGTCGGGTTCGCTGTGCTTTGTCGGGAAGGGGACCGGCTCTCCGTAGCAGCCAACCCCAAACATTGGGTTGATCTCGGCACATGGCCATGGGGCCGCGCGATTCGCATCCTTACCGACCAGGTCGGCTGGGCGCTTCGCTACACGCGTTCCAGGATCGAGTGCCGCTATCGGTAGACTCTATGACCATTTCCTGCGTGCTCTTGGACCTTGAAGGCACCGTCATCCCGGCAGCCTTCGTGCGCGAGGTGCTCTTTCCTTACGCGCGCCGCCGGTTGGCCGCCTTCTTACGGGAACATCGCGAGGACCCTGCGGTCCTCACCTGGGCTACGCTATGCCAAGACACCGTGGAACGAGAGGAGGGCTTGCGCCCGGCTTACGCCGACCTTCACGAATTCCTCATCCGCTGGATGGACGAAGACCGCAAACACATGGGGCTGAAGGCTCTGCAAGGGATGATCTGGGAGGAAGGATGTCGTTCCCATGCCTTTATCCCCGAACTCTACACTGATGTGGCCCCCACGCTTGTTCGGTGGCAGAACAATGGGCTTCGCCTGGCCACCTACTCTTCCAGCTCCGAGCAGGCCCAACGGCTGCTCCTCGCCAAGACGACCAACGGCGATCTCACCCCATTGTTCTCGCATTTCTTCGACACCCGCATCGGCGCCAAAACCGACGCCGTCTCGTACGAACACATCGCCGGTAGACTGTCACTCCCTCCAGATGCCATCCTCTTTGTCGCCGATGCCGAACCAGAGTTGGATGCCGCGGCGGCAGCCGGTTTCAAGACGACCCAGATCGTCCGCCCAGGCACGCGCCAAGGCACCCGCCACCCCTACAGCCTCGACCTGCGCAGCCTCAGTTTTTGCGAACTCGTTCAGCCGGCCTCCTACCTATAACCCGCATCACGGTTTACTCAACCCAAAGGCAGTCGACCCGTTCGATGTGCACCACCGGCATGATGAGACCGCGGCCCTCCTCGTCATGGGCGAAGTCGTACACGATCGCTTCCTCGGTAATGAGGGGGCCGGTCATCGCCACCGCGATTTCAAGTTTCTCGCCGTTCTCGATCCTTCTCCGCAACGGTTCACGCTGGTCCGCTGAAGGGATCGCCACCAAATTCGACGGCAAGCCCTCGGCCTTGAACCGGACCCACCCCCATCGGGTCGGATTGACGTTCGGACCGATGGCGATTCGAAAGCCGTCGCTCTCCGAATCATAGCCGGACAACTCACCAACCCAGATGAAGGTCACTTGTTGTCCGAGCGCCGGGTTGCCATCTCTCCGTCGATCGCGTTCCCGATTCAACTTGAACAATCGCTCGTCGTATCCAGCGTCGCGGTGGCCAATCCCATACACGGCTTTCCAGTCCGGTGGCGCTCCGTCCAGTTCATCGAGAAAGCGCTCGATGGCGTCGGCGCGGATCAGCAGCCGTGTGTCCTGGGGAAGCACAGTCTCGATGGCCGTACCGGCCGTCCTCAATAGCGGACACTGACTGTTCGGCCCCTCTGCCAGCACGGTGGTGTTGATGGCAAACAGGCCTAGGCCGGCGGCGAACGCAATCAGCCGCATGGAAGAAACCATTAGGAAGTAGAGTTGGCTTCCGCTAGTCGCTTGTTGAAGAGATCACGAAGGTCGCGCTCCGCCGGATGATCGCTGGGTAACACCCCAGCTTCGACCAAGACAGCCAGTCGAGGCGACGGGTCGATGCGAGCCAGCAAGCCTCGATCCGGTTCAGCGGCTTCAAGCACCTTGCGATATGTCTCGAGCCACGCCTCGGTGATGAGGCGCAGTCCAGCATCGGTTGGGCTCATCCGTCCGAGCTTCACGTGTTGCAGGAGCTTGACGATGGGATCGGCTTGGGAAAGGATGCTGATGGCTTGTTCGACTGTCATACACAGCCAGCCATGATGTGCGACAGCGCCGCGGCTGTTTCCGCTCTGACGTGCGCCCTTTCAGGGACAGCGTTCCTGACTAGTTCATCGAACAGGCGCCGGGCCCACGAGGGTCCCCACACGTGCCGCAAGGCGCCGGTCCACTTGACGTAGCCCAGTCGGCTGTCGCACCGACCCCGAAAGGCGAGAATTGCTTTTGAAGTTTCGTGGCCTTGCAGGATGGGCACGTAGGGACAGTCGAACCTTGAACCAACAGCTCAAATCGGTGGTTGCATTCTTGGCAAACATATTCAAAGATAGGCATAGTCTTCACTCCTCTAAATTGTGCCTATTATAAGGAACCAGCACGGCGAACCGCAATCGCCGGCCGGACAAAGGGGCACCGCTTATGTTTCAGGAAGAAAAGACGTTTACGTTCCGCTTCAACCTCGAAGCCATGTTTCCAGAAGACTATGCAGGCGACGAAGACGATTATGCATGGTTGCGGGATTGGGAGGGCCAGGTCAAGCCCGAGTTGCTGAAAGCCATTTTCCAGTCGCTTCGGCGTTATCCGTCATGGACCGTGCACGTGCGGAATCGGGGAAAGTCGCCCAGCGACGAAATTGAAGTAGTGATGGTGAAAGACTTCACTAAGCCGGCATGATAACCGATGGCACGAGAGGTCGGCCTCTACATCCATGTTCCGTTTTGCCGGTCCCGGTGTCACTTCTGTGCTTTTACCCTCCAGATATATCGCGACGACCGGGCGGCCGCGTATCTCGCCTCGCTGCCGCGCGAGATCGCTCTCTATGCGAAACAGAACCCGTTTGGCGGCCGCCCGCTGACTTCCGTCTACTTCGGCGGTGGAACACCGACCACGCTGCGCCCCGACCGCCTGGCCGACATCCTTGCCCATATCCGCAATGCCTTTCCCATTCAGCAGGACGCAGAAATCACCCTTGAAGCCCATCCTGAAACGGTGACCGCAGAAGGCCTCGGCCTCCTCGTCCAAGCGGGCTTCAATCGGATCAGCTTCGGGATTCAGTCCATGGAGGAGTACGAATTGATTCGCATCGGGCGCCGTTCACCTCTCGGCGCGGCTAGACGCGCGGTTGAAGCCGCCCGCCTGGCGGGATTCACCAACCTCAATCTCGATCTCATGTACGGCTTGCCTGGCCAGACAGTCGACAGTTGGCTCGCCACACTGCTCGAAACACTGTCGCTCGCGCCAACGCACATCTCATGCTACGCGTTGACGATCGAAGAAGGCACAAGCCTGAACGTGGCTCGCCGCCGCGGCGAAGTCGTCGAGCCGGATGAAGAACAGCAAAACCGGATGGAGGATGCCGCCCAGGAGGTCCTGGCGGACGCCGGCTATGTCCGCTACGAACTTTCCAATTACGCCCGGCCAGGCTTTGCGTGCCGCCACAATCTGCTCTATTGGACCGATGGCGAGTACCTGGGACTCGGCCCGAGCGCACAATCGTATCTGAACGATTGCCGCTTCGGGAACGTGGAGAACCTCACCACCTATCATCGCCTGATCGAGGCAGGACAGATACCGGTCGAAGCGGTTGAACAGCTCAGCCCTCGCCAACGCCTACGAGAGGCGATTGTGTTCGGACTGCGCCTGATCGAAGGAATCGACCAGAACTTGCTGAAACACGACACCGACCAACTCTCCCTAACCGAGACCATAGAGCGTCTTCTCGAGGAGGGCTTGCTCGAATCGCGGGCGGGCAGAATCCGCCTCTCCGAGCGGGGACAGCGGGTGGCCGATTCGATCGCCGTTGAACTGATCTAACAATGCCGCTATCTGGTCAGCAGGTAGTGAAGCGCAGTATCGGCCACAATCGCCGCCCAGGCCCCGCCGTTGAGCCACAGCAGTGAACGATCGCCGCATTTCCAGAGATGAAAGAGTGCCACTGCAATAAGGATCTGTGCCAACAGAGAAAACGGGCGATGAACATTGGCCGACATGCCCCCGCGTTCACTGGCAATGGCTGATACCGCAGCCAGCAGATAGCAGACCAGGGCACCGGCTTGCAGCCATACAGCCCTGGCGCCGCGTGAGCGCCGCACCGCGGCGACTAAGGCCCAGGTGAGACAAACCACGACGATCAAGAGCAAGAGCGGGAACAACGGCCACAGCACCTTGGCGCTCAATTGCATACTTTCACCTCAAGAACTGGGGCCTCCGCCTCTGTTTCACCCCATGTAAACGGGCACGACTGTAGCAATCCGGCCAAGGTCAGTCAATGCAAGACAGAAGGCTCCGCTTCAGCTTGACAAGGCCTGCACATGGCATGTAGGAACAATGCTGGTACGCTCACGGTTTTCCGGGAGGGATGGGTCATGCCGGTCAACATGGACCCCCGCAATCGCCGACCAAGAGTCCAGTCCGCACCCAACGCCCCCGAGGGCGCGGCATCCCTGGACGCGACAAAAGCCGACAAGAAAGCGTTCGGGGAAGAGACCGAAGAGGATCGGCAAAAAGCCCTGGCCGACGCGGAATGGAAAAATCTCTGGGATGAGACGGAAGTCATCGACATGGACAAGTGGTAACCTTGGCACTGGGGAATGAGCCATGTGATGGAGAACTCCTGCTTACACCGGCAGGAAATAGAACGTGATCGCGAGGATCAGATAGACCCCGACCAGCATCACGCCCTCCATCCAGTGCGATTCCCCGTCCATGGCCACGAAGCCGACGACAAGGACCGAGATCGCCACCGCCGCGACTTCAAACGGGGTGAAAATCAGATCGAGCGGCGCCCCGAACAGATAACTGGCAAACACCAGTACAGGTGCGACCAGTAGGGCGATTTGAAGACTGGAGCCAACCGCGATCCCCAAGGCCAGATCCATCTTGTTCTTCAGGGCAACCAGAACCGCTGTCGAGTGTTCCGCCGCGTTACCAACCAACGCAACCAAGATGACGCCCACGAAGATCTGAGTCATGCCCAGACGCGTGGCGGCGGGATCAATGGCGCCGACAAGAAACTCGCTGAGCACAGCGATCAGAATGGTCACGATGGTCAACACACCGACTGACCGGCGCAGACTCCAAGGCTGCTCATCAAGCTGACGTACATCGGGGTCTTCCCCAGCGAACAAATGGCGATGCGTTTTCAGCGAGAACAACAGACTCAACACGTAGATTGCGAACAGCACGACGGCGATTTCGAGACTCAATTCCCGTTCGACTGACCGGCCTCGTTCTGAAGCCGTCCAGTGAAACAAGGCTGGCACCACAAGTCCGACCGCGGCAAGCAACAGGAGACTGGCCCCCATGCCGGCGGCCGTCCGGTTGAATCGTTGCCGTTCATGACGCAGGCCACCGGCGATCATCGCCAGCCCCAGGACCAACAGGATGTTGCCGAGGATCGAGCCGGTGAGCGAGGCTTTGACGACGTCGTGCAATCCTTCCCGCAACGCAACCAAGGCAATGATCAGCTCGGCTGCATTGCCCAGCGAGGCGTTCAATAGACCGCCTACCCCGGCGCCGACGTGACCGGCCAGGTGTTCGGTGGCCTTGCCCATAAGTCCGGCAAGGGGCACAATGGCGAGCGCGGAGGACGCAAAAACAAGGACAGGATCGGCATGGAGCAGTTCGAGCGCGATGGAGAGAGGCACGAAGACCAGAAGCAGATCGAGCCGGAAGCGGAGCGGAAGACGCATCAGGCTAACCCTAGCACGGCCTCTCTGCGTTTGTCGATGAACACTGTGGATGACACACAGGCGCTGTACTATCCGTTCCATTTGTGCCACGCGCGGACGTTGGAACGGCTGCTCGCACGCTATCAGTCTGTTCACTTTCGGGACGATATGGAGCTGCAACTCACGCCGTTGAGCGTCGCAACAGCCTCCCACGAGCGGATGGGGGCGATGTTCTCGGAACTGGTGAAAAGCGGACGGATTGTCCAGGTATCTTCCATCGGCGGCCCACTGGACCAGAAAACCGCCGACGCGGTGGACCGAGACTTGGCCGATCCGATATGGCGTTCACTCTTTCATCACACCCTTGCCACCGACCGGCGATTTCAAACTAGCCTCTTCGACCTGTCGCATGTGCTGCGCATCGGCAACAAAAGCGTTCCCAGCCCGGCCGCATTGCTGCGGCTCATCGATGAGACATGGAAAAGCGAGCCTTATACCGTCGACTGTTTGCGATCGCTTGGCAGGACATCCCGTTTTTCACTTGACGACGGATACCGGTATGAATACGGGATCGCCCTGCTGAAAACCTCGGCATCCTTGATCGAGACGGTTCGGCTAGCGGGTCAACATGGGCTCGTTGCCGTGACGGACTCCGAACCGCATTACCGCTTGCTAACTAGAACCTGTGAGCGAGAGCACTGGCCGCTCCGGAACGTGTGGCTTCCTTGACTGGACTGTTCGCAGAGCCAGACTCTAGCTTTGCTATTGGTGCGCAAAAGTGTATTCAGGCAAAGCGGCGAAGTTGCTCGGGGTGTCGGTTAAGACGCTGCAACGCCGAAGGTCGGTTGGTTCCGATCGCGCGAACAGACAGCCACCGACGGCTGGACACCGACGCACCAATCCGCGAGTTCATCGGTTTACGGCATGCGGTCGCTGCGCCAACGCGGGTGGTGCAGACTGCCGGGTTTCCAGCGCCGCACAGCAACCCGATCTGGCACCCCAGCGCAAGGTCTTGGAAGCGTGTGTGGTGGCGAAAGGACTGGCGACCGTCGAGTTCGTCGAAGAGATTGGTGGTGGGCTGAACTTCAAGCGCAAGCGCTTTGGGGAAATCATGGACGCCATTGGCAGACGCGAGGTCAAGACGCTGATTCTGGCTCACCGCGACCGGCTGACAAGGTTCGGTTTCGAGTGGTTTGAGCACGACGCCAAAGCGAACGACTGCAAATGGCTGGTGCTCCATCACGCGCGGCTTTCGCCCGAACAGGAAATGTGCAAGACCTGATGACCATTGTGCATTGTTTCTCATCCAGGCTGTACGGGTTGAGGAATTACCGAACACAGCTGGATGAGGCGTTGAAGAAGGATACGAGTAACGTGCTATGCAATTGACCCACAAAATCGCCCTTGGCCTGACGCCGGAACAGGCGGACGACTGCACGCCATGACATACACCGATCCGCAATGGCTCGACGTGAACGGGCGGCCGTGGCTCACGACCATCCCTCGCGATGTGCACGCCCCGCCGTTCGCGCATCTGGCCAAAGCCTGGAACAGGTTCTTCGCCGATCGCAAGGCTGGCAGACCTGCACGCGCACCACAGTTCACGAAGAAAGGGCGCTGCCGCGACAGCTTCTCCGTGGCCAACGACACGGTCAGTCTTTCGGAGAAGACGAGTCGCTTGCCGAACGTGGGTCATGTCGCCATGACGGAAGCCTTACGCTTCGAGGGAAGGATGCTCGGCGCGACTGTCTCGCACACGGCGGATCGTTGGTTTGTCGCTGTCCAGGTGGACGTGTCCGGTGAGCAGGTTCACCGCCCTAGAACGGCATGCGGCATCGTCGGGGTTGCTCTTGGCCTCAAGGCGGCGCTCCGGCGGAGATGGCCCCCACGGTAGTCGGGAACGTCACGCCTGTCAGATACGACGGTGGCCAGCAAGCCACGTCGGGGCAGGAAAAACACCGCGCGCACCTTTGCGCACTTTCTTGCTTGATAACAGGTTTTACTCCTCCCTGATCTCTTTGCTAAAATGGCGCAACATGGTTACTGCTCCGACTCCCATCGCCACGCCCGAAACCAGCGAAGACATCGAAGCAGGTACCGGCAACGGCCTGGAAGCTCGGGTGGTGGTCTACAATTGCGACTGCCATACCTTCCGACAGGTCATCAGGTTGTTTTGCGAAGCCATTCCAGGGATGAATGAAAACCGAGCATTCGAACTCGCCTATCGCATCCATACTCAGGGGCAAGCGGTGGTGTACAGTGGCGAGTGGAAAACCTCGGAAGGGATCGCGCAACGGCTTTCAGCAGGCGGGTTGAGGGTTGTGGTGCAATAAAAGAAATCTCCCAACTCCGGGCAGCACCATCGCGGGGGAAAGAGGTTTTTCCGAACCCGGGGTGGGTTAAGTTTCAGCGACTGGCAACCTTCCGACGAGCTGCCTTTCGAGTTATCTTTCTCGTCACATTCCGTCGGAGGCTGGTTTGTTTTCTTCGGGTGGTTCCTCTAACAACCTTGGTAGTCCGTCGCGAGACCGACTTTTCGTGCATCACGGGACCAAAGGGCACTCGGCCGACTTTGTCCAGCATCTCTCCGCTGTAGACCCGAACCTGATACAGCTCGAACAGCTTGTTGATGGCTTTTACGTCTCCTTTCCTCGCCAGGTTGAGGAGGCGTCGCCGTTGATTCATTTCCTCTTCTTCGGTGTGAGAGGCAGCCCGTCGCTCCATGCGTAACCCTTTCTCCATCCCGCATGCTCGAGAGATGGCATTTTCCTCGAACAATGGACATACATTATAAACGGAGACATCGGCTTTTACCAGTCCATAGGCTCAGGGCCTCTTGAAGAAGTGATGGAAAATCTTAAAAGTTTTACCCTTTCTGCTTCGACAAAATAGTGTCTAAGTGGTTGAAAGATAAAAACTCTTTTGGCTCTCATCCCTGGATCACCATGATGGTGACCGGTCAAGTGGGCGGGTTGTAGCCGGTTCCTGTGCCGAACTATAATGCCCCTCCATTGCTCATCCGCCTCCGGCTGCCGGGGAAGCCGAAGGCCGAACCTGGAAGGAGAAAGCTATGGAAACGTACCGACGTGAACAGGAGCAACCCACAGTGGCCGATGATCCTCAAGCCCGTGCCTTACTCCGCAAGGCCTTCGAGAAGACGGCCCGTTGGCAGTCGGACTTTAAAGGTTTTACCGCCGACCTCACCGTCAACGTCAATGGAAAGGAGTTGAAGGGGGGTGTTACGGTCAAAGGGCCGCAAGAGGTGACGGTGAACATACCGGACACCGAGATACAAAAATGGGCCGAGGGGCAGATCGGAATGATCGCCGTCCATCGCGGCCCTCGAACCTTCGAGGAATCGGACGGCAAGTATACGTTGAGGCTCGAACAGGACGGTCACCCGTTAGGCCCTAAGCTGCTGATCCACGGCGATGGCATGCATTCGTTTTACCGGATCAAAGACGACCGGATCACCCAGATCAACAGAAAGATGGCCCATCCTGGCATGCCGCCTTTCGCCTTTACGATCAACGTCGAAGACAGCGCACTTACGCAGGATCACAAGTACATCACCACGCGATATACTGTTTATTACTACTCCCCGCAGGACGGGAAACTCGCCAACGTCGAGAGCTTCTCGGATACGCACGTGCGTGTCGCCTCTTCCGACCTGCCAGCCACCCGACGCGTCATTTCGTTCGAAAACGGTGAGGTGGTGGTGCGAAGCTTAACCTTCTCGAATCACAAGATGCTGTGAAACAGAAGGGGCAATCCGCGCATCACGCGCAGCCCGCGTGGGAAACTGGCCAGGCATGCATATCCCGCTCAGAAGATCGACGACCATCCGGCAGTCACCGCCGGGGCCTGGGCGATTCCGTCTTATTCCCGTTCAATCAACGAACGGCTGCTGGCTCTCGCCGGTCGACGGCGGAGCAGCCCGCGGTTCACCGGAATGCTCCGTGCCGGAACACCCGCCCAAGGGATCGTCGAACATGTAGCCCGGCCTTCGCCGCCCGACGTTGAACATTGCGGTGAGATGTTGCTGAAGCGCAGGTGGAGAGGAAAAGATCCGTGTCTTTCTCGATCGATCTTGACGAACGAGCGTTGACGCTTATTTCCATCCCTCCCCGCTTGTCGCTCCGCCGAAGCCACCGAAGTTGCCGCCGAAGCCGCCCTGGCCTGTGCCCCAATATTCTCCGCGCCTGATCCGGCTGTACGGATGGCGCAGGTCCGGCCGGCTGATCCACCACAGAAAGAACAGAGCACCGATACTAGTGAGGACCGTCATCCACACGCCGAGCCCTTTGACAGAGGCGCGTGACGTCGTTCCGATGCGGATGTCCTGTGAGACGGCCGCGAGCGCGACTGTCGTGCGATAGAGCCCCTCCCCATAATGACCGGTCTTCAAGGACGGATCGAGGTAGTCGCGCCCGACCCTTCTCACCACCTCTTGCGTAATGACCGGCATCATCCGCTTTCCGACCGTGAGGGCCGCCTGCCGCTCCTGAACCGTCAGCAAGACCAGCACTCCGTGCTCCTGCTGCGCCGTCCCGATCCCCCATTTGTTGTACAACGCTGACGCATATTCAGGTGCGGTCGCATAGGGAGACAGCGAGTTGACAGTCACCACCACCATTTCGACGCCGGTCTTCCGCTCCAAGTCCTGACAGACGGACCGGATGCGCGCCTTCCAGTCCTCATCGAGCACGTTGGCATGGTCGCTCACATACCCGAGCGGTTCAGGCATCATGGGCTCGCCACTGGGACCGGCGCCAACTCCGGACGTGTCAAGCGAGAGCCACAGCACCACCAGGGCTGCAGCAGCTTTCCGTCGAAAGCGCATCTTCACTCTCCGCCGTCCAACCCCACTGTGCCCCCGCATTCTCACTCCCCCTTCCTCAATTCACTCGCCTTGGGCAACACCCCCTTGGCTTTCCATTCGTCCACCCGTCGCACCAGTTCTTCCAGGCAGGTGACATAGCGGAGGAACATCCGCGGCACCTCCGCCGGCCCCGGCGAAATGAGACCGCGTTTAAGGCTCAAGACTTCGACAAAGGCGGCTGTATCACATTTGAGACTCGATTGCACCTCTTTCAGGACAGCTTCCGATGAAGTCGGTATCTGGCATCCCATGATGCGCAACAACCCGCGCAGACAGGGGAGGAGGGTCGTAAGAGAGAGGGGGAGCAGGATCGTAACGGCTTCGACCGTTCCCGATCCCTCCACAAACCGCTGACGCAAACGAAGCAGATGGCTCCGCAGACCCTGCTCAACCTGGAACGGCAACAGGCGAAGGTCTACAGAAAGACTGGGAAACGGATCCCAACCGGCCAACAGACGGTGGTGCTCCTTCATCTCCAGATATTCCAGCGGAAACAGCGCGGCCGATGCTTCGAACTCCGGTCGGGTCATGAACAATGGAACGACGATCTGCTCTTTGCTCCATCGGCGGTGGATCTTGCCGTATCGCTTCAACGCCTCCGCATCGCCGGTCGCAAGCAGCAACAACAGGTTGAGATTAGATCGCCCTGGAAGATATTCGCCGCGGGCTGCGCTGCCATAGAGCACAAGGCCTTCCAACAGTGACCCAAACAGCTCGATCACTTCTGGTATATACGCCCGCAACGGCTCCCTCACCTCGGCGGGCAGGCCGTCAAGCGGACGGTCGGGCGATCGCATCGCGTCCGTTCTCCTTTTCGGTCAATGAGCCGGTTCCGGCGAGACGAGTTGCGCCCAAGGGTCTGGCAGAAACCCAGCGGCCATCAGCCGATCCAGCAGCCCAAAGGGAGGTCGGCTGCGCAACCCGGCCGTGACCGCCAGCACTCGATAGCGGAGCCTGGGATTCTTATCCAACGTCCGGAACACGCGGTCGCGCAGGAATTCCAGCAGCGGGTTGCCAGTATTCCAGAAGACGACCTGTTCATCGGCCAGCCGTTGAAGCATGTCCACCTGTGGGCGGCGACAGCGCTCATAGGCCCGCAAGGCGTCCGCCGAGCAGTCGCCGGATTCTAAACAGGCCGGAATGAGATCGGCGAGCGCCATCGCATCCATCATCGCCTGCATCCGTCCCTGTGAGGCGTGGGGATTCATCGCATGCGCCGCATCACCGATCAGCGCGGCACCATCGGCGACCCACCGGGAGGCGCGGACACGGCCGGTCGGCATATAAGCGGTTTGCTCCCAGTCCCTGAGACTGCGGAAGGTCGCCTCCAGGCTCGGATCGATCCGGATCCATCGCTCTTGGAGCATTGACAGTCCCTGGGCCTTCACCTGTTCCATAGTGCCGGCCGGAATCATGTAAAAGAGATAAACCTTGCGGCCCGCCGCCGGGAAGACACCAAGAATGGTCCTGCGCCCCACAAAATAGCGCGCGTCCGCCAACTCCTGCGGCGTGTCCAGAATCGCAATCAAATAGCCGTCCGGATAGAGATGCAGGCGCGCGGGGATTTTCAACGCTTCCCGAACCTTGGAAAAGGCCCCGTCGGCGCCAACCACCAATTTGGCCGAAACCTTCACCGGTGTTCCGCCGCGCTCCGCAACCAGCCCGACGACCCGACCCTGCTCGAAGAGCAGGGAGGAAAACGAGGTGCCGTACCACAGGCAACCGGGATTTAGATTCTCCAACTCGTTCAGGATGACCTGGTGCACCACGTTGGGCAGCGTTATGAGGGCCAGATTGAACGGCGGCGGAAGGACTCCATAGTCGATTGTGCAGAGGCGCTCCCCGCCTGCCCGGTAAAAATGAAAATATCGGACGGGCCGCGTCGCCTCGCTGGGAAGTTTGCCCAACAACCCCAGCCGCTCTAAAACGCGCTGGCCGTTCGGTTGCAGAATTTCGCCGCGCAGTCCCCGTGGCGGGCCGGAAGCTTGTTCCAAGACCAGCGTCCTGACCCCCTTCCGAGCCAAGGCCAAAGCCAAGACCGCCCCGCCCCCACCGGCCCCGACGATGGCCACATCCGTGTGTTCGCCCCGTATCGCCATACGAATGCCGCCCGTCATTCCTGCCAGAGTTGGTAGCGACTCTGGTCTTTCCACATGGCGAGAAACTTTTCGCGCGCCTTGACGCTGGTCGCGTGATCGGTGATCACATCCAGCCGCTCGTCATTGTATCGATTGCCGCTGCTGGTCTGATTGACGGACCCAGACGTGTTGAGTTCGTCATCCACCACGACTTGTTTGAGGTGCATGAGCCCGTCGTGCCGATTGACGCGGATCGGAATCCCGGCCAACCGCAGGGTCTCTAGCGCCGCCCGTTGTTTCGGATCGTTGAGTTTCTCCCGATCGGTCATGATCCGCACATCCACACCGCGCTTTTTGGCCGAGATCAGCGCCTTGACGGCTGGAGGGTACGTCAAGCCGTACACCGCGACATAGATGTACCGCCGGGCACCGTCGTAGAGCTTGACAAGCCGATCGACGGGCGCGTCTTCCGGTGCATAATAGATCTCGATCGAGGCCGCGGTTCCGCCAGTCGACGACAGCAGCGCCAGCATGAGACAGCAGACCGCCGGGATTCCTCTCCCCAGCGATCGCCGCACACTGTGAGACCGACCGCCCCCTCGTGCCCTCACGTGTCCATTTCTTCCAGGCCGAGGCCCGTCAGGAACTTGGACTTGATTTCGGCAAGCGACGTCGGCTTACGCTCGAGGATCATTTTCTTCATCATGCCTTCACCTGAGGTATCCCCGACCAACAGCGCCCCGACCAGTTTATCGCCCCTTAGCGTGAGCCTGCGATAGATTCCCTTACCCCGGTCGAGCCCCTTCAGTGTCACGAAACTCTCGCCCGTTGCCTGGGTCACCCCCAACACCGTGACGCGCACGCCGCAAAACGTCTCCGAATTCGACAGGATCACACCGCGGTACGGACTGCCATCGCCTGCCATGAAGGCCCCGGCCAGCTTGCCCTGCTCGACGGCGTTGTTCCAGTTCGTCACGACCCGAAACCGTTCGGAGATCGGATCGTACCCTTGCACCGCATCGCCGGCCGCAAACACGTCCGGAACGTTCGTGCGGAATTCATGATCGATCAGGATTCCACGGTCGATCCGGACCGGACTGCCGTCCAGAAACGCCACGTCCGGACGGACACCGATCGCCACGACCACAGTCGACGCCTCCAAGGTCCGGCCAGCCGAGGTCGCGACCTGGTGGATTTGCCCGTCCGCGCCAACGATCTCCGCAACTTCCTCTTGCAGAAGAACGTCAATGCCGCGTCGCCGGACCCCTTGTTGGACAAGCTGGGAAGCGGTCTCATCCAACACCGGCGCCCACAGGCGCGGTTCCCGTTCCAACAGCGTCACGGGACGCCCGCGCTGCCGGATGCCGTCTGCAAGGATCAGCCCCAGTACCCCTCCACCGACGACCACCACCGGCCGGTCCGTCTCCGTTACCAACCGGATCAGCTTCCGGGCATCCTCCCATGTCCTCACCGTCATGACCCGGGGATTCGACACCCCCGGACAAGAGATCGTCAGCGGAGACGATCCCGGAGCAAGCAGGAGCGCATCATATGCCACCCGTTCGCCGTCGGCCAGTTCGATCGTGCGCTCGGGCGCATGAACCTTCACGACTGTAGTCCGAAGCCTGAGCCGAATGCGCTGCACGCGATAAAACTCCTCCGGATAGAGCAGCATCTCGGCCTCTGACGTCGAGCCGCCGACGTAGGTATCCAACTCCGTTCGGTAATACGGTGGGTCGTGGTCGCGATCGATGACGACGATCTCGCCGGCGCCATCCCTGTTCCGGATCGCGATCGCCGCGTGCACGCCAGCCGGGCCAGCCCCCACAATGACGTAGCGTTTTGCAGACATGCGCTACTCGCTCATCCGCCGAACAAGTATCACCGGTGGACGAATCTCTCCTTACTCCAGCTCGAACAGAGATCGGAATTGCTCGTCAGCAGCGTCCCATGCTTGCGGCGAATAGCGGCTGAGCCAATCCCGTAGGAATGCCTTCTGGCCTGGAGTCAGCAGTTGCTTGATCTGGTGGGCGCGGCCCTGAAGCGGGTGAAGAAACCCACACCGCTTGTCAAAATCCAGTGTGGCGGTCCGGACATAGAGGTTCGTATAGGTGGTGGGCCTGTCCTCATTCCCCTCCCCCTGCACCCAGACCGAGAGAAACCTCTCGAGCTTCAACCCCGCACTGTCTAGCGCTGGGTCTGCGTCATGAAACAGCTCGTTCTCCGATTCGTTAAGCGGAGTCGATTCCTGCGCCCGGAACATAAAATTGCGCTTCCACATCGATTGATCCTCCGCAGAGAAGGCATAGTGGAGTGATGCTATCCGAAAGTCAAGATGCGAATCGCGGATGCAGATGCGCCCGCGGTGTCGAACAATTCGGTTCGCTTACCTTGACAATCCGATCGGTCATTTGCTAGCTTGCTGGAATTCTCCAGTCCTCAGGCCAAGTTGGGAGCGTTCATGCAGATCACGATCAACGGAAAAGCCGAAGAGGTGCACGGCGGAACGGTCCTGGATTTGCTCAAGGCGAAGAACATCGAGCCTCAGATGGTCGCCGTCGAACTCAATGACATCATGCTGGACCGGGAACATTTGGCAACGACCCCCATCAAAGAAGGAGACCAAGTCGAACTCCTGTTTTATATGGGCGGCGGCCAGTGACCATGGCGGCTTACAAAGAGATCACCGAACTGATCGGGCGGACGCCGCTTGTTCGTCTGAACCGCCTTTCAAAGCCGGGGTCCGCGACCATTTATGCCAAGGTTGAATCCTTCAATCCCGGCGGAAGTGTCAAGGACCGGATCTGCCTCAATATGCTCAACGAGGCGGAGCGGCAGGGTCGGCTCAAGCCCGGCGGCACGATCGTTGAGCCCACCAGCGGCAACACCGGCATTGGTCTCGCGCTCATCTCGGCAGTGCGCGGCTACAAGTTGATTTTGGTCATGCCAGAAAGTATGAGCATGGAACGGGCCAGCCTGTTGTCATCCTACGGTGCGCAACTGGTATTGACCGCTGCCTGGGAGGGGATGAAAGGCTCGATCAAAGAAGCAGAAAGTATCGTAGCCCAGAACCCGTCCTATTTTATGCCGGATCAGTTTTCCAACCCAGCCAATCCGGCCGTCCACCGGATGACCACCGGACCGGAAATCTGGGAGGCGCTAGATGGCCGGATCGACGCTTTCGTCGCCGCGGTCGGGACAGGCGGCACGATCACCGGCTGCGGCGAGGTCTTCAAAGAGCGCAATCCGAACATCAAAGTCATCGCCGTCGAGCCAGCCGGATCGCCGGTTCTTTCGGGCGGGGATCCAGGTCCGCACAAAATTCAAGGCATCGGTGCCGGCTTCATTCCGAAAGTGCTCAACCGAAAGATTCTGGACCGCGTCATGACGGTGACGGACGATGAGGCCTACCAGACGGCCAAGCTGCTGGCCAAGAAGGAAGGGCTGCTCGTCGGCATTTCCGCCGGCGCCAATGTCTTTGCAGCCCAGAAAGTTGCGGACGAACTTGGACCGGGCAAGAATGTGGTCACGATTCTGCCCGACACGGGCGAGCGGTACATCAGTATCGAGAAATATTTCAACATCTAGGACGGCGTGATGCATCGGTCGTGAAGCATATCCCGTGATCGAGTCATTGGCTTTTTGCTTCACGCGGTAGGCGAGACGATCGACACATGAACTTTACTGACGAGCAAATCACCCGTTACAGCCGCCACATCCTATTGCCGGAGGTGGGCGGGAAAGGCCAGAAAAAAATCGCGCAAGCCAAGATCCTGCTGGTCGGTGCGGGCGGACTGGGCTCACCAGCGGCGTTGTATCTCGCCGCCGCCGGCGTGGGCACCATCGGGTTGATCGACAGCGACGTGGTGGATCTCTCAAACCTCCAACGCCAAGTCATCCACCATACGCCGGACGTCGGACGCCCCAAGGTCGTCTCCGCCAAAGAAAAGATTCTGGCGTTGAATCCCGATGTCTCGGTGGAGACCTACCAGGACCGTCTGACCGCTAAAAACGCCCTGGATGTGGTTAAGGGATACGATGTCGTCATCGATGGGGTGGACAATTTTCCCGCGAAGTTCCTGATCAATGACGCCTGCTTTTTCGCCGACAAACCGTTGGTCCACGGCGGCATCCTGCGCTTCGATGGGCGCGTGATGACCATCATTCCCGGCAAATCGGCCTGCTACCGGTGCGTGTTCAAGAACCCTCCGCCGCCCGGCTTGGTAGCCAGTTGCCAGGAAGCCGGTGTGATCGGGGTCCTGGCCGGAATCATCGGCACACTCCAGGCGACGGAAGCCCTGAAGCTGATCCTGGGCATCGGGCGTTCCCTGACTGACCGGATGCTGGATTTCGATGCGCGCCGGACTGCGTTCCGCGAAATCAGGACGAGGCGGAACCCGAACTGCCCGCTCTGTGGAGAGCATCCGACGATCACCGAGCTTTTCGATCATGAACCGGAAACCTGTGAACTGAGAACGACAGCCGTCGGCGATCACCGGCCGGTCGCTAGCAAACATTGACGTGTCATGCTGAAAGCCCAAAGCGGATAACTCACAGCTTTTGCGGGTGCCCCCATGAGCAAGATGAAAGCGCTCGTTTGCCGCGAGTGCGGCAAGGAGTATCCCACCAAGGCCATCCACGTCTGCGAGATGTGCTTCGGTCCGCTCGAAGTGAAATACAACTACGAGGAGATCAAGCGCGCCATCTCGCGCAAGAAGATCGAGGAAGGCCCGCAAAGCATGTGGCGGTACATCGATCTGCTGCCGGTCGAAGGATCTGCGCTGGTCGGGCCGCACGCTGGCTTCACGCCAATGGTGCGCGCGAGAAATTTGGGCGCCTATTTGGGGCTGGACGAGCTGTACATCAAGAACGACACAGTCAACCATCCGACCCTGTCCTTCAAAGACCGGGTTGTCGCTGTCGCGTTGACCCGCGCCCGAGAGCTCGGCTTCGAGACGGTCGCCTGCGCTTCGACCGGCAATCTGGCCAACTCGGTAGCCGCCCACGCCGCCGCTGCCGGCATGACCTGCTACGTGTTCATCCCCGGCGACCTGGAAGCAGCGAAGGTGTTGGGCAATCTGATCTACCGACCCAATGTCGTCGAGGTCGAAGGCACGTACGACGACGTAAACCGACTGTGCAGCGAAATCGCCGCCGAGCATGGCTGGGCTTTCGTCAACATCAACGTGCGACCCTACTATGCCGAAGGCTCCAAGACCTTGGCGTTCGAGACGGTGGAACAATTGGGCTGGCGGACGCCCGATCAAGTCGTCATCCCGATGGCATCCGGTTCGCTGCTGACCAAGATTTGGAAGGGTCTCAATGAACTGCACGCCCTGGGGTTGGTCGACGCCGTCCGCACCAAGATCAACGGCGCTCAGGCAGAAGGCTGCTCGCCCATCGCAACCGCGTACAAGGCCGGCCGGGACTTTTTCAAGCCGGTGAAACCCAAGACGATCGCCAAATCGCTCGCCATCGGCAATCCCGCCGACGGGTATTACGCGCTGAAGGCAACGGCAGAGAGCAAAGGCGCCATGGAAACGGTGACCGACGAAGAAATCGTGGACGCAATCAAGCTGCTGGCCCAGACCGAGGGGATCTTCGCGGAAACGGCTGGCGGTGTGACTATCGGAGTGCTTCGCAAGCTGGTGAAGCAAGGCGTGATCAAACGGAGCGACGTGACGGTGGCCTATGTCACAGGTAACGGCTTAAAAACCCAAGAAGCGGTGATCGACGCGGTCGGCCGTCCAGTTCGCATTCAACCGAGTCTGGTGAGTTTCGAAAAGACGTTCAAGATGGGCAAGAACGGCGGCGGTGACATATGATCAAGGTCCGGATTCCCACTCCCCTCCGCCCGTTGACCAAAGGTCAGGGCGAGGTCGAAGCCAAGGCCTCGACGATTGCGGAAATGATCGACAATCTGAACGCGACGCACCCCGGCATAAAAGATCGGCTCTGCGACGAAAGGGGGGAGTTGCGTCGGTTCGTCAATATCTACGTCAACGAAGAGGACATCCGCTTCCTAAACGGCAAAGACACTTTGCTCAAAGACGGCGACGAAGTGTCGATCGTTCCCGCCATTGCGGGAGGATGACGATGCCAAGCCTTCGGTTTCACATCCGGTTTCCCGAAGAAAAGATCAAGGAACCGATCATTTATCAGATCGGCCATGAGTATAAGGTCGTGACGAACGTCCGGCGGGCCGATGTGCGGGAAACCACAGGATGGATGGATGTGGAATTGACCGGGGAGACCTCAGAAATCGAGCGGGCCGTCCAGGGGCTGCGGGAGAAAGGCTGCATCGTTGATCCGATTGAGTTGAATGTGGTGGAATAACCTATAATCTCGTGACGCGTCCCTCATAGCGTAACGTTTCACGAGCCACACCCCACGTGCAGAATGGACTTCACCGACGAACAGATTCAACGGTACAGCCGGCATATCATCCTGCAGGAAGTTGGCGGGAAGGGACAGAAGAAACTGGCGCGGGCTAAGGTGCTGGTGATTGGCGCAGGTGGGTTGGGTTCCCCCGCCGCGCTGTACCTCGCCGCCGCCGGGGTCGGCACGATCGGACTGGTGGACGGCGACATCGTCGACCTATCGAACCTCCAGCGCCAGATCCTCCACACCACCGCTTCGGTCGGGAAGCCCAAGGTGGAGTCTGGTTACAAGACCCTGGCAGCGCTCAACCCGGACGTGACGGTCAAGACGTATCAATTCCACGTCGACGCCGATAACATCATGAGCCTGTTGCACGACTATGACCTCATCCTGGACGGCTCCGACAATTTCTCGACCCGCTTCCTAGTCAACGATGCATGCTTCTTCGCCAAGAAGACCCTTATTTCGGGTAGCATTTTCCGTTTCGAAGGCCAGTTGACCACCATCAAGCCGCACGAAGGCTATCCCTGCTATCGTTGCCTCTACCCCGAACCGCCTCCGGCTGGGCTGGTGCCGAATTGCCAGGAAGCCGGGGTCTTGGGCGTGCTCGCCGGCACCATCGGGGTCCTGCAGGCGTCCGAAGCAATCAAGGAAATCCTCGGCATTGGCGAAACGTTGGCCGATCGACTGCTGATCTATGACGCGCTGGAAATGAAATTCCGGAAGGTCTCTCGACCGAAAGACCCTGGTTGCCCGCTCTGTGGAACACACCCGACCATCACCGATCTGGGCGGGAACTACACTGTAACCTGCAGCATCTGACCGTGCCCGACTTCTCGATCCCCCGGCACATTCTGGACGAACTGGTCGCCCATGCCCGGAAGCTCGATCCTTACGAGTGTTGCGGGCTGTTGGCCGGAAAAGACCGAACTGTCACGCACATCTACCGGATCAGGAACGTGGTCGCGCTTGACGGTGCAGAGAAGCTGGCAGGTTTCGACGAAGCCAAGGCGGCCCACTTGCAGCGGCTCTCGCCCCGGGAACGGGCAGAGATTGCCTTCGTCATGGATTCCCATGACCTGGCGCTCGCTCAGAAGGACATGCGGAAGCAGGGCCTGGAGCTGCAGATCGTGTACCACTCTCACCCCAACGATCCAGCCCGCCCGTCGATCACCGATATCAAAATCGCAACTGATTACGAAGACTACTGGGGGAAGATCAACTTGTCCGTCCCTGCCTATCTGCTCATTTCGCTGCAAGACAAGGCCAGGCCGGACATCCAGACGTACTGGATCCGGAGGGGCCGGGTAACCCCGGCGGACGTTCAGACAATCTGACGACCCATCCTATGCATTTCACTCCTTTTCGACCGGAGCGGTTTCCTGTACTATGGGATAGCTATTTTTCTCCCATACCTTTCATTCATCACGAACGGAGGGTTTCGTCATGTCACGCACAACCCCGATCGGATTCATCGTCTTTATGGTCCTGGCTTTTCTTCTCGGCTGGTCCGCCGTCGGTTCCGCCGTGGAGAAAAGCTTCTACAGCCCGATCATTCAGATTGACAAACAGAACGGCCGCATTGTGATCTCGGACAGCGGCGCGGTCTTCTGGGTCGAGCTGCCGGAGGAGGCAAAGCCTCACATGGACAAGCTGCCGCTGATGACGCTGGTCGACATTGTTGTGGAGTTACGTCCCGACAAGCCACCGTTGCTCAAGACCTGGAAAGTCACAGGCGGCGAGTCCGCCTGCAAATTCTTCGACGGCAAGACATGCCATTGAATGGACAAGGGACGCGCGGCAGGATGCCGAGGGGAGCAATGAAAGGCGAGTGCCGAGAACTGGCGTTCGCAAGACGGTGGGGGATGCTCATTCCGAGCTGCCCAGCATGTCGTCGATCAGTGGGCGATTGATGTCGCTACACCCCGGGCAGATCGTGGCGAACAACGCGTCGTAGTCGGCCACGTAATTCCTGGCATCCACGAGCTGGTCCTTGACGGCTTCGTCGTAACAGGCCTCACACAACATCATGAGGCCTCGCATCACCGACACCGTCTTTCGTCCCGTACTTCCCAGCATGAATCCTCTGTCACCCGCGAACCGTTATTCGCAGACCGCCACGCTTCGGCCTAAGCCCCGGTTCACGGTTCACGCGCAACGGTTCATGTCCACCTACACTGATCCCCTGTACTGGGCAACCCTGAAGTCTTCCGCCTCTAACTCCACGCCGCAGCGAGGGCATTCGTACGGCTTGTCCGGCGGAGGCACCGTCAGCTCATTGCGGTCGAGACGTCCCAGACAGACGTGGTAAAAATGCCCTCTCGCGTGCTCGCTGTCCAGCGGATCGCTCTCGTACACCAACACCATCATCAGACCTTCATCGACTGAGCCAAAGTATAGTCACGTGGCGGTGGAGTCCGCAACCCGCGGTCCGGCAGGCGGCTAGACTTGAAATTGGGCCTCGTACAGCCCCGCGTACACCCCGCCCCGATTCAGCAGCTCCTCGTGTGCGCCTTCCTCGACAATTCGGCCACGCTCCATCACGACGATGCGGTCAACGTCATGGAGCGTCGACAATCGGTGGGCGATGATGAACGTCGTCCGCCCGCGGGTCAAATGGTTCAAAGCTTCGCGGATTTTCACCTCGGTTTCCGTGTCGATATTGGACGTCGCCTCGTCAAAAATGACGATGGGCGGGTCTTTCAGCAGGACACGCGCGATGGAAACCCGTTGTTTCTGCCCCACCGAGAGCTTGACCCCTCGCTCCCCGATCCAGGTGTCGTACCCCTCTGGCAGATCCATGATGAACTCATGGGCGCGGGCCGCCCGCGCCGCGGCTTCGAGTTTGTCCTGATCCGCGGAGAGATCGCCGTAGGCGATGTTCTCGCGGACGGTGCCATTGAACAGGAACGGCTCCTGCTGCACCAGCCCGATCTGGCTCCGAAGAAAGGCGAGCGGCAAATCTCGCAGATCGTAGCCGTCGATCGTGATCGAGCCGGACCGGACGTCGTAGAACCGAAGGAGGAGCTTGAGCATCGTGCTCTTGCCCGCCCCGCTCGGACCGACCAACGCCACCCGTTCCCCAGGCTTCACGGTCAGCATGACATCCGTCAGCACAGGGCTGTCCGGACGATAGTGAAACGAGACCCGATTGAAGCGGACTTCACCACGCAAACGCACTGCCGGCCGGATCGTTTCTGGCCGCTCCCGGACTTCCGGCACGGTGTCCAACACATCGAACACCCGCTCGCTGGCCGCCAGCGCATGTTGCAGCATATGGTTGACGGAGTGGATTTGATTGATCGGAACATAAAACAGCGCCAGATAGGACAGGAACATGACCAACTCGCCGACCGTCAGCGCTCCAGCCAACACCTCGCCAGTCCCGTACCACAGGATCAGCAAGGTGCCCATGCTGCCCGTGAAGATCATTCCCGGTGAATAGATCGACCAGAGACGCATCGCCTGAAGATTGCTCCGGCTATATTCCTGACTGAGCCGGTTAAACCGCTGCTGCTCATAGGCCTGTCGGTTGAACCCCATCGTCTCCCTGATACCGGACAACGCATCTTGTAGGTAAGCGTTCAGCTCCGCAGCGCTCTTCCGGATGCGGTGGTAATAGGTATGCACCCGTGCCGTAAACTTCAGCGCGGATATGATCAAAATGGGGATCGGCAACAGAGACAGCAGCGCGAGTTTCCAATTCAGCGTAAAGAGCATGATCGTGATGCCCACCAGTGTCAGCGATGCGGTCAGCATGCCTTCCAGCCCGTCGATGAAGATGCGCTCGACATGCTCCGTATCGTTAACGACCCGGGACATGATTTCACCGGTCGAGCGGTTCTCGAAGTAGCTGAGCGAGAGGCGTTGCAGAGCCGCAAAGACCTGCGCCCGCAGATCGTGCACAACCCGCTGCTCGAGCGTATTGTTGAACCGGATGCGCAGGGAGGCGCACAGGTTTTTAAGCCCGTAGGCCAGCAGCAGTCCGGCCAGAGCCCACGGCAGCATCTCCGGCCGGCGAGCTGCGATCACGTCGTCGATGACGACCTTGACGAGCCAAGGCGGCACCAGTTCCATCGCCGTGGCAAGCCCGGCGAAACTCAGCGTGATGAACGCGAGGAGGCGATATGGCTTCAGATATGCGAGGACGCGGAGGAGGGAAAGCACTCGAAAATTAGGGATTGTGAATGCTGAATGAGGAACGGCGATTCAACGGCATGCCGGTTCAGCGTTCCCCTTCGGCTGCTAGATGACGGCCGCGGTTTCCTTTCTCCAATAATGGTCGAACTCTTCCAACTGGGTCAGCGTCGACAGATCGGTCATCCGGTCGAGGAAGAGTTTACCGATCAGGTGATCGAGCTCGTGCTGAATGCAGACCGCGTATAAACCGGTCGCCTCAAAGTCGACGGGAGCCCCGTAGCGGTCCAATCCTTTCACCCGCACCATCGACGGCCTGGTCACTTTGCCCCTCAGCCCATCGATGCTCAAACAGCCCTCCCAGCTCTCGATCTGATTGGGCCCATAATAGAGGATGGTCGGATTGATCAGCACCGTCTTGGGGAATCCGCTTTCACCCGGGCACTCCATGACCACCACTTGCTGCGACCGCGACACTTGCGGAGCCGCCAGCCCGATGCCTTCCGCATCGTACATCGTGTCGAACATGTCGTCGATGAACCGCTGAAACGATGGTGTCCGAATGTCGGCGGGATCGACCGGGGCTGCGATTTTCCTCAGGATCGGATTGCCGAGCTTGGCGATCTTCAGCACTGCCATACAGAACTCTCTTCAAAAAAAGATACAACTCAGCGGAACACCGGTTGTGGTTATAACATAGCCCTCTCGACGCCGACAAGACACAGCGTCGTCATCCGTTCCGCACACCTTCCCCTTGCAGAGCCCCCCCTTTCGACCTCCTCGGCTCCGGCAGCTCGAAGGTTTCTTTGCTTGCGTTCCACCAATCGATCCATTCCTGTGCCCACTCTTGTCGCTCCTGCTGCGTCGACGCTTCCCAGTCGTGCATCTCGCTTGGGTGCCGCGTCAATAACCAGAGCGAATGGATTGCGGAGATCGCCACGAAGCGCTCCTCGTCGGACAACAGCGAAATCAGCACAGGAATCACCGCCTTATGGCGGACATACCGCGATTCGAACGCAGCGGTTTTCCGGATGGTTGGATTCTGGTCTTTCGCCATCAGCTCAATAGCGTCGGGCGCCTGTGAAGGATCCAACCTCACCGCCACCCGCAAGGCATGCTCACGGATTCTGGGCATTTCGTTCGGCTGCTTGGCGGTCTCAAGCAACGCAGGCACGGCCGCCGTCGCCTTCAATATGGACAGCGTCTCGATCGCATTGTAGCGAAGCCGCGGACCGGGCATGGTCAAAGCCTTGATCAGCACCGGCACCACGGATTCCCCCAGATGCACGAACTCCCCCATTGCCCAGAATTCCTGTTTGCCTTCCAGCAGAGGAAGCAGTGCCTCCGCGCGCTGCAATTCCTCCTGGCTCAACGGTTTGGTGTTCTGCGGAACCGACGTATCCGGAACGGCCTCCGGTCTGGGCGGTGCCTCGTACGGAATCTGAACGGGAACGATTGTCGGAACGCACGCTCCGGCCGACGCGGCACGCACACCGACCCCTATCGACATCGTGCCGATCACTATCGCCGCCAACAGTCTCGCACTCGCACTCATAGCACGCTCCCCTCCTCCACACTCCACATCACATCGGTTCATCGTCGTTTATCTGCTGGGTGAGATCGTTCGCCCATCGCGGCGCCGGTGCACAATATCATACAACACCGGCAGTACAAGGAGTATCAGCACCGCGGCCGTCAGCATCCCGCCCACCACGACCCTTGCGAGTGGCTTCTGTGCCTGCGACCCGATGCCCGTCGCCACGGCCGCCGGCAGGAGCCCGATCGCCGCCGCCAGCGTCGTCATCAGAATCGGCCGCATCTGGACATCTGCCCCCTTCATGATCGACTCCGTCAGCGGCAGACCGGAGCGGCGGAAATCTTCGATACAAGAGATCAATAACACCCCCCCCAGAATTGCCACCCCCAGAGTCGAAATCACGCCGACCGCCGCCGAGATGCTGAAATGCGTGTTCGTCGCGACCAGGGACAGCACGCCGCCGATGAGCGCGAAAGGCACGGCGACGAGGACCAGCAACGCGTTCTTGACTGAATTGAAGGCTGTATAGAGGAGAAACAGAATGATGAGCAGGCTAAGCGGCACGACCTTGGTCAGCCGTTTTTGCTCGTCTTTCAACTGGTCGTACTGACCCGCCCACTCCATGGTGTACCGCTCGGGCAGCTGCACCTCCTTGGCCAGCCGGGCCTGGGCCTCCTGCACTGTACTGGCCAAGTCCCGATCGCGTACGCTGAACTTGATCGGGATGTAACGGCGGTTGTTTTCCCGGTAGATGATGAACGCGCCGGTCTGGGCAGTGATGTTGGCCAGTTGCTTAAGCGGAATGCGCGCGCCGTTCGGGGTGCTGACCAGAATGTTTCCGATCGCCTCGGGATCCTGCCGAAACTCTGGAAGAAATCGCACGACGAGGTCGAACAACCGTTCGCCTTCATACACCTGCGTGACAGCCTGTCCACCGACAGCCGCTTGTACCACCGCGTTGACATCCGACACCTGAAGCCCGTACCGGGCGCTCGCCTCGCGATCCACCTCGATGAGCAGGTTGGGTTGTCCCATCAGACGGAAGATGCCCAGATCCTTGACGCCCGGCACCTGACGCATCACCCGCTCGATCTCCACCGCCTTCGCCTCCATCACCCGCAAGTCGGTCCCGAACAATTTGATAGAGTTTTCGCCCTTGACGCCCGACATAGCCTCCTCGACGTTGTCCTGAATCACCTGCGAGAAATTGAAGATGACCCCGGGGATCGTTTTGAGTCGCGTTTCGATCTCTTCGATGAGTTTCTCCTTCGTGAGGCCGGGTCGCCATTGCTTCTGCGGCTTGAGATTGGCCAAAAACTCCGCGTTAAAAAAACTGGTGGGATCGGTCCCGTCATCGGGGCGCCCAAGCTGCGAGACGACCGTCAACACTTCGGGAGTTTGCCGGAAGAGCTGTCGAATTTCGGTCGTCAGCCGAGCCGCCTGGTCGAAGGAGATATCCACCGGCATGGTCGCCCGCACCCACAGATTGCCTTCCTCCAGCGCCGGCATGAATTCGCCCCCCAAAAACCTGAGCGCCACGAGGGCCGTCGCGAGCAGCGCCAGCACGAACCCCACGACGATCATCTTGTGCGACAGAGCCCAACGTAACATCCCTGCGTACAGACGACGGACCACGCGGACGACGACCGTGTCTTCCTCGCTGATCGGGCCGGTCAACAATAGCGAGCAGAGCACCGGCGCCAGCGTAAAGGCCATGAGTAACGCACCCAGGAGCGCGAAGCCGTACGTAATGGACATGGGCGCGAAGATTTTGCCCGGCACGCCGGTCATCGTGAACAGAGGGATGAACGCGACGACGATGATCGCCGTCGAAAAAAAGATGGGGCGCCCGACTTGGCGAGCTGCCCGGACGATCAACTGCGGTGGAGTCAATCCGGGTCCGCGGTGATGGGCCAGATGGTAGAAGATGCTCTCCACCATGATCAACGTCGAGTCTACGATGATTCCGAAATCGATGGCGCCGAGCGAGATGAGGTTGGCGGATTGCCCGATCAGCACCATCATGGTGAACGTGAAGAGGAGCGAGAGGGGAATGGTCAACGCGACGATCAAGGCCGCGCGAAAATGGCCGAGAAACACGAACAGGATGACGAACACCAAGACCATACCGCTGATGAGAATATCCGTAACCGTCTCCACTGTGGTGTGGATCAGGACCGTGCGGTCGTAAAACGTCTTGATCTTCACCCCCTTGGGCAATTTCCAGCTATTGAGCTCCTGGACTTTGGCCCTGACCTTCTCGAGCACAGACAGTGTTTTGTATCCACGTTGGAGCAGCACCACACCCTCGACGACGTCATCGCGATCGTCGATCCCGACCTTGCCCAAACGCACCCGATGGCCGATGGAGACCCGGCCCAGAGTTTTGACGAAAATCGGGGTTCCCTCTTTCTCCGCCACCACCACGTTTTCTATGTCCGCCAGGTTGTTGATGAGCCCCAGACCCCGGACATTGAAATTCTGCGCCCCGACCGTTAGGTAATTGCCTCCGACATTGGCGTTGCTGTTGGCGAGCGCCGTCATCACCTGCGACAGATGCACGCCGTAACTGATCAGCTTTCCCGGGTCGATGTCGACGTGATATTCCTTGGTGGTCCCGCCGAAGGCCGTCACATCGATCACCCCCGGTATCCGACGGAACTCCCTTCGTAACTCCCACTCTTGAATGGTTTTCAGATCGGTCAAATCGACATGGTCTCCGGTCAGTTCATACCGATAGATCTCGGCGAGTGCCCACCAGGGAGAAAGCATCGGTTGGGCACCCGGTGGCAAGCTGACCATCGCAAGGCGGTTCAACACTTCCTGCCGGTCGAAGAAGTAGTCAGTCCCGAAATCGAAATACACTTTGATATCGCTGAGGCCGAAAATGGACAGGGAGCGGATGTCGGTAAGCCCCGGAGTGCCGTTGAGCGCCACTTCGATAGGGATCGTGATCTGCCGCTCGATCTCCTCGGCCGACCACCCCGGATACTGGGTGATTAACTCCACCATCGGAGGGGATGGATCAGGATAGGCGACGATATCGAGGAGGTGAAACGCGTAGAGCCCGCCGAAAAACAGCGCAAGCCCAGTGGCACAGAACAGAAACCGCTGGAGGAGGGAAATTTCAACGATTCGTGCGATCATCGTCTCGGTCCATCGCCCGCAACCGAGGCGACCGCGTAAGGCTGCTGCACGCTACCCCTTCATTTCCTGGCCTTTAATCAGCACCGCTCCTTTCACGACGATGCGCTGGCCCGGAGAAAGCCCTTCCAGAACCCGAAACTGCTCGGGGGACACGCTGGAGACTTTGACCTCCTGCTTGACGTACCGGTCCGGCCCCTCCACCACATAGACGAAGTGCTTCCCGCCGGCTTCCAGCACCGCCTCCTTCGGAATCGCCAGAAACGGAGTCGTATCGCCGACATCGATGTGCAGCCGGGCGAACATCTCAGGCTTCAACTTGCGGTGCTCGTTGTTGACCCACGCGCGGACCTTGATCGTCCGGGTAATCGGATCGACTACGTCACCGATAGAGGCGATCACAGCCGGAAACATCTCGCCCGGATACGCCTCGACCGTCACGCGAGCGACCTGCCCGACCTTGACCAAGGCAAGGTCGCGCTCATAGACATCCGCCACCACCTGTAAGGTGTCCAGATCGGCAATCGTAAACAGCACCTGCGACGGATCGCCGCCCACGGACTGACCCGGTGTGACAAAGCGCTCCACCACGGTGCCGGCCAACGGGCTCTTCATCTCAAAGCGCGACGTGATGCGCTGCTGAGCGAGGGGTTTCTCCAGTTCGGCCGCCGACACGCGGAGCGAGAGCAGCCGTTCCTTGGCCCGGCGAAACTCCGCCCGGGCCTTGATCAAGTCGTTCTCCGCCTGCTTCAGATCCTTCTGGGGCAGGGCCTTGGTCTCATACAGATCCTTGGCCAGCTCATAGGCTCGGGTCGCATACTCCAGCTCCGAGGCTTCCTTGATGAACTCGGAGTAGGCAGCCGTGATGTCCGGGCTGTCGATCACGAGCAACGTGTCGCCGGCTTTCACGTGATCGCCCAGATGGACGCGCACTTCCACGACCCGTCCCTGCAACGGCGACGAGATCTTCGAGTAACGATCTTCTCCGTACGCCACCTTGCCGGCCAGCACCAGCGCCGGCTTGACCGGGCTGTAATCCACCACCGCGGTTTCGATGAGCGGCTGCGCCTCGGTGACCGGTGCAGGCGGCGATGACACAGGAGGAGTTGCAGCGCTGGAATGCGGAGGTTCCTCGGCGCGCCCGCAGGAAGCCAACGCCGCACACAGGACGGCGAGCGCCACCATCCCTCGCTTCTTGACTTCCGCTTTCCCTCTCACGAGGTGATCTCCTGTCCAACCGCGCTCTCAAGCTGGAAGAGGTTACGTTGATAATTGAACAGGGCCTCGATGTAGTTCTGTTGAATGGTCCGCGACGTCCGGGCCGCATCCAAGAGATCGATGATCGTGGCGCCTCCCCGTTCATATGCCCGTTCAACGATCGTGAAGGTGGCACGCGCATCATCCAAGATGCCGCCCAGATACGCTTCGACGAGGCGCCGGCTTTGCACCAGATTCCGGTAAGCGACGTCCACTTGGTTCTCCACCTGATTGATCGTCTTGTTGAGATCTGCCTCCGCCACCTGCACCGCCACCTCCGCCTGGAGGATGCCCCCCTGGTTACGGTTGAACAGCGGAAGCGGCACGCCCACGCTTACCATCGCCTGCTGCTGCAAATCCGGGCCGGTCGGTCCCTGCACCGCATAACCGCCGCCGAGGGTCACGTCGGGATAGCGATACGCTTTGGCCAATTTCAAATCCGCCAGGCGCTGAGCCTGCAAATGCCGTTTTGCCCGGAGATCGGGTCTCGTCTCCAGTGCCAACATCCGCAATTTATCGATGTCCGGATCGATGCGATGAAACTCCAGCTCTGTCGTCAATTCGAGCCGGACAGCCGGCGACAGCCTAAGCAATTGACGCAGCTCGGCGCGGGCCGCATCCGCCTCCTGGGTAAACTGGATGACCTGCGACTGAAAGTCGATAAATTGGAGACGGATGCGGATCAGGTCGACTTCCGCAATGTACCCCTTCTTGAACCGTATGGTATTGACTTCGAGAATACGCGAAAAGCGATCGCGGTTTTCTTCCGCCAGGGCTAGCCGCCGCTGCGCCAATTGCACCCGGTAATAGGTGTCCTTCACCGTAAATCCCAGTTGGCGGATCGCGTCCTCGAAATTTGCTTCTGCCGACTGCGTCCCGAACCCGGCGCTCTCGATCCGATAGCCCCGCTTGCCGGCCATCTCGAAGAGTTGCTGGATCTGCGGATAGATCTGGCCGCTGCGGGTCAGGTTGGAACGCTCGCCGAACTGATGCGTCGCGAACGAGCCCACGGTCGAAATCGACAACACGGGGTTCGGGAACAAGGCCGCCGTGATCTGCTGCCCCCTGGCGTAATCCACGCCGAATTTCGCGATGAGGAGGTCAAGGTTCTGTTTGAGGAACAAGGCTAACGCCTCGTCAAGGCTTAGCCGGAGAGTTGGGCCGGGTAAGACGGCGGACTTCGCCGCTTCATCGGCAGCAAGCGGCATATCCAGAGTCAACAGAATGATAGCGCTGAAGAAGATCAAACCGAGAAGAAACGAAAACCGCATTCCGGTCCGCCAAGCCAGGGTTGTAAACACCTTCACCCTCTGGGGGGTCACCATGCCGATCATTGTTCATTTCCGGGAAATCTCCGAAAAGAAGCCCCGGCGCAGCCGATCACCTCACGCAGAACTTATAAAAATATTATAGCGGCTTCCGCGCTCGGGGGAAACCATAAAACGCCGAAAACTTAATACATTTTCAGTTCCGTCCATGCGCGATCATACACTCGGATCGCATCGCCGACATCGCTCATCCACTCCAGCCGAGCCAACAACGACTCTGGCGGATAAACGGCTGGATTGTTCCTGACCCAGGGCGACACCAGCTTCTTGGCCTCTCGGTTTGCGGAGGCGAACAGCAACCGCTCCGACGTCCGCGCCGCTATCCGGGAATCGAGGAGAAAATTTACAAATTGCATCGCCAGATCCTTCTGGCGAGAGGTCTTGAGCACAACCAGGCAATCGGACCAGATGGTACCTCCTTCCTTCGGCACGACATAGCGGATCGAAGGCCGCTCGGCCATGGCCCGGGCCACCGGGCCTCCCCATCCGTGGGCGAGCACGACCTCACCTGAAGCTAGAAGCTGGTCGTAGTGCTCGCTCGTATAGGTCTTCACGAGCGGCTTCTGTTGGATCAGTTTCTCCTTCGCCCGCTCGATGACGGCCGGATCCTGCGTGTTGAGCGAATGGCCCATCGAGCGCAAGACGGCGCCGAACACTTCGCGTTGATCGTTCAGCATGCTGATCCTACCCTGGTACCGGATGTCCCAGAGCACCGACCAACTGTCGGGCGGTTCCGGCAGAACGCTGGAGTCGTAGCCGATCCCGACCGTGCCCCACAAATAGGGCACGGAGTACCGGTGGTTCGGATCGAACGGCAACCGCTGCAAATGCTCCGCTAGCAAGGCGACGTTGGGGATCTTCGACAGATCCAATTCGGCCAACAACCCCAACCGGATCATGATCGACACCATGAAATCCGACGGCACCGTTACATCGTAGCCGTCTGCCCCACTTTGCAGTTTGGCCAACAGCTCTTCGTTGCTACTGAAGGTGTCGACAACGACTTTCGCCCCGGTTTGCTGTTCGAATTCTCCCAACAACTCGGGGCTCGCATAATCGGACCAGGTAAAGTAATGGAGCGTTGGGCCCGCCCGGTCATGGCCGTCAGCCCGCGGGCTTTTCTTGGGGCCATCCTCAGGCGTCGGTTGACAAGCCAGGACCGCCGCACAGAGGTACGCACTGATCACCAACCGCATCATTGACGATGTGGTCATTGCTCCACTGCCAACAATCCAAATGATCCCAACCGATCAACGAATCAAGATCCCGCGTCCTTGGATTGCCAGTGATAACCCGACCAATCCCATCGAGACCAACACCAGAACGGCCGACAACGCATTGATCTCGGGCGACACGCCGGACTTGATCATCGAATATACTTTCAGCGGCAGGGTGGTCGAACCAGGACCAGCCGTGAAGAAGGTGACGATGAAATCATCCAACGAGACCGTGAAGGCCATGAGCGCGGCCCCCACGATCGCCGGTCGCAGCAAAGGAAAGGTCACGCGGCGAAACACCTGCCAGGGCGTCGCGCCGAGGTCGGACGCAGCCTCTTCCAGACAAGGGTCTAGCTTTCGGAGCCTTGCCCGCACGATCACCATGACTAGGGGCAGGTTGAAGGCGGTATGGGCAATGATGACCGTCGGCAAGCCGAGCGGCAGCTTGATCAACACGAAGAACAACATCAAGGCCACCCCCATCATGATTTCCGGAACCACCAACGGCAGCAGCATGGCGCCTTCGATCATCCGCCGAGAGCGGGATCCCAATCGCTCCAAGCCCAGGGCGGCGGCCACCCCCAGACCAGTCGCCAGGATCGTGGATATGCCCGCGACCAGCAGACTGTTCCAAGTCGCGGCCAGCAGCGCCCGGTCCCTGGCGAGCGCCGCATACCATTTCAGCGTGAATCCTTGCCAGGTCGCCGAAAGACGGGAGGCATTGAACGAAAACAGGACCAAGATGGCAACCGGGAGATAGAGGAAAAGCAAATTGCCGAGACTTATCACCTGCAACCAAACACGTCGCCTGGTCACCGTCGGCTCCCCTCTCGGTTCCTGTCAGCATCGATCCAATAATAGACGGCCATCGCGGCGATCAGGATCCCCATCAGCCCGAAGGAGAGCGCCGATCCCAGCGGCCAGTCGCGCACGATCAAATACTCGTGCTGAATGAGGTTGCCCACCATCATACTCCTAGCGCCGCCCAGCAGGTCCGGCGTAATAAACGCTCCCAGAGAGGACATAAAGACCAGAAGGCATCCGGCGATCACACCCGGTTTCGTGAGCGGCAACACGACTCGTCGGAACACCGCCCACTGCGAGGCGTAGAGATCCCGGGCTGCTTCCACCAGTGCCGGGTCCAGTCGCTCGACGGCCGCGTACAGCGGCAGCACCATGAACGGCAGATACCCGTAGACCAGCCCGAGCAGGACGGCGGCGTTGGAATAGAGCAGCTCGATCGGCGCGTCGATAAGCCCAGCTTCCATGAGCAACTTGTTCATGACCCCCTCGGTCCTCAGGATGAACATCCAGGCATAGGTCCTGACGAGAAAATTCGTCCAGAACGGGATCAGCACCAGCACCAGCCAGAGCCCCTGCCGGTGTCGGGGGAGGCGTGCGAGGTAAGAAGCCAGAGGGAAGCCAAGGACGAGGCAGAGCGCCGTTGTTACGGCCGCAAAGAGAATCGATCGCCCGAAGATTCGGAAATACAGCGGATGGAGCAGATCGACATAGTTCGTCAGGCTGAAGGTCCAAAGGACGCCGCCGTAGGTGCCACGCGACGCGAAGCTGACCGCCAAGACGATCAGGAGGGGGACAAAGAAAAAAAGCACGGTCCAGCCCAGCCCCGGCGCCAGGAGCCATCCAGGGTAGCGGGCAAGAGCCCCGCTCTCATCACCCCTCATTGCGGTTGAATCGGATGCAGTGGGCACACTCACGCTCTCAATACGACCCCTTCGTCAGCACTCCAGCGGACGAACACCCGTTCCCCGGGGGCAAACCGCTTGAGGTCGCCCGCGCCGTTGACGACGCGGGCCTTCCAGCGCACCTGATCCGACAGCTGTAAGAGGTAGTGCAGTTCATGACCGCTGTAGATTGTTTTCTCGACTCTGGCGGCGAGGACGTTGTCGTACCCGAGCGGAGGCAAGTCGGTCGAGAGACGGACCCGTTCAGGCCTCAGCACCACGGTGACTCGGTCACCGACGGCCAGATCCTGCCGGCAGCGAACCATGATCGGGCTGAATGAAGCAAGCCCGGAGGGATCCACGCCGCACAGCCCCTGTTCCAGCTTGACCACCGACCCGGTGAGTTCATTGGACAATCCGACGAAGCGAGCGACGAACAGCGAGTCCGGGGTTTCATAGATGTCGCGAGGACGCCCTACTTGCAACACCCGGCCGCGGTCCATCACCGCTACCCGATCGGACAGAATCAGCGCCTCTTCCTGATGATGAGTGACACAGACCATCGTGACGCCGACCTGCTCCTGGATGGCCTTCAGCTCGACTTGCATCTCCTGTCGCAGTTGCTGATCCAGCGCCGCCAGCGGTTCATCCAACAGCACCACCGCCGGCCGGTTCACCAGCGCCCTAGCCAAGGCGACGCGCTGCTGCTCCCCGCCCGAGAGCTGGAACGGGAAGCGCGTTCGCTGTTTCTCCAGCTTGACCATTTCCAGTGCGGCCCCGACCCGGGATTCGATCTCCCCCCTGGGCAGTCGGCGCATCTCCAACCCAAAGGCGACGTTCTGGAAGACGGTGAGGTGGGGAAATAGCGCGTAAGACTGAAACACCAGGTTGACGGGTCGGCGATGGGGCGGCACCCCGGTCATCGGGCGGCCTTCAATGAGCACCTCGCCCTCGTCTGGCCGTTCGAACCCGGCGAGTAGGCGCAGCACCGACGTTTTGCCGGCCCCACTCGGGCCGAGGATGGAAAAAAACTCTCCCCGCCTGATCTGTAACGACACGTGGTCGACGGCCGTCGTCGCGCCGTGCCGTTTCACCAGGTTGCGGGTCTCGACGCTACAGTCGGCCACCGCCGCCGACCCTTCGGCTGTTCATGGGGAAATTCGACATCGAGAGCGGCTCACGGACAGGTCGTGACACCGCCTGGCTTGGGGAGATCGTCGTGCCCCTCATTTTTCGATCGACGACGCGGACCTGCGCCGCGTTCAGCGATCGAGGCCGACTTTCGCACTGACCTCGCGCAGGTGTTTGCGGATCCGGACGGTTTCCCGATGCTTCCGCAACAGCTCCCGGCGGATGACGTCCCGGTCTTCGGCGACAATCCTCACCAGCCGGTCCGCGTCTTCAGCGTGATCCCGGACCAATTCCGACAATTTCCGCAACTGGCGTTCCAGTCGATCCAGGCGCCACAACACGCCTTTGATCGTCGGATCGGATCCGAGCGGCTTGGCCGCAGACACCGCGCTGTTCACCCGCTTGGCGACCGCTGTTTTTCGCATTGTCTGCTCCTCGCCGGCAACTGCCGCGTAGTATCGTCCCGGCGGCCGCCGATGTCAATGAGGCCTTCCTTCCTATTTGGCTATCCTCCTGGTACAATGCCGGCACCATGCGCAAGATTTTGACCATGGTGCTCGCCGGGGGCAAAGGCGAGCGACTCTATCCCCTGACCGAGCACCGAGCCAAGCCAGCGGTTCCCTTTGGCGGAAAATATCGCATCATCGACTTCACGCTCAGCAATTGCCTGAATTCCGGCCTCCGGCGGATCGCCGTGCTAATCCAATACAAGTCGCATTCCCTGGACCGCCATATCCGCGTCGGCTGGAACATTTTCAACCCCGAGTTGGGCGAATACCTCGCCTCGGTTCCGCCGCAGCAACGGATCAGTGAAGACTGGTACAGAGGCACGGCCGATGCCGTCTATCAGAATCTGTTCCTGTTGGACAACGAACAGCCAGAGTTCCTCCTTGTGTTGGCCGGCGACCATGTGTACAAGATGAACTATGCGGACATGTACAATTTCCTGCTGGCCAAACAGGCCGACGCCGTGGTCGGGGCAATCGAGATTCCGCTCGCTGAGGCCAGCCGCTTTGGCGTGATCGGGGTGGACAAGGACTACCGGATTCTGCACTTCGACGAGAAGCCCCAAGACCCCACACCGATTCCCAACGATCCGACCCACGCCTTCGTCTCCATGGGCATCTATCTTTTTCGCGCGCCGATCATCCGCGAGCGGTTGATCGAGGACGCCCAGGAGAACAGCTCGCACGATTTCGGTAAGGACATCATCCCCCGCATGATCCGGGAAAACCGGGTCTATGCCTTCAAGTTCCAGGACGAGAACAAGAAGGCCGTGAAATATTGGCGCGACATTGGCACCCTGGACGCCTATTGGGAAGCCAATATGGATCTGGTCGCAGTCGACCCGTTGTTTAACCTGTACGACCAGGAATGGCCGGTCCGGACCTATCAAGGCCAATACCCGCCAGCCAAGTTCGTCTTCGCGCAGGACTACCATGGCGGTCGAATGGGCGTCGCGCTCGATTCGATCGTCTGCGGCGGGTGTATCATTTCAGGGGGACGGGTGCAGAACTCCGTCCTGTCTCCCAACGTGCGGGTACAGGATCATGCCGACGTCCGGGAATCGGTCGTCATGGAGAACGTAGTGATCGGCGAGCACGCCCGCATCCGGCGGGCCATCATCGACAAGGACGTGGTCATCCCGCCGAAAACCGAGATTGGCTACGACCTGGACGCCGACCGTCTGCGTTTCACCGTCACGGACTCCGGCCTCGTGGTCATCTCCAAGGGAATGAAACTGCATGCCTCCTTCGATTCATCCGGTTGACCTGATCACCGCTCTGCGCCAGAGGCACCTGACGCCAGCCATCGTGTTTCTGACCTCCCGCCGCGCGTGCGACGAAGCCATGCAGGCGTTCGAGCGAGACCAGGCTATTCTCCCCCCGGCGCGACAGCAGGCCATCGCGACCGTGCTCGATCAAGTCATCGCCCAATTCCCCAGCGTCGCGGATCATCCGTTGCTGGAGAAGGTGAAACGGATCGGCGTCGCCGCCCACCATGCCGGGCATCTGCCCTCCTGGAAGATCGCGGTGGAAGAGCTGATGCGGCAGGGCTGCCTGGACGCCGTGTTCGCGACGACGACGCTTGCAGCCGGCGTGGATTTTCCGGCTCGGACCGTCGTGCTAACCCAATCGAGCGTCCGCAAGACGAAGGATTTCACCAATCTCACGATCAGCGAAGTGCAACAACTGGCCGGGCGGGCCGGCCGGCGTGGAAAAGACTTGGTCGGCTTCGCCATTGTCACCCCGTCACCGTACATTGACCTGGGCGTCATCACGAAGGGCTTGACTGGGCAACCTGAACCGATCGACAGCCAATTCGTGATCACTTACCCGATGGTTTTGAACCTCCTCAAAGCCCACCCACTGGAACACATCCAGCCCATCCTGGCCAAGAGCTTTGCCCAGTTTCAGCTCAACCAGCGCGCCGAGGTGCTGGAACAGAAACTGGACCTCCTCCATGAACAGATGAAGCCTTACGGTCCCCGCGTCTGCACCGACTGGATCACCCAATGGCAGATCTTCGATCACGCCCGAAAGCAGAAAGCGCACCGCGCCCACATCCGGCGCAAAGAGCCACCGGAAGTGGCCGCCCGTCTGCACTTTCTCACGCCGGGTCGGGTCGTCGGATTGCCCAAAGGGCGGGGCGTCGTGTTGCGCCAATATCGCAGCCGCGGCCGGCGCAACCCAATGGTCACTGTACTGCGGCCGGGCGGGGCCATCACGGAATGTCCAGCCGGCATTATCACCCAGATCTTCGATCGGGTGTTCGAGTTCGAGGAGGCGCCGGTGTACCCATGGTGCACCCCGAAGAGCCTGGATGATCTGTCACGGGAATTGGCAGAACTGCCAGCCCGCATTCCGGTCCTGCCCATCCTTGTCCAGGACGAACAGGAATCGATCCCGGAAAGTGCCATGGCCCAGACCCTCGACGATTTCCCCTGTCTGAGCTGTCCGTCGCGTCCAGCCTGCCAGAAGGACCACGCAGCGGCGCTCAAACTCCGGCAGGAGATCCAGCGTCACACGAAAGCCGTCCAGGCCCTGCGCACCAGCCTATGGCACCGGTTCCAGGCCAAGGTCGAAGTCCTCCAGCAGTTCGGGTACCTCACTCCGGCCGCGTATCTGACCGAAGACGGCGAATGGGCCAGATTGATCCGCATCGACCACTCGCTTCTGATCACCGAATTGATCCGCGCCGAAGCGTTTTCGGGAATCGAGCCGCAGCTATTGGCCGGGATCATGGCCAGCATCGCGCACGACGACGACCGCCCGGGCGCATTCCCGCGCCCGAGCCCCGGCCTGTCGTCATTGTTGTGGCAAGTCCGGAGACTGGCGGAGGCACTGACTCCGCACGAAGACCCGCCGCTCCTCCGAGCCGATGTCGCGGCGTTGACGGAAAAATGGGTCGGCGATCCGACCCTCACCTGGATCGGCCTCTGCAAGATGACGACGATGGCGGAGGGGGATATCTACCGCCTGTTGGCGCGCACGCTCGAATATCTGTCACAGCTCCACGCGTTGAAGGCCACGCACCCCGGTCTAGCCGAGACCGCCGACCGGGCGATCGCGGCATTGCGCCGCGGCGTGTTGGAAGAGCTGCCGTGAGCTGGAGAGAGGGGGGACGAGGCACCCGGATCACAGGATCAAGGGAAAAATGACCACCGATGAACTGGAACAATTGTTAGCCGCGCAGCCTGTCGCCGCATTGCACCGTCTGGCGCGGGGACGAGTCCATCGCCACTTTCGGCTGGGTAAACGGCGCCTGGTCGAACTGCTCCTGCGGCACTCCGCCGAAAACCGAGCAGGACTGGAATCGGATCTCCAGACCCTGATCCAGGAACGGGCGAGCCGTCGAGCGTCAGCCGAGGCGCGGCGCGCGGAGCACCCGCGCGTTGCAAAGCCTGGTCGCCAGCCCGACCGTGCATCGGCGCAACCTGGGAAAGCCCGTGTCAGACCGTCCGAATCGGAGCCAGAGGAGCCGGCCTGCAGCCTTGGTTCATGGCTGGAAGGTCTCGGCGTGCCTGAGCCGAAGCCGTTCGTCCCTGACGCCTGGCAGGAAGAAGCGCTAGCCCGCCTTGCCGACACGGATGTCATCGTGAGCGTACCAACCGGCAGCGGCAAGACCTATGTCGCGATCGAAGCGGCGCGGCGGGCGATCGAGGACAATCGGACAGTCATCTATACCTCTCCGCTCAAAGCTCTGTCGAACACCAAATTCACGGAATTCTCGCGCCTCTTCGGAGCCGACAAGGTCGGCATTCTCACCGGAGACCGGCGGGACAACGCCCAGGCCCCGCTGTTGATCATGACGACGGAGATTTTGCGGAATCTGCTCTACGATGCTGCAGGCGGCGAAATCGACGTGCGGCTGGATACCCTGGGTCTGGTCATCATGGATGAATCGCAGTATCTGGCCGATCCGGAACGTGGGGTGGTGTGGGAAGAAACGATCATCTTCTGTCCCTCGCAGGCCCGACTGCTGCTGCTTTCAGCCTCCATCGGCAACCCGCAGGACATCGCCGATTGGCTGACCTCAATCCGGCCGACTCCCTGCCACTTGGTCAAGCACACGAAACGGTCCGTGCCATTGCGCGCCGGCTATCTCCACCCGAATGGAAAGCTGGTCCCGCTGTTTCGGACTGTCGGTATTCCCTACGGTCATCCTGGTGCGCTGCACCCGGAAGCCAAACGGCTCTTCGCCCACTACGAAGATGAAACCCTTTCTCCGCGGTCCCGTTAACCCGGTCGTTAAAACACGTAAGTTGCACCGAACGTGAGACCGTGACGGATATTTTCGAACTCGTTTAGGTTAAACGTTTCGGAGGGAGCGCCGACCGGGAAAGTCTTCCAGGTGCCGTCGCTCACGCGATTCCACCAATAGCGATAGCCGATCTTGAGAAAGAGCCCTTTCAGGGCCATCACGCTCACAGCACCCTCGAGGGTGGCACCGATTCCGGTGCCGGTCATTTCAAAACTGGGGTTCTGCCGGAGGTCGGGTCGGAGGTGATGGATGTCCTTATTGCTCAGCGAGGTAAACGGAAGGAAGGCCGCTTTGCCTTCCACGCTCAACCGTCTCGTAATCCGATACTCAGTCTCCGCGCCAAGCTTGAGCGAACTCCATGTTTGGGTATTGGTGATGACCAAAGCGTTGGCGGGAACTGAAGACCCAGGACAACCAAACTCAGAATCCCAAGCCGAAGTGCAACCAACAAGCCCTACCCCTATGGCTTCGTGTTTCTCTCTCCGGTACTGATAGCCGATGACCAGATCGAGTGTGCCGCGATGGCCCGGGTAGTTCAACATCGTAAGTCCGAGATCCCCATTCACATACCAGATGGTGTCTCCCCTGAGATCGCTGAACGTCCGCAACGAAGGGTTTCCGCCGTCCGCGACAAGGAAATCGTCATCGGTGAGGCGTCCGCCTCCTATCGCAGCCGTCCCATAGCTTGCCCGTACAAACCAACGCTGGGCAAATTTCACCTTGCCGGACAGTTCGATCACGTTCGTGCCGACATCTTTGTATTCGAGCCTTGAGGTCGGATTCCCCAAGGGCAAACCTGGTTTCGACGCGTTGTGGCTCCAGGTGGTTTCACCTTCGCTGATCCAGCCCGAGAGTCCCAATTCAACGCTGAGATTGGACCACTGATGCACCTCGGCGGCTTCGGCTGAGCCTGCCGCAGTCACAGTTAACCCGAGTGCGATCGACGCCACGACCCGGCCTACCCACGCGCAGGTCTGTCGGCAAGGCGTCTGCTGTCTCCGCCTCGAACTCATGACGGTGTTTCGGGTCATCGACGCGCGCCGCCCCGCTGAATGATCACGGTGTCAACGCAGCGGTCAGCCGTCTCCGGCATGACCCGCCGACAGGCCTCCCGAATCTCCTCTTCTGCCATGGTTCGCTGCATATAGGCAGAGAACCAGACGAGCCAGGTGCCGACCAAGGCCGCCAAGACGGCTCCCGCAAGAAGAAGCATAAGACCTGCCGCATGCGCACGACTCGCATCCCTGAAACCAGCCTTGGCCACGAATGACGGTGGCCTCGTCACTTCGCGCTCCGCCACGACTGTTCCGTTTCCCGCTTCGTCATTCGTCATAACCGCTCTCCATCGATGTGTAGGAACAGAGCGATGGTACACCAGGCGGGCCATTCTGCCTACGGATTTAGCGGATTACGGAGACTGTCTTCCCAGACCTCCCCCCATGCGACTAAACGTACAGTCGGCCGTTTTCTCCGCTCGCACACACAACAAAACCGGCTGGTCCCGGTCGTCTCTCCAGAACCATCGAGCAGGCAACCGGAACTTTGGCGCTCGTCACTCCCTCTTCCCTTCCACCGGTCACGCCACGCTTCCTTCTACAGGCCGAATCCCTCCCGCAGGCCGCTCCGTCTTGACGACGGGAACGCTGGATTTGATGTCAGTGGGTTAGTCAACTGGGTAGGCCCCCTCTCCAGTCGGTCAACATCCACGGGGTATGACCTGCCGTTCATGTGCTCAGGTTTTGCATGCTCCCGAATCGTAAGGAAACAACGCCGGGCCATGCAGCATTCAGATGCGCCAAGACCAGCAAGGAGGTCCCCGATGCTGACCTCTCTTTCCTGTCCTTGAGCGTGAAGCTTTCCCCAGAGACTGGGTGCTTGAAGCAAAAGGCGGTTCTTTGGATCCGGTCTGTCCGAGGAGCGCCACATTCGGACTGATTGCAACCGCAACCTTCGCCCTAGTCGTCAACCCAACCAGCCCTGGTGCTCCGTACAGCCGGTAGCGTCAATCCCCCTTTTAGGACCCTGAGCATTGCCAACGCCGGGTGAGGCACCCTCAGTTTGGAGCATTTGCGACAGTGCCGCCTAACTGAGCCTCAGCCCAACCCCTGGCACCAACAGCGGGTCAACCATCGTCACAGTCAATCTCGTTGACCTGGCCGCCGGGACCTCTATCGCGACCATCTCGGTCACCGCCGCTGCCCTGACGAACACGCAGCAAGTCATCCCCTTAACGCTGACCGTCGCCTCCCCACTCCACCCACCACTTTTTTCAGACATCATCGGCTACGTTGGCAACGAGTCAACGAAGCCCATAAGCCAAGGCGGACGGTCGCATTCGCAGGCCCTGCTTACTGCTTCCAACCCTGGACCATGCTGGACTTTGGCCTCCCCTTTCTGCGCCGACTCCGCCAGAATTTCTCGTGACGCCGACTTGACCGATCTACGCAGGGACCTGTATAAGGGCCGCTGAAGCCCAAACTACCGATCGGGCGCGTTCGAGTCCGCCGGTCGGCGACCTATGAACTCAGTACTCATCGCTCAGAATTCAGAACTTTTGCCTGAAGCTCGCGCCCGTAGCTCAATGGATAGAGCATCAGACTACGGATCTGAGGGTTGGGGGTTCAAGTCCCTCCGGGCGCGCCACGTCCCGGGCAAGCCGGTGGAGTGAAGGACCAATGGCCACCATCCTTGTCATCGATGATGAAGAATCGATTCGGACCCTGTTGCGTGGGGTCCTGGAAAAAGCCGGTCATCAGGTGCTGGAAGCCCGAGACGGAAGGGAAGGGTTGACCATCTATCAGCGCACCCCGGTCGATTTGGTCATCATGGATATCCTGATGCCGAATACGGACGGTCTGGAGGCCACCCTACACCTCACCCGCGAATATGCGGACGCCAAGGTCATTGCCATTACCGGGGCACAGGGCGACCGGAATTTTCTGGATGTCGCCAAGCTCTTTGGCGCCCGTCGGACTTTCGAGAAGCCCTTCGATCTCAACGCGATAGTGGCGGCGGTGAAAGAAGTGCTGGAGAGTTGACTTGCCTCGCCACGCCAGCTTTCAACCCTAAACGGATGCCGCTCACACCCGTGCTTGAGAAGATGAGCCGCAGGTCTCTCCCTTCCCGCGGAAGCCTGGAATGATGCGACGGATGTGGTTAGCAGGGTGGTTGGTGATCATCCTCATGGTCACGACGTTTCCATGGTCGGACTTCACGGGCCACGCCCATTGGGGGACGGTACGGTGGATTCCTTTCTCCGAACTGAGTCAGCCTTCTCCCAGTGCCCTGTTTGACATCGGCGCCAATATCCTCTTGTTCATCCCGTTCGGCTACCTGGCAAGCGAAGTGATGAACAGCACGACACGAAGCCGATTCACTGCGACCGTGCTCGTGGCCCTCGGGCTTTCCCTGGGAATCGAGTGCTATCAGGTCTACAGTCACAACCACTTCTCGTCAGTCACCGACATCTGCAGCAATACCCTCGGGTCGGCCATCGGCGCTTACCTTTCTACGCGCTGGCCTCGACCGATCAGCCGAGCCGCTCGTTCCGTCATGACCGGTCATCGTCATTCCCATCCTACCGGATCGTAACCGCGCTCCCTCAAGCAACGGTTGACAAAACCGATATACGCCTGGCTGGGCGGCGATCGCCTGAACAAGCCCCGCAGCAAGCCGGCGGTCGCGCCGCCGGCCGCGCCAATCGCCGATCCCCGTCCAGCGGCCCCCACCACTGCACCGCCGACCGCCCCGCTTGCAGCACCAATGCCGGCCCCGGCAACCGTGCTCCCCGCCACCTGGCCGGCTTTGCCCTGACTCGGCGTCGCGCCGGCCTCCTTTGCCAGCTCCTTGCACGCTTCGATGTCCCGCTCCGCCGCTTCCGGCCCAACCTGGCGATAATGGGCGTTGGGGTACAAGATCGGCTTGGGGCTGGAACAGCCTCCCATTGCGCAACAGCACGCGATGGCCGTGATCCACACCCCGTGTAACGCGAAGCGCCGCAGACGTTGCCCAGCCTGGAGACTCACCATCATCCGACTATCTTCCGCTCGAGCCGCTTTAGGGCCCGCATCATAGCCGGATCGCTCAGGCCAACTTCGCTCAGGGCATCCATGATGTGCAGCCCTTTGCTCAACGCCAACGCCTTGGCCTTGGCATATTGCGCCCGATTGAACCGAGCCACAGCCGGTTGCCCGTTGACGATTTGACAGGCCAGCACCTCCCCGTCCACTTCCACGATCCCGCCTTGCTCCACAAGGGTCCTCGCCTGCTCCACCGCAATGCCGTGCAGCGCAGCAAACTCGTCGAGGCCGCCGGTTTCCACCAGCCGCCCGTCCGGCATGATGCACAAGCGCTTGAAGTGGGGAGACCAGTCCTTCCGAAAGTCGATGTAGGTAATGTGGCTGCCCCGCGCCGCGGCGCGATCCAACTCGCCGCCACTACGCCCCAGCTTCTTCTGTTCCAACCGCTCTCGCAACTCGGGCGGCAACGTGCGATAGAAGACCCGTGCCGCGGCCTCCTCGAGTGGCAGCCCGTAGGACCGGGCAAGTTGCTCCGCCTCGGCGTACTGCACTAGATCCAGCATCCAGGTTTGCTTGGGCACGACTCCCGCCGGATCGATCCGGCAAACGAACAGGCCTCGCGTGACGAGCGGGCCTGTCTGGGGATAGGCATACACGCCGCCTTCCGTCAGCAATCGCGTCATCACATCCAGCGGGATGTCATAACTCTCGGCCAGGATGCGGGCGTGGGCGGCGAGATCCTCTGGCTCAGTCATGGCACAGACGGTCACGTTCCCCGGCGCATCGAATTCCGTATAGTCTTCGATGATGTTGTACAGAACCGGCTGTTTGTTCGATCGGGACGAAGCTTTTTTCTTGATCTTGAACATGTTGCTGATCGGCCAGGGGCCTGAGGCCAGAGACTAGAGGGCCTCTTCGCCTCTTGCCGCCCGCCCCTCGCCCGTGATTGAATACGGCGGCAACGTCAGCAGCCGCGGATCTTCCACCGGCCCGCCGACAGTGAAGTGATACAGTGATTGAAAGCGTAAGTCTCTGATGCCCAGGAGATCGTGCATGGGATCGTCGAAGAAACATCCGATGCCGGTCGCCCGCACGCCGGCCGCCTCCGCCTCCAGATACAGCACCTGTCCCAGCAGACCGCATTCCCAGAACAATCGCGGATAGAACCAAGGGCCGTACCGGTGAAGGTTCGACTCGAATGCGGCGATCATGCCGAGGGAAAACGCGCTGTCCCCCGCGATATCCTGATGACAACTCACCTGCGTCGCGATGCGCCGCAGGTCGCCTTCCAGTAACCAAAAGAACGGAAGGTCGGCAGGACAGCCAGGCGCCAGCGCCCAGCCGAATTCCGGATTCATCGCGTGTTGCAACGCCGGCAGTTGTTGCGGGTCGCGCACCAGCACGTACAACCCCGGCTCCAGCCCATCGATCCGATGAACGAACAGGGCCAAATGCACGGCCGGCGCCCACGGCCACACATCCCAAGGCGCGGGTCGATCCGGTTGCGGAAGGTCGGCATGCGGCATGACGCGTCGCAGCATGCCGAAGCACGCATTGGCCGAGATCGACGTCTTGCCGTCGAACGCAAGGGCGCTACGTCGCCGCCGAATCAATTGGCCTGCAGAGAGGCCGTGAGCGGTGAGAGAGAAGGGGGCAGGGGGAACCGGCGCAGATGCAGGGCGTAACGGAACGGTACGCTGATCCGCATGCGTTTTCCACGACGCTTCGGCCACCTCGTCGATGATGTCCCAATGAACCGCATGCTCGCGGCTCAACCGGTTGGCTTTCCCATACCACTGTCCGGTGGCCAATGCTTTCACCGCCGCCGCATCGAGGAACAACGGCAGCTCGATCGGGCTCCCCCCTGCTTCCGGTTCCTGCCCCTTCCCCGGATGATCGGGCCAGACGACCGCCACGCATTCCGGATGTTCAGGCTCCGCGTCGCGAAAGTCCTCCGCTCGATTGACGCCGAACAGTTCAGCCAGCAGGTCACTCGACAGGTCCTCCAACAGCGCCATCCGCCAGCCCAGCGACGCTGCAGCAAGGCGCGCCGTGCCGATCGCATGGCCGACATCGTGCTGGCAGTAGCGAAAGGCCCGTTCCCCGTATTTCCAGGCCTCCCGCCAAAAGACCGAGGTCAGGCCAAACAGGAAGGCATGCGGCGGAAACGGCGCCATCAGCCGTTCGAACGTCCCGTCTGGACAGATTGCCCGCAGCTCCAGTCCGTGTTCTCTCGGCGCATAATGGTAGAGGGCCGGCAGTGTCGCCAAGCCCGGCACGGCGGGTAAGAGCAGGTAGCCCTCCGTCGGATGCAGGTTACCGCTCGAAGGATTGCTGCGCAGCGCCCAGCGTACGTTTCCCGCCTGCTTCCATGCCGAGAGCGCCAGCGCATACTCTAAAAACCGCGAGAGCGTGCGGATCGACAAGGGCTGGCTCTCCACGGCGCCGTGACGGTAGAGCGCCTCGTAAGGAGGACTCAGTGGGTCTTCCTCCGGTCGCAGAACGGGCAACGGCATCAGTGGCGCGCCCTGAAAGCGCCGGAAGGGATCAGGCTGGTTAGCCCAGTCGAGGTAGCCCAACGAGCGGGCATAGCGGGAAAAATGGTGCTTGGTCACCTGATGATAGTGGATCACGCGTGCGATCGAATCGACGGCGACCGATTCCGGCTTCAAGGCTTCCATCGTGCCCAAAGGCGTCCGACGTTCCCAAATCGCTTCAGTCTACCCAGATCGCTCGCGGAAAGTAAACGCACACGCTCGCGCGGTGACGGAAGAAACCACTGCCTTGTCCTTCAAAAGCGGCCTCGACCTCTGCGAGTGATTTCTCAAGGACCGAGGAAATCCGAAAGCCCTGCACATCCTTTCAGCGCGGACTTTGATTGAAGGTCGAAGACGAGGAGGGCGGTCACGATGACGACGAAGACGCATTGAGCGACAGGGGCTGTTCGGGCGCCAGCTCGCAATCCGCCTGTGCTTTATCGTATCCGCAGCGGGGGCAAGACATGCTCATGAGTCTGTCGCAACAGGGTGATCGATGTGGCAACCGCCGCAAGCGCTGACAAATTGCCTGAGCCACGATCGCACCCCCTATAACAAAAACGGCGATCGCCACCGCTCATTCGTCAGCGGATCAAGGAGGCTTTCCCTTGACGCTGAACCATTGACCAACCATTCCCAGACTCCACCTACAGCCGGCACTGGTTCTTCGCCGGAATCACGCAGATGAATTGCACCGGGGCGGCAGGATCGGCGATGAAACAGTGTTTCTCATTGGGGGCAATGTAGACCGAATCCCCGGGAGCAAACGGCGTATCCCCACTTTCCGTGCGGACCTTCCCTGTTCCCTTCAGAATATAGACCTCGTGTTCCCATTCGTGCGAGTGAAACGGGGTGCCAGCGCCCGGTTTCACGTCGAACACCCGCATGGCAAAACGCGGGGCTCCATCCCGATCCGTGATCATCTCACGCATCTCGACTCCCTCGGGCACATCGGCATAGGTATGTGGTTTGACATCCGCGTAGTGTTTGATGATCATGATGACCTCCGCGATCCAATTCTCACGAGAAGACCTTGCAACCCCGTTGCTAAGCGACCAAGATAGCAACCTGCCACAGGCGACTCAAGTGCCAGCCAGCATCGGCTAGACCTTGGTCAACCTTGGCGAGCTTCAGCGAGCTTCAGATGGACTCCCAACATCCGGAGCGCACCCGTCCTGCCCTCCTCGAAGCGCTCGACGTGCCCCGCCCGCTTGAGGACCACCGCGCGTGGGGAACCTTGTGCTTCAACGTTGCGCTGCTGCACGCCGCGGAAGGGCGGATCGACGACGCCATCGAGATATTCGCATAGGCGCTCGGGTTCCATCGCCTAATCGGCCACGAAGAAGGCCTGGCCGTTACGTACAGCCAGCTCGGCAAGACCTATTTGAAAACCGCGTGGTTTCCGCAGGCGGAGCACGGTGTCAACAACGCAGTGGAACGCTTCATGAGGCTGGGGCCTCCTCGAGGCGCAGCCGCGGTCCTCCGACAACTGGCGACCTGGACGGAAGCCACCGGCGGTCGGGTCTCCACGATCCGCTGGAACATGTCATCCTGCTCAACACCCACCTTGCCCTCCCGCAGGCGACAGCCGACTCGGCACGACTCGCTGAGCTGCGGGCTCAATTCAGCCCCCAAACATTTCGCCCCTGATTGGAGTGCAGCGTGGGAAACGTTCCTTCTACCAGCCGGCCCTTCACCGTCTGGCCCTCTGCTCCTTGGCGGTGGTATGATGCGCGCGGTTCGGGCAGCCCAACCGCAAGAGAGAAAACTTGCCGCCGACACCGGGCTCAAAGCCGCAGGCGAACGTAGATTCCCATATGACTCAAGAGGAAGCGCGTCAATGGATCGAGGCGGCGATCGGCCAGTTCGGCCCACACACCGGCATGGCCATCGACCCGGTGATCAAAGAGATGCGTGGGGACCTTGGTCGCGAAGCCGCCAATGCGCTGATTGAGGAGTTCGCCTTGGAGTTGCCATACAACATCGCGCCGATCGAGCCTCTCGGATCAGGCGACTGACTGTCTGTTATGCCGTTGATCTGGTGCTCGATTTCCGGACATGGGTTCGGGCACGCCGCCCAAGTGTTGCCCGTCCTCAATGAGCTGGCCCGACGAGTCCCGCGTCTCACCGCCGTCCTCCGCACCACAGTCCCCGCTTCTTTTTTCGAAGGCCGCCTTTTTCTCGATTGGAAGCTAAGCCCGGCCGAACAGGACATCGGGTGCGTGCAGCACGGTCCGTTGACGATCGACGCCGCTGCGACGTGGGCCGAGCACATCCGTTTTCACCGTTCGTGGGACGCGAAGCTCGATGATGAAGTTCGCGCACTCCGCGCCGCCAAGCCGAACCTGCTCCTCTCTGATATCTCCTACCTGGCCTGCGAAGCCGGCGCGCAAGTTGGAGCACCAACCGTGGCGCTCGGCTCTCTGAGCTGGGACCTGGTGCTAGCCGAGTTCGCGGACCGTAGCAGCGAAGAACATCAAACCATCATCGACCAGATCCGCCGCGCGTACGCAACAGCCGATGTGCTGCTGCGCGCCATGCCCGGCTTGCACATGGATGCCTTCCGCCGGATCGTGGATATCGGTCCGATCACCGAGGCCTCGGAGCCGAAGCCAGCGGAACTCCGACGAGCCGTCGGGGCCTCTAAAGAGGAACGCTTGGTGCTGGTGGGATTCGGCGGAATCCCGCTGACGTCGCTGCCGTTTCAGCAGTTGGAAGAGATGGCCGGCTATCGATTGATCTTCGATGGATCCGTGCCCGCCTTCCTTTCAAGAATTCACGCCGCTGCGCAACTCCCCTTCCGGTTCAACACCCTCTTAGCGTCGGTTGATCTCGTGGTGAGCAAGCCCGGCTACAGCACGGTCCTCGAAGCTGTCATGCATCGCAAGCCCCTCGTCTACGTGCGGCGCTACAATTTCCCCGACGAAGGGCCGTTGGTGGATTTTCTGCACCGCTACGGACGCGGGACCGAACTGCTCATGGATGACTTCACGGCCGGCCGGTGGGAAAAAGCCTTGGACGCAGCGTGCAGAGCCCCCGAACCGTTGGCACCAGCGCCGCAACCGACGGGAGCGGTCGACGCGGCGGAGGTCCTCGCCCGATACCTGTGAGGCCTGCCTTGCCTCTCCTTGGTTTTCTGATACGGCTCGCCGCGCACACCCTCGAACGGACCGGCGGATTGTTGCAACGGCTGGCCCAGTTCCTCAACGGACTGCTGCCCGCGTTGCTGACGCCTGACCAGTTGGTCCACCTGACCCAGCGGCATTATCAACGGTCCTATTCATCCACCGTCGCCGCGCCGGTTGACGAACCCCATTTTTGTGAACTGGAGTCCTGGGAACGAGAGGTCGCAGATCGCCACTTCTTCGCCAACGGTCGCCTGCTGGTGCTGGGAGCTGGACTCGGCCGCGAGGCCGTCGCCATGGCCCGCCGGGGGCTAGCCGTGGTGGGAATCGAAACCGACACAACCGCGCTCGCCGTGGCGGCCCGCACAGCCAGGAACCTCGGGCACGATGTCTGGTTTGTCCAGGCCGACCTGCGCGCTCTGCCCTTTCGTTCCGCGAGCTTTGACTCTGCGCTGCTCGCGAGCATCATGTATAGCGCCATCCCGGGCAAAGCCCAGCGGCAGATATGGCTGCACGAGCTTTTCCGTATCCTGTCGCCCACGGGATTGGCGGCCCTCAGTTTCCTGACCGAACAGGAGCCCCATGCGCGGATGATCCGTCTCTGCGAAGCCCTGGCCCGCCGACTGGCCCGGCTGCCCGGAGCGAATCCCGCCTACCAGCCGGGCGACTCGTGCCCTCAAGGCCATTTCCTCCATGCGTTTCAGACGGAGCAGGAAATCTCGCGCGAACTGGAAGAAGCCGGCGTGCTTATCCGCGAGCTGGATTGGAAACGCGGGTTCGCCGTCGTGACAAAGAAGAAATAACGCTGGCGGACTTTGCAAAAACTTGCTATCCTAAGCGCGCTTTCTCCTTATGGAAAAGGTCTACATGAAGAGCCCGGACTTCGTGCAGCGCGATGTCGCGGGCGAATGTATCCTGGTCCCCATCCGCCGTAAACTGACTGACCCCCCTTGTATCTACGTCCTGAACGAAACAGGCGCCGCGTTGTGGCGACGAATCGATGGCGCGCGAACCGTGCAGGACATCGTTAAGGACTTCTGTGAAGAGTACACTGCGGCGCCAGATCAAGTCATGAAGGACTTTGCGACACTGGTGGATGATCTCCTGTCGATCAACGCCCTTCAGGAGCGCTCTGCTGCTGCCGATGCGTGATGTCACAGTACTGAACGCACTGCCCGAACACTATCCGTATTCCTGCCAATGGGAGATCACCTGTCGGTGCAACCTGCGGTGCATCATGTGTTACACGGATTGTTTCAACCGGCCAGACTCCATTCGGCACGAACTGACGACGCCAGAGATCCTCCGTATCATGGATGAGTTGGCCGAGGCTGGCTGTTTGGAATTGTGTCTCACGGGCGGGGAGCCGCTCGCGCGTCCGGATTTCTTTGTCCTCTACAACCATGCCGTTACGTCGGGATTCCTCGTCACTGTGTTCACCAACGGCACGTTGGTGACGGAAGACGTGGCGGACCGCTTCGCTGCGCTGCCTCCGTCTCGCATTGAAATCAGCCTGCACGGACTCACTGAAGAAACCTTTGAGCAGATCACCCAAGGTCGCGGCTCGCATCACCGGTGCATGACGGCAATTCGGCTCCTGCGTGAGCGCGGACTCCCGCTGCTTTTGAAGACAACGGCCATGACTGTGAACCGGCACGAGATCATTCGGATCAAACGCTACGCGGAGGAGCTCGGACTCGGTTACAAGCTCGGCGAGGACATGCGATCAGCCCTCGACGGCGGAGAGACCTCATTCCGGTACGCCCTGTCACAAGCCGAACAGGACGAGTTGAACCGCCAGGACTCAGATCTCTGGCGAGAAGCTTGCCGGCAGCGGGTTGCACCTCCGACGCCCTGTCGGGGAGGGATGCGCACCTTTCACATCGACGCCTACGGCAGGCTGCAACTCTGTTCCCAGAACCGGACGCACAGCTACGATCTGCGCCGAGGCTCGTTCAAAGAAGGCTTCTATCGGCACCTGCCGACCTTCACGTGTCCACGGAAAGCCCAAGCCCCCCTTCACCTGGCTCAACCGGCCGCCAGCCATGCGTGACCCCCAAGCGCTTCCCTCACAGGAATACAAGGACTTCAGCCTCCGCATCCACGAACGCGCCGCACGACAGCACCAGGTGATCAAAGCGCAACTGGAGCTGACCTACCGTTGTAACCTCCACTGCCGCCACTGCTACACCGATCCCTATAACCATCGCGACTGGTTTCCCCGCGAGCTAACCCTGCCGGAGATCGACCGCCTGTTGGAGGAAATGGCAAACCTTGGTATCCTGTGGCTGAACCTGACAGGCGGCGAGATTTTCACGCATCCACAGTTTTGGAATATTTACGAGGGCGCCTACAGCAAGGGCTTCCTGTTGCAGCTCTATACGAACGGCACGTTGTTCACCCCGGCAACGATCGAACGGCTGCGACAACGACCGCCGTTCTCGATCGATATCTCCTGCCATTCGATCAACGAACTCGCCTTCGATCGCTTCACTCAAGTGCCTGGGTCGTTCCGGGCTTTCATGAAAGGCATTGCCTTGCTCAAAGACAGCGGCCTGCCGTTCACCCTTAGGACCAACGCGATGAATTGGAACAAAGAGGAGCTGCCTGCGATCCGGCAATTCGTCGAATCGCTGGGTCTCACGTTCCGCTTCACCACCACCCTCTCGCCACGCCTGAACGGCGATCTCTCGCCGCTCGAATTCAGATTAGCTCCGGACGATGTCGTGGTCCTGGAGCAGCGCCCTGAGGCCACAGGGACGGATGCCCGCCCCTGTTCGGCTTCGGCTGAGTTCTCAGCGCCGCCCACCGACCGGCTGTACCGTTGCGGATGCGGCACGGACACCATTCACATCAACGCCTGGGGCGAATTGGGCACCTGTACCATGGAGTACGAGCATCGGGTCTCGCTGCGGGAATGCTCGCTGCGCGACGCCATCGACAAGGTCTTCTCGGCCATCCACGCCAGCCGGTACCAGAAGTCTTCTCCCTGCCTGACCTGTCAGGTCTTCACCTTCTGCGACAAGAAGCCCTCGGAAGCCCGCCGGGAGTGCGGCAATGCTGAGGATCCGATTCCCTACGACTGCGATGTGGCCGTGGCGCGCGCCGAATGGGCCCTGGGACGGACGTTCATCCATCCACTCTGCCGAGAAAAACAGAGAGAAAGAAGCCTGGTCACCCGATGAGTGAGAAAAAACCCTACACGCCCCCCGAACTCTTTCGAGTCGAGCTGAATCAGGAACAGGCCATCCTGAGTGCCTGCAGCCTCATGGCAACCAACCCAATGGCTGGCGGGAAGGCCGTGACCTGTCGTGCCGGCGGGTGCAAACGATCCACTCCCGGAGGAAGGTCAGACTTTGGCATGCGACCTTCGTAAAGGAGGTGCTTTGATGCGCGAGCCAAACCCCTACACGCCCCCCGAACTCTTTCGGGTCGAGCTGAATCAGGAACAGGCCATCCTGAGCGCCTGCAGCCTCATGGCGACCGACCCCTCGGTCTAACGGAGGAACTCCGCGATGCAACGCCCGGTGGGCTGATTGGGGACTTTCTTGTAAGAGTTCATCCGTCCTCATTGGAGACAGTGGCCCCCACCCGTGCTGAGGAGAGAAGAAAGATATGGAGATCGATCTCGTGATCGGAGGACACCGGATCCGGATCGAAGAGGCATCCGGCCTGCCCTGCCTCGCTTGGCCCCTCAACCCTTTTCGCCTCTTTGCCGTGCCTCCGACAGATCAGCCAGATATTCATATCTGGGTCGCTCTTTCGGAAACCCTCCCGGACATTGCGCGAGGGCCGCTGCACTATGACGCTTGCCACGGTTTATGGAGACTCTTTAGATCGGAATCCGGTTTCCTTCTGGAATGCTTGGACCCTCAGACCCTCGCGCTTCGTAGCCGTGCGTTGCTGTCACCCGATTTCTCATCCGCACAGGTTTGGATGCACCCGCAACTGCTGGAACGAACTCGGGGATGGTCACCGATGCTCATTATCAATCCCTTGATGGAAGTCTGTCTGCTCACCCGGTTCGCCAGGCGAGGGGGCCTGTGGCTTCACGCTGCCGGCGTCGTAATAGGCGGGATGGGTTTTGCGTTTGCCGGAGCCTCCGGCTCCGGCAAATCCACCATCTCCGATTGGTTTGCATCCAGAGAAGGCCAGGTGTTAAGCGATGAGCGGATCATGGTCTCTCGAAGCCCTGATGGATTCACCCTGTGGGGAACCCCCTGGGTGGGAACCGGGCGTCATGCGAAAAACGCATCCGGCCGGCTGTCGAGACTTTACTTTATCGAGCACGGTCGCACCCGCCATTGCGTGAAGGAATTATCTCGACGCGCACTGGTTGAGCACCTGCTCCATCAATGCTTTCTGCCGTACTGGGATCGTCAGGCACTCGAGGCATCCCTGGAGACCGCTGTGGAGCTTGTCACGCAGATCCCATGCGCCGGCTTGGCTTTCCTCAACGACCCCTCAATCGTGGACTGGACAGTGGCACAGCAGACCCCCCAGGATCCGGTGTTGTCATGAATCGCTTGGAAGATGAGGCATTTTTCGCGGCCTTGACAGCGAAAGCCGATGCCCTGCGCCATCCCGAAGCCGTCACCTTTGAGCTGACGTACGGGTGCAATCTCCGTTGCGTGCATTGTTACAATCCGACACACCGGGCGCTGCCCCACGAGCTGACCACACACGAGGTCAGAGACATTCTCGAGCAAGTGGCTGAACTGGGCGTGCTCTCCCTGACCTTCAGCGGTGGAGAACCCTTTACCCGTCCTGACTTCTTGGACATTTTGCGGTATGCCCGCCGCCTGGGGTTCATCCTGCATATCCTGACCAACGCCACGCGCGTGACGCCGAGGGCGACAGAGGTCCTGGAAGAAGTCGGCGTGGACCAGATCATGGTGTCGATGTACGGGGCAACAGAGTCGACGTACGAGCGGATGACCGGCGTTGCAGGATCCTATACATCCTTTCGGAACGGGCTTCGCCACCTGGCCGCCCGTCCCCTCCCGGTCATCGTCCGCATGCCGGTCACGACGCTGAATTACGCGGAGGTCGAGGCCTGCCGGAAGGTGATCGAGCCCTATGGCTGGAAATTCCAATACGCGCTCGACATCATGCCCAAGACCAATGGTGACACGACCCCGCTTCAGTACCGTCTGAGTCCGAAGGATAAGATCGCGATCGATCGGGGTCGGCTCCTCCGCTGCCACGGGGCACGTGTCGAGGATTCCAGCCCGTCGGATGAGCGGTTCATCGAGTGCGCGTGCGGGCGCAGTCAATTTGCCATCACCCCCTATGGCGGCATGAATCTCTGCACAGCGTTCCCGATACCGAACTACGATTTGCGCAGGGGGACCGTGCGGGAGGGATGGGAAGTCCTCAAGCAGACCGTGGACCGGGCTGAGCCGAGCGCACAGTATGCATGTCCGACCTGCGAGGTGCGATCGCACTGCCGCCAAGGCCGGAGCGACGCGTGGCTGGAGACCGGCGAGATGAGCGTATGCCTTCCCCACTTCAAGGAGTGGGCCCGTTTGGAGAAACACGCCCATGTCCCTTTCGACCCTTGACGACCTAGCCGAGGCGTACTGCCGAGTCAGCCTCGTCAACAAATGCCTACTCGACCGGTTTGTTCAGGTCGCGCGGCTTTTCCAGACTCATGCGATCGACTTCATTGTCCTGAAGGGCGCCGACGTGCTCTCCCGTCTCTATGGCGTCCGCGGCCTCAGGCCGATCGCCGACGTCGATCTCTTGGTCCATGAACAGGACTTGCGAAAGGTCGACGACCTTCTGAAGGTTTCGGGGTTTCATCGGCTTATCGACGGCAATCCCGCCTATGTCTCCCCGGAGGGCGGACTCATCTTGGACATCACGACCGCAGTGTGGTACGCGGATGATCAGACCGGCTTCTGGAAACGGGCCACACGTCGGATGCTGCACGGGGTTCCGATGTTGTGCCTCGATGCGCAGGATCTGCTCCTCTACCTAACGGCCTATAGCGTCGTCCATCGAGGCCACTTTGTCCCCTCGTTCATGACCGACCTCTGCCTGCTCATCCAAAGGGAACGGATCGATTGGGAGATCGTGGTCGCGGAGGCGATCCGTCACCACCTGAAGATTCCCCTGTATCATGGGCTTTCCTTCGCCTGTCGGAAGAACCCTCGCGTCCACGTACCGGAAGAGGTGTTCAGACAATTGGCTCCATCGAGCGCCAGGGAACACCTGTTGTCCTGGCTCCTAGGCAGATTAGTGGGAACGCAGCCAATCGAGGGGGTTGGCCATTTCTTGCTGTGCATCACGCGGCCTCCGGGCGAGAAAACTCGCTGGCTCCGAGGCCTCTTCTGGCCGCCGCCAACATTTCTCGCCTCCCGCTACGGTGACCAGGCGACCACGCAGCCCACGATGATCCGCATCTCGCGTGCGTTCCATTTGATCCGTCAGGCCGGGGTCTTGACCGGCCGAATCATGGCGCGTGTGATGACGCGTCCATGTTGACCCCTGGATCACCATGATCCGGCGTCTCATCCTCGACCCCACCGCGGAGTTCCGATCTCCGGCCGATCTCTTGTCCCTTCTGGCTCCCCCGCTCGGAATCCCACTGGTCCGGCTCAGGGTCGCAAGCTGGAGCATGTTTCCGACCATTCAGCAAGGCGATGTGCTCGAAGTCGAGGCGGCGCGCGAGGTCCGAGCGGGAGACATCATCATCTTCCGTCGCGACAATGTCCTCGTCTGTCATCGCGTAGCGGGTTATAGCAGGCCTGGTGCAATTGTCACGGCTGGAGAGCGGTCCGGATGGCCCGGTGAATCCGTTCCGCTGTCCGATGTGCTGGCGAAGGTCCGTGCTATCAGCAGGCGCGGGAAACGGATCGCCCTCGACCGACCGGCCGCACCGACCATGGCCGCGTGGATCCGGCTGTGGCTGGATCAGTCCTTCATGGCTTGGAAGGCAGCTCAGCGCCGATGGGCCGAAGCCGCATGGGAGCGACTGCGTTCCAGCCCTTGCGGCTGCGCCCTGCTGTCTTGGTTGATCCGATGCACGGCGCGAGTGCACATCGTCACCCGGTCCTGGCTCCACTGCCTTCGAGCCCTCCCCGTCGTCCATCGAGAGACACTCCGTCTCGCTGAAATCGAGAGGATGCCGCTTCTTCGCCCAACGCCCGCCAGGGAATGTGTACGGTTGGAAGTCTGGCTCGGCCCCTATAGGCTCGGCGCGTGCGATCCGGCCACCGGCAGGATGTTTATCCAGCCGCTCGTCATAGATCTCGGCTTGGAGCAGGTCCTGAACAAGCTGACCCAACGTCTGGAAGCCGGTCGGTTCATCGAGGAACAGCCGCCCTAGAGCGGGCCAGGGCTCCAACCTGACGATCACATATGATCCGCCATGGGTCGCTCCTCCGATTGAAAACGTTCCGTGGTTTCGCCTGATGCGCCCACCCATCTTTTTGTCGGTTTCAAACGCAAAATGTTATTATTGAGGCGAGTACGCCGTACGAGGAAGGTGCATTCTTACGACCGTTCTGCATGGACACCTCATCCCGATACGCCTCATCGGTGATCGACCCGAAGCTCATGGCTCAGGTGGTCAAGGGAGATCACCAGGCGTTCAGCCAACTGTATGATCGATCCAGCGCGCTGTTGTACACGCTGGCCCTTCGCATATTGGGGAATCGGGACGAAGCGGCCGAATTGCTTCAGGACATCTATCTGGAGGTCTGGAGGAAGGTCGCCCGATATGATGTCGGGCGGGGGACGCCGATGGCCTGGCTGGTCATGCTCACCAGAAGCCGCGCGATTGACCGCCTACGTGCACGAGCCTCAAAGACCCCACCCGCTGCCGACTCGACAGAGCCGCTCCCGGACCACTTGCCGGATCAGTCGCCGGACCCGTTCCAAATCCACGCGGACCGCGAGTTGCGGAACGCCGTCGGCAAGGCGTTGGCTGAGTTGCCTGAAGCCCAACGGCAGGCGCTGGAGTTGGCCTTTTACGAAGGATTGTCCCATACCGACATCGCTGCCCGATTGAATCAACCTGTTGGGACGATCAAGACCAGGATCAAACTCGGCATGAACAAGCTGCGCGCGGCCTTGATAGGATGCTCTTCACCGGGTGAGGCTCGATGATCCACGAAGAATTCGAAGAAGCGGTCCCATTGTACGCAGTCGGCGCGCTGGAACGCTCGGACCGGCAGGCGTTCGAGGCGCATTTGCTGTCCGGCTGCCCGTCATGCCACACGACATTAAAGGAGTACCAGGCCGTGGCCGCTCTCCTGCCATACGGATTGGCTCCCATACCTCCGCCTCGCGGGCTCAAGGCGAAAATTATGGCCGCTCGAAGTCCGGCCAACCCGGAGGCCGCCAAACGACCGAGTCAGCCCAGTCTCGAGCCAGGCGAATGGATGAACCATCTGTTTCCGCCGCTAGCGCCCACGCGATCGTTTCTTTCCAACGCCACGCGGTTTGCGTTGGCATTCGTCGCACTGCTGGTCGTTGTGGGGGCCGGCTATGTCGGCTGGACCTTCTACCTGCGGGCGCCAGTGGAAGCGAAGAGGCTCCAACAGCTTGAAACCGCGCTCCAGCGGGAAAGCGCCAAGGTGGCGGTGCTCCAACGCGAGATCAAGGATAAAGAGGCTGCTCTTGCGCAGTTACAGCAGGAACTCGAACGGCGGGACGCCGAGATTGGCGAGTTACGGGACACCGTCATCCGCCGCGAAGCTGAACTCGACGACGCACAGGCGCAACTCGCCCAACTCGAGAAACACGGCGCCGCGTTCCGTCGTGTCCGGACGCTACAGGACGAGATCGCCGCGCTGTTACGGAGACCCACCGTCAAGGTTGTCTCATTGTCCGGTTCCGATTTGGCGAAAGAGGCCGGCGGGCTGCTGCTGTACGATCCCGATACGAAGAAAGCATGGTTGTACGCCTTCAACCTGCCTCCGCTCCCGCGCGGGAAAACCTACCAACTCTGGGCCATTGAGCAGAAACCCGTCAGCGCAGGCACCTTCACCCTAGACGCGGGACAGAAAGGCCGCTTGTTGATCAAGCACCTCCCCGACTTCTCCCATATCAACCAATTCGCCATCAGCTTGGAACCGGCGGGTGGCCGCCCTCAGCCAACCGGCGCCATCTATCTCAGCGGACGGCTCTAAGCTTGGTGCGGCTTGTTCCCGCCGCACAAGCCGACGCGCTGCATAAGACCCGATACCATGATCCTGTTCGGATGAACGAGCTGGCCACTCGTGATCCGCCGTTTCCACCCGTGCTAGGCACTCACCGGGCTGCAATCCAGAAGCACGCCCCGATCTGATGTCCATTCCTGAAGCCTCTGGATAAAGGCTGTATCTCCCTCTTGTGCGTGGCGGAGACCCAGACCTCACCCCCACTTGCATATGTTCGCGGTGAGAACGTTCGTCTGCATGGACACACCACTCTTGACCTTTGCCATCTCGGATCACATATCGGTTGTCCACGACCGAGACGACCGTTCCTTGGATCCCATCAAGGGATCCCATCAAGACCACATCCTACGAAGGCAAGACGGAGCGCCGTTGTTCCTAGGAGTTTGCCGACCGCGAAACCATGTCACGGTCAATGGTCATTTTCCTTCCATTTGCTCGAATCAGCGAAAAGGAAAGACGTCGTCCAGCCACAACCGCCGTATAGTTCCACCCCGGTCCGCTCTCCATGCCGGCTCCGATGCCCGAGCCAATCCCTCCATCTCAAACCCCTTGGACCACAAACTCCCACTGGAGGTTCGGAGTCGTGTCCCAGGGGACCCCCACCTGATAGGCGGGGAATTCCTCCTCGAAGCTGAATGGATCGCCGCTGAAGAGCCCACCCAGAACCCGCAGGGCTCGGCTGATCGGGGTCCTCACCTCAAATCCGGCGGCCCAGGACAGCTTGTTCGTCTACCATCCTCTACACCCAGCATGATACCGCCCATTGATCCCCAGGTTCACATGAATGGCCAGGTCGTTGTCGGAGAGAGATCCATGCTGTCTCGGGGGTGAAGACGAACCATCTGCAATGCACCATGTGATATGAGTTCCAGAGGCGCCGGTTTCCACTGAGCGGCGCCAAGACGGCCGCGGCGGCGGACACCGATGGAACTAGACCGAATGAACGGTACAAGACAGATTTGGGCTGAAAGACGAGGTCCTGCAGGGCATTTTGCTGTTTTCCTACTGGAATCCGACCCCTCCCGCAATGATCTCCAAGCGATCAGTGACGGAGGTACCCTGCAATGAACGGATCTTGAAGCCCGGTTTCTGATCCTGGCCCATGGTCATGCCACCGAAGTTTTCGACCTCAAGCGGTCCTGGATAGACGACTCGGGCATCATCCGTCATCAAAGGCCGGACGGCCGACGCATCTTGTCCATACAACACTAGACCAGCACCAGCAAGCATGGAGACAACCGGTTTGATTGCCCAGCTCACAGGATTCCTTCGTCGCCTGTGGCCTATGACCATCTGCGATTCCCCTTGCGCGCCCCGCCTCTGTAACTACCCTGGCAATCTTCCTCATCCCGCTTCAGCCTGCTTGGGCTGAGCGCTCGAGACATACAGCCGGCTGCTCTCCGCTCTGGAGCAACCGGAGGTTGACGCGTTCATCACCGCCCGCTCCCCAGCCGGCCCCAAATCCGCGGGTTGGAAAAAGATGTTTCCCATTAGAATTGCACGCGGAATTGCACGGCCTATGCCGGAGGAGGCCGGCTGTTTCATAACACAGTACTCCGCGCGACCGGAAAATACTGGGCACACCTTGTTCCAGTGCCTCGCGCATGCCGATCGTGATCTGGACTGGAACCAGGTCGTTGAATAGGAGATGAGTTATGTGACCGACCACGAGAAGGGCAACAAGATTGCGCCGACGAGAATCGACTGGATCGTCGGGGTGCAGCTTGGTTCCCAGTATGTTACCGTGCAACTTCGAATCGAGTCTGACGTACCAAAAGCGTTGCGCACAACCGGAATCTGTCGCAAACAAACGCCAAGCTCCGAATATGGCTTGTCACTGGCAGAAGACCGTCTGCTCCGGCTCAGCATGACCGATCGTTTCCACGGTTTACCCCGCTTGTCGGCCGATCGCGCCCCGATGGTCATGCGGAAGCGCCGTCTCTACTCAAACGGTCTATACCACAAGCGCGGCGGACACTTGACCGAGACGAACTCCTTCCACGAATCGGAGCACCGCCCGCCTTCATTCACCCGTTGAACCAGAAGAGGAACCGGCTTCTCCTGATTGGGCGGCTGTGTTAAGATACCGCCCGTTTTGTCGGCAAGTGGCTAGGATAGGCAATCGAGGGCAGGCGCATGTCAGAGTTCACGGAGAAGGACGTCGAGTTCATGCGATTGGCGCTGGAGCAGGCCAGGTTGGCCCCTGCGCTGGGTGAGGTGCCGATCGCCGCAGTTTTGGTTCTGAACGGTCAGGTGGTAGCACAGGTGCATAACTATCGGGAGGCCTGGCAGGACCCCACCGCGCACGCCGAAATCGTCGCGATCCGTGAAGCCGCCATGCGACTGGGGACATGGCGCTTGACCGGCGCCACCCTTTACGCAACCGTCGAACCCTGCTCGATGTGCGCCGGAGCGATCGTGCAGTCGCGGATTGCTCGCCTGGTGTTCGGCGCAAAGGATCCCAAGGCTGGGGCGTGCGGGTCAGTCTTCAACATTCCGGCCGAACGCCGACTCAACCACCGAGTGCAGGTCGTCGGAGGCGTCCTGGAACGGGAAAGCCAGGAACTGATGCAGAATTTCTTCCGGCGATTACGCGACCTCGGCGAGCGAGCCGGTCTTCCGGTTCGCTAACCCAGCGCGACAACCGTTCTGCGTCTTTTCCGCTCAGAAGCTGAGGCTGTCCGTGTCCATCCACTGCCAGCACTGAACCGTCGAGATGTCGTCTTCCGCTGCGACGGCCCCCACATAGTCCTGGCCCAACGGTAACAAACGCACCAGGCAACTCCGGTGCTCTCCACCGGACTTCTTGATCGTAACGCGCGCGAAAGATTGTTTCGGAATCAGTTCGACCTCCAACCGATTGAGCGGAACAGTCAGCCCGATTCCCCAGGCTTTCAGGCAAGCTTCCCGACACACCCACAAGGTAAAGAACAACCGCCACCGCTCTTCAGGAGCACGTTCGCGAAGCGCGAGGGCTTCATGCGGTGCAAAAAACCGTTCGGCAAGCCTCAGCACATCGACGGTACTTCGAATCCGCTCAACGTCAACCCCCACTTCACGTTCCCGGGTCAGAGCGTAGAGCGCACATCCGTGCGAGTGCGAGAGGTTGAATCGCAGGTCGTCGGTGAGCGTTTCGCCGTGAAGCAGAAACGGCTTGCTTTGCGGGCCGGTTCCGAAGGTCAGCGTGCTCGGATCCCGTCCCAGATACCGGCCTAGCAGCACTCTCAGGATCCCATGGGCGGCAATGAACTGAGCGCGCCGATCAGCAGAGACAAGCCGCTCCGCTCTCTCCCGCTCCTCGGTCGACAAGAGCCGCCTCAACCGAGCACTGGTGTCCGTCGAACACGTCAGCGAGGCACGCCATACGTGAATGGCTTGCGGTTGCCATGCAGGCACATCGGAAGAGACAAGCCAGCCTTCGGTCTGCACGATGTCAGAAGTTCAAGAAAAGAAGGCAGTCCACGCCTGGGCCCGAGCAGTGCGCCCCACCTTCCCAGTTAATCCGATTGCAAAAGTCTTCGGCTCAAGATAAGCTTCAGCGCCCTACGGTGTTCTCTCCGGCCGCGTGGAACGCTCATATGGCGGCCGGCTCAGCAAGGTCGGTGGAGAGGTGCGAGAGTGGCCGAATCGGGCGGTCTCGAAAACCGTTGTCCCGCAAGGGACCGTGGGTTCGAATCCCACCCTCTCCGCCACACCGCACTTCGTGCGTTAACCATCGCAATTGGGCAGTTCCCCCCCAGGGCCGAACCGGAGGCCCCGCTCTTGCAAGCCGACCGGACAGTGGTTTGCCGGCCGGGTCTGAGAGTTTTCTCTCCCGGCCAGTTAGCGCTCACCTTGTTGGCTTCTTAGCCACAATGCTTTTCTCAATTCCAGCATGGCCAACGTATCCCGGGCACAGTAGCGCAGCAAGGCATCCCGTAGACGCATCTTTTCCACCCAATCGGTTTCCTCAAAAACCATCCGTTCATACGCCTGGGCCGCCATTTGCCCGTCCCGTATCTCCAAATCCTCGTAGCCAAGCGCCGGTACAACCGCGGACAGCACGGTCTTGATAGAAAAGGAGCCGTGGAACCCCGGATGATAGTAGTGGCCTTTGATGACCTCGAGCAGATCCCACAGACGAGCGATCATACGCTCGATGTCCGGTCGCAAGGCTGGAATCGCTTCCGCCAGTTGCTCCAACACCGCCCGCTCATAACCGGAATACACGCAGATACTGCCCTCTCGTCCTAACGCATCCAGGAGCGCGACAGCCAGTTCTTCACGAGGGTCGTTCGGCTTCAGACTGAGAAACTCATGATGCAGAACGTGCCCACCTTCGGTCTCGACGTGATCGGACCATTGGACCGGGATGACCTGATAGGGTCTCGTTCCGGGATATTTCGGGACAGCCGGCATGAACGTCTCGAAGTCCAGATGATGCACCGGATACCGCACGGACTCGAGCACTGCCTTGAGGGCCGGGCTCACCCACTCCACGTTGTCCTTCACACGGCGCTGCAACGATGAGAGCGTGCATTCTTCCGGAATATCGTCGATGGTCTCAATCCCTTCCCGAGCGAGTGTGTGAACCGTCCGTCCTCCGCCGGGCAGGTAAAAAATCCAGCGGGCAGGCTTGCTCTGCGTGCAATGCCGCCAGAACGGACACTCGTACGGAGTATGGCAGTGGCCGTCTGGCTCGATCGCCGGGGCTACAGATGAACGCAGCATGGCGCGCATCTCGGCCAACCGATCGGGAATGGCACTGAGCCGGTTCTCAACCAGTTCCGTGAGATCTTGCACGAGAAACAATTGGGCAAGATCGATCTCGCCTCCTTCGTAGAGATAGCGAGTGTTCACGTGCATCAGGCAGGTCTCCAGTAAGCGGATGCCGGCCCCTCTCAACACGAACGCTTGAATGGCCAGATCATCGACATGGACATCCTTCACCCTGGAGGAGGATTTGACCTCGATCAGCCGCCAAGCGGAGGGAGCGGACGGATCTCCGGCCAGCCGTTCCAGAATATCCGCGCGAATGAGCACACCCTCAAACTGAAAAGCGCCTTCAAAGATCGCTGGAATGGCCGGATCGCCCAACCATTCGGCAGTCTGTGAGAGGGCCTCACTCATGCAGCGATGGTCCGCTTCAACAAGGACGCCGCCCGGGAAACGAAGTCGTGCCAAGGCACCGAGCTCTTGCCCTCTGTCGAGGATTGCCCGGGTCGCCTCGTCGGGCTCAGTCGCCAGCTCAGGCGAGTGAATTTCCAGATACAGCCGTTTGTGGCACTGGAGACCGGCAAGGAACCGTGATTTGGACAATCGCAACGGGCCTGTGGCCGTGCGAGCAGACGGTTGAGGGAGAACTAGCAATGCCGCTTCACCAATGGCCGCGTATCTTTTCCCGGGCCCCGGGTCACTTCGATACGGACCACCCCTTTCACATTGGCGCAGAGATCGCCCAACCCCGGCGTCAGGAGGCGGAAGGGCCCTCCCTTCGCCACCGGGAGCGGGGCTCCGTCCATCTCGTACACGAGCACCCCGTGCTCGCTCGCTTGCGCAAGCGGCAGGCTCACAGCGAACTGACCGTCCTGGGCATGAAACGTCACGTGGTCGGCATCGACGTCCAGCGCCGGCACTTCGAGGAGACCTTTTACCCTGATCCCCTTTCCCTTGACCCCCGGCAGCAGCACGCTGAGATCGCAGACATGATGCTCGGCCGGCAACGCTGCCAATGCTGCCCGGTCCAGCGTCACAGGTTGAAGAACCGCGCCGTCGATCCGCAACACGTCCGGTCCGGTTCTTTCCTTCTCCGTGATGGTCTTGATCATCGCCGTCAGCGCTTCGTTGAGCGGGGTAGGGATACCCAATTCCCGTCCTCGCCGGGCCACGTATCCGTTCAAATAGTCGATCTCCGTTCGCCGACCGGCTTTCCAATCGTCGTACATGGAGGTGTGAATGTCCCGTAGCTCCTGCGTCCACCTCACCACCTGCTCCGCTATGTCCGGAGCCAACGGCACCTTGCAGCCCGCTGAGACCGCGGCGACTTCTCCGACGATCTGACGGATCACGCTGAGCATTTCTGGATGGTCCAGGGCCTTCGCCACGCGATCAGTGAGGATCACGGTCAACGGATTGAAGACGCAGTTCCAACACATCTTCTCCCACTTGCTCCGCCGAATGTCCTCCACGACCGAGCAGGGAATGCCCGCCTGGGTAAACAACTCCGCGATCCGGAGTACCCGCTGACTCTTGTGTCCCATCAGTTCCCCGATTGCGAGGGCGCCTTTCTTGTAATGTTCGATGACACCCGGCGCGGCGATTTTCGCATAAATGAAGGCAACTCCACCCACGACGCAGTCCCGCGCCAGCCGCTGGAGGATCCGATCCTCCGCCTCCACCCCGTTCTGGAGGGTGAGCAGAACCGTTCGCTCTGAGAGGACCGGCTCGAGTTGATGTATCGCCTCGTCCAGGTCGTAGGCCTTCATCGAGAGGATTACCAAGTCGGGTCTCGGTAGCGCGCGGGGATCCGACGCAGCAACGGGGTTGACCGTGAAGGTGCCAGCGGCACTGCGAACCGTCAGACCGTGCGCCTTTACGGCCTCCAGCGTCTTGGGCCGCAAGAGAAAGGACACATTCGGATGGTTCTTCGCCAGATGAGCGCCGAAAAATCCGCCAACCGCTCCAGCCCCCACCATCATGATCTGTTCCATGTCTTTCCGTCTCCCTCCACATACGGCCGCCCGCGCCACTCATCGGCAGCACGCGTGCGGAAAAACCCGCGGTGGAATGCCGGCTAGTGCCGCAGCTCAACGCCTCGGCCACTATAACATGTCCGGTTCCATGCGAAAAAGTGACGTATAACGTATAATGCGTGCATGGCGTCCTGGGGTTCGAAGATCCGCGAAGTGAAAGCCCGCCTGGCTACGACCCGTTCGGTCACCGTGCTCACCGGCGCTGGTCTCTCCGCGGACAGCGGGGTCCCCACGTTCCGCGGCACCGACGGTCTCTGGCGGAACTTCAAGGCAGAAGATCTCGCCACGCCGGAAGCCTTCGCGCGCAACCCCAACTTAGTCTGGGAGTGGTACAACTGGCGGCGGGAACTGCTCGCGACCAAGCATCCCAACCCAGCCCATTACGCATTGGCCGAGATGGAACGGCGATTCCCGCAGTTCTGGCTCATCACCCAAAACGTGGATGGTCTGCATCGCGCGGCCGGCTCCCGCAAGCTGTCTGAAATCCACGGCAATATCTGGCAAGTCCGTTGCACGCGGTGTGGCGCTGTCACGGAAAACCGGGATGTCCCAATCGCAATTCCTCCATCCTGCGCCGGGTGCAGGGGCTTACTGCGCCCACATATCGTCTGGTTCGGCGAATCTCTGGCGGCCGAAGACTTAGAGCAAAGCTTCGCGGCACTTCAGCAGTGCGATGTGCTCTTGATCATTGGAACCTCGGGAATCGTTTACCCGGCCGCCTCCTTTGGGCCGGTCGCAAAGCAGGCAGGCGCGTTCGTCGTCGAAATCAACTTGGATGTCACACCGAATTCGAGCCTGGTGGACATCAGTCTGCAAGGGCGAGCACGCGAAATAGTTCCCGAGCTGCTTTAATTTCCTGCTCTTGCCACCAGCGTGACCAGTTCGTCGAGGCTCCGAATCGTGGGGACGTGGGATGCCGTCGGTCCTGATTCCCGCTCGAGCAGCACGCCGGTCACACCTGCCTGCCTAGCGCCTTCGACATCGTCCCGCAAACTGTCCCCGACATGCAGCGCCTCCTCCGGATCAGCCGCATGCTTGTCCAGCGCGACGCGGAAAATTTCCGGTGCGGGCTTGGCTGCATGGGCCAGGCTCGAAATCGTCACCGTATCGAACAACTCGGCGATCCCCAACCCCCTCAACACATTGAACAGGCGTGAATCGAAATTGGACACGATCCCCAATTCGTACCCGAGCCCTTTCAATGTCTTGAGCACGCCGAGCGTCTCCGGGTAAAGCATCCAACACTCCGGACCATCGAAGGCCTGAAAGACCTCATCGAAGTAGTCGTCGAATCCTTCGAACATCCCCACGCGATAGAACACGGAGTGGACGATATCGAACCACCACATCCGTTCGCATTGCTTGATCCCCGCGGGATCGGTGGCGGCAAACACCGGCGCCGGCGCCTCCTGAAACGCCCGTGCAAAAGCGGCCTTTACAGCGGCGAGCATCTCGTCCGTCCGTTTCACTCCGTATCGTTCCGCGTACCGGAGATAGATCTCAGCCACCGAGCCCCTGACACGGAACAGCGTCCCGGCCGCATCGAAGAAGACGACCTGAATCCGGTTCGTCACCAAGGCGATGCCCTCCAACTGATGAAATCCCGGGTCGACATGAACCCATGTCCTCCAACCCTGATCGGTGAGTCACCCAACGCGAAGCGCCGCTTAACGCCTCTCGTGACATTGAGCTTGCTCGCGTGCGCGCGATTCTAGTCAGCCCACAACGCGGAAGTCAAAACATCCGCCAGATGACTTCGTGTTCCTTGACAGAACTCCGACCCTCTGCTAGCTTTCACGATAGTTCAATAAAATTGGAGACTTACGTGACCGCTCGTATCTTCATTGTGGATAGCAGTCCGGCTGTTCGGCGGATGGTCGAGCAAATTTCCGCTCCCGAAGGATTCGAGGTTATCGGGTTTCAAGATGGCCCGACGGCGCTTGAAGCGGCCAAGCGCCTGAGCCCGGATCTGATCATCGCGGATTACCATCTGGATAAGATGACCTTCTCCGGGTTTTGCAAGGAACTGAATCAGCACTCCAATCTGTCCGACACGTCCATCGTCTCGCTGATCACCCTGTCAGACCGGCCAGATGAACACCACCTGCGATCATTGGGCGTCAGAGCCTTCCTCAAAAAACCCTTCCAATCCGAGCACCTGCTGGAAGTGATCAAAGGCCTCCACCAGGAAGGCAAGCGGACTCAGTCCGCTAGTACGGGCTCAAAGTCCAAACGGACGACATGGCCACCTGTATCTCAGAGCACCGACACCGACGAGGCCGTCGAATGGCCCGGCTCCTCGAACGGAGAACCCGCTGTCGAAGCACAGGAGACTTCGGGCATCGAATCGTCCCCTTCAACCGTATCCTCGACTCCGGAGAAACAGGTGCCGCCTACGCTTCAGGCAAACTCACCTCGGCAGACGGCAAGCATTGCGGAAGAAGCCATGCGCGGCCTGCTCGGCCATCTGGTGCAAACCATGACCGAGCGGGCAGAGCGTAAGGTGGAGGAACTCCTACCGGCAATCCTCGGTCAGCAGGTCGAAGCCCAGGTGTCGCAAGCCATCAAGGACGAAATCGAAAAGCATTTCGCACTCGGCCTATCGGCTGAACGGATCAGTCAGGCGGTCCGCGACAGCATCGCGGACGAGTTGCCGAAAGCCATGGCTCGGCAGAGCACGGACATCGAAGCGATGGTCGTAAAGCACGTCCGAGAATCGGCTGCTTCGCTCATGCAGAACACGCTCGAACAGGCAACGGGCGAACTGGTGGACTCGGCCATCCGCAGACAACTGCCGGCAATCGTCCGCGAACAATGGGGGTTGATTGATCAAATCGTGAAGGAGGCCGTACAAGAAGCGACGGCGAGACAGGCGCGCGAACTCGCGGAGACTGTGGTGCGTGACATCGCCGAGAAGAGCATCGCGCTGGCAGTGCGGCAGATTGTCCCGGACCTCGCGGAGACCCGTGTCAGAGACGAGATCAAGAGACTGACGGCTTAATTTTCAGCCCTCCTCGTTCGGCGATTTTTCACTTTTCACGACTTTTTGGCTTTCGTACTGCGCCGCGCTCTCGCGAGGGCTTTCAACCGCTGTACATTCTTGCGATGCTTTCTCCTCGTCTTTCTGTCCTTCTCTCGTCCTCTGGCCATGACCTCCTCATTCTTCTCGGTTCAGATCCCCCTCCGCCGCTCCCAAGCGGCGCGCATCTATAGCACGGCAAGCAACGTGCCGACAAGAGCAATCCGTTTCGAGGTTCAACGGAAGCACCCTCCGTGCCTTGTGGGGGTAGATCGGGCATGTTAAGATGGCCGATCAATCGCGCAACCGACAAGGCCTATGTCGGAACGGCAACTTGACAAGATCTACGACCCGAAGCAGGTCGAAGAACGTTGGTATCAGGTGTGGATCAATCGCGGCTATTTTCGCGCATCCGTGACCCATCCTGGTCAACCATACTGCATCGTCATCCCTCCGCCGAATATCACCGGATCGCTCCATGTCGGACATGCGTTGAACAACTCCCTGCAGGATATCCTGATCCGCTGGCGCCGCATGCAGGGACGCAACGTGCTCTGGATGCCGGGCACCGACCACGCGGGTATCGCGACCCAGAACGTAGTGGAACGACAACTGCTCGCCGAAGGTACTTCGCGCGAAGCCTTGGGACGGGAGCGATTCCTCCAACGAGTCTGGGAATGGAAAGCGAAAGCGGGCGACACTATCGTTCAGCAACTGAAGCGTCTCGGGGCTTCCTGCGACTGGGACCGTTTACGATTCACCATGGACGAGGGACTTTCCAAAGCAGTCCGCGAGGTCTTCGTCCGCCTTTACGAGGACGGCCTGATCTACCGAGGGGAACGATTGATCAACTGGTGTCCCCGCTGCCTCACCGCGCTGTCAGACATCGAGGTCGAGCACGAAGACATCAAAGGCAAGATGTACTACATCCGCTATCCATTGGCGGATGACCCGGACACCGCCCTGACCGTCGCCACCACGCGGCCCGAGACCATGCTGGGCGACACCGCTGTCGCCGTTCATCCTGAAGACCGGCGTTATCGCCATCTGATCGGCAAGACCGTTCGCCTGCCGTTGACAACCCGCACCATTCCGATCGTCGGCGATGCCATCCTCGTGGACCTGGAATTTGGCACCGGCGCAGTCAAGATCACGCCAGCTCATGACTTCAACGACTTCGAGGCTGGCGAACGGCATGGACTTCCTCGGATTTCTCTCTTCACGGCGCGAGCCCAGATGGATGGCTTCGGACTTCACGAAGCCCAGGCGGACCCGTTGTTAAACCTGGCTCTGAAGCCTGTCCACCAGGCCAGAAGGATCGTCGTCGAGGCTTTACGCGAACGCGGCTTTCTGACCAAGGTCGAAGACCACACCATGGCGATTGGGAAATGCTACCGCTGCAAGACGGTTGTGGAGCCCTTTCTTTCGCCGCAGTGGTTCGTCAAGATCAAGCCGCTCGCCGAGCCGGCGATCAAGGTGGTGGAGGACGGGCGGATTCGCCTGATCCCGGAAGCCTGGGTCAACAACTATCTGGGCTGGATGCGGGACATCAAAGATTGGTGCATTTCCCGTCAAATCTGGTGGGGCCATCAGATTCCGGCCTGGTATTGCACAAGCTGTAATCGAGAGCACATCGTGAGGAGCGGCCATGCGATTGGGGCCACTACTGAAGGGGGACGCCTGCCTGAAATAACGAAGTGGAGCTACACCATCGCACAAGGAGCTCGCCCTGTAGTGGCGAAATCGGCACCAACCCGGTGCCCCGATTGCGGGGGCCAGGAATTTGTGCAAGACCCCGACGTGCTCGATACGTGGTTTTCGTCCGGACTTTGGCCCTTCTCCACGCTCGGCTGGCCTGATGAAACACCCGAATTGAAGACCTACTATCCAACCTCGACCTTGGTCACGGGTCTCGACATCCTGTTCTTCTGGGTCGCCCGGATGATCATGATGGGGCTCAAGTTCACGGGGGATGTGCCATTCCGCGACGTATACATCCATGCGTTGGTTCGGGACGCCGAGGGTCAGAAGATGAGTAAGTCAAAGGGGAACGTCATCGATCCCCTCCACGTGATGGAGCGGTACGGCACCGACGCGCTGCGCTTCACGCTGGCGTCCATGGCCTCGCCCGGTCGCGACATCAAGTTGTCGGAAGAGCGGATCGAAGGCTACCGGAATTTTGCCAACAAGCTCTGGAACGCGGCCCGGTTCATCCTCATGCACCTCGACGGCCCGCGGGAGGAAATTCCAGCCGCGACGCGCTCGTTTCCCGACCGGTGGATCTTGAGTCGACTGAACTTCGCCATCAGAAACGTGACCCAGGAACTCGAACACTATCGCTTCGACCGCGCTGCCAGCCACCTCTATCACTTCATCTGGCACGAATACTGTGACTGGTACCTGGAAATGGTCAAGCCGGTCTTGCAGAACAAAGACTCGGTGGACGCACAACGGACCAGACATACGTTGGTTGAGACCTTCGAGACCGTGCAACGTCTGCTGCACCCGTTCATGCCGTTCATCACCGAAGAGATTTGGCAGACGCTGCCGCATGAGGGCGAAAGTCTCGTCATTCAACCCTATCCTGAGGAACGGCCTGATTGGAACTCCAAGGACACGGAACATGCGTTCGACATCCTCGAACAGTGCGTCACGACTGCCCGAACTGCCAGAGCGCTGCTGAATTACCCACCGGGGAAACCGGTGGCCTTTTTCGCGTGGGGAAGTTATGACCGTGCGGGCCAGGTGCTGGAATCTCTTCAGGAGCTCGTGGCGCATCTTGGTCGCGGGACCGTACAGGTTCTTCCGTTCGACCAGTGGCCCTCATCCAATGTGTTGAGACTCGCCGCGGAAGGCCTCACCGTCGGGATGGTCGTGGAAGGAGACGTAGACTTACAGAAGGCCCTGGCCCGGATCAGCAGGCAACGAGCGGAGGGAGCAGTAGAAGTCCAGCGCTTGGAAGCCAAGCTCAAAAACGTCGAGTTCACGTCCAACGCTCCTCCCGATGTGGTCGCTGAGCACCAAGAGCGGCTCAAGGTTCTGCAACGAGATCAGGCCGTTCTGCTCAGCAGCGAAGAGCAGCTTTGCGCGATCATGCGGCGACGCGCGCCATGATCCCCGTCCCCATCGCAGACATCCGCCAGGCCGTTCGCGTAGCACTGCGCGAAGACCTTACCCTCGGCGACGCGACGACCTCGTCGCTTTTTGGGGGCCCCTGCCCTGCTCGCGGAGTGGTGGTAGCCCGGCAGGCCCTGGTCGTGGCCGGCATCGCGGCGGCGCGGGAAACGTTCCGCGCGGTTGATTCGTCGCTGAAAATCGTCCATGCGGTGAAAGAGGGAACGAGACTTGCGCGGGACAACGTCTTGTTGACCATTGAAGGCGACGGCCGTTCACTCCTGATGGGCGAGCGGGTCGCGCTTAATTTCCTCCAACACCTGTCCGGCATCGCAACCCTCACTGCGCGATTCTGCCAGGCCGTTCAAGGTTATCCGGTCAGAATCGTGGACACGAGGAAGACCGTGCCCGGCCTACGCGCGCTGGAAAAGTGGGCGGTCCGTCTGGGTGGCGGATGGAATCATCGCCGCAGTCTAGGCGACGGCGTCCTGATCAAAGACAACCACCTAGCTCTCTTGAGGACACAAGGACTGAACGTCGCCGACGCCTGCCGTCTGGCCAGGGAACGCAGCCCTCACGGCCTACGGGTCATCGTCGAGGTGGAGTCTCTAAAGCAGATCCGCGAGGCGCTAGACGGAGCGGCCGATGTCATCCTGCTCGATAACATGTCCCCGTCGACCGTGCGCCGGGCTGTGAATCTGATCAAGGGGCGGGCCCTCGTCGAAGTCTCGGGCGGCATCACGCTGGACAATGTCCGTGAAATGGCCGAAGCCGGGGCGAACTTCATCTCGGTCGGTGCACTCACCCATTCAGCTCCCGCCGCCGAGATCAGCATGGATATTTTGCCGCTCGGGGACCGGCGCCGGACTGTGTAACCTGTGCTTGACTCACCGCGCTCATTCCCGCTCACGGTCGATTCGATCCAACGGCATCTCTCGACCCGAATCCTCGGCCGGTCGCTCTACCTTCTGGAAGAAACGGATTCCACCAATACGGTCGCAGCGGCACTGGCCCTGCAAGGGGCGGAAGACGGTACGACGGTGGTGGCGGACCAGCAGACCGCCGGTCGAGGGCGCCGCGGCCGGTCGTGGTTCTCGCCACCCGGAGTCAATCTCTATTGCTCGGTGATCGTGTTGCGTCAACCCTCGCCGGAACGAAAGGCGCACTGGTTGCCGTGGATACCGCTGGCCTCAGCTCTGGCCTGTGCCGACGCGATTCAACAGGAGACTGCGCTGACCCCGTCGCTCAAATGGCCCAATGACCTGTTGGTGAACGACCGGAAAATCGGGGGCTTGCTCTGCGAAAGCGCGTGCAGACGGGATGGTGTCCCCTTTGTCGTCATCGGCATCGGCCTCAACGTTAATCTCGATCGCGATCGATTCCCGGACGATCTTCGCGCGAGCGCCACCTCGCTGCTGGCGGAGATCGGCCATCCTGTCGATCGCGCGCGGTTACTGGCGGGGGTTTTGGCGCAGGTCGAGCATCGCTTGGAGCGGCTCGCATCGGAGCCAATCGAACGGCTGAGACGGGAATACAGCGACCGTTGCTCGACCCTGGGACGCAGAGTCCTGGTCACCCTGGCACAGGGCGACCAAGTCGAGGGAACGGCCGACTCGATCGCCGAGAGCGGTGGCCTGCGAATCATTCGCAGCGGCACGCCGTCCGCCCGAGTCCACCCGGAACTATTGGAGATTCATGTCGGCGATGTGTTGCACCTGAGATGATGGCAAATCCGAGCGAAGGCGGAGTAAAATTTGGATCATGCTGCTGGCCATCGATATCGGAAATTCTAACATTGTCTGGGGACTGTTCGACGGCCAGATCTTGAAGCGCCATTGGCGTTTGGCGACCGATCCCCGCAAGACATCCGACGAATACGGGATTCTGTTCTCGAATCTCCTGGCGGCAGCAGGGGTGAAGCCGGAGCACATCTCCGGCGCGGCCATTTCCAGTGTTGTGCCCTCCCTGACCCACCCGTTCGAGACAATGACCCAGACCTGTTTCGGCCAGGTTCCGCTGGTGATCTCTTGCGAGACAGACACCGGCCTCACGCTGCGTTACGCCAATCCGAAAGAGATCGGCAGCGACCGGCTCGTCAACGCGGCGGCCGCCTACCATCGCTATCGAACCGACCTCATCATCGTCGATTTCGGCACCGCAACTACTTTCTGCGCTGTAACCCGGACCGGCGAATACCTCGGGGGGGTCATTGCGCCGGGTCTGAGCATCTCTGCGGACGCTCTGTTTTCACGCACAGCCAAATTGCCCAAGGTGGAACTGGTCCGTCCCAAGTCCGTGATCGGTCGAGACACGGCAAGCAGCATCCAATCCGGCTTGGTTTACGGCCACGCGGGATTGGTGGACGAAATCGTCCGACGCATGGAACAGGAGTTGGGCTGTTCTACTTTCGTGGTCGCGACCGGAGGGCTGTCCGCGATTATCGTTCCCGAATCACGAACGATTCGCGAAGTGCGCCCCTTGCTAACCCTGGAAGGCTTGGAACTGCTCTACCGACGGAGTCGAGGCGAAGCGTGAAGTCTCTTCAGCCACACAAGCCACTCGGCTTGCTTTGAGAAACAGCCAACAGCCGTCAGAGCGAACGGCCGGGAGCTTCACCCACCTTAAAAAACAAAAGGGTTCATGCGGGCAGGGCAGGCTGAGAACTCTAGACCAGAGATCGTGCAGAGCCGGTTGTTGGCCACCTAGACCCCGTGTCGGGGAACCCATCAATTGCTCTGCCAATGCAACGGGGATGATACCGCGTCGACGCCATAATATAAAAGGATCGCCACCTTGCGGCCATGACGCTGGCTTGATCCGCGCCGACATGTCTGTCTCGATCAGGAAACAAATCTCCTGAGACCCGTTGACTTTAAGGGCTTGGTGGCTATCTCGCTGCCAGTATAGGTACACTGGTACTCTGGTGGATCAGAACGACAAAAATACAAATACAATCAAAGAGTTAGAAACCAAGACTCAGGAAGTCCCTTCTCCCCCGGACGAATCGCCGAAAGAAGCGGAACCGGTTGCAGAACTGAGGAGGGCACTCGCTTCCAAGTCCGCGGAATGTGAGGCGCTGCAGGATAAGTATCTCCGGTTAGCAGCAGAGTTTGAGAACTACAAGCGCGTGACGCAGCGGGAGCAACGGGAGCAGATCCGTTTTGGAAACGAGCAACTTCTACGTGAACTGCTGCCGGTCATCGATAACTTGGAACGGGCGATTCGCTCGGCCAAAGAGAAAGAGAATGGTGGGGGCGAAGCCCTCGTTCAAGGTGTCGAGCTGACCTTGAAGCTACTGACGGAGGCATTGGCAAAGTTTGGAGTCCGTCCGATTGCAAGCGTTGGAGAGCCGTTCGACCCGACCCGCCATCAGGCCGTGGCGCAAGTCGAGTCGGCGGAGGTCGCGGCCAACATGGTGGTCGAAGAATTTCAAAAAGGTTATCTCCTACATGACCGATTGCTGCGGGCCGCCATGGTCAGCGTATCCACGAAAACATCGGACCAATCTGAGGAGCCCGTGTCATAAGGACGGCACCGATTGATGCGGTGAATGCTTCATGAAGGAAGGAGACGCACATGGGTAAGGTCATCGGTATCGATCTCGGAACCACCAATTCCTGCGTCGCGGTCATGAGCGGAGGAGACCCGGTCGTCATCGCCAACGCGGAAGGCAGCCGAACCACTCCTTCAGTCGTCGCCATCACAGACAAAGGCGAACGGTTGGTGGGCCAAATTGCAAAACGTCAGGCCATTACCAACCCGGAAAACACCATTTTTTCTGTCAAACGACTGATGGGGCGCAAGTACCGTTCGCGCGAAGTGCAGGAGGCCATCAAAAGGCTCCCCTACAAAATTGTCGAGGCAGACAACGGCGACGCGCATGTCGTGCTGCACGGCAAACGATACAGCCCGCCTGAGATCTCGGCGATGATTCTCCAAAAAATGAAACAGACGGCGGAGGATTATCTTGGCGAGAAGGTCACCGAGGCAGTCATCACCGTGCCAGCGTACTTTGACGATAGCCAGCGCCAGGCCACCAAAGATGCTGGGCAGATCGCCGGCCTCAACGTGCTTCGTATCATCAATGAACCGACGGCCGCCTCGCTGGCGTATGGCCTTGACAAGAAAAAGGACGAGCGCATCGCAGTCTACGACCTTGGCGGTGGGACGTTCGATATCTCCATTCTGGAAATTGGCGACGGTGTCTTCGAAGTCAAGTCCACCAACGGAGATACCTACCTCGGCGGCGATGACTTCGACCTCCGGATCATGGATTGGCTGGTGGAGGAGTTCAAAAAAGACCAAGGGATCGATTTGCGCAAGGATCGCATGGCCCTCCAGCGGCTCAAGGAAGCGGCTGAACGAGCGAAGATCGAGTTGTCGTCCTCGCAGGAGACCGAGATCAATTTGCCCTTCATCACCGCGGATGCCAGCGGGCCAAAGCACCTGGTGACCAAGCTCACGCGGGCCAAACTGGAACAGCTTGTGGATGACCTGATCCAGCGGACCATCGAACCGTGCAAGAAAGCATTGGCCGACGCGGGCGTGACAGCCAGGGACATTGACGAAGTGGTGCTGGTGGGCGGCATGACCCGGATGCCGAAGGTCATCCAGGTCGTCCGCGAATTCTTCGGCAAGGAACCGCATCGTGGCGTCAATCCTGACGAGGTGGTGGCCGTCGGCGCGGCCATCCAGGGCGGCGTGTTGAAAGGCGAGGTCAAGGACGTCCTGCTCCTAGACGTGACGCCGCTTACCCTGGGCATTGAAACCCTCGGCGGCATCTTCACGCACTTGATCGAGCGCAACACGACCATCCCGACCAAGAAGAGCCAGATCTTTTCCACTGCGGCCGACAACCAGACCGCTGTGACGATTCGGGTTTTCCAGGGTGAGCGCGAGATGGCCGCAGACAACAAACTGTTGGGGCAGTTCGACCTAGTTGGTATCCCACCGGCACCGCGCGGCGTACCCCAGATCGAGGTCACCTTCGACATCGACGCCAATGGTATCGTGCACGTGTCCGCGAAGGATTTGGGGACCGGTAAAGAACAGTCGATTAAGATCACCGCCTCCAGCGGACTCAGCAAGGAAGAGGTCGAACGGCTGGTGAAGGAAGCCCAGGCTCACGCCGAAGAAGACAAGAAGCGGCGCAAGCTTGCAGAAGCGCGCAACCAAGCCGACTCGCTGATTTACAGCACCGAGAAAAATCTGACCGAGCACGGCGACAAGATCAGTGAGGAGGACAAGAACAGAATCAAGGACGCGATCGCGAGTGTCCGCAAGGCGATGGAAGGAAACGACCTCGCGGCCATCGAGTCGGCGGTGCAGGCCTTGACAAGCGCGTCGCACAAACTGGCCGAGGAGATGTACAAGAAGGCGTCCGCCGGCGCGGGGCCGAGCAGCACGAAGGGCAACGGCAGCACCCAAGGCAAGACGGACGACAAGGTCGTGGACGCCGAATTCGAAGAAGTGGACAAGGACAAAAAGTAGAGTACAATAACGCCCAACAAGACCGAGTTCCGTTCGTGCGGGACTCGGTCTTTGTTCGACGTAGAAAGCTATGGCTTCCGTGGCAAAGCGCGACTATTACGAGGTGCTCGGAGTCGACCGGAACGCCTCCGAGGAAGACATCAAGAAAGCCTACCGCCGACTGGCACGCCAATACCATCCTGATCTCCAAAGCACCGAGCACCAGAAAAAAGTCGCCGAGGAACGATTCAAAGAGATCAACGAAGCCTACGAAGTCCTCAGCGACCAAGAGAAGCGCCGGCGTTACGACATGTTTGGTCATGCCGGCACGCAGCAGGGGCCCGGCGGGTTCGAGGGCTTCGAGTTCGGCCGCGGCGGGTTCAGCGACATCTTCAACGACATCTTTGAAGATTTCTTCGGCAGCCCGCGCGGACGGTCAAGAGCCGAACGCGGATCGGATCTTCAATACAACCTGGAGCTGTCCTTCGAAGAAGCGGTTTACGGGAAAGAAGCTAAGCTCAAAATTCCGCGGTGGGAGGTCTGTCCGGACTGCAAAGGCAGCGGCGCACGGTCGTCGTCTTCGATTAAAACCTGCCCCAGTTGCAAGGGGACTGGGCAGCTTCGGTTCCAACAGGGGTTTTTCAGCATCAGCCGGCCGTGTGGTCAGTGCGAAGGTAGCGGCCACGTCATCACGGAACTCTGCAGCACCTGTCAAGGTCGTCAACGTGTCTACCGAGAACGGACTCTGTCCGTGCACATTCCCGCCGGAATCGAATCGGGCATGCGGCTGCGACTGGCCAATGAAGGCGAGCACGGCATCAATGGCGGACCGCCTGGCGACCTGTATGTCGCCGTGACTGTCAAGCCGCATCCGGTCTTTACGCGGAAAGGCAACGACATCTTGTGTGACGTTCCGGTCAGCTTCGTGACAGCGGCGCTGGGCGGGAAAGTCGAAGTCCCCACGTTGAAGGGGAAAACGATCATCAAAATTCCCCCCGGCACGCAACACGACAAGGTGCTGCGGCTGAAGGGGTTGGGAGTGCCCAGCTTGAAAGGGCACCAGACGGGCGATCAGTTGTGTACGATCAAAATCCAGATTCCAACCAAGCTGACGCCGAAGCAAAAGGAACTATTGACCGAATTCGCCAAAGAAAGCGGGATGACGCTGGACAACGAGGAGGACGGTTTCTTCGACAAGATGAAGACCTTTTTCGAGTGACCACCATCGTCCGTTCTCCGCTTCACTGTCCCCTCCAGACCTCCGATCGATCCGGTCGCCGATGCCGGTGTTTTTCATCACCGCGGCTCAGATCCACAACGGGACCGTGACCATCACCGGCCCCCTCCTCGATCACCTGCGCAGCTTCCGGGTGCAAGTGGGTGAAGAACTCTGGGTGGGCGACAACCAGCATCGCCGCTATCGGATGACCATCACACGAATAGGCCGGCATGAACTGATCGGCCGTATCACACGGGAGGAACGCGCACCGGACCGCCGAAGTCCTCCGCTCATTCTCGCTCCGGCTTTGCTCAAGGGCGACCGGATGGATTGGCTGGTCCAAAAGGCCACTGAACTCGGGGTCTCCTCGATCGTCCCACTGATCACGCGCTACTCGGTGGTCCGACCGCTGGCAACCCGCATTCCTCATCAGCGACTTCGTTGGGAGCGGATCGCCTTGGAAGCGGCCCAGCAATCCGAACGCTGGGACATCCCGATCCTTGAGAATCCCTGCGACTTCGACGAATTTGTCCCGCGACAGTCCGCCACACCCGGTCGGCTTATCTTAACTGAGCGCACGAGTGGCCACGGCCTGCTTGCCGTTCCCTTACCCGAAGACGCCACGACGCCGATCGTCCTCGTTGTGGGACCGGAAGGAGGGTGGACGCCTGAAGAACTTGGACTAGCCCGCGCATGCGGCTTCAGCTTTGTCACGCTGGGAAACCGAATTCTCAGAGCCGAGACCGCCGCTCTGACGGGACTCAGTATCCTGCAAAGCCGACTGGGAGAGCTGGGGTAGGCCACGCGAGAGGAGCGGACGTCCGCCCCCCCTCACACCTACTGGTTTACGGGTTCGACGGGTGCGGCGATGTGCACGATGGTACCCCGCTCGCCGCTGGCCCAGCCGTGGGAAGGGTTGGGAAAGGAAAGTCCGAACAGGGACACCTTGGCCTCGTTCTTTTCCTCCGCCCATGTGAAGCCCGCATCGGTGGTGCGGAAGACGCTGCCTCGTTCACCTACGATCCAGCCCACCTGAGGACTGGTGAACCGAATACGGATGAGATCGGTCACCCTCGTGCAGGACCTCGTGCAGGGTAGGGTTCGGTCGATCCAGTGATTGCCAGCATCGGTTGTCTGAAACATCGCACCGGCATTGCCCACAGCCCAGCCGTTCAACGGATCGTTGAAAAACACGTCGAAGAACGTTACCGAGCTTGGCGCTTCCTGGGCAGTCCACGTCGCGCCGCCGTCCGTGGTCGAGAGAATGGTACCCAGCGCCCCGACTGCCGTTCCCCGCCGCGAATCCACGAAATGCACCGCGTAAAGCGCCGCGTTGGTTCCGCTGATCTGGTCCGACCAGTGGATCCCGCCGTCCTCCGTGTGCAGAATCGTGCCTGATCCGCCCACTATCCACCCATGCGTGGGCGACACAAAATAGAGACCATACAGGGGGACCTGCACCCTGGACGACTGAGGAACCCAACTTTCGCCTCCGTCGTTGGAGTGGCGAACCGTTCCGTTGGCCCCGACGACCCATCCGCGTCGGGAATCGACGAAGAACACGCCGGTCAACCGAGCCGATGTCCCGCTGGCGATTTTCCTCCATCGCTTTCCGCCATCGGTGGTCTTCACAATCGTGCCGCCGTCCCCTACGGCCCAACCGAGCCGAATATCGTGAAAATGGACACCCATCAGCGTGACCCCGGTGCCGCTCTTCTGCTGCGCCACCAGCACGTGCGGACGTTCGTCCGCCGCAAACATACCAGCCGGGTTGACGAACCCTACGCTCCAGAGAACTGCCGCGGCGACCGCTCGCGACGGAAAAACGGGGGGATTCATGAAGGACAAGATTGTGTGCTTATTGGGTCGTGCTCGCTTCCGGACTCGGATCGGTGAAGTAACCCTGATCCGGCAATCCTTGCGCTTTGATCGTGAACGGTCCAGCCTCCAAGGTCAGCCATTTCTTCGGCGTACAACAACTTCCGTCCGGCAGGAGATCCCAAGACCCCCGACGCACTACCAACGGACCGGTCGCCAGATCGGGATTGAATTCCCCTTTCTTGCCAACGCCGAACACGTTCCGGCGAGGAACCCGGACTTTGATTTCGGTGTCACTCCACGACACCACGAGAGCGGCGATATTGTTGAACAGAACTTCGGTCCTGGACACATTCTCGCCGAGATCGATAGGGGCGTTGTCATGCCCTCCTTCGTTCAGCCCGGACTGCGTCGCTTCGGTCGTCTTCAAAAATGTGCCAAATCCCGATCCCTTAATGGTCACGATCTCGTCGACGCCGGCCGATGTCGGGGAATAGGACTCGATCTTCGGCGAGACCACCGTGAATGTCCCGGCTTCCGTGGCCACGATCCCGCGCTCGGCGCAGCAGGATCCATCCGGATTCGGCCTGGTGCCTCCTCGTTTCACGACCACCGGACCGCTCTTGGCACTGAACGGCACCCAGGCATCGATGCGGTCGTCATGCCAGCGATAAATCACGGCTGGCACCCCGCCGATCTCGACGCTATTTTCGCCCTTGTTGAAATCGGCGAAGGCAAACGGCGTCGACCCGCTCTCCGAGTACAGTCCGAAATGTTCGCCCGTGATCTTAATGAGCGTCCCGATTGGCGCGCTCGTAGGCGTGACCGACGACGCCTTGGGCACATGGACCGTGAAATTGCCGACCGTCCGTTCAGTGCCGCCGCGTCTGAGGACGAGCGGCCCGCTGGACGCATCGAGCGGGACATGGACAACGATCAAATTATCGGCCCATTTCGCCACCGTCGCCGGCCGTCCATTAAAGAACACACCGTCTTCCGGCGCCTTGGTTTGACCGAACCCTTTCCCGAACAGCACCACTTTCGTCCCAACCGGTCCGCTGATCGGATCGACGCGCACGGACGGGATGAGCGTGATGGGCACGGCATTGCTCATCGTATATTCCACCGGGGCACAGCATGAACCGTCAGGCAGCGGGTCCGAAGAAGCAAGTCGAACCACCACATCCCCCGAGGTCGCATTGGCCGGCACCTCAACCTCAATGGTGTCATCACGCCAACGAAGCGCCCGCACAGGCACGCCACCAATTAACACATCGTTGACGCCGAACATCGTATTGCGATCGCGTGACCCGGCGGTGTTGCCGAAATGCACCCCATGAAGTCGGATCACCGTCCCCGGTTCCGCTTCAGACGGCGTCACCGAATCGATCGTCGGCCGCACGACCTTGAATGTCCCCGCCTTGATCTTCTTCCTGCCCGTGATCACATCGACCGGTCCTTCAGCGGCCCTGAACGGCACCTTGACTTCGATCAGATCGGGCTCCCAACGCTGAATCAAGGCCGGGACACCGTTGAACAGCACCCGATTGGTCTGCGCAGATTTGAATGGGCCGAACCCGGTTCCGGTGATGGAGACCGTAGCGCCGGGCGTCGCAGACTCCGGCGTAATCGTGACCCGGCCCGCAGCGAAGGCATGGAAACCCGACACTGTCATGAGCAACACGGTCATGAACAAACCGAGAAGCCGCAACGCGTCCGCAAGGTGGAACAGACCGATGAGACCTGAACCGCGGCGGTGCTTGATGCCAGCCGGCCGAGAACAAAGAAAGCGAATCTCTGGTAAGCCGTTCATGTGTCGTCCTGATTCAAAACTTGACCCGCGCGTGGCTCTGAACCCCCGCGCAACCGAGGCATGAGGCCGAGATGGGAAACCACACCGTGCAGCGAAGGGACAACGCGGACTATAACAACCGCATTTTTCCCTTGTCAAGCAAGGATAAGACGCCGGTCGATCAATTCATCGGAGATGCGGAAGTCGAGGCACTCAGCGCCGTTGCGGCTGCCTTTCTGACCTCCGGGTCTCGATCGCCCATCGCCATCCGTTCCAGAGCGGACCGCACTTCGGCCAAATCCCGCAACGGTCGCAAGGCCTCGATGGAGGCCAACCTGGTCTGTCTGCTCGCATGACCCAGCAACGCCACCAACACCGGCACTGCCCGGTTGTCCCGCAACCGACCGAGTTCGCGAATCGTGTTTTCTCGAACCAGCGTCGGGTACAACGATTCTCCCGGCAAGAATCCGTGCGCGTCCTGCAACGGCTCGACCTTAGGCGTTTCAGCCTGGATCATTCGCTGCAGACTTTGAATCAGCGCCTGGGTCACATCTGAGCGCGATTTGGTTCTGGCAGACACGATTTCTCCGAGAAAATAAAAATACGGATTCGTGTCAAACCGTTCCAAAACTTCGAGATACGGCGGCGTCCCGGAATCATACTCTCCGGACGTCTCCCGAATCGTCAGATCAAGCAACAATCCCGCCGAAACATGCTCCAACTTGACTTCGCACGTGATTTCGGTTCCGTAGGTATCGAACTTGTACTGCTGCCCCCGTTCCTCACGATAGCGCACTTTGAGAGTCAGATCGTGCGGATCGCTCTCGTGGGGAACCACTGTAAAGCCCGCATTCGACAGCTTGATTTTCAGCGTGGGACCGATCTGCGACAGGGTGCGCCCTCGCGGATGCCACGTGGAAAAAGTCAGGTCGATATAGACAGCCTTGGCTTCAGCAACCTGCGCGTATTCGGCATCTGTTAGAACCCGTTCGTTCGCATCTGCTGCGTCGGCGTGTTCGACCGCGCCTAGCGCCCATACGGCCGCCAAGATCAGTGCATTCCAAGGTATCCGTCGCGGTTTGCATCCCATGGGGTAGAGCCACTTAACATCACGACGCCTTGCGGTGTCAAGCACCTCCCGGCTTCCTTGCCACTTGCACGATAAGCTCGAGTTCGACCGGCGCATGAAGCGGCAATTCGGCGGCGCCCAGCGCAACGCGTGCGTGACGTCCGGCCTCTCCGAACAAGGCCACCAGCAGATCGGACGCACCGTTGAGCACCGTGGGATGCTGCGCGAAACCTTCGGCCGACGCCACGTGACCGACCAGGCGCACGATGCGTTTCACTTGATCCAGCGTTCCCAGCTCGTCCCGGATGATGGCCAGTGCATTCAGCAGCGCAATCCGGGCCGCTTTGACTCCCTGCTCGACCGTCAATTCCCGGCCCAGTTTGCCAGGTAAGGCTACCTGCCCGTCACGGAACGGAATAACGCCACTCAAAAACAAGAGATCACCCACCTGAACCGCCGGCACATAGGTCGCGACCGGCTTGGGGGGAGACGGAAGCTCGATGCCGAGTTGCCTCAACCGCGCTTCGAACGACATTGCCTCTCCTTCATGCATCAACATGCGTCACGCGGATCTCTCCGACGTCGTTCGTGGAAGTTTGTCTTTTCGGACAATTCGCGCTGGCGTTTGACACGTCACGTCCTCTGCTCCCGATTATCCCGGCCGCAGCACCTCTAAAAAACTCTCGCCGCAGGCCAGCCTCGGAGCCCCCAAGGCTTCCGCAATCGTTTGACCTAGATCCGCAGCGGTGGGATGCGTTCCCAAATCCACCCCGCGTGCAAGCCTCGGCCCGCCGATCAACAACGGTGCGTACTCGCGCGAATGGATCCGCTCCTTGTCGATCGGATCGGCCCCGTGATCGGCGGTCAAGCACAGGAGGTCTCCGGGACGGAGCTGGTCCTGCAGTCGCGGCAATAGTCGGTCGAACTCCTGCACCGCCGCCGCACAGGCTGGAGCGCTCCCGCAAGCCACATCAACGCTCGCGAAGATCAAGCCGCGGGGCATCTGGCTTAACACCTTTCCCATTTCCTCAAATACACGGATGATCGCCCCCCCGCGCGTCGATCGGGTCAGGCCACGGCTGGCGAATAAGTCGTCGATCTTGCCGATGCCCATCACCAACTGCCCCGACCGGCTGAGCCCGTCGAGCAGGGTTTGCCCGCTCGGCTCCGGAACATAATCACGCCGCTTGTCCGTGAGAACGAACGCGCCAACCTCTCCGGAAAACGGACGCGCCACAATCCGAGGCACCCGATAGAAAGATTGCAACGCCCTCCTCGTCTTTCGACACACCGCGTAAAGGGCCTCTGGTGCCATGACCATTTCATGGGCAGCGATCTGAAGCTCGTAGCCTCCGCTGGTGAACAGGATCAGTGCGCCGCCGCGGAGATGCTCCGGCCCCAATTCTTCAACCACATCCGCCGCCCGGGCAATGCGGTTTCCCAAGATCTTCCGCCCGCTCACGCCTTGCACGATGTCCACGACTTCCTGGGGAAACCCGTCCGGATAGGCTGGCAACGGCTCGTCCAGCAATACTCCAGCCAATTCCCAAAGCCCGGTGAGGGAATCCTTGCCTTTGGAGAGAAATCCGAGCTTGCCGAAACATCCATGCGGCTGGCTGACCGGACTCACACCTTTGAACCAACCGAGATGTCCCAGCCCCAAGGCCTCGAGGTTGGGCACGGCCAGCCCGCCAACTTCTTCCGCAACGTGCGCCAACGTATTGCAGTCAGCATCCCCGTATTCCGCCGCGTCCGGTAATGCGCCGACGCCGAGTCCGTCCAGAACCATGAGGATAACGCGGTCGACCATAATGGCACACTCGACTAGAACAGAAACCTCAGCGGAAGCCTATACAGTCCGAGCGGGGGAACGGTGACAGATCAGGATGGAAGTTCGCGGGACAAGTCGAGCACTTGCGAAAAAGGTCGCGGGCCTCGCGGCTTGCAGGTCGTTGCGCGGCAACGGAACATCCGCCCGCTTCCGCCTCAGACCATGCACCGGGTTCCCAGAAACCGCGCGACGCGCCGCTGTCAGTCAGAGGCAACATGAGCTTCACTGCGCTACCGCTGCTTCGCAGCTGCCAACCATTCTTCTACGATCTTCACACTCGCGCTGGTGCCGATCCGATCAGCCCCAGCCTCTAACAGCGCCTGCGTCGTCCGCCAATCTCTGATCCCGCCCGAGGCCTTCACCCTGGCTCGCCCGGCGACCGAGGCTTTCAGGAGCCGCACATCCTCCACCGTCGCGCCTCCGGCAGCGAACCCTGTTGAGGTCTTCACATACTCGGCACCGGCATCGACCGCCAGCCGACAAGCCGTGGCTTTCTCGTCCCTCGTCAGATAGCCGGTTTCGAGAATCACCTTATGAGTGACGCCTGGCGTGGCCTTGACGACCTCTTCGATGTCCAGTCGGACGAGACTGTACTCACCTGATTTCAGACGGCTGATGTTGATCACCATATCCACTTCCCTGGCTCCGCGACCGGCCGCCTCCGCCGCCTCGGTTACCTTCACCTTCGTCGTCTGGCTGCCCAACGGGAACCCGACAGGCACGCCGACTCGGATCGCCGTACCTTTGATCGCAGCAACGGCTTCGTCGATATAACACGGCGGCACAAAGACGGCTCCGAAGCCGTACTTCACTGCTTCTGCGCACACACGGAGCACGTCGGCTTTGGTGGCCTCGGGCCGCAGGATGGTGTGCTCGATGAGGGTCGGAAGGTCGGCAATCAACATGTGTCACGATACCCTGCGCCAAGGTCGACGCTGATATCTCTCGACCGCCTGATTATGTTCCTCCAGCGTGGAAGAGAACTGATGCGTCCCGTCGTTGCGCGAGACAAAATAGAGATATGGCGCCGGCGCCGGATACAGCGCCGCTCGGATCGCACGCGCGCCTGGATTGGCGATCGGGCCAGGAGGCAGTCCCTTGACACGATAGGTGTTGTAGGGGCTTTTGCTGTCCAAGTCCTGCTTCCGCAGATTGCCGTCAAAGGCCGCCGCCAACCCATAGATCACGGTGGGGTCGCTCTGAAGCGGGATATTTTTCCGCAGGCGATTGTGAAAGACCGCCGAAATGAGCGGGCGTTCCTCGTCCACACTGGTTTCCTTTTCAATTACAGAGGCCAGGGTGAGAACTTCGTGAATGCTCAGATTGACCTGTTTCGCCCGTTCGCGCAATTCCGGCGTGAATGCCTGCCACAAATTGTCCACAAAGACGCGGATGACGTCTTTGGCCTTGGTAAGACGGGCGAACCGGTACGTGTCGGGGAAGAGGTAGCCTTCCAAGCTGTCCGCTTCGATGCCCAAGGTCCGAATGAACCCACGGTCCTGCGCCAGACGAAGGAACTCGGCCCGATCGACCACCCCCCGCGCTCCGAGCGTCTCCGCGATCTGGACCATGGTAAACCCTTCCGGAATCGTGACCTGATGCAGGACTACGCGCCCCGCGACGAGCTTGGCCAGAATCTCGGCTGGCGACATGCCGGCGTTGAATTCATATTCCCCCGGATGAATCCTGCGGTCGGCATCAGTCGCTTTGCCGAGGAGAAGAAACGCCGAGCGGCTTTTGATAAGCTGCTCCCGTTCCAATAACGCCGCCACATGTTGGAACGACGCCCCTTCAGGAATGACTACGATTTTGGTAGGAGGCGTATCGGAATGAGAAACGGCCGGAGCAGCCACCCATTGCATGACCCGATACCCGGCTATGCCGCCCAGGCCGAGCGAAGCGACAATCAGCCAGGGAACCAGTCGAGTGGTCATCATCCCGATCTCAGCCGTGGTGACTCGTCATCAGCCGGGACCCTTCGCCGCCGCTTCCCCTCCCCGTCCCGCCTCGTCGCTGTGAACCGCTGAGGTTAAGTTTTCCAGGTAACTTTGAAGCAGGAGCGCGGCGGCGACACGGTCCACTACTCCCTTTCGCTTCTTCCGGCTGATCTCGGCAGCGACCAGGAGTTGTTCGGCAGACTTGGTAGTCAACCGTTCATCCCAGGTGACCACCGGTACGTCGAGGGCTTGTGCCAAACGCTCGACGAACCGGTTGACCGCCTGCGCAGCCGTCCCGACCGTGCCGTCCAGCCGAAGGGGCAATCCCATCACCACCGTGCCGACCTCGTAGGTCCGCACCAGGTGCTGAATATGCGCAATGTCTGCCTCCAGGCCGCGTCGCTTGAATGTCTCGACCGGCTGGGCTATCCACCGCAACTCATCGCTCACGGCTACGCCGATGCGCGTGGTGCCGTGATCCAGAGCCAGAATACGCATTCCAGCCATTAGCTTACCGCTCCAGCGCTTGTTGGACCAGTCGAAAGACTTTTTCCAGCGCCGCGCCGAGCCGCTCGGGATGCTTGCCGCCGGCCTGCGCCATCTCAGGCCGTCCGCCGCCGGTTCCCCCTACCTCGGCCGCCATTTCACGGATCAAGTCGCCAGCCTTGAGCCGCGGCGTCAAATCCTTCGTGACGACCACTAGCAACGACACTTTGCCGTCGTTAGCCGCACCCAACGCGATCACGCCGCTTCGCAGTTTGTCCCTCAACCGATCAGCCAACGCGCGCATGCCGGAGGCGTCTAGGCCGTCGGCCCGCTGGACATGCACCTGGACGCCATGCACGGTTCTGACCTGCGCGTCAACCGCCGCCCCACCAGCTATCTTCAGTTTTAATGCTTCTAGTTCGCGCTCTTTTTCCTTCAATTGCACCGTCAGTTTACGAGTCTTTGCGACCAACTCGGTAGGGCTGGCTTTTAGTAACTCGGACAACTCCCGGATCTCCGCCTCCAACCGCTTCATATGGGCGAGCGCCCCGCTGCCCGTCAGAGCCTCGATCCGACGCACGCCGGCCGCCACCCCGGTTTCCGACACGATGCGAAACACGCCGATCTCCCCGGTCTGTCGGCAATGGGTGCCACCGCACAGTTCCTTGCTGAACGACTCGATGCTCACCACCCGCACCAGGTCGCCGTACTTGTCGCCGAAAAAGGCCAACGCCCCCGACGCCACCGCGTCCTGCACTCCCATCACTTCGGTGCGCACCTGTTCGTTGCGGCGCACATGCTCGTTCACCATCGATTCAATTGCGTCGATATCGCGCGAGGACAGGGGCTTGAAATGGGTGAAGTCGAAGCGCAGCCGGTTGGGCGCTACCAGCGAACCGTATTGTTTGACATGCGGCCCCAGCAATTCCCGCAGCGCCGCATGGACCAGATGGGTTGCGGTATGGTTACGCGCCGCATCCTGTCGGGTCATCGGGTTGACCATAGTCCGGACCGGCTCTCCTTCGCGGATCCGACCCGCCCGTACAATGCCTTTATGGATGATCACGCTCGCCACCGGCCTGGTGGTATCGACCACCTCCACGCGTCCCTCCGGCCCGGTCAGCACCCCGCGATCCCCCACCTGTCCACCGCCCTCGGCGTAGAACGGCGTCTCACTCAGCACCAGTTCGACCTCATCGCCTTCGACCGCTTCTTTGACCACCCGATCCCCTTTCAGGATCGCCTGAATGACGCTCTCAGACTCCAACCGTTCATAACCGACAAAACGCGTCGCGCCCAACTTCCCCGCTAGTTCCACCAAGATCGGCCTGGCTGCCTCCTCCTGGAAGCTGGCCGTCTTCCTCGCGCGCGTTCGCTGCTCCTCGATGGCGCGGTCGAAGCCGGCTTCGTCCAGGGTCATCCCCTGTTCCCGACAGGCCTCGGCGATCAGGTCCAGCGGGAATCCATACGTGTCATACAGCTTGAAGACATCGGTCCCCGGCAGGACAGACCTGCCAGCGCGTTTCGCCTTGGCGATCATGTCTGTCAGGATCGGCAAGCCCTGATCGAGCGTCGCGATGAACCGTTCTTCCTCCCCTTGCGTCACTTCTGCAACCGTTCCCGCCGCGGCGCGGAGTTCCGGATAGGCGGCCCCCATCACCTCGACGACGGCCCCAGTCAGCTTGTAGAGAAACGGCTCTCTCAGTCCCAGCAGTCGACCATGGCGCGCCGCACGACGCAGAATGCGCCGCAGCACATAACCGCGCCCCTCGTTGGACGGGAGCACACCGTCGGCGATAAGGAAAGTGATCGCTCGCAGATGGTCGGCCACGACGCGCATGGAGCGGTCAGCGATCTCGTCGCTGCCGTATGTACGGCTGGCCTGTGCTCCGATCACATCGAGCAGCGGTCGAAACAGGTCGCTGTCATAATTGCTGTACCGCCCCTGAGCCACTGCGGCCAGCCGCTCCAAGCCCATGCCGGTGTCGATGCTGGGCTTGGGCAGCGGGTGCAACGTCCCGTCGGCGTCGCGGTTGTACTGCATGAAGACCAGGTTCCAGATCTCGATGACCCGGTCACCAGCGCCGTTGGGCACCTCGTCGCCCGGCACCGCTGGCCCCTGGTCGTAGTGGATCTCGGAGCACGGACCGCAGGGGCCGGTGTCGGCCATCTGCCAGAAATTATCCTTTTCGCCGAAGCGCACGATCCGGGACGCTGGCATCCCGATTTTTTCCCACAGCCGATAGGCCTCGTCGTCTTCCCGGAAGATCGTGACCCAGAGGCGGTCTTTCGGCAATCCTACGGTTCGGGTGAGGAACTCCCACCCGAACCAGATCGCCTCTTCCTTGAAATAATCGCCGAACGAAAAGTTGCCGAGCATCTCAAAGAAGGTATGGTGCCGGCGCGTATAGCCGACATGTTCCAGATCGTTGTGTTTCCCACCGGCCCGGAGGCACTTCTGCACGCTCACCGCACGGCGATACGGCCTGGTTTCCTCGCCGAGGAACACCCGCTTGAATTGGTTCATCCCCGCGTTGGTGAACAGCAAGGTGGGATCCGCCTGCGGAATCAGCGACGAGCTCGGCACGGCCTGATGCCCCTGACTCTCGAAGTAGCGGACAAAAGCCTGGCGGAGATCCTGAGCACTGAAATTCATCGGTGACTAGACTCCATTGGGGTCCTCGCTTGGCACGACTTCCTCGATCGTCTCTTCGTCGAATCCGCGCTGCCTGAGCAACCGTGCAGCACGGCTTGAAGAAACCGGCGCGCGCCGGGTTGCCTGTCGGATCACCTGCTCGGCCAGTTCCCTCTCCCGTCCTTGTGGATAGAGTGTATCAAGCATTCGGACGACAAGTCCCTCCGACAGCCCCTGTCGTAACAACTCTGCCTTGAGCGCCTCGCGCCCCATCGGACGCCGGGCCAACCGAGCCTCCGCCCACCGTGCAGCGAATGCACGATCGTTCACGTAACCCGCTTTGGTCAACCGGCGCAGGACTGAGCGAACTTGCGTCGGAGAGGCACCCTTGCGGTCAAGATACCGTGCGACCTGAGCACCGGTGCGATCCCGTTGGGCCAGATAGCGCAGTGCGGCGTGCTCGACCTGCTCGGTGGAGATGGTGGCGCGAGGCATTTTGTCAGCCTGGACGGGGCACGCTGCCAATGCCGCGTGTCAGTGCGGCCGGGGTCGTTTAAGCCCCGGCGCGGGTGCTATGGCCCCTGCGGTCCTCGCTTCGGCTCTCCAGACGCTTCTCGTCTTTCATCTCGGCTTTTCTCTCGCCGCCGAAGCCTGGAATGCCCGCCAACTCCCGCAACCGGCCTTCGATTTCCCGAGCCACCGCCTGATTCGTTTTCAAATAATCCCGCACGGCTTCCCGTCCCTGACCCAGTCGTTCTCCTTTGTAGGAATACCAGGCGCCGGATTTTTCCAGGACTTTTTTCTCCACGCCAAGATCCACCAACTCGCCAGCCTTGGAAATGCCCTCCGCGAACATCACGTCGAATTCGGCCTGCTTGAACGGTGGAGCTAGCTTGTTCTTGACGACCTTCACTCGCACCCGGCTGCCTGTGACGTCCTGCCCTTCTTTGATCGATTCGATCCTCCTGATGTCCAACCGCACGGAGGAATAAAACTTGAGCGCATTGCCGCCGGTGGTGGTCTCCGGATTGCCGAACATCACGCCCAGCTTCATCCGGATTTGATTGATGAAGATCACCGTCGTCTGTGACTTGGAAATGGCAGCCGTCAGCTTGCGCAAAGCCTGCGACATAAGCCGAGCTTGCAAGCCCATATGGGCATCGCCCATCTCGCCCTCGATCTCAGCACGAGGGACCAGCGCCGCGACCGAGTCCACGACAATGAGATCGACCGCCCCACTCCGGACCAGCGTCTCGGCAATCTCCAGCGCCTGCTCGCCGGTATCCGGTTGCGATACCAACAGATCGTCGGTCTGGACTCCCAGCTTCCTCGCATACCCTAAATCGAGCGCATGCTCGGCGTCGATAAAGGCCGCGATCCCTCCGGTACGTTGCGCCTCCGCGATGGCGTGCAGGGTCAGAGTGGTTTTGCCCGACGCTTCAGGGCCGAAAATTTCGACGACCCGTCCGCGCGGGAAGCCGCCGACACCCAGAGCGATATCGAGCCCCAATGAACCGGTGGAGATGGCCGGGACATCGGCTGGCGCTTCTGCCGTCCCCAGTTTCATGATCGCGCCCTTCCCGTACTGTTTTTCAATCTGCGACAAAGCCAGGTCCAACGCCCGCTTCTTCTCGTCTCGTTCGGCCATCGCGATGCTCCTTTTGGTTGTCGGGAATCGGCGGATTATACCGAACTTCCCTGAGTAAACCTAGCCTGCTGCGGCGCACGGGGCGCTACGCGTTAGTGGCTTGCCGCAATTCGACTTGCCAGAGCCGGCTGTACTCCGCGCCGGAGGGTTTGAGTTCGCTCCTCATGAGGCTGATCGCGCTGACCTCCAAGATTCCGTACGCCTGTGGGCGGTCGAACACCCCGCTCTGGGCTAGGACCTTGCCGACCTGCCTCTCCCCGTCCTTCACCCTTGCCAGCGTCAAGTGCGGACGGAACGGTTTGGGCTCGGCCGCAAACCCCAACGGCTCAAGCGCCCGCTCAACCGCCTGATGCACTTGGTGCCAGCAGCTCCCTTCATCGGATTGCCCGGTCCCGCCGGCGCACCCGATCCAAAGGACTCGCGGTCCGTTTCTGTTGGGAAAGACCCCGATTCCGCCTACCGGGACGGTAAAACGCGACGCCTCGGCCAGCGCGGGACCCAACGCCTGCTTGATCCGATCCACCAACGTCTCCTCGATGTCTCCTAGAAATTTAATCGTCACATGAATGGATTCCGGACGGACCCAGTGAATGCGCGCGGCAAGCCCAAGCCGTTGGTCGATCCGATCGCGCAGCTCGCGCTGAACCTGCTCGATCGCGGCGCGCAGGTTTTCGTTCAACTCCACCGCGAGGAATGCGCGGATCATCGATGATCGGCACCTAAGCCCAGCAGCCAACGGCGCAGGAGATCCAGCGCGGCCTGCGAAGACCGGAGTTTGATCGCCGCACGGTCCCCGTGAAATCGGAACTCTCTGGTGAGACAGGCTTCCCCTCCCCAAGCGAGCCCGGTATAGATCAACCCGACCGGCTTCGTCGCCGTGCCGCCGCCCGGACCGGCGATCCCCGTCACGCTTAGCCCCACCGCTGTGCCGCTCCGTTCGCGAACGCCTTTCGCCATAGCCGCCGCAACCATTTCGCTCACCGCACCGTGCTCGGTGATCAGCTCGGTCGGTACCCCCAACAACTCCGCCTTGGATCGATTGCTGTAGCTGACGACGACACGGTCCAGATAGGTCGAGGCGCCCGGTACCTGCGTGAGCCGATGCCCAATCAAGCCCCCAGTGCATGATTCAGCGACCGCCAGAGTGAGTTGCTTGTCGGCAAGCAGGCGGCCGACGACGGCTTCCATCGTGTCTTCACCCTCGGCGAACACGAATTCGCCGAGGCGCTGTCGGATTTCGTGAAACACAGGAGCAAGAACATCGACATCACGTCCGGGGTAGCTCGTTTGCCGCCGCTTTGCCCCTGTCCCTGGTGGAGAGGCGGTCAACGACACCTCCACCCCCAACGGCGAGACTTGAAGTCCAAGCCGTAGGCCGCTGCCTTCCGGGACGACACCTTTAAGTCTGAGATCCACTTCCGATTCCGATAGACCAAAGGTATGGAGCACCCGCCGGCCAATGGGACCCGGCGGTTTCTGTCCACATCCACGGGCAATTCGCTTTCGTAGCCTGGGCAGCACCTCCGCAGCCGCCATCGCCTGAGCTTCGGCAGGTACGCCTGGGAGGGCCACTAGGAACGTCCCCTTCCACTCCAGGCAGAAACCTGGCGCGCTTCCCACCGGATTGCTCAATACCTCCGCTCCGGCAGGAATCAGCGCCTGCCGCACCTGCATGGGAGTGAGCATCCGGCCCCACGTGGCCAGTCGCTGTTTGATGCTTTCCAGCGCGCGAGCGCGTCGGCGCAACGGGCACCCGGTTATCCGCGCCACCGCTTCCCGTGTCACATCATCCACAGTCGGTCCCAACCCACCAGTCATCACAACCACATCCGCGCGGCGGGCGGCCGTGCGAATCGCGTCGGCGATATCGGCCTCATCGTCGCCGACCACGGACTTGAACCGGACTTCGACACCTAGCGACGCCAGTTGATCCGTCAGAAACAGCGAATTGGTCTCTGCCTGCCTCCCGATCAGCAATTCGGAACCGACAGCAAGAATTTCCGCACTCCACATAATAAAAGATTTCCAGAGAGATGGCTCAATCAATTTGGGCGAAGTCGAGGTCAAATGTGACTTCCCCTCCCTCCGCAGGAAACACGATCAGCTTGGCCTTAGCGCGAGGATCCAGATCCGCATAGGCGAAGGACGCGACAACCTTGGCACGATACGCCGGTGAGCCCGGCCACATTGTGGTCCGAGCCGCCCGCCCGTCGAACCGGACATTCTGCGGCTTGATCGTCTTTCCGTTTTGCTCCAGCACCATGTAGCTGTCCACTGCAAAGTTCGGCCGGTCGCCGAAGAGGATGACGCTAACCAGCAGGGTCTTGGCATCCAGCATCTGAGCGATGTCCTGTTCGGACGGCGTTGCGGATCGGAGCGCGAAGTGCGCGCCCATCACGACTAACCCGTTGAGCTTGGTCATCAGGAACCCCTTGGGCTGCAGGTCATCGCTTGCTCCGAACCACGCATAAAGCCGATCCGGAGGGATGCGCTTCTCCGCGGCGGCCTTGCCTTGTTGCAGGGCGGCTTCAACCTGGTCACGGGTCGGTTGCACTTCGATGGCCCAGGCCTCGAACGGAAACACAAGTCCCAGGATGAACGCTGCCCATGTGAGCCCACCACACCTCCACCCATTCCAAAGCCAGGCAAACCGCTGGGGCATGGCCGGAGGCACTAACAGATTGGCCGAAGCCCTGTCAACGAGCCCTTGCTGGCGTGACCATGTTGACAAACAAAAGGATGAAGTGTTAAAGACTGAATCCCTCATCCGCTTGAAATATTCCAGAAATTTCATGGAGGACCGTAATGGCCAGCCCCGATCAATCTGCAAAGCGCCAGTACGTGAACTTTGCCTTCTATAAAGTCGATCCTGCCTGGCGGAGACTGCCCGAAGACGAGCGGTCCAGAGGCAAACAAGAGTTTATCCGCGCCGTTGAAGAGTACACCGGAAAGGTCATGGTGTTGGCCTACACCACGGTCGGCATCCGTGGCGACTGTGATTTCATGTTGTGGCGCATCAGCTATGAGTTGGAATTGTTCCAGGAGATGAGCACTAAGATCCTGGCCAGCGGATTGGGCAAGTACTTGGCAACGCCGTATTCCTATTTGTCGATGACCAAACGGTCGATCTACGTCGATCATCACGCGCATGAGAATCAAGAAAGCAAACGGTTAACGATCATCCCTGGCAAAAGCAAATACATTTTCGTGTATCCATTCGTGAAAACCCGCGAGTGGTTTCTCCTCACAAAAGCGGCCCGTCAAGGCATGATGGACGAGCATATTGAGGTCGGCCATCGCTTCCCCTCGGTGAAACTCAACACCACCTATTCCTTCGGGCTTGACGACCAAGAATGGGTGGTCGCGTTCGAAAGCGACAAGCCCGAGGATTTTCTGGATTTGGTGATGGCCCTTCGGGAGACCGAAGGCAGCCGGTACACCTTGCGCGATACGCCGATCTTTACGTGCATTCGGAAGAGTCTCAAGGAAGCGCTGGACACCCTTGGAGGCTGACCGGTCAGGCTGGCGAGTCTGGGTGAGCAGCTTTCGAAGGCCGCCTGTTTTCGACACGCGCCTCAGCCCCTCGCTCATCGCTTATAAACGGACCGCAAGTTCCCCGTGCCGGAGTCACCGCAGTTTGAACACCGGTTTCCTTCCGCCCCGGCATCCCTCATTTCTCCCCCCTTTGCCGCCATCCTCTCGTTTTTGATCCCCGGCCTCGGCCAGGCGCTTCAAAAAAGATCCAAACAGGCCTTGACCGCATTTCTGACCGGTCTCGGGCTTGTCGCCTGCGCTTGGTTGGGTGAACGCCTGGGAGGACCCGGCGCTGGGGTGTTCTTTTTCATGCTGTTCGCCCTTCCCTGGTGGGCCATCCAGAGTTACCATGCCTACCTGTCACGTACGTTGGATCCGCCCGGGATATGGTACACGTTTCGGATCGCCTGGGGTCGGGCCCACGATATTCGTTATCTGGGCGGTCTCTTCCTGCTCACAGCCCTGACGGATTTCTACATCATCGTCGCGAATCCGACCTATGCCTTGCCCCTCTTCTGCACCAAACCGGACGGGTTGGTCGGTCTTCTCGCCAAAGCCCAATCTCCCACACTGCATATCCTGATCGGTTATGGCTTCCTGCGTCTCCGCCGGTGGTCGCTCTTCCTCTACTTGGTCTATGCGGGGTTTGGCCTTCTGAATGCAACCGCCAACTTTGCTTGCTTCGGGTACGGGCGGGTCAGGTTCGTGTTCTTGATTACTCTCGTGGTCTTCACCGCCTATGTGATCTGGCGAAGGGCCTGCTTCTTCCCGCCGGGCTCGCCGGTCAAGCGCTAGGCACTTTGACACCTGGACCTGTCGTGTGTTATTGGAACCTATGTTGGTGGCCTTTTGCTTCTGGCAACCTGCTTCCCGGTGAGGACACATGGCCGACAACACAGCGTTGTACGCGATCCGCTATCCTGACGGATCGGTCAGCCTGTACGTGGATGAGGAATACGCCATCGAACGGGGAGTCGATCCCGCCAAACTGGTTCGCGTAGAGATACCCAGAGAATTGTATATCAGCGGAACAGTCCAGCAGATCCGAGAGTACGTGGCTCTCTATCTGGAATCGCGTGAAAGCGGCTCCGCCTGAGACCGGCGCAGCCGTCCGAGGACGTCTTCCTTCATGGCACCCGTGATTACCGCCGACGATGTCCAAACCGTCATTGATGCCCTGCCAATCCAGGGGCGCATCATGATGCGTCTGCTTCTTCTGCAGTACTTCGACGTCACTCAGGAAGATATCGAGTACATGGCGGCAGATCGCCCGGATCCCCGTCGTCAGACCGGCACGAAGGCGCCCTCGCATGTCCTGATGTCCCGTGAGGCGATCGAGTCGGTCGCAGACCGTGTCGCCCAATATCGCCGCCTGGTTCGATTGCGACGGGAACGGACGTGGCTGCAAGTCGAGTGTCTCCGTAAATTGTGCGCGCTCTGCGAGTCCCAGGCCGATCGGGCCGAGCATCTGTTGACGACGAAATTCGGGCTCAGCCAGACAGCAGTGAAGGAGATCCGGCAGCAGGCTCGTACAGCGCTTTCCAAACCAGCTCTCCGAGCGCTCGAGCAGAAATGGGAGAACGACGAAATCTCGGAAGCCGATTATCAGAAAGAACGGCTGATCATCGAATGTCAGACTCAGGCAAGACTGGCGGAACGGCACCGCAAACGACTGGATCTGTCGCAACGCGAACATGTCACCGCCAATCATACTCCGCTGCAGGATCACGAAATCGCCCACATCTGGGGCATTCCAGCCAGCAGCCTGGCCGGTCGAAAGGTCAAGTACTTGCATCAGTATCTGCTGGCTCTCCAGACTCGGTTGCAAACTTCCGCGTCTCCGCTTCTGCAGACAGGATCGCCTCCGCTGGATCTTTGGAAAGAGACCTTAGCGGCGTTGTCTCAACGCCCGGTCGAACGCTCGGTGGCCGTGTATGACGGCTTGGAAAGAACCGAGTCGGCCTTGCTGGAAAAACTGACGGCCTTCGCCTGGGGAACCCTGCCTGAAGAGATAGAAGGGAGATTTTGGCTTTCCCTGGTGCATGGAGCCAGCTCCAACGCCGTTCACTCAGAACCAACCCGCTCACTGTTTGGGTTGCAACGTCTAGCTGCCATCCTTTCGGATATCGATACCTCTCCGGAAGCGCTCGACCAAGAATTGCTCGCGCGAACCGCACCGAAACCCAAGCTCGCTGTCAAGCAGCTTGAAGCTCCGCCGGATCAGGCACCCGTCGAATTGGGAGAAATGGGGCAACACGTCTTGAAAAGTCTTATGGGAGAAGATCGGAGCTAAGGCCGGTTGGGCCACGGCCGCTTCCGAAGAAACAAGACCGGGACAAGCTGCGTATTCTCCTTTTGAAATCTGGCGACTCGTTCCCGTATAATACGGCGCATACAGCGCGACGGCTGGATGGCTCGGACAATAGACAGAACTCTTCGCTTGTTCGTTCTCGCTGCGGTTTGGCCTCTCGTTTTTGTTGCCCTGTTCCAACCCGCCACGCTGGGTGCGGCGACTGTCTTGGACATCGCCGAACTCCTTTCCCATCCGGATCAATACGACCATCAAGTGGTCACCGTCGCCGGTAAGGTAACCAATGTTCAACTTGCGACGAACCGGCAGGGTCAGCCGGCTTACGGATTCCTGCTCCAAGACCATGCTGGCACGTTGAAAGTGATCGGGCTCGGCAAGGTGGAGGTTCGAGAGGGTGACCTCGTGATTGTCGAGGGGATTTTCAGTCGCTTGCGCCAGGCAGGACGCGCTATCGTGTATAACGAGATCAAAGCCACCACGATCATGCCGATGAACCGACTGAATCTGGACTTGATCGGATAAGTTCCTCCTTGCCCCTTCTTCTCCTCACCCCGCTTATGCGCATGGCCTTTCGGCCATGAACCCGTGCTGTTGTACGTTGTGCGCCCCTTGACGCCGTCGAACCCACATTGGTACAACCACGTCCCGTGGCGGTGTAGCTCAGTTGGTAGAGCAGCGGACTCATAAGCCGCGGGTCGTGGGTTCGATCCCCTCCACCGCCACCAACCCGCGCCTGGAAGAAAGGCCGGACGCTTCGCCGCTCGCTGTCGCTCTAGGGCATCCCTGACGCTGGTTCACTGCGAACCGGCATGGCGCCTTCCTCACAAGCATCTGGCGAGAAATTGTTGGCGTTTCATGAACGCAGCAAGGCATGCCCCGCACAAGTCCAGCGTCGAGTGGGTCTGCCGATCGAGACAGCGAGTCCGTTGCAGCGCCGTCATTCCGCAATCTACACAAGTTCCCTCGGTATTCTGATCAGTCCCGCGATATGGTTTCCTGGAACACGGAACACCTTCCTTCGATTCTCTCGAACGGTCCGTCGAGGAGCCGGCCAGAAAAGATGGTTCAGTAGACGAGCGAACCATGAGCCGGTCCACAGCTATCTTGATCCCACCACACAAGTCGGTTCGCTCAACCGGCGGTGGAGTTGATTCACACGGACATTCAACCGTTCGACCGTGCGTTCAAGCCCGATCAGATGCTCAGCCAATGAGCGCGATATCCGGCTAGTTATACGCCATCTCCTCACTGCGGACCACGTCGCTTAGCGGCAATCCCTGATAACACCGATGAGGACTCCCTCGATGCGAAAATCATCCGCTGGCGCCACCACGTGGGGAGGCATCAATGGGTTCGCGGGATGCTGTTCGATTCGATCCGCCTTCCGATAGAACGTCTTGATCGTAGCTTCTTGAGTGACGAGCGCAATCACGGGTTGGCCATTCCGCACCGTGGTCTGCCTCCGAACGATGACCAGATCACCGGGCCGACTGTCCACATCTACCCATGGGCTCCCCTTTATCCGTAGAGCGACATGTTCCTCTCCCCGTAACATCCCCGGAGGCACCTCCACCCACTCGGACTGGGGGGACCGGTTCGATCGGCGCCCCAGCGGCTACCATTCCAGCCATCGGAATCTGTGCGGGTCACCTCATGTGTTTAAGGGCAACCTCCACCGCGCCGAGGATACGACGCGTTGCGTTTTCATAACGGACAAGAGTTACGCGGGTGGCGGGGAGCACTTTGGCAAGCTGCTTGCGGGATCAATCCAACGAGTGTCGGAGTTGTTTCAATTCCTGCGGACTCATGATGTCACCAATTGGTGACATCCCATAAAGAAGCGCGTGCCCCCTATTACGCATTCAACCGCATATACCTGACGAAAAGGAGTAGACGAGGTGGAAGAGCCCAAGCCACTCAGGGCTTGCTGGTCACCGGAGAATTAAACCGCTCAAACAGTTATCCCCAACTGCAGGCTTGTCCTGTCTGTTTTCCCTTTAGGCACAGCCTACTTGATGGACTCACTGTTTGACTACTGTCAATCGATCAAAAATGCAAGTGTTTTAATGTAACGATGAATGCTCATGCCTACACTTCTTTTCTTTACTCAATTAGTTGTGGTTCGAATTTATCCATGTCCAATGCTCAAAAATTAGGCAAGTCGTTAGATCTCCGATCATTTGCCACGGCTGAGCGTTCTGGTGGCGACTTATCCACAGGTCTATCCCCAGAATTTGGGGAGAAAACAATCCGAGCCTATGCAATCTGCCCATCACGGCGAGGAATCAAATGAACGGCCCCCGCCTTGATCGCGGCAGCGATCGGCACTCCAGGGGCCAGGTCGAGCTGTTCCAAAGCTGAACGGGTGACCAGGGCAGTCAGAATAAATCCGCAATTCAAACGAACTCTCGCCAGGACACCCACAGAATCGATCTCACACACAACCCCGCGCAAATGATTGCGTGCACTGGTCGCACCGATTCCGACCGGTTCAAGAATGACATCCTCGGCCCTGATACAGACAAACACCTCCGGTCCGATTCCCTCTGTGCTGAGCGCCTGAAGCGTGATTCCATCGACTTCCACCGTGGCAAGCCCGCAGGAACTGTTGATCACTCTGCCCCGCACCACTGTTTCCACCCCAACGATCCGAGCAACCTCGGCATCCTGTGGGCGACTGAACACCGCCTGGGGTGACCCTACTTGGAGCACGCGGCCCTCGCTGATCACCGCCATCAGGTCGCCCAGCGTCAGCGCTTCCGCCCAATCGTGCGTCACGACGATCGACGGCAACGCCAATCGCTTCAGTAACGCGCGCAACTCTCCTCGGAGAGTCGTACGCGTCGGGGCATCGAGCGCGGAGAGCGGCTCATCGAGCAACAGAAGTTGTGGTTGGCGCGCGATCGCACGGGCCAACGCCACCCGCTGCTGTTGCCCTCCGGAGAGCTGATGCGGTTTTCGCTCCTCCAGCCCACGGAGCTGAAGCAGATCCATCACTTCACCCACGCGCTTCTTGCGTTCCTTGTGCGGCAAATCGCCTAAGCCATAAGCGATGTTGCCCGCCACCGAGTACAGAGGAAACAACGCATAGTCTTGGGACATGTACCCGATGCAGCGCTCCTGCGGAGGCACCCGTATTCCGTTGGCCGTATCAAGCCACGTCTGCGAGACAAACTGAATTCGCCCCCGCTCGGGCCATTCCAGACCCGCGATGCAGCGAAGAATGGTCGTCTTCCCGGACCCGGATGGACCGAACAAGACCAGCACGGTGGCCCCGCTGACCTGATATCGCAGATTTGCCGTAATCGGCGGTCGTTCTGGAAACGACTTCGTGATGTCGACGATCACTTCTGCGGCCATGCGGCCCAGACCTTTCGATTCATGGCGTAGACAACGAGCAAGACCGCATAAGAGACAACCAGAAGGAATGCGGCGGTCTTCGCAGCCCCGGCATAATTCAATGCCTGGACCTCATCATAAATATCGATCGAGACCGTGCGCGTCACGCCTTCGATGTTGCCGCCGACCATCAAGACTACCCCGAATTCGCCCAACGTATGGGCGAAGCTCAGGACCGCACCGGTGATGACACCGGCCATGGACAGCGGGATGATCAGCTTGAAGAAAGTGCCAAGCTTGGAAACACCCAGTGTCCACGACGCTTCGATAAGCCGACGATCGACTTGATCGAAGGCCGAGGCGAAGGGTTGCACAGCAAAAGGCAGGCTATAGAGAACCGAGGCGATGAGTAGCCCCTCGAAGGTAAAGGGTAACGGATGACCGACCAGGTCTGCGTAAAGCCGGCCGACGGGGCTGTACGGGCCAATCGCAACGAGGATGTAGAATCCCAAGACCGTGGGAGGCAACACCAGCGGCAGCGCCACAACCGCCTCGACGAGGAATTTCCACCGCCATCTCGAAAAGCTCACCCAATAGGCGATGGGTAGACCGATCACCAGCAGCACAAGCGACGTGAGGGAGGCGAGCTTCAGTGTGAGCCAAATCGCAGTCCAGTTCATCAGAGGTTCGTCGTTCGAAACCCGCCGGTTATGGTACGTAGTTCCAGCCGAAACCGACCGGCCGAACAGAAGCCCACGGTCCGGCCACCATCGTTCGCTATTTTCCAATCATCACGTCAGTGGCTTTCACAGCGACCAGGACCGTGTCGTTCACCTTCAATCCCATCTGCTTCACCGACCCTTCCGTAATCGCCGCGACAAATTCGAGGTTGTTCACCTTCACAGTCACCTCAGCCATGGCCTGTCCCTCGGTGATCTTTGTCACGGTTCCCTGAAACTGATTCCGTGCACTGAGCTTCATGATGCCCTCCCATGGCAAAGTTGGTTGCAACGCCGCGTTTCATTTGCATTCGAACTGAATGCCCCATCGCCGACCAATCGGTTCGTCTTCCATGCCTTCCTGAATTCCTGGTCCACTACCGTAACCTTGCGCCTCTCCCTCCCGCACCAAGCGATAGCCTTGCGGACACTTCTTCTCCATCAATTCAAACGCCCGCTTCCGATAGGGCGAGAGCAGAGGTCCTCCCCGCTCATTCTTGAACGAATAGGTCACAATGCCGCCGTTCGGCGTTTCCTTGACCAGCGTCGCGCCGATCGAGCAGCCACTGCACACGAAAACAGCGATGAATGCTGCCGTTGCCTTCACGGCGACCCTCCACCAGAAGAGCCGGTCTCCGTGCGGGCAGTCATGGCACCGCGCTATCCTCCCCTGGCAGGAGAAACCCGTACCGTTTCATCACGGCTCTCGCAGCCTGTGTCTGTAAGAACTCTAGAAATTTCTTGCCGCTGTCCTGCTGTTTCGAAGATTTCACGATCACCGCTCCTTGATCAATCCGTGGATGAGCCTCTTGAGGAATCAGCCAGTACGTTCCGACGGCCTGGACCGGCGGAGCGAGCGCCAGGGACAGCGCGATAATCCCGATATCGGCAGCCCCGGATTGCGCAAATTGCGCCGCCTGTGAGACATTCTCACCCAGTGCGAGCTTATCCTTCACCCGGTCATAGATCTTGAAGTGTTCCATGGCCGCCACCGCCGCCCGCCCGTAGGGGGCATGTTTGGGATTGGCAATAGCAATTTTTTTGATCGACGGATCGAGCAGGACGTCCATCCCCTTCGTCACATCCAGCTTCGAGCTTTTCGGCACCCACAGGACGACGCGTCCTGTCGCATATTGATACAAGGAGTTCGGAACAGCCAGTCCTTCCTGAATCAGTTTCTTTGGATATCCGATGTCGGCGGAAAAATACAAATCGAAGGGCGCGCCGTTAGAAATCTGCGAGTAAAAGTTGCCGGATGAACCGAGCGAGAGTTTCACATGCTCCCCGGTTTGTCGTTCAAACTCCGCCACCAAGTCCTTGAACGCATAGTTCAAGTCAGCAGCCGCCGCCACCGTCAACTCGCTGGCATCAGCCAACGGCACCCAGCACAGCCATGCCATCATCGCGAAGCGTAAGACAATGGTCATGATCGGTGCCGACCGCATCCATCGACGTATCGCGTTGTCCATACTCTCAGTATCTCCTCATAACGAGTGGTTCCCCGATCGCACGGTCCCAGCTTCCCCGTCCACGTTGACCGACACGAGCAGAACGGGCGGCTTGCCTTGGACCAGAACGATCCGTCCGACCCAGCGATTCCACCAGCCTCGTCCCCGACGGAACCATCCGGCCTCCAACCGAACGGATTCAACGGGAATCAGCGTCCTGATGCGCTCTCCAACTCGAAACTTGGTTCGCTCTCCGCTCGAGCAAGGCCACCGAGCTGTGAGACCCCTACGCCCCCCTACGCGCACCCGCACGGCAGTACACGCGCAACCCTTGCGCAACCCGGTCACAGTTCCCTCGATGACATTGACATCGCCGGAAGGACGGAATGAGTCGATCCGCTCTGTTGCATGCAGGGACCCTTCCCTAAACGTCGAGGAGCGGATGTGGCACAGCCACATCCGCTCCTCCGAGATCAGAAGAAAATTTGATACTGCACGCGAATCCCATTCTCAATCAAACGACCCCCGACCTGATCAACCGGCACGGTGCCGGAGCCGGGCGGAAGCGGCGCGCTTCGACCGATCGCATAGCCGCCCGTGCCCATCTGAACATTGCTGTAGGTCACCATGATCTGGTGATCGTAGGTCCCGTTCAGAAACCAGTTGAGCGACACATCCGTTTGGTGGATCAGGTCATCAGCGGCATTCGTGTCTGGATCCCAGTAGGCAAAACGCGCCGCGAGCTCCAGTTTGCGCGGGATGAGATAGTACCCGCTCTGCACGTACCAGCCCAGTGCATTGCCGATCCTGCCTGGAGCCGTGACGGTACAGGGGATGTCCATGCAAGGCAATCCCTTTTCATGGAGCGTAATGTTCTTGAAATAGAACTCGGACTGAAGGGAGAACCCCCGATACTTGAAGATCCCATCTACCGCCCATGTGCTGTAGTCGATTAGGCCCCATCCCAGCTGCCGACCGTTCCCGAATGCCGCCAATTGGCGACGGAAATTGAGGTTGGCGAGATCGATCCCGACGAACCCTTGGTTCGAGGCCGTGTTAATGGCCGGATTGTAAGAATAGCCCCCGCCGATCGCCAGTTGTGGCGTCTCGGAATAAAAGAGGTCGCCCTCGCCGTAGCCCGGACGGCCCAAGATATTCCATTGCAGTCGTCCTGTGAGCATCAGCCGGTCGATGTCGAAACGAGGATTCGCGTTGAGATTCCGCTGATTCGCCGGGCAGCCAGCCGGCGATGGAAAGGGATTGCCGCCGGTCGCGCCGCCGGGACAGTTCGGCGTAATCTCTTCGCTTTGGAATGAGCCGAACCGGTTGAAGGCCGGACCTGCTCCGTTGAAGACCCCGACGTAATAATTGACGGGGTAGAGTTCCTCGTCGTTCATGATCGTGATGCCGATATCGCGCCGGTCCAGCCCGCTGGCGGTAAACGCATCCATGACCAACGCCCGCTCAGCGAACTGCATCGACGCGGTGGAGTTGATCTGCGCGCGATTGAAAAACACTTTGTACTGACCGACCATGACATTGAGCCAGGAAAGATGGGTCGAGGTAAAATTCAGGTCGAAGAGAGCGAGTGATCCAGGCGCCTGGGCGTTTTCCGCCGTCTCCGCCCGGAACTGGACATAGTACTTGAAGTCGGGATCAAAGAGGTGTCCCATGAAGTACAATCGCGCTCGACGTAAGTTGAATTGAGCATAGTTCGGCTCTGAACGAACCGCGCGGTAATCGCCGAAGACTCCCAGCAGTTCAGGATAATTCTTGGCATCTCCCGGATTGCGCCAGGCTTCATTCCGATAGCGTTGGGTGTAGCGCATTTGAGCGCGAAACCTGATCTTTAAGAAGAACGCATTGTCATTCATTGAGACGTTAAAGCCACGGTCGTACCAGGCCTTGAAGCTCGGCGAGAGGAGATAGGCGCGCTCCTCCGACTCTTGTTTCACCCGTTCGTACTCCTCCTCGGTAATCCATCCCTGTTTGACAGCCCGCTCCAACAGCAGCTTAAGTGCCGGATCTTGATCTTCCACAAAGACGTACTTGCCGCCTTTTTCGATGAGCTTTCCGCCTTCCACGGCCTTGGCCGGAACGCTCCACGCAATGAACCCGGCCACGACCAGTGCCCACGTGCCCCATTGACAGAGCCAACCGGTCGGCCGCGCTTCCATGCCCCGACATTCCATAGACTGTTCTCCCTGCGATTTTGCCCCCTAGAACCCCTGCGTGATGCGCCTCTGGGGGAGTATCACCGAGCCGGTAACGACTCCGCTGACTTCAAAAATTCTCGATAATTCACCGCCCGGGCTTTCGTCACAGGATCCATGACCCAAAACCGTCCCGGCTCGAACGTGAGGAGGTAGTCGCCCGGTGCCGCCGGCACGAGCGGATAGTTGGGGTCGTACGGATCGGATTGCCGGGTGGGGAGCTGCACGTGAAAATGATCGATGGTCAGATACCAGTAGGGATCACGCACGGCGATCCAGCCCGACGTCGTATCGCGAGCCACTGCCGGATTGAACCCGGGCGCGAACACGGAAAATGCCACCCGGTCGCTTGGCCCGACCTTTTCCAAAGCGGCCGAGAGATGCGGAACCAGCACGTTCAGCTCATCCTCGCGAAACAGCGGCTGGGGCGGTTTCTCTTCCTCGAACCAGCGCAACGGCAATGCCTTTTGCTCCCGGATCGAAAAGCCTTTCAGAATGCTTCGAAGCTCTTGCGCGCTCAGCTTAACCGGATGGGTGTAACTCACCGGCTCAACCTCTCGCTGAATGGCGACCAGCACCCGTTGATCTTCCTGCACCACCTGCGTGGTGTACGGCAGCCTGGCACACCCGGCTGCGGCTAGGAAGGTTCCCAGCAGAACCCCCGTCAGGATCTGCCTGCTCCACTGCTCCAGCGGCCAGCGTCGACTCATCACGCCTCCTCCGTTGTCAGTCATGCCCCTCTCCTCCTGAATCAGCATAGATGATATTATGTCCGCTATACTTGACACACAGCCGTAAAAAAATCCCCTGCCGTTCCTATCGGCCAGCTACCATCGCTTCTGGTGCTTTCCCGTTCGACGCTTCGACCGGCGATAGATACCCGAGCGAGCGCAACACGGCTTGAGCTTCCCTCCCCTGCGTGAATTCGATAAATCGCTGGGCGAGCGCCCGGTCCGGGCATTCATAGTCCATGGCCAGCGAATGGACCACTGCCTCCGCCTGTCCGTGATTCGCGACTGCCACAATGCGGATGCGCTGCTGCTCTCGGACAGCCCCCGGCCCGAACAGGATGCCCGCATCGGCCTGTCCTCGCATCAGGTGATCGATGACGCCGCGGGCATCCGCGGCGATGTCCAACCGTCCGTTCATGGCTTGCCAGAGTCCGAGCGATTGGAGCAGGGTTCGGCTTTTCTGCCCCAGTGTCGTTACGGCTGGATCGGCGATGACGATTCGCAAGCGCTCATCCTGCGCCAGCGCCTCGAACGTCGTCGGCGCCTCAACCACCGACTCCGGCACCACTAGCACCAGCGGCTCCACCGCATACGGCCGACGCGACCCCGGTCGAATATAGTGCTTGGAATCCAGGCGGGTGAGCAATTCATCACCGCCCGGCGCAATGAGATGAATGAGCCCTCGCCCGCGGTGGATGTCGACCTTCAAGTGGTTTTGCATGCCGGCAATCGTCCAGCGCAGATCCAGCGCGGGCTCAACATGCAACCGAACCTTTGTGCCGGGGAACTGCGCTTCGAACGCGTGGCCGAGCGCTTCGAGCGGCGCCTTGACACTCGGTGAGACGGCAATCACCAACAACTCGGCACCCGTGACCTCAGGCCGGATGAAAAGTCCGACGCATAAGATCACCAGTGCAGACGCCGCAATCCTCATCAAAAAGATCATTTAGTTTCCCTCCCTTCTGTCTTCTACATTCATGACACGTGATTCGCGCAGGCTTCTGATGGTTCCCGTCTCCCTCGTATCGTACCCCCCCAGCGCTTCCATTTCGGTGCGAAACGGACGGCTGACGATCGTGTCCAACAGGACCGAGAGGTTCGGATGCGAAGCGAGGACCGCCTTGGGCACGACCAGGTCGTACCGCGCCTCTTGAAGCGGAATAAAGTCCAGCCCGTAATAGCGAGCCGCAGCACGAATGCCGATGCCCACATCCGCACGACCTTCGGCTACAGCCCTCGCCACTTCAAAATGTGACCGCGCCACATGGCGGTATCCGTTTACCTGCGCCGGATCGATTCCGGTTGCCGCCAGTTTCTGATCGAGTAACAACCGCGCTCCCGCCCCCTCTTCCCGATTCATCAATGTGACATCCTTGCGCGCGAGGTCGCCGATCCCCCGGATGCCTTTCGGATTCCCGCTCCGCACCAGTAACCCTTCTTCCCAAATGGCAAAGGTCACAACCGTGACGTCTTCCCCCCTGAGGTGCCGCCGCAAATATGGCAGATTCGATTCGCCAGACTTCGCATCGACGATATGGAGCCCGGCCATGTGAACTTCCCCCCGCTTGAGCGCTTCCAGCGCAGCCGCGCTGCCCATCGTCCAGCCGACGACGGTCGCCGCGTGGTGATGACGACGCAGATATTCACCGGCCAGCGCGATGGCGGGATCACAACCGGCAACGGCGACTTCTTGCTCCACCGCACGACGATCCCTGAGCAACCGCACTTTGACCAGACTGCCCGACTTGGCCGTCCATCCCTCACTGCCTGCCGAGCCGATGAGCAATCCGTCCGCAGGCACGGTGAAGTTCAAAATCTCGCCCAGCGCCGCGACAGGACGGATGACGAACCGGCTCCCAACACGGGCCACCTTCACACGGGTTTGGCCTTGGGTGGACGCATTCAGCGGAGCCCCAGCAATCAATTCGCCCTCGATTAGATCCCCGGTGGCAACAAGGCTGAACAAGTCTTCAACGCGACAGCCGAGTGCTCCGGCTAGGCGAAGCGCAACCGCCGTTGTTGGCAAGTACCGATTTGCCTCAATCGCGCAAACCGCCTGGCGGGTAATGCCGCTCATGTCGGCAAGCTCCGCCTGCGACAAGCCCTTCGCGGTACGAAGAGCACGCAACCGATTGTCGATATTGTCCGGTGGCTCAGCTCGACCTTTCTGGCTCATGGGAAGCAGCGTGTATCATTTACTATTGACTTTTGTCAACTATAATGAATAGTGTGTTCTCGCGTTTGACCCTTCATGTGCAAGAAACTTGAGTTTGTGTCTTTTAATACTTTTATTGTTGATAAAGTAACTTATATTACTTTATTTTATATCCAACAAAATCTATCAAAATACTATAGATACAAAAAGCAATAATGTCCTCATCTTTCGTCCGCATCAGAAACCTGATGGTTATCATCCTCGTCACCGTTGTCCTGGCTCTTTCACCGACGTGGGCTCTAGAATGGACACCTTCCGACGAGGAAATTGCCAAATACCGTAAAAGTTGGAACCCGTTTTCTCACGGCCCTATCCTGCTTCAAGCCGTCGACATTCAGCCGCAAGGCCAGTTGTCGGTTCGCGAATTTTTGTTTTCCCAAGTCGGCGAAAGCAGCTTCGGCAATCAACTCACCTTCGCTTCTCACAGCAAGCATGGCCCGGTTCATCTCTATTCTCTCTCGCCATCTGTCAACGCCGCCTACGGACTTACCAACCATTTCGAGGTAGGCGCTGCCATCTCGATGAACTCCTTCTGGGCTAGACAGAACGGTCAAATAACCACCGACACCGGGCTGGGCGATACCTCGGTCATCCTCAAATACCGTCCGATGATTCAAGACCCTGATGGATGGCGCCCATCGTTCACACACTTCAGTCAAGTCGTCTTTCCAACCAGTCGTTGGATTACCGGTACCGAGCGGCCCCCAGGCGGCTTTGCACCGCTGGGTCGGCTCCCCAACACCCGGTTTGGCGAACTGGGGATCACGCAAGGGATCATGGCGCGGAAGAACATTGAGCCATTTCGACTGAATGCCGCCGTGTTTTACACCTACTCTGCCCCCGGCAGCGATTCCGGCCTGACGACCTACACAGGGGACATCATCAACACGCGGCTGATCTTCGAGCACATCCTCGACGACAAGCGAGGCTTCGGCTACAACGTCGAAGTCAGCACGTTGCATGGACTGACCTGGCGGGCTGACGGCCATACCATTAACCGCGGTCAGCGCAACGGATTCACGATTGTCGGAGTGGAGCCTGCTCTCCAATGGCGGATAGGAGAGCAGTGGGTCGCCGCAGCCGGCTGCCTGTTTACCGTAGCTGGCCAAAACGCCATCAATGCAGTGTATCCCAACATTTCGATATTCTGGTACTGGAGCAAGACCGGCAAAGTCATGATGCGGTAGCTGGCACCGCCTCCGGCGCTATGGTACGTTAGGCCATGCGCGGCGTGCTTATGAGTTGGTTTCGCCATCTCACGATCGGCCAGAAGCTCGTCTTCTCCTTCAGCGTCATGTTGGTCGTGTTGGCGTTCAGCCTGGCCGCCATCCTGGTCTACCTCGTCCGCGTCAACAGTTATGTCGACCGGCATCAACGAATCACCGTTCCGGCGATTATCACCGCCGCAGCCATGCAGCGGGAAACATCGGAGATGAAGCTGGCCTACCGTGTGTTCCTGGAACGGAAACCGTCCGGGGATCTTGAAAAGATCGTCGGGCAGCTCAATGCGCATGCGGCCGCGATCAAGAAATCGCTCGACCTGTACCGTTCCACGCACGCCGCTCGTACCCATCCTATCCTCTACCGGATGTTGACCGAGCATCACCAAACCATCTTAGCCGATCAAGAAGAGGCCGCCATACGGCGGATCGACTTGGCTGTCCAGACGTTGGCGGCGAATTGGAACACCTATCTGGCTGCGGAGCCTGGGGCCAGATCTGGCTCTTCCTCACCCGTGCCCGAGGCGGATCGCTTGATCGGGGAACTTACCAACGGCCTCGATCAACTCATGGATGCGCACGTTCGCATCGACGCAGAGATGAAGCGCGAAGGCGACTTGCTGGTGAGCCGGGCGCGTACGGTGGCGCTAGCCTTGGTGGCATTGCTGGCCCTGGCCATCACGGGGACGTACACCCTCTTCAACAAGCACATCGCCCAGCCGCTTAAACGTCTAGCTACGACAGCCGATCGGGTCGCTCGTGAAGACTTGTCGGCCTCATTCGATCCCTGGCCTTCCAAGGACGAAGTCGGCATACTCTCCTCCTCGCTCATCACCATGCTGGCCGCCTTGCGGGAACGCACGCGCGCCTTGGAGCGCAAGACCCGCGAATTGGAAAGCTTCACCTACTCCGTGGCGCACGACCTCAAGGCACCGCTGCGCGAGATCGAAGGATTTTCCTCGCTGCTCGAGCGCAAGTTCGGCGGGACACTGGATCCGGCAGCCTTGGGTTATGTCGCGAAAATCCATGCATCCGCGCTCCAAATGACCGCCTTGATTGACGCCCTGCTTCGCTATTCCCGGCTCGAGCAACAGACCTTGCCTAGGGTTCGCGTCGATCTGCGGGCGCTGGTTCACGCCGTGGTGTCGGACCGCCTGCAGTCCTCGCCATTGCCGGCACCGGCCGTCACCGTCGATCTACCGGCCGCCTCAATTCAGGGAGATCCCGCAGCCATCAGGCAGGCCATCGTAAACGTTTTGGATAATGCGCTGAAGTTCTCGCGCGGTGTCGCATCGCCGGAGATCCGCATCGGCGGAGCGGTGACGGATCAGGACTACGTGCTATGGGTCAGGGACAACGGTATCGGGTTCGACCCGAAGGAATCTGAGCGCATCTTCGGGTTGTTCGAACGCCTACACCCTCCGTCGGAATTTGAAGGAACAGGGGTCGGCTTGGCAATCGTGAAACTGGTCATGGAGAAACACGGGGGGCGGGTGTGGGCGGAATCCTCACTCGGTAAGGGAAGCGTGTTCTATCTTGCGTTCCCGATGAGGAAGGACGTTCCATGAAGGTGCTCGTCATCGATGACGAAGAATTCGTCCGGCTGACGCTGGATGAGACGCTGCGCCAGGAAGGGTGCACCGTCACCGTCGTGGATCGCGGTCAGGCCGGGTTGGACGCTCTGCAGGCCTCGGTGTACGACTGTGTCATCACCGACCTCCGAATGCCCGGCATGGACGGACGTGCCGTGTTGCAATGGGTGCGCGAACATCAACCGGATGTGGATGTGATCGTGCTGACCGGACATGGCGAAATTCGAGCCGCTGTTGAGGCCATTAAAGCGGGAGCGTGGGACTTTCTCGTCAAGGAAACGCCGTTCGACGGGTCGCAGGTTGCCGCGGCATTGGCTAAGCTGAAGACTGTGCGGGCGCTCCGGCGCGAAAATCTCGCGTTTCGTCTAGAGTCGGCCGCCCGTCGCGCCGACCGGATGGTTCACGGTGTCAGCCCAGCCTGGCGACGGCTGATGGAGTTGGTGCAGAAGATCGCACCGTCCAATGCGCCGGTCTTGATTCAGGGGGAGACCGGCACGGGCAAGGAATGGATCGCACGAACCATTCACGCTCTCAGCCCACGCCGTGAGGCTCCGTTTCTGGCTATCAATTGCGGGACGGTGAAGGGTGACCTGTTGGAAAGCGAGCTGTTCGGATACGAAAAAGGTGCATTCACTGGCGCTGTCGTTTCGAAATCCGGTCTGATCGCCGCAGCCGAGAGCGGCACATTGTTTCTGGACGAGATCGGCGAGATGAGCGGGTCTCTGCAGGTAAGCGTGCTGCGGGTGCTGGATCGAGGAGAGTACCGTCAAGTCGGTGGGACGAGAATCCTTTCGGCCGATGTCCGGTTCATCGGCGCGACCAACCGCGACCTTCAGGATCTCGTCTTCGCTGGCCGATTTCGAGACGATCTGCTGTACCGGATCAACACTGTGACGCTTCGTGTCCCGCCCTTACGAGAACGGCCAGAGGATATTCCTCTCCTAGCCGAACACTTCCTGCAGACGCTTCGATCGCCGGGCTCGTTGCCTCGTACCCTGTCTAAACCGTCGATCGAGCGCTTGGCCGCCTATCCGTGGCCAGGCAATGTCAGAGAACTCCGCAACGTGATCGAGCGTCTCATCCTCCTGTCGCCGCCAGACGCCGCACCCACCATTGAACCGGACGAACTGGAAGCCTTGTTGCCTGCCGTACACGAGCGAGTCTCCACTGTCTCCCCGCGTTCTTTAGAGGAAGCCGAACGGGAACATATCCTCCGCATCCTCAAAGAACACGGCGGGAATAAAACTCAGACAGCCCGCACACTCGGTATCGACTATAAGACGCTCCTCACAAAACTGCGCAAGTATGGGATAGCGGAGGATCGTTCCGGTTCCTAGAGAAATTCCTGTCTTCTCTGGAACTTTTCCAGAGCCTAGTCTTGTTACCACTCCTTCGGTACTCGCCCCATACCCCGCCCCAAAAACTTTTCTTCCGATTGCTCAATAGGTTCGCAATCTGCCTTGCGACATATTCCTCCTCAACCGACTCGGCATATTGTTTGCTGGTTGAATACCGCTGTTCACACAGCACGGAGGCATGGGATGCTCTGCCCGACTGCAGGGGACAGCACGCGCATTCTTCTGGTCGAGGACAACCGAGGCGAGTGCGAACTCTTGCAGGAAGCGCTTGCGCGGGAAGGATTCGGCGAGTCGACCATGGCCTTACACGACGCTGAATCTGCCCTGGCGGTACTGCAAGCCAGGGCCAGTTCGCCGCATCCCACACTCCCCCAATTGATCATCCTGGACCTGCATCTTAGAGACATGACCGGCATCGAATTGATCTACCGATTGCGATCCGACGCACGTCTGCCCCTTATCCCCATCATCATGTTGACCACCTCGGAGAACCCGCGTGACATCCGCGCCTGCTACGAGGCGGGAGCATCGGCCTACATCGTGAAGCCTGGGACTTTCGAAGAACTCTCCGAGCTCGCCCACGATCTCTGCCGACACTGGCTCCACTGGAATCGAATTCCTGACCTGGTCGAATCCCAATGCTGACCACCGTGTTTTGGCTACGCGATTCACAGGAGCGCTCATCCCTTCCGACGATACCGGGATCGTGCGCAAAAGGACGTGCGACTGAGGCGAGGCGACAAGAAAACCTGAGAACTTCCGTACGGATGGCAGTGTCGCATGTCGCGTGGGCACTGGTGATGCAGGCCATTGGCACCAGGCTTGGTTACGCATTGGGGGATCGAGGAAAACGACAAGACGGACACCGACACAGGCTTTGGCGATCAACTGCCAGCCGATCGTGCTGGCCCCTGATTCTTGGCGCCCCTCCGTCACCTTCTTCAGCCACCTGGTTGGCTCAACCGGAAGTTAGCTTGGGACCAGCAAACCGCCGGGCGGCTTGCACCGATCGGCCGTTTGTCCGCCACACACAATTCGGCGATGTGGCGTTCCTGGAAACGATCAGGACTCGCCAAAACATCTGGTCGTTTCGCGCCTACCATGGGCGTGGTCTAGACGCATGCCGCTCCGGAGTGCGAAAGCTGAACGCCACTGCACACTGGCGATCTGATCAACACGACCCTGTCGTTCGAGCATATGCTGAATGAAGGAACATGGTTCGGATCCGGCATGGAACTAGCCCCCTGCATACGCTCCTGTGGCGAAATGACTGGCGTGCAGTCAACCAGGAACAGCGAAATGGTTCAGCATCAGTGGCCTCGAGTCCAGGGATCCAGTGGCAATTCGGCAAGACGAATCTCGTCGGAGCCGTTGGCATCCTGTTTACGGTGGGCGGGCAGAAAACGAACGAGTCCATCTACGGTCTCTTTATTTTTTATTCTGGAGCGAGACGGGCATCGTGCTGATGCGATAACAACGGTCCGCGTGTGCTCCGCCTCGCCCACTCACGGTACGGACAACTCATAGGCGGATAAGAGAGGCTCTTGCCATCATGGTCCGTGCTTCGCTGAACAATCCTTATGCGGTGGTGGCCATCAGCCTGATCGTCGTGATCCTGGGCGTGGTGTCCTACCAGAACATGGTGGTGGACATTTTCCCCGAGATCAACCTGCCTGTGGTGGCCGTCGCCACGTTCTACAAAGGCATGGGACCCTCCGAAATCGAGGGTGCCATCACGCTGCGCCTGGAGCAGCTCTACCTGCAGGCTTCTTACGTGGAACATATCGAGTCCCGCTCACTGCCCGGCGTCAGCCTGATCAAGGTCTATTTCCATCCCTCCTACGACATCAACGCCGGCATGGCCGAAATCACGAGCCTCACTTACTCGGCCCTGCGCTATCTGCCGCAGGGCATCTTCCCGCCCATCATTATCAAGTTCGGCGCCGCTAGCCTTCCCATTGGCACCCTCACCGTGAGCAGCGAAACCCTGGGCGAAAAAGAAGTCCGCGATTTGGCCTACTATGGCGTACGACCGCAACTGGCCAACGTTCCTGGGATCTTTGTCGCCCCCAGTTTCGGAGGCACGGTTCGCCAGATCACCGTGTTTCTGGACCGCGAACGCATGCTTGCTCGTGGACTGTCCACCCGCGACGTCGTCAATGCCGTCAATGCCCAAAGCCTCCTGCTCCCCGCCGGCAGCGTCAAGATCGGCGAGTTCGACTACAACGTCTACACCAACAGCATGATCCAGTTCGTCGAACAGATGAACGAGATCCCGATCAAAGTTGTCAACGGCGTGCCGATCCTGCTCAAGGACGTGGGCCGGGCGGCCGACTCGACGATGATCCAAAGCAACGTGGTGCGGATCAACGGGCGGCGGGCGGTGTATCTGCCGATCATGAAGCAAGCTGGAGCGAACACGATCCAAGTGATCGACGCAATCAAGGCCACGTTGCCGAAGCTCTTAGGGCTGCCCAAGGACCTGGTGGTTAAACTCATCTTCGATCAATCCCTCTATATCCGGCAGGCCATCCGAACACTGGAGCACGAGGGGCTGTTGGGCGGCGGGCTCGCCTGCCTCATGGTCCTGCTCTTCCTCGGCAGCCTGCGCTCGACCCTCATTATCACACTCGCCATTCCGCTCTCGGTGACCGCTGCGTTCATCGGCCTGTATTTTACCGGCCATACCGTGAACATCATGACGCTCGGCGGGTTGGCGTTGGCGGTCGGCCGGCTGGTCGACGACGCGATCGTCGTCGTGGAGAACATCCACCGCCACATGGAGATGGGGAAGTCGTCGAGGCAGGCGGCGGAAGACGCGGTCACGGAGGTCGCGCTCCCGATGCTCGTGATTACCGTCACGGTGTTCCTGGTGTTCCTGCCGATCGCGTTCTTCACCGGCGTGATCAAGTTCCTGTTCGTTCCCCTGGCGCTGGCCGTCGCCTACTCGATGATGGCCTCGTTCATCGTCGCGTTGACGATCGCCCCGGTGGCGATGGAATGGCTGCTCCGGCACGAGAGCCACACACACGATGCTCACGAAGCGGCTCAGACGAAGGGTTTCGGCACCTGGTGGAACCGGCTGAACCTGTTCGATCCCTTTGTCGAGTTGTACATCCGAGTCCTCCGCTGGTGTTTGCGGCACAAGGTGGTGGTGGTCGTAGTGGTGACGGCAACGTTTGTGGGCTCGTTGGGGCTGGCTCCCCGGCTGGCGACCGAGTTTTTCCCCAAGGTGGATGCGGGGCAGTTCATTCTTAACGTGGCAGCCCCAGAAGGCACCCGCGTCGAAACCACCGAGGCCCTCATCGGCCAGATCGAAGACGTCCTCCGCCAAGAAATCCCCGCCGCCGATCTCGATCAGATCGTCGCCAACATCGGGCTGCCCCACGGCTGGATGGTCCTCTTCACCCCGGTTAATGGCCCCCATCAGGCTTTTCTGTTGGTCAGCCTGACTCGCGAGCATACGGTGCGCACCGACGCCCTTATCAGCCGCCTCCGCGCTCGCCTGGCCCGGCAATTCCCCGGCCTCAAATTCTCCTTCCAAACCGGCGGCATCGTCAGCGACGTGATCAACTTTGGCCTGTCGGCCCCCATTGACATCAAGGTCAGCGGCCCCCAGCTCACCCAGGTCGCCGAGGTCGCCGCCCGCATCCGCGACATAGCGGCGCAGGTGCCCAGCACCGTCGACGTGCAAGTACGGCAGGGTATGAACTATCCGGAGTTGTACCTGGAGGTGAACCGCGCCAAGTCCGCCTATCTCGGACTCAACGAACAGCAGGTAGTGATGGACCTGGTGACTGGTCTCAGCTCCAACCTCACGCTCAATCCCGGTTACTGGATCGATCCCAAATCAAACAACGCGTACTTCGTCGTCGCCCAGTATCCGGAGCAGACCCTGATCCATTTCGAGGACTTTCTCAACACCCCCCTCGTTGGCACCAGCTCCGATCAGCCGGCGACCACGAGCGCTGTGCCATCGTCAGGGAGTGGCTCCTCGCTGGCCATGCAACAGACTCCGTTCCCCCAGCGCCCCACCCTGCCGCAAACAGGCACCGCCCAAACACCTCCCGTCCTCTTGCGCGATTTAGTCCAGGTCAACCGGAGGACGGGCCCCGAAACCGTGGACCACTACAATCTGCAACGCACGATGGACGTACTCATCGGCGTGGCCGGCAATGACCTCGGCCGGGTGATACGGGCAGTCGAGCAAGCGCTTGCGCGGCTGGAACTGCCTCCGGACGTCGCGTTGACCATCAAAGGCGAGGCGGGTAGCATGCGGGACGCCCTCCTCGGATTCAGCGGCACCCTGCCGCTCGCGATGGTCTTGATCTATCTGGTCATGGTCGGCTTGTTTCGATCCTATTTGGACCCATTCATCATCATGTTCGCGGTCCCGCTCGGCTTCATCGGCGTGATCTGGATGCTGTTCCTCACTCACACTTCGGTCAACGTCGAATCGCTGATTGGCACGTTGATGATGATTGGAATCGTGGTCTCCAACAGTGTGTTGCTCGTCGACTTCGCGAATCATCGGCTGCGCGAAGGGATGCCGTTGGAAGATGCCGTCGTGGAAGCCGGTCGGCTGCGCATCCGCCCGATCTTGATGACTTCGTTGGCGACCATTCTCGGACTCGCACCGATGGCGCTGGGTCTCGGCGAAGGCAGCGAGGCTAATGTGCCGCTGGCGCGGGCCGTCATCGGCGGGCTACTGGTCTCGACATTCATGACGTTGCTCTTTATTCCCGTTCTGCATGTGATCGTCCGCAAACGCTCGATGGACAAGAAGGTTGCACCGACCGGGGCCTCTGCATAAAAAGAGTTTGTCGTTTCGGCACTGGAACATGATGCCTCCTCGACTCCACATCAAATCCCTCCTCTGGATGAGTCTGGGCGTCATCGCCCTGTTCGTCTGGGTAGTCGTCTCGTCCAGAGACCAGACCTTCACGGCCACTTCGGCCACCCAGTCGGCTCCGGCCCCGGACTCCCCGGGTTCTGCCTTGACCGGAGAGGCAGGCAAATCGGTTCTCACCGAAGGGTCCGCAGTTCCCGTTCAGGTACTGAGACCGCAACGGCGGAACCTCGTGCAAACACTGACGCTTCCGGCCAACGTTTCGCCTTGGTACCAGGCAACGCTGTATGCCAAGGTGCCAGGGTACTTGAAATGGATGGGGCTCGATAAGGGCGACCAAGTGAAGAAGGGCCAACTGTTGGCGGTGATCGACGCCCCCGAAGTTGAGGAACAATATCGGCAAGCCCAAGCGGATTACAAGATCAAGAAGGTCACCTACCAACGCCTTGCCAACGTGTGGAAAGAAAATCCGGACGTCATCGCCAAGCAGGACGTGGACGTAGCGGAGGCGGCGGCGGAGGCGGCCAAGTATCTCATGGACAGTCGCCGCACCCTGCTCGACTACACCAAGGTGCACGCCCCGTTCTCCGGCGTCATTACAGCTCGTTTCGCCGACCCGGGCACCATGATCCAGGCCGCTACCCGCTCGGCGACCCAAGCCGTACCGCTCTACACCATCATGGACCTGGATATCGTCCGGGTGTACGCCAGCGTGCCGCAAGAAGCCGCTCTCCTGGCCAAGCCGGGCGTCAAGGTCGTCCTGACAGCCCGGGAACTGGCTGCCCAAGAGATCACCGGTGCCATCACCCGAACCACCGAAGCCCTGGACCCCGCAACCCGCACGTTGCTGGTCGAAATCGACGTGCCCAACAAGGACCGTCGTCTTCAGCCCGGCATGTTCGTCAACGCAACATTTTACTTGCGGGAACATCCGAACGCGCTTGTCATTCCGCCCTCCGCAATCGTGGCAAACGGAACCGACAAGACGAAATCGGTTTTTGTTGTCCGGCAGGGAAAGGCCTATCGGACGCCGATCAAAACCGATATCGACGACGGCGTCTGGGTGGAAGTGGTGGAGGGATTGACCGACGACGACGAAGTCGTCATCGTCGGGAAAACGGGACTGACCGACGGGAAATCCGTCCTGGCGTCGCCGTACAACCTGCCGAGCGGGAAACCGTCCAGCCAGAAATACTGACAACCCATCCAGCACGAGTTTTGCGGGAGAAGCAACGGAACGGGTTCTCTCGGCAAGTCAAGAACGCGGTCATAGCGAGTCGCCACGAAGCGAGGAAAGGAGAAGGCCGATGCGATATCTGATTCAGCGTCCATTGTGCATGCTCCTGCTTTTCATCGCGGCTGTCGTCTGGGGGACGCCCTTCCCGGCCTTTGCCCAGGCGGAACGGGACCGACTCAGGACCGACAAGAGAGGTCAGATCCAGGGACAATTTTTGGGCCTCAAGCAGGCGATCGAGTTGGCGCTGGAGAAGCACCCGCTGCTTCAAGCGGCCAACGCGAACCGCAAGGCGGCGGAGGCGCGGACGGAGCAGACGCGTTCCTTGTACTACCCACAGATTTATGCGAATGTCGCGACGGCCTCTGGCGCCGGCGGCATCAATCCGCGGTTTGTGACGCCCGCTGGCTCAATGCTGCGTCAGAATCTCAGCCAGTACACCGGCGGAGTTATCGCGAGCCAGCGGCTTTATGATTTCGGGTTCACCCGCGATCTCGTCGAATCATCGGATCTCGCTGCGCGCGCGTTCGAACAGGATGTCAATGCGCAACGGGCCTTGGTGATGGTAAGCGTCCAGCGGGCGTACCTGAACAGTCTGAAGCAACGTCGGCTGGTGGCAATTGCAGAGGAGACCGTACGCGAGCGCGGCGTCATCCGTTCCCAGGTCGAGACACTGTATCGCCAACAGCTCAAATCCAAACTCGACCTCGACCTTGTAGAGGTAGAGCTGACAAATGCCGAAGCGGCCCTCGTGCGCGCTAGGAACAATCTCAAGGCCAGCTTCGCCGAGTTGAACCGGGCAATGGGAATCGCCGGCCCGGATGACTATGTCCTGGAAGACGTCCCCATCGAAGTGATCCCACAACAGCCGCTCGACACATTGATCGCGAGCAGCCTGTCCCATCCGGAACTCAAGCGTGCGCAGGAGCAGGCCCGCTCGGCCGAAGCCAAGCTCCGCGCCACACGCAAACAGTATCTGCCAACCATCAATGCCATCGCGAGCGCGGGAGATTTCCAAACATTCGATACCGACCGTGCTGAACGAACCGGGGGCTGGTGGGCAGCCAGTGCGGTGTTGTCCTTTCCGCTCTTCACCGGCTTTCTCATCGAAAACCAGGTTCGAGAGGCCAGTGCCCAGCAGGTCGCAGCCGAAGCCGCGGTTTCCAATATCGAACAGACGCTGACCCAGCAGGTGACGAACGCCTACCTGGACACCGTGACCTTCGCGCAACAGATCAAGTTGGCCGAAGAACAGGTCAAGACCGCCCAGGAAGCATTACAGTTGGCGCGTCAACGGTACAAGTTGGGGCTGGGAAGCATCGTCGAGGTGACGCAATCCGAGGTCGCCTTGACTGGAGCGCAAACCAGACTGGCCGAAGCGCAATACGACTATAAGATCGCGGAAGTGACGTTGGCATACGCTGCTGGCACCCTCTCGATCCCGGACACGCTGTCCGGTCCACCTGGCATGATCCCGTGAGCCGCCTGTCGGCGCCCGCAAGAGGAGGCGCTGGCGGCAGAAAGCGTGTGAAGCCGCCGCTTACAAGGGAAGCGGCCTTCTTCAGCTAAGGCGTTCCGCTTGGCTTGAGCAAGGTGTTCTCTCGTTCATGCTGGGTTTTGATCTTGTCAGCGCGGGCCGCGAAGCTGATGGCTTCGGCTTTTCGATCGGTTTTCTGCAGTAGAATCGAATAGTTCTTCAGAATCATGACGAGTTCTGGATGTTCCGCACCAAATGCTTTCTCGACAATCGCCAGTGCCTGCCTGTAGAGCGGCTCAGCTTCTTTGAACTTGCCCTGATTGCTATACAGAGACGCGAGGTTGTTGAGACTTTGGGCGACATCGGGGTGTTCCCGCCCGAGCACCTTCTCGCGGATGGCAAGAGAGCGCAAATAGAGTTGTTCGGCTTCCTTATATTTCCCTTGATTGTTGTACACCAGCGCCAAGTTGTTGAGCGTGGTAGCGACGCTGGGGTGTTCCGAGCCCAAGCCCTTTTCCTTGATGGCCAGTGCACGGCGAAACAGCAACTCGGCTTTGTCATACCTCCCCTGGTTGTTATACAGCAGCGCCAGGTTGTTCAGAACCAACGCCACATCCTGATCCTCGGACCCGAGCAATTTTTCTCTGATGGCCAGCGCGCGGGCATACAGCGGTTCGGCTTCAGCATACTTCCCCTGCACTGCATAGAGCAGCGCCAGATTGTTGAGACTTTGCGCGACCGCCAGCGACTCTGGACCCTCGACTTTTTCCCGAATTCCCATGGAACGCACATACAGCGTCTCCGCCTGGGCATATTTCCCTTGCACACGGTAGGTCTCAGCAAGATTGTTCAGCGTAGTGGCAATGCGGGGATTCTGCGGTCCAAATTGCTCGGCGACCTTCAGCGCCTCCACAAACATCTTCTCGGCTTCGGCGTATCGGCCTTCTCCATAGGCCTTGGTTCCAGCGGTGACGTAGGTCTCCCACAGGGTCTCCTGCGCCCGCACCCCAACCGCGCCAATAACAAGGCACGTCCAGACGACGATTACCCCTGCGACCCGTTTGCTTCTACCCATTGCCCCATCCTCTCGTCACCGGCCGGTTCACCGAGCCGAGTGCGTGCCGGTTCGAACCTCGCGCCGATCGTCTTCTCGTTCTTCAAACTTGTCGCCGGGACGCGTTGACCGTCGGCTTAAAAGCCAAGTGGAGCAATCTGATCATTGGTGCGCACCAGGTACGATCATGATTCCCTACCACCCATTCCCTTCACGTTCCCGGCGAACATCGCAGATCGAGCCACCGACGGGGGCTGAAACGCGTCATGTGCCGAGAACAGAGCGGATTCTTCTGTCTCACCGAGCAACCGGAACGCCCGCCGCGGTGCCCGGAAAAACCCGCGAAAGATCAATGACCAATTCGTCTTTTTCGTTCGCCAGCAAACGATCCCAGATGCTGCTCTTCTGATGCAGGACGGCCGCCTCCTGCTCGAAGAAGAGGTCGAACCCCTTGGCCGCCGTCGGACTCATCGGATAACGGCGGTCGTAAATCATGCCGTAGGCGGGAATGCCATAGACGATCCGCCAGTTTCCCAAAATGAAATGCAATTCGGTTTTCCGCACGTACAGACCGCCAGTCGTAATCACCCGCTTAATGGAGGTTTGAGGGTAGCTCAAATAGAAAGTGACCCGCTCGTTGGGTTTGGCCTGCGCAAGCGCCTCCGACAAACGGGGCGCCAACAGCGCGATTTCCTCTTCGCTGAACGCCGACACGCGAGGCGCATCGCCTTGAATCATCCGCTGCAAAGCGATCCGGTGTTCCTGAACCTTCAGTTGTCTTAGGATCTGTGCCATGTCCTCGATGGAGATCGACACTGGGTGGCTGTGGGCGCTGGGAGGCCACTCGGGCAGAACGGTCGAATCGATCTCCAACCGAACAAAATTGGTCGGATCCTCGTACACGGTGCGGAAAGGAACCTGAGGAATCGCGCACGCGGCGAGCAGCGCACACAGAAGCATGCCTCCTGAAACGCGAACGACCGTTCTGAAGATTCCCCGTTCGATTTCACCCCTCATGCCTCACGTCATTCGCTGACCGTGACCGTCATCTCCACCCGATCGAGCGGGTTATCGCGTCCGTCGCGTTTCATGGTAACGACCTTGTCGACGACTTCCATGCCGCTGACGACCTCGCCGAACACCGTGTACTGCCAATCCAGGAAAGGAGCGTCCGCCACGCAGATGAAGAACTGCGACCCGGCGCTGTCCGGATCATTTGCCCTAGCCATCGACAGCGTGCCTCGTTTATGGGGCCGGCTGTTGAACTCCGCTTTGATCCGGTACCCCGGTCCACCCATACCGTGGGTCGACCGGTCGGGATTCTTGCTATTGGGATCCCCACCCTGGATCATGAAGCCCGGAATCACCCGGTGGAAAGTGGTGCCGTTGTAAAATCCCTGTTTGGCTAGCTTGACAAAATTGCTCACGTGATTGGGTGCCACATCCGGGAAAAAACGCAGGACGATCTCGCCGAGCGTTTGTCCCTTAGACCTCACCGTAATGGTCGCGCGCGTTCGGTCGCCGATCTCGTGCATAGATGGTCCTTTCTCACAAAGGCTCCGATCGAGAGCGAGCCCCGGACAGATGGCACTCCCTGGACTCGGAGCGGGAGACTGAAACGATGCGTTATCGGGTTTTCGCCATGTTTTCGAAGCGGCCTTTTATCTGAACGGTGCCTCAAACGGCGAGCGAAAGGTTCCCTGTAAACCTTCGCTGATCGGCACCCAAGTCTTCCCGTCGTCGTCGCTACGGAAGGCCCCAGAACTCGTGCCCGCATAGAGCGATCCGCCGCCGGAGTCGATCAGCACCTGCACTGACATGTCGGTCAGACCATTGTTCAACGCCGTCCATTGCCGTCCTTGATCGATGCTCTTGTAAATCCCACGGCCAGTGGCAACGAACAGGCCCCGCTCATTGGCGAGAATGCCGCGGATCGAATCGTTCGGCAACGCGCGGCTGATCGGGCGCCATGTCTGACCGCCGTCATTACTCCTGAAGACGCCACCGTCAAATGTGCCCGCGTACACACCCTGTTCCTGGTCGATGGCCAGAACCCGGATGAAATTTTCTACCAACCCCTCATGGTCCCTGAGCCCCTGCCGCATGCGAACCCAACCCGGCGAACTTTCTTTATACCGCAACACGCCTTTTCCCGAAGTCCCGGCGAACAGGGTGCCGTCAGACGCCTTGGCCAGCGCATGAACCAAGACCTCATCCAGCCCCGTGGTCACTACCGCCCAGTGATCGTCAGCCTCGTTCAGCCGATACACGCCGTCGCCTGTTCCAGCATAGACGACACCTGGCGTAATCAGCAGAGTTTTGATCTCCAGTCGCTTGAGCCCTGCATTCACCGGTTGCCAGCTCTCGCCACGATCGCGGGTCCGAAATACACCTCCGCGGAACGTCCCCGCATACACCGTGCCGTCGGAACCGGCCGCCAGACATAGAATAAAAGGATCGGTTAAGCCTTCGTTCACGGGGGTCCATACCCTTCCGCGATCATCGCTGCGGAAAATGCCCATGCCGAACGACCCGGCAAACACCGTGTCCTTGCCCAGCGTGGTCATCGCTTGAATGCTCACCGTGGATGCGGAGGGTTCAGCAGGTCGGCTCATCTTCCAACCCCACGGCGTCGGAGCTCGATGAGGACTCAGAAAATCGCCGGCCGGCTCTGCCTCAGCCCGCACCGTGCCGAACGTGATCCCGGCCAACAGGCCGATTCCCAACCCGATCAATCCAAACCCACGACCACGCCGACCGTTGCGTACCTGCTTGTTCATCATCGCACCCGATGTCCCGCCGTGCCTATTGACACTGGGGCTTCCACTGGAGCAGCACCTTCCGTGGTCATCGGAGTCCGGCCGAATAACCTGGCGCCGATGATTCCGACCTCGTACAGCACCATGAGCGGCACAGCCATCAACAACATAGTAAACAAGGTCGCGTCAGGCGTTACGACAGCCGACAAGATCAACGCGACCATCACGGCGTGCTTCCGGTAGAACGCCAGTGTGCGAGCCGACACTGCGCCGATGCGGGCCAGCAAAGTCAGCACGAGCGGCAGCTCAAACGCGCAGCCAAAGACCAGCAGGAACTTGACGTTGAAATCGATGTACGTGCCCACGGCCAGCTCAGGGGTGATGGCCCGATCCATTCCGAAACCGACAAAAAACTCAATGACCAGAGGCAAAATCACGAGGTTGCAAAAGACCAACCCCAATCCAAACAGGCAACCGGCCAGAAGAAACAGCGGAATCGCCAGACGCTGTTCCTTCGGCAGCAAAGCCGGCTCGATGAACTTCCAGACGTGATAGAAGATCACCGGCAGGCTCAACACAAAGCCTGCCAGGAACGAGACCTTGACGGAGGCGAACAACGCTTCGGCTGGACTATAGAACACCAGGGCGTTGGGAAACGGTCGATTGAGCCACGCGATGATTTCGGCCGAATAGGCGAACGTCAAGACGAACGTCGCGGCCAAGGTGGCAGCGACGAACGCAAGCCGCCGTTTGACCGTTCTCAGATGAGCCGCTAACGGTGGAAGCATGGCACACAGAGCCCCTTCTGGCCCGGTTTCGCCCCGTGGCCTGTCGGGCGGCGCGCTGTCTCGGCACGCAGGATTTAGCGCGTCGTGGAGTGCAGTTCCTTTTCCCGATACAGGCGGATGAGTTCCGCCATCTTGTCTTTTTTCGCCAGCTTCTCCTTCTGAATCTGCTTTTTCAGCAGCTCTTCTGACGGAGTCAGCACGTGCCGTTTCTGGAGTTCGGCCAATTCAGCATCAAGTCGGTGGTGAGATTCCTCCAGCTCCCGGAATTCACTGCTGGATTGGCGCAACAGCGCAGCAATCGAACTGTCCGTCAGCATATCGCACCTCCCTGGTTGAAGAAGAAAGCGCGAGCCTGCCCTCCGGTCGCTGACTCCTCGACGTGTGTTCACGGCGCCGCTTCAGCGACCAACGGCTCCAAACGCATCAGCACTGCGTCCTCCACGGGATTGGTATAGTATTTCGCTCTGGTCGAAAACGGACGGAAACCCAACCGCTCGTACAACGCGCGGGCGGCATGGTTCGATGCCCTCACCTCCAGCACAGCACGCACCGCACCCTCCGCCATCCCGATCGCCAGAGCCCTCGATACCAACGCGGTTGCGATGCCCCGCCGCCGTTCCGTTTGGACCACCGCCAAATTCATCAACCGCACTTCGTCGAACACGATCCAGAAACACAAATACCCGACAACAGTTTTGTCCATCGCCTCGCGGTTGACCAACCGGGCGACCAGAAACCTGGCGAACGGGTTGCCGGTCATCTCCGCTTCAAACATTTTGCGACTCCAGGGCGCGGAGAAGCAAGCCTCTTCGATCCGCAACAGATCGGGCAACATTTCCGGAGAAGCCGGTTCGATCACCAGAGACCCGTGTATCAGGCTGGCAGGACTCTCTTTCATCACGGTCGAGAGATCGAGTCGATTGGGCGGCGGGTTCGCCGGCGCCCAATCCCATGCTGGATGATCCGCTGGCTCTTGGTCTTCAAGCCGGCCGGACGACGCTCGTACTTGATTTCGGCTTCGGAACGCTGCACATAGCAGGGAGCCACGCTGAGCCCAGCGATTTCTCCGCGGGACAGCCGTTCCAACCCCGCCAGGCCGATACTCACCGCTGAGGGCAGCATTGCTTCGTCCGGCGCCTCGCGGAGGAATGAGGCCCGGTCGGCCAACGTCAGGCGGATGTCCGCCGCGTACCGCTGCCACCCGTCCCCCAATACCAGGGTCGGGCCATGGATTGCTTGATCGACTTGATTCGGCGGCCCGACTTGTTCTCCCACAAGCTGGCGCAATGCTCCATCACCGGTCCACTGATACACGGCCCAATACACTTCGCCGGTTCGGCTCTTGATGATTGGGCAGATGGGGAGTGCTGCCCCGCGGAGATTCCACGCCAACGCTTCCAACGTCGGGACCACCGCGAGAGGCAGGCCCGTCACCGCCCGGAATCCCAGCATCGTCGCCAACCCGACCCGCAAACCAGAGAAGGACCCCGGCCCGATTGAGACGGCGAACCCGTCCAACTGGGCGAGTTCGAGCCCTGCCGACGACAACAATCGATCGATCGTCGGAACCAGCCATTTGGCGTGCGAGCCTTCGGTATTGCGATCCGAACGGGCCAACACCGTGTCCCCATCAAGAATCGCCACACTCTGCCATGCCGTCGCGGTTTCAATAGCCAGAATCCTCATACATTACGCCCGCTACACTGTTCCGAGATCGGCCGGTCGTAACGGCGCGTTGGGGACGATCTCGTGAAACGTCACCTGCAAGCTGCCCCGTCCATGGCCGTCCTCCATCGTGATTTTAAACGGCCGCATCAGCGGCGCTCGCGATCCTCCTCTCACGTGCTGCGCTTGCCTGCCGTTGTCGCTCTCGCCAACCGGGCGGAAGTCGTCGAAATACATGACCGCCTCAAGTTCGCCGGTCGGCGACAGCCGCTCTTCCTGCACGACCTGGAACGATCGCCGCTCGAACCAGATGCGACGGACCACGGTCCTGCTCCGGGAGTCGTCTTCGCCAGCCCCAAACACATCCAAGCGGTATCGATCGCCGTCCTCGGCGAGCGTGACGCGCTCGTGTTCAGCCACCGACGCAATCCCGACCGCGCCGCTCATCGCCCAGACGCTCAACTGGAATGGTCGCGCCAACTGACCCATTTTGCCCATCTCGGACGCACGACCGGTCAGCACGCGGCTCATCATGGGCAGACGCAGCTTGTATAGATCATCCGAGAGGACAAATTCAAACAACTCGCTCCCTAATGGGGTAAACCCCTGAAGTCGCATCGCATTGGGACGGCGATAATAGATGGCACCCTCCATGCGCTGTGCGATCAGGATCCCGTCTCCCTTGATGGACACCCGAAAAAGCCCTTTCATCGTCTGGATCGCTGCTTCCCGCTCGCGCAACAGAGCCATAAGCTCGGCCGCCGTCGCTTCTTTCAGCGGAACCTCCACGCGGGGAAGCCAGACCGCACAGCCGGCCAGGATCGTCAACGCAAGGGGTAATAAAAAAAAAGCAGAGGCAAGATGGCTCGGGAACTTCATATACGTTTTTAAACTTGTCATGCTTGGGTGCACCCCAGTGCCGTATCCAAGGCGTCTCGTAACTCGTGAATGCCGATCAATTCAATACCGGCGATAGGCTGGAGCTTGGACACGTTCCGTTCCGGCAGCAGACAGCGCCGAAACCCCATCTTGGCGGCCTCGCGGATACGGAGATCAGCCTGGTTAATGGCCCGCACCTCGCCGCCGAGCCCTACCTCACCCAATACCACGGTGTGAGGATCGATCGGCACCTCTCGTAAGCTCGAAGCGACCGCGACCACGATGCCCACATCAATGGCCGGTTCATCGATCCATATGCCACCCACCACATTCACATATACATCCTGTCCAGAGAGATGCATCCCGAGGCGTTTTTCCATGACGGCCAGGAGCAGCAAGACCCGGTTCAATTCGACTCCGTTGGCCATGCGCTTGGGCATGGCATAGCTCGTCGGCGACACGAGCGCCTGCAATTCGACCAGGATCGGACGCGAGCCCTCGAGACTCGACACGACGACAGAGCCGGGGCTGCGCCGCGGTCGTTCCGCCAGAAACAGCTCCGAAGGATTGCCAATCTCCTCCAAGCCGACGTCCTTCATCTCGAAGACTCCGATTTCGTTCGTCGACCCGAACCGGTTCTTTACCGCCCGCAGGATGCGATAGCTGTGGCCTTTGTCGCCTTCGAAGTACAGCACCGTGTCCACGATGTGCTCGAGCAAACGCGGACCGGCGATGGCTCCTTCCTTGGTGACGTGGCCAATGATGAACACCGGCACGCCGCTCCGTTTGGCCAACGACATCAGTTGGCCAGCGACTTCCTGCACCTGACTGACGCTCCCCGGTGCCGAAGACAGTTGGTCTGTATAGACCGTCTGAATAGAATCCACAACTATCGCCGTCGGCTGGATCTCCCGCACGGCCTTGAGGATTTCCTCCACCGAAGTTTCTGCCAGGATCAACAACCCCGGATGCTCGATCCCCAGCCGTTGGCCCCGCATCTTGATCTGTCGCGGCGACTCCTCGCCGGAAACGTAGAGAACCTTCTCTCCGTTGGCAGCCAATCTGGGAAGAGCTTGCAAAAGTAAGGTCGTCTTGCCGATGCCGGGGTCTCCGCCGATCAAGATCACGGAGCCTGAGACCACCCCACCACCCAGCACCCGGTCAAATTCCCCGATACCGGTGCAGCGGCGATGCTCGCCAACGGTTTCGATCTCCGCGAGAGGAGTCGCATTCAAGGAGGCGATCTTGAGTGCAGCCGAGCGGCCCTTGCCGGTGGCGGAGATCCGTTCCTCCTTCATGGTATTCCAACCACCGCAGTCCGGACAGCGGCCTAGCCATCGAAGCGCTTGGTGTCCGCATGCCTGGCAGGTGAAACTGGTCTTCGCCCGCATTCGCCTGAGGCCTCGGCCTACTGAAAAAATCAGGAAGAACGAGACTATCTTAAAGGATGGTGACGGGAAAAAGAAAGAAAGCTAAAGCTTTTTCCTCACCTCCTTCCACTCCTTCGCCACCTTTACTCTTCGTGGCAGTTCGCCCCGTCGAGGCTCTGGGACAATGACAACTTCCAGGCGGTGGTCGAGGAGCACCTCAGCAAAGCCGCGGGTGCGGCCGATGCCGCTTTTCAGCGAGGCCCAGCCCTGTGCCTTGAGTTCGTCGAGCACCGTTTTCAGGGCCTCCTGGCCCGGGCGTACAGTCATGACCACGCCATTGGGGAATTTGTGGTCACGAAGCCAAGCCCTGATTTCGTCGGTCGAGCCGAAAGAGCCAGACGGCTCCTTGCCTGGCCACGCCAGATAGACGGGGTTGTAGTAAAACTTGGTCAACCGTGTAAGTTCCTCTGCGGCATCGGGTGCCGCAGCCGGGCGCCCATAACCGCCGATCTCCAGCGGCAGCGGCAGGAGCGGGGCCTGGGGCTCTTCGAATAATGCCGCCAATTCCACCAGCAAGATGGGACGCCGACGTTCCCACACGGCCAGTGTCCCGGTCGCCGCGGACGCCAGGACCCGCGGATTCGGGACAAGCCGCACCGTGACCGTCAGCGTGTGATTGCCCTTCCTTGGATGCCGATAGTCGAAAAACGCACGCCCGTCGCCGCCTGTCATGGCCGTCGCGACGACCTTGCCCTCGATGAGCAGCTCGAGTTTCTCGCCGCCAAGGCCGGTCTCGCTCAGCAACCCGCTCCGTACCAGCTTCGCTTCGATCCTGGCCGTCTCTCCAGACACGACCAACGTATCGCTGACCGCAAGCGTGCCATCGATTTTCTCAGCTCCTTGGACCTTGCCGACCGCGATCGCACATTGGAAGAAGGCCCACGCTACAAGCACCGCAAGAGTGCAAAACATCCTGTGAGCGCAGGCTTGCCTCGCTGGCATGCTTATAGGGTAGTGTCGGTTGATGCCACCCGTCAAATCAGTCCATCTTCCCATTTGGGGGTGGCAGAGGCGTCGAGGGTCGAGAAGATCGCCCGGCTCAGTCAGATAGAACAGTTCGGTAGGCGGCCAGATAAGGCGCGAGATCAGAAGCAGGGTCAGGGCGCCTACGAGGAGCGCATAGCCCCGCTTTTCGCCGATGGACAAGTGCCCCGCACCAGGCACGATAGAGAGCGATGCGGCTCAGAGTCCATACCAAGCCTTTCCCTCATGTCCATAACTTCGAGGAGCTAAAGACGCCGCTGTGCATGCCCCACAGGCTCTCGCCTCGTACCTATGCCTTCAAGGCCGTTAGCACTTCATCTACGTGGCCGTCAACCTTGACCTTGCGGAAGATCGCTTTTATCCTGCCGGCAGGATCGATGACAAAAGTGCTCCGTTCGATACCCCAGAATGTTTTCCCATACATGGTTTTCTGCTTGTATACACCGTAGGCTTTCGACACCGTCGCTTCCTCGTCGCTGAGTAACGAGAAGGGCAACCGGTGTTTGGCGATGAATTTCTGATGTGATTCCTTGCCGTCGAGACTGACGCCTAGCACGACCGCGCCCGCCTTCTTGATCGACTCCAGGGCATCGCGGAAGTTGCACGCTTCCTTCGTACAGCCTGGCGTGTCGTCCTTGGGATAAAAGTAGAGGACGACCTGTTGCCCTTTGAAGTCCTTGAGCTTCACCGTCTTGCCGGTTTCGTTCGGGAGCGCGAACTCCGGCGCTTTGTCTCCGACCGACAACGCGATCGTCATGGTTGCACCGCTCCGTCTCGGCTGATCACCGCGGACCGACCTGTCCGAACGCCGGCCTCGTATAACTGTTCTGAGGTTCTTTAACGACCTTTTTTGATTCCGGCGAACCGTAGGGCCGCAGGGCCGGCGAATCCCAGATGACCTTGTCGCCCGGAGCGAGATTGGCTGCCTCGATGAAATGCGCACGCGCCTCTTCGGTTTCCCCCAGCGCGTTCAGCGCCAGCGCCAAGTTGTAGTGCGCCGGACCGGAATCCGGCGCGGCCGCAACAGCCTGACGGAAATAGGTCTTCGCCTCCATAAACTGACCGCTGTGATAAGCGGTTGTCCCCTGCTGAGTCAAGGCGATCGCCGACGCCTGGGCTCCCGCGCCCAGGGCCAACGGGACCAGTGGTTTCGTCTTCTCTTTCCCGGCACAAGCTTCCAGCGTAAGAGCGAACAGAACGCTCACCACAACGCTCGCGATCCTCATAACTCCTCCTCACGCAACTCAGCCCGTGGTTCTCGCACTCAAGGCTTGGCTCGCTTGCGAAGCTCTTCCTCAAACATCTTGCGGTACAGCACCTCCCATTCCGCACTGCCCTCGACGATGGGCCGGGAATAGGACCGCAACTTGGCCCGTACCGCCTGATCGAGCGTTTCTTCCTGCGCAAGTTCCGCTGCTATCACCCGTTTGATCTCTCGCAGGATGCGACTTTCTTCCCCTGTGAGCCGAACGGCCGGACTTTGCTTCAACACGTCCACAATGATGTGCGAGAGATGGCTGACCTTGTCTTCGCTGAGCAACATACCGGAGAGAAATGTTCAATGCGGAATGTTTTTCGCTTTCGTCTTTCCAGTTTCTCACATAATTCATCGTTCAACATTTCATAAGATGATCCCCCGCTCTCGGACCAATTTCTGTTTGATCATCGTGAACATCTTGTGGTAATCCACCTGTCCCCGTTCGATCTCGGCTTCATAGGCCTTCATAAGTTGCCGAACCTCGGCATTGAGGCGATCCTCTACCGACAATTCCTCCGTGATGGCATGCTCCAGCGACTCGACCGCTGTTTTCTTGTCCCCAACAAGCTCGAGGTAACCCTCGTGCTGAAGGCGCATCACCAGCGCCTCGGCCATGTGTCGGATGCGTTCCTTAGAGAGCCTCATCTCGTCACGCTTTTTCCACCCGAATGCGCGTGGCACCCATGGCCTGCCGCAACAGCGTGGGATCACCGATGATTCGCCCGATGACGTTCACGCGATCCGCTGGGACTGGATCCGGCCCCATGCTCATAGGAGTACGCCCGAAAAAGATGGCCAGCACTTGGCCTGCCCCCCACAACGCCACGTCGCCCACTTTGACTTGAATCGTGGCGGTTTCGCGATAATCCTTCACGCCCGGAAGTTTGAAATACAATTCCTCCCCCCAGGTGTTTACCGGTGCTTCGACCGGCAATGCCGCATAGACGCCTTCAGCTGTTTTATTATTTTTCAGCTCCGCCTCGAGTTGAACCGGCCCGACAATGATACGAATCCGCTTCGCGATGTCTCCCATATCGTATCGTCATTGATGCTTAGTGCATTTCCGTGCGGTTTCACCCGTTCACCCTGCTGGGCGACGCAATACGCAAATGCCGCTTCGGCAGCGGACTGTAGCTTGTTTGCGGAGTGAAATCAAGGCTAGAATCTTCCAGCATTCCTCCTGATTTCCAGAAACGCTGATGCTGGAATCCACTTTCGTCTTCCTGAAAGGAATCGGCCCCTCTTCCGAGCGCCGCCTGTGGGAACACGGGATCGTTAGCTGGCGCGCGTTCCTCCGAGCGCCGTCCCTGCCCGGCATCTCTCCCCAACGAAAACCGCTCTACGACCTGGAGGTGTCGGCGGCAATCGACCATCTCGCAGCCGGCGACTCTCGGTTTTTTGCCGCATGCCTCAAATCACACGAGCACTGGCGCCTCTACGAGACATTCCGCTTGCGCACGCTCTTTCTCGACATCGAAACTTCGGGAGAACCAGCCGGATATGCCCATGCGACCGTCATCGGACTTTATGCAAACGGGCGGATGACCAGCCTGGTCTACGGGGATACGTTGACGGAAGAGCGACTCCACGAAGCCTTGGCGCAAGCCGATCTCCTTGTGACGTTCTTCGGCAGTGTTTTCGACATCCCGTTTTTGCATGCCGCTTTTCCCGGCCTGGATTTCGGGCTGCCGCACTTTGATCTGTGCTTTGCGGCTCGTCGCTTGGGTCTCCACGGAGGACTCAAGCGCATCGAGTCCGAACTTGCGATTTCGCGTGACGCGGACCTTGCCGGACTGGACGGCTGGGATGCCGTCAGGCTCTGGAGGGAATGGCGCCGCGGACGGCAGAGCAGCCTGGATCTCCTCCTCCGGTACAACGCGGCCGACACCTGCAATTTGGAACCGTTGGCGGAACAGCTGTACAGGCGACTCGCCGAACGGTACGGGCCGCCCGCACCAGTCATTCGGTCGGCAGCGGACCCTGGTTGAGGAACCGCATGCCCTGGATCGGCGACGGACTCACACACGCGGGACTCCTCCGCCCCACCAACCAAGACGCTTTCGCAATTCTCAATGATCTCGGCCTGTGGGTTGTCGCCGACGGAATGGGCGGCCATCCGGGCGGCGATGTGGCCAGCCGATCGGCCGTCGAGGCCATCGCCCAACAAGCCGTCACGGTCCTTTCGGGCAGCCTCGCGCAATGCATCCACGGAAACCAGATCGCCGCTCAACTTCAGGCCATGATCGAAGCCGCCAATCGCGCTATTCTCGCAACCGCGGAGGCCTCCCCTGATTTGAAAGGGATGGGTACCACCGTCGTCACGCTCCACATTGCGCCCGGTGTTCGTGCACGCGCCACGGTCGCCCATGTCGGCGACAGCCGGGCGTATCTGTGGCGCGGGGCGCGTCTTCAACCGCTGACCCGCGATCACTCGCTCGTAGAAGAGTATGTCCGGCACGGTCTCCTCTCCCCGGAACAGGCGCGATCGCACCCGCATCGTCATGTGCTGTCCCGCGCGCTCGGCATTGCGGAGACGGTAAAGCCTGATGTATCGAGCTTTTCCCTGCAGCGAGACGATGTGCTCTTGCTCTGCACCGACGGTCTGACAAAAATGCTGAACGACGAGCGGATCGCCGGCGTGTTACAACGGGCTGGCCGGCTGCCCCGCCAGATCTGTGAAACGCTGGTCGAGGAAGCGCTGCGATCGGGCGGCGAGGACAACGTGACGGTGGTGGCGGTGTGTCAAGATCCCCGTTCTTGACTGGCGACCCGAAAAAGCAATTGACAACGCGTTCGCCATTCTGTAGCCTCGATTTAAATCTTCATTCCTTCCTCTTTCGATTCCGGGGATGGTCACAGGGTTTCGCAGCCGCCAAGAGTCTAAGGTCCTGACCGTCCTTCGGTCTCTCTCTCTTTCGCTTTGCTTTGCCTTTGGCGACCCACTTTGGGCGCACGGCGTCGAGGGAAACACCGATGACGACGCATCCAGTCCCGAGGCCGTGATCCGGACTCTGGTCCGCGCCAACGCAGAGAAGGACCTGGCGACACTCTCGCGGCTGATGGCTCACGATGCGGACATCGTCAGTTATACCATCGGAGGGCGCAAATACGTGGACTGGACCGACTTCGTCAGGGACATGCGGGAGGAGTTTGAGTCAGTTGCCCGGCTGGAAATGCCTATTCAAGCACTCAAGGTGTGGATGCACGGTGATATCGCGTGGTTCGCGATGGAGCTTGACTACATCCGGTATGTCGGCCGGGGGGACGACCTGACCCGCATTGTGCTGCCGCTGCGCGAGACCGGTGTCCTGGAACGCCGCCACGGCCGATGGGTGCTCCATTCCTGGCATGAGTCCTTTCGCGGACCACGATTCGACGCAGCAGTTTCCCCGCCGGTCGCCGCTTTTGTCTCGACGGCCGCCGGGCCCCGGGCGGATGAGGAGTGGCCTGACCTCAGTGGCGAATGGGAGATCCAAGAAGAAGATAAAACCTACAACGCCACGCTCGATCGGAACGGCAATGGCAGCTATACCCATCAAGGCGGGACGATCAAGACCACGACGTTCCTCAACCGGCTCTGGCAAGGTACCTGGCAACAGACCGGCAACGACCGTGAAGGCGGTTTTGAAGTGCTGTTGTCGGAGGACGGCACTCAGGCGAAAGGCATCTGGTGGTACACGCGGGTCGGCAGCCGGACGAACATTCCTCCGAGACAACACGGCGGCACCTATGTCTGGAAGCGACTCACGCCTCCGCCATCGTCTCCATCGATGCGATGATGCGCTTAGCTGTGACACCACACCTTGAAAGTCAACGTGGAGTGGGATCTTGGAGTGGGATCTGCGATTTTCTCACGAAGGAGGTCCTATGAGAGGTCCTATGAAGTGCTCATCTGCGGTCTGCCTGCTGTTCTTGCTCACCACCTATGTGAGCTCCGTCTACGCATCCGATGACCACGACCACCACGTTGTTCCGACGTTGAACCATCAAACGACTACCAGGGTGACGATCACGGATGACGCGGTGACGCTCATGTTTGGCCCCATCGACCTGCCCTCGGGCCATGACGGAGAATTGGCGGCCAGTATGCCGAAGCACATCTTTCAGCTCCCGAAGGACATGTACATGATCGGTTTTAAGTCCGAGGTCTTCACAAAAGACGGCAAGCCGTTGCCCAAGAACTATCTCCATCACATCCTCATGCTTAACAACGACCGCCCCAGCGTGTCCTGCCCGGGCGAGCCGTTGTTTCTCGGTGGGGCCGGTCTCGAAATGGTGGAGGCCCGGTTTCCCGAGGGCTACGGTGTAAAGCTCGCCAAGGGGCAGCACCTCATGTCTGTGGTCGCCTTTTATCATAAGGTGCCACCGACCAAGGACGTGATGGCCTCCTTTACCATGTACCTGGCCCCCCAAGGGGCTCCGATTAAGGAAATGGAAGTCTACCAGGTGGGGGTGAACATCGTCTGTTACAGCCAGTTTGGACAGCGAGGGCCCGACCAGACCGACGAAGGGATTGAGATCAAACCGGGCGTGCATGTCCTGTCGGCTCCGCTGAAGTTCCTCATGGACGGTTGCGTAAAGTTCGCCTATCCCCACGGCCATGACGAACTGTTGCTGATCGCCTTGGAGAACAGGACTGCCGGCCGGACACTCTTACGGACGGTCCCGGATGTAACTCAGGACGGCGCCTTGCTGGAGTTTCGACCGCACCAAGTCTATCGTGATGCCCGAGGGTTCTCCGTCAACACCAAGGATGACTATGAGATGGTCATGGTCTACCACCACCCGCTCCATAATCCGAACATCCAGTACGGCATGGGCAATTACCTCCTCTACATGACACCCGGAACTTGTTCTGAACCCGCCCCAAACGGCAACTCACCAGCTCACTAAGGACATTCCAGCACGGATATTGGGCGTCAAGGAGCACCGAAGCTCCGACGACGGTTAGGGTCTTCCATTGCGTACAAATTTGACCATACGTTCTTCTTCTCCCCGTCGTGTCACTGGACGTTCACTCTTCATCCCCTACCAAAGTAGGCTCCGCCCCCACGCCGCGGACTTGGTCGAAGCGGCCCGGCTATGAGATATTCAGAAACCCCTTGCACCCGATAGACACGGCGATTCGTCGCCTTACACCCGTAGCTTTGGCCTATAGGCGGCCGCCAAGCAAGGAGCTGCAGCGCCAGCACCGCTCAGGCACACTCGAGGGGGCACCGAGGGAGGATCCAGCATGGGCGGCTGACGTTGTCGAGCCGGTCCGTGTCGTCGATCCTGCACAGAGACGGAGCTCCCCTTCAGCTCCGGAGGACAGACCGAATGCCGGAACACGAACCTCTCACGATGCTGGTCGCAAACGAGCACGCGGAAGAGGTCAAGCTCGTCACGATCAGCATGCGCAGCTTTTATCCTGGTTGCCGGGTGGAAGCGGTCTACTCCTCGGACGAAGCGATCGAATGGGCCTCCAAGCAAAGCTGGCATGTCATTTTGGTCGAAGAGCACCTGTCCCCCCGAAGCGGAATCACGATTCTCCAGGAGTTGCGGCGGCGCGCGCCGCAGGCCGCGATCATCGTTCAGAGCGAACACACCGATTCCGACACGTTCCTGCAAGTCATCCGCGGCGGCGCAGATTTCCATCTTTTCAAACGCTCACCAGTTTTTCTCAGCGAACTCGTGATCGTCGCCGGGGAAGCGATAAAAAAACGCGCATTGAGCGCGAAACTCGATCTGACCCATGAACGATACCTCCGCCTTGTCGAAACAGTGCCCGACACCGTGTACGAATTGGATTCCGAAGGGCGGTTCGTGTACGTCAGCTCTCAGGTGTCGTCGCTCCTGGGATACGAACCCGAAGAATTGGCCGGCGCGCACTACACGAAGATTCTTCTTCCGGACCAGCGGCAAGCGGCCGAACATCGTTTCAACGAACGCCGTAGCGGAGCCCGATCCAGCCGGCAAGTCCTCTTACGTCTCTTGCCAAAGGCAGGAACCGGCCGCGATGAACACGGTGTGGAGGTTGAACTTCATGCCAAGGGCCTCTATGACTCTCAACGCCGCTTCCTCGGAACACTCGGCATCTTGCGGGATATCTCCTGGCGTCGGCGGCAAGAAGAGACGGTCCACCGCCTAGAGAGCCAACTCCGAGAAACGGACCACCTGCTGAAGGTCGGTCGACTCCTCGTCAAGGCCTCCCGCGAACTTCACGATCCTCTTTCAGCCCTTCAAGCCAGCTCCCAACAGTTGTTAAGCGCGATCCGGGCGCTCCAACTCGAACGTCAGTTGGAGACCATGGCAGCGCACGCTTCTCAGGCCGCACAGGTGAGAGAAGAACTCGCCGCGGCTCTCCCTGCCCTGCCCGAAGCGGAGCGGAACCAGAAGGAAACCGCACCGCCGCGAGCCGAACCACTGGCAGAAAAAGAGCCGACGGTCGCCGCAGCCGAACGCCGGCGCTGGCCGCGGGTTTCGACGCGGATCGAGTCCCGTCTCACCGTCGAAGGAACCACCTGGAACGGCACCGCACTCAACATGAGTCTCGGCGGTGCCTATCTGGCGTTCACCGATCGCCTCCCCACCGTCGACGGTCAGCCCATCGACCTGAGTCTCAGAAGCGCAGGCGGGACGCTGGAGATCCGTGGCACGGTGTGGGAACGGAGCGGAGTCGAGGCCGAGCGCGCCACGGTAGCTCCATGGGCCACTGCGCTGGCCGTCGAGTTTGCCCCCCTCGGCGACATGGAACGCCAGGTCCTGGCCTCCTTGCTCAACGCGGTTCGCGAGTCCTCTTTTCCGCTTTCCATCGAAGGCCTCATCCCCATCGCTTATCCGCCTGACCGCCAAACCGGTTTGCACCGTCCGTTCGAGAGCATCGAAAGCACGTTCGGCGATCGGCGACTCGCCATCAGAGTGAAATTGACTCTGCCCGTCCGCATCGAATCCTCCGAGCCATCATCTGGTCGAGGTCGGCACATTGGCTTGACTGTAAATATCAGCCGTAGCGGTGCGTGCCTTCAAGTCAACGCGCGTCCGGATACGCTGATGCCTCGCTTGACGTTCCGCCTGCCTCTCGCGGCGCCGTCCTGGTCGGCGCCAAACGCTGAATCCGTCGTGACCGGGGACGTCGTCTGGATGACCCCGGATCCGAGCGCACCGAAGGACCTTCGGCTCGGTCCTTCCGAGGCCGCTCTGCGCGTGGGCGTTCGCTTCCATCCACTCGAAGAGCGGACGAAGCGGGCGATCGGCTGCCTGATCGCCAGCCTGCTCACCTCTTCCCTGCAGATCGAAGACGGCCCGGACCGAACGACAGTCATCCACACTCTGCACGAGTGCCGGAACGCACGGGGACGCCGTCTCGCTCTCTATCATGACCTGCCGCGCGATCCGCTTGGTCACGGCGCAGCTTTGGTCATCATAGCCCCGGGCTACGGTCGGACCAAGACCGACCATCTGGTTCTCGCCCAATATCTGGTCAACAACGGATTTCAAACACTGCGTTTCGATCACTCCAATCACATTGGAGAAAGCGACGGCGAGATGGACCACACGACGCTCACCGATATGCAAGCAGATCTGCAGGGTGTGCTGGATTTCGCCGCGCAGACCTGGCCGTCTGCACCGATCGCTGTGATCGCCCCGGATCTCGACGGTCGCGTCGCATTGAAGGTCGCTGCCCGAGACCACCGGATGGTCCTGTTGATTTTGTTGAACGGAGTCCTGGACGTAAGGCATGCCCTGGCCTTCGCACATCGGCAGGATCTGGTCGAAGCTTATCTCCAAGGAGAGCGACGAGGGATGGACAATCTTTTAGGGCTCAACGTCGACATGGACCGTTGGCTTGAGGACGCGGTGACGGGGAGCTTCGTGGACATTGCTTCAGCCGTTCGGGATGCCGAACGAATTCGCACCACAGTTCTCTTTTTGACACCACAGAGTCGCGAACCTTCTGACGCCGCGCAGGAAGGGATCCATCAGGACTTGTTGCAACATGTCCTGGCAGCGTTGGGCACACGGGGGGAGGTGATCCACCTGAAACCAGAGGCCTTCCTTGCGACTCGTAAAGCCACAGGGCCGGTCCTGATGCTCATCCATGAATTGATCGCGCAGTGTCGTAAAAAGCTTCTTCATCAGGAGCCCTTGCAGACCGTTTTCGATCCAGCCGAGCGGGAGATCGATTTTCAGCGTCGTGTCGAACAGGAACGGCTCAAGCTGCACTGTGACACGTCTGCTACGGACGCTCCAGCTCTGTGGCGTGCTCACGTCCAGCGTGGCCATCAGCTCGAACAGCATCCCGACTACTGGCGTCTGTCGGACCATCTCCATCGTCTGCTCGGGGAAATCGAGGACCACGAGCCGATTTTAGAGGTCGGGTGCGGACATGGCGAGTTCGCCCGCTTGCTCTTGATCAACCAGGCGTATCGCTCAAGATACAAACCCAAGACGCTCGCTCGAACCGTGCAGTATGTCGGCCTGGATAGCCAGGCCGACGTTCTCGCCCAGGCTAACCTGACCGCGCATGAGACGCTGGCTGACCTGCACGCCAAGTTCGTCGGCACCCTGGCGCCCATCCCTCCTTTGCAGATCTCCTGGGTATGCGCCGACTGGAACATCCGCCTGCCTTTTCCGGACGGTCGATTCAGTCGGGTGATCTGTCGCTTTGCGCTCGGCTACGCACATGATCCGCTCTACATGCTCCGCGAATTGTTGCGCGTCTTGGCGCCGCGGGGAACATTGCTGATCGCAACCTGGACACCGGAGACCGATCTCTCCTCGAGATACCGGGTACTTTTCCAAGACCGAGAACTGCTGCTATACCTTGGCCGCTTGAGAGAGGCGATCCGGGAAGGCCGAATCCACAGCTTCGAGCCGAACGACTTGGCTCGTTTGCTCAGACTGAGTGGCGCCTCCCGCCCACGCGTCTACACCGCTTTTGCTGGCAACGCCTGCATCGGACTAGTTGAAAAGCCGAATTCCTCTAGCTGAATTCCCGCACCGGGTGTATACTTCTGCCGCGCTCGACTTCCCGCTTCAGTCGAGGACACGTTCGCAGTGATTCGCCTGTCTTGGAACGCCGTGACTGGAGACCAAGTCTGAAAGACAGCATGACACGGAAGACTGAGATCGTTCCGGCGGCTGATGCGTTAAAAATTATCGCGGACTTCTGCAGGGACATGGGAACCATCGCCGAGCTGAGCGTTCTCGGCGAACGGATCGTGGCGGGACTGTCCCAATCGCTCCGAGTTTCTCATGTGGCGCTGTTTCTGCTCGACAAAGAGAAGGACGTCTACCATCTAGCCTGTTCCCGCGGTTTCACCCCCGAGGTCGCGCTTCCTTCCTGCATCCCCGCACATCATGAGATCCCTGCATTTCTGTCTCACTGTCAGTCGTCTGTGGTTCACATAGGCGCTGGCGAAGAGCACGGCCAGACACTCAGTCCTGGTCTGCTGGCAACTCTCGAGAGTTGGCACGCTGAGGTCTGCGTTCCGCTGATCACCAAACACCGCTTGATCGCCTTTTGTCTCATGGGGGCAGGCCCCAATAACGACTTTCCGGTTTTGGACCAGGCAGACCTGCTCACGGTTCTTGCTCAGAACGCCGCCAACGCCCTCGACAATGCCCTTCTCTCCGAGGATCTGCGGCGATCCCAAACCTTGATGCGACGAACCGATCGTCTCCGTTCGCTCGAAATCATCGCCGGCGGATTCGCCCACGAGATCCGCAACCCTCTGACCTCGATCAAAACCTTCATTCAGCTCGCGCCCGAGCGCAAGGACGATCCAGAATTCATCGGGGAATTCAGCAAAGTGGTCATTGACGACGTTCATCGCATCGAGCGGTTGATCCAAGAGATCCTGGATTACGCCCGCTACATGGAACCCAAGCTGACGGAGGAAGACCTCAATGAAATTGTTGCTTCCTGTTTGTGCTTTGTGGAAATGAAAGCAGATAGCTGCGGCATTCTGATCGAAAGGGAGTTGGCCCCGGATCTTCCCCGGGTCATGCTGGACCGCCAACAGATCAAACAAGTCATTCTGAATCTGCTACTCAACGCGATGGATGCGATGAGCGAACGCGGCGGCTTGTTGAAGGTGCGCACGCATCGGCTCACCAAACCTTCCGGCGAGATTTGGGTGCAGATCGAAGTCGAGGATACGGGGACAGGAATTCCGGAGAGCAATCTGGAACACATCTTCGATCCGTTCTTTACCACGAAACACCACAGCAGCGAGCACGAAGGGACCGGCTTGGGGTTGACGATCGCGCACCAGATCATCCAGGAGCACCATGGGAACATCCAAGTCTCAAGCAAAGAAGGTGTCGGCACAACGTTTTATGTGAACATGCCCGCAGCTCCTCGCTTGAGCGCTGGCCAGCCGACCTGAGAGCCATGAAGAAACGGATTTTGCTGATCGACGACGAACCACGGGTTCGGGCTTCACTGAAGATGGTCCTGGAACCCACCTATGACGTCATCACGGCGTCGGACGCCCAGGAAGGACTGGATCTGTTCCGGCGCGAATCGCCCAATCTGGTGCTTCTGGACGTGATCATGCCGGGTACCGACGGACTGACCGTGCTGCAGGCCATGCGGGCGGAGGACCGCTCGATCCCCGTTATCATGTTGACCGGGACCAAGTCGGTGAAGACCGCTGTAGACGCAATGAAGCTGGGCGCGTCCGATTATCTCTCGAAACCGTTCGACGTCGAGGAACTGCGCATCGTCGTCGCCCGCACGCTTGAGTCACACGACCTTGAACGAGAGGTCCGCTACCTCCGTGCCCAGGTGGTAAACCGGTATGCCTTCCACAACCTTATCGGGAAAAGTCCCGCCATGCAGGAGGTCTACGCCAAGATCGAACAGATAGCGGACAGCCGCACCACCGTGCTGATCACGGGCGAGAGCGGAACGGGCAAGGAACTGGTAGCGCGGGCGCTCCACTACAACAGTTCGCGCCGCGACCGCCCCTTCATCGCACTGAACTGTGCTGCCCTTCCGGAAACGTTGATCGAGAGCGAGCTGTTCGGCCACGAGAAGGGTTCGTTCACCGACGCGACCGCCCGTCGCGTCGGCCAATTTGAGTTGGCGAACAGCGGCAGCCTGTTTCTCGATGAGATCGGCGACCTGAGCCTGGTAACCCAGGCCAAACTTCTGCGTGTGCTCCAGGAGCGCGAGTTCACCCGCATCGGTGGCGTCCAACCCATCAAGGTGGATGTACGCATCATTGCGGCCACGAATAAAAATCTGGACGATTTGGTTCGCCGCGGCGCGTTCCGCGAAGATCTGTATTACCGCATCAACGTCATTTCGCTGTATCTGCCGCCGTTGCGGGAACGCGGAGAGGATATCCCGCTTCTCGCCAAGCATTTCCTGGACAAGCGAACCGAAGAGGAAAAGCGGCCTCCTCAAGAGTTCTCCAAAGAAGCCATCGAGCTGCTGTTACGATACCCCTGGCCTGGCAACGTCCGCGAACTCGAAAACGTCGTCGAACAGGCGTTCTTGTGGTCGCAAGGCGCCACGATCCTGCCAGAACACTTGCCCATCTCGCTGCGGAGCGACAGCCGTTCGTCGTCGTTACGCGAAGACACCCTAGCTGGCCGGTTGTCTCTGGAAAAAGCCGTGATGGAGTTCGAACGGGAAATTATTGTGGATGCGCTCAAGCGTACCAACTACGTGCAGACGCACGCCGCCAATCTCTTGGGTATCAGCCGACGCATGCTGAAGTATCGGATGGATACACTGGGGATCAGCAGACCGGACCGTTCGACGGGCAACGAGCCTGCACAGTTGGTGCAAGAATGATACAGTTGTGGACGATCATGACCGATTCGTGTACGATCTTCACCTAGTAAGTGACTCGTACAGTAGCCCAGTCACCGGATCCTGTCTTTATCACAATCTATATGTAGATGCATAATGTTCACCCCTACTGTAACTTGCGGTTCATCTTACAAGCCTTTGATAAGGCATGTAAATTGCTTGTTTCCTTGACTGAGTCACATACTGTAGCTCGATGAACACAGCGCCTGGTTCGACAGCCCTTCCCAAGAAACCCACGATTCTCGTTGTGGATGACGAGGCCGGCCCTCGCGATGCGCTCAAGGTCATCCTCCGCCCCTTTTTCGAAATTCTTGCCGCCGAAAACGCCCACGCGGCCCTGCGCGCGCTCAAAGAGCACCATGTCGATCTGATCACGCTTGATCAGAAGTTGCCCGATCGCCAAGGCATCGACCTGCTTCAAGACATCAAACACGAACACGCCGATGTGGAGGTCATCATCATTACCGGCTATGGAAGTCTGAAGTCGGCGATGGAGGGTATCCGCCATGGCGCAGCCGGTTATCTGCTGAAGCCGTTCAATGTGACCGAATTGATCACACTCATTAATCAAACCTTGGAGAAAAAACAGCGACTCGATTTCTTGCGTCGTTTTCTCAAGCACGCAGGTTCGGCTTGGGGAAGCGAACAGGATTGCGCTAAGACCTGGAATGAGCTGAAACGCCACTATTCCGCCAGCGGGAAGTCATCGCAGGAAAGACCGACGCCGAATGATAGCGACATGGCCGAGTTGTTGCCTCTACTCTCCGAGCTGCTAGAGGCCAAGGACCGGCACTTGCTGAACCACTGCAGCCGAGTCAGCTTTTATGCGACACTGCTGGCCAACCGCCTCAACCTCACCATGGCGGAGCAGAAATCCCTCGCGCTGGGAGCATTTCTCCACGATATCGGGAAAATCGCTCTCGATCCTTACCCATTCGGTCACGGTGATCCCACTGAAGCCAACAGCCTGAAACACCATCCCGAGATCGGAGCGCGCATGGTGTTGCCGCTTGGTTTCTCGGCGGAAGTCACCCAGATCATCGCTTACCACCACGAACGCTACGACGGCTTCGGCTATCCTCATGGTCTCCAAGGCGAAGGGATTCCCCTTCTCGCTCGGATTGTCGCGATCGCCCAAGCGTTCGACCATCTTACAGCCGAATCGCCTGCGCGGCCGACCATGTCGATTGAAGAGGCCATTCGCCAGATCTCGCTGGAAGCGGAGACCCGCTTCGATCCGATCCTGACGGAGGTGTTCGTTCGGGTCGTCAATGAATGCAAGGCTTCGCTTCCCGCCCTGGCTCTCGCAACCATGCCTACGGCAACGCCGGAGCCTTAGGCCCTGGGTTCACCTCTTCTCCTCCGCGCCGTCGATCATCTCTGCCGCCGTCTCTCGCACCTTCTTCGTGATGGTGAGACCGCCAAGCATCCTGGCCACCTCGTCCCGCCTAGCGTACTGATCGAGCTTCCTTACCGACGTGATTGTCCGGTTTCGCCTCACGCTCTTTTCTACCAACAGATGGTGCTCGGCCTGCGAAGCGACCTGAGGCAGATGGGTGACGCACAGCACTTGACGATAGGCGCCCAGCGCCCGCAACCGTCGTCCGATAACAGTCGCAACCGCTCCGCCAATCCCGGAATCGATTTCATCAAAGATCAGCACGGGCACTCGGTCAGTTTCGGACAAGACCGTCTTGATCGCGAGCATGACGCGCGACAATTCCCCGCCCGAAGCGACGCGGGCGAGCGGCTGAAGCGGCTCGCCCGGATTCGCCGAGAACAGATATTCAACGTCATCGCGCCCCGTCGGCGAAAATGCCTCTTCGCCAACGCCGGTCCTGACCCGAATCTCAAAGCGAGTGTCATCCATGCGCAGAGCGGCCAGTTCCTCCAACACCCGTTCCTGCATGCGTCCTGCCGCCTTTGCGCGGCCATTGGAAAGCTGTGATGCGAGCACCTCGAGACGGCGGACGTCTCCCTCGATCGATGCCCGCAAATCGGTGATCCTGACCTGAACGTCGCCGAGCTCCTCAAGCTGTCGCTTCAGTTGATCGGCATAGGCCAGCACCCCTTCAATGCTCCTGCCGTATTTTTTCTTGAGCAACTGCAGGCGATCCAGCCGTTCCTCGATCCGCTCCAACCGATCAGGGTCCTGTTCCACCCGGTCTCGATAGTCCCGAAGGGATGCCGCAAGGTCTTTCAATTGCACGGCCGTTTGTCGACACGCCTCGACCCACGCAGAAATCTCAGGGTCGATCGTGTGGAGTTGGCAGAGGCATTTCTCGACCGTCGAGAGTTGGTTGATCACGGCATGGTCCCCGGCATACAGTGCCTCATAGGCCGCCTGTGTGAGTTCTGCGAGACGCTGCGCATGCATCAAGCGCCGGTGCTCGGTCTGCAAACGTTCTTCTTCTCCCGGCTGGATCGCCGCCTCCTCGATCTCGCGAGATTGAAATCGAAGGAAATCTTCCCGTTGGGCCCGTTCCACCGAGAGACGATCGGCCTCCTCAAGTTTGCGTCGGTTCGCCAGCCATCGCTCATAGACCGCCGCATACTCGGCGCGCAGCGCTCCGAGGCGCCCGAACGCGTCCAGCATGTCCTGCTGCGCCTGCGCGGACAGAAGCGACTGCTGGTCATGTTGGCCGTGAATGTCGATGACCGTGCCAGCAAGGGATTCGAGAAGATGGAGAGGGGCCAAGCTGCCGTTGAGGTATGCGCGGTTTCGTCCAGAACGCGACAGGATGCGTCGGACAATCAACTCGGTCTCCTGCGCACCCAACACACCGGCGTTTCGAAACGTTTTCAAGACAGGAGAAGTCGGGTCAAGGCGGAACACCGCTTCGATGTGAGCTTCCTCGGCACCGGCCCGTATCTGCTCGGTGGATGCGCGCCCCCCGACCACTAACCCGATCGCATCGATGAGAATGGATTTTCCAGCACCCGTCTCCCCAGTGAGGACCGTAAACCCCTCGGCGAGTTGGAGATCGAGCTGCTCAACGACCGCAAAATTGGAGATATGCAGCTCGGTGAGCATAGCCGCAGGACATGGACGAAGCCCTTATGCGGTGCCGGAATGCTGGGCAAGCAACGAATCGATCACTTCCTTGAACTGCTGCTTGGGTCTCGCTCCGACAAGCTTCTCGATCGGCTGGCCGTTCTTGAAAAACAGAATGGTCGGAATGCTCATAATTTGATAGCGCCCTGCGATCTCGGGGTTCTCATCGGTGTTCAGTTTTCGGACTTTAAGTCTACCCGCATATTCCTTGGCCAGCTCATCGACGATTGGCGCAACCATTTGACAGGGCCCGCACCACACCGCCCAAAAATCCACCATGACCAACTCCGGCGCTTTGATGACCTCGGTCTCCCACGTCGCCTCATCGACTTTCAAGACATCACCACCCACGGATAGTCCTCCTTCGGGTTCAACACAAACAGCTCATGGATTTTGGAAAAGGGTGGGCGCATCGTATACCACGCTTCTTGGGCCTGTCAACGCCGACGCCATTCCTTGTCGGCAACAAAGCGGTCGCTCGTCCGCGGTACAACATGCAAGACGTGTCTCATCACCATCCCCATCCGTCCGGCACACCGAACCACCAATCATCGGGTCGGGCAGCGCGCCATGCCGTCTGCTGTTTCCACAGACGCTCGGCGACCGTTTTGTCCAACCTGGTCGCCATCGCCGCGCTGATATCCGATTGACGTTGCACCGCGCTCTGAATGATCTCTTTGGCGATTCGGGCCAACACATCCGGCGGATCAACCAAATCTTCCGGTCGGCCGGTCGCCAGATTGAAGAAGAGCTGTTCGACCGCCACCCAGCGATCGGTCTTGGCCAGGTGATCCAGATAACTGTTCAGCGCATGATACACGTATGTCAGATAGACGTAGCTCTCCGCCGACGGGTGCACATCGATCTCCCGCTGGCAAGCCTCGATCGCTCGTTTGTAGTCGCCCGCAGCGAGAAACACCTTCGCGCGCTGCAAGTGACCGGTCGAGACATCTGACGCTCCGTAGACAGGACCAGTCTGGCCTCCGACCACGTGCAACACCGCAGCCAGAAAGGTAGTCAGGCCGAACCGGATCAGAAACGAGTCTGGACGAACCATCCGCTGCATAGGACACCTCCTGGTCGAAGCCACATCATCACAGGCGAATCGATAATCGAACCAGATGGGAACACGACGGTTCCCATTTTCAAGGCTGGCCAGCACCCGGAGGCGAGGGTGCCGGCTGTGGCCGGCCATAGGGACCACCTGGAGAAGCCCAAGGCAGACCGCGCTCGCCCATCAACAGCGGGCTGAGAATCGTGCGCAGGACCGCAGTGCCGAAGTTTTCGGTCCATCCCACGCCGGTCAGACTTAGCATGAAATTGTACTGTGCCCGGTCAGGGAATTGCAGATAGTAGAGCCCCAGCGACCAGCACTTGCATGGATTCTGATAGAGCGCGACCACGTCGTATTCCGGACTCCGACCGTTCTTGACGTCATAGTACCCCTTGGCGCCGACACTCCAGCCCCACGGCGTTCGGAACGCTCCCCCCGCGGTCACGAACTGAATCTCCGGCGTCGGCGCAAACACTTCGTTGAACGAGATCGGATTCCACACGTCTCCGCGCCGCACGCGGTTTCCCTCGCGCGTATGACGCTGTCCGATTTCCACATACCACAGGTTCTGTTCTTGGAAACGGAGGTCCGTATTCCACTGGCTCAAGGTCCCGCGATACGGATCGAAGAACGCGTCCACCACGAGATACTTGTTCAGAGTCGGAAGCTGTCCGGGTCCGGCAGCGCTACCTTTCGCAAATGCCTGCGCTGGTGCAGGCACACCTTGGGGAGTTGTATTCCCGATCACCGCCCGCAGCCAGACATCGGAAAACTTCTTTCCTTCAATCCCCACGGTGGCTGGCACGAGCGGCTGGGTTACGGATCCGACCTCCGGCAACACGCCTGGCGTGAAATCTCTGGCCCTCGTCTGTACAGCGCCGAGGCGGAAGCTTTGCGCCAGCGTCAAGTCCAACCAGTTGAAACTGCCGCCCTGCGCCATCTGTTCGAGCAACCGGCTTCGCAGCGAATAGGTCAGCAAATTTTTCTTCGGCAGATCGTCCACTTGATCAATCTGCGTGATCCGCGATTGATCGGTCGGCGGCACGTATTCGTAGATCACGCCCGGTTCGATCGTGTGCAGGAATCCTCCACCGTCGCCTGTCCTGAAGCGACGCGCCAGTTTGGAGGTCGCCTCTAGCGAGGCCCACAGTGTTTCGCGGTGCACCGATTCTTCCGTTCGCACGCCGCGCGTATAGTAGACCTCCCGCACCTTGAGTCGTGGCACCAGGCCGAGGACATGACCGATGTTGAGCACCCCCGTCGAGAAACCCGGCATTATGTCAACCCGATTTTGCGTGAAGCCCTGGTCGCGATAGAAATTCACGAAGTTGGCGTCCATTCCGAGCAGTACCGGACCGCCAAAAGGCGAAAAGTTGGACACCGTGTATCCGAATTCCGGAAGCCGCTGGAACGTATCGCTGCCACCAGATTGCAGGGGCTGGAGATATTGGCCGAGCAGATAGAGGTTACCGTAAGGCACGCGCCGGCTACCCAACAGATTGGATTCCCCGCTGGGCAAGGCTCGTTGAGCTCCGGAATTGCTGAGTTGTTGTAGATAATCGGGGTCGGTTACGAGAAAGGCCTGGGCGCGAATGAGCAGATCAGGGTTGACCTGCTGAACGTGCGTTCCGCTGATCAGCGCCCGCGTTCGCTTGACGTCCGCTCCTTCCGGACTCACCCCGGCCACATTGGGCAACTTTTGCTGCTGCAGCGCACTGATGAGCCACTGGCCTCGCGATTTGCGATCCAGCACGTACCGATATTCCAGATCGCCACCGTATCCCAGGTCGCTGTAATACTGCGGCGAGACGGTCAAATCCTGGCTGGGGTCGATAGCCCAAAAGTAGCTCTGCCGGAGACTGGCGCCGAACCGGTTGTCATATCCGACATTGGGGATCAGAAACCCGCTCTTGCGGGTACTGAGCGGGTACGTCAGGGTGGGGATTGGCACAACCGGCACGTCATTGACGCACAGCCAAGCACCCTTGAGCGCCACGCTCTCTCCGGCGTTGACGTCGATATCTTCGAACGTGAAACGCCAGGCAGGAATTGCTCCCTCCATGGCGTCGCAGTTGGTGAACGATCCGTCTTTAGCTCGGTAATGATCTTCCGAGAAACGTTGGAGCAGACGGCCCGTCACGAACGTATTGGTTGGCCGCAGATAAACTTGACCGTTGATGACGACGCCGGCCTCGGTATTGACGTTCAGCTCCAGCCGTTCGGCCCACACGTCCGTCTTCGGATCGGCGAGATGGACATGGCCAGTCGCAATCAGGATGCCCGACAGCATTCTGACGGTCACATGGTCGGCCGTCAGACGGACCGTCCCTTGGACGATGATCACAGACCCGTCGGCCTCATATGTTTCCAGTTCCTTTAGGTAATCGATACGGTTGGCGGTGATCTCGATCGGCTGCGCAGCAGCGGCAGTCGCGGTGGCAGTCGACGGTGCGGCTGGTTCACCCGCTCCCCGCACGGGCGAAACCCACCCCATCAGAAGACACCACGCCAGCGCACAGCACGACCACCCGATGACCGACCCGGGCCGTCGACCCATCTCAACCACGGAGAGGCGAGGGCCAACAGCCGCGCAGGAGGGCCTTGATATCGCCCACCAGCATCAAGGAACCGGTGACGCAAATCAGATCGGGTGCAGCGGCCAGACGCTTGGCCAATACCAGGGCGTCGGCAACCAGCGGGACTGCATGGGCGGAGGGAACCAAATCGGCAAGCGCGCGACGGAGATCCTCGGCGCAGGCCGCACGGGCGATATCCGCTTGAGTCAACACAACCTCGTCCACGACCGGAAGCAGCCTGGCCAGGAAGCCGCGGTGATCCTTGTCCCGCATCATGCCGAGCACCAGGATCACACGCGAACCCGGATGATCGCATCGATGCTGGGCCAAGTAATCGGCGAGCACCTCGGCTGCCGACGGGTTGTGCGCGCCATCCAGCAAGACGGTCGGCTCCCGTTCAACCACCTCAAGCCGTCCTTCCCAGCGCACGGACCTGAGTCCGGCGCGGATGGCCGCTTCCGAAACCGGCAGTCCGCTGGCACCGGCTGCTTCGATCATTGCCAGTGCACAGGCGGCATTGCCCATTTGGTGACGTCCCTCCAGCGTGCAGGAGAGCTCATCAGCACAGAAGGTGATCCCGTCGTACCGGAATCGCGCCGGGCTCTTTCCCTCCACCCTGAAATCGCGATTCAGCCGCCACATGGGAGCCCGGCGCTGCGACGCGACAGTCTCGATGACCGTCAACGCTTCCGTAGGCATCGACCCGACAATCAGCGGGACACCCGGTTTGACGATGCCGGCCTTTTCCGACGCGATCGCGTCCACCGTCCGGCCGAGATACTCTTCGTGATCCAGCGCGACCGTGGTGATGCCCGCGACCAGCGGCTCGACGATGTTGGTAGCATCGTACCGGCCGCCCATGCCCACTTCCAGCACCGCCACGTCCACCGCGGTATCGGCGAAGTGTTGCAGAGCCATCGCAGTGGTGAACTCGAAAAACGTCGGGGAGCAAGCGCCCCGGACGACACTACGGAGGTACTCGGTCAACTCCGCCACCTGCGCTGCGCCGATCGGTTCGCCGTTGACGCGGATACGCTCGCGAAAATCGATCAGATGGGGCGACGTATAGAGACCAACACGGTACCCTGCGGCCTGCAGGATCGCCGCCGCCATAGCCGCAGTCGATCCCTTGCCGTTGGTCCCGCCGATGTGCAGGATGCGATAGTGCCGCTGCGGTTCGCCTAAGCGGCTCGCCAACAGATGCATGTTGTCCAGTCCGAGTTTAATCCCGTGTTTCTGGAGGCCGTAGAGAAACTCAATGGCGGATTCGTAGGACATCGCGGTCGGCTCGGTGCGGGCGGGTGTGACGCTAGAAGTGGGTCACCAGCGTGCTCAGCGTTTCCTTCAATTGTTTGCGTTCGACGATCATGTCGATCATGCCATGCTCCAACAGAAACTCGGCCCGCTGAAACTGGTCGGGCAATTGTTGCTTGATCGTTTGCTCAATGACGCGGGGGCCAGCGAACCCGATCAACGCTTTGGGCTCGGCGATGATCACATCACCCAACATCGCCACACTGGCCGTCACACCGCCAAACGTCGGATCGGCCAACACAGAAATGAACGGCAGTTTGGCCTCCCCCAGTTTCGCGATCGCCGCAGCAGTCTTGGCCATCTGCATCAGCGAGAGAATCCCTTCCTGCATCCGCGCACCGCCCGACGTTGTGACCATGATCACCGGCAGGCGGGACGCCAGCGCCCGATCAACTGCGCGGCAAATCTTCTCCCCGACCACGGATCCCATGCTGCCACCCATGAACCCGAAATCGAAGACGCACAAGGCTACCCGTTTGCCGTTGATCATGCCTTCTCCGATAACGATCGCGTCCTTGCGGCCCGTTTTTTCCTGCTGGGTCTTCAACCGTTCACGGTAGGACCGGGTGTCGTGAAACTCCAGCGGATCCAGCGGTTCCAGTTCCGCATCCCACTCTTTGAATGACCCCAAGTCCACCAGGAGAGAGATGCGCTCTGTGACGGAAATAGGGAAATGGTAATCGCACTTGGGGCAGACTTTGTTGTTGCGTTCGACTTCCTTGCGATAGATGATTTCACGGCAATGATTGCACTTCAGCCACATGCCCTCCGCGACCTTCGTTCGTCGCGGCCCCTCGGTCTCGGTGGATTTGTGTTTTTTAAACCACCCCATAGCTCCTCGCTGCTTAGACGACGAGTTCCTGCCCTTCTTCCAACACGGTGAGATTCGGCACGTTCAGATCGCCGAGTTGGTGGATGATCCGATCTCGAAACCGTGGTTTCATGTGATAGACGTAGAGCGCGAGATCCGGACGGCCGATCTTGCGGTATTCTTCCGCCAGGAGCGCGGGCGTTAAATGCTTGGTGAGCTGGGCCAATTCCTCCATCTCATTCGGAAAGGAAGCCTCAATGAAGGCTGCTTTCAGCGTCGGGAAGCCCGCCGCGATGCGCCAAAGTTGGTCGGTCCGGTACGTATCGCCGCTGTACAGCACGGTCGCCCTGCCGTCGGTCAGCACAAATCCGACCGTCGGCACCAAATGGTTCACCGGAACGGGAATCACGGTCAACCCGGACAGCCGGGCTTCCTTGCCGGCCGTAAGCGGGCACGAGACAAAGACCGGCCGGTCAGGGTCGGGCAACCGGAAAAAGTCCGGATACACCTCGCTGTTGAAGATGTGGGCTTCCAGCCCTTTGAGCACTTCAGGGATGCTGGCAACACCGATCGGAGCCTCGGATTCGCCGACCAGATTGTCGGCCAACGTCGGCAATCCCTTGATATGGTCGAAATGAAGATGAGAGAGCAGGACATGACGGATCTGCTTTTGCTCGGCCAGCCGGAGCTGCGAACCGACAGTGCCCGCGTCCACCAGCACGGTTCCATTGATGAGAAACCCACAGGTCCCGCACTGCAGCGGTCCGCGCGCTTCGTCCAAGAGCTGGTCAGAACCGTGACATCCCAGCACCCGGATTTTCACAAGCGACACCCCGTCGCTCGGTCATCGCGTCGGCGGCCTCCTCCCATCATCGCACACACGGACGGGAAGATTATCACACCTGTTGCGGCTTCGCACGAAGAAAGCTGCGGGTGCGCCAGGAGGCCTCCCAAACCGAATCACGAGCGGCTTACAGCGGCCCTCCGCCGAATCCGATACGAACCATCATGGCGACTCCCAACCCGATGCTTCCCAGACTGGCAAGGCCCTGCACCGCCCAATACGCCCGGCGACCGAAGGAGAGCGACCAGACGACCGGAACGCTGAGTGCTAGCCCGACCAGTATCATTCCGAAGATGGACCCAGCGCCGAACACGAGAATGTAGGCCACCCCTTCGCCCAGCGTCCGAACGGTGGAGAGCACCATTAAAAGCAGCGCGGCGGATCCGGCCAAGCCGTGGGCCATGCCGATCAGCAACGGTTGAAGCGAATGTTTCAGCCAGTGTCCATGGACGTGATCGGTGCCGGATCGATGACTGTGGAAGTGGAGGTGTCGTGTTCCGTTGTGCTCGTGGGCGTGCAGATGCCACCGTTCTCTGGACATCTTGAACGCCAGCGACGCCCCAAGCGCCACCAGCATGGCTCCAACTCCGAACTCACAGGCTTCCGCCAGGCGGTCAGGAATCGCCACGTTCATCGCCATAACGGCGCAGCCCACTGCGAGCAGCGTCACAGTATGCCCGAGGCCCCACCACAATCCGATCAATCCAGAAGCCTTGAACGTCGGCCGTTGCGCGAGCACGGTGGATACGGCCGCCAGATGGTCGGCATCCAGCGCATGCCTTAGCCCCAGTACAAAGCCGAGGCTCAGAATCGTGAGAAATGGACTGTCCGGCATGAACAGAAAAGGGACAGGGGCAGCACGCACGGTGCCGTGGACGCAACCACACGAAAGACGCCCGGTCACCCCCCTCGGGCATGCATTTCAAGATGGGGATCTTCCCGAAGCCGCTCGATCTCGATCAGTCGCTCTTCCCGAAGTCCGAACTGCTCCAAAGCCTTGCGCTCCTCGGCGCCTCGGTCCTTGCGCTGGCGCCAACTGGTGCGAATGAGCGCAATGAGATCGTCCCGAGAGACACCGGCGCGGAGCGGGGCGCGCAGATCGATCCCATCTTTGGCATAGAGACAGAGATACCATAGACCGTCCGCAGTCAACCGGCTCCGGTCACAGGTCGCGCAGAAGGGAGAAGTGGTCGACGCGATGATCCCAAACGTCGTGCCGTCAGACAGCGTGAAGCGCTGGGCTGGCGCAGAGCTTTCTTCAATCACGGGCTCGACAGGGCCGTATCGGCGACTCAGGCGGTCGAGAATTTCGGTGCGAGAAAGAACTTTGTCCATGGACCATTCGGTCGCGCCCCCGACATCCATGTATTCGATGAAGCGCACCTCGGCGCCGACGTGCTTGCCATACTCGATGAGGTCCGCTAACTCGTCGTCGTTAAACCCCTTGATCACCACCGTGTCCAGCTTCAGGTTCTGGAACCCGGCTCGCACCACCGCGTCGATTCCCTCCAGCACTTGGCGGTGCATGTCGCGCCGGGTCAAGGCGCGGAACCGGTCGGGACGCAGTGTATCTAGACTGACGGTCACGCGATGCAGGCCAGCGTAGTACAGCGCCTCAGCCTGATCGGCCATCAATACACCATTCGTCGTCAGCGCGATATCCTTGATCCGCCGGTTCCGGGTCAGCATCCGAACAAAGATCGGCAGATCCTTTCGGAGCAGAGGCTCACCCCCGGTCAACCGCACCTTGTCCACGCCGAGTTCCGTGAACAAATCGGTGAGCGTTGACAGTTCCTCGAAACTCAGGATGGTTTCGCGGGGCAACCAGGTATAGTCCTCCGCCGGCATGCAGTACTTGCAGCGGAGGTTGCATCGGTCAGTGACCGATAACCGCAGACTTTTCAACGGTCGGCTGAAGACGTCGCCGACCACTGGCGCAGTTTCGCTGAGTGGCAGAGAATTCATGGATGCTCTTCGACCCAGACCGCGCCTTCCGGCGTGTGTTCAAGTTTCCAGATCGGCGTGATCTGCTTCAACTCGTCGATCGCCCATTTGCACGCGCGGAACGCCTCCGCGCGATGTTCGGCGCCGACCACGATCAGCACGATGTTCTCGCCGATCCCGATGTCCCCGTAACGGTGCACGATGAGCACCTCGATGACATCGAACTCCTTGAGCGCCCGCTCGCGGATCTCACGCAGCTTTTTCTGGGCCATCCCTTCGTAGTATTCGAAGGTGATTCTGCTCACATCACGCCCCTTCGATCGATCTCGGGCGGTGCCCAAAAAAATCGCGATGCCGCCGATGCGTGTGGACCGGCTGCGCACCCGGGCGATCTCTGCATCGACCGAGAAATCTTCGCGCTGCACGCGGGCGAACACGGCGTCGTCCCCGCGCGCCGCCCCGTTCTCACTCTCGTGTGTCATAGGAGCCCCACCCGCAAAAGGCGGCAACAACGCCACCTCATCGCCTTCGTTGATTTCGGTGTCCTCATGCGCGATGGCCTGGTTCACGGCCACTAGGACCTTCTTTTTGTGGATCAGTTCGCCGATTTCGGGATACTGCGCGTCCAGCAGGCCGATCAAATCCTTAACCCGCCCGCCCGACGCCAGCCCCACCGACAGTTCGGGTTGGTTCTGCGCGAACGATTTCGTCATGCCGAAGAGTTTGACGGCGATCATCGCAAGTAGCTGGTGGCACACAGCAGACAGCGGAGCTACCCGCCGTTCGTTGCATGCTCGCTTCGAAAGTACGCCCCCGACTTCCCCCCAGACTTCGACAGGAGACAGATATCGCTGAAGCTCATGCCGCGATCCACAGCCTTGCACATATCGTAAATGGTCAAGGCCGCCACTGAAACGGCGGTCATCGCCTCCATCTCCACTCCGGTCTGACCAGTCGTCTTAACGGTTGCGGTAATGATGATCGCACACCGGCCGTCCTGATCGGGTTGGGGATCTTCCTTGAAGGAGATGTCCACGCTAGTCAGCAGAAGCGGATGGCACATGGGGATCAGATCGGGAGTCCGTTTGGCACCCATGATCCCAGCGACCTGCGCAACAGCGAGCACGTCTCCTTTGGCGATCTTGCCCCGCTGAATTTTTTCGAGCGTTTCCGGCTTGAGGTAGACCTTCGCTTGCGCCGAGGCGATCCGTTCGGTCGAATCCTTGCCAGTGACATCGACCATCCGAGCCCGTCCCGCCTCATTAAAGTGCGTAAACTCAGCCATTTTCTTCGGCGAATCAGAACGTTGCGAGGGCATGAGGAATGACAAAAATTATAGAAGCGGCTGAAAAGGCGAGTCAAGCTGAAAGATATCCGGGCCAGTCGCTCGCCTGTTGCTTGACACCCTCGCGAACGATCAACGAGAATGGCTGGCATGGCTGGTCGTATCGTCATCGAACGCCTCGAATTTCAAGGGCATTGCGGAGTCATCCCGGAAGAGCGGCAAACGCCTCAACCGATCGCTGTCGATGTCGAGCTGGAGTATCAGACCGAAGCGGCGGCGGCTACCGACAATATTGACCACACCGTCGACTATGCCCGAGTCGCAGAACGGATCGTGGAGGTTGGAAAGAGTCAGGATACCTGCCTCCTCGAGACGCTGGCCGAACGGCTCGTCGGGACGTTATTCGCGGAATTTCCCGCCGAGCGTGTCCGAATTTGGGTCCGCAAGCTGGCTCCGCCGCTCAAACTCTCCACCGAGTCGGTCGGAATCCGATTAGAGCGGAGCCGAACGGCCCAGCAGCTTCAGATGGCCGATCCGCCACCGGCGAGGTTCCTCGTCCAGCAGCTTCACCGATTGCCGAAGGGGAAGGCGCTCGACGTGGCGGCCGGCTCCGGCCGGAACGCGCTGTTCCTAGCCTCGCATGGATTCCAGGTGGAGGCCATCGACCGGGATGAACAGGCCCTGGCCCGACTTGTGGCGACGGCCCAGCAGCGGAACCTCCGGAACCTGACCGTCCGGACGGTTGACCTGGAAAAAGACGACCGGGCACCCGAATTGCCGAAGGAGGAATACGATGTCATCGTCGTCTTCTTTTACCTCTATCGGTCGCTCTTCCCCGCTTTGCTCGATGCGCTGAAACCAAATGGCGTGCTCGTCTATGAGACGTTTGTGATCGACAATTACTTGCACCATCGGCACCCGCGGCGCTGGGAATTTTGCCTCGCGCACAACGAATTGCTGCGCCTCGCTTCGCGCCTGCGCGTGCTGCATTACGACGAAGGCGAACACGAAGGCGGGCACGGCGCCGGTGCCGCATTCACCGCTCAACTGGTGGCGCAGAAGACGAGCAAGGGGTCGCATGAGTCGTATTGACCTCCATCTTCATACGACGCATTCGGACGGCAGCCTGTCGCCGGCCGATGTATTGGCGCTCGCCGGGAAAGCCGGCGTGACCGCGCTGGCGATCACCGATCACGATATCGTGGACGGCGTTCCGGAAGCCATTGAGGCCGGTGCACGTCTGGGCATCGAAGTCATCCCTGGCGTCGAGATCAGCTCCCGTTACGGCGACGGCGAATTGCACATCCTCGGCTACTTTCTTGATTGGAAGGACGCCGAATTGAACCGTCGTCTGGCCAATCTGCGACACAGTCGCCACGACCGCAATCCGCGTATCATCGAAAAACTCAACGAACTCGGTCTTGCAGTCACCTACGAAGAGGTCAGAGCCCTCGCGGGAACCGAGTCGGTCGGCCGCCCGCACATCGCCCGCGTGCTCATGAACAAGGGGTATGTGGCCTCGGTGAAGGAGGCATTCGATCGGTATTTGGCCGAAGGCGCGGCTGCTTATGTGCCACGCACCCTGCCCGCGCCAGCCGAAGCCATCGCCTGGATCAGAGCCGCACACGGCGTGGCGGTGCTGGCGCATCCCACCTGGATCAAGGAGTCAGCGGAAGGACTGTACAGGCTCTGCGACATGTTGAAGGGCGAGGGGCTCGGAGGCATCGAAGTCTATTACAGTACGCACACCGCGCAGCAGACGGCCGAATATCTCAACATCGCCCGACGACTCGATCTGCTCGTCACCGGCGGCAGCGACTTTCACGGCGTGACGAAGCCCGATATCGATGTCGGAGTTGGCCGAGGTGGGCTGAAGGTGTCGGAGAAGTTGCTCGGCCCGCTCAAGAAAGCCGCCTTTGCGTAGCGCTCGGCGCCGTCATCCTCCCCTCCCGAAGAGGAACGGCCATGAAAGGATCCCTTCGGATCACCCTGACCGCCGGCCTCATTCTCCGGGTTCTGCTCGCCGCCGGGCCTCTTCAGGCCGGTGACCTTGCGATCGTTCGAGGCAGTGATGGGACGACCGGTACCCTCTACGATCTCGGCGGGATCAAATGGTCTCAGGACAGCCACGGCACACAGGGAACGATCTACGATTTCGGCGGGATCTCTACGTATCAATTTACCAGCCCCGGTGGAAAGACGAGGTTAGGGACCATCTACCACTTCGGCGTGCCGCCTCCACCCAATAGCCTGACCCCCGCGCCGATCCTGCCGTTCAACCCGCACGGCGCGCTCATGCCCCGCGAGTTGCCCCCTCCGGTTGCACCGCTCACTCCGCGTGCCGGGTTTGGCGTGTTCGGCGGAAGCGGCGGCCGACCAGAACGATAACGGACGCAGTCGCCATACGAGGAAGGAAGCGGCAACGAACGGGGTGTCGCACCGACACCGCTCCGACCAGTTGGGAATCGCCGGAATCTGTCGGCAGGTCTCCGTTGACTTCAGGCTAGTTTTCCGGCGCTTCGACGATATGGTTCTCGAACCGCGTACAGCCTTCAGCGAGCAGACGATTGGTCAGCATCTCCCCGGGCCACTCGATTGGCAAATCGGCAGTGAACACCCACACATCCGGCGACGTCCACAGGGGACCATGGTCTTCAGGAAGCTCGGGGTCGAAAAGGTCGGTCCAGACCGGCATATAGACACCATTCCCACACTGGGTATGCAGATGCACGATCGTCCGCGCGCGGACGATCGGATCCAAATCCCGCCACACGGCCGCCGTTTCGTCCGCCAGTCGGTGCAGCCGTACGGCGTTCTGCGCATCGAACATGGCGTAGGCCGCATAGACCGGCGCTTCCAGCATATGGGGTGCTAGGGCCAACTCTGGACATTGCTCCACCAACCCCTCCAGCAGCGCGCGACGATGTCGCTCTTCGAGCGCTTCCGGCAGACTGGGATCCGGTGCGCCGATCAGCTCGAAAATCAGAAACGCGGTGTTCTCGACCGGGGGATGCACGCGCGCGGTGATCGGCTGCGTCCGCTGAGAATCGGCGAGCGCGATGAGATGTTCGTTGAGGGCCTGGAGCGTCATCAACTCCAGCGTCGCATCAGTGAGCAATCTGGGCTCGACCCGCACGAGGGTGCCGGCCGGCACGCGCAGATGCCGATGCAGCAGATCGGTGGTCGCCACCGGATCGATTTTCAGCTTAAGAGGCTGGGTCAAATTCGCCTGCAGCGGCAATTCCAACGCCGCCATCACCGCGTAGGCCGGCTTTTCGTCAAGATCACCGTCGAGCACAACCGAGCAGGCAGCTTCGGCGACCAAATCGAATAACCACTCCGCCATGTCTTCGTCCAGCGCCGCCAGAACGGTGAGCAGGTCCTGCTCCCGGCCCTGCTCCAAAAACGCCTGCAGGGTGTCCACGGCCGCGTCCGTGTCGCCGTGGTCGTGTCGGCGAGCGTTGATAAGGTGGATCAGATCGCGCATCAGCGGATCGGGCCGCGACCAACTTGACATAGTAACCTCCTCAGACCAGCACCGCCGGATCAGGTCGGTTCTCCGGCATATGATGTGTCATGTTGCCAAACTTTCGCCACCGTGGCAAGCGCCTTCCCCGCTCCGTCGCTCAGCCCCACACTCCCATTTTGACTTTTCCGGGACAATCAGCGGCCTCGTGTCGACTGGCCCATCGTTTCGGTCACTCGCCGATCACCTTGATGAGAACCCGCTTCCGGCGCCGCCCGTCGAACTCGCCGTAAAAGATCTGCTCCCACGGTCCAAAGTCCAGCCGTCCGTCTGTGATGGCAACCACTACTTCCCGTCCCATGATCTGGCGCTTGATGTGCGCGTCGCCGTTGTCTTCGCCAGTCTGGTTGTGGCGATACCGGGCGCCCTGCGGCGCCAATTTTTCCAAAAAGTCGTCGTAGTCCTTGAGCAACCCCGGCTCGTCGTCGTTGATGTACACGCTGGCAGTAATGTGCATCGCATTGACCAGGACAAGCCCTTCCCGCACGCCGCTCTTTTTGACAGCCGCCTCGACCTGCGGGGTGATGTTGATGTAAGCCCGTCTGGTCTCAGTCTCGAACCACAGCTCTTCTCGGTAGGTCTTCATCGCAGTATCGGCGCGGGGAGGCGATTCTGCCGCAGATGACGCCCGGATGCAAGCCCTCCTCAAGGTCTCGGCGTCAGACTCTTCGTCGAACACACAGGGGGTCGGGGATTTGGCGTGGTAGCGATGGAAGACTATCACTTATAATGTAGATCATCATCGGCCGTCACTTTGACGTTCCCATGGGAAAACCCCGCCCGCGCACTCCGCGTCTATCCGCCAACGCCTTGACGGTGCTCCGTCGTCGCTACCTCGCCAAGAACGAGGCCGGCGTGCCGATCGAATCGCCGTCAGACATGTTCCGGCGTGTCGCGGAGAACATCGCCGAAGCCGAGCGCCTGTATTGCGCCCACGCGGAACGAGGCCGGACTGCAGAACAGTTCTACCGGCTCATGACCCAACTTGACTTTCTGCCCAACTCGCCCACACTCATGAACGCCGGCCGGGATCTCCAACAACTGTCCGCATGCTTTGTCCTGCCGGTCGAGGATTCGCTCGAATCCATCTTTGACGCACTCAAGCACCAGGCGTTGCTCCATCAATCGGGCGGCGGCACCGGCTTTTCGTTCAGTCATCTTCGCCCCACACACGATCGCGTCGCATCCACCAGCGGGGTCGCCTCCGGCCCAGTTTCGTTCATGAAGATCTTCAACATGGCGACGGAGGTGATCAAGCAGGGAGGGGCACGGCGCGGCGCGAATATGGGCATTCTGCGCGTGGATCACCCGGACATTCTGGATTTCATTGCCGCGAAGGACGATCCCAGGGAGCTGACGAACTTCAACCTGTCCGTCGGGATCACCGACGCCTTCATGCAGGCGCTCAAGGAGCGGCGTTCATACGCCTTGATCAACCCTCGCACAGGCCAGTCGGCGAGACGCCTGTCGGCAACTTCGGTCTTCGACCGCTTAACCGAAGCCGCGTGGCGGACCGGCGAGCCGGGCGTGGTCTTTCTTGACACGATCAACGCCGCCAACCCGACGCCGCACCTCGGACGAATCGAGGCGACGAATCCCTGTGTGACGGCTGACACCTGGGTTCATACTCTCGACGGCCCGCGACAGGTGAAAGACCTCATCGGTGTTCCGTTTGTGGCTCTGGTCAACGGCGAATCGCATGCGTCAGGGCACGCTGGTTTCTTTAAAACCGGCACGAAGCCTGTCGTAGAGCTCCACACCGTCGAGGGCTACAGCCTTCGCCTCACCCTGGATCATCTCGTTCGCCGAGTCGTCCGAAAGACTCGCCACTTCATCAGGAGCGATTGGTGCCGGGTCGGTGACCTCCTGCCTGGCGATGCCGTGATCCTCAACGATCATCGCGCTAATATCACCTAGAAGGGACGCTTTACCTTCGAACAGGGTTATCTCTTGGGTTTGCTCGTGGGAGACGGGGTCCTGGAAGAAGAGAAGGCCGTCCTTTCCGTCCAGCACACAGGCGGCAAAGGACGCCTTGGTATCATGAACGAAGCGCTCCGGTGCGCTTCTCTTTTTCCGCACCGAAGCGATTCCCTCGGTTGGACCGCCGTACCTGGCCATCCGGAGAGCCGCCTGGCCATGGCCGCCCTTCGGGACCTCGCCGTTTCCTGCGGAATCGCTCCCGGCCATACAGCCATTACCGTAGCGGTGGAACAGGGGTCGAGTGATTTCTGTAGGGGCTTCCTTCGGGCGTTTTTTGACACCGATGGTTCAGTGCAGAGCACGCTCACCCAGGGGGTGAGTGTGTGTCTTTCGCAAACGGACCTGGCGAGACTTCACGCCATCCAGCGGATGCTGTTGCGCCTCGGTATGGTCTCGATCATCGACACAAATCGCAGATCGGGTGATATCCGTAATCTGCCGGATGGAACAGAAGGCCGCGGACCAGATCCGCTCCACCACCAGCATAAGCTGACGGTGTCGGGAGAGAATCTCCTTCGTTTCCACGATCTTGTCGGTTTCTCCAATACGGAGAAAGCGACCAAACTCGCCGCTCTTCTTCGGGTCTACCGGCATCGACTCAATCGGGAGTGCTTCATGGTGCGCGTGAAGAAGATCGTCGAGGCCGGCATCGAGGATGTCTATGATGCCCAGATCTCAGGCGTTCATGCTTTCGACGCCAACGGCTTCCTCGCACACAACTGCGGCGAGCAGCCCCTGCTCCCCTATGAATCCTGCACACTCGGCTCAATCAATGTCGGCCGGTTCGTAAAAGGACCGCCCAGGGCCCCATCGATCGATTACGATCGTCTCGCACGGGTGATCCCGATCGCCGTCCGTTTCCTCGACAACGTGATCGATACGAACCGCTATCCGTTGCCCGAGATCGAGACGATGACCAAGAATACGCGGAAGATCGGGTTGGGGATCATGGGGTTCGCCGACCTGCTGATCAAACTCGGGATTCCCTACGACACCGACGCTGCACTGAAAACGGCGGAAGCGCTCATGCGTTTCGTGCAGGCGCGCGCGCACGCCGCCTCGGCCGAACTGGCGAAAGAGCGCGGGGTGTTTCCAAGCTTCAAGGGAAGCCGCTGGGAAGCGGAAGGCCAGCGGCTCCGCAACGCGACCGTCACGACGATTGCCCCCACCGGCACCATCAGCATCATTGCCAACTGCTCCCCCGGGATTGAACCCCTCTACGGCCTCAGTTTCGTCAGAACTGTCATGGAGGACGTGCGATTGGTCACCGTCCATCCCGAGTTCATTCGCCGCTTGCGCGCAGCCGGACTCTCTTCTGCCACGCTGCTGCGCCGCGTGGGGGCGAACGAATCGATCCGCAAGCTGACCGACCTGCCCACGGCATTGCGGCGGCTTTTCGTCACTGCGCACGACATCGCGCCGACTCATCACGTGCGTATGCAGGCGGTCTTTCAGAAATACAGCGATAGTGGCGTGTCCAAGACTATCAATCTTCCGCCGTCTGCCACCAAACGCGATGTGGCCTCCGCATTTTTGCTGGCCTACCGACTCGGTTGCAAAGGCCTCACAGTCTTCAGGTCCGGGAGCCGCGAGGGACAAGTGCTTTCTTGCGTGCAGATTCAATATTGTTGAGGCACACGGCGCGCTCGTGGCTTTCACAGCAGCCTTTTTTAGGGATCGCTGCGTACCAGTGGAGCATTCTTGACGTTCGCCCCCTCCGAAAGAAAATTGACACTGCCGATCGATAATGCTATCTACTGGCCCAGTTCGATCGTAGCCCGTCACAATGCTCGAAGGAGGTTGCTGATGCTGGCCTCGTCAGGGATCGCAGGCGCAGTGACCGGTCTCCCCACCTGGAACATCCACTTGGCCCGCGAACCCGAACCAGATCTGGAATTTGAAGACACGCTCGAAGAAGAGAGCGGCTCCGGTCGTGGAACAGCGGACCGCAAGCCGCCCAAACGCTCGAGCGGACGTCCGCTTCTGTGGGGGCTGATTCTCGTGCTCCTTGCGGGTGCCGCGTACGTGGCGATGGATCCGGAAATCGTCATGGATCTGCTGGGGTCGCTGCTGGGTGAACCCACGCCTGCACCGACCGTCACGGTTCCGGCACGGACGCCGGCTGCGCCGGCTACGCCTCCACCTGCGCCGCCGGCTCCTTCCGCTACAGAATCCGGCACTCCGTCGCCCGTGCCGATGACCGCTCCAGCTTCGCCTCTCAGCCCGCTGTTCGCTGAGGGCCAGAAAGTCACCGTCGTGGCCGATCCCGGCCTGACCGACGCAACGGTGACATTGTCGCTCGACGCCGCGGGCACACAGCCTGGTCCCGCCGTTCGACCCGGTTCAACATTGACCGTGTTGGACGGCGAGTGGCGGAACAACACCTGGGTCTATATTGTCAAGACCGAGGAGGGGGTAAAAGGTTGGATCCCGGAAAGCCGCCTGCGGCTAAAACCCTGACTTCGCCTCGTGAGCGCGTCATGCTCTGAATCTGAGCCCCATTGATCGCGCCGCAGACGCGACCCTGCACGGTGCTCGGCGCTGTGCGCATCCCCGCTGTCGGTTTCTCGGAGCGGGAAGAGTCCGTGTCAGCCGCAGGCCCGCGCGGCGGCCTTGTCTTTCGATCGTGCCGACATGCTACGCGCCCTGATTTTCGACTTCGACGGGGTCATCGCGGATACGGAGCCGATCCACTTTGCGGCATTCCGGAAAGTGCTCGCCGAGATCGGTATCCTCCTGACAGAAGCCGACTACTACGCCAACTATCTAGGCTACGATGACAAAGGCTGTTTCGCAGCGGCGCTTGCAGCGAACGGGCGGTCTGCGCCGCCCGCGCTGATCGCCGATCTGGTCGCCCGCAAGGCCGACGCTTACATGGAACACATTCGTCGGCATCTCGTCATCTTTCCCGGCGTCCAGAAACTGGTCCGCGACGCAGCCGCGCAGTATCGATTGGCCATCGCCTCGGGGGCCCTGCGCTCCGAGATCGAGTTCATTTTGGAACAGGCCGGCATCCGAAAGGAATTTGCGCACATCACCAGCTCGGAAGACGTGACGCGCGGCAAACCGGATCCGGAAGGCTTTCTGCATGCGCTCGCCGCACTTAACCAGCAGAAGCCCGACGAGCCCCTAGCGGCGGTAGACTGCCTGGTCATCGAGGACTCCATTCCCGGCATCCGTGCGGCCCATGCCGCCAACATGAAGGTCCTGGCCGTAGCCAACACCCATACGGTTCAGGATTTGCGCGAAGCGGACGCCGTCGTTTCATCGCTCGAGCGGGTGGACTTAGCTGAACTAAACGAACGATTGTGGAAATAAAATTAAATTAGGACAGAGGCGCCTAGACGATAAACAAGGATCCGCAGGGCGAGCTCGCAGCGAGTCGGTCGATTCGGTCTCTTACCGCTCATCTGAAACCTATTGCCCGGTACGCTGACGGTGATGCACGATGCGCATTGTTTCCCTCCTCCCCGGAGCCACCGAAGTTGTCGCCGCACTGGGGTTGACTGACTCTCTGGTTGGCATCAGCCACGAGTGCGACTATCCGCCGACCGTCCGCGACAAACCGGTCCTGGTCGAAGCCGTCATCGATAGCGAACGCATGTCCAGCGAAGAGATCGACCGTGGTGTCCGGGAGACCATGCAAGCCGGCCGTTGTTTGTATCGACTGAATGAACCGCGCTTCCTCGAGGCAACACCGGATCTGGTCATCGCACAAGACCTCTGCCACGTGTGCGCGATCACACCGGACCAACTGCAACGAGCCGTGCAGGCATTACCGCACTCGCCACGTTTGCTGACGCTGAACCCTACAACCCTGGAGGAGGTGCTGGCTGATATCGAACGGATTGGCGCGGAGGCTAAACGGACGGCCGAGGCACGGCGGCTCGTCGCCGACCTTCGCACGCGGCTGGCCCGCATCCGTGAACAAGTCGCCAGTGATACCAGACGTCCGCGGGTCGTCTGCCTCGAATGGCTGTCGCCCCTCTATGCGGCGGGCCATTGGGTGCCGGACATGGTTGCCGCGGCGGGAGGACTCGATGCGCTGGGCCGGAGCGGAACGCCGTCGCCACGGATCACCTGGTCTGCGCTCATATCCGCGGATCCGGACGTTATCGTTTTGATGCCGTGCGGATTTTCCATCGCCAGGACGGCGCAGGAGATCAAATCTTTCGTCGATCGGCCGGAGTGGCAGTCGCTGCGTGCCTGGCGACAGGGCCAGGCTTACGTCGTGGAGGCAGCCCCCTACTTCAGCCGCCCTGGACCACGCCTCGTGGATGGCGTAGGGCTCCTGGCTGCGATCTTTCACCCAACCGTGTTCGGAGAAGCGTTGCCGCCTGGCGTCCAGCGGCTCGACATGCTCCTCCATGCTACGTCGTAAATCCGTGTGCATGAGCCTTGCCGACGCCCAAGCGTACTGCGCCGCGGTTACCAAGAAGAGCGGCAGTAACTTTTACTACTCCTTTCTCTTTCTGCCGAAGCCGCGCCGCGAAGCGATGTACGCCGTGTATGCCTTCTGTAAAGAAGTGGACAGTGCGGTGGACGAACCACCCCCCGGAAGCGATCCACACGACCAACTTCGTCGTTGGCGCGAGGAACTGGCTGCCGCATACCGCGGGTTCCCCACCCATCCGGTCACGATCAGTCTGGCGGAACATGTCAGCCGCCTGGCGGTGCCGCAGGCGTATTTCGAGGATCTCATCAACGGTGTCGAGATGGATCTGACGATCACGCGTTATGCGACGTTCCAAGAACTCTCGCTCTATTGTTACCGGGTCGCCTCGGTGGTCGGACTGATTTGTCTACACATTTTCGGCCCGACCTCTCCCCGCGCGCGCGACTACGCTGTCAATCTGGGCACGGCGTTCCAGCTCACGAACATCCTGAGGGATGTGGGCGCGGACGCTGAGCGCGGTCGCGTGTATCTCCCGCAGGAAGATCTGGCACAGTTCGGCTACAGCGAAGACGACCTGTTCAAGCGGACCTATTCGCCAACATTTTTGGAATTGATGCGGTTCGAGTCCGCGCGGGCGCGCGGGTTTTATGACCGGGCACAGGCGGCAATCAACGACCTCCCCGCACACGACCGGCGCGCCTTGACTGTGGCCGAAATCATGCGCGGCGTCTATATGCGTATCCTGGGGCACATCGAACGATCCGGTTATCGCGTCTTCGGACCGCGCATCAGCCTTTCTTCCTCCCATCGGCTAGCCATCGCCGCCGGTGTCTGGTTGCGATCTCGACTGCCGTGAACAAAACACAGCCAACCGTCTTGGTCATCGGTGGAGGGGCCGCCGGGGTGACGGCCGCGCTCGCACTAAGTGAACGGGGCTTTGCAGTCACCCTGTGTGAGCAGCAGGGATGGCTCGGCGGACGCCTGATCGATTACCCGGACAGCGAGCAGCCAGCCGGAGGACCAGCCCTGCCTGAGCCTGCCCCAATCCTCCTGTTGGGCTGCCATACCGCGACGTGGAGCCTCCTGGATCGCTGCGGGACCGCTCCGCTGGTCCACTCAGCGCCCGTGGTCGGATTCGAACTGCTCCCCGCTGCCGATCGACGCGTGCGGTTCCCCCGCTTGTGGGTGCCGGGCCCCTGGCACACCCTAGGCGGCGTGGCACTGTTCACGGCGCTGTCGTTCCGGGACCGCTGGCGCCTCTTGTCATTTCTGGAGCGAACCTGGGAGGGGGATCCCCCGCTTCCGCAGAACTTGGAACTTCGGACGGCCGACACCTGGCTGGAGGAGACTGGCCAGTCGCAGACCGCACGGGCCACGGTCTGGAATCCTCTGTCCCGTTTCCTGTTGGGCGACGACCTTAAAACAGTCTCCGCCGCCATGTTCGTGACCATGTTGAAACGGTGTTTTCTCGCGCGACAGCGTGATTCGGCCGTTACAATTCCGCCGATGGACGCCGAATGCTGGTTGCTCGCTCCGCTGCGGGCACGCTTGCTACGCGCTGGCGTCACGCTGCGGCTGAACTCGGCCGCCGCTCAGCTTGTTTTCGATGACGACCGCGTCACCGCCGTGCAACTGCACACCGGTGAGATCCTCACCGCGGACTGGTACATCACCGCCCTGCCTCATAGCGCCTTGAGCACGCTCATTCCTGAGCGGATCGTCACGCATTTTGCCTACTTTCAGCAATTGGCGCACTTGACCGACTCTTCGGCCCTCACGGTTCACCTGCGCTTTGAGGCACGGCTGCGAGCTCCCCACCTGGTGCTCCTGGCAGGACGGACGTTCCATTGGATAGTCAGCCGGCCTTTGTCGGAATCGCAGAAAGAAGGCGTCTGCGTCTCGACCGTCGCCGTCGGCACCCCCGACGTGCTGGAGCGTACCGACGCGGAATTGATTCAGATCGCACAGCGCGACGCGGTCGATGCCCTGCCGGTGCTCGTTGCCGCCCCGATGAGTGCCGCGCGGGTCTCACGAAGGCCGCGGGCGTGGCTTTCGCTCCGCCCCGGCACACGGGCCATGCGGCCTCTGCCTCGGAGTCCGTTCAGCAACCTGCTGGTCGCGGGAGACTGGACCGACACCGGCTGGCCCGCCTCGCTGGAAAGCGCGATCATCAGCGGCCAACGGTGCGCAGAGGCGATCGTCTGGAATGCCTCAGCTCCGGCAGTGAGGTAACGCGGAGAAAGGCTGACTACTGATCACTGATCGTGTGTCATTGGACAGGACTGGCCTCCCGTGAGGGAGCGTGGAAATAACAGAGGTCTTGGAGGCGTCCGCCTTGCCGATATTTCGCAACGACGATCCAGGCTCGGCGGGCATCCGTCAAACTGACATAGGAGATCTGGTCAAGGATGAAGGGTCGCAGCGTGAAGACGCCAGCCAGCGGTGCCGTGCTCCTCCGGACCTCCTCGGCCGGCAACTCTTCCAACGGGTAGATGCCGCCAGTCCGCTCGAACTTCTCGGTGGTCACGTGCAGTGGACTCAGATCCTGCCACGTCGCCAGCTCCAGCACCGCACTGTCCGACGGAAACACGTAGAGGCTGTCACTGGGCAGGCCGCGCATACAAAAACTGCTGCGGATCACGAGGTCTTCCCGCCCGTCGTTGTCCAGGTCAAACCTTGCCTGCTCTAACGTCGAGCACCGTCCGTCGCGTGGCGCCTGCCCGCGTAACTTCACGGGAGTCCAGGTGATGCGCTGAAAGACCTCGTGCGTATAGTGGAGGTTGCCGTCCCACTCCGTGTTGCGATTCAATACCTCCGCCATCGTCTCACAGATCCTCGACTCCTTGCTCATCACCGTCTGATATATCTCGCCACCCGCCAAAGCCAGCGTGGCAACCGCAAACCAGCCCACTCCAATGGCCCCACTGCGGCACAAGGTGATTATGGCATCGGACAGGATGGCAAACATCACGGCACCGGTGTTCGCACAGCAGGAGCACGCTCATGCGTCATGGGTTGCCTCCAGAATCTCACGAACCTTTCGCATCAACCGGTCTGGGGCAAAAGATTTCTGAATGAACGCAAGATCGGATCCCAGGACGTGATTTCCATGTAGGCAGACCCAGACATGTACAGCACGCGCAGACTCGTGCGGAAGCGGCCCAGCCGATCGGCCAGCTCACGTCCACTTATGCCTGCATCACGACATCGGTCACAAGCAGATCGATCGGTCCGTCAAGGCGTTTCGCAAGCTCTACCGCTTCTTCTCCCCTCGACGCGGCGATGACAGTATAGCCGTGCGATTCGAGAAGATGCCGGACGAGCGCGGATCATGTCCTCGTCCTCCCCCAGCAGCATGGCCTTCAGCCCGCCCATCGGGAGTGTTCCGACAGCACCCCTCAGGTGTCGCAGCTTCCTTCGTCGCTGGGGGCAGCAAGATCGTGAAGGTCGCTTCCAGGCCAGGTGGCTGTCCTGGAGGATATCCCCATCGCTTTGCTTTACATTCCGTACATCGTGGGCAACCCCAACCTCGTCCCCCTGAGCTTTGGTTGTAAAGAACACTCAACAATACGCGCCTGCGTCTCCACGTCCATCCCGATGCCCGTGTCGCTCACCACGAGTATCGCATCAGAGCCCGGAGGCACCGTAAACCGCGTGTGAATGTCCGGCTTCTCCAGCTCAAGATTGGTGGTTCGAATCGCCAACGTCCCACCTGGCGGCATCGCATCCCGCACGTTCACCACCAAGTTCATGATGTCCTGCTCGATCTGGCCGGGGTCGGCTTTGACCCGCCGCAGCGCTGGATCCCTAACCATGACCCACTCCGTCGGCTCGCTGATAACACGGCGTTGAGGTCCACCACCTTGAACCGGACAACTTCGCACCGGCTAAACGCCAGCAAGCGGCTGGTCAATGTTGCAGCCCGTTTGGCCGCCAGCGCGATCCGCTCGACATCACCTCGACTGGCGCCGCGACTGTCCTCCAGCAACAGTTCGCAATGCCGGTTGATGACGGTCAGCAGAGTGTTGAAATCGCGCTCGCCCCCCAGCCCGCCGACCAATGGCTTCCATTTTTGCTGTGCAGCAATTGGGCTTCTAGATTCTTCCGCTCGGTCAGATCTGTCATGCCGCCCACCATGCGCACGGCCTTGCCGGACGGATCACGAATGACATACCGCGGTCCAACACATAGGCATCAGCGCCGTCCTTGCGCCAAAAGCGGTATTCCCCCGACTAGCCCCCACCGTCGATGACGCGGTAAATATCGGGGACGAGGTGGTCATAATCGTCAGGATGGATGCGTTTCATCCACGATTCGATGGTGGGCTCCACCTTGTCCCGCCGATAGCCGAACAGGACCTCCCCCCCCTCATTCCACCCGAGCTCGTTCGTCTCCAGATTCCAGTCCCAGATGGCGACGCCCATGGCTTTGGCCGGCAGGCGAAACCGCTCCTCGCTCTCGCGGAGCCGCCGCTCGACCTGCTTGCACGCCGCGATGTGTGAAAGCACACAACCACGCCGGTGATCGTTCCAGATTCATCTCGTATTGGCAAGCAGACGTACTCGACCGGGAAACTGCCGCCATCCTTGCGGAAGCGGCAGCCCAACGCTGATCCCACTCCAGCAGTACGAACGCACGGGATTCCCTCTCTACCAACTCGCGGTTTGCCTTGTCGATTGTCACAGCGGGTCCCCGAGCATCAGCATCGCCCGCCAGTTCGATCATCTCTCGAACGATGCCAGCCAGCCGAGGCTCCAACCGCCGGTAGCGGATTTTCCATTGAGGATCGCCCATCAGCGCGGCCATTCGTGCCAACATGGTCAGCGCGTCATCGAGGCAGACGATATCGCCGTTCAGTCTCTAAAATTGCGCTTCCGTGCGCGCACTGGACCGGATGCGCTCGAACATGCTCCAGATGCTCCAGCCGATCAGGGCCATCGCACGCAACGGTCGGCACGACCCCGCCAGTCATTAATGCCTACAGCATGGTTGGCGCTCGTCCTAATGCCTAATGAAAGCGCAAACCTCTGTGCGGAAGATTTGGGCATCGGTAAGCACGGGAGAGGAAGACTGTGCGCATCCCGAAACGGCGATGCCCCGAATACCGCATTCTGAGTTCCCTCCCACGCGTCTTTCAGAAATATAGGGCTGGACGGCCTTCATGTCTTGCACATACCTCTTTCCTGCAAGGGGATTCGTTTCCCTCTGTGGGGCGTCGGCAAGCCGGATCCGATGACCCCGCTTGACACGGAGAGCGAAGAAGCCTAGCTTGTCAGGCATCCAGATCGCCAAGAGGAGCATTGGAATCCTGGCACAATCGGCACGGAGCTGGTGAAGTCGCGGAGCACACACGATGGACACCCGCGAGCAATTTCGCGTTCACACGCACTGCGCGGCGTGGGCGCTTTCCGCGCTGCTGTGGTTGATCCCGCCTCCCGTCGCCGCCGATCCGTTTCTTAGCCGGCTCGACTGCGTATCCGTTCAAGCGTCCGTCTGGGAAGTTGGCGACTCCTTCGGCATTACGACCGACGTGTTGCGGGAAGCAATCCTGGCCGGATTGAGGACCCATGCGCCGCGCCTGAAGGTCGAGCCTGGATGTCCAAACCGCATCGAATGCAAGGTGTTCCTCCAGGATGCATCCACGGACACTTTCAAGGGATTCTTCGGACATGTCGCGGTCGAAGTCACTCGGAAAGCGGTCTTCCAGGACACGGCTTTGCTGACGGCCGGCCGGGCCTGGGACCTTCAGTCGTATGTGTTTGGGACCCGCGACAAAGCCAAGACCAGCGTCCTCGATCAGCTCAACCGGCATCTCGCCCAATTCGCCACCGACTATCTGCTCGCGAACAGAAAAGAAGAACACCCGGAGGAAAGCAAACCGGACAACGGAGGCGGCTCGGCAGAGACGCGATGACCCACCCCGGTGCTTTGGCCTAAGGCCGTGTTCAGCAAGGCCCTTATTTCACTGGTCAGAAGTTTGTGAACGCCTTCACCGGCAGAGATCTCGTCGCCCGTAGGCCGTTTCGCGGTGAGGAACAGCGGCAGCGTGCTTTCGGGCAAGGTCAACGGGCGACGCAGCACCCAGTTTCCACCCCTTGGCTTAGCGTATAGGCCTGAAAGATCCGCCACGTCCATGGAAACGCCATGGATCGTCCTCCTCTGCGGTGAGTAAGCGAACCTAGCCCCCACTCGGCATTCCTGAACGCAAACCAGGCAACCGTTGTACCAGCACTACCAAGCACCCATCATCGGCTATTTCTCCATGTGGCAGTTGAAGTTGAGTGTGGGCCAAGCAAGGCCCTCAATCTGGCCAAGGCACAGGAGATGTAGGGTGATCCCTTCAGAACGGCCTCCATGAGCCTTCAGCTCACCAGAGATGCAGACTAGCGCTCTCCCTCCGTGAACGTCCGCCCCTACTGCTAGCTGGCGGCCAGGATGGCCTGCACGTCCTCCGTGCCGCTGCGCAATAACCTATTCCCCCGTCAGGTCCGTTGGGACATGAAGCCGGCCATGGCCTCAATGAGTTGTTCGACTTGCGCGTTCAGCAGTTGCTGCCCGTTGCCGGCTTGGATGACTTCGGTCTGAGAGGACCAGACGGTGTACCCGTTCTGACTCGTCAGTTGACCCGTGGAATTGTATCGCACGATCTCCCGATCGTTGCCGTCTTGACGAGAACTCAGATCGAGTGGATTAATGCCAACGCCAAACCACACGGTCTCCGTGTTCCCCGGAGTTGCATCCGTATCATTCAAGAGATCCTGTCCAAATCTCCTATCGAAGAAGGGAGTGATCGTTCCCGGCCCCTCCGTTGAGCCCATCGTTGTCTGCGCCACCGATCAACGTGTCATTGCGGGCTCCGCCATCAAGCTCATCGCTTCCCTCCTGACCCTTCACAAGATCCTTCTCGTTCCCCCACCGAGGACATCATCTCCGTAGAGGCCAAACCGCTGATCGTCTCCCACCCCTCCCACACGCGTGTCCGCCCCCTGCAACACGGACCGGACGCCTAATGTGATGAGCTGCCTCCACCGGAGGCGCTGCGCGCTCGCTCCCCTGCTCCAAGCTGATCCTCAGCGCTCGCTTCACTGGCTCACTCGGTGGTCCTCTCGTGCGTATGGCGTAAGTCCTCCGTGCGGCTTGAGGCCTTGGCCACGGGTCGATCGACGATGAAGGACGCTTACGCCATTTATATTTCAACTCAACTCACTTTTACAGGAAGTATAGGAGACCACCGTCCCCGACAACTTTCTGCGAAGCCCCAATGGTCACCGACACAGCAGCACCAGATAGTGCTTGTTTAGACCCCAACGCAATTTAACGAGTCCAAGAAATTCATGTGTGACCAATTGATGCCGCATGCTCACCTTTGAGAGAAAATGGATGCTTCACCGAGTACCTGTGCCCCTGCACCTTCAGCGTTTCCGCAAACTCTCATTCCCCGATTTCAGCAGCGGACTCAAGAGAGACTCGATCATCCCCGCTGACCAGTCTTGATCTCCACAGTCACCGCTATGTCTGACAGGAGATGGACCCGTTTGCCGTCGACCTGGATCGTCGCTCGGTCCGGGCTTACCCGTGCCGGGTGCCCCCAACCCAATCTTCCCCACCGGCGCGGCACCATCCGACACGCTGAGGACGGTACCTGGGATCGTGCCATGGAGTGTGAACGGAAAGGGTGCCTCTTGGATCTCGACCGGCTGGCCTTCCTTCACAAACCCGGCGTCCTTGTTTTTCCTCTGGGCCTCGACTTCGACCGGATGGTCCTGCAGGACGATGATCATCAACGGGTGCGCCGGCGTCACGACCCCGCCCAGCGTATGGAGCACAAGCTGCTGCACCACGCTGTCGATCAGGGAGACGAGACGTTGCGGGTCTGTGCGCTGTCCTGCCTTGACAACTTCCTGGGCAAGCGAGGCCGCTTTGGTCTCGGTCATGGAGTTGGTTTGTTGGAACTCGGACACCTGGGCCCGGTAGTGCTTCTCCGCCTCGGCAAAAGCCGCGCGATCCTGGATAGCTTCTTCTGTTGACGAGCGAGCTCCTGGGCCTTGTCGATGCGCTGCTCCTCGAATTGCGGATAGTCCATCTTGGAGACAAATTGGTGTTTGAGCAGTTGCGTGTACGCTGCGGCGCGTTCGGCTTCGATGGAGACGAAGGCGGGCATGCCGCAATCAGTGACCGGAGCCATGTGGCCGTTATTTGCACCACGCGGTACTCATTCATCGCCTGGTCGCGATCGGCCTGATTCTGTGTGGGTCGGCCAGAGGATCGCTCGTCAGACGGGAGACGGCGGCTTCTTGGATCTCCAGCCCTGCCGGCAAAAATTCCATCGCTCGGCCTAAAGGGACGGCTCCCGAAGGTCGGCTTGCTTCGGCCTGCCAGGCAGTGAGATGGCGCCGGAGGTTTCTCATTTGCCCTTCGTCACGTGTTGCTGCCCCAGAACCGTCGCCGTATAAGAAGGCCCTCTCGCCCTGGCCCTCTTCCACGACGGAACAAGGGCTGGGTGAGAGAACCTCGCCTCACGTGTCACGCGTGACGCGTCACGCTCAGACCACCGCAAACCGCCCTTCTTGATGTGTGTGCAAACGGGCTAGAAGCCATTCTGTTTGAGCAGGTCGCGTGTGTGCCTTTTCCAACAATCTCGCCCTTCTCGATGACAGAGATGCGGTGGGCGGGGCGCACCGTGCTGAGCCGGTGCACGATGATGATCACCCTCCGGCCTTTGCACATCTGGGCCATGGCCTGCTGGATCCTCACCTCGGATTGATAGTCCAGAGCGCAGGTCGCCTCATCGAGGATCAGAATCCGCAGGTTCGTCACGAGGGCGCGGGCGTTGGCGATCGCTGCCGCTGCCCGCTTAAGAGGGAGCAACCCTGTTCACCCTCCATCGTGTCATAGCTTTCGGGCAATTCGAGGATGAAGTCATGCGCGCCGGTGAGCTACGCAGCTTCGATGGTGCGATCCATCGAGATGAAGATTGGTCAGCTCAATGGTATCCCGTGTAGCACCCCCCACTTGCTGGCGCAACCGGGAAGGATCTACTTGCGCGAGATCCATGCCATCCACCAGCACGCCCCCATTCCAGCTCATAGGGTCGTTGGCTCAGCCTGAGCGATGGTACTTCCCCCGGACCCGGAGCAGCCCACGATGCCGATGACTTGGCCCGGCTCAATCGCCAACGACACCTTCCGCAGCACCGTGAGCCCATCCGGCCAATAGCGGAACGTAATCTCATCAAACACGATTTGCTAGGCGAGCGCGGCAGGGTAGTCCGGCTAGGGTTGTAGGAAGGCTCGGAATGGGTGTTGAGCACGTTGCCTAGCCGTTGGGATGAGATGCCCTCCTGTTGGAAGTCCTGCTACAGGTTCATCATGTTCATAATGCGCAAGAGCGGCCACGTGACTTGATTGGTTAGCATGTTGAAGGCGACAACGGACAACGCCGAAGTCGCCCCCGATGGCGAGAGAAGCGCTCGCCCACTGGACGGCAATGGTGGTGACCTTCTGGATGAAGGAGGCGATGTGGCTGGTCACGGTGATCAGGCCTGTCGTCCAGAAGCTAGCGCGCACATAGCCGGCCAATTGTTTGTCCCATCACCGCTGGAGCGGGGACTCGACTGCAAGCGCCTTCACGGTCTGAATCTCGCTGATGGCTTCGACGAGACACACTTGACTCTCCGCGCCGAGAGCGACCTTTTCGCTCAACCACGCCCGAATATTGGGCGTGAGACGTTCGACAGGAAGGCATAGAACCCTGTCGCCCACCCGATGGCCTTGAAATAGGCCAACGACAGGCCGAGGATGGGCGGAAAAGTTGCGCCTAGCCCACATCGATTCGAGGGTCGTATGGGCGAAGAGATCCGTGCAAAGACCACCCAGCGTGGTGTCGAACAGTGCCAGCGCCATCATGCCGGTTGCAAGCACGTCAACGCCTTATGCGCCAGGACCTTGTCAATGACCACTTGGGTAAACAGCGGCGTGAGCAGCTCGAACAGTTGGAGGAAGCATGAGGCGAGCAAAATTTTCCCCCCAGCAACCGCCGATACTTGACGATCGCCGGAATGAACCAGGTGAAGTCGAATGTCAGGTCCTTGGGACGGAGCCGCGCGTGTGGTGAAGAGCAGCAACTGGCCGGTCCAGACTTGCTGGAGATCCGCCCGTGCAAGGATCCACTGGCGCTCTTCGCCAGGGTCCTGCACGAGGACCTTCTCATCTTCCACTTTGGCAAGCACCATATACCGGCCATCTTTGCGCTTGGCCACGGCAGGCAGAGTATGCCGGCCAGGTGTGCCCATTTTGTTCTCACCTACGGAGTCCAGCCTTGAGATCCAGATGCGAGGCGGCCCGGAGCCGGTCGTGCTCGGAAGGTGGCGATCGGACTCGCCGAACTGGTGGCGCGCTTGCGCACCATCGGCGGGCAAGTCATAGAAGCGTGCGATGAGCAGCAGGCAGAGAAGCCCAGTGTCCGAGACAGCGAACGAGGTCCGGACAGCGTCGGAGGCAGTGGGGACCACAACCACCAGCTCTCGCGCGAGAGTCGAGACCATCGCTTCATGGCTGAAACGCATGTACAGCAATGCCAGGGTCTGTCCCTGCAGCAGCGTCACCTTGCGGAAACTGGCTTCTTTCCACGCACGGCTCTTTTGGCAGCCCGGCCACGACCCACCAGCTCAGCGGTTCGGTGGCATCGGCTATCAAGCCCCGTTTTGCCTCTCCGCTAGACAGGATGTCCGGCCAGATCGGCTTTCGCCAAAGCTTCGCGCGAGATTGACAACCCTCTGATGACTGCCTATGATGCCGCCAGCTTTTTGTTGAGCCGCTCCCCTTGCATAACGCGCCGATGACGCTCCAGGAACTTGCCACATCACTCGTCAACTGCCAGCGCTGCAAGCTCTCGAAGCTGGGCCGGTCGCAGGTGGTCTTCGGCGTCGGAAATCCCCATGCGACGATCATGTTCGTAGGCGAAGCGCCGGGATTTTACGAAGACCAGCAGGGTGAGCCGTTCGTGGGAGCAGCGGGAAAGCTGCTGAACGACTTGCTCAAGTCGGTGGGGCTCTCACGGTCGGACATTTACATTGCCAACGTCATCAAGTGCCGGCCTCCCAACAATCGCGATCCTGAACCCGACGAGGTCGAGACCTGCAAACCGTTCCTGCTGCAGCAGATTAGCCTGATCAAACCGAAGCTGGTCTGCACGTTGGGGAATTGGGCGACACAGACACTGCTGGAGCGGAAGGTGGGCATTACCAAAGTGCGCGGACAGGCGTTCTACCGAAAGGACTTTGTCATCTTTCCCCTGCTCCACCCGGCTGCCGCTTTGCATCAGGGCGGGCTATTGGCGCCGCTGCAGGAGGACTTCAAGAAACTGAAGGAATTTCTTGATCGCCACAGCCAGCCGCCGCCTTCCACGGAGACGACCTCCGCCCCTGGCGTCGCCACACTCCATATCGAGCCGCCGCAACCGCAGGTTCAGCAGATGGACCTGTTTGGATCATAAGAAAGTCCCCTTGCCTTTTCCGCTCAGGCCTTGGCGTGATCTTTCGGCGCGTGGGCGGCAGGTGGGTCGGTCTCCGCGGCGGTGGGTTGGCCTTCCCCAAGGGAGGCGACTTCTTTCTTTTCCTCTTCTTCCGGCTCCTCGAACCAGTTGACGAGCATCTCCTCCCACCAGGCTTCGTCCACTTCCGGTCCTGGGTCGACACCGAGGTAGGCCACATCTTCCTTCGTGATCGTGGGTCCTACCTCCTGCGGCTGGAACTTCGCCCGATCAATGACTTCTTTGGTCGCATAGCCGCCTACGATCCACGTGTCCGGGTCGGCGCGCCGGGACTTATAAGCCTTGAGGCCGAGTTTCAGGTACATGAAGATCTGCCGTTGTACTTCATCGCTCACCCCAGACTGCGGCAGGCTCAAGGTCTTTTCGATTTTTTTGCGCCAACGCCAGTCGTCGTAGCGCGATGTGATGAGCTGGAGCATGCGCTTGCCGTCTTCTGGATTGAGGGCCATTGCTCTCCTCCGCAAACAGCGCCAAGCGAACAGCGAGCAGCCCTTCGCGATTCGCCATCGACCGCGAGCTACGCGCTCTTTAAATGTTGTTTGAAAAACGCCAGCGTGCGTGCCCAGGCATCCTTGGCTTCGGCCGGCTTGTACACATCCTTGCGTGTATCGTTGAAAAATGCGTGCGGCGCGCCGGGATAGGTCTTGATCTCGCCCGGCTTGTTATATTTTTTCAGCGCTGCAGCCAACCGCTGGACGTCCGCCTTAGTGATCCACCCGTCTTCTTCTCCATAGATATAGAGGACCGGGCAAGCCAACTTCTGAAGCGGCGTGTCCGGGTTCGGCACCTGTCCGTAGAAAGGTACCGCGGCCTTGATCTCGCTGTTGACGCAGGGGAGCATCAGCGCATAGGAGCCGCCCATGCAAAAGCCAGTGACACCGATCCGCGCAGCATCCACGCCAGGCACTGTTTTCACATAGGTTACGGTCGCGTTCAAGTCCGTAAGTCCATCTTCCTGCTTCAATTGCCCCATTAACTCTCCGGCTCGTTTGGGATTGCTGTTCGGCACAACCTCGTTCTGGAACCGCGAATAAAGATCTGGCGCGATCGCCACGTAGCCCTCCGCCGCGAACCGGCGGGCAATATCCTTGATATGGTCGTTGAGTCCCCACCATTCCTGCACGACGATGATTGCCGGCCGCTTCTCCCTGGTCTGTGGGGTCACCAGATATGCCCGGACCGTCACGCCGTCGCTTGGATAGTGCACCATCGTGTCTTTAATCTCGGCCATAACTCACCTCCTGCACAGCGAACAGTTGGCCGCACGCAGCCACCGGCACGAATCCGTGAAGTTCAGGCTCTGCGCTACCGGCTAATTTCCAGCAATCGTCATCTCCGCGATCTTGATCGTCGGACTGGCAACGCGGCCGCGAAAGACCAGATCATTGCCGATCATTTCGATGGTCGCGAACATCTGTTTGAGATTCCCGGCAATGGTGATCTCCTCGACCGGATAGGCCAGTTCTCCATTTTCAATCCAAAAGCCGCAAGCCCCGCGCGAGTAATCTCCGGTCACCATATTGACCCCAAACCCGATGAGCTCGGTCACGTATAGGCCCTCCCGCACCGAGGCAATGATTTCCTCCGGGCTCCTGGTCCCGGGTGCCAAATAAAAGTTGGTCGGTCCCACCGACGGACTTTCGCCGACTCGGCGCAAGGCATTGCCCGTGGAGGCTAATCCGAGTTTCCTGCCCGAATAGGTATCCAGAAGGTAGCTCGTCAGAACACCCCGCTCGACCACGGTCGTCTTTCTCGTCGGCAGCCCTTCGCCATCGATCGGACGAGACCCCAACCCGCCCACCATCCGGCCGTCGTCATAGATCGTCACAAAGTCGGGGGCGAGCTTCCGGCCGAGTTGCCCGACCAAGAAAGAAGCTCCTTTGTACAAGGCATAGCCTGAGACGGCACTGCAGAGGGCACTTAACAGGCTGGCTGCTGTTTCCTGATCAAAAATGACCGGCGCGCGGCGGGTGGCGATCTTTTTTGCCCCTAATCGCCGCACCGCGCGGCGGGCCGCCTCCTGCCCGATCGCCTCCGGACTGTCCAGCTTGGCAAACTTCCGCTGTACACTATACCAGGCATCGCGCTGCATGGCGCCGGAGCCCGGCTCCGTCGCAATTGGCGACACTGACAGCGAGAAGCTGGAACTCCGGTATTCGCCTGTGAATCCATGACTGTTCGCCAGCACGATGCGTCCAGACGAGGAATCGAATTCCGCCCCTTCCGAATTCGTCACGCGTGTATCCACGGCGAAGGCGGCAGCCTCCGCCCGCCGCGCCAGTTCAATCTGGACATCGGGCTGCAGCACTGTGGCATCGTACAGGTCCAGATCAGGAACCTCTTTGGCCATGAGCTCCGGCGCCGGAAGACCGGACAGTTCGTCTTCGACGACCGTCTGAGCCAGCTCGCACGTATCCCTGACAAACCGGTCCAGCGACTCCGGTGAGAAATCCGACGTCGACGCGCTGGCCGAGCGCTTCCCGAAAAAGACCCTGAGCCCCAGGCGCTTCTCTCTGGCCTTGATCAGACGGTCGACCACCCCCAGTCGAACTTGTACCGACAATGTCTCCCCGTCGGCGACCAAGACGTCCGCTTCTGTCGCTCCGCAGCGTTTCGCCCTGATCAGCAGATCCTGGGCAAGTTCTGCGTAACTGTCGCCGTTGGTCCTGACCAGGGCCGTCCCTCCTGTCTCCGACTCAGCACTCATAACTCGACACTTCTCACTACTGCGCCTTGGTGCCTCCCACCGTGATCTCATCAATCCGAATGGTCGGCAGGCCAACCCCCACTGGCACCGACTGGCCCTCCTTCCCGCAGGTGCCGATGCCCTCGTCAAGTTTGAGATCGTGCCCCACCATCGAGACTTTAGTCAAAATCTCCGGTCCATTCCCGATTAGCGTCGCGCCTTTGACCGGTTTGGTAATCTTGCCGTCCTCGATGAGATACGCTTCGCTGGCGGAGAACACAAACTTGCCGTTCGTGATGTCCACCTGACCGCCGCCGAACGAGACGGCGTAGAGGCCGCGCTTGACGGACCGGATGATGTCCTGTGGATCGGACTCGCCCGCCAACATGAAGGTATTGGTCATGCGCGGCAGGACGACGCTTTGATAGTTCTCTCGCCGTCCATTCCCGGTCAGCGGGATACCCATCAAGCGCGCGTTCAGTCGATCGGTGAGATAGCCGCGAAGAATCCCTTTCTCGATCAAGACCGTCCGGCTGGTCGGCGTCCCCTCGTCGTCCATGTTCAGCGAGCCGCGCCGGAACGGCAAGGTGCCATCATCGACGACTGTGCACACTTCCGAGGCCACCCGCTTGCCGATCAGATTTGAGAAGGCGGAGGTCTTCTTGCGATTGAAATCCGCCTCCAGTCCATGCCCCACTGCCTCATGCAGCAGGATGCCAGGCCATCCGCCCGCCAAAACCACCGGCATCACCCCGGCTGGCGCATCCACTGCGTCCAGGTTCAGGATCGCCTGGCGAGCCGCTTCTCTGGCGTAGTGCAGATGCCGGTCGCCTTCTCGATACCATTCGAATCCGATCCGTCCCCCGCCGCCGAATGTCCCAACTTGGCGGTTGCCGTTTTCTTCCGCGATGCAGGTGATCTGCAACCGAGACAACGGCTGGATGTCACCAACCAGATGGCCCTCCGATGTCGCCACAATCACGACCTTGTACTCCGTATTGAACGATGCGATCACGTTCTTAATCCGCGGATCGTACCGGCGGGCTTCCACGTCGATCTCGTTGAGAAGCGCCACCCGGTCCTTCGTCGCGACTTCGACGGCTTCGCGCCTGACCGGATACAAGTCGTGCGGCGGGCGTTCGCGGTGGGTCACCGGCAGGGCATCCCTCCCTCGAGGCGAAGTGGCAATGTAACGGGCGGCGTCGGCAGCGACCTCCAGGTCATGCCGAGTCAATTCATCGGAGTAGGCAAACCCGGTTTTTTCCCCCGAGGTGGCCCTGACCCCGACTCCCCGCCAGACGCTTTTCGTCGCCCGCTTGACGATGCCTTCCTCCATGGAAACCGATTCGGCCTGCCTCGATTCGAAATAGAGGTCAGCATAATCCACATCCCGGACCTTCACCCGTCCGAGGACCTGCTGAATTTCCCGATCGGTTAGGCCGAAGCGAGCAAGCTCGACAGCGTGGTCAGTAGACATCCAGTAAGGTTCCTTCCTTTCCTTTCATCACGACAGCGGAGTATATAAGCGAACGACAAAGTATTTCAACGCACCGCCGGCACTCCACGGTAACGCCTGCGTTTCGGATGGGGAATTCGTGAATATCGTTTGACTTTTGCCGACCCCGCCAGTAGACTTTGCCTCACCTGCCGGAGCCCCTGCATGGAAAGAGCTGTTGTCCATTTGCCCGCTCCAATGCGGAAAAGCACTGAGCTCGATACGGACCACCTTTCGGAAGGCGAGTTGCTCTCACGGCTGGAGGCAGACCTCCTTCCCAAGCATGTCGCCATCATCATGGACGGCAATGGCCGCTGGGCTGAACTCCGCGGGTTGCCACGTATTGCGGGACACCGGGAAGGCATCAAGTCGGTTCGCGAAGTTATTGCTTTGTGCCTGGAACTGGGCATCCATGCGCTGACTGTTTACGCCTTTTCCCAGGAAAACTGGAACCGCCCGGCGCAGGAGATCGATGCGTTGATGGAATTGTTGGAACACTATCTTGCGACAGAGCGATCCAGCCTCGTCCAACAGGGTGTCCGGTTCCGCGCCATCGGACGCGTCACCGCGCTGCCGCCGTCCGCCCTCCATTGGGTCCGCACGACCGAGCAGGAAACCGCGCATCTCGACAAACTGATCCTGACGGTGGCGCTCAGTTACGGCGGCCGATCGGAGATCATCGACGCGGTCTCTCAAATCGCCCGTGACTGCCAGCGCGGCGCGCTGCGGCCAGAAGATATCGATGAGACCCTGTTTCAGAACTACCTTTCCACCAGCGACCTACCCGATCCGGATTTGTTGATCCGCACGAGCGGCGAGACGCGCATCAGCAATTTTCTGCTGTGGCAACTCGCCTATACTGAACTGTACTTTACGCCGACGCTGTGGCCGGACTTCCGGCGGCGTGAAGCGCTCCTGGCGCTGTTGGAGTATCAACGCCGGGATCGACGATTCGGTCGCGTGTTTAGCGCCGTTTCTCCCCAGATCGGATTGTGAAACAGGGAGCCGTCGAGTGCGGAGCGGAAGGCCGGCAGCCTATCAAAACTCTGCCTTCGGCGTCCAAGCGGTTGGATATCCGTCGGATCTATCCGGCACTGATTTTCGCCCCGCTCTTCTACATTCTGGTCCGGTATCTGCCACCTTCCGCCTTTTTCTTCCTCGTCCTGGCCGCCAGCCTGTTGGCAACGGGCGAATTTTACCGGCTGCACTTCCGTACCGAGCAGGAAGCCGTCCCGATCTTGGCAGGAGAGGGAGCCGCTGCCCTGTTGCTCACAAGCATGCAGTGGCCGACCCTGCTATCGGAACAGACCACGCTCCTGTGCACAGTGGTCGGATCACTGATGCTTCCCCTGTTTTCCCGACGGGACGTGAGCCGGGCGTTGACGGACAGCACGGTTTTGGTGTTCGGCGTGCTCTACGTCGGGTTCACCATGGGCCATCTGCTCCGGACCCGTGCGCTGGATGGCGGCGAGTTTTTCGTCTTCTTCGTGGTCCTGACCACATGGGCCGGGGACACGGGTGCCTATTACGTCGGCACGCTGTTCGGTCGGAGAAAATTAACGCCGACGATCAGCCCGAACAAAACCGTCGAAGGCCTGATCGGGGGGGTGGCGTGTTCTGTCTTGACGGCTTTTGGAGCCCGCGCGTGGTTTCTCCCCTCTTTGACAACGGTCGATTGCGTCGTACTTGGGTTGCTTATGGCCGGCGTGGGTTTGGCAGGAGACCTGGCGGAATCGGCCTTGAAGCGAAGTGCAGGCGTGAAAGATTCGGGAGGATTGCTGCCGGGACACGGTGGAATGCTGGACCGGCTCGATAGCCTATTGTTCACGGCTCCAGCATTCTACTACTATGTGACGTTGGTGAAAGGATACTAGACATCGGTCTTTGGCTATCAGCCGTCGGGTCCTCCTTCCTAGAAAAATATATTGAGGAGGTCTCTGAGAAGAGAGCCAGGTGAATCGTGTGAGGCTGAACGTCTTAGCGCGGAAAGGCACTCGCGATGAAGAAAATCGTGATTCTCGGATCGACGGGGTCAATCGGGACCAATACGCTGGACATCGTTGACCGATTCCCCGGAGAATTCCAAGTCGTCGGACTGACGGCCGGCGCGAATGACGAAAAACTTGAGGAACAGATCCGCCGCTACAAGCCGACCATCGCCGCCCTCTCGAACGTATCGGCGGCCGCGAAATTGCGCGACCGCTGTCGGGACCTCTCCACGGAGATCCTCTCCGGCATGGACGGCGTCGCGGAGGTCGCGCGGGTGTCGGACGCCGAACTGGTCATTTCCGCAATCGTCGGCGGAGCCGGGCTGATCCCGACCATGGCTGCCATCCGTTCTGGCAAACACGTCGCCCTGGCGAACAAAGAACCGATGGTGATGGCCGGCAAGCTCATGCAGGAAGAAGCACGCAAGCATGGCGTGCGGATTTTCCCGGTGGACAGCGAACACAGCGCGATTTTTCAATCGCTCGAGGGCCATCGCCGGGAGGATGTCCGACGTCTCATTCTGACAGCCTCGGGCGGGCCGTTGTGGGACTTCTCCCGCGAGCAACTGCAGAGCGTGAAACCCGAACGGGCATTGCAACATCCTAACTGGAAGATGGGCGCCAAGATTACGATTGATTCGGCCACCCTAATGAACAAGGGCCTTGAGGTAGTCGAAGCGCGCTGGCTGTTCGATATTGCGGCTTCGCGGATCGACGTGCTGATCCACCGGGAAAGCATCATTCATTCTCTGGTAGAATATGAAGATCGCTCCATCATCGCCCAGCTCGGATTGCCAGATATGCGCACTCCTATTTCTTACGCCATGCGTTATCCCAAACGCATGCCGCTTGATCTGCCGTCGCTGGACCTGGCGGCGATCGGGAAGTTGACCTTTTTCACGCCGGACCACGACCGGTTCCCCTGCCTGAATCTGGGCTATGAGGCCTTGCGCATTGGCGGTACGATGCCGGCGGCGCTTAACGCGGCCAATGAGGTTGCCGTGGAGGCATACTTGCAGGAGGGCATCCGGTTCACGGACATCGCCGAGGTTATTCGCAGCACCATGGAAGCCCACACGCCCCGGGAAATCGAGTCGATCGACGATGCGCTCGAAGCCGATCGTTGGGCTCGAGAGAAAGCCGAGGCGCTTGTCCATGCGTTGGCGCGGTGACGCCACAGCCAAAATGGTTAAATTCTGAATGCTGAGTGATGAGTTCTGAAGAGCCGAGGAAGGAGCAAGAAGTTACCACGTGTTGACTGCGCTTACATGGTCTCCGGACACCATCTGGCTTGTGAGCCAGAAGGTGTGGTGGTTTTTGGTGGTGCTTGGAGTATTGGTGACCTTCCATGAGTTGGGGCATTTTCTGGCTGCCCGATGGATCGGCGTAAGAGTGCTGAAATTCTCTTTGGGCTTCGGGCCGAAACTGTTCGGACGCCAAGTGGGAGAGACCGAGTACTTGGTGTCGGCTGTGCCCTTGGGTGGCTACGTGAAACTGTTCGGCGAGGATGAAGCCGAAGTGCTTACGCCAGAGGATCGGAAGCGGTCCTTCGCTCATCAACCCTTGTTCAGCAAAGTGTTGATCGTCGCAGCCGGCCCTGGGTTTAATTTCATCCTGGCCTATGTGATCTTTTTTGGATGGTTGTCGACCGGCTCTCCTCTGTTTGTCCCCACATTCCGCGACCTGAGCCCGGACGTCGAGGCACTGCTACCCGGTTCTCCCGCCGATCGTGCAGGCATCAAAGTGGGTGACCGGATTATTCGTGTCAACGAGCGGGATATCTCGACGCGCAGCGAGCTGTTCGACGCTGTCGCGAAAAGCCGCGGGAAACAATTGACGCTCGACGTGAGGCGAAACGGGCAGATCAAGACGGTGCTTGTAACACCCGAGCCGGTGTCCGGACAGGAAGCGGGTTCGGGGGAGATAGCGTATCGCCTCGGCATCGAGGAAACTGCCCCCCTCGTCACCGCCGTGATGCACGGATCGCCGGCCGCGCAAGCCGGGCTCAAGGAGGGAGATCGGATCGTCAAGATCGAGGATCAAGAGATCCATACCTGGTCACAGATGACCAGCCTTGTCAAGGAAAGCCCGAATCGACCGCTGCGATTCGAGGTCTTGCGCGACGGAGCCCGCGTCTCGTTGACAGTAACGCCGGCTGCCGAGACAGCCATGGTCAATGGTCAGACGGTGGAGATTGGGAAGATCGGCATTTCGGGACCCGGCCGTGCCATCATCCGTGCATCCAACCCGCTAACGGCCGTCTATTACGGATTGGAGGCCACGTGGGGCTGGACCGAGCTCACGGCTATCGGGATCTACAAAATGGTCGTCGGAGACATCTCTAGCAAGAACATTGGAGGGCCTCTCACCATCGCCAACATCTCCGGCGAGGCGGCGTCGCAAGGCGCATCCAGCGTGGTCTTTTTGATCGCGATCCTGAGCATCAACCTGGGCGTGCTGAATCTGCTCCCGATTCCCATTTTGGACGGCGGACACCTGCTTTTTTTCGCCATCGAAGCAATCCTCCGTAAACCCTTGGGCGAGCGGCAGCGAGAACTCGCCCAGCAAGTCGGCTTGTTGCTCCTTGTCGGCATCATGATCTTCGCGTTCTGGAACGACCTGGAACGGTTGTTCTACCGCTAGCAGCCTTCGGCGGTCGGCAATCAACTTTCGGCACAATGGTACGGTTTTCTTTTCAACGTGCGGTTGACACAATCAGCGCAAGTTCTGCTTGCAAGCGTGTCCTTACTAAAGCCAAGGGCTGACTGCTCATCACATCCATGCGCGCCTCGCACCTGTTCATCCCTACTCTCCGCGAAGACCCGGGCGAAGCCGAGACTGTCAGCCACCGGTTGATGCTGCGGTCCGGAATGATCCGCAAGGTCGCCGCCGGCATTTACACCTATCTCCCTCTCGGTCTCCGCGTTATCCGGAAAATCGAACATATCGTCCGGGAAGAAATGAACCGGGCCGGCGCGCAGGAAATATTGATGCCCATCGCCTCGCCCGCCGAACTGTGGCGTGAAACCGGGCGCTGGGGTTACTACGGGAAGGAACTGTTCCGCTTCAAGGACCGGCATGATCGTGACTTCTGTCTGGGCCCCACGCATGAAGAAGTCATTACGGATCTGTTTCGGCGCGAGGTCCGGTCGTATCGACAACTCCCGCTCAACTTCTACCAGATCCAAACCAAGTTCCGCGACGAGATCCGCCCTCGCTTCGGCCTGATGCGAGGACGGGAATTCATCATGAAGGACGCGTACAGCTTCGATCGCGATGAAGAAGGGGCCAAGCTGAGCTACCAGAAGATGTACGACGCTTACACGCGCATCTTCACGCGGTGCGGGCTGACCTTCCGGGCGGTCGAAGCGGACACGGGCCTGATCGGTGGGACCTCTTCACATGAGTTCATGGTGCTGGCGGAAACGGGCGAGGAGACGATCGTCTATAGCGACCGGGGCACCTATGCCGCCAATATCGAGCGGGCCGAAGTGCTCCCCGAACCGGAGGGGACGCCTGAAACGCCTCGCCCGCTCCGGGAAGTCACCACGCCAAGTTGCCGCACGGTGGAGGAAGTGACCGCCTTTCTCAAGATTCCGCCGCAACGCCTGGTGAAGACGCTGCTGTACAAGACTTCCAAGGACCCGGTGGCCGTGTTGGTCCGCGGCGACCACGAGGTCAACGAGATCAAACTGAAGAAAGTGCTCGGCGTGCAAGAGAGCGAACTTGCCGATCCTGAGACGGTCACTGCGCTGACCGGCGCGCCGGTTGGATTCGCGGGTCCGATCGGCCTTACACGGGTCCGCATCGTCGCGGACCATGCGGTCCGAGCGATGCGCAACTTCGTGGTCGGAGGCAACAAAGCCGACACTCACTACGTCGACGCGAACTGGGGCCGCGATTTCACCGTGGAACAGTTCGCCGACCTGCGGAATGCTCAAGCCGGGGACCCGTCGCCGAGAGGCGACGGGATCCTGAAAATCGCGAAGGGTATCGAAGTGGGCCACGTCTTCATGCTCGGCACCAAATATAGCCAGGCGATGAAGGCCACGTTCCTCGATCCTCAGGGACGGGAAACGTTGGTGGTCATGGGATGTTACGGCATCGGCATCGGCCGGACGGCCGCCGCCGCCATCGAACAGCACCATGATGCCAAAGGAATCATCTGGCCAGTTCCGATCGCCCCGTTTCATGTCCACCTGCTTCCTTTGAGTCCGTCCGACCAGGTCTCCCATCTCGCCCAATCCCTCTACGATTCGCTGGTTGCTGCGGGCGTCGAGGTACTCTGGGACGATCGGGATGAACGGGCCGGCGTCAAATTCAACGACGCGGATCTGATTGGCGCACCTATTCAGCTTCTTGTGGGCGACAAAGGACTGGCTCAAGGTACGGTGGAACTGAAGGAGCGCCGGACAGGTGCCGTGACTAAGATCGCCCCCAATCGCGTCCTCGCCCGAATTCAGTCGCTTCTTTCCAGCGGTTCCGACGGCGCATAAGGCTCTCTCGCATTCCCAGACAATCCGCTGTTACGGACCGTTCCAGCCCCTCCACCCCGCCCACGCGAGAACCGTTTCCGCTTGCGTTCAGACTGGATTGGGCTACACTTGCAACGACGGTATTCGTGAAAGATGGGCGATAGATTCGGCAGGAAGACCCTCATCTCGTTTGCCCGGTCAACCGGCAAGAACGGACTCATCCCACAGCCCCGCTAAGGCTCGACTATGCAAGCAAAAGCTTTGCCGCAGAACCTTCAAGAGCTTCAGCAAAAGGTCGAATACGCCGAGCGCGTCAAACGCATCACCAATCAGATCCACGCCGCCAGCGACATCGACACGATTTTGCTGGATTTGCACAACGACATCCTGAGCCTCTTCGACGCCGAAGATTTGACGCTTTACGCCGTCGATCCGGAGAAGAAAGAAATCTTTTCGAAGGTTCCGCACCTCGACAAAGTCGAGGAGGTCCGCATTCCCATCACCGAGCAAAGCCTTGCTGGCTTCTGTGCCAAGTACCTCCGGCCCGTCAACATCGCTGATGCTTACAATCAAGCCGAGCTGACCAGCATCCATCCTGCGCTTGTCCACGACAGTTCCTACGACAAGAAGACCGGGTTCCGCACGAAACAAGTGCTGACCTATCCGATCGTCGCGGACAACAAGTACCTCATGGGCGTGCTGCAGCTTTTGAACAAAAAGAGCGGCGGACGGTTCACGCGCAAGGACGAAGAGTGCGTCGCGGAGATTGCCAAAGCGCTGGGCATCGCCTTCTACAACCTGCGCAAGCTCGCGAAGAAAACCCCGACGAAATTCGACTACCTCGTCGCCAACAACCGGATCACCCAGGCAGAGCTGGACGCCGCCATTGCTGAAGCCCGCAAGGGTCAGTCCGACATCGAGACCATCTTGATCGAAAAATACAAAGTGCCCAAGGCCGACATCGGCAAATCGCTAGCGCAGTTCTACCGATGCCCCTATATCGAATACAACGAACGAACACTGGTGGATCCTGAACTGCTCAAAAACCTCAACATCGACTACCTGAAAAAAAATCACTGGATGCCGCTCAAGCGGGACAAGACCGCCATCGAAATTTTGACTGATGATCCCAGCGATCTAGATCGGGTCCAGGACATCAAGCGGACTTTCCCCGGTCTGAATATCCGGTTTGCGGTGAGCCTCCGTCGGGATATCGCCCAGTTCCTTGCAGCAGCGACCGGGCAGGGCGACACGCTCAGCAAGCTCAACGAAAGCGTGTCCGACATTCTCGGCGAGCTCGTCAGCGAGGCTCAACAGGAAGCAGAGGAAGAGACCTCCGCCACCAGCGGTCTCGACGAGAACGACAGCGCGATCGTCCGATTGGCCAACCAAATCATCGCCGACGCTTACAAGCTGGGCTGCTCCGATATTCATATCGAGCCTTACGGCGAAAAACGGGAGACGCTAGTCCGTTTCCGGCTGGACGGCAGTTGTTTCGAGTACATGAAGATTCCGCCGAGCTACCGACGAGCCATTGTTTCTCGTCTGAAAATCATGGCCAGCTTGGATATCGCTGAACGCCGCAAGCCACAGGACGGCAAGATCAAATTCAAGCTTGGAGAAAACAAGGAAATCGAGCTGCGCGTGGCCACTGTCCCAACGGCCGGATACAACGAAGACGTGGTAATGCGTATTCTGGCGGCAAGTGAGCCGTTGCCCTTGGACAGGATGGGCTTTTCGGAGCGCAATCTGCGGGAACTAAAAAAAATCGTCGAAAAACCGTACGGCATCATCCTCTGCGTTGGACCGACGGGCTCTGGAAAGACAACCACCTTGCACTCGATGTTGGGGTACATCAACAAACCGGAACGCAAGATCTGGACTGCGGAGGACCCGGTCGAAATCACTCAATACGGTCTGCGGCAGGTTCAGGTTCACCCGAAGATCGGGTTCACCTTCGCGGCAGCCATGCGGGCATTTTTGCGCGCCGACCCGGACGTGATCATGGTCGGCGAGATGCGGGACAAAGAGACGGCCGATATCGGCATCGAAGCGTCACTGACGGGCCACTTGGTGTTCAGCACGCTGCATACCAACAGCTCGGTTGAAACGGTCACCCGGCTTCTGGACATGGGGTGCGATTCCTTCAGCTTCGCCGACGCGATGCTGGGCGTACTTGCCCAGCGTCTGGCCAAGCGCATCTGCCAGAACTGCAAGGAATCCTACCATCCGACACAGGAAGAATACGAGGAACTGCGAAGCGCCTATGGGCCGCAAGCATGGGACACGCTCGGCATTGCTTACAACAGCTCATTCCAGCTCTATCGCGGCAAGGGCTGCGAAGTCTGCAATCATACCGGGTTCAAGGGCCGGATCGCCTTGCACGAGCTTCTCCTGGGCACTGACCGCATGAAGCGGCTGATCCAAGCGAAAGCCAAAACAGAAGAAATGCTGAAAGTCGCTTTGGAGGAAGGCATGACGACGCTGGTACAGGATGGTATCGAAAAAGTCCTCCAGGGCCACACGACGTACAAGCAGGTCAAAGCGGTCGCGATCAAGTAACGGCTGGCGCGACGTGTGTCAGATCCGATCGCTGCCCGGACTGCCCCACCCCGCGGATTGCTCTCTCTTCACGGAACCGCATGGTTGGCGCCCAGCGATCGCAATTCGGTCTCGAATCGTTCGATCTTCTGCCGATCTCCCTGCTCACGGACCAGCTTGAGCATGTGCTGAAGTTCGCCGCGTGCGTGCGTCAGATCGCCCAATGCCCGATAGCCTCGATAAGCCCGCTCGGCGTAATCCAATGCCACAGCTCCAAGCCCCCGCTGTTCTGCCACCCGCGACAGGTGCGCAAGGTCCACCGCTATATGTTGAGCCTCGCCCAGACTCTTGTCGAGCGCGAGAGCCTCTTCCAATCGCTGTTGCGCCTCCACGAGCGATCCGTTCCGTTCGGCCGCCAACCCCAAGTTGACGAGGTTGGCCGCTTCGGCCTGCCGCTCCCCCAACCGCCGGTTGAGGTCCAGCGCCTGCTGGAACGACCGCTCGGCGTCGACGAACGCTCCCGTCTCTTGTTGCGCCAGCCCGAGATTGTTAAGTAAGACCGCTTCTGTCCGCTGATCGGCTAAGTCGCGGGCCAGCCCGACCGCCCGGCTATAAAGCACAATGGCTTCCTCGGATCGTCCTGCCTGCTGGAGGGCTGTACCCAAGTGCCCGAGACTGAGCAACACTGCCGATGGCTGGCCCAATCCTTCGGCGATCGAGAGCGCTTCCTGGTGAAGCTTCAACGCCTGAACGGGAGAGCCCTCCGCTACGGCGACCGCCCCCAAGTCGTTCAACGCGTACACCACTCCGAGCCGGTCGTCGTGACGTTCAGCCACTTGCTTGGCCTTTTCAAACATCGCCTTCGCGCGGGTCGTGTCGCCCCGTTGCAAAATGAGTTGACCACGAAGATGCAGTTGCTGGACCTCCGGAACCAGCGCAGCCGCTTGATCGTGTGGCGCGGCTGCGCAGCCCACGCACGCCGTCCAGGCTCCCAGACCGACCGCGCAGAACCATATGAAAGCTCCAGGTTTCACCGGCTTACACGATCTCCGCGGAGACTCGTCAGACCTAGGGCCGACCGATCGGTAGAAGCCGATCCGGCGTTTTTCACGAAGGTGCTGATCGGAAACGTGTTTTTGGCTCCGCGGACGATCATGGAAATGTCGTCCATCGTCGCCTGGGTTGTCTCGAGAATGGGCCCCAGTTCGTTCGTCACGCCTTTGACCGACTCCGTCAGTTCTCGCACACTCCGAACCGTCTGTTCGGCGGTATCGATCACCGCCGGCAGCCGGGAAGTCGTCGTTTTCACATCGCGTGCGATCCCGTCGACCAAAGACAGGCTTTGGGTGATCGAGCTCGTAAGATTCGGCAAGGACGTGGCCGTGTGTTCCACCGACGAAACCGTGCTCCGAACGGAAGCGATCAGGGTGGGCAGTTCGCGGGTCGCCTCTTCGACTTGTCCCACAACCCGCCCGCCCGTCTGAATAGCGGCCTGCATGTCCTTGGTGATGTCCTCCACCCGCAACAGCGTCTGTTTGACTGAATCCAGCACCGGTTTGATCTCGTCCACCAACTCGCCGATATCCTTTGGTTCGACCGCCCTGATCGTGGCTCCGTCTGCTAAAGCCGGCTTCGTGGCGCTCCCCATGGTAATGTCCACCTGCGTCTGACCGACGACGATTCCACTCTTGGCGATACGCACTTCCGAATCCTCCCGCACCAATTCCTGATATCGCGAGCGGAGCTGGAGCAGGACATCCACCGTGCCCCGGTCATTGAGGTCCACCAGTTCCACGCGTCCAATGGGAATGCCAGAGAATAACACGGGAGAGCCCGGCTCCAGTCCGTACGACTTACTCAGGCTGGTCTTCACGTGATATTTCCGCTCGAACAGGTGTTGGGCCTTGGCCATAATGACGCCCACCACCGCCAAGACAGCGAGCGGAACGACGACGAAGATTCCAACGATCTGCGCAATCCGGCGGCTCGACAAGCCATGCGAATAATGCATTTTCATGCGTCACCTCATTGAACACAAGCGACGGTCATGGTTCGGCGTGTTGCCTGCTTAATTCCGATACGCTTCCATACCCGCTCCCGCCAACTGGGCCAGCGCCGCACGCGGCCCGACCGCATCGATCCTCCCCGCGCGTACCAGGGCAATCCGATCGGCGAGGTCCATGAAGGGCGAAGGCACGCGCAGCGTGGCCACGATCGTAAGCGGGCGGCGTGCCCGGCACACTGCCAGATGCTGGACCAGTCGGAGCACCATGTCGGCATCGAGACCAGCCACCGGATCGTCCAACAGCAGCAACTCCTGATCCAGGATCATCGCCCGCGCGATCGCAGCGCACCGGATTTCTCCCGGATTAAGCTGAGCGGGAAATCGGTCGCCGAGGTGCGCGATCCCCAGCGAGTCTAAGTGCGCCATCACGGTTCGCCAAATTTCCTGCTCCGACAGGTCCGCCCGATGATAGCGAAGCGGCAAGGCCACGTTGTTGAAGAGCGTCATGTTGCTCAGCAGGCCTGGCTGCTGTAGCACCGTCCCGATGTGGAGCCGGAGCTCCATCGCCTCGGCATCGGTCAAATCGGCCCAGTCATGGCCGAGTACCCGGACCACGCCCGCCTGCGGCGTCACGAGTCCCGCACACAGCTCCAGAATCAGGCTCTTGCCAGATCGGTTCGGCCCCAGCAAGACGAGAAATTCCCCGGACTCCACCGACAACGAGAACCGGCTGGAACGTTCCTCGCCTTCCAACTCGATCACGACTTCGGCAAGTTCAACGGCCGTGGTCATGAGAGATACGCCGGCACAGTGATTAGCAGGTCCAAGACCAGGCAGACCGTGACGGAATTGATCATGGCCTTGGTGGTCTGCTGCGGAACCTCCGTCAAGGACGCCCTGACGGAGAGCCCATGATGACAACAAATCGCCGCAACGGCGACGCCGAACGCCAGCGGCTTGAGCGCGGTGAAGAGGACATCGGCCAAAGACAGCGCGCGCGTGATGCCTTCGATGAAGGCTTCGAACGGAATGGTCAATTGCGCATTCGCGACCAGAAATCCGCCCAGCACGGCCACGAGATCGAAATAAACGGTGAGGCAGAACATCGCCACCACCACGCCGACCATTCGAGGCATGACGAGAAACCGCTGGAACGGAATACCCATCAGCATAAGGGCGGTGACCTCCCGATTAACCGACATATTCCCCAGTTCTGTCGCGATGGCGGTGCCGGACCGACCAGCAATGATCAGCGCGGTGACCAGCGGGCCAAGCTCGCGGATGATCACGATGACGATGATGCTCCCGACCAATCCGCCCGCCCCCAGCCTGGGCAGTTGTGTCCCAGCTTGGGTAATGACGATCATGCCGAGCATCAGCGCGATCGCACTCGTCACCGGCAAGGCGTCCACGCCGGTGAAAAGAATCTGTCGTGTGATGACCCGAAGCGCCTCTTGCCGTCCCCGTTCCGCCGGCTGTACCAATTCCCAGGCGGCCCGCAGCATCAGTTTCCACAACGCTCGAACGTAGCTGAACGCATCGAGGATTTTTTGTCCGACCCATTCTGTCATCCGCGGTGACCTGTGCCGTTTGCGGCCTCCAGCAGGGATCCAACTGCCGCACGGTCTGACGGACCGGCGAAGGCGAAATTGTAGGTGAACCATGCAGGTAACGCAACGACCTCGCTGTCAAAGCCTCACCGGGCTTCGCCTATCCCAATCCCTTGCCTGACACACAATCGAACGGTAGCATGGAGCCATGTCTCTGCGGCTGTCAGGCCTGCTCCTGTTCTTCCTCTGGGCCTCGACCGGACTGGAGGTTGGGACATCTGCCTGGTCGACAGACCACCTAGGCGAGGCCGGTCGCGCGGACGAACCGATCTCGGAAGCCGATCTAGAAGAACACTTTCGGAAAACCCGTGATGCGCTGCGGGCTTCTCCCGAGTTCAAGACCGACGATGCACAGGCCCACTTTCGGCTTGGCGAGGCTTTGCACCACCGCGGCGACTTGACCGGAGCAGCTGAGGAATTTCGCGCAGCGACCAAGCTGAACCCCGAATTCACCGAGGCTTACCGTCGTCTCGGAATCGTGCTGATGGATCGGCATGATTGGGCTGGGGCAGTCGAAGCGTTCCGCACCACGGTCCGGCTGCGGGAGCACGACGGGGAAGCCTTTTATTGGCTGGGCCGCGCCTCGATGGCACAAGGCGAATGGGCCGCTGCCGCTACCGCGCTAGAGGCGGCCACGCGACTGAGGCCGGACGACGCCGAAGCCTACGCCGATCTCGGACTGGTGCGCATGGTCCAAGGCAATCCGACCGACGCAATCGAAGCCCTCCGCCTCGCGGTCCAGCTCAAACCGGACAATGCGGACGCACACCATCTGCTGGAGACCATCCTGAACGCTCAACACGATCCAGAGCGGGTTGCGCACGCTGCCCGCCGGATCCTCGATACCCTCTTTGCCCGCGAATAGCCGGCGCATCATTCAGCGTCGAACGTACTTCATTGTCAAACGGGAGGACCACTTGCATGATTGACACGTCACCCGTGGCGTCTTCTTCAAGGGGTCCAATCCGGTTGGGCATCGTTCGACGAGAGAACCACCGCCTGAATGTACAGGCTGTGGGCTTCGGGCTGGTCCCAGGATCGCAACAAGAGTAATTGGTTGTCGCGGAGTTCGATCCAGCCGAGAGACACCCAACTGGGCGTCGCGGACAAGACCCCGGTCACGCATATTTTGGCGCACAGCCGCAACCCAGGATGGCCTGGATCGCCTGCGCCGTACACCCATACCTTGTAGCGGCCTCCCGGAAGTTGCGTCGCTCCTCTGATCGGAGCAACACCGGGTAATGGCTGACGAATCACCACGACGCGATCGGCCTGCTCGCGCGGCACTCCGCACTTGGCCCCTTTGGCGTACACCCACACCGTATATTCCCCATGGGATGCAAGACACCCTTCATCCCCAAGTTCCACCGCCCCTTTCCAATCTGGTGCCCGGAGAACTTGAACGATGGAGGCCTGCCGTGTTTCTTCGGCCTGCAATTGATCATTTGGCAAAGACAGAACTCTCGGTACCACGATGACACTCAATCCGACTGCTAGCAGCAGAGCAAGGCACGAGCGCGCATCGTAAGCCACGCCGAAACCACATTGAAACCGCATCCTCATATCAGCCAATCCAGCCGTGCGCGCTTCTTCTGGCCGCGCTCTCCGAGTGATCTTCGCTTCTAGCTGAACTGTCGCCAAGGGTCAACGGCTGCCTCGCGGAAACCATTGCCGGGCGTCGCCCCAAGCGCATGGATCGCCCACACTGCGCCTCGAACAGGCTCTCTGCCGCAGTCGCCGACCGTGGACGAGGGAGATGAGCGAGTCAGTGTGACAAACTGGGGGCGAGTGTCATGAACTTTCGCTGGCGCCTCTGCGCGACCGCAGAATGGACCATAAGCTCCACTCCAAAGGTATGACTTTGGCCCATTGGACAGTGGCGCTCTCGACCAAGACTGGAACCATTTGCTTCGGTAGACGAAGGATGAGCAAAGCCAATCTCCCGCTTCCACCGCGGTCTCGCTCATCACTTTTGCCCCTTGGGCGAGATATCGAACATAACACCGAGGCCGGCGCTGTGCCGAGCGAACACTGGCACTAGCCCATGACGGCGCAATGAACACACGAACGAAGCGGGAGCCTGCATTCTCTGGTGCTGTCGCCTTTGTATACTCATCTGCTGGGTATGCGCCTTCAAAACCGTTGTGATTCTCGTTGCATATTAAGAGTCCCGCAAACACGAATTTCAATGAATCAAAAAGCACGCATCCGATCGGCTCTCCCTGCGAACACGATCCTGAAAGCCCCTTCTTCCGTAGTGCTCCCCCCCCTCCAAAGCGGCTGGACATCGCTCACGCTGGCAGTAGCCTGTCACCATGAGGGCACGATACAATAATGTTTACTTCTCAGTGGGCATTATATGAGATGATGGAGGCGCCTTATGCAGCCAAATCGGCTCGTCCTGTCTGCCATTGGTGGCGTGCTCGTCACCGCTCTCCCCGCTCTGTCCGACCCTCCTGCACTTTCTGGCACCGCTGAGGTGTGGGAATGCCCGCAATCGGGAGGAGTGACCCTCTATGTCAACCGCGAGCAGCCTGGATGCCGCGTACTCGACCTCAAACCGCTCTCGACGGTTCCGCCGTTTATCGGCCTCCCGGATGAACCAAAGGCGTCGGGCGCTGCGGTTGGACGCTTGAGCAATCCACCACAGATTGAGTGGTATGCAAGCGCACCGGATTCCGGACGCATCGGGACCGTTCCTGGCTGGGCGAAGGACTGGTACGCAGGTCTCGCTTCGTCCGGTTCGACTCACGAGGAGGTGTGCGCCCTCTATGCCGAGTGGATCCGGCTGAACGAACGGACCCGCGGCGGGTTCTTTTTCGGCAGCGATCCCTCTTACGGAGGCGACCCCAGCGGACACAATCTGCGCTTGCCGAGCTATTCATTCTACGACAATGCGCGGTGGGTAGCATTGGCGAGACTCTTTGGAACCGGGTTTGTCCCGGTCGGCTGTCCATGAGGAGACACCGCTGCACCGTGCGCTTACCCGGTTCCGACCGCCAGCACATTGAAGATCTCGGGATGGCGGAATCCGTGTTGCGCAACGACTGGGCCTCCTCTGGAAGACCGGACAAACAGAGTCCTTATGTCAAAGAACCGCGCAACGGGTCCCTGTTGCCCCGTGCTTTCGGCAATCTCACCGAGAGCCACCGGCTTGATCACTCGGCCTATGTACCCATTTTTCGCGATGATCCGGCGCGACATAAGGACATATTGAGCACCACCGGTCCAGTCGTCGGCGCACAGCAGGGGAGAAAGTTGGCTTACGCCCCGATCATGGAGCTAGGAGATTGGTAGGCTGAAAGAAACCGGCCGCAATAAAGGAAAGTCATGAAGCCACCTGTCCGGATGGCCTTTGCCCTTGTAGTGTTGGCTGGACTGAGCGTGGTGGCGTTGCCATGCCCCGCGCAAACGGTGTCCGTAGTACCTAGTACGCAGAGCCAAACCTCGCAAAGTGGACAAGCCGGTTTGCAACCGTCCTTGCCGAGCGTCGGGATTACCGGAGCGGCAGCCCCAGGGCAGACATTGGGGCAGGCTCTGGTCAACCCAAGAGTTGGCTCCGGTTCCAAAACGGTGTTTCGTACCGCAGGCCGCGGGCTTCCTGGCATGCCGGACGGGCCACCGCTCAACGCTTCAATGGGAGCGCAAGATCCCTCCGCCCGGTACATGCGCCCACCGGTCATCGGACCGCTGTTCTGCGATCCGGCGCTGAATCTTGCGTGCGAGTGACCCAACGCCTGGACACAGGACCTGGCACACTTTTGCACGCCTTCCCCACTGCATCAGCGTTCTTTTTTAAGAATGCGGGCTAAGGACTGCGCGCACATCTGATTCCGACATCTGCCTCCCGCTCCGTGGGCTTCAGCTTCATCCGGCTGGTCGTTCGGATATACTCACTGGCGAAGTTCCACGACCCACCCCGCATGACTTTCAATTCACCGGTCTCAGGGCCGGAGGGATTCCGTTCCGGGCTTCGCATGTAATATTTGATCTCATACCAATCGGCCACCCACTCAAATACGTTGCCCGCCATGTTATAGATACCGAACGGACTCTTGCCGGCCTCGTGGCTGTTCACCGGCTCTAGACGATCATCATAGAACTTATATGACCAGCGCTTGGCGTAATTCGCCAATTGCGCGTTCGGTTCCGTATTGCCCCAAGGATATCGACGGCGATCCGTCCCTCGGGCAGCATACTCCCATTCGGCTTCCGTCGGCAGACGTTTCCCTGCCCATTCGCAGTACGCCTTCGCATCATCCCAGCTCACACCGATGACCGGGAGCTCACTATGGACTGTGAGGTCCAACTGTTCCCAAAACTTCGGCCTCACGCGTCCCGTCTCTTCCATGAATTTTTCATATCGTGCGTTCGTTACTTCGTACTTATCCAAATAAAATGCATCCACCCACACTTTGTGTTCCGGCTGCTCGTTATCGAGCCCTTCGCCGTCGGGCGACCCCATCACAAACTCACCGGCGGGGATGAGCACCATCGGCGCCCCGTCCTTGCCCACGAATTCCTTCGCTGCGCCTGGCGCTTCCCCTCCGGCCTGAGGCTCTCCTGCTTTGAGGTCCTTATCGGTCTCGGCGGTCGCGGTCACCAGACCAAAGGCCGAGAGCACACTGAAGACACACACAACCTTCCATAACCACGCTTTCTTAGACGGAAGAGTCATGCCGTCACGACCTTGCCGGCCTCATGACATTGATGCCGATGGCCTTGCACATTACCATAAAATATAAACGACCGGATGACAACAATGAACGTGCCTTTAAACTCGTCAGACCAGGGACGCCGATATCTTGTGGTGGCGACGATCGTCATCAATATCGTCGCCGTTGCGTTGCTGACCTTCGCCCAGTGGTCGGACTAGAAGAGCGGCGTTGCGCTCCACCTCGTTGACAACCTTCTATTTCTTGGCTACGTCGCGATGCATCGCGACGCCCTCCTCGCGCGATTCCTGGTCTTCGGTCTGGCTGTGTGATTCACAGACTTAGCGGCGGACGCCTGGCTTGTCGATTACACCCGCACATTGGAGTATTCTATCTGCGGCGGCCCGAGGCTGAGGCGCTTGCCCCTGTGGATGCCCTTCGCCTGGGAGATCGCCGCAGTGCAATTCCGTTATGTCGGTCTATGTCGGTCTATGGTTGTGGCAGCGATTCACAGGCGGGGATTAGTGACGATCGGTATCCTGGGCGCCATCAACATCCCGTGCTACCAAGAAAAAACTGGCGCGGCGCATCAACTGGTGGGAATACCGCAACTGCCGCATGATGTCCTACACGCTTTATTACATATATCATCCTCAGCAAGCTTGGCCTCACCATTCTGATTGCGATCCTCGCCAAGCACATGTCACACGGCAATTGGACCACCGCCCTCTGGGCAGAAACCGCCGGCGACGAGGGAATCTCAGCCTGCTACGCGATCGCCTATGGCCTCATCCCCTGCTAGCTGGCTTCCCACGCGCCCAGACCAGCAGCAGACCCAGCACCATCCCCGCCGGGTTGCCCCAATATGCGATTGCAAGACCTTGCCTCTTCATTGGAGGTTTTGCATCATGGCAGCACGGGAGCGGGACAGATCGCAAGGATCTGGGGCCGGTGCAGTCAAGACCGGGGGCAGCTGGGGGCGTCCCGTTCCTCCGTTCACCAACCCGGACAGTTGAAGGGGCCGCAAGCCCGCATTGTGCACGGACGGGTGACCCGGAGGTGTGCCATGGGTGCAGAGATCTTTGTGGGCATGGATGTCTTGCACGCGCGCGTTGATGGAGCGAGTCATCCCGGGACCACCTTCCAGTTTACGCATGCGCGAGCGTGGAATCGCGCAGGCAGTGGAGCAGCTCCGCACCTTGCCTCCCACCGTGAGAGTGCTCGAAGCGACGGGCGGACTCGAAGTACCGATGACGGGAGCGCTCGCCGCCGTCAGACTGCCGGTTGTCGTGATCCATCCTTGGCAGGTGCGGGACTTTGCCCGTGCGACGGGGCCGTTGGCCAAGATCGATCGGCTCGGTGCCCTGATCCTCGTGCGGTTCGCCGAGGCCCTTCGGCCTCCAAGCCGTCCCGTGTCCGATGCACAGACGCCGCTCTTGGCCGCGCTGGTGGCCCGTCGATGCCAGTTGATCGACATGCTCACGGCGGTAAAGAATCGCCTGCGCTTGGCGGCGTGACCCATTCCGAAACGCGTTCAGGCACCGATCAGTTGGCTGGAGAAGGCGCTCGTCACCACCAATACCGATCTCACCGCAACGATTCGCAAGAGCCCGGTGTGGCGAGACAAAGAAGAGAGCGTACGGAGTGTACCGAGGTGGGGCTGTGCTCACCACGACGCTCGTTGCCAACTTGCCCGAGCGCAGCACGCTCACACGCAGAGACGTCGCGGCATGAGCGGGCGTTGCTCCGTTCCCACGCGATAGCGGCACACTTAAAGGCCAGCGCGCAATTTAGGGGGGATGCCGCCATGTGCGGCGGCCCTCTACATGGCAGCTCTCGGAGCCACGCGCCGGAATCCCGTGATTCGGACGTTCTACCAGCGTCTCTGTCAAGCCGGGAAGGCGAAGAAGCTGGCGTTGACCGCGTGCATGCGGAAACTGCTCACGATTCTCAACACGATGTTGAAGAGTGGGACGCCATGGCGAGTGGCGGTAAGTCAACCGACTTGATTTTCAGGACAGTTACTACCCCCTAATAGTGATGTTCATCGGACACAGCGACACGTGGTGTTAGGTGTTATCTGCCACTGGTAGCGACGCTGACGTTCAACGACGAAGCCGAGCAGGATCTCGTCGCGATCGTCCTGCGGTCTGACAACAGTCCGGCCAAGCACGGCACGTGCCGACTGGTGCGTCGGGTGCTCCGCCGTCTGCGGCGGTGTCTGTCCCAGTTTGGACGGGGACAGACACCGCGCACGGGGAAGGGTGTCAGCCCCAGGGCCCCGCATGTCCGTCTCGCCTGGCGTCCTGGCGCTTCGTGATGAACCGTCGTGAAGAATAAATAGTTGGCCTACTATTGTGCCGATGATCATTCCTGAGGTGGTTATGAAACTGATCGGATCGCCGAAGAATGGTCTTACGCTCTGTATCCAATATCTGGCGGTGATCTACCTCGGGATCCAGCTCATGGGATGCGGTGTTTTAGTGAAACACTATGCGAGTGTGCCAGAAGACCCCCTGCCCAATACCAGCATCACCAGCATCGGACCGGATAATATTATTCACTTTGGCTGGCCAGACCTAGACCTCGCCATTCAAGTTCAAAACTATCTCTATGCAGGCTTTAGTATGGCTCAACTCGTCATCGTACCCATCATTCCCATATGGGAGAGGGAAGGGCAATGGGAAGAGGGAAGGCATCTCATTCTTTGGGTTGATATTGAGCCAAAAGACAAGAGCAATGCCTTCTCATTTGATCCTGGCCGAGTTACCTTGAGATTCGATGATGGAACGAACGTACAGGTGAAGGAATTCGTCGGCCCCTTCAAGCCCTGGTTTAGTCCACGTGCTGTCGTGCGGGGATGTGGAAAGCGCCGGTACAGCCTTGGAGTCGCTACATCACGTTCCGTAGTCGGTCAAGAAGATATCCAAACGCCACACGGCTCCATCCCTATTCCCTTTGAGGAGAAGTCTTTTGGATGGTGGCATCCTGAAGAAGGACACAGCTGTTTTTTGTTAGCGTTCGATACGAACGGCTCCCCTGATCGGAGTTTTGTCCTCTCGATTGAAGGAATAGAAAAGGGGGGAAGACAATATCCTGTCCCCGAAACCAGATTCAAGAAAGGCTCAATCTGGAAATCATATCCTGTGCCATAGCAGGCAGAAGGGGGATGTCTTGCCAAGAGACGTGTAAATGGAAACAGGCAGCAGCTTCCTTCGGCCTGACAGGTTTCTGCATGCCATCGGCAAACGGGATGCCGGCGTAGACCAGCGGCAGCAGCTCCGGAGCATTGATGAGCCGTCGGAAGGTCTGCTCCGCCCCTTGCAGCACCTTCCCGATTAACACCATAGCTGACTCGACACGCTTGTCGCGCTGGCCCGCCATCGTCCGCAGAGACCGCCCATGCTCCTTCGGGAACTGAGAGCATGTGACAAGGCGTTCCTGATCGATGTGTCAGCGCTCGACGGCCTTCGTGGCCAGCGTGCGGCACCGGAGGCTGAACTGGTCCAGGTGGCACTCACATGTCGCTTGTGTCTCGGTGTGCAGCAGAGCCTTCAGCAACGACTTCGCGTCCGTGTTGTGCTTCTTGGGGAAGGTCGGGAGTAAGCACGGCTGGGCTGCTCGGCGACAGGACCCGGCTTCAAAATGCAGAAGCCCGCCCATCTTTCAATGAGCGGGCTTCGTTTGAACCCCGGCAGCGTCCTACTTTCCCACTGCCTCGCGGCAGCAGTATCATCGGCCCTGGAGGGCTTAACTTCCGTGTTCGGGATGGGAACGGGTGTGGCCCCTCCGGTATGGCCACCGGGAACGGCGTGAAGCGCGCAAGCTAGAATTTAGGAATGAGAAATTACCTCTCCCCATTCCACATTTCTCATTCCACATTCGCGCAGCGAATATCCAATCGCCGCGGATAGACCATGTCTATCAGGAGCAAAGGTGATGTTAAGCCGCACGGCCGATTAGTACTGGTTAGCTGCAGGCCTCACAGCCTGTCCACACCCAGCCTATCAAACTCGTCGTCTACGAGTGGCCTTCAGGGGGCTTACGCCCCGGGAGATCTCATCTTGAGGCAGGCTTCCCGCTTAGATGCTTTCAGCGGTTATCCCAACCGGACATAGCTACCCGGCACTGCCGCTGGCGCGACAACCGGCACACTAGAGGTCCGTCCGACTCAGTCCTCTCGTACTAGAGTCAGCCCCTCTCAAATCTCCTACGCCCACAACAGATAGGGACCGAACTGTCTCACGACGTTCTGAACCCAACTCTCGTACCGCTTTAACGGGCGAACAGCCCGACCCTTGGGACCAGCTTCAGCCCCAGGATGCGATGAGTCGACATCGAGGTGCCAAACCTCCCCGTCGATGTGAACTCTTGGGGGAGATCAGCCTGTTATCCCCGGCGTACCTTTTATCCGTTGAGCGATGGCCCTTCCACGCAGAACCACCGGATCACTAAGCCCGACTTTCGTCTCTGCTCGACCTGTCAGTCTC